>NZ_MVDN01000002.1 GCF_002006795.1 Wohlfahrtiimonas populi | reverse complement strand
GTTTTTATAATATTATTATAGGGTTATTTTTATGTTCTCAATAAAACACATTAGTATTTATTTTTGCCTTTTGTTTGTATCGGCATGTTCTACAACTCCTCCTGTAATAGACAAAACAACCAAATATGTTGGTAACGAGATTGAAATAAGTGGCTCTGATTATTTTCAAGAGTTTAAGTATCGTTAATCGATCAGATACTGGAGTAGGAGTGGCTCTGAAGGCGTTTGAATTAGTTTTATCAGGCTCAGCAAGTGGTTTTGATAAGCATGATTTAGTAGGCAATGAGATAAAAGATTTAAAAAATCAAGAGATAGGAAAGAATCCAATATATGAAATACAAAAGAATATAAAAAAATATATCGATGAGTATGCACTTAAAAATAATAACGATGAAATTACTGAGAGAAAATATTTCAGACCTATTTATATAAGACCGATAAAACCTCATTGGTCATTAGTTTATGATGCTTCTGATGCTAAAATTAAAGATGGTTATAATCTTAATTTTGGTGTAAAGATGGTCAGAGTATTAAGGCAAAAAATTCTCAACAATCAAATAAAATATGAAAAAGCTGAGACTGTTTGCATATATCAAAGCAAGCCGCTTGATCTGAATGATTGGAAGGCGAATGATTACCAAAAAGTTGCAGAATATAGAGAAATAGCTATTAACAAATGCACTGAAAAACTTTTACAAAATCTTTCTAGCTATTTAGTTCCTGCGTATGAAGAATGACTAATCTAACAAAATAAAAGTATTATGATTTTAAAAAAATAAATGTAAAAACCCCGATATTTAAATTGGGGTTTTTTATTGAGAAAAATATGAACATTAATGAACTATTTACAAATGACAGTGGGCGATTGAGCACAACCAACACTATGCAGATGATGAGTGCTATTACGTTGTGTATTAGTCTTTTCGTGTCGTTGTTCTTGGATAGATCAGTGACTGGTGAGCTAGCTATTGCGGTGGCAGGCATGGAGACATTGACAGCAACGAGTAAAGGTTTTGTGTCTATAAAAAAGATAAGTCGTTATAGTTTTTATTGATCAGCAAACATATTTTATTTATAATATATATAGGTTATTCTAATGAAAAATAGAGGTTTTACATTAATAGAATTAATGATCGTTGTCGCAATTATAGGCATATTATCTATGTTTGCATTGCCAGCCTACCAAGATTATACAAAAAGAACTTATGTTGCGGAGGGCCTAGCGCTTTCTAGTGCAGCAAAAATGGCGATAACAGAGACTTTCTCAACTCAAGGAGTATGGCCATTATCGAATGTCGCGGCAGGTTTGCCAAGTGTTGATAATATAACAGGGCAAGCTGTTGCTGGTATTGGTGTTGCAAATGCTAATGCAATTGGAGGACCATCAACATCTTCAATTATTATTTATTATAATCAAAAAGTTACAGGTCATGTAGCAGCACCCCCTGTTAATAGTAATGATTATGATAATGGTTTGGTATTGATTCCTGATGTGGATCCATCTTTAGATATATCTTTATATGGATCTATCAAATGGAAATGTTTTGCGTATGATAACGACAACATTCAGTTGAAATGGATTCCATCTTCATGCAGGTCTACTTTATAGTTAGAGTTTCAAGCCAAAATACCTTGGGTGAAAAAATGAGTAAAGTTAAAACAATAGCATTAACAATACTAGGCGCATTAAGCGCCTTTTTTATGCTTGTAATTCAGCGAAAGAATCGAAAGATTGAGCAACAAGAACAGCTGCTTAAATCCAAAGATCAACAAATCAAAACACAGGAATTTATTAATGAGGAAAATGACAAAACAATCGTTAATAAAGGGAATGCTTCTAATATGTCTGATGATGCTGTTGCAGGCGTGTTCAAGCAAAACGGATGGGTCGAAGATTGAGTACAAAGCAATCAACTGTGCTGGATGGTCTGAACCAGTAAAACTGCCTAGTGATACAAGTGCTGAGATAATGAAAAGATTGTATCCAATCTATGTGAAGCTTCAGGATTGTATAGATTATCGAAAGTTAAAGCTCTCTTCTAGTGATAAACAAACCAAACGATAACACTGCAAAGAATATGGAAATAAATGCATATATCAAACGCTCAGTGTGCTCACACCATGCTTGATTAGATAGTTCTCTTAATGGGCTTCCCAAAAAGTACAGTTCCAAGAACAGATTAGCAGCAGCAAGTACCGAAATGATTGCTGAGATAGTAATCGCAATAGTTAATTTAACCGTCATATTTATCTCCTAGTATTTGGTTGATTATGATAAATCTTTACACTTATTGAAACAGATAAATATATGGCAGATCATTTAAAAAACACATTTGAAAAATATCAATTTTGGGCGTTTACAGCCATGGCAAGTATCTTGGCTGGGATTGTCCTGAATTCACAGGCAGATACAAATAGACGACAAGAAGAAACACAGCGTGAGATAGTTGCTGTGTCAAAGCAAGTTGCTGTTGTGGTGGTAAAGCTTGAATCATATGAGATGGCTCAGCGTTCACTTCAAGACGAAGTTAAGGAGTTGTCCAAAAGAGTTGGAACATTAGAACGTGACAATGGTGAGATTAAACAACAATTAAGTAAATAATGGAGATGGTATGTTGAAAAACTTAAAAGGTACTCCCCAAACCAGTAACCATGCGGGGGACGTGGACTCGCAGTCTCTGTGTATATTTGGATTGAAACCTCACTTACCTTTCTTTAGGGAAAGTGCTTATGAAAGTTACTTACTCAGGATCTTGAGAAAATATTCAAAGTAACTCGAAAACTATTATCCAAGAATGGGTGACAAAGCATGGAATGCCTGTACATAAGCGTGGCGGATTAGGTGCAGGAAATAAATATATTTTCGATTTATCCGACGTCATTGCTTGGCACATAAAAAGGGAAGTTGATGCTAGAACTTTTGACGAGGAGCTTGCAAAGCCTCTTGATCTTTTAACATTTGAAAAATACAAAATTACTCGTATGGAAAGAGAGCATATGGAAAAAACTCTCATCAATAAAAATGATTTTATTGTGGCTCTTTTTACAACGATGAAAAATTTCAGAGAAGCCCTTTATCAAATACCGAACATACTAGTAGATGATTTTGAATTAGATATTGACCCTCTTGAAATCCAAAATCTATTTGATGATGAATTAACAAAAATTTATGACAACATCGGAAATCTTACAGGCGAATCAGAGGGAGTTGATTCTAGCGATATTTAGGGCAATATTACCGCCTGAACGAATTGGCACAACAGAATGGGCCAATAAATATCACTACTTTCACCCAACTGAAGGGGCAACCCAAGGTAAGTATGATTGTTCACAGATTCCCTACTTGACCTGGAAAGGAAATCCACATGAGTCATTAGATGATCGAAAAACACACGAAGTCTGCTGCCAAAAGTCGGCACAGGTAGCGTGGACAACGGGTATTAGTGGTAATTATATTGGTATGAGAATTACTCACGAACCATCGCCGATGCTAATCATTTTTCCAAAAGAAGGTGCTGCTAAAGATTGGAATCGTGAAAAGTTAGTACCAATGATTGAAGCAACTCCGATTCTTAGTGAGAAAATCAATCTTAAATCAAAATCCAATACATGGGGTCATAAAGAGTTTGAGGGTGGATTTTTCAAAGCGGTTGGTTCCAACTAAGCATCAAGTGTTAAATCCTCTCCTATTCCAATCATTATTATTGAAGAGCCTGATGACTGTAATCAAAACTTGGGTGGTCATGGTGATTCGATCGCATTAGGTAAGGAACGTGCTAAATCATTCAAAATAAGCCTTGGTCAAGTAAAGTTTATTATTGGTGGAACACCAACAATCAAGAAATTCTCAACCATTGAACGTGAAATGGAGTTGTCTGATAAGCGAGTTGGGATGGTTCAGTGTCATGAATGTTTAGAACTTGCCTCACTCTCTTTTGATAACTTCATGATTCCCGAAGAAGAGGGGTTGCATCATCCAATTTTTGGCAATAAGAACCCAGATAAGACTTTTTATGCTTGTCTTAAATGTGGTTGTGCCTGGTCGTTTCGAGAAAAGAATCGCAATCTTTATCGTGAGGCTAATCATTGGTTGGCAACTGCAGGCATTGCAGGCTTTTATCTGAATGAGCTTCATTCGAAGTTTGAAGGCTCAAGTTTCAAGATATTGGCTGAAAAGTGCTTAACAGCACAGTATGAATTTAAAGAACTAGGAAAACCCGAAAAGCTTATCGCATTTATTAATTCAAGCAAGGGTGAAGCTTATGAGTAGAAAGTATTAGTTTTTGAACAGCTGTTTTTGGACGTGAATGCAGTGGACTCAACGGGAAACGCACGCAATAATTTTGCACAAAAAAATGGAAGTAAAAATAGAAGTAAAATTTAATTATATTATGAATTATTTCTTTGTATATCAATTTAATATATTAATTTTATGGAGTACGCCGCGCCTTCTTTATTGACTACAGATCTCTTAATTAATATATACGCTTGAGTATATTATGATGCTCTAGATATTATTGGTAAAGCGCAAGATCCTTCAAAGCATAATGGCTTATTCATTCGGGAAGAATTTAGATCGTTAGTTAGAAAGGTAGGTGATGTGCTTGTCTGAAGCTTAATAATTTATAAACTGTCCAAGTTTATGGAGGCAGTTCATAATTGAGGCTTTTATTATATTCTAAATATAGTACAAATTTTATTTTAAAAAATACGCCGCAGATTTTGGGAACTACGACGTAAAAATAGGGTTAGGCCCTAACCTATCTGTGACTGATAGGTAGCACGACATGATGAACTGGAGTTAACAATGCCGCACTGAATACACAGTAACATACATGACACTTATCAACTAATTAAATATTCTTTAATTTTCTTGAATTTTTCGAACAATTAATTTTCAATGTGTTACATTGGACTTGCAAAAGCAATACATAATAAAAGGAAGTAACACAATAATGATTAACAAAACCATGTATTCAATGCTTATTAGCTTTGAATGCCCTGAGTGTAAAAACTCAACGTCTCAAACAGTAAGAAAAATCGAAATTAACAAAAAATTGGGCTGTAGTGTATGTTGCAATAAAATAAACATCAGCAGCCACGATTTAATGCAAAAAATAGATAGCTTAGCCTAACAACACAAAGCCCCACTTAAGGGGCTCAACTTATATAATTAGCTTTCTACCATGCAGTTAATTGACAATCAGCTGAAGTCACTAAGCGTGAAAAGTTGGTTTCAGCTGCACAACCCCAAACAAAACTACCATCTGCATTACCAAGATTAAGATAAAACGTACTAGCATTTTTATTGCCACGTTTGAAGTAATCTTTTCCCTTTTGTGACATATCCACAGTAATGGTACATACAGTAGGGTATTGTTTATTTCCAACTTTTACATGACTTCCACCTGTTTGGCCAGCATGCCTAGAAATGCCCTTTGTGCTAATTGAGGCTACATACGGACTGCCTATCTCGTTAGGGTTAATCACTCTATCTTTACAAAATCCTTGTGTTGCATATTCGTCTACAATTGCACTTTTTTGAGCATGCAATAATCCTATAATCTCTTCAAATCTAACTCTAGCAATATGATTTTGATAAGCAGGAGCAGCAACCATAGATAAAACACCTATAATTGCTACTACAATCATTAACTCTATCAATGTGAATCCTTTGTTATTCATTAAATTTTCCTATGCTCTAATTATTATAAAAGCAGGGTATAGGAAAACTGTTGGCTAGACAATAAAAAAAACACATTAATGCACATCTTTTTACAACCTACAAGAACCACTAGTATGTTCATAACATTTAAAACTCAGATAGGTACTTTTCATACATTTCTATACGACCTTGTGCTTCTTTAATTTTATATTCAGCCTCAAACACATCTTCTACATCATTTTTTCTTTGAGCCTTACCAAGTTTATATTCTGCTTTAGCTAAATCTTTTTTGGCATCTTCAATTTTTTCCATGACTTCTAACTTAGAGTTAGTTGCATAATATTCTTTGGCTTCTTTTGAATCTAACGGATAGCCACCGCCACAATATTTTTTAACATTACTTATGCCACGTTCTAATCCAGAAATTCTATATGAATTACCGTATTGTTTTGCATATTCTAATTGTTTTTCTAGAGCTTGTAATTTCTTTTCACATCCATAATTATCATCAGCAAAACTTGGAATGCTAAAAATTCCTGAAACAACTACAATAAATATTAATTTTTTCATAAAGCCTCTCTGGGAAAATTTACCTATATAAATATTATATGGCATATATATAAAAATTTACCATGTGATCATTTAATATATATATTAACCTTCCTATAAGCATGATAATCTACCGAAAAACTACACCAAAAGGAGGGTGTCATGCATAACTTAAATTTAGAAGCTCATCTCATTAATGCCAAATGCCCTAAATGCGCCAGAATAATTACTGAAGCAATTAGCAGGCTTAGAAGTAACCTCACTGTTTCATGTACTACATGTAAACATGACTTTAATATTGATGAAAGTGAGTTTCAACAAAAAGTAGAAAAGATTGAAGCTAATATTAAACATCTTAAAGAATCTTTGAAAAGAGCTTAATACAAAAAAAAGCCCTGCCGTTGGGAAACATGAGAGAGTTCTTGGCAGGGCAAGCCCTTCTATACGTTGACACTAAGAGTGACTAATTTCCTAGCTATTAACTTATAAAGCATTTTTACATATTGGTCAATTAATATACAGTAGTACGTTGCGTTCTTGCTTATAAAATAATCCACGTTCATGTATACAACAAAATCAAGACANCTAAGAGTGACTAATTTCCTAGCTATTAACTTATAAAGCATTTTTACATATTGGTCAATTAATATACAGTAGTACGTTGCGTTCTTGCTTATAAAATAATCCACGTTCATGTATACAACAAAATCAAGACAAGTTTTTAAAAGTTTCTATTGCCCTTATCCGGCTACTTTTTAGATCGACAATAGCATTTTTTTGTACTTTATGAATCTGTTTACTATCTAAATGTGATAATTCAGGGCACCATTGACGAATAAAATCTCCATCTGGATCAAATCTTTCAGCCTGGGTAATAGGATTAAAAACTCTAAAATATGGTACAGCATCTGTTCCTGTAGAAGCTGACCATTGCCATCCACCATTATTAGCAGCAAAATCACCATCAATTAGATTTTGCATAAACCAAGCCTCACCTTTACGCCAATCAATTAATAAATTCTTTGTTAGAAACATAGCTGTAATCATTCGCCCACGATTATGCATCCAGCCAGTTTCCTTTAATTGCCTCATAAATGCATCAACAATTGGAACCCCTGTTGCACCATTTTTCCAAGCTTCAAAGTCTACTTCATTATCTAGCCACTGAATCTTTTCTGTTTTTTCCTGAAATGCTCTATTTTTAGAAACCTTAGGAAAATTCCACATAATATGATAATAAAATTCTCTCCAAAAAAGCTCATTAATCCAAGTCAAAATTCCTTCATTACCGCCCCTAAGACTACCTTCATTTAAAACCAAAGCTTCTCTTAACAATGCTTTTACAGAAACAATGCCAAGAGCAAGATAAGCCGATAATCTACTTGTACCATTAATTATAGGAATATCTCTATGATTATGATAATTAAATATCTCTTCTTTTAAGAAGCCTTGAAAAATCTCAAAGGCAGCATCTTCACCTGCTTTATAAGTTAAATCATCCAATGTCTGATAAGGATTAATAGCAATATCATCGCTTATAAGTTCTGTTGTATCTTGAATAGGGATATCGCTATAATTTTCAAATGACTGATGTTCTAGAACTTCTATTAATCGCTTCTTAAAAGCAGTGAAAACCTTATAAGGCTGATTTTCACCATTGAGTATAGACCCTAATTTAACTAACGTCTTGTCATGATAGTGATAAACATTAAAATTATTTTTTTTTAATTTTCTATAAATAGCTCGATCTCTTTCAATCTCATTGATCCCCACTTCATGATTAAAATATAGTGATGAAATTTGATGATCTATCATGAATTGATTAATTAGCTCAGGGGTTTCACTCCAATATTCAACCTCTATTATCTTTAATGGTATATTTTTACTCTCTAGAGATTTTTGAAGTATTTGCAAGTTTCTCCACATAAAAGCTAATTTTAATTTAGCATCATGATGTTTTTCCCATTCTTTATGAGAAACTATAAAAAGTGCAATAGTTTGCTGATTCTGTGTAGCTTTGTACAAAGCTTCATTATCATGAATTCGCAAATCAGATCGAAACCACATTAAAGATCGCATAATACCTCTTAGCTATACTAAAAAATTAGATAATTATAATATAAACTATAATCTTTTAGCCGATTAAACGAGGATTTTTGATGAAAGCGATATCAATCATAACCGCATTACCGTTATTATTTTCATTTGCAGTTGCTAATGAAGTTAAAGCTGTCACCGACTTTGATACCACAAAATATTTAGGTAAATGGTATGAGATTGCTAGATTACCCAACTTTTTTCAAAAGCAATGTGTCTCTGATATTAGCGCGATTTACAGCCAGCAAGAAGACGGCATAGCAGTTTTAAATTCATGCACCAAAAAAGGTAATAAGGTTGATACTGCTGATGGTTTTGCTACTACAGAAAATTCAATTGGCAGCAAGTTAAAAGTATCATTTTTACCAACATACATTCGATGGATTCCATTTACAAAAGGTGATTATTGGGTGCTTAAAATAGATCCTGATTATCAAGTCTCTTTGGTGGGTGACCCTAATCGAGAATACCTATGGATATTAGCAAAAAAACCACATATTGACCCTGCAATTATTGAAGATTATATAAATGCAGCAAAAGCACAGGGATACACAGAGTTAGATCAGTTAATTTATACACAACATACGATAAAATAGGATATAAGATATTTCCGATGAATGCTGTGTTATTTTTTAATACTAACGTATTCCATTAATTTAATGGGAGTGATAATCTTAATATATTATCCAAAACCAAGAAGGAGTTTTTAATAAAGCTATTCTACTCAAGATAAAGGACTCGTGATATCTAAATTATAATTGGTGATGTTTCTTTGATTATATTGGTTATTACATTACAAGACACATTGTTTGCTTTTTTCTTATTGGAATTCAATTTTTAGACAATAGAATTATTCTGTTTCATGCTTATGTGACATTACTCAATTAATATTATTGACATTATATTTAATAAGTAGGGGTACCAAATGGATAAGAAACAAGAGTTACTGAATGGTTGTCCGCATGAAGTACAAAGTGGATGGATGACACGCTCCAGCAAAGTATTAGCAGCCTTTCATGAAAAAATACATAGTGCAGAACGAAAAGAATATGCACCAAGTGTTCAAAAATTAGCAGATTTTATTGAAGGTAATCCTGTTATCAAGTATCTCGTAGAAGATGCTTGTAATAAAAATAAAAATCTAGTTGAAGCTTGTGAAAAGGGACAAGATAATCCTGATCATATTATGATCCCTAGAATTAAAGATACGGAAACGTTTTTACATGGCTTTAATACCATTTTAAAACAAGCGCCTCAGTTTGTAGATAATGAATTGGTTGGTTTGCCTTATTCAGCTTGGGTTGTTGGTTTGGATCCAACTTTAAGTGGGGTTGCACTTTTCAGTTTGCCAATGTTTAACGAAGTTATGAAAGAAATTCTACATGAATGGTTTTTATTCTTAGATCATCCAGAATCAGGTACAGAGTTATTTGGTAAAGAAGGCGAGCAATGGTTATCAGATAAAGCGAAAGCTCAGTATCAATTTGATGATTGGGCGAAAGATTCAGAAACATTGCCATACTGGAAATCTTGGAACTCATTTTTCACTCGACAATTTAAAGATAAAGCAAAGCAACGACCAATTGCTGTCCCAGAATCAAACCAAACTGTTATTTCTCCGAATGATGGTTCAGTGTTCAGATGGCAAGACAATGTATTGGAGACTGATGTATTTTGGTTTAAAGATATGCGTTATTCGATATCAGATATCTTGAGCTCTTCAGATAAAGAGCAGCAAACTTTGATTGATCAATACGATCTTGTGAATATGTTTAAAGGCGGAACCATTTTCCAAACGTACCTAAACCCTTATAACTTCCATAGATGGTGGGTGCCTGTTAATGGTGACGTATTATTCGACCCAATTGTTATTCCAGGTGATTATTTTAACAAAGTGGTAATTCCTGATTTTGCAGGTGCAACAACAGCATCATTGCCATACTCAATCCAAGTTAATGCTCGTGGTTTAATTGTATTTAAAACTGAAGATTACGGTTATGTTTGTTGTTTACCATTAGGAATGGGTGAGGTTTCAACCATTTCATTTGATGAAAAAATGAAAAAAAGTGCGTCTGTTCTGAAAGGCGAAGAGATGGGGGCATTTAATTATGGTGGATCTTCTTTTGTGATGATTTACCAAAAAATACCAAACAAAAAGCTCATTTTCATCGATGCAGAAGGTAACTTGATTCCTAAAGAACCAATTCTACCTGAAGGTAGTGCAAGTGTCGGTGGTATTACGATCAATATTGGTGCACAAATTGGTAAATGGATTGATGTTGTTTAATATATTAATTTATATGTTAAAAACCTGTCTAAATACGATTAGGTAATTCAATAATATTAATCGCTGTTTCTTTTTGGAAATAGCGATTATAAAAGCATGATGAATGTGGTTGATATCTATCTGTTAATTATAATTTTAAAGAAAGGTCAATTATATGAGCACTCAAAATCAAACTACTAGTGGTCAAGTATCTGCAGATAGTCGTGGAGCTAAGCTTGGTCTTCTCGCCTTAATAGCTATTGTTGTCGGTTCAATGCTAGGTGGTGGTGTTTTTAGTTTGCCACAAAATACTGCTGCAAGTTCTGCTGTGGGCCCTGTTCTTATTGCATGGGTGATTGCAGGAATAGGGATTTATTTTATTGCTAACTCGTTTCGTATTCTTTCTGATATACGACCAGATTTACAAGCTGGTGTTTACATGTATGCACAAGAAGGCTTTGGCTCTTTCATAGGCTTTAATGTTGCATGGGGTTACTGGTTAATGACAGCATTCGGGAATGTTGCATTTGCTGTTATTTTAATGGATGCATTCGATGAGTTTTTCCCTGGCGTATTTACGAATGGTAACAATTTAAATTCAATCATTTGTGGTTCTATTTTAATCTGGGGTTACAATTTCCTCGTTCTATCAGGAACAAAAGTTGCAGGATTCATTAATACATTAGGCACGATTGCTAAATTGGTCCCTCTTGTATTATTTGTACTAATTTTGGGTGTGCTGATTGATTATTCACAGTTATTTAGTAACTTTTGGGGTATGGATCCACAGATCGTGACAGAAGTAGGTACGAAGTCAGAACCAGTGTCTTTATTGTCACAAATTTTATCACCTATGACTGTAACACTTTGGGCATTCATTGGTGTTGAAGGCGCTGTTGTACTTTCGGGTCGTGCTAAGAATAAAAAAGATGTTGGTAAAGCAACATTGCTAGGATTCATCGTTGCATTAGTGATCTATATTTTGCTTTCAGTATTGCCTTTTGGTGCGATGACTCAAACTGAGCTAGCAGCAGTTGCAAACCCTTCAACAGCAGGTGTTTTACAAAAAGTTGTGGGTGAATGGGGTAATTGGTTAATGAGCGTTGGTTTGATCATCTCTGTTCTTGCTGGTTGGTTAGCTTGGACGATGGTGTGTGCTGAAATTCCAATGGTTGCAGGGGAAAAAGGTGCATTTCCAAAAGCATTTGCTAAAACTAATAAGAATCAATCAGCGAGCGTTTCGCTTTGGATTAGTAGTGCTGTAATGCAAGCGGCAATGTTGTTGGTATATTTCTCTAATAATGCATGGAACACAATGTATAACATTAGTGCATTGATGGTAGTGCCTGCATATATTACGACTACGCTCTACATTTCTAAGTTATGTTTGACAAATGAATACAGTAAATATGCTAAAACTGGTAAAACACTGGCTGTTATTGGTGGGATTCTTGGTGCATTATTCTGTTTATTTATCTTATATGCAAGTGAAATACAATATGTGATGTTAATCCCATTGCTTTTAACTATTGGTCTACCAGTATTCATTTGGGCACAAAAAGAAAAAAAAGATAATGGTCCTATCTTTGAAAAGTTTGAATATATTTACTTAGGTGTTTTAATTGCGGTAGATATTTTAATTATCATACTTTTTATGAATGGAGTTGTAACACTATAGTGTGATGCATCATACATGATAATGGTCACCCTATTTTCTTAATATAAAATAGGGTGACTTGATAATAAGGAATAAATTTTTTATGAGTAGCAATAAAGATAACGCTCAAAAACTAGGATTGATTGCATTAATTGCTATTGTTGTTAGTTCTATGATTGGTGGCGGGGTAGATAGCTTACCTAAAAGTATGGCGCTTCAATCAGCACTAGGCCCTGTAATTTTAGCATGGCTTATTGGGGGTTTTGGAATGTTCTTTATAGCTAATACATTTAGGATTTTATCTGATATTAGACCCGATTTACAATCAGGTGTTTATATGTATTCACGCGAAGGATTTGGTGCATTTATTGGGTTTATTGTCGCTTGGGGCTATTGGCTAATGACAATATTTGGCAATGTTGCTTTTGCTGTAATGGTTATGGATTCTTTGAATTATTTTTTCCCTGGAAATTTTACAGGTGGGAATAACATTACTTCAATCATTTGCGCTTCCATATTAATTTGGGGATTTAATTTTCTTGTTTTATCTGGTACTAAAAATGCAAGTATTTTAAATACAATTGGAACTATTGGTAAATTAATTCCTCTCATTATTTTTGTTGTATGTGTTGGGTATTTTATAACTAAACATCAATTATTTAGTAATATTTGGGGTGTTGAAAAGATTGATAATGTTAAACCGCTAGGATCAATAATAGAGCAAATTATCGCCCCCATGAGTGTTGTGTTGTGGAGCTTTATTGGTATAGAAGGAGCTGTTGCTCTTTCTGATAGGGCAAAAAATAAAAAAGATATCGGTAAGGCAACAATGATTGGCTTTGTTATATCTCTTTTTATTTGTATATTAATATCCATTTTACCGTTTGGAATTATGTCACAACATGAATTGAGCCAAATACCTACCCCATCAACAGCGGGTGTTTTAGGAATAGCAGTTGGAGATTTAGGTAAAGATATTATGAATATAGGTGTTTTAATATCTGTGCTTGTTGGTTGGCTTGCTTGGACAATGCTTTGTGCTGAAATTCCTATGGTGGCATCCCAAAATGGTACTTTTCCAAAATTTTTTCAAAAGAGAAATTATAAAGGAGCTGCTTCAGCATCACTTTGGTCTAGTAGTATAATTATGCAATTAGTTGTCTTTTTAGTTTATTTTTCAAATAATGCATGGAGAACTATGCTTGATATTTCTGCCGTAACTGTTTTACCTGCATATATTGGTTCAACAGCATTTTTATTTAAAATATGTCTAAATAATAGTTATGAGCAATATGCAAAAAAAGGAAAAATATTTGCAATGCTTAGCTCTGTAATTGGAATTATTTTTTGTTGCTTTATGATTTATGCAAGTGGGATCAAAAATGTTTTGATGGTTCCTTTAATTCTTTCTCTAGGAATCCCTGTTTATCTGTGGGCTGTTAAAGAAAATTCTATAAATAATACGATTTCGTTATCAAGAACAGAAAAAAACTATATGGCAATATTACTTTCTTTAATGATTATATTTTCATTAATATATGTATTTTTTTAATTCAATTTTAAAGGTTAGTTATGTTCTTTTTTATAATATACAAATAGCTTATACCACAAAAGATCCAATCACGTACATTTTCATGTTTTAGGCTAATTTAGTATGTTTTGATAAACAATGCATAATGCAATTATTGATCGTTTTGTGACAGTGTAATACCCCCCGCCTCCACCAAATATCTAGTAAAAAATCACGCTATTTCAATCGCTTGAATTAGCTTTTTTATGTCTGTCCACTTTTCTGTCCACCGAAATGGTTAATAAAAATATACTGCATAAGAAGCGGTCTGCTTTGCTATATAGCTAATTGAATTATTATCATTCAAATAAATGTTTATGTATACGTGCTATGTGTTGACACGCCTCATCATGAAAAAGATCAGTAGTCATCACAATGGAATATACATCGTAATTATTCACCAGTTTATCGGCATTCAAGCGGATATCATCTTCTGGTCGAAAAAAAATCTCATCTGAATTTGTAATGAAGGTTAAATCTGTACGTTGAATTGTTTGATCTACGAGATATCCGGCAATTTCTTTTTCCGTTGTAATTTCTAACCAGACACGCTCCGGTATTTGAATGATTCTAACTGCAACAATCTTAGGACATATGTATGTAGGGTATTTTTCTTGAAGTCGTTGCGTTATATCTTCAGCCATATACTGTTCTGTATGATTTTGACTTGGTTTAGATAATTTGATTAGAAGTGCAATAGCTTTATCAAGTGGATAGCGAAAAAACTCACGCACAGGATTAACGCGATAATCTTTCAACTCATAATGCATTTTCGATTCTAAATCTTCATGATGTTCTGTAAACAGTTCGAAGGCTACTTGGAATGATGTAGGTACGCCTGTTGAGGAGAGTTCTCGTGCCCGCACGCGGGAGTCACGTAGTGTTCGACCGATCTTAATCAATCCAGGCATGCTCGAGTTGACCAAAATATACACATAACCTACAGTCATAGATTCTCTCCTTTTTCTAGCAATATGTCATCTTATCAAAATAAAAAATAGAATTTTAATTATTAATAGGGGGATTACTATGGGAAATGGCATCATATTTGTGTCATGTTTGGACTCATCTATATGAACCATTGTCAGTCACAGTGTTGGTACAAATAAGAATGTTGAGTTTGTTATGACAGCTATTAGCTAAAGTCTGATGAATCTTTTTGAGATCGATATTTTTTATTCTAATAAAGGCAAATAATTTGATAATCAATTACTCGATGATTGTTTACAGGTATTTGATATTCAAAGTTTACGGAGTAAAAAATAGGCACCAGGCTTCTATGGAATACAAAAATGCTCTGACCTTATAAAAAGTGCTTGGTTTTAGGGTGCCATACCAATCTTATATATTGCTATGGTAGAATTGATTCAATGGTTTAATGGTGAAGAATTTAACTAATATCACCCTGTGATTCGTGCAGCTATGTTCCATAATAAATTTGTGAAGATCTATCCATTCAGTGATGGTAGTAGCTGTATAGGACATTTATTGAGTAATTTGATCCTAATGCAAGTAGACTATTTACCTGTCATCATTCGTGCTGAAAATCGTTTGGTTTATTATGATGTTTTAGGTTTATCATGTTGAGATAAAAACCATTCTATGGTGAATAAGCTTTTTATACAGGAAGAATGGAGATCTTTGGAAAGATATTGGGATATCGTAGGATAGTTATAAAGTATTAGAATATTTTTGATATTGCTTTATAAGAGTGATTATGAAAGTGAAAGATGAATTGTATTATAGTTTTTGGAATAAAGTGAGATATGTATGATTACACTTGAAGCTATGAAACCATGGATAATTGAAGCATTAGAAGCAACTGATGGAAAGGCTTGGCCAAAAGATGTTGCTAGGTATATATGGGAAAAATATAGAAAAGATTTGGAGAATTCTGGCGATGTATTGTATACATGGCAATATGATCTACGATGGGCAGCTCAGAAATTGAGACTTGAAGGTATTATGAAAGCTGTCGATGGTAAAAGAAATAAACCATGGGAACTTTCATGTTCTAAATATGAAGGTTCCTTTGAATAAAATTATGGTAGAGCTATTGTGATTTGCCCTACCATTTACATTGTATGAATTTAATCTAACCTAAAAATCCATCGTAACAGATAAGTTAAATGTGCGCGGTGCGCCCATACCTAAATTTGTGAAATTAGCTTTTGACCAATAAGCTTTATTGCCCACATTTGTTACAGCAGCACGAACAGTGATAGGATTGCCGGCAACTTTGCTTGTGTATCGTGCACCTAAGTCAAATACAGTATGACCAGGAATAGACAATGAGTTATCCGCATTGATGTATTGCTTGGACATCATTGTAACATTCGCTGTCAAAGTCATACCCTGCAACTGTGGAATATCCCATTCTGCACCCAATTTCCCTTGCCATTTTGGTAAGCCAGTTGCTAATTTACCTTTGTTAGCAGGATTCGCTGTTTTCGTGATTTTTGGATCAGAATAAGCAACACCGCCCATTAAACGTACGCCTTCTAATGGTGATCCAAAGAAGCTCCATTCCACACCGCGATTACGTTGTTCGCCACCAAATGAGAAAATATTAGTGGATGGATCTGTGTAACTGCTTGGGCGTTTGATTTCGTATAAGCTGATCGTTTGTGCAAAATCACCAAAGTCGAATTTAATGCCCAATTCTTTCTGCTTCGTTTTATACGGTGCAAAAACTTCACCTGCATTAGCGGCTGTTGCAGGTGCAATAGAGCCTTGATTCAAGCCTTCAGTATAGTTTGCATAGAATGCAATTTTATCAGTTGCTTGAAAAATCAAAGCAGCAGCTGGCGTTATTGCACTTTCTTTGTAGCGTTCACCCATGCGCGCGCCTGTCATAGCATTGAAGCTTTCATTCATCACTTGTTGGTGGCGAATCCCCAATGTTAATTGCACTTTGTCATCAAAAGCTGACAAAGTATCTGCGATGCCAAAGCTTGTTAAACGCATTTTAGTTTTGCTGATGGCAGGAATTGGCGATGGTTGAGGAAGTTTTAGTCCCCAAACAGGGTTATAAATATTGCTAACCCAATCACCGCTAGATCCAAGGCTTCTATAGCCATTTAAACGATAATCTTCATTGTAATGAGTGAAGTTAATGGCAAACTGATGATTAATTGAACCCGTACTTGCTTTACCCTGTAATCCCAATTCCATAGATTTACGCGTCCAGCTATCAGATACACCGCTGAAGTTCGTGCGGAAATCACCCGCAGAATTAAAGACTAAAGGTGCTGCCATGTGGCTATTGAAATCAGTTTTGCTAATGCCGCCTGTTGCATAAACCATTAACTGATCTGTTAAATCCAACTCAGCACGGAGCATCATGCCTTTATCTGTTGTCTCATAAAATGCCCATGGTGGATTCCAAGATAAGTTACCTTTTTTCGGTGGCTTTGGCACAGCTACACCGGGTGCTAAACTGATTCCGCGTGTTAAACCATCCACACGATCTTTACTATGATAGACATCCGCAGATAAACGAATATGCTCTCCACGGAAATCTAAGCCTAATGAACCTAAAGAAGCTTTTTTATCTTGGTTTTTAACGGTAGTTTCACCATCTTTATAAACGCCATTGAAACGAACACCAAATTGTTTATCTTGACCAAAACGGCGACCTAAATCGATGTGCCCACCAAAATGAGATTTAGACATATAATTTGCCGTGATGCGTGTTAAAGGATCATCGCCTGCGCGTTTTGTCACTAAGTTGACTGAGCCACCGACAGAACCTTTGGGTGGCATGCCATTCAATAATGCAGAAGGGCCTTTCAATACTTCTACACGTTCAAACATTTCAGGTAGGTTACGATAATAACCTGCAACGCCAGGTAAGCCATTCAATGTCACATCGCCAGAAGCTGAGCTGAATCCACGAATAGAATAGCCTTCGTTGCTTTCACCAGGAATTCCACTGGAAAATACTGTTGAGTCAGTTTTAGCAATCACTTGCTGAATATCTGAAACTTGCTGATCCTCCATGAATTTTTCTGTATAGCTGATGCTATTGAAGGGCGTTTCCATAAAGTCTTTATTGCCCAATAAACCGATTCGGCTACCTGTTGTCACTTGTCCGCCTGAATAAGGCGTGCTTGCGGACGCTAAGCCACCATAAACTTCAACGCCAGCCAATGTGACAATGTTGTCTGCTTCTTCTGTTGTTTTCTCTTCTGCCAATGTGGGGGTGATACTCACAAGCAAGCTGAATGTTAAGCCTGTTAGAACCAATGATTTTTGATGATAGGGGATTTGCATATTGATTTCCTTGTGTGATTTAGTCACGATAGCCTTTGAGAACATCGTCGATGATTAATTTGAGGGAAGTAGGGCTTGCTGCTGTGACATACCAAGCTTCAGCATCGGCAAAAATCACTTTGCCATTCTTCCAAGCATTGGTTTCTTTTAAGAGAGGATTACTCAAGCTTTCTGCATTGATGGTTGGTCGACTTTCCATTACAGCAGTACGATCCACAATGTAGATAATGTCAGGATTCGTTTTGAGGATAAATTCGCTAGAGATTGGTTGGCCATGCAATGCTGTGTCAATTTCAGGGCTTGCAGGTTTGACACCCAAATCATTGAACACAAAACCATAGCGAGATTTCAAGCCAAATGAACTGTATGAACCATTGTTATGTAAAACGATGAGTGCTCTTTCAGGGCGATTTTGTGTGATATTTAAAGTTTCTTNTGCAATGCTGTGTCAATTTCAGGGCTTGCAGGTTTGACACCCAAATCATTGAACACAAAACCATAGCGAGATTTCAAGCCAAATGAACTGTATGAACCATTGTTATGTAAAACGATGAGTGCTCTTTCAGGGCGATTTTGTGTGATATTTAAAGTTTCTTTAACTTTTTCATTGATCTCGTCAACTTTCTGTTGCGCTACATCTTCCTTTTTGAAAATTTTGCCTAAATCCATGAGATGTTTTTTGATCACTTCGATGTGTTGAGATTGGCTATCTTTATAATCCACATCAAAATGAATGGTTGGCGCGATTTGGCTCAACTCTTTGTAGTGATTCGCTTGTAGAGAAGTGATTAGAATTAAGTCAGGGTGCGTTGCATAAACCTTTTCCATATTGGGTTGTACAATTGCACCAGTATCTTGAATATTCGGTGCTGTTTTATATTTGGCTAGGAAATGTGGCACAAAATCTTTTGGCATGCCCGCAACAGGAATGTTCAATTGATCTAGGAAGTCCACTTCATTCATATCCAATGCGGCAACAGTTTGTGGCATTTGTTGGATGTCAGTTGTGCCTAAATGATGCTGAATCGCTATAGGCTCATAATCTGCTTGTGTAGATATATTAGCTGTGGCTGTTTTAGGATCACAACCTTGCAAGGCAACAGCAGTTGCGAGTAATAAAGTGATCGCACCAAACTTGTGCTTTGAGTTAAAGATCATGTTCATTCTCCTTTTGACATTTTTTACGGCAAAGTTTAGCTAGGGCTAGGTCTTAAAAGACAGCCTGAATGGTTCAATTGGCCGTTACCAGTTGAGTGTGTTTAGGTTGATCCGCGTGTGCGTAGCATCAATAGTAAAAACCAAGTGCCGCACACTAAATTCACCAAAATACTGACGGTAGTTCGGTATTTGAAGATATGTTCTACTGCAAGTTGCGCCAATATAAACATTGCAATGGCAATGGCTGCTCCTGTTGATAATGTGGCTGTGTGCCTAAATGAGCGCGTCAATGCATAAGTCATATTGGCAACGAAAATTCCCATAAAAGCAGTTGGCCCAAGTAAGCTCGTTGAAATTGCTACCAATATTGCGATCAATAATAGATACAATCGCACGGTGCGTTGGTAATCCACACCAAGTGATATGGCTTGATCGCGCCCTAATGACAATACATCCAATTTAGGCAGATGCTTAAAACCTACAATGCACACAAAAGCTAGAATCACCGCTGAAATCATCAATTGCTGTGGTTCAGCTTTGCCAAAGGAAGCTTGGCTGAATCCTAGTAAAATTGAGAATTCTCCTGGGCTGACTTTAAGCTGAATGAATTGTGTAAATGTATTGATGATGATGGTTAAAACTAAGCCCAGCATTAATAGAACGTACACATCATTTTGAGCATTGCGGAACAGGAAACGGTGAATGATCCACGAATAGCCCAACATGAGCATAATGGATAATAAAAAGTTCGTGTTCGCGCCGATGATCACTAAGCTTTGTGCGCCCATGAATAGAATCAATAATGATTGAAACAGCAAATAAACAGATTCATAACCCATGATTGCAGGCGTTAAAATGCGGTTACTTGTGATGCTTTGGAAAATAATGGATGACCAAGCAATGCAAATGCCACCAATGATCATAGTTGCTAATCGATTGATGCGCTTAGGAATGAGATAATTGAAATCAAATCCTGAGCGGATGAATAGAAATGTCATTGCCAATGCAAATACAATGATCCAAATACGAGAATTCATGTACGGTTTCTCCATAAAATCAGTATGAAGAACAACACACCACCAATACTGCCAGCTGTTAAGCCAATGGGTACTTCAAAAGGATGAATCAATAACCGCCCAATGATGTCGCAGATCAATAACAGTGATGCACCGCCCAAAGCCACAAGCGGTAAAGTGCGCCCAAGATTATCGCCATAATGCATAGCAACTAAATTGGGAATGACTAAGCCCACAAAGGGAATTGCACCAACAGTGATTACAGTGGATGCAACTGTAATAGCCACAAGGATTAAACCTAGCACAACTGTGGCTGTATAATTTAGCCCTAAACTTTTGGCGATGCCTTCGCCCATGCCAAGCATTGTGAAGCGCTGAGCATATAAATAAGTCAGAGCCACAATCGGCAAAATGAGATAAATGATTTCATAGTTGCCTTGCACGATTTTTGAGAAATCACCCAACATCCAGCCTTGCATGCTTTGTAAAATATTATTGTGATAAGCATAATACTCTGCAATGGCGCTGAGTACACCGCCATACATTAAGCCAATCACAGGAATGAGAACCGTGCTTTTTAGGTGAATTCTGCTCACCATTCCTACAAAAATTAAGCTAGAAGCAAAGCAGAAGAGTAGAGCAAAGATCATGCGAACGACGTTACTGGATGTTGGAATCATCGTGAGTGCAACTAAAATGCCAAGCTTTGCCGCATCTAATCCACCTGATGTTGCAGGCTCAACAAATTTATTACGCACAATGTGTTGTAGAATCACCCCACAAACAGATAAACCAACGCCCGTTAAAACAAGTGTGGCTAAACGTGGAAAACGGCTTGCCGTCAGCGTTAGCCATGACATATCCTGCGCGCCGATTAATAGGGAAATTACACAAAGTACGAGGAAGAAACCACCAAATAAACTAGCTTGGAGCAGGGTGCTTTTATTCATATTCATAAAAGCCACCTGCGGGAATATTGAAGTGTTTCTGATTGCGTTCACGTTCACGGCGTTCAGCCATGAATCGCTTGGGGGAAGTGCCTGCAATTTTACGGAACATTGTGATGAAGCTACTCGCGCTTGTATAACCCAATTGCTCTGCAATGTCCTGCAACGATTGACCTTCGCCTAGCATGAAAATGGCATTCACAACATGGAACTGCCTACGCCATTGATTCACGCTCATGCCTGTTTCTTCTAAGAATAAACGTGACATATTACGGGAGCTCATATTGATGGATTTTGCCCAGGTTTCGAGTGATTCCCTCACAATCGGCGTTTTAATGATCTGATCTGTGAGCTTCTTTAAGCGTGGATCACTTGGCAAAGGTAAATTCAACTCACCCAAAGGTGCTGTTCTCAATTCATTCAATAAGATTTCAATGAGCTGACCTTCGTAGCCAGCTTCATCATAATCTACTGGGAAAGTGGCAACTTTTTGTAATATTTCTCTCAAAAGGGCAGAAATGCTGAGTGTGCAACATTCTTTTGGTAGCTGTTTGCAAGCATTCGGATCAATGAATAGAATTAGTCCCTTGGAATGATCACTAATGATGGATCGATGCTCTACATTAGGTGGAATCCACACAGCGCCTTGGAATGGCACGTTCCATATTCCGCCTTTAGTTTCTAAGCTTGTGACGCCTTTTTCGACAAAAATCAGCTGTCCTTTTTTATGGGCATGTGGAATCAATTCCCAGCTTTCACTGATCAAGCCAATGCCAATCACAAAGACTTTTCGATCAATTTGATCAGGATAATCCAACGAGATTTTGAAATGATTAATAAACATCGTGAAGCTCCGTGTTTATTCAGCAGCCAACAAAGCGGATGCTTTTTGATAAGCTTCTTCTTTAGATGCAACCATGACGAAGGGATATTCCCAAAACTTCTCAAAAATTGGTGCATATAATTGCATATCTTCGAGCTTTTTCGGGTCAGAAATGATCATAAAAGAAGATAAAACCCAACGATTAAGCAGTGCTTTGCGTTGGTTCGCCCAATCTGCGATTTCCACGCGAACTTCTTTGGCTTTGGATTGGTCAGCTTCTTCCTGAGAAGATTCGCCCTCGCCAATGATAACGAAGGGTTTTTGTTTGGCAAATAGCTCATCCAAGCCATCCAAAATCTCTCTAAAATCAACTCTATAAGGCGCACTATAATCCATTTTCACAATGGGAAAGTCCGCAATATCCATCCGCATGTTGCTCACCAAAAAATCATTCACAAATAAGAATGATTATTATACGCAATTAAGATGAAATATGTTTTGATGAGTGGACAAAAAATTTTGTGATCGAGCCAAAAGTGAATTGGTGGATTATTTTTAACCCTCACTAAATTTCTAGATTAGGAATCGATTAATGAGGGCAAGAAAGTAAGTCATTTTTCAGATTATAAACCTGCATATTTTTGTGCTATTTCTTTTGCTGAATCTGAAATTTCTGGAAATAATGTAGCATTAGTAATCCCTAAAGATTTTAATTCATTGAGTATGTTTATTTTTGCATTGGCATCAATGATTATATGATGACTTTTATCTACATAAAAATTATCATCAATTGTTGGAGCAGATTTATCCCTTACTAAAGGATTTAGACCAAATAGGATAAAAAAACCACTTTGAGCAATGATCCTTGGATTAGTGAGCTTAGGTCTTACAAATTGTACTGTTTTAAGGTCATTAGCAATAATTAGATCACTATTAAAACCATTTTTTTCATTTTTGAGAGAATAACAATATCTTGAAAAGTACTCTCCAAGATGTTTTTGACAATTTTTGATAGATCTAAGAGATTGTTGTAATAGCTTTAGATTTACAGGGTTATTATTAAATAGAATTAAATCACTTAATAATGTGTTCACCCCACCTATATCTTTACTATTGCTAGCTTTTAATTCGTCTGTAAGCATGGATATATTTTGTTCATTTAAATAATCATTTGCCACATATTCTATTTCTCTATCATTTGCTATTTCTTGCCTGAATTCCGTCAATGAGTTTTGTAATTGTTTTAAGTTTTTTGTGAGCTCGTTTAATATAAAATTTATATATAAACAATAAGGGTGCGCTTTTGTTAGATTACTTAGTAATGAAACTCTATCGCTTTCATAGTTTCGTATTTCTGTGGATAGAATTTTATAAATAATAATTTGCCCATTTGGGAGGTTATTTTGCTCTACTGTATTTGCATCACTACATGCAAAATATAATGCGACTAGCGCATTTGATGTTATATCTAATAATCTAGTTGGAAAACCATAGTGTTGCATTTTAACTAAGTGTTCAAAGGTATTATCACAATCTTTGAAATCGTCTGCGCATTTGGAGATTAGTTCGTAATACATATTGTGTTCATTCTCAATATGTTTTGTATTTCTATATATACTAGGCTTATCATTCTCATGTTTAGCATATTCTGTATTGGACACGCCCCTATAAAATAAAGAGTATTTTTTTGAGTTCTCAATAGACTTTTGAATTTTTTGTAACTTTTCTAAATATGTTGTGACACTAGTAATCATATAAAACCTTATTCTTTGATTATTGATGAGTTAGCTTATAAATGAATCATAATGGTTGCAAGTTTAGAATCTTTAGGAATTTTTATATCTTGATTATTATTCAAATTCTCAGGTAGGATTATCTAACTACTATTTAAAAATCTCATTATGATCCCATTTAATCCCAATGTTTTTTTGTATTTCTATATAGCAGAACTGCTTTTATGGGTCACGCCATTTTTTATTCTCATCACATTATTAATCATCGTGAGAGTTGTTTATGTGGCTCGCAAGGCAAAAATATCCGTTTGGCAGCAATTTTTTAAGCGAAAAATTCTCGCAGTGATTTCAATCATAATATTCATATTAACGGGCATATTATCAGTCATTGCATGTGAGACTTTGAGCATGAAAAAAGAACTGAATCAATTATCAGAAAGCTATGGTGAAAAATATCGCAATCAGCAAATGCGTAGAAACTTTGTGCTAAAGCATGATCATCAATATGGTGAATTCATCTTTCCAAAAGGCACGTTGATCAATCGTTATGACCCGAGTGATGATGGCGAAGAAACTTACCCTTTGATTTTAAGTGGCTTTAACCAAGCACGATTTGCAGAGCCTGTAAAAATTGCAGGCGTCATGGCTTCAGCGACTGATGGCAGTTGGGTTGAATTGGCAGAAGATCAAGCAATTGGCCCAGTACATTTTTACTCTTCAAAGTTTGGTGAATATGGCGGTTGGATGGTTGATCGCACAACGCCAACAATTTTCTGCCGAAAAGGGTCTGTTGCGTTGTTTGAAAAGCCATCTGGCCTAAGTTTTAATACAGATGATGAATATTGGTGGAAAGCTAAAGATGGTGCTGAAGCTCATTTTAAACCATCAGAATGGCAATTTAGATATTGTGATGATTCACATAAAATTGAAGTATTGCCGGCTTATGGCACAGCGGAAGCGATTGCCTTAGAAAAAGCACGAGCGGAAAGAGAAGCAGAGGAAGATCGTAAATTTCAGCCAGTTGTTAAAGATGGTGTATTGATGGATGCAGAGCCAATTGAGTTTACCATTAGCTTTTATTTAGAAGGTTTACAGCAATATATGAATGCGAACTATTCAGAAGCTTATCAATCATTCTTGCAAGCTGCAGAATACAAAGAAAAAGGTGCTGATTATTATTTAGGGATCATGAATTATCATGGGCAAGGCACAGCTGAAAATAGGGAAGAAGCACTGAAATGGCTGAATCAATCAGTGGAAGCTGGTAATAGCAATGCGGTTGCTAAAATCGGGCAAATCTATTTTGAAGATGCTGAAATGAAGGATTACGACCAAGCTTTGGCGATTTTTAATGAAGCGGCTCAGCAAGGTAATCTTGTTGCAGAATTCTATTTGGGATTAATGTACACAGAAGGTTTAGGCGTAGGACAGAATTATCCAGCAGCATTATCATGGTTCAAAAAAGCAAGCCACCCAATGCATGATGCAGGAATGACAGGCACGCATGATTTAAGTATTCAAGCCATGATTAATATTGGCAGAATATATTCAGAAGGATTATTGGGCGAAAAAGATCCTAAAGCCGCTGAACCTTGGTTGGAAAAGGCTTGTTACTTGGATTCAAAAAAAGCATGCGAATTGTGGGAAGCAGTTAAACAGTAAATATTGCCATAAATTAATCATAGTATTGTAAAAAGCCCTCGAATATTCGGGGGCTTTTTTATGTTGGTTATTTAATGGTAAAGAATATGAATCATGATGGAATGATATTGTTTATATTTTAACTAATTGATATTTTATTTTTATTCTCGCAATTTGAGAATATTATTTGTAGTTGATTTGTTGTTTGATTATTGTGACGTTGAAACTTGGAGGAAATATGAAAAGTACAGATAGATTGTTAAATATATTGTCATATATATCATCATCTGATTGTCCTGTTTTTCCTAAAAGCATTGCTGAAGATCTAAAAATTCCATTATCAACAGTTTATCGTAATTTAAATATTCTCATGCTGTGGGAATTTATTGCGTTATCCAAGCGCTATGGTGCATACACATTAGGTGCACAAAGTTTGAAAGGGAAGACACTTCACCAAAAGTACTCGCTCTTTGGTGATGAAGTGGATCAACTATTATCTGATTTAGCCCGAAAGACAGGCGAATCAGCAGCCATTGTGGTTGCAGATTATTATGAAACCATTTGTATCACGATGGCAGAAAGTCATCAGGCTTTGCGCTGTTCCTTTGTACCAGGGCGAGTGAATCGCTTGATTTATGGAGCTAGTGGTAAAACATTGTTGGCACATAAAGCCCCTGAAATCAGAGATATGATCATTGATTTATCACTGCCAGATACAGATTTAGATCCCGTAGCATTTACCGAAGAGCTTGATTTAATTCAATCACGTGGTTATGGCAGAACGATGGGAGAAATTGATCCAGGCGTTTTAGGGATTTCAGCACCCATTAAACGTAATCAAAATACCATTGCAGTTGTGACGCTTATGGCACCATTTTTTAGAAGTGAGCATAAAGAGCAGCAGTGGATAGAAGATGTTTTAGAAACATCACAAGAAATATCAGCATTAATTAACATAGATTAGGATTCAATAAGGGAAATAATATGTCAGAAGAATTTCATTGGTCAGGACGCTTTGATGGTGATGAAGCCATCCATCGTCGCTTCTTTCAGGTGATTGCGGAAGAAGCTGTGGATCAAATACCAACTTTTGGCTTAATTGGTTTTTGTTGTGATGAAGGCGTTCGACGCAATAAAGGGCGATTAGGTGCACGTAATGCACCAAATTTGATTCGTAGTCAAATGGCAAGCTTGCCGATTCATACTCCTGTAACCATTCAAGATATGGGTAATGTTGTTTGCGAAAATGGTGAGTTGGAAACTGCTCAACAAAACCTGAGTAAAAAAATTACTGCATTATTAGATCAAGGTACAACACCAATCGTTTTAGGTGGCGGGCATGAAACTGCTTTTGGGAGCTTTCAGGGCATTTTTCAACATGTGCAAAATCAACATAAAGGTGAATCCATCGGGATCATCAATTTCGATGCGCATTTTGATCTAAGAGATGCGGAAGTACCAACATCAGGTACACCATTTTTAAATTCTGCTAATTTGCTTAAAGATCACAACCAAACATTTCATTATTTATGTTTAGGGATCGCAAAGCATGCCAATACAAAAGTATTGTTTCAAACGGCGGATACGCTAAATGTGACTTATTTAGAAGATAATGCTTTGCTGTATGGTTCAATGTCAGATTCATTGGCACAGATTAAAGCATTCATTGATCAAGTAGATCATATCTATATTACGATTGATTTAGATGTATTTTCTGCCCATATCGCACCAGGTGTGAGCGCGCCTGCTGTTCGCGGAATCTCCATCACAACTTTTGAACAGCTTTTTAATCCAATCATCCAAAGCCAAAAGGTTCGTCTACTCGATATCGTGGAATGCAACCCTGAATTTGATATTGATAATCACACAAGCAAGTTAGCTGCTTATATCGCGTATCAATTTATACAACAAATCATCACGAAGGACTCAATATGAATTTTCAATTAGATGCCATGAGTACACTATTTTTAACAGTATTATGCTTATTATTGGGTATATATTTAAAAAAACGTATTAGCTTTTTTGAGAGATTTTGTATCCCAGCACCTGTAGTGGGTGGTTTTTTAATCAGTATTTTAATATGGATTTTAAAAAGCACTGATGTTGCAACGTTCCAATTTGATACTAGCTTACAAAGTTTCTTAATGGTGGCATTTTTTACCACAGTGGGTATTGATGGTAGTTTTCGCGTGCTTAAAAGTGGTGGTAAATTATTATTCATTTATTTAGGCATTTGCTGGTTCTTAGCAATTTTCCAAAATACATTTGGTGCAGGTTTAGCAATGGCATTGGGCGTTGATCCTGTGATGGGTGTGATGGCTGGTGCAGTATCGCTAACAGGTGGCCATGGTGGTGCAGCTGCATTCGGTACAATGGCAGAAGAATTAGGACATCAATCAATGTTGGTTGCGGCGATTGCTTCAGCAACATTTGGTTTAATTGCGGGTAGCATTTTGGGTGGCCCTGTGGCTAGTTTCCTAATTAAGCGCCATAATGTAAAAATTGAGGCGGTGGGCAATGGTGAAAATTTACCAGGTGCGCCAGAAACATTAACAAATGCAGTGAAAGCAGTGGATGTGAATAGTTTCTTAAAAATGCTTGCTGTAATTTTGGGCGTTATGGTGGTTGGTCGTTGGGCATCTGAAGAGTTTACAGCGATGACAGGTTTTTCATTGCCAAGCTATGTGGGTGCTATGTTGATTGCAATCATTGTGCGTAATGTGAATGATTACTTTACAGTGGTGAAGGTTCATCAAAAATCTATAGACTTAGTATCAGGTGTGTCATTGGGATTGTTCTTAACGATGGCAATGATGTCATTGAAAATTTGGGAATTAAGCGAAGTTGCATTGCCATTGTTAACTATTTTAGTACTACAAACCATTGCGATTTTAGTCTTCACAATTTTCATTGTATTCCGCTTATTGGGTAAGAATTACGATGCTGCGGTTATGTGCGCAGGTTTATTGGGACATGGCTTGGGTGCAACGCCAAATGCAATGGCGAATATGACATCAGTATGTGATAGATATAAAATGGTATCAACACGTGCTTTAATGATCGTTCCAATCAGTGGTGCTGTTTTGATTGACTTAGTTTCTATCCCATATCACACATGGTTAATTAACTATTTCTCATAATATCCCCATAAGATATATAATGTTTTGAAACAAAGCCCCAAATGTTTAGCATAAGCTTTTGGGGCGTTTCATTTTGTCGTAAATTTAAGAGGTTAGTATGAGTAAGAAGCGATTATCCAAAGGCGTAATCATCCCAGACAAAGATAAAAAAGTTGTGGAGGTTTTATTAGGCTTGAATAAGGACGCTTCAGATGATGAGTTTGTGATTGCCTTTAGACAAAAATACCCAGAAGATTGGAAAAGAGTCGAAGCTCGTTATAACGAATACGAAAGCTTGGCTAAAAAAGGTAACATTCCTCCCATGGCAAAGCCTTATCAATATGTGTTGAATGCAGGTCAAAACATTCGTGCACGTTATAAAAAAGGTGAAGATTTGGCTGAAGTTTTGAAAACAATGAATGCGCCAAAGCCAAAATTTATTGAAGGCATTCCACAAGATTTAGAAGCTTTATTGAAGAAATTGCACGATAAAGGCAGTTACGAAAAGCGTATTGATGCCATTAAAAAGCTAGGTAAATACAAGTGTAAAGAAGTGATTGATGAATTTTTGGCGATCATGAAAACAGATCCTGTGACAGATGTAAGAAACGCTGCATATTCATGTTTGATCGTATTTGGCTATGATATTTCTAAACCAAGAAAAGCGCCGATGTATGTGGATAAAGATTTGAAAGAGAAGTTAATAGAAGTTGCAAATTCATTGCATGCAGATTTCTCTTATGATCGCTTTGCATCGAAGTTTCAAGCGATTTACCCTGAAGAGTATGATTTGCATAAATACAATAAAAACGTATTGTTCAAAGGTTGGTTGCAGCAGCAAATTAAGCAATTGCCAAAGCAACATTCAGATTTCTAAATAGAATAAAAAAAGCCCCTTTTGGGGCTTTTTTATTATGCAAGATCAGGTCGGATATGGCCGCTGCGTTTATAAGCATGAATCGCAATGTTTAAATCCATGTGGTTAATATTTTTAAAATCTTTCAGTAATTCTGTTACAAGGTTCCANGATTTGCATAAATACAATAAAAACGTATTGTTCAAAGGTTGGTTGCAGCAGCAAATTAAGCAATTGCCAAAGCAACATTCAGATTTCTAAATAGAATAAAAAAAGCCCCTTTTGGGGCTTTTTTATTATGCAAGATCAGGTCGGATATGGCCGCTGCGTTTATAAGCATGAATCGCAATGTTTAAATCCATGTGGTTAATATTTTTAAAATCTTTCAGTAATTCTGTTACAAGGTTCCACAAAGAATGGTTGTCATAATGCACCACATGCCAAAACACTTGGGATTTACCGCTAGTGCCTAATAAACAGCGAGTGAACGGTGACTCTTGTAACACATTAATAACTTCTAGCATTTCATTTGGCGTGATTTCTAAGCAAATGATGGCTTCAGTCGCATAACCAATCAAATTTGGTTCAATGTCAATTTTATAACTCAAAAATTTCTCTTCAACAAGGTGATCAATCATCCCTTTAATGGTTGGTGTGCTGAGGTTTAAGGATGATGACAACTCAGTAATGGTTGAGCGACCATTTTTGAGTAAGAGTTCAATTAAGTTCGTTTCATCTTCACTCAATGTTTTTTCTTGATGATAATATCTATTGCTGGCGCGTTTGAAATATCTAAGCACAGCATTGTTTTCGTATGAATGAATGCCATGGATGGCAGGAATAATGTTAAAGGTATATTCCAACATTTCTTCATAACTATCAAAATGAAATTCAGCCATCAAATCATGTGAGCCTGTTAAACTCAGTAATAATTTGCAGTTTGGCATGTTCTTTAAACTGGTGGAAACTTCGTTGATCAACCCCAGTTGGCATTTGATCCAAATATGGTGAACGCCACCTTTTTTTAAAATTAAAGGATCAACTTCTCCTAAGACTCTAAAGATATTTTCATTTAAAAGGCGTTGCATTCGTCTGGCGATCGTTCTTTCGGTGACATCCAGATGTTCTGCGATTTCTTTCCATGTCGATAATGGCTGTTTAACTAAATAATCGATGCATTCTTTGTCTGTATCATCAATTTTTTTATACATGAATGTCCTTTTTTTGAAAAAAAGAATTGAATAATGTCTTTTTTATGATAATTTGTCGTGAATGTATCATAATAAAGAATCGAGGAGAGATATATGATAGCAAGTAACACAACAACAGCTGAACCTATTAAATACAAAAAAATATTAATAGGTAGTGTTGGTAACTTAGTTGAATGGTTTGACTGGACAATTTACGCAGCATTTGCCATTTTTTTCAGCAACCAGTTTTTCCCATCCACAAATGAAACGGCTGCATTATTAGCAACATTTGCAATTTTTGCTGTTGGTTTTTTCATGCGACCATTGGGTGGCTTTTTGATCGGTTTATTTTCAGATAGATTTGGCCGTAGAAATGCATTGTCATTGACCATTGTGATGATGGCAGCAGGTTCATTGATCATTGGTATCACACCAACATATGAGAGCATCGGCATTGCAGCACCTTTATTGTTAGTGGTAGCAAGATTGATTCAAGGTTTGTCCTTGGGTGGTGAATATGCATCTGCATCTACATATTTAACTGAAATGGCACCAATAAAACAGCGTGGCTTCTACTCAAGCTTCTTATTCATGAGTGCGGCAATGGGTATCCTTTTAGCATCTGGTTTAGGTTGGGTTTTGACAACAACTTTATCAAAAGCTGATATGAATGCTTGGGGATGGAGAATTCCATTCATCATTGGCGCTTTAGGTGGCGTGATTGGCATTTGGTTGCGTTACAGCATTAAAGCAGATGATGAAAGCGAAGCTCATACTCAAAAAGCGGTAAAACAACCATTGAGAACTCTTTTGCGTGATTATCCTGTAGAAACATTGAGAATCATTGGTTTCTCTACATTATCAACTTATGCGTTCTATGTATTCATGGCTTATTTACCAACTTACGCAATTCGCCAAGGTGGTGCTGATCCTAAGATTGCATTCGGTGCAAACACAATTGCAATTGTTGCCTTTATGTTTATGCAGCCTTTATTTGGTTATTTATCCGATAAAATTGGTCGTAAACCACAATTGATCACATTTGCACTCGGCAACTTATTATTCTTCTATTTTGTGATTCAGTTTGTAAATGCATCATTTACAACATTATTATTAATTGAGCTATTCGGTTTAACATTGTATGCAATGTATTCATCCATTGCACCAGCAATCATGGCTGAGCAATTCCCAGCAAATATCCGAGCAGTTGGTATTGGTACCCCTTATAACTTAATGGTTGCCATTTTAGGTGGAACAACGCCTTACTTATTGACTTGGTTACAGAGCATTCAAATGGAAAAAATCTTTTATTTCGTAGTGCTTTTGAGTGCATTGATTTCGTTAATCACATTTATCAAAATGCCTGAAACGGCAGGTAGTGAATTAAAGTAATATTAATTGTAGGGATATAAAATGAATGACTGGATTGCTATGCATTATTTAAGTGCACAGGAATTGGCAAATAAAATGGCACAACAGGAATTATCTTCTGTTGAGATTACACGACATTTTTTAAATAGGATTGCTGAATACAATGGCAAGTATTGTATTTATACATCAGTATTTGAAGAGCAAGCGTTAGCGTTGGCTGAAAATGCAGACAGGTTAAGAAAGGCAGGGATTATTTTGAGCCCATTTCATGGTGTGCCTGTGAGCATCAAAGAACACTTTGATTATAAAGGTTCTGTTGCACATTATGGTTCTAATGCTCGTTTAAATTGTGTGAGTGAAAAAAATAGTGCTGTCGTTGATAAATTGATTGCTTTGGGCATGGTGATTTTAGGTAAAACATCCATGACTGAATTTGCATTTGGTTTGGCAGGGCAGAACCCTACAGTGGGAACAGCGCATAATCCTTGGGATTTAAAAACATTGAGATCTCCAGGAGGTTCTTCTGCAGGTGCTGGTGCTGCATTAGCATTAGGTTTATGCCCAATTTCTTTGGGCGGTGATACAGGTGGTTCAGTTCGTGCACCAGCAGCACATACTTACACTATTGGATTTAAGCCGAGCAGCGGCATGATTTCACGCGCGGATGCGATGCCATTATCACCAACATTGGATGTAGTTGGCATTGTGTCACGTACAGTTGAAGATTCAGAAATCATGACAAGATTATTGTCTGGCCCTGATTTAAATGATGATGCAACATTGTCTACATTTGGCTTAGAAGCTCAGCGTAATTTTATGGCTGATTCAAATGATGAATCGACTGCTTCAAAGAAACTCTATTGCTTAAATGAAGCCGCATGGCCATATTCTGTAAATGCTGATTATTCTGTGTATTGGCATGAGACAATTGGAGGTTTAAAAGAGCAGGGTTATGAAATCATCGATTGGCAACCGAGTGACTTAGGTTTCTTCAAGCAAATTGGTGATGATAACTCCGTAGTTTTAGCTTACGAAGCTTATCAGCATTATGGTGATTTAGTAGAAGATCCAACTGCGGATGTATGGTTAACAGTTAGAAATCGTATTTTGAATGGTAAAAATATCTCTATTGCTGACTATGAGAAAACTTTAGAAGATCGTAAGGCATATCAAGAAGCCTTTAGAAAAGAATTGCCAGAAAATGCAGTATTACTATTGCCAGCTATGGATCAAGCTGCTCAAACATTAGATTTTGAAGATGTTAAGCATACGGGGTTGGGGGCATTTTTACGACCTGCTAACTTCATTGATGCACCAGCAATCACATTGCCTTCAGGATTTGATAGTGAACACATGCCATTGTCCATTCAATTGATCGCTCATACTGCTAATGATCATGTTTTATTATCAGTCGCAAAAGAAGTAGAAACAGCATTGGGTAATACAAGGCAAGTGCCCAATTTGAATTAATGTATTCATTAATCCATTAAAATAAAGAAAACCGCTAATGATTAACGATTAGCGGTTTTTTGTTTCTATAGAAAGCATTGTAATCTTAAGGTTAGACTAACATTCAGGAAGAGAAATTTTTGACTCACCCACATGATGATAAGCACGATTAAAATAGACTAAGCCTTGGTTATGTTGGCTTTGTTGAATCGCCACAATGCGACAAATAAAAATGGTATGTGTGCCAATCTCTTGAATTTGGTCGATTTCACAATCGAAGCTCACAAGGGCATCTTCTAATACAGGTGCACCTGTTTCTAATTCAATCCAATTGCCATGTTCAAAACGTTCTTCTGGAGACATTTTAGAAGAAAAAACTTTAGAAATTTCTTGATGATGAGAGCCTAATACATTCACAGTTAAAATTTTATTATCAATAAAATGATCATGTGAACTGGATGCTCTATTCATGCAGACTAACAACGTTGGCGGAGTATCTGTGACACTACATACAGCGGATGCAGTAAAGCCATGACGACCTGATTCTCCTGCTGTTGTGACGACATTAACTGCGCCTGTTAACAAAGACATCGCATTTCTAAAGTCTGCTACTTCAATCATTGTTTTTTCCTAAATTGATCCATAGTTTTGCCCTTACTGATTAACTATAGCATGTGAATCCATCAAATGAGTTCTTGGCGTACAATTGCTGCACCTTTGCTGAGTGCCTTAAGTTTACCACGGGCAACGCTGCGAGATAATGGTGCCATGCCACAGTTTGTAGAAGGGTACAACTTATCTGCATCCACGAATTGTAGTGCTTTGCGTAATGTGGCTGCAACTTCATCTGCTGTTTCAATTGCATCGGTTGCTACATCAATCGCGCCCACCATAACTTTTTTACCACGAATCAACTCAATCAAATCCATCGGTACATGAGAATTTTGGCATTCAAGTGACACAATATCAATGTTGGATTTTTGCAATTTTGGGAATGCTTCTTCGTATTGGCGCCACTCTGAACCCAATGTTTTTTTCCAATCTGTATTGGCTTTGATGCCATAACCATAGCAAATATGTACAGCTGTTTCGCATTTTAAGCCTTCGATTGCACGTTCTAGTGCTGCAACACCCCAATCATTCACTTCATCAAAGAATACGTTGAATGCTGGTTCATCAAATTGGATGATATCAACGCCCGTAGCTTCTAGCTCCAATGCTTCTTGGTTGAGGATTTTGGCAAATTCCCACGCCAATTTTTCACGGCTTTTGTAATGTGCATCATAGAGCGTATCGATCATTGTCATTGGGCCAGGTAAAGCCCATTTGATGGGTTTATCTGTATGTTTGCGTAGGAATTTAGCATCTTCCACAAATACTGGTTTTTGACGTTCTACAGCGCTCACAACTGTTGGCACGCTTGCATCATAGCGATTACGAATGCGGACTGTTTCACGCTTTTCAAAATCAACACCGCTGAGATGTTCAATGAATGTTGTCACAAAATGTTGGCGAGTTTGTTCGCCATCGCTCACGATATCAATGCCAGCGTGTAATTGATCTTGCAGAGAAACGAGCAAAGCATCTTGTTTTGCTTCTAATAATGCTTCACCTTCTAATTTCCAAGGTGACCATAATTTTTCAGGCTCTGCTAACCAAGAAGGTTTAGGTAAACTGCCAGCAGTGGATGTTGGTAATAAAATTTTCATAATCAATAACCTTTGTTTCAATTATAGTGAAATGGATTGAATAAAATAGTAGCTAATATTCTCTGATCTTCTCGCCTACGGCGAGAGGATCAATTGTTAGATGTGTTTAAAAGTGATTTGACTATAATTAAAGCGCGTAACTTGCTGCCCATTGTTCCAAAATATTTTTGTAGGGTTTGATGAAGTGCTCTTCAGTAAATTTCCCTTGTTTCACTGCTAATTGATTACGTTCATCACGATCATAGATAATTTGAGTGAGTGAATAATCTTGGTAGTTCAAGCTGGGTTGGTAGCATTGACCTGCCACTGAATTCGTATTGTAAATTTCAGGGCGATAGATCTTTTGGAAGGTTTCCATCGTGCTGATTAAGCTGATCAACTCAAGATCTGTGTAATCACTCAATAAATCACCTGAAAAATAGAAAGCCAAAGGCGCTGTGCTGTTTTCAGGCATAAAATAGCGAACTTTTAAGCCCATTTTTTTGAAATATTCATCCGTTAATGAATAGTCATTTTGTTGATATTCAAAGCCTAAAATTGGGTGTTTATTAGCTGTCCTATGATAAGTTCTAGTGGTTGCAACACTCAAACAAATTGCAGGTGCTTTATTGAATCTAGTCTTGTAATCATCTGAGTTGATGAATGACTTAAATAGCTTGCCGTGTAAGTTACCAAAATTTTCAGGCACGCTGAAACTCTCTTGACCTTTATTATGATCCAGTAGCAATACGCTGAAATCATAGTCACGAACATACGATGAAAAGCTATGACCAGGCATGCCAGCAATGCGTTCACCAGTTTTATGATCAATAATTGTTGTTTGCAATACTTCTATCGTTGGGAAGCTTTTGCCATTGCCTTCAACGTCCAAATCTACGGAGATGATAGATATTTCAATAGAATAACGATCACCTTTTGGATTATCCCAAGTCGCCAATGAATTGAAACGATTATTAATCATTTGCAATGTATTGCGTAAATTTTCTTGTCTGTTATCACCTCTTGCTAAGTTCGCAAAGTTTGTTGTGAGGCGAGTGTTATCGGAGGGATGATAGTTTTCATCAAACGGAATACTTTTAATAGATGTGAGAAAAGTCTGACTCATGATGTGTGATCCTTAATTCATTAACATAAAACATATATGTATTTATATATAAGTCGGTCTATGAATAGAAATGATTTGATTTCATATAAACATGAGTAGAATTCATGAATAGATTTTTTGAGGTTTTCTGTAGGGTAGTGATTGATCCAAAAGTATGATTGATGATGTAGATATAAAATGAATAAAAAATGATCATATATAACAAATACTATGGATGAATAATGAAATTTTGGCATGAAATCTTTGCATAATTTTGTATACAATGTAGGAAATTAGTAATGATATCGAAAAGGTAAAAGGCTGATTTAAGTCATTATTTTTTATCGATATATTTTTTAAATGGGTTTTAGAGCCCCTAGGGCCGAAAAATATTTTTTTTCATTCAAAAGTCTGTATTATCCGTTTTCTTGGTTGTGATGAACAAACACGTCATCCATCAAGTTATATAAAGCACCGAGTCAAAGGACCGCAAGTCACCAGACTTATTTTCTTTCAAAACCCTATCAGAGATGGTAATTCGATATGAGCGTTTTTTCTGTAAACCCTGCCACTAATCCTTCCAACGAATACTATTTGGCTCGCCAAAGTCAGATGGAATCGAATGTTCGTAGCTATCCACGCAAATTGCCGTTGGTTATAGCGGAAGCTTTAGGTTGTTGGGTTACCGATGTGGAAGGTACTAAGTACCTAGATTGTTTAGCTGGGGCAGGAACATTGGCATTAGGCCATAATCATCCTGTGGTTATTAAAAGTATCCAAGATACTTTAACAAGTGGTTTGCCACTACATACTTTAGATTTAACAACTCCTTTAAAGGATGCTTTTACTGAAGCATTACTTGAACAATTGCCGGGAGGCAAAGAAGAGTATTGCTTACAGTTTTGTGGACCGTCTGGTGCAGATGGAACAGAAGCAGCAATGAAGCTTGCAAAAACTTATACAGGACGTAGTTCTATTATCAGTTTTTCAGGTGGTTTCCATGGTATGACTCATGGATCTTTATCCGTAACAGGCAACCTTTCTGCAAAAAATGCAGTCAATGGTTTAATGCCAGGTGTGCAATTTATGCCATATCCGCATGAATATCGCTGTCCGCTCGGTTTAGGCGGGGAAGCTGGTGTTGATGCTTTGACATATTATTTCGAAAACTTCATTGAAGATGTCGAAAGCGGTGTAACAAAGCCAGCAGCTGTAATTCTTGAAGCAATTCAAGGGGAAGGCGGCGTTGTAACAGCACCTGTAAAATGGTTAAAGAAAATCCGTGAAGTCACTCAGAAGCATGACATTGTGTTAATTCTAGATGAAGTTCAAGCAGGTTTTGGACGTTCTGGAAAGATGTTTGCTTTTGAACATGCAGGTATTGAGCCTGACATCATCGTGATGTCAAAAGCGGTGGGTGGTAGTTTACCTTTGGCAGTTTTAGGTATTAAACGTAAGTTTGATGCTTGGCAGCCAGCAGGTCACACTGGAACCTTCCGTGGCAATCAACTGGCTATGGCAACAGGTTTAGCAACAATCAAAATGATCAACGAACAGAACTTGGCACAGAATTCCCAAGAACGTGGCGATTTCTTACAGGCTGAATTAAAAAATTTAGCGAAAGAATTCCCATGCATTGGCAATGTGCGTGGTAAAGGTTTGATGATCGGTATTGAAATTGTAGATGAAACCAAAAAAGCAGATCATATGGGATTGTTCCCTGGCGATTCTAAATTGTCAGCGGCGATCCAAACGGCATGTTTCAATAATAAATTATTATTAGAGAAAGGCGGTCGTAACGGTACAGTGATTCGTTTATTGTGCCCATTGATCATTACTCAAGCTGAGTGTGAAGAAGTGATTGTTCGCTTTAAGAAAGCAGTCGCGGAAGCATTAACAATGGTGAGAGGAGCTTAAATATGGCAGATTTTGCAGAACACCGTCAAGCATTGTTCTGCAATGATGCACAATCCATCGCTGACTATCAGTCAGCGATGGGCGAAGCAGTGGAAGCTGTTTCTGCATGGTTGCAAAACGAAAAAATGTACACGGGCGGCAGTATTAAAGCGCTCCGCAAAGAGATCGCATTTCAACCTTCTAAAGAAGGCATGGGCGTACAAAAGTCATTGGATCGTATGGTGGAGCTTTTCTTAAACAAAAGCTTAAAAGTTCATCATCCTCATTCATTGGCGCACTTACATTGTCCAACAATGGTCACAAGCCAAATTGCTGAAGTGTTAATCAACGCAACTAACCAATCAATGGATTCATGGGATCAAAGCCCAGCAGGATCATTGATGGAAGTACAATTAATTGATTGGCTTCGTCAAAAAGTTGGTTATGGAGAAGGGCAAGCTGGCGTATTCACATCAGGTGGCACACAATCCAACTTGATGGGTATTTTGTTAGCACGTGATGCTTGTATTGCTAAAAACTGGAAAGATGACAACGGGCAACCTTGGTCTGTTCAGCGTGATGGTATTCCGTCAGATGCAATGCGCAATGTGAAATTCGTATGTTCTGAAAATGCACATTTTTCTGTACAGAAAAATCTAGCAATGATGGGCATGGGCTTTCAATCAGTTGTGACGGTTCCTGTGAATAGCGATGCCCAGATCGATACTGTCTCATTAGCTAAAACAATGGCTGATCTCAAAGCTGATGGCAAAATTGTTGCATGTATTGTGGCAACAGCAGGCACAACAGATGCGGGTGCAATCGACCCAATGAAAGAGATTCGAAACATTGCTGATCAATATGGTGCTTGGATGCACATTGATGCAGCTTGGGGCGGCGCTTTGATTTTGTCGAATGAATATCGTGCAATGTTGGATGGCTTGGAATTGTCTGATTCTGTGACATTGGATTTCCATAAGCATTATTTCCAAACCATTTCATGTGGTGCTTTCTTACTAAAAGATGAAGCAAACTATCGTTACATGCATTATGAGGCTGAATATTTAAACTCAGCTTATGATGAAGAGCATGGCGTGCCAAATCTTGTGTCTAAATCCTTACAAACAACGCGCCGTTTCGATGCGTTGAAATTATGGATGACAGTGGAAGCATTGGGTGAAGAGTTGTATGGTTCGATGATTGATCATGGCGTGAAATTAACACGAGATGTTGCGGATTATATTAAAGCAACAGATGGCTTAGAGTTGTTGGTTGAACCACAATTTGCATCAGTGTTATTCCGCGTTGTGCCTCACGGTTATCCTACTGAGTTCGTGGATAATTTGAATCAAAACGTAGCAGATGAACTATTTGCACGTGGTGAAGCAAATATCGGTGTAACAAAAGTGGGTGATGTTCAATCACTTAAAATGACAACATTAAGCCCAATCGCAACTTTGGAAAATGTTCAAAATCTCTTGTCGCAAGTGCAAAGAGAAGCTGATCGCATTAAAGATTCCATCGCGAACGGCACATATACTCCGCCAATTGCTTAATTTCGATTAATCATTGCGAGTATTGAAAAGAGGATCTTTGATCCTCTTTTTTGTAGGGCGCAATATTGCTGTATCTGCTAGAATCCATCCCTATATATCAATGAACACAATGATGGATGGATTATGTCAGAGCAAAACTCTAAATCTTTATACAGCGCACTTTGGGCTTCGGCAGATATTTTGCGTTCTAAAATGGATGCCAACGAATATAAAAACTATTTATTGGGTATTATTTTTTATAAATATCTCTCTGACAAAATGCTCCATTATGCGGTGGATCAGTTAGAAGAGAAAGCTGATACTTTGAAAGATGCACAGGATATTTATGCTAAGGCTTATCATGATCCCGAGATTCATGAAGATTTAAAAGATGCCTTAAAAGATGAGTTTTCCTATGTAATCGAACCTGAATATACATTCACGCATTTGATCAATGAAGTGCACAGCCAATCTTTTCAATTAGAAAGTTTACAGCAGGGTTTTCGTAACATAGAGCAATCATCGGATGCATTTGCGAATTTGTTCCAAGATATTGATCTCTATTCTCGTAAGCTTGGATCAACGCCACAAAAGCAGAATGAAACCATTTCAGGCATTATGAAAGAATTGGCGGAGATAGATTTTGCAGGTCATTCTGGTGATATTTTGGGCGATGCTTATGAATATATGATTGGGCAGTTTGCATCAGATTCAGGTAAAAAAGCAGGTGAGTTCTATACACCACAGCCTGTTGCAGAATTGATGACCAAAATCGTGATTCATGGTAAGAAAGACCAGAAAGGCTTCAGCGTGTATGATCCAACAATGGGCTCAGGATCATTAATGTTGAACATTAAAAAAGAAACAAAAGAGCCCAATACTGTTCTCTATTTTGGGCAAGAGATCAATACATCTACTTATAATTTAGCGCGCATGAATTTAATGTTGCATGGTGTGCCGATCGCGAATCAATATCTCAATAATGCGGATACATTGGATGATGACTGGCCAACAGAAGAGCCAACAAACTTTGATGGTGTTTTAATGAATCCGCCATATTCAGCGGATTGGAGTGCAGCAAAGGGCTTTTTGGATGATGTACGTTTTTCACCTTATGGCGTGTTGGCTCCGAAGTCCAAAGCGGACTTTGCATTTTTGTTACATGGTTTTTATCATTTAAAATCCAACGGCACAATGGCGATTGTTTTACCGCATGGTGTTCTATTTCGTGGCGGTGCAGAAGAGAAAATTCGTAAAACGCTTTTGGAAAATGGGCACATTCATGCGGTGATTGGTTTACCTTCTAATATTTTCTTCAATACATCCATCCCAACAACGATCATTGTGTTGAAAAAGAATCATGACAAGCGAGATGTGCTTTTTATTGATGCTTCTAGTGAGTTTGAGAAAGTTCGCACACAGAACATTTTGACAGAAGAAAATATCGCGAAGATTTTGGATACATACATTCATCGTAAAACGATTGATAAATATAGCTATGTGGCGAGCTTTGAAGAGATTGAGGAAAATGAGTTTAACCTCAATATTCCGCGCTATGTTGATACATTTGAAGCTGAACCTGAAATTCCTTTGGCGGATATTTCAGCGAATATGATCAGCATTAATGCAGAGTTGAAAACAGCAGAACAAGAGTTGTTTGCAATGCTTAGCGAATTGGTTGGTACAACGGACAAAGCCAACAATGAACTCGAAGCCTTTAAAGCAATGCTTAAAGGTGATCACAATGGCTAAAATAGAATCCCATATCCCAAAGCTCCGCTTTGCTGGATTCTCTGATATTTGGCAAAAGAAGAAATTAAGTGAAATTTCTTTTCGTGTACAAGAAAAAAATAAGAATAATCAGGTGACTGAAACATTTACAAATTCTGCGGAGCGAGGAATTATTAGTCAAAGAGATTTTTTTGATAAAGATATTTCTAATGAGGCAAATTTAGATAATTATTATGTGGTTCAGCCTGATGATTTTGTATATAACCCAAGAATATCAAATTTTGCTCCTGTTGGACCAATTAAACGTAATAAATTAGGACGATCAGGTGTTATGTCTCCGTTATATTCTGTTTTTCGCCCTAATCAAACTATTATTAACTTTGACTTTTTAGAACATTATTTTTCTACAACTAATTGGCATAAGTTTATGTTTACGCATGGTGATCAAGGTGCAAGATCAGATCGTTTTGCTATTGGTATGGCAACTTTCCAAAAAATGCCAATTGATATACCTGAATTCAAAGAACAAACCAAAATTGGGGATTTTTTCCAAAAAATCGACCAAGTGATCGAGTTGCAACAAAAAGCACTCGAAACAGCGCAAGATTATAAAAAATCTATGTTGCAAAAGATGTTCCCACAAAAAGGCGAGAAAATGCCAAAAGTGCGCTTTGATGGATTTAGTGGGGATTGGGAAGAGAAAAAACTTAAAGATATAGTTGTTTTATTGAAAGATGGTACGCATGGAAGTCATGCTGATGGTGTAGGCGCATATTTGTTAAGTGCAAAAAATATTAAAAATAAAAAAGTTGTATTGGATAAAAATAAAGATAGGCAAATTTCACAAAAAGATTATGAACTGATTTATAAAAATTATTCGATAAAAATTAACGATTTACTTTTTACTATAGTTGGAACAATTGGAGAATCTGCTTTATATCAAGGTTCTGAAAATAAAATAGCTTTTCAAAGATCTGTAGCTATTATTCGCTGTAATGACAGCATTAATCCTACATTTTTATTATGCTCTATGGATACAAATAGTATCTCTAGGCAATTAATGCGTTCAGCTTCAACATCAGCACAATCAGGAGTTTATTTAAATGATCTTGCAAGTTTAACTTTATATTTTCCTGCATTGGAAGAACAGCAGAAGATTGGGGAGTTTTTTCAGAAATTAGATAAGCAAATTGAGCAGCATGAGAAGAAGTTAGAAAACTATCAGCAATTGAAGAAAGCAATGTTACAAAGAATTTTTGTATAGAAGGATTAATATGGATATTTATAAAATTAATGCTCAGAGTTTAAATCTAATTAAAGAACAGCCATTTAAGCTTGAAAAAGATATGCAAAAGTTATTTGAAGAGAATTTAACGATATTAACAGGATTAACTCTTGTAAAATCTGAGTTTACTTTGAAGCAATTTAGGTTTGATACTTTAGCATTTGATAATGAGAGAAAAGCTTTTGTTGTTATTGAGTATAAACGAGATCGTAGCCAAAGCGTTGTAGATCAGGGCGTTTCTTATCTGAATGCTATGCTAGATTACAAAGATAGTTTAATTCTTGAATATAATGAACAAAGTTTAGGAAAAACATTAAAGCGCAACGATGTTGATTGGAGTCAGACTCGAATCTTATTCGTAGCAAATTCATTCAATGATTATCAAAAAAACTCAACAAATTTTAAAAATTTAGGTATCGAATTGGTTGAATTCAAGAGATATGAAAAAGATTTATTGACCGTGAATTTTATTGAACGATCAAAACATGCGCCTACTCTCACTCATTCTAATATTGCTGATAACGAAATCAATGTTGTGGCTAATATTACTAAAGAAATTATCATTTATGATGAGGACACATTTTTTCGATTAGGCTCTGAAAAAACGATAGAGCTTTATGAGAGATTTAAACAAGCTATTTTGAATTTAGATGATCAAATAGATTTGATATATACCAAGCAGTACGCAGCTTTTAAAAAAAATAAAAGTAATGTTGTTGATATTGTAATGTTAAAAGGATCTTTGATTCTGTATATCAATGCTGCTTGGGGAACATTAGATGATCCTAAAGGACTTTTTCGTGATATGAGTTCTAAAGGACATTGGGGGAATGGTGATTACGAGGTTTCACTAAAAGATACTGAGCACTTGGAATATATCTTAAGTGTTATTAAACAAAACCTTGGATAAAAATAAGTTATGTGGATACGCACCTGATATTTTGTAGGAAAATAATTAAATGGTTATGTTAACAATTATTACCGCAATTATCGGTTTGATTGGATTATATCTTATATCTTATATCTTATATCTTATATCCTTATGTATCTGGGCATTGCAGTTTTCAATTATATTAGAACCAATTAGATTAATAGTTTAGTTGGCACAATCGTTCTAGTTAGTTTGTAAAATATTAAAATAATGTATATCTAAAATAGAAAATATAAAGGAGTATGGAAGTGACAGTATTGATTGTTGTCGGAATCATTGTGGCATTGGTGGTTTTGACAGGTATTATTATGTTTTTCAATGAACATTGTGAAGATAAATTTGATCATGCATTTTTTACAAAACCAATGTTGATTATTCTTGGCATCGCAGGCGCTCTATTTATATGGGGTGTAAGTTGGTATAACTCTGCCGTTGTGAATGCTAAAGGATACGAATTGCTTGGTGTGATATTTACCTCAGAAACCTTAAATGGCATTGTATTGGTTATTATTGCACTTTTAATTTATTTAGGTGTCGCGATATATAATTTTGTTGTGACAAATTGGATTTATGGATTTTTTGGTACATTAGTTCAGTTTACTCTTCTTTCTATTATTGCGTATTTCGGAGTGATTTTAGTTGCGTGTTATTTTGCCATAATGTTTATGTTAACAATTTTTGCAAACGCAGATAATAGATCACATTATTAATATTAAAAGGTGAGTTGTGGTTAAATTTACGAAAGAAGCAAAACTTGAAGAAGATTTGATTAATCAATTAATCTCTGGGGAATCTCAATGGATTTACCGTAAGGATTTACGTACAGAAGCTGATTTATGGGCGAATCTCAAAACTATTTTAGAGCGCAATAATCGTGCAGTGTTGAAAGATAAAATGCTGACAACGCAAGAATTTAACCAAGTTAGAGCACAGCTCACTTTCCCAAATTTCTATGAAGCTGCCAAATGGTTATCAGGTGAAAATGGCATTGCCAAAGTACAAGTACAGAGAGAAGATGCAAGCTTGGGTACAATTCGTTTAAATGTAATCAATCGTGCTGATATTGCAGGCGGTACAACGGTTTATCAGGTAATTAATCAATTCACAAGCTCACAAGAACAAAGTAGAGAAAGACGATTTGATGTCACAATGCTAATCAATGGTTTGCCGATGATTCACGTGGAATTAAAGAACCGCCAACATCCTTATATGGATGGTTTTCGTCAGATTAAAAAATACCTGAAAGAAGATAAATTCAAAGGCATTTTCTCATCCACACAGATGTTTGTGGTAAGCAATGGAACGGATACACGTTATATTGCATCGAGCGGGCATAAACATTTAAACGAGAAGTTTTTAAGTAAATGGGTGGATGCAAAGAATCAACCTGTCACGGATTATCTAGCCTTTGCGAAAGATGTTCTGTCCATTCCACAAGCCCATAGAATGGTAACCCAATATTCCATCACAGATCGAGATAAAGAAGCACTTATATTATTGCGCCCTTATCAGATCCATGCGATAGAAGCAGTGAAAGAAGCTTCCAAGTATCAATCGTCAGGTTTTGTTTGGCATACAACGGGATCGGGGAAAACGTTAACTTCCTATAAAGTTGCCTGTAATTTATTGCAGATTCCATCCATTGATAAAACAATTTTCATTGTGGATCGTGTGGATTTGGATCAGCAAACCACAAGTTCATTTGCATCATATGCTGAGTTTGATCCTATTTCCATTGATGAAACGGACAATGTGAATGATTTGGTGAAGCGTTTAGCGAGTGATGATCGTACAGTGATTGTAACAACGATCCAAAAGTTGAATCACTTGATGAAACGCATGGCAGAAGAGGCGACAGAACGATTAACTAAAACGTATGAAAAAATTAAACAGCTGAAAGTTGCCTTCATTGTGGATGAATGCCATAGAGCTGTTACGCCACAAAAGAAAAAAGAGTTAGATCAAATTTTTCGTTATGCAATGTGGTATGGTTTTACAGGCACGCCAATTTTTGGTGAATTAAAAAAGCCAACAACAACGGCTATGATGTACAGTAGCCCACAAAATCGTCCAACAGAAGATAATCCAAATCGTTCATGCTTGCATCAATATACAGTGAAAGAAGCCATCAATGATGCTGCAGTTTTAGGCTTTCAAATTGAGTATAAGAACCCATTGCAAGAGGATATGATGGATGACATCATTCGTCATTATCATCCTACTAAAAATATTGCAGGACTATCATTAATCGACAAAGAAAAATGTATTCCTAAAGATGTTTATGATAGTAAAGAACATCGTTTAAAGGTGATTGATTCTATTATCAACCAGTCGCGCAATAAGCTTGGATTTACAACAGAAAGCGGTGTGGGTAAAGCATATGGTGCAATATTGACTGTGCCAACTATTGCCATCGCACAAGAATATTATGATCTATTTAAAAGTGTGATTGCGGGTAATAAATCGGTCACAGTGAGTGAGCGCACAAAAGCAATCCTACCTGATTTCCCAAAAGTTGCCATTACTTATTCCATTTCAGAGAATGAAGAAAGCTCCATCGATAATCAAACTAAAATGGCAGAATCCATAGCAGATTATAATGCGATGTATGGCACAAGTTATTCATTGGAAAACATGCGTGCTTATAATCAAAATGTGAATGCTCGCTTGGCTCGTAAAAGTGAGCGTTATCAGAGTAGAGCAGAGCAAATTGATTTGATCATTGTGGTGGATCGATTATTAACGGGGTTTGATGCACCATGTATTTCGACATTGTTTATTGATCGTCCGCCAATGAGTGCACCCAATATCATTCAAGCATTTTCGCGCACCAATCGCTTATTTGACCAAGGCAAAAAATTTGGGCAGATCGTAACATTCCAAACGCCATTATTATTTACAGAAGCAGTGAATGACGCACTTTTTTTATATTCCAATGGTGGTGAAAATTATGTCTTAGCACCAAGTTATGAGGAAGCCGCAGAAAATTTAGCAGAAGCATTCACAGCCTTGAAGAATATTTCTGAAACCTCTGAAGTCATTGATGAATTATTGGTGGAAGAAAAGCGCATGTTTGCCAAAGCTTTTCAAGAATTGGATAAAGCGATGACTGCAATTAAGAGTTATTATGAATATCAGCCTGAAATGCTCGAAGAAGTTTTTGGTATTCAGAATGATGAAATGGAGGAATATCACGGCAAGTATAAAAATGTACTAGAAGAGCTACGTGCAGTTGCCAATGATGATCCTGAAATTGAACCGTTAGATATTGAATATGATCTACAAACGCATCATAGTGATGAAATTAACTATCACTATATTTTGTCTTTGATTCAGCGCTTCTTGCCATTAGAAACTAAAGCAGCAGAATTTCAATTTGAAAACAGTGTGAAATCACAAGAAGTCACAGATTATATTGATCGTTTACGCATAGAAAATGCAAAACTTGCAGGATTAATGGCACAATTGTGGCAAGGTATTCAAAAAAATCCTAATACATATCGTGGTAAAAATATCAATGAATTACTGAATGATATGATCACGAGTACGATTGATCATTTAGTGAAAAATTTTGCACAAAAATGGGCTGTTCAAGAGGATGAGTTAAGATTTATTGTAGATAACTACAATCCAAGCAAAATGGATGAAGCACAAATTGGTGAAGATGATTTAAGAAAAACAAGCAATTTTGATCAATATAAATCCAGCACTGAAAATCCTGTGAGCAAGCTTAGATACAATAAAGCAGTGAAAGAGGCTTATACGCAAATGATCGTGGAAGATATATTGCCATTGAGAGTAAAAAATTAATGAGAGATTCACTAAAACAACGATTCATCGCAGGTTGTGATGAGAAAATTGAAAAGAAAGGCGACAATGTTGGTTTGTCTTTCTATGCATTTTTTAAAAACAAAAATGATGATCCTGAATTATTGATGGAAGCTGCCACTTGGTGGATCAAAACACACAAGCTCGATCACTTTGAGAAAGCCGTTAAAATCAAGCAATTGATCTTAAATGATATGTAATTTATCAGTGTTAATTTCGTCAAGCTGTATATACAGCTTTTGGATTAATATTTTTCATTCTCTCCATTTTTGGCAAAATCGGAGTAAATTGTCTAATTCTTTACCATCATTTGGAAGTTAAACAATGAGATTACATAACATCGAAGATCAGAAGTCTTTAACACCAGAATTGGCGCTGTCATTTTTGAAAGAAGGCAATAAACGCTTTGTGGCAAACTTAAAAGCACATAGCAACTTGCTTGAACAAGTGAATGAAACGAAAGAAGGGCAGTTTCCTTTTGCGATCATTTTGAGCTGTATTGATAGTCGAACCTCTGCTGAATTGATCTTTGACCAAGGCTTGGGTGATATTTTCAGTGCGCGTATCGCAGGTAATGTTTTGAATGAAGATATCATTGGCTCGATGGAATTTGCATGTAAATTAGCAGGTTCTAAACTGATTATGGTTTTAGGCCATTCTCATTGTGGTGCGATTACAGGCGCTTGCCATTGTAAGGAATTAGGACATTTAACGAACCTTTTAGCGAAAATTCAGCCATCCATTGATCATGTGAAAGCAAATCATAAGGACTTGGATATTAAATCTAAAGAAGCAGTGGATATGGTGGCTTTCCATAACGTTGAATACACAATTGACCATATTTTAGAAAAAAGCCCAGTTTTAAAAGATATGTATGAAAGTGGCGAAATCGGTATCGTGGGTGCTTTCTATAAAGTAGAAACAGGCGAAGTTGATTTTGTGAAAGAGATGTTTGTGAAGAAATAAAGATTAATTAATCTTTATATAATATAAAAACTTTGGTGTTTTCATTCGCACCAAAGTTTTGTTTTTATGGCGTGAATAAGGCCATTATTCTTTATTAAGCTGAATGCCCCATTGATCTGCAATGCTCGCTAAATTATTCAGGATTAACCAACCATTTAGTTTCTCCACTAATTCCACATTACATTTTTGGCTCATGTAAATTTGTGAGTTTTCAGTGCCTTCAAATGGCTTGTCATTGGCAACACAGAAGTTTGCAGGTTCATTGTGATGATAGTAATTACCCTCGATCATATCTGTGATGATCATATCTGCCGTCTTTTCACGAACCATTTGAATATTTTCGATGTTATTTGGTGTGCGTACAATCGTTGCTTTATCTAGATGAGCATTCACAAAGCGCTCATTAGTACCACCAGGATTGACGGCAACAACTGTAGAAGGCTGATTGATGGCTTCTACAGTTTTTAAATTTGGTGCTTTCTCACATTGTGTCATTGCAACTTTGCCATCTGGAATGAGTGGTTTGGTTAATAGGAAGCGATCATTACGATCCTGTGTGAAGGATATTCCTCCCATGGCAATGTCGAATTTATCTGCTTCTAAATCCTCAGATAAAGTTGGCCAGCTAGTTGCAACAAACTCTAGTTTAAGATTCCAGTCTTTGGCTAATGCTGTTGCAACATCAATATCGTAGCCCACAAGCACGTCATTTTTATAAAAAGCTAACGGCGCATAATCACCAGGAACACCAACTTTTAAAATGCCAGATGTTTCAATTTCACTCAATGGACGCGCATTTGCAGTTGTTAAACTCAATGTAATGATTGAGGCTAATAGTACTTTTTTCGCCAACATGATTCCTCCCAATTAGTTATACATTTTTTTTGAAACTTATAACTCTATATCAGCATCCATGGGTTCTCACAAGCATTATTTGTATTGTGCACTAGTAGTTAATTGAGTTGCCATTCTATACAATTACATAACATAGAAATTCTATTGGAATGGTTAAAATGAAAAAATATGCAATTTTAGGATTAATGCTAGCAATACCACTAGCATCTGCCAAAACAGATGTGATGAAAGAGGCTTATAAAGAATATTCTGAATCTGAGTTATGTTACTTTGCCACCAAAGAGACCGAAAATGGCACAAGCCAATATTGTGTATCGTTGTATGCCAATGAAGCTGTGCCAAATGAAGAGCAAGAAGGGCATTATAAAACTTATTATTTAGCCGTAGGTGATAACTTTGAAAAAGCACATGTCTTACAGGGCAATATTGGCTTAATCATTGAAGATAATGGCGAAGGGTTTGAGAGCAATGTGATTGCACAAGAACTATTCATTGATGCAGGTTCATCTGGTTATGCACCTGTTGATTATCAATTTCGTAAAATTGGGTTCAATAGTTATGGCTTTGTGACAGAAACAGGTGATACAGCACAAGGCGTTTCTCAAGGTGGCATCATGATTGTGGGTGATCATAATGGCAAAATTTTTGATTCATATATCCCAACTTTCTATGATGATAGTGAGCATTACGCAGGTGGAGATCATGCTGATCTCAGCGATATGATAGAAGGCAGCTATGAATTTATCACAAATGATCAGCAAAAAATGTATGACATTAAAATCACGTTGAATGGTCATTATATTGGTACTGAATTTAAAGATCAGTCCTTCATCATGACATTTGATGAAAAGATGCAGCAATACAATATTCCTGAAGATTATCCACTGAAAGCAGAATTTTAAATTAGGTTATTAATTTATATCATTATTAAATATTTTGATTATGTTAATGTTTATAATCAGTTGGATGGATCATTAATAAAAGGATAAAACAATGAATAAACTATTACTATCAACAGCATTAATGTTGGGCTTTACAGCATCAGCAGCCAATTTAGATGAGTTTAAAAGTGGAACAGGTAGAATAGATATTGCAGGTGGTACAGCACATATCCCTGTGATGAAGCAGGCAGCCCAAAATATTATGAAAGTTAATCCTAAGATAAAAATTACTGTAACTGGTGGTGGCTCTGGTGTGGGTGTACAAAAAGTCGGTGAGGGCTTAGTTGAAATTGGTAATACTGGTCGAGCATTGAAGGATAGCGAAGTTGATAAGTATGGTTTAGTTTCTTTTCCTTTTGCGATTGATGGTGTTGCCGTTGTTGTGAACCCAGAAAATAATGTTGCTGAAATTTCAACGGCTGATTTAAAGAAAATCTACGCGGGTGAAATTGATAACTGGAAAACATTGGGTGGTAGTGATGCAAAAATTACGATCTATGCACGTGAAGATGGCAGTGGTACGCGCGATACATTTGAAGAATTAGCGATTGATAAAGGTGAAACAAGTGCATCAGCTAATATCATTAATTCAAATGGTGCAATGAAATCAGCGATTGCACAAGATCAGAATAGCATTGGTTATATTGGTATTGGTCACTTAAATGATGAAATTAAAGGGGTTGTTTTAGATGGTATGGTGCCATCACAAGCGAATGCATCTAATGGCGATTATAAAATCACGCGTTTACTCTATATGAATACAAAGGGTGAACCAAAAGGTATTGTTAAATCTTTCATTGATTATATTTTTACAGAAGATGGTGCAAAAATTATTGAATCAGCAGGCTATATTCCTGTGGCACAAAAACCTTAATTTTTTATGAAACATTTAAAGTTTTACGATTGGCTAACAAAAAGCATTATTTATAGTTCTACATTGTTAGTGCTTATTTCAATTGGATTACTTTTTATTGCCATCATTGGTTTTGCAGTACCTGTATTAATCAATGATGGCTTATTGAATTCCTTGCAATTGGCGTGGAATCCTAAGAATAATGAATATGGTATTTTGGCAATATTCATTGGCACTTGCTTGGTATCATTTCTGGCATTGATTTTTGCAACACCCATCGCTTTAGTTACAACTTTATGGTTGGTTGGGTTAGGCAAAGGTTTTCCTTGCTTAATTATTTTATATTTAATCAGAATTATGGCATCGATTCCTACGGTTGTGTATGGATTCATTGCCATTTTTCTATTAACGCCAATCATTAGAAATGGTTTAGGTGGGTCGGGATTAAGTTGGTTAACAGCTTCTATTATGGTTGCATTATTAATCTTACCAACGATGGTATTTATCCTACTAACAGGATTTGAAGCACAATTTAAGCGCATGCAATTATGTGGTACAGCATTGGGTTTAACTCCCTTTGAAATTTTATGTCATCTTGTTTTACCTACTTCTTATCAAACAATGATTGCTGCAATATTATTGGGAATGGGGCGCGCAATGGGAGACACATTATTGCCATTGATGTTGGCTGGTAATGCCATTCATATTCCATCAGGTTTATCGGATAATTTGAGAACTCTAACAGCGCATATGGCTTTAGTGACGGCAAACGAAGTTGGCGGTGCTGCATATAATTCATTGTTTGTGGCAGGATTGTTGTTATTGCTGATTAGTGTTTCCATTCGTTTAATTTCACAGAAAATACTGAGCCACTTATCACGATGAAATACCATAAAATTAAACAAAAAAGCTTAGAACTTATTTGCCATGGCATTGTGATTCTGCTTTTATTCATCATTATATATTTACTGGGCTACCTATTTTATCGTGGCTATGGTGCGCTTAACAGCTCATTGTTCATTGGTGATTTGACATGGAAAGAAGTCATCATTGATAAAATGCCAGTTTGGGATGGTATTTGGCCAGCAATGATGGGAACATTGAGTTTAGTGATATTAACTATGCTGATTGCTGCAATCCCGGGTATTGGTTGCGGCCTGTTTTTGGCATGTTATGCATCACCAACTTTTAAGAAAAATATATTGACGATTATTAATGTATTGGCAGGGATTCCTTCCATTGTCATGGGATTATTTGGTTTTTTAATTATTTTATTAATGCGTCAATGGATTTCACCTGACGCTAATACAAACTTGATTTTATCAGCATGTTGTTTGGCAATTTTAGTGTTACCAGTGATCATTATCAGTACGCAAGAGGCGATTGAAAATATTCCTAATGCTATTCGAGTTGCCTTGGTATCATTAGGATTATCTCAACATCAGATCATTAGATCATTTTATTTATCATTAGCCAGCCGTAGCATTTTAAGTGGTATTATTTTAGCCATTGGTAGAGCAGCTGAAGATACTGCTGTGATCATGTTGACAGGTGTTGTCGCAAATAGTGGGTTGCCTGCAACGGTTTTTGATAAATTTGAAGCATTGCCATTTCATATTTACATAGTTTCTGCTGAGTACCAAAGCCAGCTAGAGCTTTCTCAAGGTTTTGGTGCAGCAATTGTATTATTGCTTTTATCAGTATTTCTTTTTGTGCTCGCAAGCTTGATAGAATGGTGGTATCGCAGTTATTGGCAGAGTGCTAAACATGTATAAAGGTTGACTTCATCATGCAAAATCAACAAATCATGACACATAATCTCAGTGCAACAATTGAAGGTCGTAAGATCTTTAATAATGTATCTATCACGATTCCTAAGCATTCAATTACAACGTTTATTGGTCGATCTGGTTGTGGTAAAACAACATTTTTACGATCATTGAATCGTTTGATTGATCTCTATCCTGAAATTAAGCTTCAAGGTGATATTACAGTTGATTATGGCTATGGATTATCCTCCATTTTTAAATTCAACACTGATGTGAATTTATTGCGCCAGAAAGTTGGGATGTTATTTCAAACACCACATATTTTGCCCATGAGCATTGAGAAAAACATTGCTAACCCTTTAAAGCTATTAACAGATTTATCTAAGGCAAATATACAAGATGAAGTTGAAAGAGCATTAAAGGAAGTTGGCTTGTGGGGTGAAGTGAAAAGCCGCTTAAAAGATTCAGCAGATACTTTATCAGGCGGGCAACAACAGCGTTTATGTTTAGCACGTATATTGGCTTTAAAACCAGAAATTTTATTATTGGATGAACCCACAAGCTTATTAGATTTTGTTGCAACTCAACACATTGAAGAACTTTTAGTATCCATTAAAGATAGATATACCATTGTGATGGTTTCTCATAGTTTGGAGCAAGCGATTAGGTTATCTGATGCAATTTATCTATTTAAACCTGATCAATCTGTAGAACAAGTTGATGCATCAGTTTTAGATTCAGACGTAACTTCTATCTTCTTTGAATCATAAAAAGGCTTGATTGTTGTTACATTGTAGGTTTTTATGATATGAATCATTTTATTATTTCAATGAGTTAATGATATTTTGATTAAACTCATGGATATCTGAATGTAAATACTACTTGTTGATTAAAACATTGAATGCTATATTCCAAGGAAATTAGCTTAGATATAAGTTAATTATTGGATACAACATTTCACCAAGAAGGCTTCATCATGCATTTTGAGGATACAACTATCTATATTGTTGGGGATGCGAAATCACCGCAGAACAACCCAATTATGGAAGTGTACAAAGCCTTTTTTGTCGGAATCGTTGTGGATAGAAAAACTGCCATCATTGTCGATGTCGAATGCTCTGCAACTTTAAGTTTAACCAATAGCTTTGTCAAAAGTCTATTGATTGGTAAAAATGTATTGAGCCCCGATGTCATTGATTGCATTAACACACGTTATTTTGGATCCTCGCAAAAGGCATTTGGTGTTGCATTGAAAGATGCGCAAAAGAAATACCAGCAAATAATGCAAAGCGAATCTAAGTAACTTTTTGAGCAGCTTTATTTATACTGAATAAATAAAATCCGGCCAAAATCAGATGTTTCAAGTCTTTTTGATTTGAATCATTGGGTTTTGGCCGTTTTTTTTATAAAAAATAAAGGTTATTAGGAGGAAATTATGATTGAAAATGGCTTTTCTTATGTTGCAGTTCTGGTGTGTTTAGCCGCTGCAATGACTGCGTTACAGCAGTTTACGCATCAACGTAAAATACTAACATTTGTGCCTGCAATTGTTTTAGTTTACGTGGTGGCAGCTATGATGAACACAGCAGGTTTATTTGCCAATAATGCTGAAATCAGTGGTGCTTATTCATCTGTGCGTGGTGCATTATTGCCAGCAATGTTGGTATTGATGTTATTGAAGTGTGATGTGCGTAGCATCATCAAATTAGGCCCTCGCATGTTGTTAGCATTCTCGTGTGCAGTTGTGAGTATTTTTGTTGCATTTGTTGTTGTTTATATGGCATTGCAAGGTTTCTTCATTGATGGCACATGGAGAGCATTTGGTGCATTAGCAGGTAGCTGGACGGGCGGATCTGCCAACATGGTTGCATTGCAAGATATTTTACAAGTGCCTGAAAACTTATTCGGCTATATCTTGATGATGGATACAATCAACTATGCAGTTTGGGTAATGTTCATGTTCTGGTTGATTCCATTTGCACCAAAATTCAATAAATGGACAAAAGCACCAGATGTTTTGGGCGATTCAGCAGCAAAATTAGAGTTAGAAGAAGAGAAAGAAAAACCAATCACATTCCACAATATTTTATATCTATTGGCGATTGGCTTAAGTGTTTCAGCAGTATGTTTATGGTTAGGTCGCATTTTGCCAGTGGTTGGTGATGTGATTAACGGCATGACTTGGACGATTATGATCGCATCTTTCATTGGTTTGATTTTGGCTGTAACGCCAGTTTCTAGAATCTCGGGTTCAATGGAAATCTCCAATGTAATGTTGTATGTGATCATTGCTTTGATTGCTTCACGCTCTGATTTCAGCAGTTTAACGCAAGCGCCAATCTACTTAGTGGCAGGTTTCTTGATTCTATTGATTCATTTAGTTGTGATGGTACTTTTAGGCAAAATCTTCCGTTATGACTTATTTACTTTAGGTGTTGCGAGTTTAGCAAACATCGGCGGTATGGCTTCTGCGCCAATGTTGGCAGCAAGCTACCATAAATCATTAATCCCAATTGGTATTTTAATGGCATTGATGGGCTCATTCTTAGGCACATACTTTGGTTTATTGATTGGCCAATTGTTGTCGATGATCTAAAGGCTTGCTATGAAAATTGTTAAAATTGAAGTTGCCACTGAGTTATGTCTATTGCGTGTGCCGTTTAAAACAGCGTTGAGAACGGCATATGAAATTGAAAATATCCTTGTCAAAGTTCATGTAGATAATGGTTTAATTGGCATCGGTGCAACTGTGCCAACTTGGGTAATCACTGGCGATAGCAAAGAAAGTATTGTCGCAGCATTGGAAGGGCCAATTACGAATGCTTTATTGAATCAAGATGCGCGTAACTTGAATGTATTGTTGTTAAAGGTTCAGAAATCTTGCATCAATAATAGCAGTGCAAAAGCGGCGATTGATATTGCTTTACATGATCTCTTTGCCAAATGGCTCAATCAACCATTGTATGCAGTTTTGGGTGGTAATAAGCCACTCACAACTTGCATGACAATTGGCTTGGATGATCCGATTGTGATGAAGCAAGCGGCGATGGATGCTGTGGCACAAGGCTTTTCTGCATTAAAGATCAAAGTGGGCAATGCACCAGATAAAGATATCGAACGCATTTCTACGATTGTGGATGCAATTCCTTCACATATTCGTTTGCGATTAGATGCCAACCAAGGTTGGAAAGCGAAAGATGCGATTCGTGTGATTCATGAGTTGGAGCGCTTAGCTTTCAATATTGATTGGGTGGAACAGCCTGTTCATGCGAAAGATTTCGAAGGCATGAAATATGTGACAGATCATGTGAACATGAAAATCATGGCGGATGAAAGCGTATTTTCACCACAAGATGCATTTGCATTGTTGAAGGATCGCTGTGTAGATCTATTGAACATTAAATTGCTGAAATGTGGTGGCATTGGTGAAGCGATTAAAATTGCTGATTTAGGTGCATTGCATGGTGTGGAATGTATGATTGGTTCGATGATGGAATCATCTATTTCAGTAACCGCAGCAGCACACTTTGCGGCAAGCCATCCGAATGTTCTGTATTGTGACTTTGATGCACCTTTGTGGCTAACAGAATCACCGAGAGGAATTATTTATCAAGGTGAGGATGTTAAGCTTCCAGATACAATGGGATTAGGCGTCGTAATCTAGTGGGAATGTAACGAAAAAAGCGCTTATTTTGGCGCTTTTTTTTATGAGAATATAATTAAAGTTTTAAATTTTATTTATCGTCGTTTTATTAGTATAAAAGGTATCCACATCTATATGATATCTCTACCAAAATGACAATAAATAACCTTTTAGATTCCTTGACGACTTCCGGCTGGTACGTTTGGGATGATTTTTTAAATACTTCAGAGATTCATTCCATTAAAGATTGCATTCCAGATACATTGCAAGAAGCTAAAATTGGCAATGGTGGATCGCTACAACTCAATGCTAATGTGCGTGGCGATGTGACTTTATGGTTAGATTATGAGATGGATGATCCTGTTAAACATTATTTCGATAAAATGGAAGATGTGCGTCAGGAATTGAATGCAGGTTTATATTTAGGTTTGCGTGATTTTGAAACGCATTTTTGCCGTTATAAGCCAGGGGCTTTTTATCAAAAGCATTTAGATAATCCGCAATCTAAAAGTCGCCGTAAAGTGACAACGGTTTTATATATGAATGAAGATTGGCAAGCGGGTGATGGTGGTGAATTAGTCGTTTATGATCGTGAAGATACAAAATTATTGGAATTATCACCGAAAGCAGGGCGCATGATCTTTTTTATGTCAGAGCAATTTCCTCATGAAGTTTTGCCAACCAATACAGTGAGAGAAAGTATTGCGGGTTGGTTTTTAAATTCTGCGGCGTAAAACTGCGAAATTATCAATATCAAGTCTGAAAATCAATGCAGTGCATTGATTTTTATTCTATCTTTAAAATATTCCACAAGGCAGAAAATTTTAATATAGAATTAGCATTTTTTACTCTAGCCATATCCCATGGACACGCTGTTTCAGCATAGTTATTTCCCTTCAGTTAAAGCATTAAAATTTGCATCTAAGGCAACATTTTCGGCGCTTTTCTCATTGTATATTGCATTTTTACTCGATTTAGATCAGCCTTATTGGTCAGCGATGACGGCATTAATTGTGGCACAACCACAAGCTGGCATGGTGATGAGTAAAGGCGTTGCACGTTTAATTGGTACTTTAGTTGGCACGGTGATTTCCATTATTATTATGGGTACATTATCGCAAGTGCCTTTGCTATTTTTATCTGTGATTGCCATAATTTTAACGGCTTCTGTAGCATTTGCTTCCATTATTCGAAGCCCTTGGTCGTATGCTTTTGTGATGATTGGCATCACAGTCACGATCATTTTAGTGCCCAATATTGGCTCACCCATTTCTGTGTTTGATTATGCATCATCCCGCTGTATAGAAAGCTGTATCGGCATTGTGGTTTCATCCATTGTATTTGCCATCATTTGGCCGATTAATACTCATGATGTGTTGATACAAGATGCAGATCAAACCATTCATTTAGGTTTCAGTACGGCCATTAAAAGTATGCGTGGTGAGCAGTTCAATGATACGTTTTTGCAGAGCTTATCCAATATTATGGCGGTGGATGCACAGCGCGAACATGCAGCGTTTGAAGGGCATAAAGGGCAAAATAGTGCGAATGCCATTTTGGGCATGAGCCAACATATTTTAAGTGTGCTAAGTTTAGCGCGCAGTATTTATCGTGATAAACAAGGTTTAACGCCCAAAGATTGGGACATTATCACACCTTGGATTGATGAAACAATCATTGCTTTAGAGCATGGCCGAAGAGCAAATATAACTAAAGTTTTAAAATTATTGGATGTGTATATTGCGGATGAAACTATTACTTATTCGCAATCTGTGAATATCACTTTGCATCGTATTCAGTTATTGCTGAAACATGCTTTACGTGCGCGCCGATTTTTGCACAGCGCACGAAAAGGTTTGCCCATTAAATTGATGAATGAGAAATCATTATCTCAGCATCGAAATTATACCTTGGGTATTTTATTTGGCTTGCGTGCATCTTTGGCATTTGTCGCAACAGTTGTGCTTTGGATTGTGTGCGATTGGTCGCTTGCTCAAGCTACGATTCCATTGGCAGTCAGTGCGATCATTTGTAGCTTATTTGCTAACCGAGAAAATGCAGATGTTGTGGTGAAAACGTACTTCTATGGCTCCATTTATGCAGTAATTGTGGGCTTGATTATTTGTGTCTATATTCTGCCGCATGCTAACCAAGTTTGGTTGTTATTTTTGGTGATGAGTGTCCCTGTATTTATTTTCTCCATGATGGCATTAGCACCGAAATATTCTTGTTATTCAGCATTGCCGATTGTATTTTTCATGTTCATGCAACCCGATAACTATGTACGAGAATCCGCAGAGTTACTGTTAAATAAGTCCATTGGTTTATTAATGGGTACGGCGATTGCGGCATTGGCAACGCAGTTAATTACGATTGATGTACCATATTGGCATGGCAAAATCATGAAGAAGCTAATTCAGCAGGATTTGATTCGCTTGATTTATCGCCCATTGAATAACTCTGATACTTGGTTCAATGCACGCATGGCGGATCGTTTGATTCTGCTTGCTAAGCATAAAGATGTGATCGAAAAGCACACGAAATATGGCTGGCAAAATGCGATCGTTGCGTTGGATTTGGGTGATGAAATCTTCTTTTTAAGAAGCATGTTAAAGCATTATCCTGAATTGAATGTTGAAGCTTCTATCTATTTTGAAACGCTGACAAGAGTTTTAAAAGCTCAACCAAGGCGATGCAGTTTCGATACTTTAGAAGCGGCAACACAGCGATTGGATCGACAAATTTTATACATCAGTAGCGCGAAAAAAGTGATGACTTTGCAATCCGCAACACGCCAAATTCAATACATTTGGGGCAATTGGTGCCAACTCAACGAAAAAGAGAGAAAGAATGGAAATTCACGAAGTTTCAATCGCTAGTGTGTATCTCAGTCCACTTTTATTGTATGCGCTGTTTGCATTGCCAATCACATACGGCGTGAGATACATGATTCATCGCTACAAATTATCCCGTTTTATTTGGCACGAAATGCTCTTCATTGTTGCACTTTATGTCATTATTTTTTCAATCATCACTTTGCTCAGCCCGCTTTAACTCTAGGAATTATTGTGAAACCTTTTTTACAGAAATATTCAGTCACATTACTGACTGTATTCATCGCTTTGGTGCTATTTAAAATTGTATGGAATTATTACATGTTATCGCCTTGGACGCGTGATGCACGCATTCGTGCCAATGTGATTACATTAACAACGGATGTTTCAGGCTACATTACAGAATTATTGATCAAGGATAATCAGCATGTTGAGAAAGATGACATTTTGCTGAAAATTAATCCTGAACGTTATCAAGCAGCTTTGGATAAAGCATTGGCACAGCTTTCTATTAAAGAAGAACAATTGAGTCTAAAAGAGCAAGAAGCACAGCGCAGAATGTCTTTGGATGGGCATATTATCAGTGAAGAAGTGCGCTCGAACATTAAAAGTGAAATGGCGATTGTGCGTGCAGAATTGGAAGAGGCTAAAGCCAATGCAAAACATGCCCAAATTGACTTAGAGCGTAGCGCTATCCGAGCACCGAAATCTGGCATTGTTTCTAACTTACAATTAACAGAAGGGAACTATGTGCGTTTGGGTGAATCAATTTTAGCGATCATTGCGGATGATTCTTTTTATATTCAAGCATATTTAGAAGAAACTAAATTAACCAAAATTGCTGTAGGAATGCCTGTTGCTATTAAGCTCATGAGCGGTGATGTTGAACTAGAAGGCAGCATTGAAAGCATCAGCTACGGGATTACAGATCAAAGCTCCACAACGGATGAAAAACTCCTTGCGAATGTCACACCAACTTATAACTGGGTTCGCTTAGCACAACGCATTCCTGTGCGCATTAAGATTAATGATTTGCCAAAAGATATGCACATTGCAACAGGAATGACAGCAAGTGTTCGCATGGGTAACATCACTTTTGCATCTTTATTAAGTTTTTAGTATCTATTTTTAAATAACAAAAAACCATCAAGTTAATTCATTGATGGCTTTTTTATGAGTGAAATTATAGGTGATTTATTGTGGCCAAGCCATTTCACCTTTAATCACTTGTGCACTCATTTCTAAGCTCGATTCTTCTGCTAGATTTGGATAGAGTGTTTTCATTTTAGCGATGAGTTCTTGAGAGTTTTTCGTTGTATCGCTAGCTGCTCTAAAATCTGTAAGATATTGTTCTGTGAATCGTACAGAATCTAAGTTCAAAGCTGAATCTCCAACGAAATGTCCAGGAATCACAGTTTCAGGCTGTAATGATTGAATGAGGTCTAAAGTTTCCAGCCAAGCATCTTGTGATTCTGTTGTTTGTGTATCTGCAATCCAAACATGGATATTATCTGATACAACAACACCGCCCATCACTGTTTTAATGCTTGGAATCCATAAAAAGGAACGCTCAGGTGCTTTGCCATCCAATCCTTTGATTTGGATTATTTCACCTTCTAACGTTAATGAATCCTCAGCCAATGCATTGGGTAAAATCACAGTTTGTGGTGCACCTTCTTTTAAGATTGGCCCCCAATAAGCTAATTTGCCATCTTTAGTGGATTCAATTGCATTCAGGGTTGCCTGTGTTGCGACAATTTTAGCTTCAGGAAAAGCTTTGGCAATTGTTTCTAAACCAAAATAATAATCAGGGTCAGAATGGCTAATGTAGATCGTTGTGAGCTTTTTATGGCTATCTTGAATGAGTTGTACTAACTTTTCTGCATCTTTTTTGTGAAATTGGGCATCCACTAAGATTGCTTCATTTTCCCCAGTAATTAAGCTTGAAGTCACAGGGAAAATACTAGTAGTTTTAGGATTATAAGTTTCAATGTTGAGTGTGTTTGCTTGTGCTGAAAATACCAAGCTTGTCATCAATAATGTCGTGGTAATAAGTTTTGAAAGTTTCACAATTTTTCCTTTGTGTTAATTACTATAGATTGGATGATTGGTATAATAATCTGCAATAATGAGATGATAAATAGCACTTAAAGCAATTAACTATTGCATTAATCGGACAAATCAATGGATAGAATTAAAGCGACAGAAGTTTTTATTACGATTGTAGAGCAGGGCAGTTTGAGTGCTGCCTCTGATAAATTAGATATGTCGCGTGCGATGGTGACGAGATATTTGGCTGAAATGGAAGATTGGGCAGGCGCGCAATTATTGCATCGTACAACTCGGCGATTGAGCTTAACTTCCGCAGGTGAAATGATTTATCAGGAAGCACAAAAGTTGAATAATATCGCCAATCGCCTGCCAATGTTAGGCCAAGATCAAAGCGATTCTCCTTTTGGAAGTTTGAGGATAAGTTGCCCACATTCCATTGCTTATGATGAATTGGCAAAAGCATTGGTGCCATTTTTAGCGCAATATCCCAAGATTGAGATTGATGTGCGCATCAGCAATCAAACGGTAAATTTGATTGAAGATAGTATTGATCTAGCGATTCGTATTACAGATGAATTGGAACCGCAATTAATTGCAAAGCGCCTAGGTATTTGCCATTCAGTGATTTGTGCATCGCCTAAATATTTGCAGAATCAAACTTTGCCGAATGAGCCTGATGATTTGTTACTGCACAATTGCTTAGTTTATCGTTACTTTGGGCAAAACGAATGGTGCTTTGATCATGATGGCAAAGTTTATTCTGTTGCGGTAAAAGGGCAATTAAAATCCAATGAATCCACGTTCTTAACGCAAGCAACGATAGAAGGCGCAGGTATTGCGATGTTGCCATATTCAAGTGTTCGTAATCAATTAAAGGATGGTTCTCTTATTCAGTTGTTGCCCGATTATCAACCGAAACCTTTAACCATTTATGCGGTTTATAGTAGCCGAGAACATATGCCACAAGCATTGCGCTGTTTGCTAGATCATTTATCTGATTGGTTTAAGAATATTTAGGATCATATTGTATTCAATCTTTTTCTGGTTTATGATCATTTCAAGATTAATTGAAATATTGAATTATGGATAAGAAATTAGCGGTTAAAATGTTTGAATCACTGTCCTCTGAAATTAGGTTGGATATCTTTCGCTTATTGATAAAGTACGCGGATTCAGGATTAGTTGCAGGGGAAATCGCAGAAGCACTGGAATTACCTAATACAAATTTATCATTTCATCTTAAAGCATTGGTGCATGCAGATATGATCGATGTGACACAAGAAGGGCGATTTTTACGGTACAAAGCTAAAGTTGATCAGATGCAGTTTTTGATCAATTTTTTAACGGCAGAATGTTGTGATGGGCAGCCTGAGCAGTGCTTTAAAAAATCTTAGCTAGCGAATATTCATGTAGGGATCTATGTGAATATTTTTTATAACTTATATTTCAATATTAGTTGAAATATTAAAATGAATTGATTTAGCTATATACGGTTTAAATATAATTATCGCTCCCGCAGGGAGCGAGATTTATTAAGTTGATTGAATAGAGATAGGAGAAAGGGAAACAATATGTTATTGGCTTTATTAATATTTATCGCAACGCTGATCTTGGTGATATGGCAACCAAAAGGCTTAGGCATTGGTTGGAGTGCTTCAATGGGAGCAATTGTTGCATTGATTTGTGGTGTGATTCAGTTACAGGATATTCCTGTCGTTTGGGGAATCATTTGGAATGCAACTTTGACGTTTATTGCGGTTATTATCATCAGTTTAATTTTAGATGAAGCAGGTTTTTTTAAATGGTCTGCACTGTATATTGCACGATTTGGTAATGGCAGTAGCCAAAGACTATTTGTCTATTTGATTTTGTTGGGTGCTTTGGTTGCGGCATTCTTCGCTAATGATGGTGCCGCATTGATTATGACGCCGATTGTGATGGCGATGCTTTTATCATTAGGTGCGAGCAGGGCAACAACCTTAGCATTTGTGATGGCAGCAGGATCCATTGCAGATACTGCAAGCTTGCCATTGATTGTTTCAAACTTAGTGAACATTGTATCTGCTGATTATTTTGATATCAGCTTTGGTCGTTATGCATCCATTATGGTGCCTGTGAATATTGTATCGATTTTAGCGACATTGACTGTGTTGTATCTCTATTTTAGGAAAGACATTCAATTGAATTATTTGCCAGCTGATTTGCCACAGCCTAAGAGTGCAATCGCAGATAAAAAGACATTCATGGCAGGTTGGCTTATTTTGTTATTTTTACTGATTGGTTTTTTCGCATCGGATGTTTTAAATATTCCAGTAAGTTTAATTGCAGGGATTGGCGCATTGATTTTAATGGTGATTGCTCATCGTGGAAAAGTTGTTGATTTAAAGAAAGTTGTGATCGGTGCACCGTGGCAGATTGTTATTTTCTCATTGGGCATGTATTTAGTAGTCTTTGGCTTACGCAATGCTGGGTTAACAGATTATATTACAAGCTTACTGAATGCCTTTGCGGATCAAGGTATTTGGGCGGCAACATTTGGCACAGGTGCTTTGGCGGCATTTTTATCCTCCATTATGAATAATATGCCAACGGTTTTAGTAGGCGTATTATCCATTGATGCAAGTACGGCAACAGGTGTAACGCAAGAGGCAATGGTTTATGCGAATGTGATTGGCAGTGATTTAGGGCCAAAAATTACACCGATTGGTAGTTTAGCAACGTTGTTATGGCTGCATGTGTTATCACAGAAGAATTTAAAAATTACGTGGGGATATTATTTCAAAGTGGGCATTGTGCTCACAACGCCAATTTTATTGATCACATTGGCTGCTTTAGCGATAAGAATGTCATTTTAATTGTGATATTTAAGAAAAATCACTGGCATTACTCCAAATAAGTGATGCCTAGATATATTTAAATCACAGATATGAAAAAAGCGATTAACAAATCAATGTTAATCGCTTTTAATTTGGCTGGGCTACTAGGGATCGAACCTAGGAATGGCGGGATCAAAACCCGCTGCCTTACCGCTTGGCTATAGCCCAATTACTTAAGTCAGTGACTGTAAGAGCTGAGAATTATAGGCAACATTAATGAGTTCGTCAAGCATTAATGTGTTTAATTTTTAGCCAAGCATTAATCCTGTGTTCGCTTTCACTCGTATCGTTTGATAGAGAATAGCAGATTCAGCCGTATTATGTTTCTTCGCACCGATCATTGATCCGACGTAACCTGCTAAAAATCCTAAAGGAATTGTGATGATGGCAGGTACAGCTAAGTCAACTAAAGGTTTGCCAACAAAAATAGCATTGCCAGTTTCTGACCAAAGATTTGGCCCCATTGCACCAAAAATTAAGCAAGAAATCACGCCCGTTGCAATGGATGCAACAGCACCTGTTGAGTTAAAGTTCTTCCAATAAATGGTGTAGAGAATTACAGGCAAGTTGGCAGAAGCGCCAATACAGAAGGCAAATGATACTAAAAAGGATACATTTAAGTTCTGTGCAAAGAGTGCCAAAATGATAGATAAAATTGCAATGCCAATGGAACCTAAGCGAGCAGCTGCAACTTCTTGCCCTGAGCTTAATTTGCCATCTTTAATGATTTGCCCATAAATATCATGGGAAATAGCAGATGCGCCTGTTAATACTAAGCCTGAAACAACAGCTAAGATTGTTGCGAACGCAACAGCGCTGATGAATGACATTAATACTTCACCACCCAAATATTTTGCCAATAATGGTGCCGCTGTATTGCCGGCTTTACTTTCAGCCAAAATATTTTCAATGCCGACAAATTGTAATGCACCAAAGCCTAAGAAAATTGTTAAGGAGAAGAAAATTGTGGTGATCCATGTTGCCCATGAAATGGATGAGCGTGCAGTTTTAGCATCTTTTACCGTAAAGAATCGCATCAAAATATGTGGTAAACCCGATGTGCCTAAAACTAAAGCCATCATCATGGAAACTGAATCAATGGAGCTTGAATATTTTATGCCAGGGATTAAGAATTTTTCGCCATCATCTTGGGCAATTGTATTGAACATGTGTGTGATGGAATAGCCAAATTTACTGAACACCAAACCTGCTAATAAACCTGTACCAAAGAGTAAAAGTGCTGCTTTAATGATCTGAACCCATGAAGTTGCCGTCATCCCACCAAACAAAACATACGTTGTCATCATAATGCCGACAATCAATACTGCTATCCAATAATCGATGCCAAACAATAATTTGATCAAAGCACCAGCGCCGACTAATTGCGCAATCATATATAAAATCACAATGATGATTGTGCCAGTTGCTGCTGTGCCACGCACACGTTTTTCATTGAAACGTGAGATCAGCATATCTGCCAATGTATATTTGCCAAGATTTCTCATAGGTTCAGCGATCACATAGAGCAATACAAGGTTTGCTACAACATAGCCAACGGAGAAGAAGAAACCATCAAATCCTGTCAAAGCAATTGCACCAGAAACGCCTAAAAATGCGGCAGCAGAGAGATAATCGCCTGCGATGGCAAAGCCATTTTGCCAGCCTGTTAAACCGCCACCAGCTGTGTAGAAATCTTTAGCAGATGTCATGCGTTTTGCTGCGATGTATGTCACAAATAGAGTTAAGCCAACGATTGCTAAGAAGAAACTTACTGAAATAAAACTCATGGTGCTTCCTCCAACTTCATTTGTTGATATTCTGCAATCACATCAGCAATTTTTTTGTCAAATTTAGCAGCTTGGCGAATATAAAGCGTGCAAAGAATAATGGTCATTAAAAAGAGGCCTGCAGAATAGAACCAAACACCTGTAATTGCACCAATCAGAGGTTTTTGCAAAATGGGCTGAAAGGCTAAAATAGGCAAGAGAATATAAATGAATAAGAAGCTTGCTGTGATGGAAAAAAGGAATAAATGCTTCTCTCGCACGACTTTATTAAAAGCGGGCATTTGTTCAATGATGATCAAATGATCATTGCTATACGCATGTAAATTCTGATCTATGTGATGTGACATAGATGTCCTCCTATTAATTTTTATCAATATTATGCTTAGGCCGTTTATTTTGAATAAAAAGCCGGATTCCTTTGGTTTTTGATCTATTTAGCACCAATCATCTTGGATTTATAGTGATTTGTATAAATAATGCATTTGTAATGCTTTATTTAAATTGGAGCTAATTTGTAGTATCGATGAATCCAAGAAATTGTCAAATTATTTTTAAAATAAGTGATTGAATTGTATAAAAATAATTTAAATTCAATTGGTTAAAATTTATCAAATTAATTGTGATATATTTTAAAAATATGTTTTATATATTAAATTTGATATTTAAATGTATATGCATAGATATTTAACATGTAAATGTGATTTTTACTAACTTTAATAATTGTTTTTAACTACAATTTAACAACATAAATAATTATGTCTATATTTGAAAAGTGAGATCACTTATAATTTATGAGTAATGTGAAATAGATGGTGAAATTTACATGAGTGAAGCAAAAGAAAACAGAACACAAGAAAATCAATCCAAAAAAAGCCAATGGTTATGGCTGATTGGTTTATGTTTAGGTGGCGGATTATCTATGTATATATTGGCAAAACTGACGAGAATGTTGGGGCTTTGGGCTGGATTTGGTGGCTAATCCTCAGTTTTTTGAAATATTTTTGAATTAATCAATACATCGATAAGTTCTAAAGCAGCTGCAGGCAGTAATCTTCCTTTATGAATAATGAGCTGAGCTTTAGCAGATTCTAAAATAGGGCAGGTTGTTCTGAGCGCTACGAGTTTATCTGCCATTTCCTCTGATAATGCATCATCTTGACGCATGAAGCTGATCCCCAAACCACTTGCAGCGAAATGTTTTAATGCACGAACTGAGTTAGTGATTAAGCCACGTTTGAATTTAATTTTTTCATGCAGTTCGGCAGCATCTACCATTTGTCTAAAACCGTAGCCTGAAGGCATAATGGCGACAGAATAAGGCAGAGTTTCTCTTAAAGAAATGGGTTGTGGCAAATTGGCTAAAGGGTGATCTTTAGCGCAAATCACGCAAACAGGTTCATGCTTTTCTGCCAATACTTCAATTTCTGGTGGTAAGTTAGCGATGTAAGCTAAACCGATGTGAGCTTTATCTTCCACAATGTGGCGCACTAGTTCATTCATGCTCAGGAGAATTAAAGCAAAATCAACATTGGGGCGTTGAGCATAGAATTTAGTGAGAACATTGTTGACTAAGTAAGGCACGAAGCCTTCGCCTGAAACTAAATGCACACGACCACGGCGCGCTTCATTGAGTTCAGATAACGCATAGATTAGTGCTTCCTCTTGTGCGAAACGTTCTTTGACATGCGTCATCATTAGCCAGGCAGCTTCTGTGGGTACTAAACGGTTGGCTTTTCGCTCAAATAGGCTTACACCAAGATCTATTTCTAATTGCTGAATTTGGCGACTGATGACGGATTGTTCAACATCCAATTGATCGGCTGCTTGTCGCATGGAGCCCACTTGCATAATGGCGTAAAAATATCGAATTCGTTTCTCATTTAAGCCAGTATTGTTATTTAAAAGAGATAATTGAGTACTCATTGATGCTCCTTAATGATGCTTTTAAGTCATCACTAATCTACAAAAAATATCATTGTAGGGCAAGAATTTTCACGCATATACTACGTGAAAACTACATTTAAGATGCAATGGTGCATCTAGGAGGAGCTTATGACAACGGTATCTGCTAGAAATGATCAGATCCAAACAGTAGATATACAAAATACCTACAGAAAAATAACTTTACGGATCATTCCATTATTATTGTTATGTTATTTCTTTGCGTATTTGGATCGCATTAATATTGGCTTTGCAAAATTACAAATGCAAAGTAGTTTGGGATTAACGGATGAGATTTTTGGTGTAGCAGCAGGGATATTCTTTTTAGGCTATGTAATGTTTGAAATCCCTAGCAATTTATTGTTAGAAAAAATTGGTGCACGTAAATCCATATTCCGCATCATGGTTTTATGGGGCTTAACATCTGCAAGTATGTTGTTTGTAAAATCAGAAACAAGCTTCTATGTATTACGTTTCTTATTGGGTGTATTTGAAGCAGGTTTCGCGCCAGGAATGATTTTCTATTTAACCTATTGGTACTCTGGTGCTCGCATGGCACGTATTATGTCTATCGTGATGTTGGCAGGTCCAATTGGCGGAATTATCGGTAGTCCAGTATCTGCATGGATCATGGACGTGATGAAAGATAGTACAGTGATGGAAGGTTGGCAGTGGTTATTCTTGATCGAAGGTTTACCAACAGTATTCTTAGGCTTTGTAGTGTTCTTTTATTTGGATGATCACCCAAGTAAGGCGAAGTGGTTAACTCAAGCAGAAAAAGATGCATTGGCAAAAGATATTGGTGATATCAAACAGACATCTCACAGCGGCTTTAAATCAGTATTGAAAGATCCTTGGGTGTATTTAATTTCATTCGCATACTTCTGCATCATTAGTGGCATCTATGCAGTAGCATTCTGGTTGCCAACCTTAATCAAAAGTAGCGGTATTGATAGTTTGACGACAATTGGTATCTATTCAGCAATTCCTTATGTGGTTGCAGCACTTTTCATGTGGTTCTTAGCAAAAAGCTCAGATGTGAACCAAGAAAGAAAATGGCATTGCATCATTCCAATTTGGTTAGCAGCAATCGCTTTGATTATCTCAGTTGTTTATGGTCATAACTTTGTTTTAGCTTTGGCAGCAATTAGCTTAGCAACAGGTTGTATGTGGGCTGCATATACAGTGTTCTGGGCGATTCCATCACACTATTTAGAAGGTACAGCAGCGGCAGGTGGCATCGCATTGATCAACACTATTGGTTTATTGGGTGGATTAGTGAGCCCAATCCTAATGGGTTATGCAAAATCAATGACAGGTTCTTTAATGGCAGGTTGGGTTGTGATGGCTGTATTGTTGGTATTAGGGTCAATCAGCTTATTGTTGGCATATTACAGAATGAACAGAAAAACGACGTTGGCAATGGCGTAGGAGTGAAGATATGAGTATTTTAATTGCTGGTTTTCAGCATGAAACTAACACTTTTGCACCGACAAAAGCAGATTATGAAAAGTTTGTTCATGGTGGTGGCTATCCACCATTGAGCAGAGGCAGTGAATTGGATGCCATTAAGGAAATGAACATTCCTTTGGGTGGCTTCATGAAGCAAGCAGAAGAATATGGTTATGATTTAATTCCAGTGCTTTGGGCGGGAGCTGCTCCATCTGCACATGTTACTGAAGATGCTTATGAGAGAATTTGTTCAGAAATTCTTGATGCAGTACAAAGTAACTTAGCAGCTCTTCAAGGTGTTTATTTAGATCTACATGGTGCAATGGTTTGTGAGCATTTAGATGATGGGGAAGGTGAGTTACTGGCACGAGTTCGAGCATTGATTGGCAATGATATGCCATTGGTTGCAAGTTTAGATTTGCATGCCAACGTCACTGATTTAATGTTGGAATCGGCAAGCGTGCTAGTAACTTATCGGACCTATCCTCATGTGGATATGGCGGATTCAGGCCTCAGATCTGCCATTGAAATGCATGCTTTATTGAACGGAGAAAAGCGCTACTTATCTTATAAACACTGGCCATTTTTAACATCCATCAATGCTCAATGTACTTTTATTGATCCTGCGAAAAGTACCATTGAGTTCATGGAGCAATTAGAGAAAAATGTTGCATCCATATCTTTAACCACAGGTTTTCCTGCATCAGACTTTGAAGGTTGTGGCGGTACAGTTTGGGGTTATGGTACTGATCAACTGAATATCGATACAGCAGTGAATATCCTGTATCAACGAATTTTAGATGATGAAGCATTGTGGGATGTTGCATTTTTATCACCAGAAGAAGCGGTGGCAAAGGCGATTGAGTTATCTAAAGATGCAAAAAAACCTGTGATCATTGCAGATACACAAGATAATCCAGGTGCTGGCGGTGATTCTAATACGATGGGATTGATCAAAGCATTGTTGGCAGCTAAGGCAACCAATACTGCTGTGGGATTGATTACGGATCCTAAATCAGTTGCGATTGCGATTGAAGCAGGTATTGGTAACAATGTGGAATTAGCATTAGGTGGTTGTGATTCAGTACCTGAGGATTCGCCATTGGTTGCAACATTTAAAGTGGAAAATATTTCAGATGGCTGCTGCCAATATGATGGCCCTATGATGAACGGTGTTAAAGTCAGTGTTGGTCCAACTGTTTGTTTAGCGATTGATGGCTTAAAGATCGTTGCATGTAGTGATAAAGCACAAATGTTGGATCGTAATTTATTTAAGCAAGCAGGCGTGATTCCAGAAGATATGGGAATTGTTGTGGTGAAAAGTTCAGTGCATTTTAGAGCGGACTTCCAACCAATAGCAAAAGAGATTTTGATTGCAAAATCACCTGGCCCACTTACAGTTGATCCTGCGGATATTCCTTGGAAGCATTTGAAAAAAGGGATTCGTTTAAAACCACATGGTCGTGAATTTTAATTAATCATAACGTTATTGAGAAAGTCATTTCATAAACTGAAATGGCTTTTTTATTTGTGATAGAGATAGATAATTAATGCTAATCTTTTGGAGTGTAATTGAATATAAATAGAGAGAATTAAATGTCGACTCAACAAACTTTTAAAGTGGTTTTTCATATTGATGAGATTAATAAATGGGATCGTGTGATTGCTAATGTGAATAATTTACTGAAAGAAATTGATCCAAAGCATGCAAAAATCATTGTAGTTGCTAACTCAGAAGCTGTGAAAGGCTATTTGATGCCAGAAAAGCATCAAGCTTTGAATAATTTAACGGACCAAGATGTTGTATTGAATATTTGCCAAAATTCTATGAAAGGCTTTGAGATTGATGAGAGTGAATTGCCTAATTTTGTAGTGATTGTTTCGGTGGCTGTCTTTGAATTAGCACGAAAGCAACATGAAGGCTTTGCGTACATTAAGCCGTAAAATATGCAAAAAAATAGCCCAAATGATTTGGGCTATTTAAACAATACAAATTGTGTGATTAAGCAGTTGGCTCTACTGTGTTTTCTTCAGCAGGTTTTTTCTTACGGCTTTTGATCAAACCAAAGATTACAAAGCCAGCGATAATGATCCATAAAGAATAGCCTTTTAAGTAGTAATCTACTGGCAATGAATATGTTGGTATTTCTTTTGGTAATTCGCCCATTGCTTGTAATTCAGCAATCATTTCTTCATTCAATGGAATGTATGTGTTGGCATTAGTTAACACATAGCCTTCATCTTTTGCATAAATACCTGCCAAGAACCATTTGATAGAAACACGATAACCAAATTTGTAAGTATCTTTGCCGTCTTTAATCGGTTGAACAGATTCGATGTTTTCGAAATAGTCTTGGTCGCCAAAGAATAGTGGAATTTTAGCATGTGCTGTATTGAAGAATCCGAATGCTGCTATAAGTAAAAATATTTTTAATAATTTTTTCATCAGTATTATCTCTTATGATTTTGTGGTTAAAAATTTTGGCAGATTATATCAGCATTAATTTTTTTGTTAATCAGAGAATTGTAATTAATTGTTAACTTTATTTGGTTGTAATGAGTTGACATATTGTTGCTGTATTTTTATCAGTAGAATGATGAAAACTTTAAAAAGTTATATAATGTGCAGTAATATTTTAAATATGAGACATCAATGTTAATTTTATTTGTAATCGTTTTAATTGCCATCACAATTTCGTTTATTTGTTCTATTTTAGAAGCAGCGTTATTATCATTAACACCGAGCTTTATTTCTCAGCAAAAAATGGACGCACCAGATTTATATCCAAAATTAAAAAAATTGAGAGATAAAATTGATCGCCCATTGGCCGCGATTTTGACATTGAATACTGTTGCGCATACAGCTGGCGCAGCTGGTGTTGGTGCACAAGTTACAAAACTATATGGCAATGCTTATTTAGGAATTGCCTCTGCTGTGATGACAGTATTGATTTTAGTGTTATCTGAAATCATTCCAAAAGTGTTAGGTGCTAAATATTGGCGAGAATTGGCAAAGACATTGCCAGTCATTTTGAATCCTATGATCATCATTTTGGCACCCTTTATTTGGTTATCTGATTTAATCATGCGTTTGATTGGCAACAATAAAGTAGATGCTAATCTTAAACAGGAAATCAAAGCCTTATCAGTTTTAGCAAAAGAACTCGGGCAAATTGAACCTAAGGAACAATCAGTCATTTCTAATATTTTAGATTTAGGTGAAGTGGATTTAACATCTATTATGACACCAAGAGTTGTGACTGCTTCAATTCATCCCAATATTAGCAGTGATGAATTGAAAGAGTTGATTGATCAAAACCAATTCTCTCGTTATCCGATCATCAATGATCAAGAAGCTCCATTGGGTGTGTTTTTCCGTCATGACTTTATTGATTTGGTGGAATCAGGTAAAACAGTCTTAGATTTTGCTGAGCCGCCTTTAGTATTGCCAGATACAACTAGTGTGAAAACTGCGTTTAGAAAACTATTGGATCACAAACAACATTTGGCATTCATTTATGATGAATTCGGTAGTTGGCTAGGTGTGATTACCTTGGAAGATATTATTGAAAAGATCATTGGCGAAGAGATTGTCGATGAAACAGATATCGTGGTAGATATGCGTTTACTCGCTAAAAAGCGCTGGGAAAGCCGCAATCAATAATGACTGATGCAGACGACGTTCTACATTGTTTTTACGTTTTACAATGCGATGATGATACATTCTATGCTGGTTACACAATTGATGTTGAAAGGCGTTTAAAAGAGCATAATGATGGCATTGGCGCAAAATATACAAGGCTTGCCAAACGCAGGCCTTTGCTGTTATTGCATCATGAAAGTTTTGCGACTAAAAGCGAAGCCATGAAACAAGAATATGCTTTTAAGCAATTAACACGAAAACAAAAAGAGTTATATTTGTCACAAGTGAAAGATCAAGAATAGGGCAAGAAAATGAAAATCATTAATGGTAAAACTTTCACTGCGGAACGCGCTTGGGGCGCTTTGGATATTGCAAATTTAGAAGGGACAACTGTTAGATTACATTGGACTGACCAACCCTATAAATGGCATATTAATGATGGTGAAGAAGTTTTTGTTGTATTAGATGGCATTGTTGAAATGCACTATAAAGATGATGATGCTATTAAAATTGTATTATTGAATGCGGGTGATATTTTTCATGCGACTGTTGGTACAGAGCATGTTGCACATCCTCAAGGTGAAGCAAGGATTTTAGTCATAGAAAAAGAAGGTTCGGTATAGCGGTTAAAGTTATTGGATATTTAAGAATGGATGCTGATATGAATTATGTAGATAAATCTCGTCGTAGTTTTTTAAAAATCGGTTCATTATTAACAGTTGGTATTGCGTTAACACCCGCGATGGCTATTTTTTCAAATCATGAAGTGAGCCAAAATCATTCTGATATTTCTCTCAAGCAAGATGTGTTGCCAATACGATCAGATGTACGCTCTTTAGATTTTGATTCTCATAATTTTCTATTAAATTTTAGACGTTAAGTGCTAAGATTTCGCCATATTTAGGTTTATGGTCAAAAGTATTATCAAAGCTATCAATCCTCGCATGAATACGAGCACAATGTAAAATTCCGCCATGCGTGAATAGGGCGACTGTTTGATCAGCATGCTTTGTTTTAAGTTCATTGACAAATTCAACGTAACGTTGATACTGCATCATGAATGATTCACCATTAGTTGCAGGCACATTAAGCCAATCATTGAACCAATTTTTCAAATTAGGATCATCAATGTCATCCCACAGTTTGCCTTCCCAGTCACCAAAGTTTAACTCCATTAGTTTGGGTTCTTGAATAGCATTAGGAAAGCCACAAAAATTAGCCAATTTAACACAGCGCTGTAATGGGCTTGTATAAATGGCATCCAATTTATAATCAACTAATTGGGCTTTAACTGCTGTAGCTTCATTAATGAATGAATTGCTGACATCAATGTCTGTTTGCCCGTAACAAATACCAGATGCAATGTTGAGTGAAGTATGGCGAATCAGGATGAGTTTCATAGAACAGTATGAATCGCTAAGAATGTGAGCATCATGGAGATTTCTAATAATAGAAATAATGCACCAGCGCAATCACCTGTATAACCTTGGATCTTATGCTTCATCCATTGTGTGAGTATGAGAAACAGTACGATTGGTGTAATGATTGCAAAAATATACGTAAAACTAGGCAAGAGCCAAATCAATATTAATAAAGGCAATAAACCAAAAAATAACGATATTGCAATTTCTTTTGACGTTGGCTGACTATAGATGGCTTGTATTTTACTAGCGTCTACGGTTCTTGCGTAAGGTAAACGCGCTGTAATAAAACTACTCATCATTTTACAAAAAGGGTCAGCAATCAACATAAACATGATTAACAAGCTCGGTTCAATATTGATCATAATATTGTATGTTAATAGGAAATAGAGAATGAGCCCTAAAATAGCATAAGTACCAGCATGACTATCCTTCATGATGGCGAGAATTTTCTCTTTAGAGTGACCACCACCAAAGCCATCTAAGAAATCACCTAAACCATCTTCATGCAATGCACCTGTTAAAATCACACGGCTCATGATGGTTAAAACAATCACAACAGATAATGGCAAAAAAGAGTTCGTCACTAATAAGGTTAATGACATTACACTTGCTGTGAGCCAGCCCGCAAATGGCCAATAATAAATCACGCGCTGAAAATTTTCGCTCGGTACAGTAAACCAGCGCCACAATGGCAAGCGTGTGAAAAACATCAAAGCCGTGATTAACATTAGAACTTATTAATGTGAGAAATTCGGCTTTCTTCAAAGCTTTTCATCTGATTCATCATGCGCACGCTTGATTCAATCAAAGGATAAGCACAAACTGCACCAGTACCTTCACCTAAGCAGAAATTTAGGCTTAAAAGTGGTTCTACGCCTAAATATTCCAAGAGTAAGATATGACCTCTTTCTTCACTTTTATGGCTGAAAACAGCATATTGCTCAACTTCTGGATTAATTTTGGATGCCATTAATAAAGAGTTACTCATTAAGAAACCATCAATGATGATCGTCATTTTAAGTTCAGCGGCACGAAGCATTGCGCCAACAGCCATGATCATTTCCAATCCACCAAATTCTGACATAATCGTCATAGGTGTTAATGGGCCTGTATAGCGATCTACTGATTGCTGCAAAATGTCATATTTGCGTAATGTGAATTCTTCACTTAAACCAGAGCCTGCGCCAACACATTGTTGTAATGGAATGTTTGTTAATAATGACATCCAGATAGATGCTACTGAAGTATTGCCAATGCCCAATTCGCCAATGGATAAAATGTTGCAATCATTTTTGGCAACTAAATCCACAACTTCTTCACCGTATGTTAAAGCAAAATTAACTTCATCAGGTGTTAACGCTGCTTCATGTAGAAAATTTCGTGTGCCTTTACGAACTTTGCGATCAATGATGCTGATATCTTTTGGGAAATCATAATCAGTCCCTGCATCCACAATGATTAAATTAAAATTGTGCTGTTTTGTAAAGATGTTAATGCCCGCACCATCTTGAGTAATGTTGAGTGCTTGTTGCCATGTAATTTCTTTAGGGCTTGGGCTCACATTTTCTGCCACGATGCCATGATCAGCAATAAATAAAATATGATGAGGATTCTTTAATTGAGGGTTCAATGTATTTTGAATGGTGGCAACTTTGCGTGCAACCCCTTCCAATTTTCCTAAAGAACCCACAGGTTTTGCTAAGCTATCAATGCGATCTTGCGCTGTTTTTCGAAAGATTTCATCCAATGTTTCGATGTGGTAAGTTCTCATAGTTTTCCTTTCAGTTGCATGGGCAAGCCTGAGACCATGAAGGTCACATTGTCTGCTTGTTTGGCAATGGCTTGATTGATCCAACCTAATAAATCTGTAAATCTTCGTTGTATGGGATCAATAGATATGCCGCCCAATCCAATTTCGTTGGTGACAAAAATATAATGGTTATTATTTTGAGTAAATTTCTGAAACTCTGCGAGCACTGCTTGGAAGATATCATCGAGCGAATCTTCGGATTGATCAAAGAAGAAGTTGGTTGTCCATAAAGTGACACAATCGATGACAATCACAGAGTGATTCAATGAATGTTGGCTAAGATGCTTTTCTTCTTCGATATTTTGCCATTGATCACCACGATCTTTTTGATGGCGCTGAATACGTTGTAAGTAATCGTCATCCCAAACACGAGAAGTGGCCATATAAACAGGAGAATCAGACAAAGAGAGTGCATAACGCTCAGCAAAACTACTTTTGCCAGATCTTTGTCCGCCTGTGATTAAAGTGATTTTTCGTTCCATTATCAATCGCTAGCTGATGGGATAATCTTCATTCTAGCACTTAGATAATATTTTGTATGTGATTAACGCTAAATATTTAGGTTACCCAATAATCCTGTATAAACTAAAAAAGCACCAAAAAATAGGAAGCATAAACCAGCGGCGCCATCCACATATTGTGTATATTCTTGGTATTTTGCTTTCACTTTTGGTAATGAGAAAACATAAGCCACAAATAAAAACCACAAGAATGTTTCCACTACGATTAAGCCTAAGATGATGCCTTTTGTGCTGATATCTACAGAGCCTGTGACAATGGCAGAGAATACGCTCACAAAATAGATCAATGCTTTGGTATTCGATAGATTGGTCAGTAAACCTTTCAAAAAGAATTTACTGCGAACCGTAGGTAATTTCGGTTCTGATGGTGTATTTTTAGCTTTGTGTGCTGAAATTGCAGATTTCGTTAATAAATAGGCTAAATACAGTAAGTAAGCACCACCTAAAATCATAATGCCACGGTGCAATATCGGGAACTGTTTTAGAATAATATTTAATCCTAAAATAGCAGCAAAAGCCCACACAAAAACACCCGCAGTAATCCCACAAACTGCACGGAAGCTCTGCCTACGAGTTGAACTTGCAGCAACTTGAGATACAAAGAAAAAATCAGGGCCAGGAGAAGCTAAAGCAACCAACTGAGTGGTTGCAATGGAGATCAGTAATAAAAACATATTATGTGTACTTCAAAATAGATTGAATGGTTTTGATGCGAGTTTTCAATAAGCGCCAATTGCCTTTTTGNTTTCAAAAAGAATTTACTGCGAACCGTAGGTAATTTCGGTTCTGATGGTGTATTTTTAGCTTTGTGTGCTGAAATTGCAGATTTCGTTAATAAATAGGCTAAATACAGTAAGTAAGCACCACCTAAAATCATAATGCCACGGTGCAATATCGGGAACTGTTTTAGAATAATATTTAATCCTAAAATAGCAGCAAAAGCCCACACAAAAACACCCGCAGTAATCCCACAAACTGCACGGAAGCTCTGCCTACGAGTTGAACTTGCAGCAACTTGAGATACAAAGAAAAAATCAGGGCCAGGAGAAGCTAAAGCAACCAACTGAGTGGTTGCAATGGAGATCAGTAATAAAAACATATTATGTGTACTTCAAAATAGATTGAATGGTTTTGATGCGAGTTTTCAATAAGCGCCAATTGCCTTTTTGGATTTGCTTTGTTTCAGAGATAAAGCCAATGCCACAGGCAATCACATTTTTATGTGCGAAATATTCATCAATGTTGGAGTCGTCAATGCCACCTGTTGGAATGTAAGTGATATCAGGATAAACACTATTGAGTGCTTTGATCAACTTAACGCCACCAGAAGCTTCAGCAGGGAAGAACTTCACCAATGAAATATTATTAGCCAAAGCCATTTCTAAGGATAAAGGTGTATTTACGCCAGGGATGATCGGGCACTCTTTATCTTGTGCAAATTTTAAAATGTTGGGATTGATGCTAGGCGTGATTAAAATATCCGCGCCTGATTCAATTGCCAATGCTGCACTTTCTTGCTGAATGATTCCACCTGCTAAAAAAAGAGCTTCAGGAAACTCATTTTTTAGCGCAGTTAAGATTTCACTGGAAGTCGGCTGATTGAAGCCAATTTCAGCAACAAGAATATTGGCCTCAGCCAATAATTGCATCATTTGTTTGGCTTGATCAACATCATTGACTGAAATTAACGGAATAATTTTTGTGTTTTTAAGGGTCGTTAGCCATTTGCTCATTCACGCTTTCCTTGATTCAATGTTTCATGATAGACCAATAAAATTCCCATGCGAACAAATTCTAAGATCTCTTCGAAATCCTGTTCCGTTTCTTCGTCATTGACTTCATCTTCAGGCTCGAAAGTTGTGTGAGTGAATTCAATCAGATCATTCATGAATTCATAAGCATCACCTTCTAATTTCAAATGATTGATGCCAATACCATAAATAATACCTTCAGCACATTGTTGAAGTGCTTCGATTCTTTGGTAAACATCACCTTCTGGTAATAGGGGTGAAAATGTGAAATCCAAATCATTCAATGCTTGCGCTGTCTCTTTGTAAAGGGCAACTAAAAGATCCCCTTCTTTAATACCATCATTTGTTAAACGGGACAATTCTTTGATCCATAACAAAATTGCCTCATTAGGTTCGGCACAAATGTAAGAAATCAGCATTCCTTGAGCTTCAGAAGGATTTACACCTACTAATACATCTTGATATTCACTATATAAAATTTCGTCGCTCATTACGGCTTCCTTACACTGATTAAAAACAATTACCGATTATCCCAAGAATAAAATCTTTAATCCATCACGATTTTAAATTTTTTGATAATATGTTTTGTTGTAAAATAGAAAATCTGTATCATTTGCACAACAATTGTAGGCGCTTTTCATGAAAGAACATTTAAAATCAATAGGGTTATGGGGAATGCTCACCATGGGAGCTTGTGGTCCTATTGCAATGTCTGAGGAAGGAAGCGTAGCTTTAAACAGTTTAATCGAGCAATCTGAAACGCCTGAACAGCGTTTGCGTAATACTGTATTTATTGGTGATTGGTTCATTGAGCAAAATGATAACTATGCTGCGCGTGAATATTATGATCGTGCCATCAATGAATATACTGGCGTAAGAACGAATAAAGAGTATTTAGAATTACTCTTAAAAGTTGCCAATTTAGAAAAAGATAAACTAGCAGCCCGTACAATTCTGACAGAAGCCAAAATGTTGGTGGAAAATGATCCCAAAAATGAATTGATCTATGCAGATGTTTTAGAAGCCTTAGTTTGGACATATGACATTCAAAATAAAGATGTACAAACAGTCACAAGTTTATTAGAAAGTGCAATCGCTATTCGTAAGAAATATCCTTTTACAGCCGATTATAGTGCAACATTACGTGTATTGGCTTGGACTTATGAAACTCGAGGTTTATCAAGCCAAGCAGAATATTATTACAATTATGCTTTAAATAGTGATTTGAAATACCTTGGTTTTGGCGATATTCGTACTGTATTAGCGATGGAAAATTTAGCGCTATTTTATATGGACTTCAATGAACTTGAGAAAGCTAAACGTATTTTAGATCAAAAGTATGAATTGCATATTACAACGCAGCCGATTGACTATTATAACTTAGCAAGAACGGAATCAATGCTTGGTTGGGTATTGTTACAAATGGATAGAGCAAATGAGGCAGAAGCGATTTATCTCAGTGCTTTGAAAAATGTGAATCAGAGTTTAACGAAATCACCTGAGCAATTGCACTATTTCTCATTGTCTGCACTGTTTGATTTAATCTATTTTTATGTGACGCAAAATAATTTTGAGAAAGCGCTAGAATATTACGAGCAAGCACAAACTGTGGTTGCGCAAACAGATGGTTTAGGTTTAAAAGAATATGTTGGGGCGCTTGGGCAAAGTGGCATGGAAGAGTTAGCTTCCAGTTATGCTTGGGCGATTCATGCGCAATACAATAGCATTCAGCGCTTACATGAGTATATGAATAACAGGAATAACAAGTAGATTATGGCTATTTATGCTATAGGCGACTTACATGGTTGCTATCGTGAATTTAAAAAGTTATTGGAAAAAATTAATTTTGATCATGATAAAGATAAGCTTTATCTTGTGGGCGATTTGATTAATCGTGGGCCAAAATCCGAGAAAGTTTTATCATATTTAATGGATCATAAAGAATCCATATTCCCTGTGTTAGGGAATCATGATTTAGCATTCTTAGTTTTTCAAGCAGGTTTAATTCGTTTAAAGCGCTTTGATACTTATGATGAAATTTTGAAAAGTGAGCGTGTGAATGAGTATATACAATTCATTCGTGAACAACCTTTGATGCGCCATATCCCAGAATTGGATATTGCAATTTGCCATGCAGGCTTATATCCCAATTGGACGATTCCACAAGCATTGAGTTTAGCAAAAGAAGCAGAAGAAGTTTTGCAGGATGATGAACAATATGCTGAGTTTTTACCAAGGATGTTCGGTAATTATCCAAATAACTGGCAGGAAGATTTCACAGGTGTTGATCGTATTCGTGCCATCGTTAATATTCTAACGAGAATGCGTTACTTGCATGATGATGTCAGTTTAGATTTTGATGCAAAAACCCCTATGAAAGAAACTGTAGGATTGACGCCATGGTTTCGTTTTCCTAATTGCTTTAAGAACACTCAGGTTATTTTTGGTCATTGGGGATCACTCGGACTGCATAATGAAAATAATACAATGTGTATTGATACAGGTTGTGCTTGGGGTGGAAAGCTCACAGCATTACGACTAGATTCTAATCCACAAGAGATCATTCAAAAGAAGCGTAAGAAGGAAGATTAAAAGTATTTAGGTTCTCAAAGAGAATAAAAAAGCAGATCGATGATCTGCTTTTTGCATTTATAGGCGTTTTAAAGTTGATTTCATTGGCGCACTATCTTTAATTGTTGCAGCAGCAGGGCAATGAGTATCCACAAATTCCATGAGTTGTTTGAGCTTTTCTTCAGAAGCATCTGAATCAATTTGATATATAGTATGAATATCACTAAAGCCAATATCAAATTCAGGATCACCTTGGTAACCACGTGAATCAAAATCACCTTCCACAATGATTTCTAGTGAGCGATAGTCAATACCCATTTTCTTTGCAGTCACTTTGGCCACAATGGATTTACAAGCGCCGATTGCACCTAATAAACCTTCCAATGGCGTCATGCCCGCATTATTGCTAATTGGCGATGGCTCATCAAAATAGAGTGCATGATCGCGGGCTGTAACTTCCACTTGGAATTTATCTGTAATAATGGATTTTGCGCGATAAACTTTAGTTGGTGATTGTGACATTTTCTCCCCCAATGATATTCAAAATATAAACTTCGCTCTGTGGGAGCGAGATATGATCATAGGATATCCAATCAAATTGGTCTATAGAGAACCTGTTTGTTTTTGCCCATTTGTTGGATTAGCTGAGTTTGGCAATGATCAGAGCAGCCACCACAACCAGAATGATCACTGAAAGTGCTGCAGGTTAAAGTGAGCTTTTCGATAACATTTTTCTGCACCCAAATTTCCACCATATTTTCCATGGCAGATTCAGGTACTTGGAAGTGCATTGCCAATTGTGGCAATGTCACTTCTTTATGTTGAATAATGTAATCCTTAATATTGATTAAAATCATTGGCAGCAATGCTTATCAGAACTATTTTTCACGTGGCTTTGCGCAATAATGGATTGGCTTTGGGAGAAAATATCCATTTTGCCCATCCAGCGCAATAACATAAATAAGCCAAATAAAGCCAAACCTAAAACAATGAGCCAAATAATTGCTGTGCTGGAGCCTAATGAGAGCAAATGTGCTTGGTAATAAGCTGTTGCTAGAATCCAGCCAATGATGAATGTCCAACTTGCCACTAAAACTGTCCATTTTGTGCCTGCTTCGCGATAAACAGAGCCTAATGCTGCAACACAAGGTGTATATAACAAAATAAAGATTAAATAGGAGATCACAGCTGCATCTGATGTGAAGTAGTTTTGAATTTTAGTCACAGTTACATCATCCACTTCATTGGCTTCTTGCACGGCAGAAATATCACCATCAGCCGTTTGCTCATTGATTTTTAAAGGATCAATTAATAATGCAGGAATTTGTGCTAAATTTTCTGGAATCGTTGCAAAGGCTTCTTTTACTTTATCCCAGAAGTTAAAATCTTCATCTTTACTGCCTTCTGAATAGAGAGCATTCAATGTGCCAATTACAGATTCTTTAGCGAAAATACCTGTGAAAACACCAACAGTTGCAGGCCAGTTTTCTTCTGTGATGCCCATTGGTTCAAATGCTGGCGTAATCGTTTTACCAATGCTGGATAATACAGATTTATCAGTATCTGCATTGCCAAAACTGCCATCTGTACCAATATTGTTTAAAATGCCAAGAATCGCAACGACGAGGATAATTGCTTTACCTGCTTTATAAATAAAGCTTTTCAAACGTTCCCAAGTGGAGAGCAATGTGCCTTTCAATGTGGGTAAATGATAAGCGGGTAATTCCATAATGAATGGCGTATTTGGCCCTTTTAATATGGAAAATTTTAATGCGAAGCCTGTCAAAATTGCCACAACAATACCGAGCAAATAGAGTAAATAAACAATTAAACCCACATTATCAGGGAAGAAAATCGCAGCAAACAGTGCATAAACAGGCAAGCGAGCACCACAAGACATGAAAGGAATCATCATGATGGACATTAAGCGATCACGGTGATTTTCTAATGTACGTGTGCCCATAATGGCAGGGATGTTACAACCAAATCCCACTAACATTGGTACAAATGCTTTGCCGGGTAAACCTATGGATCGCATGCCGCGATCAACCACCATTGCAGCTCGTGCCATATAACCTGAATCCTCTAGTACAGATAAGCATAGAAACATCATGGCTAATACAGGAATGAATGTAGCAACAGTTTTAATCCCTTCGCCGATACCGTTGGCTAAAAAGGCTGTGAGCCATTCAGGCGCATTGATATTACCCAATAAATGGGCTAAGCCATCCACAAAGATTGCGCCAAACAGTATGTCAAAGAAATCAATGAATGCAGAGCCAATGTTGATGGCAATGGCGAACATTAAAAACATCACTAAAAGGAAAATAGGAATCCCTGTGATTCTGCCTAAAGCCCAACGATCAATTTTATAAGTGAGTTGTGAGCTTGCAATGCCAACAGTTTTAATCACTTCTTTCGAGAGTTGATCAATGGCTTCATAACGAGAGCTTGCTAAAGCAATGTCTAATTCACTATCAGCAAGTTGTGCAATCTCTTTGCGTGATGTTTCTAGCGCTGCAAGATCAGCAGGTGTGAATTTTTCACTGACATAATCACCTTTGATGGCTTCAATCAATAACCAACCATTCATTTGGTTCAAAATGCTGTGCTCAGAAACTGTTTCTAACTGTGTTTCGATGATATTGGTAATGACAGGATCTAAAGTTTTATGTGGCTGATGATCTAAATATAATTTGGGATCATACGCAGCGATCACTTTTTTGAGTTCTTGAATCCCTTCATTTTTACTGGCGCTGATGGCGCCAACAGGGCAATGCAAAGTTTCTTGTAATAACGCATGATAAATCTCATAGCCTTCAAGCTTTGCGACATCCATCATGTTTAAAACGATGATCATTGGGCGCTTAAGATCTAATAATTGGAATGTGAGATATAAGCAGCGCTGTAGATTGGATGCATCGATTACATTCACAATGATGCTATCGTTATTATCTAATAAATAATGGCGAACAATGAGTTCATCTTGCGATGTATTGGTGAAGCTATTTTCAAATGAATATGTGCCAGGAAGATCAACGACCGTGATTTCTTTATTCTCAACGTTGAATTTACCTGTTTTCTTATCAACAGTAACGCCTGGCCAGTTGGCTACTTTTTGATTGCTGCCTGTCAATGCATTGAATAAAGTAGTTTTACCACAGTTGGGATTACCTAAAAGTGCAATGGTTTTGGTTTGCATGATTAATCCTCGAGTTCTACTTGAATGCTGGCAGCTTCGGTTTTTCTTAAGCACAATTGAAAGCCACGAATCGTGATTTGAATAGGATCACCCAATGGTGCTGCACGCACGATACTTACTTTGCAACCAGGTGTAATACCCATTGCTAAAAGCTTATTGCGATAATTAGCATTGGTTGTGTTCAATTTGGTGATGAGTGCTATTTGGTTGATGGCTAATTGATCTAAAGTCGTGGTTGCCATGGTTTTATACTCAATTGGTTATAATGTATACATAATATCATTCTTGATAATGATTATTACTAGCACATGATTATTTATGATTTATGTCAAAAATGAGATCTATAGCCTATAATTATGCAGTCGAATATTGATGACACTATTTATGAATTGCAGGTTATAATTAGCAACTAAATTTATTCTTGGCAGCAACGTCAATAAAGGAGAAAGCGTGATCACAGGATTTATCCTTCATAATGGGCGTTTACAACAAATTAAAATCGAAGAGCAAAAAGACATCATTAAAGAGATGATCTGGATTGATTTAATCGATCCCACAGAAGAAGAGCGTTTGTTAGTAGAAAATCATTACAAATTTGAATTGCCTGAAAAGGCAGAGATTAAAGATATCGAAGCATCAGCACGATTCTATGAAGATGATGATGGTATTCACATTCATAGTTTCTTTTTGAATGACTTTGAAGACAGTGCAACGAATGTCACCGTAGCATTCTCAATCTTCGCTGGTTGTTTATTTACGATCCGCGATGAAGATTTAAGTTCATTCCGTTTGTATCGTTTGCGTGCACGTCATCCAACCGTAAATGATATGGATAATGTCGTTAACGCAATGGATATCTTAGTAGGATTGCATGAAACAGCAGTAGAACACGTGGCAGATGCGCTTGAAGGCATTTATTCGCGCTTAGAACATGTGAGTCGAGATGTTTTGGATTATACAAAACAAAGCAGTGGCGGTGATAATGCTTCAAGTTCTGAATTGAAGAAGCTGAAGAAAGAAATCAAACAAGAGATGAAAGAAGCAGAACAAGAATCTAAAGCCAAAATGGGCGAAATTCTTGTATGTATTGCAAGAGAAGAAGATATTAATGGTAAAGCACGTTTATCTTTGATGGATACGCGCCGTTCATTATCATTCTTGGTGCGCGGTCGTTTATTAAATGATGCACAGAATGAAGATGTGCGTGAAATTCTCCGAGATTTAGAATCGTTGACAGGCCATACATCGTTCCTCTTTGATAAGATCAACTTCTTATTGGAAGCGGCAATGGGCCAAATTTCATTGGAACAAAGTAGAATCATCAAAATATTCTCCATTGCTTCTGTGGTGTTTTTGCCGCCAACATTGATCGCAAGTATTTACGGTATGAACTTCTCAGTAATGCCAGAATTGAATTTCCCATATTCATATCCGCTATCGATTGCAGGTATGTTCTTATCAGGCATCGCACCATATTTACTCTTTAAGAAAAAGGGTTGGTTGTAATATTAAGTTACAAATAAAAATCTCGCCAAAAGGCGAGATTTTTTGTTGATTAGTATGGCGCCATTATTGGTTCAAAAGTCATATCATTCATATCTAATAAACATTTGATGTCAGTAAGATCAGTATTTGTTTTGGAAACACGAAGTTTACCTGCCATTATTTTGCCAAATTCCGCCCAAATCATGCGACCATTCAACGTATCATAATCTGCCCAATCCCAATCATCTGTGGCAATAATACTATGACTTGGGAGATGTTCTAGGGTATATGCAAAATATTTCTTTCCACCATCAGAACGTACTGAGTCATAAGGAATTTTTGTCATTGTGAATTGCCACTGTAAATCAATATTTTTTTGAAAAATACTACCTTCATCCCATGGCTTCAGACTAAGACAATTCCATCCGTTCTTTTTTAAGTGGGCGGCTAAGATAGAAATATTGTGAAGAGGATTATCATTGGTAGGCTGCTTGTTAATGATAAAATTTTTAGACTGAATGTCTTTAGCTTCTATTGGATATATAGATAATGAAACATTTTGGTCATCATGAAAATATCCACCGCCACCATATGTCGTTTCGTTTTCAAAATAGTGTAATGCTTTGAGATATGGTGTTCTAGCTATGACTGTATATGCATGATGCTTATAAGCAAAATAAATCCAATGTTGACCATCAGGTGAAATGTCACATTTTTCTATGTATATTTTGCCTTTTAGCCATTGCCCTTGGGTGAATTTATCAGACTTTAAATTCCATCCAACAGTAAGGTTCTGTTCTGCAGGACCAGTTCGGATAATTATTGCTTGGTTGCTTTGAGGAGATATTAGTACATAAATTCTTGCGGAAGGTACCACATTTATTGCACTCATGCTATTCCATAATTGGAAACAAAATCGCTAAGCCATTGCGCATTTCGCCAGCGATTACGCTATAAGTTCTACATGCTGAATCTGTGCGCATGGTTTCAATGCCCACACCTTTTGCATAAAAATAAGCAACTTGCTCAGGCTTTAAGAAAAAGTGCGAAGAACCTGTGCCAATCAAAATCATTTCAGGCTTTAAAGATAACCATTTGCGAAAATGTGTTTCTGTAATCTCATCAAAGTTTGCAGGCATAATGTCTGTATAAACTTTGCCTTTATAAAGGGCGATTGCACCTTCATAAGTTTCACCATTGATAAGCGTAAATTCATTCACATCATATTTTTTAACAGCTAAAAAGCCATCATCTTCTTTACGAAGATTCGATGTGCCAATGTGTTGAGATTCATCATTCTGTGACATTATTTTCCTTCTTTTTTCTGCAATGTTGTGTGAATGAGGTTTAAAAACTCTTCAGCACTTGTAATGTTCAATGTATCTTCTGCCGATAATGTAATGCCATGTTTTGCTGCAATTGCATCATAACGAACAATGCGATGCGCCACTAAGTGTGGGAATACCCAAACAGCAAAATGATCAGGATTGATTTCAGCCCAAGAAGATAAGCTTTGTTCTTCACAATAATTTTTAATCGCATTGTGTAAGAAGTCTGCTTGATAATAGAGCGGCTTTGGATATTTTTGCGCACGCTCAATCAATGTGGACATCATGCCATCAGTTGCTTTTAAATAAACCAATAAGCATTCATCAGCAACATCTTGAATCACTTCAGGCGCATCCAATTCACATACGCTGCCACTAAAGTCACAAATAAAATTAGGATAACCATAAATATTTGTCGCACGATTAATGAAAGCTTTTGTATCTTCCATTGCTTTGATTTCTGCTGTGCGATGCGCTTGTAAGCGTGCTAAAAATTCATCTAAAGGTAATCCTCCTTTATCCAATGCGCCCACCATGCCAATAAACATAGAAATGGCACTTAAATTATCGAAAGTAACATTGGGTGAAATAAAAATTGAATCGTTTCTCAATAATTTAGCCAATGCTGGGCTTTTCATCGCTTCAATTTTTAATAAATCTGTAATTTCTTCATGCAAGTATCGCGTACCAATTCGGTAATCAATCGAATAATGGAACCATTCATTTTTAGGTAATAGATTGGATAACGTTGTTTTGCCAACACCGCTCATTCCCATAAGTGCGATGCGTTGATTGTTTTGCTCTAAAAAATTATACGATTGCATGGTCTTTATCAGCTGAAAGAAATAAGAAGAAAAACATTATAGCCAATTCAATATAAATTTATATATGTATTGCATTTAAGGAATTGGATTAGGGTGCTATAATTACAAAATTTGTGACATTTTGATGATAGGCACTTTAGGCGAGCGATGATTGAATTAAAGAATATCGAATATGGTTATGGTAATCATATTGTATTAAAGAATATTAATCTAATGGCGAAGAAGGGCAGTGTGTTAGTACTTCTTGGTCCAAGTGGTGCGGGTAAAAGCTCTTTAGTGCGCATTATGAATTTATTAGAAATGCCAAAAGTTGGCGGGTTATCCATTGCTGATTTTAACTTTGATTTTACAAAGAAAATTGCAGATGATGATATTCGTTCATTGCGCCAAAAAGTTGGCATGGTATTTCAGCAATATCATCTTTGGCCACACAAAACTGTGATGGAAAACTTGATTTATGCACCAACACAGCTCAATAAGATGAGCAAGGCAGAAGCGATTGTACAAGCAGATAAAATGCTAGATCGGTTGAAATTATCAGGTTTAGGTGAGCGTTTTCCATTGAAATTATCAGGTGGACAACAACAACGTGTTGCAATTGCACGTGCATTGATGATGTCACCAGAAGTTTTATTGTTTGATGAGCCAACTGCTGCATTAGATCCAGAAATTACTTCACAAGTTGCAGAAATCATTAATGAATTATCAACGACAGGAATTACACAAGTTGTGGTGACTCATGATGTTGATTTTGCAAAAAAAATTGCAACTGATATTGTATATTTAGAAAATGGTCAAACGGTAGAAGTAGGGAGCCGTGATCATTTTGACAATCCTGTAACACAAGAGTTCAAAGATTATTTATCCCATTAAAAAATACTGAAGGAAAGAGATATGAAAAAGTTGAAAGTTTTCCTAACGCTCGCAAGTTTATGTGTTGGCGGTATGGCATTTGCAAAAGAAGATACGATTCGTTTTGGTACAAATCCTGAGTATCCACCATTTGAATTCAAAACAGAATCAGGTGAAGTTACTGGTTTCGATATTGATGTTGCAAACGCAATTTGTGCAGAATTACAAAAGAAATGTGTGTATGTTGCTCAAAGCTTTGACTCATTGATTCCAAACTTACGTTTGAAGCGTTTTGATGCAATCATCTCTTCAATGGATATCACAGAAGAGCGCCAAAAGCACGTAACTTTCTCTGATCCTTACTATTTGAATCCATCTGTATTTGTTGCAATGGCAGGTCAGTTCAAATCAGCAGATGATTTCAAAACTAAAGACATCGGCGTTTTGAATGGTTCAACACATCAGCAATACATTAAGAGCAAATTTACAGATGCTAACATCAAAAATTACCCACAATATCCTAACGCAATGAGCGATTTGGAAATTGGCCGTGTAAACGTTGTATTCGGTGATGAAGTTGTTGTAGCTGAATTCATTAAGCGTAATGACAAATTGGAAATTGTTGGCGAGCAAGTGAATGATCCTGAATACTTTGGTAATGGCTTAGCGATTGCTGTATTGCCAAAAAATACAGAATTGTTGGCAGAAATTAATGGTGCATTGAAGAAAATTAAAGAAGATGGCCGTTATCAAACAATTTATGAGAAATGGTTCAAGTAGTTCTTTTTTAATTAATAGTTAGGCACATTCATGCTCGATTCGTTGTTTTCACAAAGTGGTTTTTTTACAAGCTTATTAAAAGGTGCAGTGACTACCTTAGAGCTTTCATTATTATCCTTAGGGATTGGTTTAGTTTTAGCCATAGTTTTAGCTTTATTAGAGTTAAGCCGATGGAAGTTTATTCGTTATCCTGTATCGATTATTGTGAACATCATTCGAGCATTGCCTGAATTATTAGTGATTGTATTCGTAGCATTTGGTGTGCCTTATGGCTTAATGCTATTAATGGATGATGTGCCAGAAATTTCAGTATTTGCTTTGGGTGCTGGCGCATTGTCTTTAATTTTTGCATCGTATGCATCGCAAACATTGCGTGGTGCATTGCAAGCAGTACCAAGGTCACAATGGGAATCGTGTGATGCTTTAGGTATTTCCAAGGTGAGCGCATTTTTCTCCATCATCATGCCACAAATGTGGCGCCATGCATTGCCAGGCTTAGGCAATCAATGGTTAGTATTATTGAAAGATACGGCATTGGTTTATACAATCGGCGTATCAGATTTAATGTCAGCAGGGCAAACAGCTGCAAATGCAACGGGTGATTTCTTCACTTGGTTGATCATTGCTTCATTGATCTATTTATCCATCAGTTTATTAAGCCAACAGATTCAAAAAGGGTTCCAGCTCTTTTTAACGCGTCACGAAAGAGCATAAGGGGATAACATGAAAGAAGATGTTTTATTCATCATGGGCGGAATCCCAGTCAGTTTAGGCGTAACATTCGCATCATTGATTATTGGTTTCATTTTAGCTTTGGTATTAGTTGTAGGATTAATTTATAAAGAGAAGAAAAATCCTTTAGCTTATTTAATCAAAGCTTTAGTTATTTTCTTAACTGGTACGCCATTATTCATTCAGATTTTCTTGGTTTACTATGCACCAAAGCAATTTGAATTTTTGCGTGGTACTTGGTTTGATCATGCTTGGTTTTGTGCAGTATTTGCATTGGCACTAAATTCAGCAGCTTATACAGTGCAATTATTCCATGGCGCGATTATGAACATTGCACCAGGTTTATGGCAAGCATCTGCGGCATTGGGCTTAAAGCGCTTTCAAGTGGTAAAAATGATGTTCTCATTGGCATTGCGTAGAGCATTGCCAAGTTATTCTAATGAAGTGGTTCTGCTATCTAAAGGTTCTGCATTAGTTTCTACCATTACTTTGATGGATATTATGGGTAGAACAATGGAAATCACAGGCAGAACATATGATTACTTAACTTACTATGCTGTTGCAGGCGCAGTTTATTTAGTAATCAATGGTATTTTGATTTTGGGTTCTAAGTTAGTTGAGCGTAAGCTCATGGCTTTTGAAGCTGTATGAGTTTACTGAGTCAATTCGAAGAAACTTTATACTATCAAGAAGGATTGCAGCCACTGACGTTGCAATCTTATTTATCAGATCTACAAAAATTAGAATCATACCTAGCTGAGCAAGATGCTCAGCTAGAGCAAGCTGATACAGAAATATTACAAGAATATATTCAGCTGAAACTCTCTGAGAAAATTAGCCCACGCAGCATTGCGCGCTTTGTTTCCGCCTTTAAGCATTTTTATGATTTTCTGATTGTGTCACAAATCCGAGAAGATAATCCTGCACGTAAACTCATTGTGCCAAAATTTACCGCAACATTGCCTGAATCATTGAGTGAAGATGATGTAGAAGCATTATTGAATAGCCATGATTTGGCAACGCCATTGGGATTGCGTGATCGAGCCATGATGGAATTATTGTATTCCTGTGGTTTACGTGTGACTGAATTAATCTCTTTAACAATGTCACAAGTTAATTTACAAGCTGGCGTTGTGCGCTTAGTGGGCAAAGGTAACAAAGAGCGATTAGTGCCAATTGGCGAAGTAGGCATTGAATGGCTAGAGAAATATTTAGATGGAGCACGCGGCGAGTTATCTAAAGGTAATAGCACAGAATGGCTGTTTTTATCCAATCGTGGCGATACGATGACACGCCAAGCATTTTGGTATGTGATCAAAAAAACAGCCCAAAGAGTTGGTATTTCGTCTACAATATCTCCGCATACATTAAGACATGCATTTGCAACACATTTAGTAAATCATGGGGCTGATTTGCGTGTTGTACAATTATTATTAGGACATTCAAGTTTATCAACTACGCAAATTTATACTCATATTGCAAAAGAGCGCTTGAAATCAATCCACCAAGAGCATCATCCACGAGGATGATTGAGAAAGAGGTAAGTATGAAAAAAATTGCAGTTGCATTGGGATTTATGTTGGCAACAACTAGTATTTCAGTGGCAAAAACAGATTTATCCCACATTGAGTCTATTCTAGGTGGAATGAAAGTAGAAAAAGTATCTCCAAGTGGTGTAAAAGGTATCAATGAGTTATACATTGAAGGTGTGAATTTACCTTTGTATTTATCTGAAGATGGTCGTTATTTGTTTGAAGGTCAAATCACAGATTTAGTAGATCGTGTAAATTTAACAGAAAATCGTCAGAATAAAATCCGCACGATGGCATTAGAAAAAATGAATCCTAAGGATATGATCATTTACTCACCAGAAGGTGCTAAAAAACATACGATCACTGTATTTACAGATGTGAACTGTCCATATTGCAAAAAATTGCATGATGATATTCCAAAATACCTAAAAGAAGGTGTTGAAGTGCGTTATATGGCATTCCCTGCGATTGCGACAAAAGAGCGTATGGAAAGTGTTTGGTGTGCAAAAGATCCTAAAGCAGCAGTGGATGCAGCTATGAGCAAACGCCAAGTGGATGCTAAAGTAAAATGTGAAGGCGAAAGCCCAGTAGAAGCGCAATATCAATTGGGTATTTCTTTTGGCATCACAGGCACGCCAAATATCATTTTAGAAAATGGTCAAATGATTGGTGGTTATGTTCCAGCTGAAGAGTTACTTAACTTGATTAAAAGTGGCAAATAACTTTCAGGGATTATTTTTCTCTAAGAAAAGCATAACAACAGATGATAAAAAAGAGATAACAATCGTTATCTCTTTTTTTGCACTTGAATATTGTAGTTGCAGTTTATAAAGAAGCTCATTTAGTGGCAGAAGTTTCTACCCTAATAAGCATTAATGAAAATTTGCGAACAATGGGCAAAAGTATCAATACAGATGGGAAAGCAATAGCCCAAGAAATCATCCACGAAGCGCACCAAGTATTGATATGGAAATCAGCGAAGCCAACGCTTCTCAAAACGCTGATGCATGAAACGATGCAGGACATCGTGAATGATAAGAAAAGAGGTACCAAAAGGTGCATGGCTTTTGGTGGTAATTTGTAACGATTGAATCGTGAATCTGACATAGATTTCTCCATAGTTTCTATAAAGTAGAATGCATTGAGTAACGTTAATGCTTACGGAAAAATCTTATAACTAATTACTCATGGTTTGGAGCAATAGCTTGGTAAGCTTTTTCAATTTCTAAGTTTGCCTGATTAATGATAGCAACAATTTTGTTTAATTGATCTTGAGAGATCTGATCCTGACGAATTTGGTGGCGCATTAGCATTTTAAAGCGGCGAATGGCATCTTCCAATTCGTTAGAAATGTGAACATTATCTTGAGCATGTTGCGTTGATACTAAACGCTCTTTGATCAATGTAATTTTTGCTTCATGTTGCTGTAGATGTTCTAAGCCTAATGGTGTAATCATATATACTTTTCGATTAGTTTCATTTGCATCTTGTACAATCAATTCCTGATCTTCTAGCATAGATAACGTTGGATAAAGCACACCAGGGCTTGGTTCATATAAACCAGATGTTAAGTCATTGATTGACTTAATTAACTCATAACCATGAGAATTTTTGGTTTTGAGTTGAAGCAATAATAGTAGTTGTAGATCACCACGTTCAAATAAGCGTTTTAATCGTTTACCACCACGATGTTCTTCATGATGGCGATGTTGCCCATGTGAACAGTGTTTATCATGATTCCCATGTTGCTCATGTGAGTAATGATCTTTATGATGATGTTTCATAATTATCTCCTTTTAATTTATTCAGATATATCTGTATGTATATCTTGAGAGCAATTAAAACATAAATTTATTCGGTTGTAAAATATTTAGATATATCTAAAAATATTTTAAGATTGAATTTATTTTAACCAATTGAAAATTAATAAAATTATTTTTTGTGAATTCTTCGAGATTGCTTAAATGATCACTTATCTCTAATATTATCGAAACAATTTGTGATAAAGGCACTGTGCTATGAATTTATATTATGCTTTGATTGATACGCCAATTGGGCAAGTGGTTGCTTGCGATGCATTTGGTAAATTGTGTGCATTAGAGTTTGTGGATGATGCTTTATCAGAAGTTGTGGAGTCTGTTGGCAAAGCTGCAAAATTAAAGCCAAAAGCTGAGGAAACAGCGGTATTGGCACAAACTCGAAAAGAGCTCACAGAGTATTTTAATAAAGAGCGTAAAGAGTTTACGATGGAATTATTGATGCTTGGCACAGAGTTTCAGCAATCTGTTTGGAATGCATTGCTCACAATTCCTTATGGCCGAACCATTAGCTATAAAGATGAATCTATTCAATTGGGCAATGAAAAAGCGATCCGTGCAGTTTCTAGTGCCAATGGTAAGAACAAGATAGGTATTATTGTGCCATGTCATCGTGTGATCGGCAGTGATGGTTCATTAACAGGATATGCTGGCGGCTTGCACCGCAAGCAATATCTATTAAATTTGGAAAGTGATCAAGATTTATTGATTTGATCGTACAGTTTCAAAGGCTTGGTTAATGGTTTTAACATTGCATTCTAGAATGCCAATGTAAGAATCACATGCTTTGCCAAAGTCTAAAATTGTGTCAGAGATTAATTGCCCACCATTCACAATATTATAATCATTCACAACCGTTGTAATGAAACGGTTTTGCTCCATAGATTCCGCAAAAATAACAGGAATTTGATTATCATTGATCAATGTTTTAATGCCAGCGAATGTTTTAACTGAAGGCTCGCTGATACTGTGAGCATCTAAAATAGGGAAGAACTGCATAGGATAACGTTCTGTGAAATATCTGAAGCTATCGTGCAATACAATGCCTTTTAGCGGTTGGCTTGGGTTGTTTTGTAACTTTTCCATGATGTTATTATCTAAATCACGTAACTGCTGGCTATATGTCTCAAAATTCTTCTCGTAGAAAGCTTTATTGTCAGGATCTTTGGCAATGAACGCTTGAGTAATATTTTCAGCCATGATGATACCATTCAATGGATTTTGCCAAATGTGTGGATCAACATCACCATGATCATGTCCGTGATCGTTGTGGTTTTCTTCATCGTGATTATGGTCATGATCATCTTCCAAATGAATAACATTTACACCTTTGCTGACAGTGATAATTTCGCCTTTGAAATTGGCTTGTTGAGTAGCACGATTGAGCCAGTTTTCAAAATTTAGCCCATTCACAATTAATAAGTCGGCTTTGTACAAATTTTGGATATCAGAGAATGATGGATCATAACCATGGGGATCCTGGTTGCGCTTCACCATAGATGTGATTTTAACTTTATCTTTGCCAATGTTGTGCGCAATATCTTCTAGTATGGAAAATGATGTCACAACATTCAATTCAGCTAATGCAGACGCTGCTAAGCTAGATGCGATAACAAAGGAGAGTAAAAGCTTTTTCATGCAGAATTCCTTGTGTGAAATTTAAGAAGATTGGTGGTTTTGTATGAAATATTGGCCATCTTGGCGAATGATATAACCTTCAATTTCCATCATGGAAATTGCCTGCATCACAATATGTGCTTCTAAATCAGTTTGTGTGACAATATCATCGATGGATAATGGCTGTGTTAATTGATCAAAAATCTGTTTTTCTAAAGGATCTTCAGGTGGATCAACGGCAATCATTGTGATGGATTGTTTAGAAGAAGGTAAGGGATGTTGAATGGCTGCTTGATTCTCATTCGGTAACCAATGTTTTAGTTCAGAGAAAATATCAAAAGTGGATTCCACTAATTTAGCGCCTTCACGAATAAGCTTGTGGCAACCTTTAGATTGTGGATTGTGAATAGAGCTAGGGATTGCAAATACTTCTCGGCTAGATTCATTGGCTAAGCGTGCGGTAATAAGCGAGCCTGATTTGTCAGCAGCTTCCACAACCAAAACACCTAAGGATAGACCAGCAATGATGCGGTTTCTTTTAGGAAAATTATTAGGAATGGCTGGTGTATGTAATGGGAATTCACTCACTAAGCAGCCACCTTGCGCGACGATTTTATCAGCCAATTGCACGTGATTCTTAGGGTAAATTTCATTCAATCCTGTGCCTAAAACTGCAATTGTTGGAGATTGGCTGATTAACGTGCCTTCATGAGCTGATTTATCAATGCCCATTGCCAATCCGCTTGTGATCACAAAACCATAATCACCTAATTCTTTAGCGAAGTGGTAAGCATTTTGTTCACCTTCTTTGGTTGGATGGCGCGTACCAACGATGCCCAATTGTGGGCGAGATAGAATTGAAGGATCACCTTTTAAAAATAAAAGGGCAGGCGGATCATCTGATACGCGCAATAATTCAGGATATAAATCATCAGTGACAACAATGATGTGATGCTGATCACTACTTTCCATCCAATTAATCGCAGCTTCTGCTTTTTTTCTCGCAATATCTTCACGTGATGCAATGACTGTATCTGTCATGCCAGCTTTACGCCATTCAGCATTAGAGGCGTTAACAGCATTCGTTGCAGAATCAAAATGTGCAACCAATTGCATTAATCGTTTAGAGCCAATATTTTTTGTGTAATAGAGCGTGAGCCAGTCAATCAACATACTTAGATAACCACTTTCAGACAGATGAATCGAACTGAAATTATAGCAAATATCTCAATGGGTTATGATTTAATGTGCAGTTGCTTGTGCAAAGGGTAACAGAATATTCCAAAGAACTGCTGTGATAAATGAGATGGGAATCCCGATACTTGTTAAGAAATTGGCCAGCTCAGGATTAAGATTTTTATCAGCAGCAATGATCACCGCCATAACCATTGGTGCCATACCTACTTGCATGATAGATACTGCAGCAGTCAATGGTGTCAAAGTAGTGAAAACAAACATTGCCAACAAGGAGATCACTAATGGCATTAAAATTAATTTGATAGTTAAGCCAATAGAAATAAACTTAATCATACTCTTATCACGAGGTAAGCTTAAGCTACAGCCAATCGATAACATTGTTAATGGTGTTAGTAGTGAACCAAAAGTTGATAATGTATATTGTACTGCTTCAGGGTAAGCAAATGGGCGAAGCAATATACCTAAAATTAGTGCAACCACTGGAGGATAAACTAGGATTCGTATCAGCATTTGCTTCACATCAACGCTTTTGCCTGAATACAAGTTAGCAACTAGAATACCAAGTGTGAATAGCACGATAAGGTTGGATTGATCTACGATGATTGCTGTATTTAAAGCTTCTTCACCTAATAATGCATGAACCAAAGGGAAACCAACAAAGGATGTATTGCTTGTACCACACAACAAGATCAAACAACCTGTTGTAATTTTAGACATTGGCACGAATAACTTAATAAAATAGATACTAGCAACTGCGACAATAAATCCAATCCATGGCGTTGCAATTGGGAAAAATGCATCACCAGCTAAATTAATTGTATGGATTTTATCTAGAATAAGCGCAGGTAGCGCAACTCTGACAACCAATAAATTGAGTGAGCGAATCAGTTCCTGAGGATTAGTTAATCTGGAAAGAATTTTACCAACTGTAATACAGACAAAGATAAAAATTAAACCGCTCATGATGATTTGCTACCAAAAGTTATACGACAGGTTTAATAATAGCACCATTTATCCAATTTATATTAGCTTTTGCGCCATTTTTTAGTGAACCAACAGTTGGATATAGATTAAGTGCTTTAGCAGGGTTTTGTGTAATCATCTGCAATGATTGCTCAAAAGAATAGCCAATATTCATTGTGTTATTAAGGCTTGTGAATAAATCTACGTGCGCGCCTGCTAATTTCCTTTCATGATTCACAAGTTTATTATTTTCTTTATAGATTGTATGGCCATTGAATTCAAATGAGTCAATATCGCTGCCTAAAGTTGCCATTGCATCGGTCACGAGAATAATATTGTTAATGTGTTTTGCTTCAATGGCAATTTTCACCATAATAGGATCCACATGAATGCCATCGTGAATAATCGTTCCCCAACTATTTCGATCAGAAATTGCAATACCTAAAATGGATGGCTCTCTAGATAACATGGCTGGCATTGCATTAAACATATGCGTGAAGCCAGAAATGCCAGCTTGTAAGCCTTTTTGTGCTTCTTCAGCGGTCGCATTACTATGGCCAGCAAATACAATAATACCAGTATCTTTGAGCTCAGTAATGATATGAGGATCTACAGTTTCAGGCGCTAATGTTACGAGAACTTTGCCTAAGTTGCGAGATTGAATATTTTTCAGTAATTGATCATTTAAAACATGGATATCTTTATCAAAGTGAATGCCACGTTTTAGGCTATTAATCATTGGGCCTTCTAAGTGAATACCCAATAAGCCTTGCATATTTTGCTCAATTGCAGTTTCAACGGAATCCAAGGTTTGATGAATGGTTGCATCGTCACTTGTAATTAATGTTGCCAGTAATTCATGAGTGCCCAGCGATCTATGCACTTGAATAATGGTTTTTAATCCTTGTACTGTTGGATCATTATTCAATAAAATTCCACCGCCACCATTCACTTGTAGATCAATAAAGCCAGGCACTAATGTGCCAGATTCATAAATTAATTGATCAGAAAAAAGTGCAGCATCAGTGACGCTGAGAACAGTATTGTCTTGGATATTTAACCAAGCATTATGATGGTATTGTTCACCATCATAAATGCCTGGTGCATAGATAGATTTCATGATTAAACGGTTTTAGTCACTTTGTTTAAAAATGGTGGCGTATCAGGGTTCAAGCCTTTTTTGATAGAAATTTGTTCAATGATGCTATACATCACTGTTGTTTGGATTAAAGGCTGAATGATAGGGGATGATGTTGGTACAATAAGTGTTTTTTCATCAAATGCTTTACTGTCTACTGTGTAAACATTAGCACCTAAATCAATGAGCTTTTCATTAGTTTCCAATGATACTTTGTGAGTTTCATCATTCATCAAGAAATGCAGAATAGGAATACCACGCTCAATCAAAGCCAATGGACCATGGAAGAATTCTGATGCAGAATAATCTTTCGCAAATACTTGGCAAGTTTCATTGAATTTTAATGAGATTTCACGTGCTGTGCTGTAGTTATAACTACGACCTAGGCAGAATAGGTTATCAGTGGTCAGCATTGCCTCTGCAAATTCATCCCAAGTGGAATTGACTACTTGATCCATAACTTCTGGTAAGTGATACAGTTCATCTGCTAGATCGTTTTTGCCACAGAACATTGCATAGATGGATGCGAATGCATATAACGTTGCAATGTATGACTTAGTAGCTGCAACGCTGTGCTCTTTGCCTGCTTTTAAGCCAAATAAGAAATCAGCTAATTTAGCAATGGGCGAAGTTTCATCATTCACTAAAGCAATGATTGTTGCACCACCTGCTTTGGCATTCTCTGTATATTTGATTAAATCAGGGCTTGCACCAGATTGTGAACACACAAACAATAATTGGTTCTCAAAATTTAAAGTGCGATCATAAACAGATGCAATAGAGGGTGAAGCCATAGAAACAGGGATATTTAATGCTGTTTCAAAAATATATTTTGCATAATAACAAGCATTTTTAGAACTACCACGACCTAATAATGTAACGCCAGTTGGTGGGGATTTACGTAAAAATTCTGCAAGTTTAATCAACATAGGAGCATTACTTTCTCCTTGTTTGGCAATGACCTCTGGGATCTCTTTGATTTCTTTTGCCATATAAGTTGACATAGTTTATTCCTTGTTTAAATTTTTTAATTGGTGGGCGCCAACACAGCTTTTGGCAAATTGCATAGCAACACGTCCACTTCTAGAGCCACGTAATAATGCAAATTGTAAGGCTTCCTGTTCAATTTCTTGAGTGAACTCTATAGTTGAGTCTAAGATTGCAATCCAATTTTGAATGACATCCAAATACTCTTTCTGAGAGAAGCTATAAAATGTTAGCCAAATACCAAAGCGTTCGGACAGTGAGATTTTTTCTTCAATCGCTTCACCTAAATGAATTTCGCCTTTTCCATCCATCTTAGCATTTTGATTATCACTCATATATTCAGGTAATAAATGACGGCGATTAGATGTTGCATAAAAGAGAATATTATCAGGTGGATTCATTAAGGAACCATCTAATAGAGCTTTAAGGGATTTGTAAGAAGAATCGTCTGATTCGAACGAGAGATCATCACAGAAAATGATGAATTGATAAGGCGCTTGGCTTAAAAGAGAAATGAGCTGGTTGAGATCTGTGAGGGCATCACGATCAATCTCCACCATTTTGAGGCCATCTTTAGCAAACTCCGTGAGCGTTGCTTTAATTAAAGATGATTTTCCTGTGCCTCGTGATCCCGTTAATAAAACGTTATTTGCAGGTAATTGATGTAAAAATTGCTCCGTATTTTGTCGGAGGGTAGCGATTTTTTCATCAACGCCAATGAGTTCAGTGAACCAAACTGCCGCAAACTGTTGAATAGGGATAAGATGAGCAGGGTGCCATTTTTGATCAGGCATCCAACGAAATGCTGAATACGCTTCAAAATCAACAGCAGATGCTGTTTGAGGGATAAGCGGCTCAATGCGCTCAATGAGCGACAAAAGTCGCTCAGCTAGCATAGAATTGTCTTTCATAAAGGAATTAACCTTTAAAACGTCCAAATTTCATAATGCGATCATAACGTTGTTCTAAACGTTGATCCACTGGTAATAGTTCTAACTCATCTAAGTATTTAACGATCTGAGCTTTAATGGATAAAGCAACAGCTTCGTGATCTCTATGAGCACCGCCTTCTGGTTCAGGAATGATCTGATCGATCAATTCTAATTCAGATAAACGATCTGCTGTGATACCCATTGCATTGGCTGCTTCCATAGATTTTTCAGCACTTTTCCAAAGAATAGATGCGCAACCTTCTGGTGAAATTACAGAGTATGTTGAGTATTGAAGCATCATTACACGATCGCCTACAGCGATTGCTAATGCACCACCAGAACCACCTTGACCAATGATTGTGCAAATTGTAGGTACTTTTAATTTGCTCATTTCTAATAAGTTACGAGCGATTGCTTCACTTTGTCCACGCTCTTCAGCACCGATACCTGGGTAAGCACCTGGAGTATCAACAAAAGTTACGATTGGCACATTGAAACGTTCTGCTAATTTCATTAAGCGCAATGCTTTACGATAACCTTCAGGGCGTGGCATACCAAAGTTACGTGCAATTTTTTCTTTAGTATCACGGCCTTGTTGATGGCCAATAATCATTACAGGACGACCATCAATACGAGCTAAACCACCAACGATTGATTTATCATCTGCATAAGCACGATCACCATGTAATTCTTGGAAATCTGATGCTAAATATTTGATGTAATCAAATGTATAAGGACGCAAAGGATGACGTGATACTTGTGAAATCTGTGATGGCGTCAACTTAGAGAAAATAGATTTAATTTCACTTTTTCTTTGTTTCTGCAATTGAGATAACGCTTGAGTAACGTCTGCACCTGCTTGTGATGCTGCGCTTTCTAATGCTTCGATTTTAGCATCTAGTTCTAATATTGGTGCTTCAAAACTTAAAAAATTAGGGTTCAAAACTCAGCTCCTAGAGTTGACGAAATGGGCATATTCTAGCATGCCCATTTAAAAACTAAAAAGAACAGATTATTTTGTAGAATAATCAGCCATGATTTTCTTATGTTCGTTCAGTTTTTCTGCTGTCAAGAACGCTAATTCAAGACTTTGTGCAGCATTTAAACGAGGATCACAATGTGTGTGATAACGGCTAGATAAATCTTCATCCGTGATGTTTTGTGAGCCGCCTGTGCATTCAGTGACATCTTTACCAGTCATTTCAAAGTGAACACCGCCAGCATGTGTTTTTTCAGCATTATGTGCGTCAAAGAATGCTGTAACTTCAGCCAAAATACGATCAAATGGGCGAGTTTTATAGCCATTTTCTGTTTTAATGGTATTGCCATGCATCGCATCACAAATCCATACAACATTGCGACCTTCTTCTTTAACGCGGCGAAGCAGCGCAGGTAAGTATTCCAATAAGTTCTTGTCACCCATACGCGTGATCAATGTTAATCGACCCGCTTCATTGTTAGGGTTCAATGCATCGATTAAACGAATCAATTCATCACCAGACATTTTTTGGCTAACTTTTACGCCAATTGGGTTGGAAATACCACGAGCAAATTCAATGTGTGCACCATCTAATTGGCGAGTTCTTTCCCCAATCCAGATAAAGTGAGCAGAAGTATCGTACCAATCGCCTGTTGTGGAATCCACGCGCGTCATAGCTTCTTCATAGCCCAATAGTAACATTTCATGAGAAGTATAGAAATCCACTTCTTTCAATGCACGAACAGAATCAGGGCGAATGCCACACGCTGTCATGAAGTTCAATGCATCTTGAATGCGGTTGGCTAAATCAGCATATTTTGCAGCTTGTGGTGATGAATCTAAGAAATCCATTGTCCAACCTTGCACACGATGCAAGTCAGCATAACCACCCGATGCAAATGCACGAATTAAGTTCAACGTTAAACCTGATTGGCCATAAGCTTTCCATAAACGCTCAGGATCAGGAATGCGTGCTTCAGCTGTAAAATCGATACCATTAACGATATCACCACGGTAGCTTGGTAAAGTGATGCCATTGATTGTTTCTAAATCTTCTGAGCGAGGCTTTGCAAATTGACCCGCCATACGGCCAACTTTAATCACTGGACTACTTGCTGCAAATGTTAAAACCACAGCCATTTGTAACAATACACGAAAGCTATCTCTGATATTAGTTGCGTTAAACTCTGAGAAACTTTCCGCGCAATCGCCACCTTGTAACAAAAACGCGCGACCATAAGCTGCTTCTGCGAGAGATTGTTTGAGTGTGCGAGCCTCACCTGCAAATACTAAAGGTGGCGCTTGATGTAAGCGATCTTCCACTTCTTTTAATTTTGCAGCATCAGGGTAATTTGGCATTTGTGCCGCTGGGAATTTTCTCCAACTATCGGGTGTCCAAATATTAGACATAACTTTTTCCTTTTTAACTTCTAAAAAAGAAGACTGTTTCCAGTCTTCTTTTGATCTTCTGATCTTAGTTCTTAGACTGATCTACTAAACGGTTTTGCGCAATCCATGGCATCATAGCACGCAATTTACGACCTGTTTGTTCAATCGGATGTTCTGATGTTAAACGACGACGCGCTGTCATTGAAGGATAATTTGTTTTACCTTCCAAGATGAACATTTTTGCGTATTCACCAGTTTGAATGCGCTTCAATGCTTTACGCATCGCTTCTTTGGATTCAGCAGTAATCACTTCTTCACCTGTCACATATTCGCCATATTCAGCGTTGTTAGAGATGGAGTAGTTCATGTTTTCAATACCGCCTTCGTACATCAAGTCAACAATCAATTTTAACTCATGTAAGCATTCGAAGTAAGCCATTTCTGGTGCATAACCAGCTTCTGTCAATACTTCAAAACCAGCTTTAACCAATTCAACTGCACCGCCACATAATACTGCTTGTTCACCGAATAAGTCAGTTTCTGTTTCTTCACGGAAATCAGTTTCGATTACGCCAGCACGACCACCACCATTAGCTGATGCATAAGCCAATGCGATATCTTTTGCACGGCCTGAGTTATCTTGGTAAATCGCGATCAATGTAGGAACACCTGCACCTTTCACATATTCAGAACGTACAGTGTGACCAGGACCTTTTGGTGCAACCATGATTACGTCTAAATCTTTACGAGGTACGATTTGGTTGTAGTGAACGTTGAAACCGTGAGCAAATGCTAATGCTGCACCATTTTTGATGTTTGGCTCAATTTCATTTGAGTAAACTTCTGGTTGGTTTTCATCTGGTAACAAGATCATTACAACGTCAGCTTTTTTAGTTGCATCTGCAACTGTCATTACGTTGTGACCAGCATTCACTGCTTTAGACCAAGATGCACCGTTTTGGCGAAGACCAACGATTACATTAATACCAGAATCCTTAAGGTTTTGCGCATGCGCATGGCCTTGTGAGCCATAACCAATGATTGCAACAGTTTTGTTCTTGATTAATGATAAGTCTGCATCTTTGTCATAATAAATATTCATATGTATTCCTTTAAAACTTGTATAAACGTTATTTAGTAATAATCAATTTGTTAATTAATTGTCAAGCCTTTTGCGCCACGAACTAATCCGAGAGCGCCAGAACGTACAATTTCAATGATGCCAAGGGTTTCAACGGCTGTGATAAATGCACAGAGTTTATCCGCTGTTCCTGTCATTTCGATTGTATAACTTTGCTCTGTAACGTCGAGTAATCGACCTCTGAACATATCGTTCAAACGATACAGTTCAGCACGAGCAGGTTCATTTTCTGCTTTCACTTTGATTAGCATGATCTCGCGCTCAATGTGTGAGCCATCCGTGAGATCCACCAATTTGATAACATCAATCAATTTATTGAGTTGTTTGACAATTTGTTCTACCACAGCAGCATTGGCAAAAGTCACCAATGTTAAGCGTGAGATAGAATTGTCTTCTGTCGGTGCAACAGACAAACTCTCGATGTTATAACCGCGTGCTGAGAAAAGGTTCACAACACGAGACAAAGCGCCAGCTTCGTTTTCCATCAATATCGAAATGATATGACGCATAGCTTGTTGATTAGTGCTCATTTATGATCTCCTTATACCTGGCTCAATCCATCAACCGTTGTATTCTCCATCTTGTCTCGGCCGCGTAAAATCATCTCGTGATGACCTTTACCAGCAGGGATCATTGGGAATACATTGGCATCGGAGTCAATAATGATGTCTAAAAATAAAGTCTTATCTTTTTGCTTAAAGGCTTCGATAAGTGCGGGTTCTAGATCTTTTGGATCTCTAATTTGAATCCCGTCATGCCCGTAGGCTTTGGCTAAACCAATAAAATCAGGTAGTGACTCAAAATAGCTCATGCAATAGCGCTTCTTAAAGAAGAACTCTTGCCACTGACGAACCATTCCAAGGTATCCATTATTTAAGTTCAAAATTTTCACAGGTGTTGAGTATTGAAGCATTGTAGACATTTCTTGGAGCATCATCTGGATACTGCCATCGCCTGTGATACATGCAACATCTTTCTCAGGAGCACCCAATTTTGCGCCCATTGCAGCAGGTAAACCAAATCCCATGGTGCCTAAACCACCAGAGTTGATCCACTGTCTTGGGCTATCAAATTTATAATATTGTGCAGCCCACATTTGGTGTTGACCAACATCCGTTGTAACAATGGCTTGGCCTTTTGTTACTTTATATAATGTCTCAATCACTTGCTGTGGTTGGATGATGCCTGGTGTTAAATCGTAGCCCAATGAATCCATTGTGCGCCATTTAGCAATCGTTTCCCACCATTTTGCTAATGAGTCTGGATTCAACTGTTTTTCACCTTCTTTCACCAATTGTAAGAACTCTTGGAGAATTGGTTTCACTTGACCCACTAATGGAATATCAGCTGCAATATTTTTACCAATCGAAGATGGATCAACATCCACGTGAATGATTTTTGCGTGTGGGCAGAAGTGTTCCAATACACCAGTAATTCGGTCATCAAAACGTGCACCAATTGCAAATAATACATCACATTCGTGCATTGCCATATTTGCTTCGTATGTTCCGTGCATGCCAAGCATACCTACGAACTGTTTATCTGAAGCAGGGTAAGCACCTAATCCCATTAATGTATTTGTGATTGGAACATTCAACGCTTTAACTAATTCAGTTAACTCATCACAAGCATCACCTAAAATTACGCCGCCGCCTGTATAAACCATTGGACGTTTTGCGCCCATGAATAAGTTATAAGCTTTACGGATTTGTCCAGAATGGCCTTTAACAATTGGGTTATAAGAGCGAAGCGCAATTTTCTTAGGATAGCTATATTTTGCCAGTGCAACTTGGACATCTTTTGGTACGTCAATGACAACAGGGCCAGGGCGACCAGTTGTCGCAATGTGGAAGGCTTTTTTAATAGTGTAGGCAAGCTCTTCAACATCTTTCACTAGAAAGTTGTGTTTAACGCACGGACGAGTGATCCCAATAGTATCTACTTCTTGGAATGCATCGTTACCAATTAAGCTTGTGGCAACCTGTCCTGAAAAAACAACCATAGGAATGGAATCCATATGGGCTGTAGCAATCCCTGTGACAGCATTCGTTAAACCAGGGCCAGATGTTAGTAATACAACACCAGGCTTTCCTGTAACTCGCGCGTAACCATCGGCAGCATGTGCGGCTGCTTGCTCGTGACGGACGAGGACGTGTTTAATTTCATCTTGTTGATAAATTGCGTCATATAGAGGGAGAACTGCTCCACCAGGGTAGCCAAAGATGTATTCAACGTTCTCCTCCATGAGGGATTTTATAATGATTTCTGCACCTGAAGATTTCACGATTAACCTCTGTTTTTCGTTTTTGTATCGTTTTAAAAAGTCATTTATGAACTAAAGGACTCTATTCTTAATAATGTCGTATCACCTGTAACATTTGTTAAGGCCTCAATCTGACGAATTGAATCAAGAATTGCTTTCTCTTTTGTTTCATGAGTGGTCATTATGATATTAGCTAGGTTGTCTTCAACAGATTTTGTCTGGATCATCAACTCAATACTAATATCATGATGAGCTAAGATATGGGTAATATCGGAAAGCACACCAGGTTGGTCCACTGCTTTTATTCTTAAATAATAGGCAGTATAAATCTCTGCTTGTGGCAGGATTGGCGCATTGGATAGCGCTTGGTTTTGGAAAGCTAAATAAGGAACATAATGTTCTTTATCAGCGTCTAACATTCTAGAAATATCAGCCAAGTCTGATAAAACAGAAGATGCGGTTGGATGTCCGCCTGCACCAGCACCATAGCTTAATACAGGGCCAACAGCATTACCTTTCACTAAAACAGCATTCATCACACCATTAACGTTGGAGATGAGCTCTTTTTTAGGAATTAAGGTTGGGTGAACGCGAATTTCGATGCCTTCGCTTAAATTCTTTGCGATACCTAAATGCTTAATCGTATAGCCTAATTGATCAGCGTATTTAATGTCATCGCTTTCTAATTTAGAAATGCCTTCGATGAATACTTTATCGAACTGTAATGGAATCCCAAATGCAATGGATGCCAAAATTGTTAATTTGTGGGCAGCATCAATGCCTTCTACGTCAAAAGTAGGATCAGATTCTGCATAACCTAATGCTTGAGCATCAGCTAAAGCATCCGAAAATGAACGACCTTTCTCTTTCATTTCAGTCAAGATGTAATTGCCTGTACCATTGATGATGCCAGCCAATGATTCAATTTTGTTACCAATCAAGCTTTCACGTAAGCTCTTGATCACAGGAATGCCGCCGGCAACTGATGCTTCAAACATCAACATCAAGCCTTTTTCAGACGCTAATTTAAATAGTTCGTTACCATGAGTTGCGATCAATGCTTTGTTCGCTGTGATCACATGTTTGTTTTGTTCTAATGCAGTTTTAATATAGGTCAAGCTTGGTTCAATACCGCCCATTAGTTCAACCACAACATCAATTTCGGGATTCATAATAATCTCGTTAATTTCTGTTGTTAAAGGAAGATTGTGTGGGTTTGCACGATCTAAAGAACGTACAAAAATATTTTTAATAGAAAATTCATAACCTGTACGACGACTAATTTCCGCGTGGTTTTCTCTAATTAAATCAGCAACTCCTGTTGCAACTGTACCAAAGCCTAAAATACCAATATTCAAACGTTTCATGCGTTAATTTTTTCCAACTCTAATGATTACTTAACTGTTTTAATAATGTTTCAATAACAAAGTCTGCACATAGATATATATCATAAGGTTTTGCATCGTGGAACATATATGCACCACTTGTGATGATCTTGTGTTCTTTGTCTAAATAATACTCATTGATTTTTGTGTCAATGTGTTTGATTCCCCATGCATTCAATGCTGGAATGAAATCGGTTGCGCCACTGCTGTGCCCAAAAGTTAACGCTGCATTGGTCTGTTTTGCATCACGCATTGCGATAGCAATGACTAAAGGTGCTGCACAAATTCCAACAATCCATTTTTGGTGGGCAATCGTATTTAATAAGGCTGTTTTAATGTCGCTGTGTAAACTACCATTAATGCCATCTTCTAAGAAGGTTGTAAAGTTTTTAACTGCACCAAATCCACCAGGCAAAATAACTGCATCGTATAACTCGGAATTAAACTCGTTTAAAGGCTTAATTTGACCACGAGCAATGCGAGCTGATTCCGTTAAGATATTGCGTGATTCATTCGTTGCTTCATTGCTCAAATGATTTACAACATCTGATTGAGAGCGATCGGGTGCAAAAAAATCAACAGCAACATTATATTTAGACAAAGCAATCACTAAGCTTGTCGCTTCCGTGATTTCACTGCCATCTAAATAGCCTGAGCCAGATAAAAAAAGCGCAACTCTATTCGTCATTTCATCCCCCTGATGTTGTGTTAATTTTTTATAAGATTCCTTTGATCATATCCACTTATTTTGCAGAATGCTATAGCTAAAACGTAAAGAAATCGACATATAGAAGAATAAGGCTATTTTTTAGTGTAGAATTACGCAGAAATCTCTGAAAGGATATACGCTGTTATGATAAAAAAAATGACATTAAGTCTTGTGATGAGTTTAAGTGTTATGCTGGGCGTAACACATGCACAAGCCCCTGAGAAAGATAGCGCAATGCTCAATTTTTTATTGGGTGAATTGGCTGTGCAGCGCAATGACTTAGAATCTGCAACGGGTTATTTAGAAAAAATTACAAAAAATCAGAAAATTCCGTATGTATTGAGACAACAATTTAATTTAGCGTATGGCCAAGCAGACTACGTTAAAGCGTTATCATATCTAGACCAAATCTTGGTGGATGAGCCAGATAATATCGAAGTGTTATTATTTGAAGCGATCATGTATGCACGTTTAAATAGCCATGATAAAGCTGCCAATGTGATGAATAAAATTGCAGGTCTTTACAAAAAAGAAGCCAATGATAATGGTTTTCACTTTTTGTATCGTGAATTAAAAAATCAAATTGAACCTAAAGCGTTTTTAGATATCTATCAAAAAATTGCGAAAGCAAATAATTACTCCGCAGAAGTGACGCCATTATTGGCAAGTTTGCTCGTGGACAATGGTCATTACAGTGAAGCGATTCAGTACTTGAATGAAGTGATTGTGAAAGATCAAGAGAATGCAGTGAATTACTCATTGTTGATGTATGCTTATTCGTTATTGAATGAACCTGCAAAAGGTTTGGAGATTCTTAAAAAAGCAGCAGAAAAAAGCACCAAAGCTGACATTAAAATTGAATATCTACAAGCATTGATCAATGAATTTTATTTTAAAGAAGCATTAGCTTATGGTGATCAACTCGTTAAAAAATACCCTGAAGATGCACGAATTTATGGTCATTTAGCACTATTAAATTTTGCATTACGTAATAATGAGATCGCTAAAGAAAATGTAGATAAAGTGATTCAGCTAAAAGGCGATTACGTTAATGTGATTTTTAGATTGGCTGATTTTGCCCGCACAACAGGGCGATTTGGCGAATTGTATGACATGTTGCCAAATATTAATGTGATTGATGTGCAAGTGGTTCGCTTGATTGCAGAAGCCGATATGGCACTTCGTAAAAAATCATACGCGACATTTTTAGCAATCTTTGATGAATTGCGCACTAAATTCCCAGATCGTACAGAATATCTCTATAACCAACAGTTGGATATGTTAGAGAAATCCTATGATTATCAGTTGTTGTTGCCGTATGCTGAAATTTTAGATGTTGTGACAAATTATGAGTTGTTCATCTACACTTATTATAAGTCTGTGGCTTATCAAGAGATGAAACAGTATGACAAGATGCAAGAGTTAATGCTCACTTGGATTCAGAAAAACCCAGAAGATGCATTGGCTTTAAATGGTTATGGCTATGTGATGTTGGAAATTGCAAAAGATGCAAAAGAACGCGCTTATGCAATGGAATATTTAAAGAAAGCCGTTAAATTGGCACCCGATGAGCCTGCAATTTTAGATAGTGTAGGTTGGGGCTATTTCCAAGAAAAAAATTATGTCGAAGCACGTAAATATTTATGGCCTGCGTTTAACCGCTTAAAACAGCCAGATGTGATTGCGCATTACATTGCATTGTTGATTGAAGAAAAAAACATTAAAGAAGCGAAGTCTCTCTTTGATCGTTTAAAAGTCGTTTACCCTGATCATGCTGAAACCATCGCATTGAAGAAAAGATATCAAGGAATCTTAAAGTAATTATGACTGATTCATTATCTAAAACATTGCGCACATTTTGTGTGTGCGTGCTGTTTGTGCTGAGCTTAGGCTTTGTGCATGCAGTGACATTAGTGGGCAAGGGCACAAGTTCAACAACGCCAGATGGCAACTTAAGAATTGTCTTTCCTTTGAATGAACGCACAAGTTTTACAAGCTTCCGCTTGGAAAGCCCACCAAGATTGGTGGTGGATATCCCACAGGCGCAATTGCGCCAAAAGGTGCAATCTTTGCCAATTCAAGGTGTGAATGTGAGCGGTGTTCGCTTGGGTACACAACAAGGTACGGATTTGCGTGTTGTTGTGGATTTAGTGAAATCAGTGCCAGGTTCTACTGCATTAGTGAAAGGTAAAAAAGGCTACGAATTGGTGATTTTAATCAGCCAAGGTGGCACAGCTGTTTCTAAAGATAGCGCATTTGCGGCAGGTTCATCTTCAGTTGTTTCAGAGCAATCTAGCGTGCAAGTTGCAAAACAAGTACCTAAAAAGAATATGCTAGTTGTGATTGATCCTGGTCACGGAGGCAAAGATCCTGGTGCGATTGGTGCCGGTAAAACTAAAGAAAAAGATGTTGTTTTGGCAATTGGTAAAGCATTGAGGGATCGCATTAATCGTGAACCTGGCATGCGAGCAATTATGACGCGTGATAGTGATCGCTTCATTCCATTACGTGAGCGTGTATTGATCGCTCGTCGTCAAAAAGCGGATATGTTCGTATCCATCCATGCTGATGCCGCATTGAATCGCTCTGCTTGGGGTGCTTCTGTTTATATTCTGTCCACAAAAGGTGCTTCCAGTGAAGCTGCGCGTTTATTGGCAGAGAAAGAAAACAGATCGGACATCGTTGCAGGTGTGAAAATGTCTGATAAAGATAATGCCATTGCATCAATGCTATTGGATATCTCCCAAGATGCAACAATTGAAGCTTCCAATGAATTGGGTAAACAAATTTTAGGTTACTTGCAGCACGATACAAAATTGCATAAGCAGAATGTAGAGCGTGCTAACTTTGCGGTATTGAAAGCACCAGATATCCCATCTGTATTAGTGGAAACAGGATTCATTTCCAATGCTAATGATGAAAAGAAGCTCAAAATGGCTTCACATCAGAATCGTTTAGCGGATGATATGATGAAGGGCATTCGTGCTTACTTTAAGAAACGCCCTGCAACAGAGTTGGTTTACAGTACAGTGGCGGCACCTAGAAAAGTCACGCCAACAGTGCCAACAGGTAAACCAGTCATGACTGCTACACCCAATCCACCGAAAGTGAATTCAAGTACAAGTGCACCGCGTGTGAATTTGGAAAGCCAGCCACAAGTAGTTTTCCCAACATTAGAGTTAGAAGCAAAGGGCAACCCTCAGCCTGTGAAGCAAGCGAATAACCGTGTGCAACAAGGCAAGCAACATAAAGTGTTGCGTGGTGAATCTTTAGATGATGTTGCAAAACGTTACAAGGTTTCTGCTGATAATCTTCGTAGAGCGAATGGATTGCCTGCTAATCAATTGCGAGTGCCAGTGGGCACAATGCTACGCATTCCATAAGATTGAATGGATATATAAAAGAGCTTAGTAATCCTAAGCTCTTTTTTTTAGTTTTTTTCTTTGATAGACAATCGCTTAATGAATAGTGAAATTGGTGTCATAAAAACTATATCACTGCAGCATCCTTCCCTTCGGGAAGGATGTAGATAAACTTATTTAAAATTGATCATGACGATTGACAATATCAATGATGCGCGTGAATATGTACGGATTTTTATAGTTTTGAAGGGATGATGAATGGCTGATGTCATTGAGTTGAATCGAAAAGGTCAACAACATAAAGCAGGCGTTGATTTAGAAGGGTTGATGCAGATTTTAAGTAAGCATTTATACTCAACGCCGATGGTTGCAGTGCGAGAATTGGTGCAAAATGCACATGATTCCATTGTGCGTCGCCGTTTAGAAGATTCATCCTTTAAAAATGCCCAAGGCAAGATTCACGTTGTTGGCTTGCCTAGAGAAAATAAACTTAAAATCATCGATACAGGTGCAGGTTTAACAGAGCAAGAGATTCATTCATTTTTAGCAACTGTTGGTATTGGTTATACACGCACATTGCGTGAGCAGGATGATGAAACAGGTTTAATTGGCATGTTTGGTTTAGGCTTCTTATCTGCGTTTGTACTTGCTGATGAAGTTGCTTTTAAAACAAAATCATATCAAACTTCGAATGAAGCTTGGGTTTATCACTCTAAAAATGCAGAAGAGTATTCTGTCACCCAAGCAGAGTTGGATCATGTTGGCACAGAAATTACATTATCTTTAAAAAGTGATTATGCATTTTTAGCGCAAGAAGAAGTGTTGAATAATATTTTGGGTCGTTATTGTGTGTTGTTGCGCGAGCCTATTTATATCAATGAGCAAACAATTGCGATTAATGAAGAAGCTCCACCATGGCGCAGAGATGAAGAAGTCGCATTACATCCAACACAATTGCTCCGTCAAAACCTTGCTTTTGCATCTCGCTTCGAGAAATTCTTTGAACCTATTTGCACTTTACCGATTCAGCCTGATGGCAAAAGTGATGCGGTTGGCTTATTGTGGATTCAAGATGGCGCAACGTATGGTACAAGCGATAATCGTAATCTTTCCATATTTTTACGTGGAATGTTATTGGATGATAATGCACGTGATCTATTGCCAGCTTGGGCAGGATTCATCGGTGGTGTGATTGAGTCGAATCGTTTGGTGCCAACGGCAAGCCGTGAAGATTTACAAAAAGATGCCAATTATGATGCCATTCAATATGCATTGAATGAAGCGATCATTACAGGTTTAGAAAATATTGCGAAAAAACAGCCTGAAGCATGGCGCAGAATCATGAAGCGTCACAATGAAGCATTATTGGGTGCGGCATTGTGTGATGAGCGTTTATTCATGATTTTGAAGAATCATTTAAAAATTCCAACATCACAAGGTGAATTATTAGCGAAAGATTTAGTCACTGACAAAGGCATTCACGTGATGCTTGGTGGTAATGCTGGTTTTGAAGAGATGTTATTCAGAGCGTTACAAGTACCAGTTGCAATGGGTGATCGTTATGCTGTGGTGCCATTTTTGCGTAAATTCACAGAATTAAGTAAAACGCCATTGGTGGAAATTGGCACTGATCGTGGTAATGAATATCTATTCAGATTGGGTAAAGTGGAAGCGGATGTTCAAACGTTTTTGACAGAAAACTTAGCCAATGGTGAAGAAGTTGTGCCAGCCTATTTTTCGCCTGAAGAGTTGCCAATGATCGTGGTGGTGGATCGAGAAGCTGAATTGAAAAAACGCATTGAAGAGGATCAAGAGGATAAAAAGATCTCGCAAGCAGCTTTGAGATTGGCAAGACACTTTACGCAGAAGATTGAATCTAAAAATCCATTGAAGCTGTACATCAATTTGAATAACAGTGCTATTCAAGCATTGATACAAAACAGAGAAGAAATTGCTGCCAGCGAGCGAGCATTGAAGTTATTAAAGGGGTTTAAAACTTTGATGGCAGGGCAGGAAATGCAAAAAGATTTGAATCTGAATGAGGCTTTGAAAAATATCTCATCAGTGATCGAATTTTTATTAATAGAGCAAAAGTAAAAGTAGGGGAAATTATATGGATATGATTTGGGGCTGGGTAAATAAGCTGCAAGAAGAATTGGACGAAGCAGGACAAAACCAAACAGCGCAGTTGATTGATAAATTGAGTGACGATGTTGCAGAATTGAATATTGGTAAAGTGGAAGCGGCAATGCCAGAAGCGTTAGCATTGAGCAGAAGTTTACAAAATCCATGGCTGGAAGTTTATTTCCGCCATTGGGAAATGCGTAATCGCGTGGGTAGCTTGGTGCAAGGTGAAGTTGCGTTGAAGGATGCTGTGGAATTCTTTGAATTCGCACACCGTGAAGAAACGATGGAATGCCCGCAATCAATCTGTGTGACGCAAGATTTAGCAGAATGTTATGCGAATATGGATGGCCCAGGTTGGGTAGAAGAACGTTTGGCAGTTGCTGAAGAAACATTAGAACGCATTTCACCAAAATGGAACTGCTTCCAATGCTTGAGTTGTGAATATGCTGAAGCTTTGATTGATGATCAAAGATACCATGAAGCTTTAGGTTATTTGGATCAACAAGAGCAGAAGATCTTAGCTGCTGGCGAAGAGCTATTTGGCTCATTAAGCTCACGTAAAGTGATGGCTTATGTGAAATTAGGCGAATATGAAAAAGCTTATGAGTTATTTTTACAGAACATTAAAAATTCTGAGAAAAACTATCAATGGCGCAAGCACGTAGAAACGGATAGCGTTAATCGTGCACATTTATTGGCGCTATTGGGCAAAATTGAAGAATCGAGAGAAGCATTGCCAGCATGGAGTTCTATTTCTCCAATGAGCTATCAAACTTGGATTGCAGCAGCAGTGACAATCGCAAAGAAAGATGCGGAATTCAATACATGGAGTTTAAGTAGCATCATTCAGCAAGCGTTGAATTATTATGATTCTGTAGGCACTTATCGCAGAATCATTGATATGGCTATGGATCAGATTGATTTGGCATTAGCACGTGGTAGTGTTTGGTGTGCAAATCAAGCGTTGAAAATGATGCAAGCAACCTTGCCAAAATTGCGTAAGCAAGATGGTATTCAAACGATCATTGATCAATATGCAGAGAAAATTGCAACATTTGGCCAAGCAGAATTACCAGTGCCAGCGAATGAATTGTTGGAATGGTTGAATGGGCAAGAAGATCGTGATCCTGAAAAAGAGATCGATTGGTTGCAATTGGCAGCAAAAGCATTACCAGAAGACCAAGACGTTTTATCTTCTTTGATTGATGCATTGAAAGCATTGAATGCAGACCAAGAAGCAATGGAATATCTATGGGCATTTGTGGAGAAAGATCGCACAGATAGTCAATTGGCCTATACATTACTGAGTTTGTTAATCAATGGGCAGAAAGTTGCTGAATTGGATCGTTTCATTGCGTTATTTGAACCTGAATCTGGCATTGCATTATGGTCAAAAATTCAGCGCGCTTTAAATGAAAAGAATTTAGATCAAGCAAAAGCATTATCTTTCAGAATGTATGAATTGTATCCTGATTATCGTGGGCCAATTTCTGTATTGGTTTATGTATTTGTGGAGCAAAAAGATTTTGCCAATGCAGCTAAGTGGAAACGCACGTTAGCGAATATGGATGAAGATCCACGCAATCAATTGTGGGATGTGATGAGCTATTTATGTGCGGCAGAAAATTGGGATGAAGCACGTAATGTTGCAGCTGAGTTGGAGATCAATTTGGTTTCTGAATCAGGTGTGATTGAAGAAGATTGGGGCTTAGTTTATATCAGAACATTCACAGAAGATGGTCCTTATGATGCATTAGCACAATGCAATGGCCCTGTGACTGCGCGTATTTTAGAGCCATCTGCACCCAGCATGAAAGAGCAGTTATGCAATGATTGGGTCGTTTTCGATGCGGAGCATTTAGTCGAGCGTCCAGAAGATGAAAACGAACGTTTCATTCCTGTGTTTAGAAAATTGCATACTTTAGAGAAAGGTAATTTTGGTACATCTTGGTTTGTGGATGGCGCATTTCCAGGTGATGAATTATTCGATCAATTCAAAGCGCAGTTGGATGAAAAAGGTTGGCGTATTTGGGTTCGTAGCCCAGAAGATTACACAGTGACAGATAGCGAAAATAATGATGAATCATTAGCAGGTATCTACTTTGTGTTAACTGCGCCACAAAATATTTCTACTAAAGAAATAGACCAAACTATGCATGATTTAACCAAATCTTGGAATCATCAGATGGTTTGGTATTATTTGGCAAAAGAAGCGGGTAAAGCAGTGGAGCCACATTTAGCTTTAATCGAGCGTTATCAATTAGATTAAGCTGATTTGAGTGATTTTTTAGCAAATGGTAAATAAGGGGTTGCGTTTAACGGTGAATTGTATATAATTCATTTCTCTTTTGGAGGTGTGGCCGAGTGGTTGAAGGCACCGGTCTTGAAAACCGGCAACGGGTTAAACCGTTCGTGAGTTCGAATCCCACCACCTCCGCCACCTTATATGGTAAAGCTAGCCTATCGGCTAGCTTTTTGTTTATACCAACATAAAGAATATTTGCATTGCAATTAATTGCAAAAAATCCATTTTTACAGATAATATTTTATGTTTTAACGCTGCTGTTATAACTTGCACTCATAAATCTTAGGTTCGGAATGACATTTATAATGTCGACAGTCAATTAAAGATAACCATAAATTGATGATAATAGATTCCTTAACAGACATAAAATTTTAAAAACTTATTTCATATTATCTTTTTATTTCAAATGTTCAACAGACTATTGATACTAGCAGTTACTACATCATAAAAAGAATGATTAATTTATAACGGCTGGCTTTTTTTAAAAATGGTATAAAATTTCGACAAAAATTTAAACCGATAAAAGATATGAAAGTAAAAATAATATTGGGGATTGTACTAACAACTCCCATTGCAATGGCTCAGTTTAATGATTTCAGTGCGGACATTATCAGAAATGAGCAGCGCAATGAGCAATTGAGAAATCAGATTAATCCTCAAGTGGATGCTTTGTCTGATTCTCCTCAAAAAGCAGTGCCTGAAAAACAGCCTGTGTTATCTGATTTAGAAGAGAGTGTTTGCTTTCCTATTGATAACATTCATTTAAAAGGTGAATGGGAGCAAACATTCCAACCATACTTTAAGCAAGCGTTGAATGCATTAAAATTCTCACCGGGTGATTGTATTGGTTTGAATGGAATCAATCTCATTATGGCTAAAGCACAGAATAATATGATCAGTGCAGGTTATGTCACAACAAGAGTATTGGTGGAGCCCCAAGATTTAACACAACGAGAACTGAACTTGACGTTGATGGCAGGTAAGCTTCGTGCAATCCGTGTTAACTCAGATAATTTAGCAGAAACTCGAGCGCATAGGGTGGTTCTAACAACCAATGTGTTTCCCATGGAATCTGGAGATTTATTGAATCTTCGAGACATTGAGCAAGGTTTAGAAAATCTAGAAAGAGTGCCTACTGCAACGGCAACGATGGAAATTGAGCCTGGAGATGAGCCCAATGAAAGTGATTTGATAGTGACATGGCAGCAAAGGGCTGTACCTTATCGTTTGACGTTGAGTGTGGATGATTCAGGCAGTAGAGAAACTGGTAAAAATCAAGGTAGCATTACTTTTTCAGGGGATAGCATATTTGGTTACAGCGAATTAATTTATCTCAGTTTAAATCGTGATCTTGGGCATAAAAGCCGAGGATCAGATAGCAGTGGTAAAAAAGTGATTGGTGGTACTAATGGTTATGCCTTCCATTTTTCTGTGCCCTATAAAGATTGGATGTTTACAGTGAATGCGAGTAAATATCATTATAATCAAGCAGTAGCAGGCAGCTTCCAAATCTATAATTATAATGGTGACAGTAAAGCTGCTGATATCAGTATTTCTCGTTTGTTGTATAGAGATAGTTATCGTAAAACAACTGCATCATTAAAAGGTTGGCAGAGATCATCGCGCAGTTACATTGATGATGCGGAATTGACTATACAACGGCGTAAAGTTGTTGGTTGGCAGCTTGGTTTAGATCATAGAGAGCATATTGGTCGATCAGTTTTAGATTTAGGTTTATCTTATAAACGAGGTACAGGTGCAGCTCATGCTTTGAGAGCACCAGAACAAGATTTTGGTGAAGGCACTTCTCGTGTCAAAATTTTCCTTTTAGACCTGAATTTAGGCGTTCCTTTTAATATTGGGCAGCAAAATTTTTACTATAACAGCGCATTCCATGGACAGTGGAGTCGAACACCTTTGACATCACAAGATCGAATTTCTATTGGTGGCCGTTATACTGTTCGCGGTTTTGATGGTGATATGACTTTGATGGCAGAAAAAGGCTTCTATTTAAGAAATGACTTGGCATGGTACTACAAGCCAGCGCATCAATTTTATGTTGCTCTAGATGGTGGTTATGTCTCAGGTCCATCCTCCAAATGGCTATTAGGTAAAGAGTTAGTTGGCGCTGCTATAGGTTTTAAAGGTCAGTTTGATATAGGTGGCAAGTTAAGTTATGACTTATTTGCTGGTAAAGCCCTCAAAAAGCCAGAACATTTTAAAACTAAAAAGATAGCCCACATAGAGCTGCTGCTATGTTGTCAAAAAAAGAATTAGAAAAAGGTTCAACCTACTTAGTAAAAGGTGGAGATGGCAAAGAATATATTTTATTACAAGCTAAAGGGGAGCTTGATGGTGTAGCAGGTATTTTTGAATATTTATATGATCCAGTAACAAAAGCAGTTACTCATCAAAGGTATATAAAAAATGGCAAAATTACAGGAAGACCGAATCAAAAAGTAGGAAGATAGTTTATATGAAAAATATTATTTTTGACCAAAGCTTAATTACGCCTAAAATTAATATAACATATGATTTTATGGTGAATGCTCTTGATACTATATCTTGGAAAGAATTGCTTTGGGGGATAAAAAATCACATTATAAATAGTGATGTTATTAATGCAATTGCATATGATAAATATTGTTTAGATGATGAGAATGATCAAATTTTATTGCTTACTTATCAGAATGAGGATGATTATAGTTTCTTACACAATTTATGTTTATTATCTTCTAAAGAAGATACTGACATAGATTATAATAAATTGTTATATTTAATATTATTTTGGCTATATAGTAATCAAGAAAAATATAATGATCCTATGAAAATAATTGAATTGATTTATGCAAATTTTGATTATCCAGAATCATTAAAAAGCTTTATTGGGTATGAGTCATATGATGGAAAATGTTTTGGGAGGCAATATATGTACGATAATTGGTTTAGATATATTAATGAAAATAAATTAAAATATAAGAGCATTAATAGATAAAATTTGTTTATTAAGTGTATTAGTTCCGATTTGATCGTACATAGCACTTGAAAAATTGAGCATAACCAGTTTTGATGTGGATATCTAATCCTTAATTCAAAACTTAAAGAGGTTATGCTCATGCTGTCATACTAACAATCCAATTATCAAACATAAAGCAGGTTTATTAAATTTTGCTGAAGAATTAAATAATGTCTCTCAAATCTGTAAAATCAAGGTGTTTGAGCCTGTAATATATTTTGTGTAAGTTAAGTTTGTTACAAATAATCAGTCACTTGATTATCAAAGTGAATCATAAGCCAATTCATTGCCGATCGCCAATTTTTGATCGGCATCGTCTATTTTTGAGAAGCACTTTCGACTGCTAAATAGATCGCCTTTTTGCTGAATCATCGGATGAAAATATCTTTCGTTTCTCCGTGCTATTGAGCGATTCTATCGCATTGGTATAAACAGCTCTACGAATCTCTTCTGGATAGTCAAAAATAGAGCGGATGTTAGCCTAATGATTATGTCAAGACTTCGCTATTTTAGGATATTTATTCGCCCACTCTTTTTCAAAAATATCTAAAGCCTTGAGCGTATTATCCTCAGTTAAAGATGGAGTTCACACTGAACTGTGGTGATTGCTCTGGAAAATTTTGTACTGATTATAATAGCAGATTTGGAGAATGAGAGGAAAAATGCCCAAGTAGATTCAGAAAGTATTCAAAATGGCTTGATTAAAACATTGTCGAATTAGAGATGCTAATACATTTATACAAAAAACTGTGCAATATATACCTAATATAGCTAATGGTCATGCATTTCAAAAGCATGTCATTAATGGAAAAGAGTTTGAAGATTTAGGTATTAAAACAATTGATGATTTTCAAAGGCATATTAATAATATAATTGAAAACCCTTCTAGTATAATAAAAAAACTGGAACGTGATAGAGTTGCTTTTTGGGATGATGCTAGTGGTACTCTTATAATTTTTGATCCTAGAAGTAAAGATAAAGGTACTGCGTTTAGACCAAAAAATGGAAAGTCTTATTTTGATAATGATATTAGATAGTTATAGGTGTTATATGAAATTAAAAACAATTGGAGAAGATGAAATTACAATTGGTTTTTCAAAAGATGAGCTTTTTATTTTGAGAGGAGTTTTTGCTGAGTTATTTTCAGATGTATCAATTGAAATTGATATACAGGAGTTTTCAATAGTTACTGGAATAACTGAAGAAGAATTGAAGGATTTTAAAAAAATAATGTTAAAAATTTATGATGAGCTTCCTCGATAATATCCTGTAGTACACAGATTTTCTCAGGAGTGTCAGAGGCTAAAATTCAAAAAATATTTATGAGTTTGGGTGTAGATAAAATGCCTTTACCTCGCCCTAATACTGGAAATGCAACTATACACAATTTAGAACTTGTGGATGGGAGCCAAGTAACATTGAGGAATGTAACAAAATCTACAGGAAAGTGGACTATAGATGTTATTCATCCAAATATTAATTCTGGCAAAAGAGTGGAGTTTAAATTTGATTAATATAGATAAAAATACTTTATATGAGATGACAATAAAGTTAGCATTTGGTTATTCCTTAAGTACATTTTGGCAACATATATATGTCGATTTGAATAATAATGGGATATTAATTCCAGAATTATTATCTATTGATGGAGTTCAATTTAGGGAATGTTTATTTTTAACATTTTTAAAAAAAGCGTTTTTAGATAATAAAATAAAATTTGTTAAGAATGGAACAGAGGAAATTATAGATCTTCCTATAGATGATTTAATTTCGTTAATTAAATCATCTTTGCCAGCATATAATTCGGAAGATAGCAATGATGATTTAGATGATATTGGTATGTGGTTCTGGGTAAAGTGCCCTGTTGGGATAGTTTGGGTCTGTGAAGATAGCAGTTATATTTGGACTTGACTTATTATTTATCAAAGGAACTAGCCATTAATAAATAGTCTGTAAATAGTACCCCAAAAATTGGATGCAACTTTTGGGGTATTTTTATGTTCTGGTTAAGCTAAACGAGACACTTTTATTTGAGAACTTTCAAATGTAAATTAGCTCACTTCCAGAGCAATATTCGCAAGAACGTAGCCATGTTTGGTAGAGAATTATCTACAGCGGAAAAGTTATTACTAGAGGGAGTAACGATGCTTCCACTTGTAGGTGAGCGTGATGCCTTTGAAATCCTTATTAATGGAAAAAGTTTGACGGGTGATGATACAAATCGATTATGGGGATTATTAAGTGTATTAACATTAGGTGTTGGTCAAAAATTTAGGGTAGTAGATAAGGCTAAAGATGCTGTTTATGAAGTAACAGTAACAGGTAAAGCTGCAGCAGGTCATGGTGGATCGTACATTACTACTCATAATAGGAAAGTAATTCAGACGGTTATTGATGGCAATCCTATTATTTTCAAAGTGAATGATGGACAATTAGGAAAAAAACTTGGTAAGCATGTCTCCGATTTTGGATTAGATCCATCGAATGCTAAGGATAGAGAAATAGTAATGAATATCATTAAAAATATAGGAAAAGAGCCAGAGAGAGTTATTAAAGGAACGTTTCAAGGACAGGGGCCTAATAATACAAGAGGAAATGTATTATTCATGATTAAAGGTAAAGATGTTGTTGTGACTAAACCAAATGGAGAAGTTGTTACCATTCTAGAAAATGGTATAAATAATAGTTCTGTAAAAGCTGCATTAAAAGGAAATAATTAAAATATGTTTAGCAATATATTGTATTTTAAAAAAATGATCAGTCATAGAATTGTAAAAATTTATGGGTTAGTTTATTTTTATAACGACGTTCGAGATAATATACAAGCGCTCCAAATGGTATTTGATAATAATGAAAAAATAATAGTAACTTGTGCTTCAGATGGCGAAAGTATACAAATTAAAGATACCGAATTAAATGCTATTGATATGGGGGATTCTGGAAAGCTTATTATAGAGAACTTATCGAATGATAGTTTTTTTTGCAAATTTATAAATATTCCTTTGGATGATTGTAATTTTATTTATTCTAAAAGAGGAAGAGTAAATATGGGGATTCATCTTTCTTTTATTAACAATAAATCTATAAATATATTAGTTTTAGGAGATGATCTGTTTTTTTATGAACAAATACCGAAAGAAATTGAAATTGAAGAAGAACTGTATGAGTAATAACGAAGAAATTGGATACTATATTATTTAGTAATCTTATCTAAAAATTAAGAAAAAATATTAAAATCAAAAGCTATTCATGAGTGGTTTGTGAATAGCTTTTCATTTTTACCAACATTATTCAGGATCACCTATCACCTATGCTGTCAAATCTAGATATTTTTACTTGGGAGATTTTCATTATGCAGCTTGATGCTCATAATATAAATTTGCTAGCTGCCTTGGAGACATCCAACCTAATAATTTTTAAATATAAGGAAATATTATGAAAAATTTATAGATGTATGATTATAAGCTATGCTGAAAACTTAGACCAAAACTTGGGAATAAATCACGATCATGATAGATTCGATCAGTTAACGATTATCATTCTGAGCTAAACCATGACCAAAACCAAAGCAACATTCATAGGATTAATTGCCATTGTACTGTGGAGCTTTATTGTGGCTTTGATTCGTGTTGTGAGTAAAAATTTCGGCACAGTGGGCGGTGCTGCTTTAATGTATACAGTTGCCTCTGTCTTTTTGCTATTTTCAGTGGGTTTTCCCATAATTCGCCACTTTCCTAAAAAATATCTCATCATTGGTGCTATTCTATTTGTCGCCTATGAAATCTGTTTAGCATTGTCCATTGGTTATGCAAATAACGGTCGGCAAGCAATAGAAGTTGGAATGATCAATTATCTTTGGCCAACATTAACAATCATCGCGAGTATTCTATTTAATCAGCAGAAAACCACTTGGTTGGTGATTCCAGGATTTATCATCTCAATGGTTGGTATTACATGGGTTTTGGGCGATGAAAGTGGATTGAACTTCTATTTGATGTTTGCCAATATTCAAGAAAACCCAATGAGTTATATTTTGGCATTTGTCGGGGCGATTATTTGGTCTGCTTATTGTGTTGTGACAGCTAAATATGCTGAAGGTAAAAATGGTATCACACTGTTCTTTATCTTGGTTGCCATAACATTGTGGATTCAATATGCCTTTGTGGGCGTGAATGAATTCAACTTTACTTGGAAATCTACACTCTATTTATTGTTAGCCGCTTCTGCTTTGGGCTTTGGTTATGCAGCATGGAATGTTGGGATTTTGCATGGCAATGTCATGGTATTGGCAACAGCATCATATTTTATTCCGATATTTTCTGCATTTTTTGCAGCAATGGTGTTAAATGCCACATTATCTTTAGGGTTTTGGCAGGGCGTGATTATGATCTGTATTGGCTCATTATGTTGTTTCATTGCTACACGCAAAAGATAAATGGGATTAAATTTATATATATAAAGGATCAAAAATGTTGGCAGAAGCAACGCATTACATTGTTTTAATATTAAATATATTTTCGGTATTGATTCTATTGGTGGGCGCGATCAAAGCATTGTTTGGCTTTGCGCTCAATGAATGCAAAGGCAATAGTCAACTGGATATAGCGCATAAAAATAATAAAATTAAGATTTACTTGGGTTCCTATATATTATTAAGCTTAGAAGTACTGATTGCTTCAGATATCATCGAAACGATTATGAATCCAACATTGGATGATATTTTAGTTTTAGCGGGTATTGTGGTGATTCGTACGACTATTTCATATTTTTTAGGCAAAGAAATTGAAGCAGCAGAAAAAGAGTAAAATATCATTATCTAAACAACGAAGAGGAATGGTTATATGAAATCAACAGTAATTGCGACAATTTTAGGTTTAGGATTAACATTGAGCATGAGCCAAGCACAACCAGTGAGTGTTTTGGGTGATGACGAAGTCTTTTTGATTGTGAAAGGTCAAACAGCAGAATGCATGGGCGTTGGTCCAATGGAATGTTTACAGGTGAAAAGTTCATTTGATCAACCAGAGTGGGAAAACTTCTTTGCTAACATTCAAGGATTTGAATTCACAGAAGGTGAATCTACATTGTTGAAAGTTAAAACAACGAAGATTGATAATCCTCCAGCGGATGCGCCAAATATTCGTTATGAATTAGTTGAAACAGTTGCTGTGATGCCAAGTGTAAGCCAACCAGTTCAACCAAAATAAATCACTATAAAATATAGCAGAATAGGTTTAAAACTATTTTTCTAATAATCTCGCCCTACAGGCGAGATTTTAATTTTGTTGTTATTCTTAAATTGGTTTAACTAATAGTGATTAAATTTTAGATTCAAAAGGGAGCTTAGCTCCCTTTTTTATTGTCTACAATTTCTGTGGATAAGCATGTGAAGAAAAATTTGGGGTTTTGTGGGAAATTTTCCCACCGATTATGCTGGCTTGAATAAATTTCAATAATATCAATGGTTTGATGTTATTTTTAACCCTGTGATTTTCAAAAATCATAGGGTTATTTTATTTTTCATAGCATAAAAATAATAATAATTGAGCTGTTTTTAAATAAAAGTGGAAAAAAGTGGGGGAAAGTGGTAAAAAGTACATCACGAATACTATATTTGGATTTTTATATTGCCATGTCAGATTTCCAACACATTTCTGTCCTTTTAAACGAGGCGATTGACGCACTAAATATTCAATCAACAGGTATCTATGTTGATGGGACATTTGGCCGTGGTGGTCATTCTTCTCAAATCTTAAAAAGATTAGAAACAGGACGCTTGATCAGCATTGATAGAGATCCAACGGCGAAGCAGTGTGCCGAAGAACGATTCGCAAATCAACCTAATTTCACTTTTTACGCAGGTTGCATGAGTGAAATTAGAGATGCTGTTGCCAAGGCAGGTGTGGAGCAAGTGGATGGCGTATTGCTAGACATCGGTGTTTCATCACCACAATTGGATGATGCAGATCGTGGGTTCAGCTTTATGAAAGATGGCCCTTTAGATATGCGTATGAACCCAGAAGCAGGTATGAGCGCGGCAGATTGGGTGGCGGAAAGTAGCTTTGAAACAATGGCAAGCGTGTTTCGTGAATTTGGCGAGGAAAAATTTCCAGGCAGAATTGCGAATCAGATCATAAAAAGCAGGGAAATTGCTCCAATTACTACCACTCATCAGTTGGCGGCAATTATTGCAGAAGCTGTACCCTTTAAAGATAAACATAAGCATCCTGCAACACGTGTGTTTCAGGCAATTAGAATCGCTGTGAATGAAGAGCTGACAGAATTATCTAAAACGCTTGAAGCAGCTTATTCAATCTTAAAGCCAGGTGGTCGTTTAGTTGTGATCAGTTTCCATTCATTGGAAGATCGCATCGTGAAAAACTTCATGAACAACTACGCGAAGCCTAAAGATTTGATGCCAGATTTACCTGTGGCGCAGTTTGTAGAAGCACCAACATTAAAATTAATAAGTAAACCAGTTAAAGCGAGTGACGAAGAATCACTTAATAATCCAAGAGCAAGAAGTGCAATAATGAGAATTGCGGAGAAATTACCGTGAAAACAACTATAATGATTATAACATTGGGAATGATTGCAACAGGTATTGGGATGTTTAAAATTAAAACAACTCAAGAACAGCGTCATTTAGCGAACCAATACGAGAAAGCATTGAGTCATCAAAATGAGTTAAATGCTGAGTGGAATAAACTTAAATTAGAAGAAAGTATGTTGATTACATCTGTCTTACTAGATCACAACATTCGTGAGCGTATGGGAATGGTTTTGCCAAAGCAAGACAGCATCGTTTACGTAGTTGAACAAGGTAACTCTGCTTTAGTTAGTACAAGTAACGATAATGAGCGTTATGTTCAATAATTGTTATGGCTAAAACTAAACCCGAGAAAGTACAGTCATCTGTCAAAAATACTCGACGCGTTATCGTGTTGGGTATTTTTTACGTTTTGGGATTGCTACTTTTAGTCAGTGCATTTGGTTTACAGATCGTTGAACAGAAGTTTTTACAAACACAAGGTAATAACCGTGTCATTCGTACTGTAGAAATGCCAGCAGTGCGCGGTATCATTATGGATCGCAATGAAGAATCATTGGCCGTTTCCACAGAAGTTTATTCTGTTTGGGCAGATCCTTATATTCTATTAGATTATACCGAATATTTTTCAGCATTAGCCAAAGCATTGAACATGGATGAAGGTCATTTAAATGAGCTCATCAGAAAACGTGAACAATCACGTTTTGTATGGTTAAAGCGCCAAATGCCACCGCATGAAACCAATGAATTAGCTAAACTCAATTTGCCAGGTGTTTTCATTGAAACGGAATATAAACGTTTCTATCCTGATGCAGAAATGACAGCACAATTGTTAGGCTTTACGAACTCTGAAGATGTTGGGATCGAGGGCATAGAATTAACTTTTGATGAGCATCTCAAGGGTAAAATGGGGCGCAAGCAAGTCATTCGTGATACGAAAAATCGTGTAATTGATCAGTTGCGTATCGTTGAGCCAGCTGTAGCAGGGAATGATTTGGTGTTAACCATTGATCGTCGCGTTCAATTGGCAGCTTATCAAGCATTGAAAAGTGCCATTATCGAGCACAATGCCAAAAGTGGTGCAGTGATGGTTGTGGATGCTTGGACAGGTGAAGTTTTAGCGTTAGTGAGCCAGCCTTCAGGCAACCCAAATAACTTGCAACATCGTATTCCTGAATTGATGAAAAACCGTGCAATTTCAGATGCCTTTGAGCCAGGTTCTACGATTAAACCATTTGTTGTGGCTTTAGGGCTGGAATCGCGCAAATGGAAACCTGAATCCATTGTGGAAACAGGCTATCAATTTAAAGTGAATGGCAATGCGATTAAAGACGTATCTAAATCCAATAGCATGAACTTAATCACTGTATTGGTGAAATCCAGTAACATTGGTGTGGCAAAAATTGCTTTATCAATGCCACCAGAAGTTCTATGGAATTTATATCAAAATCTTGGCATTGGTACACGAACATCTTTGGGCATTAAAGGCGAGCAATCCGGTCGTTTAGGCAGCGTGAAGCCATGGCAGCGTAATCAATTTGAACATGCGACCAAATCATTTGGTTATGGTATTAGTGTAAATGTTGCACAATTGACGCAAATGTTCTCAGTGTTTGCCAATGATGGTGTATTGCAACCTTTGAAAATTGTGAAAAATTCCCCTAAAATTTCTGATAAAGAGCCACAGCGTATTTTCTCTAAGCATGTGAATGAGTCAATGGTGCATATGTTGGAGCGCGTGATCACAGATAACCCAACAACTAAAGCAAAAGTTGCCAATTATCGCGTTGCAGGTAAATCAGGAACAGCGCGTAAAATCGAAAATGGCCGTTATAGTAGCTCAAAACATAGAGCTTTCTATGCAGGCTTTGGTCCTGTTTCGAATCCACGTTATGTTGTGGTTGTTATGATTGATGAGCCATCGAAAGGGCAATATTATGGTGGTGCGGTTGCAGGGCCTGTTTTCTCTGCGATCATGGGTGATACACTGCGTATTTTGAACATCAAACCAGATGGATTGACAGAATTGCCAAAACTGCAATTGATCTCCAACTAGTGAACTTTAGATAGAGGAATATTATGAAACTCTCTCAGTTATTTTCAAATTTAGATTTAGCCAAAGCATTACAGGATATTGTGATCAAAGGATTATCATCGGATAGTCGTTATGCAGAAAAAGGTGATCTGTTTTTTGCTTTACAAGGCGAACATAATCACGGCTTGGATTATATAGATGCATTGAGAGAAAAAGGTGTTGCTGTTATTTTCTATGAGGGCAATTACGATAATATTCCAACAGATATTCCTACATTTAAAATTTCCAATGCATTAGAGTTAATGCATGTAACTGCACCCATTTTCTATCGTGAATCATTGAAAATGGCAACATTGATCGGCATTACAGGCACAGAAGGCAAAACATCTGTGGCAATGTTTACCGCACAAGCATTACAGAAGTTTGGTCGTCATGTGGGCATGATTGGTACTAATGGTATTGGCCCATTGCATGATTTAAAAGAAAATACACACACAACGCCTGATTTTTTAGCGCTGTATCGCTCGATTGACCAAATTGTGAAAGCTTATCCTGCACATAACGAGATTGATATTGTATTAGAAGTCACTTCACATGCATTGGATCAAAAACGTGTGAATGGCTTGTCGTTCGAAGTTTCAACTTTTTTGAATTTAGCGCGTGATCATTTGGATTATCACAATACGGTAGAGGCTTATCGTGAAGCGAAAGAACGTTTATTTAAAGAATATGCATCGAAAGCTTCTGTACTCAATATTTCAGATGCTGTGGGTAAAGATCTGTTTGATTATCTGTCTGCTAAAAATGATCGCCCATTGTTTCCATTCGGTGAAGGAGAATGTGATCACGTAAACTATTTGAAAATCAGCGACATTGATCTACATGCACAAGGTTTGCGTTTTGTTGTAACTTATCATGGTCAAAGTTATGCAATTGAAAGCCCATTATTTGGTCATTTCAATGCTTATAACCTGGTGGCAATGGTTGGGAATTTATTGGCGATGGGCTTGCCAATGGATAAAATCAGCAGAATTTTGCCTGAAATCACATTGGTGAAAGGTCGAATGGAAGCGTTACAGTTACCGAATGGTGCAGTCGCTGTGATCGATTATGCTCATAAGCCAAATGCTTTACTACAAGCATTGAAAGCATTGAAAAAACATATTTCCAATGGTGATTTATACTGTATTTTTGGTTGCGGTGGTGACCGTGATCGTGGTAAACGTCCATTAATGGCGGAGATCGCAGAAGAATATGCAGATCATGTGATTGTCACGAATGATAATCCAAGAACAGAAGATGAAAAGTTTATTGCAGATGAAATCTTCACAGGATTCAAAAATCCAGAGCAGAATATTGAACGAATTTTAGATCGTAAAGAAGCCATTGTGAATACATTGGCGAAAGCTCAAGCAGGCGATATTATTTTGATCGCAGGTAAAGGGCATGAAGATTACCAAATCATTGGTAAAACCAAACATCATTTCTCTGATGCTGAAGTTGTGTCAGCATTCATTCATAAAGGATAGTCAAAGTAATTTATGAAATTATCAGATGCAGCAAAAATTTTAAATGGCGAGTTAAAAGGTGAAGATGCAATTTTCTATGGTGCATCGACAGATACTCGTTCCATTCAAGCTGGGCAACTTTTCTTTGCATGGAAAGGTGATAAACATGATGCTCATAATTTTCTCGATAGCATTGAAGCACAAGGTGCGATTGGTGCAATTGTAGAGCGCTATACGCCATCTGTGAACATTAGCCAGATCGTGGTGAAAGATAGTCAAAAAGCTTTGGGTATTTTAGCGAAAGAGTGGAAAAAACAGTGGAAAGGCACAGCGATTGCTTTAACAGGCTCCAATGGTAAAACCACATTGAAAGAGATGATTGCCTCTATTTTGAGAGAAAAAGGGCAAACATTGGCAACAGAAGGCAATTACAATAATCATGTGGGTTGCCCTTTAACTGTGCTCAAATTAACAGATCAGCATGAATATGCTGTGATTGAAATGGGTGCCAATCATTTTGAAGAGATTCGTTATCTCACTAAAATTGTGCAACCAAATGTTGCCATCGTGAATAATGCTGGCCCTTGCCATTTAGAAGGCTTTGGTAGCATTGAAGGCGTTGCAAAAGCTAAAGGTGAAATCTTTGAAGGTTTAGCGAAAGATGGCATCGCAATCATCAATGCTGATGATGATTATGCAAAATATTGGTTAGGCATCAATACAGATCATAAGATTATGACATTTGGCATTCGTAATGATGCCGATGTAATGGCAAAAAATATTCAAAAGCAATCTTTCGAATTAGTTATTCATGGTGAATCTATTCATGTGAATTTGCCATTGGTTGGCGTTCATAATATTTTGAATGCATGTGCAGCAGCAGCAGCAACTTATTCTGTGGGTGTAACTTTAGCTGAGATTAAGCAAGGCTTAGAGAATTTACACTGCGTAAAAGGTCGCTTGGAAAAAATTCAATTATCTCCGAATCATATTTTAATTAATGATGCTTACAATGGTAATCCTGCTTCATTGAAAGCTGGGATTGATGCTTTGGAAGGCATTGCGGATCATACTTGGTTAGTACTAGGTGATATGCGTGAATTAGGTGATTTGGCGGTTTCAATGCATGAAGATTGCGGTCGATATGCGAAAGTTAAAGGCTTTGATCAGTTATTGGCTTTGGGTGAGTTATCTCAAAAAAGTGCAGAAGCTTTTGGTGAAGGTGGTCGCCATTTCACAAGTCATGATGATATCATTGCAACCTTGCAAGAAAATTTGAAGGCCATTCAAAATGAGTCGGTGGCAATCTTGGTGAAAGGCTCTAACTCAATGAAAATGTTTGTTGTTGCTGAAGCAATGATGAAACAATAAAGGATCAAACACATGTTATATGCTTTACTCAGTTATTTAGCAGAAGAACATTGGAGCGCATTGCGTGTTTTCCAATACATTTCAATGCGTGGTATTTGTGCTGTTTTAACCGCATTAGCTTTTGCACTTTGTTTCGGCCCAGGATTTATTCGCCGTTTTCAACAAAAGCAAATTGGTCAGTTTGTGCGTGAAGATGGCCCACAATCTCATTTATCTAAAAAAGGTACGCCAACGATGGGCGGTATCTTAATCATTGCGAGTATCTCTGTTGCAGTTTTATTGTGGGCGGATTTAAGCAATGTAAATGTTTGGGTTGTGATGGGCATTTTGTGGGGCTTTGGCTATGTGGGCTTCTTAGATGATTATCGTAAAGTTGTGAAGAAACAATCTTTAGGTTTACGTGCAAAAGAGAAATATCTCTATTTAACCATTGGTGGTGCTTTGGCTGCGATTGTTTTATATGTGACAGCAGGACCCAAAGGCACAGATTTATTGATTCCATATTTTAAAGATTGGTTCATTCCACTCGGCGTTTTATTCATCCCATTTGTATATTTAGTGATTGTGGGTGCAAGTAATGCGGTGAACTTAACGGACGGTTTGGATGGTTTAGCGATCATGCCAACAGTTTTAGTGGCAGCAGCTTTGGCTATCTTTGCTTATGTTGCAGGTAATATTGAATTTGCTCGTTATTTAGCCATTCCTTATGTGAAAGGTGCAGGCGAGATGGCGATCATTTGTGCGGCTATTTTTGGGGCAGGTTTAGGCTTTTTATGGTTTAACACTTATCCAGCACAAGTATTCATGGGCGATGTTGGTGCATTGGCTTTGGGTGGTGCATTGGGTGTGATTGCTGTTGTGGTTCGTCAAGAGTTAGTATTCTTCATCATGAGTGGTTTATTTGTGGTGGAAACATTGTCGGTTGTGATCCAAGTGGGCTCATACAAAATGTTTAAAAAGCGCGTATTTAAAATGGCGCCGATTCATCATCATTTTGAATTGAAAGGTTGGCCAGAACCACGTGTAATCGTACGTTTTTGGATTTTAACCGTTGTGTTAGTTTTAATTGGTTTGGCATCACTGAAAATCAGATAGCGCATGGCAGAAATCTATAAAGAGATTCAAACGGAAGCAAACTCAGAATTTACAGAGCAAAAAAGTAAATTTCTCGGGTTTGCTTTTCCCGTTTATGATGAACAGGAAATTAAAAGCATCCTAGCGCGTTTACGTGCGGAGCACCCGAATGCCAATCATGTTTGCTATGCTTATCGTTTAGGTGAACGTTACGATCATTATCGCTTCAGTGATGATGGTGAACCGGGTGGCACAGCAGGTCGCCCGATTTTTGGGCAAATTGAAGCTTTTGATTTGACGAATATTTTAGTGGCGAGTGTTCGTTATTTTGGTGGTGTTAAATTAGGTACAGGCGGATTAGTTTCCAACTATCAGAAATCTGCAAAAGTCACTTTAGAATCAGTACAGATTATAGAAAAACAAATCATGGAAGCTATGACATTTTTGTATGATTATGATGTCACCAATGATGTTCAGAAATTGCTCCATGATTTTGGCATCACAGATGTGACAACTGAGTATTTAGAGCAGTGTAATTGTACTGTTCGTTTGGACATTGATCGCATAGAAGAATTAAAAATCGCGATCGAGCAAAATCATCGTTTAGTATTAGTTAAATAAACCAATTTAGGTAAAATCATCATGATAAAAACTTTGAAAGTTTCTATGGCCGTTGCGGGATTATCATTTTCTGCATTAACATTTGCAGTCGCTCAGCAATCAGAAGTTAAAGTACCAAAATTAGATAAAAAAATATCAAGAGAAGCATTTTTACGCGATAAGTTGACAGATAATACTGTGGGTTATGTGCGTTTACCAACACAATTTGGCATGGCTTTTAATATCAAAAATAAAGCATCAGATAAAGTCATGACCAATGATGTGAACGAACGCATGATGTTGCATTTGAAGAAAGTATTGCAAGATCCAAGCTTGGTGAATGAAGCATTAAAACAGCACTTATCAGTGCCATTAGAGCAATTGCCATTGGATTTAGGGCAATTGACATCACTGATTTATACCGCAGTGGATGGCCCGATTGAAATCATGGCAACAGATATGAATAAGATGATCTCACCCGCGACACAAGCTTTGATCGTTGTGCCTGTACAGTTTTCATCAGCTAAAGAGCTCGATGAAGCATTGGTGAAGCTATTGAAGCAGGATATTGGTATTAAAAACCAAAATGGCTTTTATTCATTCCCACCTGTGGCTTCTATGTATTTGGATGCAAAAGAAAAACGTTTATTCATTTCCATTGCACAAAAAGCACAATCGGAAGCTCAGTTAAAGCAAACAGTAGATGCTTTAAAATCCACAAAAGAGCATCGTATGTACGCTTATGAAAATCAAATTGATTTAACAGGGCAAAACTTTTTTGTGTGGGCAGATGTGACAGGCAGCCGAGATATGATTGCAATGTTGGCACAAAAGGATGTACCAACTGCCGCTGAATTCATTCAAAATACTGAAGGCTTGGCATTTGGCGTAGGCACAACAGCCAATCAGCAAGGGCAAGCTAAATTCATCACTAAAACCAATACGCAAAAGATTGCAGCATTGAAGGACTTTGCACAGCCTTTAGATTTTAAAACGGTAGGCAAACCTCAATCTTTAGCAGTTGTAGCATTGCCATCGAAACAAACAGTGATTGAATTATTAAAGAAAAATAAAGTAGTTGATGATGCGCAGTTACAAGAATTTGCCAAGCAATCGGAAGCGCGTTTATCTTTCAATGCGTTAGATTTATTAGATATTATGGGCCCGCAAGCTGTGGCTTATGAAGATGAAACAGGCTCAAACTTTGCGATTGGTGTGCAAAATAAAGAAGCTTTCCAACAATTGATTAAACAATTGGAATCGAAAGATTATGCAACGCATACAGTGAATAAGGGCATTCATGAACTTAAATTGAAGAATCCTTTATTAGATTTAATGCAAAAGTTAAGCAAAACTGACCCTCATCCTGATGTTATGACAAATACAGCGCTTCAATATGGGATGCTACAACCTTGGTTTGCAGAAATGATTTCTGCAATTTATGGCGTTCGTGCTTGGGATGCGAATTTTTACTTATATTGGAATGAAGAGCAAAATTGGATTGTATTAAACACATTGCCATATTCATTGGCAGAGCGTAACAAAGCTAAAGTATCTGTATCGAAATGGTTGGAAGATCAAGGCATTCGCTCATCTGGTTTATTGATGAGCTATACAGCTGAGATTAAAGGCGCTGAAGAAGCTTGGTATCGTGATTATGTGAAGTTTATGCGCAATAATTATGATCTCTTGGGACAAAAATTTGATCCATTCTCTATGCCATCCCCATCTTCTATGAAGTTTAATCCAACTTCTCGCATCGGCTTACATACAGCGATGGATAAAGAGTGGTTTGTGGTGTCATTGGATTATGATATTTCACCATTTTATGGCTATTCTATGTTTACAGGGCAAGGCGCGATTGGTTTAGTGGGGGCATTATCTTCTTTTGCATTGCCGGCTTATCAAGATTATACAAAGCGCACTTATGTTGCTGAAGGTATGGCATTATCAACTGCTGCCAAAATTGCATCTACTGAATATTTTGCAGCACAAGGCGAATGGCCAACAGATAATGAAGAAGCAGGATTGGCTGATCCTGAGTTAATCACGGGTCAAGCTGTCAATGGTATTGCTGTAACGGGCGGTGGGCAAGTTTATATTTCTTATAACTATAATGTTCAAGATGAAGGTTATTTGATTCTACAAGGAGAACCAACCGAATCAGGTTCTGTGAATTGGTACTGTTACCAAACGAATTTACCTGAAAAAGTGTTACCTGCAACATGCCGCAATGAAGTGATGTTTGAAGATGAAACGTATCAATATGATGATTCAGAGTATGGAGTTGAATTAGGTGAAGCTGTAGAAGCCGCTGAAGCAGCAACAGAAGCTGCACAATAGTCATAGTTAATATTTACATTAGAAATCCTGCATTCAACATGCAGGATTTTTTTATATTCATAGCTGTATAAATAATGAATATAAATGTTATATTCTTTAGTTGATATGAAATTTATTCATAATTGAATATGTGATTGGATAATAATTAAAGGGTCAATATGATTGAGAGAATCCATTTAAATATATTGCGTGAGATTGAAAGGCAAGGCTCATTAACAGCGGCGGCAGATGCGCTGAATTTGACACAATCAGCATTAAGTCACACGATTAAAAAACTAGAAGGGCAGTTGAATACTGAGCTTTGGATCAAAGAAGGGCGAAAGCTTCGCCTTACAGAAGCAGGGCAATATCTACAAGATCAAGCCAATCGTTTATTACCACAATTGGAACGAGTGGATGAAAATCTCAAACGCTATGCCAATCATGAAAAAGGCACATTGCACATTGGCATGGAATGCCATCCTTGTTATCAATGGTTGCTCAGCATTGTGAATCCATTTTTACAAGAATCGCCAGGTGTTGATGTGGATGTAAAGCAACGCTTCAAATTTGGTGGCATGGCAGCATTGTTTAACTATGATATTGATCTTTTGATTACACCAGATCCATGGACGATGACGCAGATTATTTTTAAACCTGTTTTTGGGTATGAATTGGTATTGGTTGTGGGTGAAAATCATCCTTTGCGCGGGCAAGATTACATTGTGCCACAGGAGTTGTTAGATGAAACTCTATTTACATATCCTGTAGAAACAGCTCGCTTGGATATTTTTCAGCAATTTCTAATCCCAGCGCAATGTATGCCAAAGCAACATAAACAACTAGAAGATACAGAAATTATCTTGCAAATGGTGGCTGCCAATCGTGGTGTGACAGCAATGCCAAGATGGCTCATTGATAAATATCGAGAAAAGTTGCCAATTTACCCAATCAGTTTAGGGGCTGGGATTTTTAAACATATTTATGTGGGTTATCGCCAAGCAGATCAAACAAATGCGCACATTCAAAAATTTATTAAGTTAGCGAAGCATAGTGGTTAAAGAAGAGGCCATATGAAGGATTTTATTTTAGAAAACGAGCACGTTTTATTGCGTCCATTAACAGCAGAAGATTTTGAATTGTTTTTGCCATATTCATTGAATGAACCTGAAACTTGGCATTTTTCACCAAGAAGTGCAGCAGGTGAAGATAATCTTCGTGAATATATGAATTATGCTTTAACGAAAAAAGCAGAAGGTACAGAATATCCTTTTGTGGTGATTGATAAAAAATCAGAGCAGTGTATTGGTAGCACTCGTTATTATAATATTAGCGAACGTAATCGTAACTTAGAGATTGGTTTTACTTGGTATGGCAAAGCATTTCGTGGCACTGGCATTAATAAACAGTGTAAATTCTTATTGCTACAACATGCTTTTGAAGTGATGAATGTATTGCGCGTTGGTTTTAAAGCAGATGCCACAAATGCTGTGAGCGTCGCTGCAATGAAAAGTGTAGGGGCAAAAGAAGATGGCATTCTTCGCCAAGATACATTGATGCTCGATGGTAGATTCAGAGATACGATGGTTCTAAGCATTCTACACAATGAATGGCACGATTCAGTCAAATCCATGTTGATGGCAAAATTGGCTAAATAATTATATTGCAATCACTCCTGACATAATGGTGTCAGGAGCACTTCGTTATACTCTTTTTAACTTCATGAGAAGTGATATTTATGAATTTTAAGGAGAGTATTATGTCATTCAATAGCCCAATCGCTTGGTTTGAAATTGTTACGCGAGATTTTGATCGTGCATGCGATTTTTATAGTAAAGCTTTCAACATGACATTTGAAAAAAGAGCTGTTGATGCGATGCAAATGGCAATTTTCCCATATCAAGAAGGTAATGTTGGTGGCACTTTAGTGCATAGCCCATGTTATAAAGATCACAAACCCGGTGCTGGCACAGTTGTGGTTTATTTGAACTGTGAATCAGTAACAGCACAGTTGAAGAGAATTATTGAATTAGGCGGTCAAGAAGTTTTCCCTGTGACAGAAATTTGTAACAATAACTTTATCGCAGGCTTTGAAGATAGCGAAGGTAATTACATTGGCCTTTGCTCCAAAGCTGAATAAATTGTAGTAATATTGTTACATAATTTTTATTGAGCCAATATTATGCGCCGTGCTGATCGATTATTTGAAATCATTCAACATTTACGTAGTCGCCAATTAACGACTGCGTTATGGTTGAGTGAGAAACTGGAAGTTTCAGAGCGAACGATCTATCGTGATATTCAAGATTTGATCAGTAGCGGCGTACCGATTGATAGCGCAGCAGGCGTTGGCTATATTCTGCGTAAAGAGTATGATCTGCCTCCATTGATGTTCGATGCAGATGAAATCACAAGCCTTGTGATTGGCATTAAAATGGCAATGGCGCTCGGTGGCAATGTTGCCAAATCAGCCGAGCATGCATTATCTAAAATCAATCATGTGATCCCAAAAACGTTGAAACAGCGGATAGAAGGCATGCAGATTCATACGCCATTTTCTTATGAGTGTGGCTTATTGGGTGATCACATTACAGCGATTAATCTTGCAATCCAAAATCGTCATCCCATTGAAATGGATTACCAAAAGCTCAATCAAACAGCGATTGAAAGGCGCATTGTTTATCCATTAGGGATCTTCTTTTGGAGCACGAAATGGACGCTCGTTGCGTGGTGCACTTTGCGTGAAGATTTTCGCCATTTTAGGATTGATAAAATTCAAAGCCTCACAATGTTAGAGGAACAATTCACATTGCAAGGTCATCAGAATTTACAAACATTCTTAAAATTAGTCACTGGCCAAGTTTAATAAATCATTCGTGCCTGCGTGATAAAAATCCACTTGATGCTTTTGATCTTTATTCAAAGTGATGATGGCATAAGTTTTCTCTTTGCGACTGCGTGGATAAGCCAAACTACCAGGATTAACCATCAATATATCATTCATCATATTCGCTTTAGCAATGTGGGAATGACCATACAATGCAATTTCAGCGCCCATTTCTTTTGCGCGATCATTAAGCTTATCTAGGGATGCTTTCACGCCATGCATGTGACCGTGTGTCATATAGATTTTGTGTTGCCCAATCTTAATGAAAAGCTCATTGNTTGCAAGGTCATCAGAATTTACAAACATTCTTAAAATTAGTCACTGGCCAAGTTTAATAAATCATTCGTGCCTGCGTGATAAAAATCCACTTGATGCTTTTGATCTTTATTCAAAGTGATGATGGCATAAGTTTTCTCTTTGCGACTGCGTGGATAAGCCAAACTACCAGGATTAACCATCAATATATCATTCATCATATTCGCTTTAGCAATGTGGGAATGACCATACAATGCAATTTCAGCGCCCATTTCTTTTGCGCGATCATTAAGCTTATCTAGGGATGCTTTCACGCCATGCATGTGACCGTGTGTCATATAGATTTTGTGTTGCCCAATCTTAATGAAAAGCTCATTGGGTAAAGTGCGATCATAATCGCAGTTGCCACGCACAATGTGCACATTTTTGAGAATAGGATCAAAACTCATCAATTCTGAATCACCGCAATGGAAGATTTCAGTAATATCTGCATGTTGTTCAAAAATTTCCTTCAATGGCATGACTAGCCCGTGTGTATCACTAATCACTAAGATTTTTTTATTATTTGACATGTTTTTTAGTTCTTTAATCAGAGTAAGGTGCGTTATCGTAACGTAGTTTCATGACAACTATATAAAATTGGGAAAAAAAATACTATATTGATGAGAGTAATTTCTATTTAATATGATCATTGGGCAAATCAATATGTTGAGTCAAGCAGAAACAATCACAATCGAAGGCGTTAATTTCTCTATCGCACAAGTGAAAGATATTTTGGATCGTTTACCTGAAAAGAGCTGGTTAGCAACTAAAAGCGATGAATTTTTGGATAACACGATTTTCTTCCACGAAGGTGATGTTCAATTGCCTGTATTGCGCTTAGGTGAGTTGCCAACATGGTCTTTAGGTTATTTCATCATTGGTGATGTGAAAGTTGGCAGAATCATTGAGGCAACGGATGATTTGGCAATTATGGGATTGATTGTGGACGGTAATTTAGAAGCTGATCATATTCGCGCTGGTGGTAATGAAATTTATATCTCAGGCGATTTGCAAGTGAATGGCTTATTCTTCGGTAAACATAACCTGGGCACAATTACTGTGGAAGGTGATAATCACGCCAATGCATTTATGAGCGATGATTATTCAGGTTGGCTGGAAAGCAACTGGGCATTAACAGATGATGAATGCTTTGATGATGAACAGATCAGTGATGAAGAATATCACGAAGCTTGTGTAGAGATTTTAGAAGCGATTCGCCCTGAATTCTTATATGAACAAGAAGAAGCGGATGAGCCATTCTTGTGGGCGCAATTATTGGATTATTATAAAATCGAAAAAGCGATGAAGCACAATGCGCCAATCCTACAAGATTCATTCATTGAAGAACATCAAATTCAGTTCTTAAATGATCCTGTGGAATATCAAAAAGCTGAATTGCCTGCGGATTTTGTTGTGAATACAGTGGCTAATATTCATAATGAATTGAGTACAAAAGAAGTGGAAGCATTGGCAAAAGCTGTGACTGGTTTATCTCATGATCATATCTTCGTGCCTGAAGCTTTATATAATGATGATCACGGTTTATCTGTGAAGTTTTTGGAAGGTTATCCTGAGCGTTTATTCTTGGAATTCATCGCAGTTCGTTCTGAATATCAAGGTGAATTGCCACACAATATCCAAATGGGCATGAATGGCGAAGCATTGAAAGCGCAATTTGGTGATCGTTATACAGAAGAAACTTTTGAAGAGTATGAAGATTCAGCACAAGGCACAATCACATTGGATGATTTAGTGATCGCGCTATTGCTAGAAAATGATGCTGTGACTTTTGTGAAGTATCAAATTTCAGAAAATTGAGAACCTTCGCTATAATGAAAGCTTCCGTAATTGGCTGTTAAAAAAGGAAGCATGAGTGAATTAAAAACATTAACTGAGAAAGAATTAGCATTCATTCTGCATTGGGGTGAAATGGGCAATCGTTGGGGCGTAAATCGCACGGTTGCTCAAATTCATGCGTTATTGTTTATTCGTGGTGAATGTTTAACAGCGGAAATGATTTGTGAATTGCTTGGCATTGCACGCTCGAATGCCAGCAATAGCATCAAAGAATTAGAGCGCTTAGGCTTAGTGAAGCGCACGCACATTTTGAATGATCGCAAAGATTATTTTGAAACATCAGGCGATGTTTGGGAGCTATTTAGAATCATCGCGCGTGAACGCATTGAGCATGAATTAAAGCCAACAGAAGCAATGCTCAATGATCTATTGAATGATCCAGATTTCAAAAAAGAGAGCGAAACCTTTCAAGCACGCACAAAAGAAAGTGCTGAATTATTGCATTCATTAATCACCTTGGGTGATCAAGTTTTGGTATTTTCATCCAAAGGCCTAAAGAATATTTTAAAAGCGGGATCAGGCGTAGGGAAATTCTTATTAGGCTTTAAAGGTGATAAGAAATGATGCGATGGATGGCGATATGCTTCATGAGTTTATTGACGATCTCATTAGCTGTGAGCGAAGATAAAATCACATATCAAGCTATCGAAAACTCACCGAATAAAACTGTCTTGGATAAGATAGATACTGAATTGTTGGTGATTTATCCTGCAGAAAATGAAAGATATACCATTACCGTATTTACGGATGTATTTTGCCCATATTGTCGTAAATTGCATCAAAATTTGAATGAATTTACGGATAATGGCATTACAGTTCGCTATGCGCCATTTCCATTAACAAGAGATTCTAATCCTGTATTGGAATCCATTTGGTGCGCAGCGAAAGATCAGCAACAGTTTTTGATGGATGTTGCGATGTTGGAGTTGAAATTCAAAGCACGATCATGTGACTTTCTTGTGATTGATGAAGCCAGAAAGTTTTCTAAAGAATTAAACGTTTATGGAACGCCATCCATTTTCTTGGAAGATGGTCGAAAAGTCAGCGGTTTTATGTCACCAACAGAGATCATTGATGGCTTAGAAGGGCGATTGAACTTTGATGAATGGCGCCCTGCGCATATGAGAAAGTAAGAGGCTCATTGATATATTATTTAAATTTGATATAGTGGGCATATCTATCAATAGATAGTAACGGTTAGCTTTATCCTAATGCCGTATAGTATTAGCCCTCATTACAATGTAATGGGATGGGGGTGTCAGTCAAAAGGCACTCAACCATGTGATAACTTACTTTTACCTGAGTTTAACCGTGATTGGGCTAGTGTTTAAACTTTAAATACTAGCCCTTTTGTGATGAAAATGACACTACAAAAACAAATTGAAGAAGCTATTAAAAATGAAGCTGAAAAGCTTATTGTTAGATATCACCAATATCATAATAGAGTGAGTTTAGTTGCTGAGAGTAACTCAAAAAGATTGGGTGAGTCAGCCAAAAGAAAACAAGTTTATACACCAGAATATTGGTCACATGATAAAAAATTTAATCCTTTTTATGTGAAGAAACATTATAAAAGTATAGCTCATGCTATTGCGATGAAAATTCAAAATAGAACATATGTTCCTGGTAAGCCCTATATTAAAGAAATTCCTAAAGTAGATGGTGGGATACGTCATGTTACAATTTATCAAATTCAAGATGCTGCTATTTCTAAACTATTTTTTAATAGATTGTTAGCCAAAAATAAACATAGATTTAGCTCTTTTTCATATGCATATAGAAATGATAGGAATGTGCATTTTGCGATACAAGATATATCAGTAGATTTAAAAAGAAATGAAAGAACTTTTGTAGCAGAGTTTGACTTCTCTGATTTTTTTGGTTCTATCTCACATTCATTCTTATATAATCAGTTCGATCAAAATGGATTTTATATTAGTTCGGAAGAAATTTTTATTATTAAATCTTTTCTAAAATCGAGAAAAACTGGAATACCTCAAGGAACATCTATTAGTTTATTTTTAGCCAATTTGACTTGTTGGAAATTAGATCAAAATTTTGAGAGAGAAGGATTGAAATTTTCCCGATATGCAGATGATACGATTGTTTGGTCGACAGATTACAATAAAATTTGCAAGGCTGTAAACTTAATAAATGATTTTTCTAAAGAAGCAAAAGTTAAGATTAATCTTGCTAAATCATCAGGGATATCTTTATTAACAAAACCAGGATTTCCATCTGAAATTGAGTCCAAAGTTAATTTAGATTTTTTAGGTTATAGCTTATCTGTTGATAAAATTTCAATTAAATCAAGGTCATTACTGAAAATTAAAAAACAAATTTCTTATTTACTCTATAAAAATTTAATACAGCCATTGAAATGTCAATCATTAGCTGGACAACATATTCCAGCTAATGGTAGAGATAGTAATTTGCTTTCTGCTATTTGTGAAATTCGTCGCTACTTATATGGCAATTTAGATAAGAAACAAATTTATGACTATTTATCAGGTAGGAGAAAACATCTTTATTTTAAAGGAATTATGAGTTTTTATCCCTTAGTAAATGATGAGAAGCAGCTTGAAGAACTTGATGGATGGATTATTTCTATTATTTATAGATCGTTAAAAGTACGCAATAGTTTATTGAAGAAATGGAATTATGATCGTTCATATAGTTTTCCTTTCAATGTATCTAAAGAGCAATTGGTGTCTGTATTTTCGCATCAATCAGTTAATGGAAGAAGACTTTATGAAATTCCAAGTACTTTGTTGATATATAGAGCCTTGCAAAAGGGGTTATTAGAAATGGGGATTGAAACTGTAATGCACCCTGAATCTTTAGAATATAATTACTAGTTAAATTATAGGCAAGGGCGCTTGAACTTCGATGAATGGCGCCCTGCACATATGAGAAATTAGACAGTTTTAAACTGAAAAAGCAGGGTGAAATTGTACCTTGCCTTGTGGAATTTTTTCAGCACATAAAGTTTTTGCCATAAAATATTCTTGCGGAACGCCATCAACCACTAATGCATTTTGTGCTTGGAAGCCAAATTTCTGATAATAATCAGGCTCGCCTAAAACAACACAACCATTCGCATTTTGATCTTTTAATTGCTGTAAGCCAGCCTGAATTAATGCTTTACCAATGCCTTGATTTTGATGTGAAGGCAAAACTGAAACAGGCGCCAGCACAAACCAATTTTGATCCTTGCCATCAATTGTGATGGGCGAAAATGCAATGTGCCCAACAACTTGATTATCCTCTGTTGCAACTAATGAAATGGTTAATGCATTCGTTTGGCGCAATTGGTAAATAATTAAATGTTCAACTGTGCCTTTTTGTGGATCTTGATGAGGATGGTCTTTAAAAGCAATCAATATCAGTGCTTCAATAACTGGAATGTCTCGATTTGTTTCAGGTCGGATTATGATCATAAATGTTTCTCTCAAATCAGCTGTCATTTTATTGTAATATTTCTTTTGTATAGTGTCGCCTTCTTTGATCGATGGAATGCTTTACATGAAAAAATTAACATTACTGGCAGGTTGTGTATTGATGAATAGTCTGGCGTTTGCTGAACCCATTTTAGAGCAACCTATGATTCATTCACACAATGATTATCAGCAAGTCGTACCTTTTTGGTATGCATACAGTAGCAATGCAAAATCCATAGAAGTGGATCTAGTGGTTCAAGATGGTGCACTATACGTCTCTCATGGTGATGATGTGATTGATAAACGCAGAACTATTGAAACATTGTATTTGCAGCCTTTAGAACAAGCTGTAGATCTAAGCATTGGGGAAACAGAGAAAATCCATTTTTTGGTAGATATGAAATCAGATGCACAAACATCTCTCGATTTGTTATTACCAGTGTTAAAAAAGTATGAGCCAACCATCGAAAAAAGTGGTGTAACATTTGTGATTTCAGGCAATCGTACGCCAATCGAAAGTTATGTGAATCTACCTAGTTATATCCAAATGGATTATCAATCTCTAGAACCTGTGAATAATGAGAAAGCATGGGATAAAGTGAGCATGATTAGTTTGGCATTTAAGCCTTACTCTTCTTGGGATGGTAACGGCGAAATTCCTAAAGAGGATCAAGTAAAGATTAAAGCAGTTGCTGATGCAGCGCACCAAATGGGTAAGCCTTTCCGATTTTGGGGAACGCCAGATACAGCAAATGCATGGCAACAATTATGGGAATTAGGTGTTGATGTTATTAATACAGATCAACCAGATGTTGTGAATCGTTATCTAGCTAAATGAGATCAATGACATTTTTGTCACCATTAAGAAGAATATAATCATAGCACCACTGAATCCAATGTAACCCAAAATTTCCCAAGTTCTTTGATAGAGTTTGTATTTTGGGTTTAAAGGTTCGTTATTATGTACGGCTTGATCTGTCATTTGCTTCATTTTGACTTGTAGCCAAACTACAGGCAACCAAGCTGCACCGACAACGATGTACATCAAATAGATATTTAAAAACCAATCGGATAATAAGCTCATTTTCATCACATGGGCAAGTAGAATGCCTGTGATTGGCTGAATAATCACAGTTGGTGTTGTGATTACCCAATCCAAAAATACAACGGTACGATTGGCAAAATATTGTGCTTGTAAGCTGCCTGAGCGATTCGCTAAAAACACATACAATGCGCTCCCAAAGCCTGTGCCAACCATTAATAACGATGAAATGATGTGGAAGTATTTTAAGACATAATAAGCATTAAACATGGCGATTTTCCTCCAATGAATAAGTGATCCAAAGTAGTGAGAGAATCGGAAGGTTTTTCAACAATGTGCCAAAAGGCTCGCGCCAAATTTCAGGTGCAAAAGCAGTAATGATGATTGTGTAACCCAAAACAATGATAAAAAGCATTGCCCAAATAAAATGAGAAGGGCGAAGCAGTGCAATGATTCCGAATAAGACATCCATCGCAACTAATCCATAAAAGAGTGGTTCTTGCCAACTTTTTGGGAATGGTAAAGGATCTAATAATTGCAAGCGTGCAACGGGATCGCTCAATAACAGTGGAATCAATCCTGAAGCGATGAACACAATGCCCAATGTGATTTGGCTGATGCGATAGATTTTATGTGTTGTCATATTTTCCTCGCTTTTTTCCCCATGATTGATTGGTAATCATCGCGTGTATTGACACTACCAGCACGCAATAATGAAAAAGCGTATTTACCTGCGATGGATGGCATCACTGTACCAAGCACATTCATGGAGGTTGCCATCATCCATTCAGGCAATGGCAGAACGATGAGTTTAGAATTGAAGCGTTTTAAATAATTGCCCAATGTGATAATTTCTGTACCTACTTCAAAGATTTGTGAAGGTAAATTTAACGGCAATAAGGTCATGATGAAGTTCACTAAATCATCAATATGAATGGGTGAAACTGCATAATTGGGATTTTTTGGGAAAGCTAAAATCGGCAGTTTAGAAAGCTTTTTAAAGAATTTCGTGCTTGCGCCATTCTCTGCATAAACTAAGGAAGGGCGCACGATGTAACTTGTGATATTGCTATCTAATAAATGTTGATCCAATGCATATTTATACTTGAGGTAAGGAATTTCAGTTGGATTAGGATATTGGCTGAGTGCTGAGAGTGAAATGATTTTCTTCACCCCCAATTCTATACAACGATCCAAAAAATTTTTTTGTACTTCATAAACGGCTTTGTGCTTGGTTTCCCCAAAGCCAGGTGCAATACCAATTGCATTGATAATAATCGATTCGTGGTTAATTAAATCTCTGAGTTTATCCAATTGTGTGAGTTCAATGCGATTGGGTAACCAACATTCTAGATTTTGTTGCTTTAAAGCTGCTGCGATGTGTGAGCCAACCATGCCAGTGCTACCTAAGAGAATGATCATTATTTTTATCTCCTGATGATTTAGTATGATCATAGATTATTTGTTTTTGTATTTTCTGTCAATACAGAAATTAAAGAATAAAATGAAATTAATCAGGCTCTATTTTGTTGATCATGGAATGTGATACAAAGATAGGGTAAAAATATTTAAAATCTGGATTAGGAGCAATGATGAAAAGAATTGGTTTAATTGGCGGAATGAGTTGGGAATCGACTGATTTGTATTATCAACAGATCAATCGTGCCATACAAAAGCGTTTAGGTGGTTTGCATTCGGCAAAGATTGTTCTAACGAGTGTAGATTTTGCAGAAATTGCCGTGCTACAAAAGAAAGGTGACTGGGAAGCAGCAGGGAATATCTTGGCTTATGAAGCAAAAGCACTAGAAAAGTCTGATGCATCTTGTATTATTCTATGTACGAATACAATGCATAAAGTTTCAGAACATATTGAAAATGCCATCAATATTCCTTTCATTCACATTGCAGACGCAACAGCGACTGCGATAAAAGCAAGAAATATTAAAAAAATAGGTTTGCTTGGTACAGCATTCACAATGGAGCAGGATTTTTATAAATCACGCTTACAAGATCAAGGCATTGATGTGATTGTGCCTGCATCAGATGAGCGTAAAACCATCCATGAAGTGATTTTTAATGAATTATGCTGTGGCATTATCAAAGAAGATTCTAAGCAAAAATACATTGAGATCGCAAATCAATTAATTGCAGAAGGTGCTGAAGGGATTATTCTAGGTTGCACAGAAATTTGTATGCTGATTGGTGATGTTGAGTTCAGCGTGCCAACTTTTGATACAACCACAATCCATGCAATGGCAGCTGTGGATTTTGCTTTAGCAGAATAAAACAAAAGCCAGCGTTTGCTGGCTTTCTGTATCTTACAATGGTGCTTTATCAATCTTAGATAAAGCTTCATTCACTGCAAATATTTTGCCATTCACATGTGGAATGCCAAATGATTTCAAGCGTGCAGAGTGCATTGTTAAATAATGTTCTGCATCCGCAATATTGTTGAATAGATAAATACCACCAGCTTCATTGGCATCTTTATTTTCTGTCCAAATTTTCCATATTAAGCCTGATTCTTCAGCGATAGAATGAGCCAAATCATGCATTGCAGCAGTCATTTCATCACCCCAAGGGCCAGTATAAGGGAAATCAACTTGTAGAATATAGTTCATATTTATCTCCTTGTGAGTTATTCGCCCACAATTCTCGCGCGGCAACGAATGCCCTTAATTGGGGATTTCCAGATTTGATCCACAGCTTCTTTCGCATATTTACGTGAAACTGCAACGTAAGCTTGTAGTGGCAATAAGTTGATTTTGCCCACATCTTTACCTGCAATTTTACCTTTGGATGTTAAAGCGCCTAAAATATCGCCTGCGCTGATTTTAGATTTTTTACCTTCGCTGATTTCAATTGTCACCATTGGTGCGATCAATGAAATTGGCTTCACATCTTTCAAATCATTCGCTGAATATTTAGGAATAGATTTTTCGATGTAAGTTTCTACTTCTTCCAAGCGATGTAATTTAGAAGCTAACACTAAACTTGCAGCGATACCAGTTTTACCTGCACGGCCAGTACGACCAATACGATGCACATAAACTTCAGGATCAAATGGTAAATCATAGTTGATTACCATGGATAAATCTGCAATGTCTAAACCACGTGCAGCAACATCCGTCGCCACTAAAACACGGCAGCTGCGATTGCTGAAGCGCAATAATACTTGGTCACGATCACGTTGCTCTAAATCACCATGCAGAGATAAAACATCAATGTCTTGTGAATAGAGATAGTTTTCTAATTCGATACAAGCGGCGATTGTGTTACAGAAGATCACAGTGGATTCTGGCTCATGGCGATACAATAATTTGGCGACTAATGCATCTTTTTCGCTGTTGTTATCATGCAATACAACAGATTGATCAATTTTTGGTTCATCCGCTTTCGTTTCTTCAATTTTAACCATCACAGGATTATGTTGAATGCGTGAGCTGATGGCTTGAATGTTTTCAGGATAAGTTGCTGAAAATANCTCATGGCGATACAATAATTTGGCGACTAATGCATCTTTTTCGCTGTTGTTATCATGCAATACAACAGATTGATCAATTTTTGGTTCATCCGCTTTCGTTTCTTCAATTTTAACCATCACAGGATTATGTTGAATGCGTGAGCTGATGGCTTGAATGTTTTCAGGATAAGTTGCTGAAAATAGCAAAGTTTGACGTTTTCTAGGTGCATAACTAATAATGGCATCCATTTCATCCGCAAAGCCCATATCAAGCATACGATCTGCTTCATCTAAGACAAACATTTTGATATTTTTAAGGCTCAATGTATTGCGCTTTAAGTGATCCAAAATTCTGCCTGGCGTACCAACCGCAATGTGCGGTGGATGTTGGCTCATGGAATGCACTTGTCTAGCAACAGGAACACCGCCACAAATGCTAGAGATCTTTAAGTTAGGAATATAACGTGCTAAACGGCGCAATTCTTTGCTCACTTGATCTGCCAATTCACGCGTAGGGCACAAGACTAAACTTTGTGTAGAGAATTGTGTTGCATCAATTGTTTCCAATAAACCAATGCCGAAAGCTGCCGTTTTTCCGCTCCCTGTTTTTGCTTGTGCCACAATGTCTTTGCCATTCAAAATTGCAGGCAATGCAACGGCTTGAATCGGCGTCATTGTTAAGTAACCTAAGTCTTTTAGGTTATCTAATTGTGCGATTGGTAAGGAAAGTTCAGAAAAGTTTTGGATAGCCACGATGATTCTCAATATAATTCAATCAAATAATGTGTGAACTATACTGAAAAGTGACAAAACAATCTACTTTTGATGTGAATCGCTGTGAATAATCACTTTGCTACGCTTTTTAAATTGCGATACTGATAATCCGCCTAAAACTAGTGCAATCCCTGTGCCAGACATCCAAGTGAGCCTTTCATGCAATACGATCATAGATAAAATCACAGTGACCATCGGCACAGCATTAATGTATAAACTTGCTTTGATTGCACCTAATGATTTTAACGCTAAATTCCATGTAACAAAGCAGATGGCAGAAGCACCTAAACCCAAAAACATTAAGTTCAAAATCACCGTTGTGCTGAGGTAGTGATTAATATTGAAATCAACATTTGCAAATGGAATGATGGGCAACATGAATAAAATGCCATACATGAATGTTCTGCGAGTTGTTTGGATTGTGTTATAGCCAAATGAGCTGATTTTCTTAGAGAATATAGAATAGAACGACCAGATGATTGCAGCCAATAATGCTAAAAAGTCGCCTTTTAAATTGATCTGTAATTCTGTGGCACCACTAAAGCTCATTAAGCCAACGCCAACAAATGATAAAACCATACCGAAATAAAATTGTGGGCGAATGGTTTCATCTTTTAAGAAAAAACGCGCGAGCAATACAGTGAAGAATGGTGATGTGGATGCGATCAATGCGGCATTGGATGCCAATGTATAAATGAGCGCGTTATTTTCAAATAAGTAATAGAGCGTAATGCCGCATAAACCTGCGACTGCAAAATATGCTTCTTGCTTTAATGTTGTGCCTTTTAATCGCTTTGGAAACAGTAGCATTAAGAAGCATGTGCCCATCACAAAACGCGTGAGCAAAATCTCCATCGGTGATAAATCATTGTGTAAGAGGATTTTAGTGGAAACGAAAGTTGTGCCCCATAACAGAATAGTGAGCAGGGCGAGCGTATGCCCTCTGAGTTCTTGATTCATGATTTATTCCAAATGCGGTGATCAATAATGATCGAGTTAAGATTGATCAGTGTAATGGAAATTACGAATAAAGTTTGAATAAAAAAATATCCTCTGCATTTTTAAAAATGAGAGGATATGAAATAATAAATTTATTGTTCTGGAGTATAAATTTTAGTGTATTTATCTATATCAAATACATGTGTTTTGATTTTTTTTATATCTTGATTACCATTTTTTTCACTCAATAGTTGAAGTCCTATGCATTTATTGGAACCACAGCCCATAAAATATGCTTCTACATTTTTATTATCAATATTTACTTCGACAAGATTATCCTTATACTTCTGATTTTGTGTAAGAATACTATTTCTAGTACTTTCAACACTTTGCATTGCTAGCACTTGCCCTGTCTTTAAAGAGATTAGCGCCAATATCGCTATTACTGTTGTGATTAAATAAAATCTTATTAGAGCAGACAAAACAGGGTCTTTAATTACTATGTTTGTATCATTGTCTTTAATCTTTCTTTTATCTATTTTAGAAGAAACATTGACAAAATCAGCTATTTTTAAATTTTTGATAAAAGTAGTTATAGAAATAATAGGTTGTTTTTGCGCAAGATCTGCTAGCTTAAATAAAATAGCTAAGAAAAAAGTAAGTCCTAAAGACTCAATAATATATATATAATCAATGGTTTCATTTTCTTTAGGGAAAAATATAATAAATGGAAGAAAGGAACAAGTAATTATATATATATAAATATTGCTAGTAGTTTTTAGTTTCGCATACCATAGAGTTATGACTCTATATATAATATAACTACTCGAAAATAAAATAAGACCTAATATGAGATAAGCTGATATTAAAAACTTTCCAGCATCAAAAAGTTGATCGTATAAAGAGTATTCCAGTACTTTAAGAGGTATGTTTAACTCATTGTAATATTTATTATTAACAGACAATATAAAAATATATAGAAGACATAACCATGATGTTGGTACTACGAAATATTTTAATGTTTGGTCTAAATACTTCACAATTATTTCATTGGTATTTTTTTTAACAGTTAAATTTTCCATAATGTTATTAATCCTCATATAAAAATATCCTCTACATTTTTAAGAATGAGAGGATATTTTGAAGTAAATATTTTTGATCTTACTTAATCGTTTAATTCAATTTTATCTTTCAAAATTCTGATTTTTTGAGCTTTAAATAAACCACCAATTGCTCGTTTGAAAGATGATTTGCTTACACCAAAACGGCGCTGAATTTCTTCAGGTGCGCTCTTATCACTCATTGGCAATGAGCCATTATTGATTTTTAAAGCTTCTAAAATTTTAGATTCTAAACTGTTGCGATCTTCTGCTGTTTTGATCACAGGTTGCAATAGGATGTCTAATTTGCCATCTTCACGAACATTTTTGATGTAACCAGTCACTTCGCTACCAATTTGTGCATCATAGTTGATGTCGCTTTTAAATACCAAACCACGATGAGCATGATTCACAATGACGTTTAAGCCTAATGGCGTTCTGCTTTCGATCAAAAGCATCACTTCATCGCCTTCTTTGTAGCTATGTGGGATTTGATCCAAGTATTTGTCATACTTCATTGTAGCTGTAATGCGCTGTGAACGATCATCCATATATGTATAAACGATCGCAAAATCTTCAATAGCTAAAGTGCCTACTTCTTCATTGTAAGGCAGCATCAAGTCTTTTGGTAAACCCCAATCCAAGAAAATGCCATAATCTGAAATTTCAACTACTTGAAGATCAGCAAATTTGCCAACTTCTGTGAATGGTTTTTGTGTGGTTGCAGTTAATTTTCCTTGTGCATTGATATACACAAACACTTCCAAAATATCCCCGATATTTGCAGGGATACTTCTTGGAATGGATTTGGTTGGCAGTAAAATATCACCATCTAAAACTACACCCGCAGAAGTTTTCTGGGTGATTTTTAGTTGGTTCATACGGCCGATTTTGGGTTCTGAGTAACGATAGTAAGACATTTGACCTTTCATCAAAGAATAGAATTATCAATAAATAGCGATAATTATAAACCTTACTGAGAAATTCTTCAGGAAAGATGAAAGATATCTATGCTTTAATGCGTTGAGTGATGAAAACCAAAACACTCAAAATCATTAAACTCAATCCTAAATGTTGCGCATAAGCCACTAACATCAAACCAATGCCGATGATTAAGTAATACATTAATCCCAAAATTGCGCCAGCTGTACCGAGCTTATCACCATAGTTCATCAAAGCTTTTGCCAAAATATTTGGGATTGCAATGCTATAAGCCATCACAACGCCAACCATTGGCAAAACGAAAAACCATTGGCTTTGGAAAATTAACACTAAAGTGCTGCTGATTAATAAAATAATGCTCGCAATTGTGACTAGTTTTTCACTGCTGAATGCATATTTTTGAATCCAACGTTTATTCAAAAAGGCACCTAAAAATGAGCCTAAACCTAATAAAATGCCGCTTAAACCAAATAATGTATGATTCAATCCTAATTGTTCAAACATAAACGGTGCTAATTGATAGTAAGCGAATAGGGCAATATTCAAGAAGCCGATTAAACATGCATTTTTCAAAATGAAAGGATCACATAACATTTCTTTCAATGTCGCGAAAAATGGTGGTTTGCTGATATGTTCAGGTTTTGTTTCAGGCAAAATGAGCGCAACCCAAGCCAATAGTACAATAGCCATAAGTATCAATAAAATGAACACGCCATGATAGCCAGAAAAGCTCACCATCAATGCACCTAATAACATCCCAACGATTGGGCTAATCGCTAAGGCAATGCCCATGATGGAAAATACATAGCGCAATGTTTCGCCTGATAAGCGATCACGCATGATGGTTTGTGTTCCAATAGAACCAATTGCTGCTGAAAATGCCATAAGCATTCTACACATCAATAATAGATCAAAACTCGTTGCAAAAATTGCTGCAACACAAGCAATGCCATAAAGGAATAGAGCGATTAATACTGTTGGCTTTCTGCCTAACCAATCACAGCTATAACCCCAAATCACAACGCCAAATGCAAAGGCAATAAAGTAAAGGGATAATGTTTGTCCTGCGTCGCTTTGGCTCACATTAAAGGCTGTTGCAATATCTGTGAGTGCTGGACTATAAATAGTTTCCACAATTTGCGGAAACATCATTAATGCAATCAGCAAGGGAAGAGATAAGGTCTGTTTCATAAAAATTACCATTATTTGAAAGCAATAATGATAATCTTTCTTAGTTTTGCTTAATTTATAATCTAAGACAATATTATTATAAATTCAGACAAGTTTTCTTATAATACTAGCATAAAAAATATCCTCACCTAAAAAGTGAGGATATTTGAAAGTAGAATGATAGAAATTAAACTATCTTAATCCATGCGTTTTTCGCGTTCTTCGTGTTCTTTTTTGCCAATCTGCCAATAAGCACAAGCGTAGAATTCGCGTGATGTCCACTCTTTCTCTTTACGTAAGTAATCGCGTAGCTTTTTCACCGTTGTGAATTCAGCAGTGATGTGAACAAAGTGCGATGCAGGCATTAAATCCACCATTGTTTTGGTTAAATCATACAAATCACTACCTGTTTCAGGATGAGCGTTGATCAACCAATGCAAATCTAAATCCGCCGCTGTTTGGTAATGCTCAGGCAATACATCTTCTTTGGTCATCACTTCTGTGATCACTGTCACTTTTGCATGGCTTGGTACTTGTGCAACCAATGCTGATACCGCAGGAATTCCTGTCATATCTGTTACAAACAAATAATGATCTGCTTCTACTAATACATCACGATGATTCATTTTCATGGCTAAGCCCACTTGATCATCAGCTTTTGCATTCATTGCCCATTGGCAAGCAACCGAATCACCTTCATGAACTGCAAAATCAACAACTAATTCTTTAGCATCTAGATCAATATCGCGGTGCGTATAAGTGCGTACAACAGGGCGATTGGCTTCATTTTCAATGTCCCATTTACGAGTTTCTTCATTGTAAATAGGCATTTCTACAGTTGCATTGCCTTGTGGCGGAATGAACAATTTATTGTTTACGCCCAAAGATACATCTTTATAATGTTCAATGTCATCGCATTTCAATACAATGCGAAGATAATTTGGTGTTAAGAATTCTTTGCGAGCGACTCGCACAACAGTTCTATGAACTTGCATAACGTATTCTCCCTTTTAAATGTGGTGATATCTTGCTGTATATCATTACTAAATGCAAATGATAATTACTGTTATTTGTGGGCGATGGCTTGATAAAAGGGTGAGTTGTGATTAAATAATCAAAAAAACTGTAGTACTAACTTAGGAATGGTTATTTATATATGACGAACTATATTCAGCTTGATAGGCAATTTTCTCTTTTACCACGTAATAAAACAGATGAGCATTTTGAGTATCAATCAGAATCTATTTATAGTGATAAATTACAGTGGGAATCCTTATTATTAGAATACAGAACAGTCATATTAGCCGAAGCGGGTGCAGGTAAAACTACTGAGTTTATACAACAAGCAAAAAAATTAGAGGCAGAAGGCAAATTTTCTTTTTTCATTAGGATAGAAAAAATTTTAGATAAAGACTTTATAGAGTTTTTTTTAGTTGGTGATGAAGATTCATTTGATGAATGGCTACAATCTACAGATGAAGCTTGGTTTTTCTTAGATTCAGTAGATGAAGCTCGTTTAAAAAATTCGGAGCAGTTTCATGATGCAATACGAAGGTTTTCAAGAAAAATAAAATTAGGTGCGCACCGTTGTCATATCTATATTTCTAGTCGTCCATATAGTTGGAGATTTAGAGAAGAAGAAGAACTATTGAATTATAACTTACTATATTCTGTTCCAAAAAATGATAATAATGATCAATTGGGTGAAATAGAATCTACTTCTCTACAGGAAGATAATCAGAATAATTTACAGGATCAAAACTTATTTTATTCACAAAAAAACTTAAATATTGAACGAATAAAAAGTTCATTAAAAGTTTATACGTTATGCCCATTAAATAGATCACAAATTGAACAATTTTGTTCAGTGAGGTCAGTTGAAAATATAAAATTATTTTTAGATGAAATACAAAAATATAATCTCATTAGCTTAGCAGAGCGCCCGTTTGATTTAGAAACTATGACTGAAAAATGGAAAGATGATAAAAAGCTTGGGTCACGTACAGAAGTCATTCAGCATAATATTTATAGTTGTTTGTTGAATAAACATAACGAAGATAGAACCATACAAGCGGCGCTAAGTCGAGATAAATTAGAAGAAGGTGTTCAGCGTATAGCATCAATGGTTACATTAACAGGTAAATCTAATATCAGAGTGCCTAATTCTCCAAATAATAATGAATGCATTGATGCATCTGAATTATTACCAGAATGGGATAAAGATAGTATTGATCATTTGGTCAATTCAGCAATTTTTAATGATGTAATTTATGGAGCAGTTAGATTTCGCCATAGAGAAATACGTGAATTTTTAACTGCACAATGGTTCAAGAAATTACTAAATGCAGATAATAGGTTTGGAATCGAGTCATTGTTTATTCGTGAGCAATTTAGAGAGCAGATTATTACACCTTTATTACGCCCAATTTTGCCTTGGCTAATTCCTTATGATGAAAAACTAAGATCTAAAATTTTACAAATACAGCCTGAAATAGCTTTTGAGGGCGGTGATTTTTTTCAATTAACCCTGGATGATAGAGAAAAATTTCTTGAGAAATTAGTTGATAAAATTGCAAGTAGCCAAGGATATCATGGCATGATTCATAACGATGATATTGCCCGAATTGCGTCTAAAGATATAGAAAATAAAACAGATATATTAATTCAGCAATATTCTAGCAATAAAGATGTTATTTTCTTCTTAGCTCGTTTGGTTTGGAAAGGAAAGATGACCAAATGTTTATCTTCTTTATTTCCCATAGCATTAGACATTAATAATGATGTTCATACAAGAGCAGTATGTGTACGAGCAATTATGGATTGCAGTGATTCAGAGGGGCAAATTGAAATATGGCATAAATTGAATGAATTTACTGTTGAGCTAGATCATAGAGTTTTAGTTGAATTAATAGCTCATGTTGAACCCGATGCCAAAATTATCCAACTATTGCTAACTTCATTAGAGAAAGCAAATCGGCCTAAAAAATATGAGCCAAGTGGATTAATGCAAATTTTGGTGAGATTTTTAGAAGAATGCGATGAAATTTCATCTTTTCAACTACTGAAAGGTCTAGTAACTTTATTGTTTACAAAGCCATTTTATCAAAATGAATATTGTTATATTTCTGAAAAATATTCATGGTTAGTGAAAATAACACTGAAGACAGTAATTCACCTGTTGAAGTTGAAAAGTATTCTTATGCTTGATCCACAAGTAATTGCTGTTTTAATTCATGTAAGGGCTTTGGAGTATAAACAAGATTTTGTTGAAAGCTATGAATATTCCATTTCTGATGAAAAACATGAATTAGAACGGATCATCCCAATGTGGCAAGAATTAAATGATCAATTATATTGGCAATCAATTGAAACAGTTAGAAATTATCAGAATGCTAGTATAGGGGATGATTGGTCGATTTCTTGGATGGGATGTTTTTGGTCTTTTGGCATCAATGATTTTGAAAGATTAGTTGGTTATGTTCAAACTAAGCAATTAATGGATGATAAATTGATAGCATTTAACCGAGCGTTTAAGATTTATTCTCAGAATGACAATCCTATATGGATGGTACAACAGCTCAAAGATATATCTACCGAATATCCTATGTTAGAAGAAAGGCTCAATATTTGGCTTAACCCACCAACAATGAAAAAGAGTCATGAAACTATAGAATTAGAAGCAGAATACGAGGCACAAAAACAAAAGTTTATTGAACAAAATCACCAAGAAAAACTAGCAAAAAAGGAATGGGTTAAATCTTTATGTAATGATCCTAATCGTTTAAGTGGAGAGTTAATAGATGATCACATTTTATTAATGTATGAGTGTAAAGTAACAGCGAATTCTCATACTTCATGGGGAATGGCATATACTAATTGGAAGTCTTTAATTTCTGAGTTTGGAGAAATAGTAGCGTATAAATATTATGATTCTGTTACTAAGTTTTGGAGGATGTATAAACCAAAATTAAATTCTGAGGAAAATATTGAGAAAGGTAGTATTCCTACTAAATTGGTATTTGGATTAACAGGATTAGAAATTGAATCTAGAGAAGATAAGAGTTTTCCAAATAATTTAAATGCAGATGAAGTAGAAAATGCACTTCGATATATTACTTGGGAAATAAATGGTTTTCCCACATGGTTTGAAAGAATGTATCAAGTATTTCCCAAAGCTACGGTTAAAGCTGTAATGAAAGAAACTATTTGGGCATTACAAAATTCTGAAGAAAATTTATTAAGTAATGTACTTTATACTGCTCAGTGGTTACACGCAGATTTAGCTTTAGAAATATTAAATTATATATTAGGAAATCAAATACCTTTATTAGGTAATACACGCAAATACACTTTGGGAATCTTATTAAATGGTGAGATCAAACCTGAACAATTTTCAGACTTAGCATTTGGAAGGCTTGTTAAAGATGAAATTGAAGATCAAGCTTTTTGGTATGCGTTATTAGTGGATAGTAACCCTGAGCAGGGGATTAAGCTTTTAGAGAAGTGGCTAGGAGAATTACCAACAGAAGAGGTTGAGCTTGCAGCTCAAATATTTATTACTAACCTAATGAATCATGGCAGAGCAGATCAATTTGCAATTAATGGACGTGCAGGTAGAGGAATAATAAGGACTGCTAAATATTTAAAACAACTGTATCTAATTATTCATCGATATATAAAAACAGAAGCTGACATTGATCGTTCTAATGGCGATGTTTATTCACCAACTTTAAGAGATAATGCTCAAGATTCTCGATATCTAATTTTTCAGTATTTGAGTGAAATAGCAGATTCTGAAAGCTACCATGCTATCAAAGAATTAGCTAATCAAGAATCTAGTCAAAGTAGAGCGATTTGGATGCATCAGGTTACATATAGAATTGCTATATCTTGTGGTAATTTTGATCCTTTTAGCATTGATCAAGTATTAGAATTAGAGCGATCGGCAATTATAGATCCTAAAAATCATAAAGAGTTATTTGATTTAGCACTCATAAAAATACATACATTAAAAGATTGGTTGGAAAATGGTGATGATAGTCCATTTTTTGCGTGGCAAGCAGTTGAGAATGAAACGAAAATGAGAATTTTAATTGCAGGGCAATTAGGTAAAGAATCCCTAGGAAAATATACAATTTCACAAGAATATGAAATTGCTAATGGTCAGCGCCCCGATATAAGATTTGATAAGCCAAATATTACTTCCGTTCCTGTTGAGCTTAAAATTTTAGATAAACAATGGAGTGGAAATGATCTATGTGAAAGATTGAGGAACCAACTAATCGGAGATTATTTACGAGAAGAAACGGCAGGTTGTGGCATATTTCTTTTAGTTGCACAGAATATTGAGAAGACATGGAAGATAAATGGCAAGCAAGTTACTTTAAGTGAATTAGAAGGAGCTTTACAAGAATATTGGCACAGTATTGCACATGAATGGCCGAAGATAGATTCAATAAAAGTTATTGTGATTGATTTGAATAAAAGATCATTAGTTTCTAAAACATGATATGTATTATTTAAATAATCAAAAATTACAGGACAATACAATGGCATGGATAGAAGCGGATGCAATTTTTGATCCAGATACAATGGCAATGCCCATCATTGGTATTTCATCTGAATTGGCGAAGCATAACTCTGGTGAGCATCAGCACAATAAAGGGCAATTACTCTTTGCACAGCAAGGCAGTATGCGTGTTGTTATCAATCAAAAACTCTCTGTCATTCCACCACAAAAGGTTGTGTGGTTACCACCAAATCAACCTCATTGCGTATTTTTCACAGAAGTTGTGGGCTATCGCTCCATTTATATTGATACCAAAGCTTTTCCTAATTTACCAAAAGAGCCTGCAACATGGAGCTGTTCACCATTATTAAAATGTATTCTGGANGGTTGTGTGGTTACCACCAAATCAACCTCATTGCGTATTTTTCACAGAAGTTGTGGGCTATCGCTCCATTTATATTGATACCAAAGCTTTTCCTAATTTACCAAAAGAGCCTGCAACATGGAGCTGTTCACCATTATTAAAATGTATTCTGGAAGAAATTGCGCAATCTGATTGGGCAACAGATTGGCAATTGCCTTCTCGAGGTGCGCATTGGTTATTGGTGTTGTGGGATGAATTGAAATTAGCAGATCGTGAAGAACATTATTTAGAGTTACCGAAAGATTATCGTATCCAGAAATTTGATCTATTAACTTATGCACCGCCATTGTCAGAATTAGCTAAGCACATTGGGGCGAGTGAACGAACCATTACACGCATATTTTTGAAGGAAACAGGTTTAAATTATCAATCATGGCGACAGCAATGGCGACTCTTTCGTGCCATAGAATTACTGAGCGAGCAGAGAAGTATGATGGATATCGCATTAACATTAGGTTTTGGCAATGATAGTGCATTTTCTACCTTTTTTAAAAATATGACAGGATCATCACCAACTAACTATTCGTCAGTTGATAAGAGTCAAACAGAACAAGAATATAGATAAGAATATTCTCATCTTGTAAATGCAAGCGAGGATTCATATTGGCTATGTTTGCTGTGATTTCAATGGCTTTTTAGCTTTACGTACTAACATTTTTTGACTGTTTTTTATGGTTGGGTTTCCTATCATGTTGTTCTATTCCTTTCTGTAAGTTTGAGTTTTGGAGTGAACAACATGACGATTGTAATAAAACGTGATGGCTGCCAAATGCCATTTGATCAACAACGAATTTATGATGCAATATACAAATCAGCGATAGCTTCCAATGTGAATGATGAAGCATATTGCCAACATGCCACACAACTAGTAACAAAAGCAGTGACAGATCAGCAAACGATCGCGATAGAGAAAATACAAAATGCGGTTGAAAATGCTTTGATGTCTGGCCCATATAAAGAGATGGCGCGCTGTTACATAGAATATCGCCATGATCGCGATAAAATTCGCGAGCAAAAGAGCCGATTAAACCAAGACATTAAAGGCTTAGTGGATCAAACCAATGCGGCAATTTTGAATGAAAATGCCAATAAAGATAGTAAAGTGATCCCAACGCAACGTGATCTGTTAGCAGGAATCATTACAAAGCATTATGCCATTCGTTATATGTTGCCTAAAGAAGTAAGCCTTGCCCATGAGCGCGGTGAAATTCATTACCATGATTTGGATTATGCGCCATTTTTCCCAATGTTTAACTGCATGTTGGTGGATTTAGAAGGGATGCTGAGCCAAGGCTTTAAAATGGGCAATGCGGAAATAGAACAACCTAAATCCATCACAACTGCAACAGCTGTGACAGCGCAAATCATCGCACAAGTGGCAAGCCATATTTATGGTGGCACAACCATTAATCGTATTGATGAAGTGCTCGCACCTTATGTGACTATCAGCTATCAAAAGCATTTGAAAATTGCGGATGATTGGGGTATTCAAAACCGAGAAGCTTATGCTAAAGAGCGCATTGAAAAGGAATGTTACGATGCATTTCAATCTTTAGAATATGAAGTGAATACATTGCACACAGCGAATGGACAAACGCCGTTTGTTACATTTGGCTTTGGTTTAGGTACAAGTGAGGAATCTCGTCTAATTCAACATTCCATTTTAAAAGTGCGTATGAAAGGTTTGGGTAAAAAAGCTAAAACGGCGATTTTCCCGAAATTGGTTTTTGCGATTAAAGATGGGATCAATCATAAATCTGGCGATCCCAATTATGATATTAAGCAATTGGCGGTTGAATGTGCTTCGAAACGAATGTACCCAGATATTCTGAATTACGAGCAAGTGGTGAAAGTCACAGGTTCGTTCAAAACGCCAATGGGATGCCGAAGCTTTTTAAGTCGTTATGAAGAAAATGGCATTGAGCAACATGAAGGGCGCAACAATCTCGGCGTGATCAGTTTGAACTTACCAAGAATTGCAATTGAAGCAGGGAATGATGAAGCTAAATTTTGGCAGTTATTGGATCAACGTTTAGATATTTGTAAGCAAGCATTGTTAACACGAATTGCACGATTGGATACAGTCAAAGCGCGTGTTGCGCCTATTTTGTATATGGAAGGCGCTTGTGGTGTTCGTTTGAAAGCAGATGATAGCATTGCTCAAATTTTTAAAAATGGCAGAGCTTCCATTTCACTCGGCTATATTGGTGTACATGAAATGTTACAAGCATTATATGGCACAGCAACCCATCCTTTTGATGATGCAATGAAACAAGCCAAAGGTGTTGAAGTGATTCAATATCTCCGCAAAAAAGTAGATGAGTGGAAAGCGGAAACAGGTTATGGCTTTAGTTTATACAGCACGCCAAGCGAAAATCTATGTGATCGTTTCTGCCGATTGGATGCGGCAGAATTTGGTGTGATTGATGGTGTGACGGACAAAGGTTATTACACAAATAGCTTCCATTTAGATGTAGAAAAAAGTGTGAATCCTTATGAAAAGTTGGATTTTGAGGAAAAATATCCAGCTTTTGCGAATGGTGGCTTCATCTGTTATGGCGAATATCCTAATTTACAGCATAACTTAAAGGCGATTGAGGATGTTTGGGATTATAGCTATTCACGCGTGCCATATTACGGCACAAATACGCCGATTGATGAATGTTACGATTGTGGCTTTACAGGCGAATTCTCTTGTGAAAGCAAAGGCTTTACATGCCCCAATTGTGGAAATTCTAATCCCGATCGAGTTTCAGTCACGCGCCGAGTTTGTGGTTATCTAGGAAGCCCAGATGCAAGGCCATTTAATCAAGGTAAACAAGAGGAAGTGAAGCGCAGAGTGAAGCATTTGTAATGAATTATCATAAATATTACTCTGTGGATGTTGTGAATGGGCCAGGCACACGATGCACGTTGTTTGTGTCTGGCTGTATTCATCAATGCCAAGGTTGCTATAACAAACGCACTTGGAAGGTTAATTCAGGTAAGCCTTATGATGAATCTTTGGAAGATACAATTATTCAGGATTTACAAGATACAAACATTAAGCGCCAAGGCTTATCATTATCAGGTGGAGATCCTTTATTGCCTGATAATTTGCCAGCGATTTTAAAATTATTGCAACGTGTGAAAAATGAATGCCCTAATAAAGATGTTTGGGTTTGGACAGGCTATCGATTGCAAGATTTAACGGATGAGCAAAAAGTGCTTTTGAGTTATATTGATGTATTGATAGATGGTCAATTTATAGAATCAGAAGCAGATAAGACATTAATCTGGCGTGGTAGTCGGAACCAGATCATTCATTATTTACACCTAAAATCAGAATAATAAGGAGATAATTCTATGAGCTTTGAAAACAAAGTTGTCATCATTACAGGCGGCGCAAGTGGCATTGGCTATGCAACAGTTGAAGCATTTTGCCAAGAAGGTGCAAAGGTTGTGATCGCTGATTTGCAAGATAATGGACAAGCTGTGAGTGATGATTTTAATCGCAAAGGTTATCAAACTGTATTTTTCAAAATTGATGTACGCAATGAAGAAGAGAATAGAGCATTAGTACAATATGCGATTGATAAATTTGGTGGCTTGGATATTGTATTTGCCAATGCTGGCATCGCAGCAGATGCACCAGTCGCACAATTAGCCATTGATGCATGGAAACGTACAATAGATATCAACCTAACAGCTGTTTATGTATTGAATAAATTTGCGATCGAACATTGGTTGAAAGAAAATAAAAAGGGCATCATTGTAAATTGTGGTTCGATTCATAGTTGGGTTGGCAAACATGGTGTGACAGCTTATGCAGCATCAAAAGGTGGCGTGAAGCTCTTAACACAAACATTGGCGATTGATTATGCATCTCAAGGCATTCGTGTGAATGCTGTGTGCCCAGGTTACATTGATACACCATTACTCAAGCATTTAGGTGATGAAGTCAAACAACAACTTATTAAAGATCATCCGATTGGTAGATTAGGTAGAGCAGAAGAAGTGGCAAGCGTTGTGCTGTTCTTAGCAAGTGATGGTGCAAGCTTTGTGAATGGGACTTCTGTGCTCGTTGATGGGGGCTATGTTGCTCAGTAATTGAAAATTATTTTGTAGTAATAAAAAACCCATCATTAAGATGGGTTTTTTGTTGGTTAGCTAAAATTGATTATTTAGCTGCTTTGCTTTTAGCGATCAAGTCACGCAATACATAGTGCAAGATACCGCCAGCTTTGAAGTAATCCACTTCGTTCAATGTATCAATACGGCACAATACAGTGAATTTAGTTTCTTTACCTGTTGCTGGGTTAGTTGCAACTACTTCGATGTCTTGATGAGGTTTGATGTCATCATTGAACTCGATGTGGAAGCTTTCAGTACCATCTAAACCTAATGATTCAGCATTGTCACCGTTTTTATATTGAAGTGCCAAAATGCCCATACCGATCAAGTTAGAGCGGTGAATACGCTCATAGCTTTCTGCGATTACAGCTTTAACGCCTAATAAGTTAGGACCTTTTGCTGCCCAGTCACGGCTTGAACCTGAACCGTACTCTTTACCTGCTAAGATAATCAATGGTGTTTGATCTTCTTTATACTTCATAGCAGCGTCATAGATCGCCATTACTTCGCCAGATGGTAAGTACTTAGTCAAACCACCTTCGATGCCAGGGATCATCTTGTTACGGATACGGATATTAGCAAACGTACCGCGCATCATCACTTCGTGGTTACCACGACGAGAACCATATGAGTTGAAGTCTTCTGGTGCAACACCGTGTTCGATCAAGTAACGGCCTGCTGGTGAATCTTTCTTAATTGAACCTGCTGGTGAGATATGATCCGTTGTGATTGAGTCACCAAATACAGCCAATACGCGTGCTTTATCAATTGCTTTCAAAGCTTGGATTGGTTGATCGATGTGTTCGAAATAAGGAGGATGTTGAACATAAGTAGATTTTTTATCCCACTCATAAGTTTCGCTATCTGTTACAGCGATTGATTGCCATTGTTCATCGCCATCAAATACGCCTTCATAACCTTTTTGGAACATACCGCTAGTGATCATCAATACTTCTTTAGCGATCTCTTCGTTGGATGGCCAGATGTCTTTCAAGAATACATCTTTACCGTTTGCATCTTGAGCGATAGGATCTTTTGTCAAATCAATGTTTGTAGAACCTGCGATCGCGTATGCAACAACTAATGGAGGAGAAGCCAACCAGCTCGCACGAATTTGTGGATGGATACGGCCTTCGAAGTTACGGTTACCAGACAATACACCTGAAACTGTCATATTGTTTTCATCAATTGCTTTTGCAACTTCAGGAATCAATGGACCAGAGTTACCGATACAAGCTGTACAACCATAACCAGTCAAGAAGAAACCAACTGCTTCAAGATGTTTCATCAAGCCAGCTTTTTCTAAGTATTCACTTGCAACTTTAGATCCTGGTGCCAATGAAGTTTTCACCCATGGCTTACGTTTCAAACCTAATTCAACAGCTTTCTTAGCAACTAAACCAGCTGCCATCATTACACTTGGGTTTGATGTATTTGTACAAGATGTGATTGCTGCGAATACAACGTCACCGTGGTGTAATTGTTCTGCTTTGCCATCTAAAGTGATGTTTACTGCTAATTCTGGGTTTTCAACGCCATCAGCGATGAATTTTTTGCTTGTTGCTGGTAAGTCAGCCAAGATTACGCGATCTTGTGGACGGCTTGGGCCTGCGATACTTGTTTCAACTGTACCTAAATCCAACTCTAATACGTCTGTAAATACTGGCTCATCACCAGCGTTACGCCATAAACCTTGTGCTTTAGCATAAGCTTCTACACGAGCAACTGTATCGTCTGAACGGCCAGTTAAACGCATGTAATCTAACGTGATTTGATCCACTGGGAAGAAACCAACTGTTGCACCGTATTCTGGTGACATGTTAGAGATTGTTGCACGGTCAGCCAATGGTAATTCTGCTAAGCCATCACCAAAGTATTCAACGAATTTACCTACAACGCCTTTTTTACGAAGCATTTGTGTAATTGTTAATACTAAGTCTGTTGCTGTTACGTGGCTACGTAATTTACCAGTCAATTTGAAACCTACAACTTCAGGAATCAACATTGAAATTGGTTGACCCAAGATTGCAGCTTCAGCTTCAATACCACCAACACCCCAACCTAAAACAGATAAACCGTTTACCATTGGTGTATGTGAGTCTGTACCTACGCATGTATCTGGAATTACCCATTCTTTACCATCAACTTTAGAAACCCAAGCTGTTTTTGCTAAGAATTCCAAGTTAACTTGGTGACAGATACCTGTGCCAGGAGGAACTACGCTAAAGTTATCAAATGCTTTTTGACCCCAACGTAAGAATGCATAACGCTCGCCGTTACGTTCCATTTCTAAATCAACGTTCGCTGTGAACGCTTGGTTGTTACCAAAGTTATCGATCATTACTGAGTGATCGATGACCAAGTCAACTGGTGACAAAGGGTTGATGTTTTCTGGGTTTTCGCCTGCTTTGATCATCGCATCACGCATTGCAGCTAAGTCTACAACTGCTGGAACGCCTGTGAAGTCTTGCATCAATACACGAGCAGGGCGATATTGGATTTCACGATCAGATTTACGATCTTTCAACCAATCACGAATTGCTTCGATGTCTTGTAAGTTAACAGTTTTGTTATCTTCGTAGCGAAGTAAGTTTTCTAAAAGTACCTTCATTGATTTAGGTAGCTTAGAAACATCCCCCAATGTTTCAGCCGCTTTAGGGATTGAGTGATATAGGAACTCTTTATCACCAACTTTCAGCGTTGCTTTGGATTGTAAACTGTCGATTTGACTCATGCTCCACTCCTTAGTTTGTTAAACAAATTACTAAAATTTATAAATTCGGCTTTAGTTTGATAACCTCTTCTAACAACATGTTGCCAGAAAGTAATTTTTCAAGCCTTGAATAATCCTCGTTTATTATATGCAAAGAAGCTGTTAAGACAATCCTATTTGAGGTATTGTTGATATTTGAAGTTATTTATCATCTCGATCAAGATTATCAATATGACTTTTCCATAAAAATTATTAATAATAGCTGCACGTTTTAGGAATTAGTCAAAAATACTGTTTTTATCTATTAAGGAGTTATATATGTCAGTTGATGCATTAAAAGCGATGTTACCAGATTATGCTAAAGATATGCGTTTGAACTTGAGCAACGTATTAAGCGAAGCAGGCTCAGAAGGTTTGACTGAAAAGCAGATCGCTGCAATTGCTGTAGCAGTAGCTTTGAGCACAAAGTCAAAAGTGTTAATTGAGAATATTGAAGCTTTTGCAGCACCAATTTTGACAGAAGAAGAGTTGAATGGGGCTAAAGTTGCATTCAGCATCATGAGCATGAACAACATCTACTATCGCTTTGTTCACTTAACAAGCAACAAAGAATACGCAACAATCCCAGCGCGTTTACGTATGAATAGCATGGCAAACCCAGGCGTTGATAAAGTAACGTTTGAATTGGCTTCAATGGCTGTATCAGCGGTGAATGGTTGTGGTATGTGTATGGATTCACATGAGAAAAACTTACGTGATCACCAAGTAACAACACAAGCAATTCAATCATCTGTACGTATTGCTGCTGTATTGTTCTCAGTAGGTTGCACATTGAACTAATCCATAGTTTCAATATCGAATCTAAAAAGCCTGCATTGCAGGCTTTTTTATTGTGATTTAAAGATATTTAAATCTTTAGGTTATAGCAGATGAAAACTGATCGTGATAACTCCTGAATTTTAGTCAAATTCAGGCTTTATGGAATATTGATGATTTAATGTAGATCAAGAGAAATACAAAAAAAGAGGCAAATAAGCCTTTTTTATCATAAAAAGTGATTGATTTTTATGCAGTTAAATCGTGTGAATCAATCTTTTATTGATGTGTGTCAGCTTTAAGTATTCGCTTCCACCATCCAAATTAATGGTTTCAGCTCTTGTCCAGTGAATGGTTTAGTATTTTCACTGCTTGGAATGGATGGATCTAAACGCATTTTCGTCAACATGATCAATTCTGCAAACTCAGGAATGTCTTTTGGGTCTTTAGCTAATTGATCCAATGAATAACCTAGAATCGCCAATTGTGACAATACAGATTGTTGGCGAATCATAAATTCATTGTAGTAATGGAAATCACCATGGAATTTTTGTGGCTCTTTTTGCATACGTGTTAATGAGTTGGATAGCTGAATAATCAGTGCTTGTGTGTCTTTCAATTTGACATAAAAGTCCGATGAATCAGCTGTGCGTTTAATCCAAGCATTTTCCAATGTTTCTAGTAAATCATAAGTATGGAAGCGAATGCGTTCAGCTAATCTTGGGGCCTCTCGTTTTTCCCAAGAGGGTAAAAAGTAGATGGTGAATACAATAGCAATCACCGCACCGATTGCAGTATCTAAAATACGTTCAGCAGCCAATGCTAAACCTGATGTATCAATACCAACGTTTAAGGTTAAAAGCACATATAGCGTTGTGAACATCACCGATAATTTATAGTCAATGCCGCCCAAAGCATTACTTAAAATCACCCCAATAAAGATATAGAGAATGATATATGAGATTGGCGGATGGAAAGAGATGATGATACCAACTAAAACACAGCCCATAATTGTGCCCATGATACGATCACGACTGCGCTCTTTTGTGATGCTAAAACCTGGTCGCATCAATGTCATAATGGTAAAGGCAATCCAAAAGCTATGGCCGAGAATCTGTTTTTGTTCCAATACCAAGTTAATAAACGTTAATGTACAGAACATTGCTGTGGCTGTGCGAATAGAGAAGCGCATGTAATCGGAAGAGAGCGATAGATTCTCTTTGAAAATGCTCCAAGACCAATAACTATGGGAAATATGTTTTTTGAAATTATCACCCAAAGCAGGAGCTTCTGTTTGGTCTAATAATAACTGTCTGATTTTATCCAATTGGCGATTCATTACCCAAGCTTTACGGTAATGTGCGGCTAATACATGATAAGCATCCAAATCAGAGCCATCTAAGTTTTGATTCTTTAGGATTTCTAATTCGTATTCTAATGCACGCAATTCCGCTTTAAAGCCTAAACGGCGAATCATTTCACCGCCACCCAATGTAAACATTGCCATTTCATCTAAGTTATTGGCAGCTTTGGAATAAAGATCACGGAAGAAAATCTGAATATCAGAGTTTTCGTAAGATTGACGAATCGTGGTGAAGTCCTGATAAGGCGCAACTAAGCGATCATAAATATCCGTTAATAGTGTTAATTCACCTGCCATTTTAATAATTTTTGGGTCATGACGATTCGGTGCACGAAATAGCAAATCACGCACTTGTTGAAGATCAGATACCAAGAAGGTTTGTGACTCAATCAAGTTAGCAAATTTTTTATCCAAATCACTATTTTGACGATAGCATTCTGATAATGCACGAAGATACTTGGAGAGCCTTGTATAACAGGCTGATAGTGTTTGTCTTAAAATATAATCCGCAAAATATTTGGCAAAGATTAAGGCATAAATGACATAGAAGATCGAACCAAAGGCAAAGTCGATGACATATTCAGTAAATTCGTATGTGTTTCGCCCAGTAATCATCGCGATGAATATGAAGGTAAAACCAATGGTATTGGCTTTTACGCCAAAGCAACTGATGAAATTACTGAAAAATACAACAATGGATAGAGAAATGATAAAGAGTAGAGAAAAACCATCAAACTGTGCAAAGTAAAATGCTATGAGCAATGTACCCACTAATGTGACTAAGAGTTCATTGCGCTTATGTTTGAATGAGCCAATTTGATCCGCAATGCCGATGGTTAAGCTAGCATAACCAACAGTCACTAAGTTTTTAGACTCGCCACCTAATAAATACACAATTAATACAGGCAAAAAGACACCAATGCCTTTATACAAGCCCATAGTGAAATCGTAAGTGAAGAAAAAACGATAGATGTTGGTAATAGATTTGTTCATGCGAAGTTAAATGTGCTTTTAACTAGGTAGATAGAGATGATTAAACTCATCATTATAGATGAGCTTAATTAATCAATCTAGGGTAAAACCCTTAATTTTTATAATATTTTAGTTGGATGGATGTTTGGACAAAATATAGTCCAAATGATCACGGAATTTATCAGCAGGCACATAGCCCATCACGCGATATTCAGGGATTTCATTGCCATCCTTATCAAAGAATAAGATCGCAGGTGGCCCGAAGATTCCAAAGTGCTTCTGAATTTGCTGATCAATCTTATTATTTTCTGTGACATCCACAATTAAGAAGTTGAGTTTTGCTAAACGCTCTTTTACTTCTGGATCACTGAATGTGTATTTTTCGAGTTCTTTACAAGAAACACACCATTCAGCATTGAATTCCAACATTGAAACTCTGCCTTCATTATTTTGTAGTGCTTCGTTTAAACCATTGAGACCAACAACATTGATGAATTCAGGGCGTTCTTTCACTTGGAAACTTTCATAGCCATAAAATCCAGCAAAGCCTAATGCGATCAATGCAGGGACTAAAAAGAATTGAGGTAATTGCTTGGATTTGAAAATCTTGATCACAAACCAAATAGTCAATGAAAGGGCAAGAATCGCATATAAGGCATTTTCCCAGAAATATGGCAAGATTCGGCCCAAGAAATAAGCAGCAATTGCTAACATAATGAAGCCAAAGAATTCCGTAATGGCATTCATCCAAGGGCCAACTTTAGGTAATAAGTAACCTGAAGAAACGCCTAAGATTAATAAAGGTACGCCCATGCCCATGCTCATAGTGAATAAAGCAAAGCCACCTAAGACATAATCTTGTGTTTGTGAAATTAAGGTAATAATGCCAATTAATGGCGCAGTCACGCAAGGGCCAACGATCAATGCTGATAATGCGCCCATAATTGCAGCACCTGCATATGTTCCATTTTTAGATTTGTTGGCAAATTTATTGAGATAATTTTGAATGAATCTTGGTGTTTGTAATTGATACATGCCAAACATACTTGCAGATAACACAACAAAAAGCAGGGCAAAGCCAATTAAAACGTATTTGTTTTGGAATGCTGCGGCCAATCCACTACCTAACATAGCTGCAATCATACCGAGAATTGTGTAAACAACGCCCATTGCAAGGACATAAGATAAGGAAATCAAAAAGCCACGAGATTTAGTGAGATTTTTTTCACCAGTTAAAATGCCGGATAAAATCGGTAACATTGGTAACACGCNCACCTGCATATGTTCCATTTTTAGATTTGTTGGCAAATTTATTGAGATAATTTTGAATGAATCTTGGTGTTTGTAATTGATACATGCCAAACATACTTGCAGATAACACAACAAAAAGCAGGGCAAAGCCAATTAAAACGTATTTGTTTTGGAATGCTGCGGCCAATCCACTACCTAACATAGCTGCAATCATACCGAGAATTGTGTAAACAACGCCCATTGCAAGGACATAAGATAAGGAAATCAAAAAGCCACGAGATTTAGTGAGATTTTTTTCACCAGTTAAAATGCCGGATAAAATCGGTAACATTGGTAACACGCAAGGTGTGAACGTTAATAAAACACCCAATAAAAAGAACAATGGCAATGCTAAGTATTTTTGTTCTTTTAAAAATGCCCCTAAGCGATCATGTTCATTCAATAAATGATCATCTGATTCAATGCTAGTTTCTTCTGTGATGAGTTGATCGGCTTTGTCAATATCAGGATTCATAACAACAGATTGATCCCAATCATAGGGTGCAAAGCATAAGCCAGCTTTCGCACAGCCTTGTGCTTCAATGTTTAAATGTAATGTATGAATATCAGTGAGAGGCTTTTCAAATTCAATCACCATCTCAGCACTGTGATCGTAAATTGGCTGTAGCCCAAAGAATTCATCTTCATGCATGATGGCTTCAGGCCAAATAATCTCTTTGATTTTGACGCCTTGATTTAAAGGTTTTACAAAGATTTTATCTTTATATAAATAGTAATCTGAGTTCACTTCCCAGATTAATGAAATTTCATTATCACTATTTTTAAATATTTGAGGTTTGAACACTTCAAAAGGGGGTAGGAAATCTTGCTGTGCAGCAACAAGGCTAGGCGATGCTTCTTTATTTTGTATGAGTGAATTAGAAAAACTCTGGGCTTGAAGAACTTGCGCACTGAATAATGTTAGAAGTAGAATGAATAGAATATTTATAGTAAATGTCTTTAAAGAGAGATGTTTCAAAACTGCACCTTTCCAAATTGAAGTGAATGACGAACGTGAAATTGTCTCACATAAAATGTAAATTGTTTAGGATTTACACTTGACGATTAAAAATATCTCGCTATAATTACTTCACTTTCTGCGGGAATAGCTCAGTTGGTAGAGCACAACCTTGCCAAGGTTGGGGTCGCGAGTTCGAGTCTCGTTTCCCGCTCCAAAATTTTAAGCCTTTAATTAGCAATAATTAAAGGCTTTTCTATTTGTCATAGTAATAGTTGTGCATTTTCATGGTGTTCGTTATGCTTGAATGCTTAGCCTTGATGTTAAGTCATTCCCATTAATGAGTATTATGAGGATTCAGCATGAAGAAAAATGTTGTACTGTACAGTTCTATTCCGCAAGATCAACAAGAGAGATTAGAGCAAACCTTTAATCTGACGATTTTTGATAAAAGTCCCGATGCCAATCCTGAAGCGTTTATGGATGCTATGAAAAATGCGGATGGTATGATTGGTGCTAATATGGCAACTCGTATCGATGAAGCATTTTTGGCAAAGGCGCCCAATTTAAAAGCAGCATCCACAATATCTGTTGGATTTGATAATTATGATTTAGATGCTTTAAGCCAACGAAAAGTTCGCTTGATGAATACGCCTACTGTATTAACAGAAGGTACAGCAGATCTGATTTTTACATTATTGATGGCGACAGCAAGAAGAACAGCGGAATTGTCTCAATACATTCATAATGGGCAATAGAAAAAAGGGATAGCGCCTGAATATTATGGTACAGATGTTTATGGCAAAACCATTGGTATTATTGGAATGGGAAGGATTGCCAAGGCTATTGCAAAGCGTGCTCATTGTGGATTTGATATGAATGTGCTGTATTACAATCGTTCATATCATGCAGATGTAGAATCTGAATATAAAGCTAAACGTTGTGATCTAGATGAGTTATTGAAGCAATCTGATTTTGTTGTTGTGATTGTGCCTTTGGTGAAAGAAACAGATCGATTAATTACTGCAGAAAAATTAGCACTCATGAAGCCTACAGCCATTTTAATCAATGGTGCGCGTGGCCGAGTGATTGATGAAGCTGCGTTGATTCAAGCTTTGCAGGCAAAAACTATCAGGGCGGCAGGTTTGGATGTGTACGAAGTTGAACCATTGCCAATGGATTCCCCATTGTTGAAGCTAGATAACGTTTTACTTTCGCCTCATGTAGGCTCAGCAACAGTGGAAACTCGTTATGCTATGGCAAAATGCGCGGTTGATAATATCATTAACGCACTTAAGGAAGAAAAACCTGAGGAAAACTGGGTGAATCCTGAAGTGGGTTAATGAGAGATTGCATCACTGCTCAGCAATAATCACAGCGCGCAGTGGTGCAGGATAGCCTTCAATCGTTTTATTGTGATCATTGGGATCTAAGAAATCTTCCAATGATTGATAAGTCATCCAATCAGTTTTGCGTTGTTCTTCAATGGATGTTTGGTTTAAATCCACGCAACGAATATTTTTAAAGCCAACACGCTTTAAGAAAATTTCTAGCATTTTAACGGATGGAATAAACCAAGTGTTGCGCATTTGTGCATAGCGATCGTGAGGAATTAAGCAAGTGTTTTCATCGCCTTCAATCACCATTGTTTCTAGAACTAAAGTGCCTTTTTTATTGAGCAGTTTTTTTAACTCACTTAAATGATCAATGGGTGATCGGCGGTGATAAAGCACGCCCATAGAAAATACAACATCGAAGAATTCTAGTTCTTCTGTGATTGCTTCTAAACCAATGGGTAATTGCCAAATGGGTAATTCAGGTGCGTAATGTTTAAATGCTTTAAATTGAGATAAAAATAGGAAGTTTGGATCAATGCCAAGCACAGATTTTGCACCAGCGCCCAACATTCTGTAGCCATAATAGCCATTGCCACAGCCAACATCTAAGACATTTTTATATTTCAAATCAATGTGCGGTGCAACGCGCTCCCATTTCCAATCAGAATGCCATTCTGTATTGATAAAAGTATCACAAAATTGCCAAGGACCTTTGCGCCAAGGCATTAATTTGCGAAGCGATGCTTCTAAAGCTGCTTCATCTGTGTGGCCTTTTAAGATTGCACCATTGATTAGATCAATGCTGAGATTTTCGACTCTAGGTAATTGATCTAAAATTGCTTGCCATTCATCAAAATTGCCATGAATATTCTCTGCAATATGCTGTGGTAACCAAGTATCGAGCTTTTGTGCCCATGCACTTAAGTCAGTGTTGCGATAAAAATCAGAAATGGTAGAGTAATCAATCATAATATATTAAGGTAGGGCAACAATAGAGATAAAATTAAGGCATTGGAACCATTGATAAACACGTGTGAATCCAGCTTGATGTAGGCGCTCTTTATGAATTTCAAAAGAATCAATGCGCATTACATTTTCAATCGCTTCACGTTTTTGGGCGATTTCTAATTCAGAATAACCATTGGCACGTTTGAATGCTAAATGCATGTCATCCAACACAGTTTGCTCTTCTTGATCATGAAAATAGGTTTTCTCAGATAAGAATAGTGCGCCTGTTGGCAACAAACTTTGACGAATTTTAGATAAAAGTGCTAAGCGCTCATCAGGTTCAATAAATTGTAGAGTTAAATTTAAAACAACAATCGATGCAGGTTCAAAGTTCACTTGTGTGATATCAGCTTGTTTCAAATGAATGGGAATTAAGCCATCATGTACTTGATCTTGTAATTTAAAGAACTGAGTGGCTTTTTCGATCATAGGCGCTGAATTATCAATCGCAATGATTTCTGTATTTTCAGTTTTAATCGAATGGCGAAGCGCATTAGAGATAGCGCCTAACGAACAGCCAAGATCATAGATTTTAGAATTATCTTCTGCAAATAAAGGTGCAAAGCGACCAATTTGCTCAATAATCATAGGATAACCAGGCGCAGAGCGCTTGATCATGTCTGAGAAAACATTGACAACTTCTTCATTGAAAACGAAATCTGTCTTTTTTCTTTTCTCAGAAAAAATAGTATCGGTAGGTTGCATAAGATTATTGATGGTTGAGTTCAACTAAAGTGTCGTAATAATTATCCATAATGTTGGATAAGCTCTTTAATTCACGAGGTTTTGAATACTTTAATTGGTAAGTCAATAGCTTCTCTTCTTCGTTTTGAGAGAATAATTCGAATTGACGAGCTTGGCAGATTCTCTGTAAAGCTTCGATGCTTTCAGGTTGAATCGAATGTGCATGATAGTGTACGGAAGCGCTGTAGTTTTTGGGCGGTTCTGTCATCACATTATCATCATGATAATCATAGTAATCAGCTAGATCAGCATGAGTTTCATGATTATGTTCTTTGTGTTCAATATCAGCTTTATTGGATTGAATCTTAACATTAGGTTGAATGCTGTGATCCAAAGCTTGCTGAGAATCTCTAATGGAGTTTTCTGTCGCGTTGCGCGCTTCCTGAAGAGATTTTTTCACTTCATCTAAATGTGCTGTATCTTTAATTTGATTCGTAAAATTGTCTCTTGTATCCATGAAAGATTGCTTCAAGTCATCCACTTGAAATTCTTTCGAGACATCATCTTTCACTTGGTTAGTGAAAGAACGGATTTTATTAATCAACGAGCCAACTGTGCGGATTGTTTCAGGCAACTTTTGTGGGCCAATGACAACCAAAGCGACGACAAAGATGATGGCGAATTCGCCAAAGCTAATACCAAACATTATTTGTGATTCAATAAGATGATTAAGCGTTGTCTTTTTTGCTTTCTTTGGCAACCGTTTCTGCTTCGCTGCTTTCAGCTTTGTGCTCTACAGTTTCAACTTTTTGCTCTTCTTTTTTCTCATCTTCTTTCATTGCGTCTTTGAAACCTTTCAATGCAGTTCCTAAGTCGCCACCGATGTTACGTAATTTTGCTGTGCCAAATACAGCCAATACAACTACTAAAACTACGATCCAATGCCAAATGCTAAATGATCCCATAATGCACCTCATAAAAATACGGAATGTTAAATATTGTGAGCATTATAATCACAATGAGCTCTTTGGTATAGGCTAAGTTGGATTATTTTTGCACGTGTAATAAATATTAGTCGAATTTTCTACATTTCAGAGGGCGATATCTTTGGCTTAAAGTCCCTTGATTGCATCGCCATTGAACACTATCAGCACTTATATGTGGAGTCACGATAATTGTGTCATATTGCAATTTATCATTGAATTGGATAGTGATATTGCCGTTTCTATTAACTTCAATAGCTGAGACAGCATGGTTTTGGATGTTGCGTGCTTCAGGTAACCCTGTTTGCTGATTAGAAGTGGGATATTGGTTGTGCTCTCTATAATAATCTATAACAGCAGATTGAGCGCTAGAGGCCAATGCTAAGCCTTCAGATGCATAAGTACGCTGAGTGTATTCTTGATAAGCGGGGATGGCGAAGGCAATTAAAATGGCAACTAAGGCAATGGGAGAGATGCAAGTAATGATTAAACCTATAATGTGCCCTTTTTCTGGTTGTTCGCCATAATCGTTATCACCAATCGTGCCTGCGGATGCCATGAGATATATGGTTAAAACTAAGACGATTAATCCGCCAATGGCAGGAATGAAGGCTAATAAAGCTAATAATCCTAGCCAGCCAGACTTATTTAAATCATGAAAACGTAATGAAAATGATCGAATGTAAAAAAATTGCATAATAATGATCACAATACCAATGCTAAACATTGTGAGAATTGGTGAGTTCATGAATCCACTAATATAAGCACATATAAATACTAGTAATAAGGTAACGCCATAATTTGCCCACAATGCATTGATAAAATTCAAACGTCCATAACGGCCTTCAAATGAAAAGCTAAAGAAAGGCGGTGCTTCTTCGCCAAGATAAACATTACGTGGATAATGATCTGTATTCTGATTAAAACGTTGTTTAGGTGCAATCGATCTTTTCTGTGAGATGGGTTGAGTGTTTTGTATTGGTGGGATTATTTCAGGTTCTGGGTAATAGAAATACTCTTCTATATTAATTAAGAGACCTTTAGCTTCCAATGCAGTTTTAATAGAATGGGCTTGCTCAAAGGGGAGATCATTTTTAATATAATGGGTTTGCCTGAGAAGAAAGCGCTTGTTTGTGCATCAGAGAGCTTTAAAATTTTCTGAATATCAGCTTTAACCTGCTCAATATTATAATTAGGTAGAATAATGCCTGAAAAAATTATCTTAATATCGTTTCATATTCTCTTTCTTTCGTTGTTAATTTATTCTATTATTGTGGTCTTGCAAAAACTAAGGTCGATTCTAGCGAATAAAACGCTGAATGGATACTGAATAAAGCTTCAGAAGTGTTTAAATTAGAATTGAGCAATAATTGACCTTGACCATTCAGTTAAATTGCCTATAATACGCTTCTGATTTGCAAAGCGGGAATAGCTCAGTTGGTAGAGCACAACCTTGCCAAGGTTGGGGTCGCGAGTTCGAGTCTCGTTTCCCGCTCCAAATAGGCTGAATAGCATAGTGGTAATGCGTCGGTTTGCAAAACCGTGGATCCCAGTTCGATTCTGGGTTCAGCCTCCAAAAATTATTATGGTGACCTACATTGGTTTCCTCGCAGTGAATTATTACGCACCGTGTCAGGTCCGGAAGGAAGCAGCACACGTATTAGGTTTGCGTGCAGAGGGTCTGCTGGTGTAGGTCATCTCCATTTTAGGCAGGTAAAAAGGAGTTCATCCAATATGGCAACACAAGCCTTGGCGCGAAAATGGCGTCCAAAAAACTTTCACGAAGTTGTCGGGCAAAAGCATGTTGTCACCGCCTTAACAAATGGGTTGGATAATAATCGTCTTCATCACGCATTTTTACTCACTGGTACTCGCGGTGTTGGTAAAACTACGCTTGCAAGAATTTTAGCAAAATCTTTAAACTGCGAAGAGGGCATTAGTTCTCATCCTTGTGGCGTTTGCAGTATTTGCCAAGAAGTTGATCAAGGTCGCTTTGTTGATTTAATTGAAATTGATGCGGCATCGCGTACTAAAGTCGAAGATACTCGTGAAATTCTAGATAATGTGCAATATGCACCTACTCGTGGTCGTTATAAAGTTTATCTGATAGATGAAGTACACATGTTATCTAATAGTAGCTTCAATGCGCTATTGAAAACCTTGGAAGAGCCACCTGAACATGTCAAATTTATTCTAGCAACAACAGATCCACAAAAATTACCTGTGACGGTTTTATCTCGTTGCTTGCGTTTTCATTTGAAAAAAATCCCTGCGACAGAGATCAAAGATCATTTGTCTATGATCATGGATGCAGAGCAAATTAGTTATTCGCCAAAAGGCCTAGAATTAATTGCTAAATCTGGCGCTGGCAGTATGCGTGATAGCTTGTCATTATTGGATCAAGGCATTGCTTATACCAATGGTGATTTGCAATTTGAACCAATTCAAACAATGTTGGGTTTGATCGATGATCAATATGTATTGCTGATTTTAAAAGCTTTAGCAAATTTAGATCAAACAGCTTTATTGCAAGCATCGAAACAAGTGATTTCTTCGGGGGCTGATCCTTTTGCTTTGTTGGAAGCATTGATCGATACTTTCCACCAATTAACATTATTGCAGATTGATCATAGCTTTATAGATTTGGATGATACACATCAAGAAGAGTGGATTGATTTGGCTGAACAAATGTCAGCTGAAGATTTGCAATTGTATTATCAAATTGCCTTGCATGGCCGTAAAGATTTAGAAATTCATCCTGAGCCTTTGATGGGCTTAGAGATGACATTGCTACGCATGTTATTATTTACGCCAAATGGTAATCATTCAGCGCCTGCTAGAAAAATCGCGCCAAGAGTTACGACTCAAGCACCTGTGTCGCAAGAAATTTCAACGGTACAAACTCCAGTTGCGCAATCTCATTCAGCTGCACAACCATCTTTTGCTAATATTTTGAATGAAGTTCAATCTGAACCTGAGCCCTCAATAGCTACGCCAGCGCCAATTGTTGAAGAAATAGTTGAAGTTGCGCTAGTGGCTGAAAAGCTTAATATTGCAGAGCCTGTTGTACAACAAGCTCAAACAGTTGTACAAGAAATGGTAGAGGAAGATATTATTCCACCATGGATTGATGCTGAAATAAATGAATCTACGCCTGTGATAGCGGATGAAGCGACCATAGAAAATATTGAGGTCATTGCTGAGCCTGCAATATCCATGACTTTAAATAATAATGAAGAATGGCTGGAAGTTGTGCGTAATTTGGATATTATTGGCTTAAGCTTGGGGATCGTGCGTAACTTGGTATTTGATTCTTTCAGTAATAATGTTTTAACGTTGAAGCGTTCTGTGTCAGATCACGCGTTCAATATTCCAGATGCCGAAAAAAATATTGCAGATGCAGTTGGTAAAGCATTAAATCAAGAGATTCAATGTAGAATACTAGCCGTAGAAACAGAGATGGTTGAAGATGACTTTAATCATAGAGCAGACAAAGAGTTACAAGCTAAAAAAGTTAATGCTTTGGCACAAATTAAGAATGAGCCAGTGGTTCAATTGTTAGTGAATGAATGTCAGGCAACAGTAATCGATTCAACGCTAATGCTAGCGGATGAATAGTGTATAATATAAATTTTGAGTGAAGGAACTATCAATTATGATGAAAGGCGGTATCGCTGGGATGATGAAAAAAGCCCAGAAAATGCAAGAAGATATGATGAAAGCACAAGAAGCATTGGCTGATATCAATGTAAGGGGTGAATCTGGTGCTGGTTTAGTGAAAATTGAAATGTCATGCCGTCATGTTGTTCGTAAGATCGAAATCGATGATTCTTTATTATCAGATGATAAAGAAATGTTGGAAGATTTAATTGGTGCAGCATTTAATGATGCTTTAGCAAAAGTAGAATCAACTTCTCAAGAAAGAATGAAATCTGTAACAGGTGGTTTTGAATTGCCTGCTGGTATGAAATTACCAGGTTTCTAATGAATAGTTCGCTTTATCCAAAAGCGCTTAAAAATCTGGTGGATTCTTTAAGAATCCTGCCAGGTGTTGGGCAAAAAACAGCGCTAAGAATGGCGCTTTATTTGCTTGAGCGTAATCCAAATGGTGCGCAGAAATTAAGTACAGCAATTGATGGTGCAATGACGGATATTCGTAAATGCACTCAATGTCGCAATTTAACAGATGAGGATATTTGTTTAGTTTGCAGCGATCCAACACGCGATGAATCATTATTGTGTGTGGTTGAAAATCCTGCGGATGTTTTTGCTTTATCTCAATCTGTGGAATACAAAGGCTTGTATTTTGTATTGATGGGCAATTTATCACCATTGGATGGCATTGGTCCAGAAGACGTTGGTTTGGATTTATTGGAAGCGCGATTATCACAAGGTGTTATCAAAGAACTTATTCTTGCCACAAATCCAACAGTAGAAGGGGAAGCAACAGCATTTTATATTGATGAAATCGCTAAGCCTTATAACGTTCAAGTGACAAGAATCGCACATGGTGTTCCAATGGGCGGTGAATTAGAGTATTTAGATAGCAGTACACTTTCTCATGCTTTTAGAGCAAGACAGCGATTTTAGGATGCGATAATGAGTACAATTTTTACAAAAATTATCAATAAAGAAATTCCAGCAAACATTGTATATGAAGATGATGAAGTGTTGGCATTTCGTGACATTAGCCCGCAAGCACCAGAACACATTTTAGTCATTCCAAAAAAAGAAATTCCAACAGTGAATGATATTGAAGAAGCTGATGCTGCTTTAGTGGGAAAATTATTTTTAACAGCTAAGAAGATTGCTAAAGAACTAGGCTTTGATGAAAAAGGTTATCGCTTAGTGATGAACTGTAATGAAGATGGTGGTCAAACTGTTAATCACATTCATATGCATATTTTAGCAGGTCGTCAATTGAGCTGGCCTCCAGGCTAATAACATAGGTTTTTAACCATGAATTTAAAAGATTATATTATCAGTATTCCTGATCATCCATTACCTGGCGTTATCTTTAGAGATATTTCGCCATTATTAGGCAATGGTGAAGCTTATAGCTATGCAACGAATCAAATTGTTGAGTTTGCCAAAGCTAAAGATGTGCAAAAAATTGTAGGGCCTGAGGCTCGTGGTTTTATTGTGGGTTGCCCAGTTGCTTATGCTTTGAATGTTGGTTTCGTGCCAGCGCGTAAAAAAGGCAAGTTACCACGTGAAACTGAATGTGTGGAATATGCATTGGAGTATGGTACTGCATTGATTGAGTTACATAAAGATGCAATTCAACCTGGTGAAAAAATTTTGATTTGTGATGATCTTTTAGCAACAGGTGGAACAATAGCAGCAACGATTAAACTCGTAGAAAAATTGGGCGGTGAAGTCGTTGGATGTGCATTTTTAGTTGAACTTACAGAATTAAAAGGTCGCGATAAAATCAATGGCCACGATATTGTTGCATTGATGGATTTCTAAATTTAAGGTCAAGGCAGCATGAAAAATATCAGCCAACGAAAAAAAATCTACATTGCGCTTATTTTAGGTTTAGCTCAAGCACCAGTGATGGCAAAATCACCACCATCAGGTGCTTTTGGTGCATGTAGAATTAGCCCGCTGGCTGAATATATTCAGCCGTCATCCAATATGATGGATAGTGAAACTGTTTATTTATCAGGTAAATATGCTGATAGTAATGAACAGTTTTCTAATATTAAAGAAGATATCGTTGCTTACTATGGTAATGCTCGTATTGATGCGGATCATTTGGTCTTGGATCGTGAGAAAAATATTCTTCAAGGGAAAGATCAAAATATTCGTTATTCTTCAGATTCAGCGGTCATAGAATCAAGTAGTTTTACATCATATTTAAATAATCGTGAATATGAAGGTGGAGATGTTACTTATTACATGCACCAGATTGAAGCACAAGGTAAAGCACGCTACGCAATTAATCGCCAAAATGATGGCACGTCAGATTTTGAGCAAGTAACATATTCAACTTGTCCAGTCGGTACAGAAGTATGGCAGTTATCTTCGGATGAATTGCATTTAGATGAGGAAAGTGGCCGTGGCGTTGCTCGTCATTCTAAATTATCTGTGTTTGGTGTGCCAGTTTTATATTCCCCATATTTCTCATTTCCCATTGATGATCGTAGACAAACAGGCTTTTTGTTCCCGGTTGTTTCGATGGATAAAAGTGGAGGATTATCGGTTCGAGCACCGTATTATGTAAATATTGCACCTAATTTTGATATGACATTGATTCCAGGCTTTTACACCAAACGAGGGTTAATTTTAGGTGCAGAAGCACGATATTTGAGTAAATGGCAGTCATCAACATTGCGTTTAGAATTATTACCACATGATAATGTATTTAGAAAGGATGAGAATAATCGTTATAACACGGAGCTTTCATCAGGTAATCCTAATTATAAAAAAGATGATTCTACTCGTTGGTCTGTATACTTTGAGCAGCAATTAAATTTAATGCCAAAATTACGTGGTCGCGTTCTTTTTCAGCAAGTATCAGATGATCAATATGCGGAAGACATTCAAGATGCAGTAGGGTTATTGAGTAAAACAAACTTGGAGCGTATAGGTGAATTAACGTATTCAAACGATAATTGGCAATCGATACTAAGGTTTCAACACTTTCAAGTGTTGGATCGTGATGTGATTCCTAATGATCCATATGCACGTATGCCACAATTATTATTCAATGGTAATTGGATGACAGATAATGGTATTTTCTACGGTTTTTATGGTGAGGCAGTAAACTTTACAACGAATGTAACACGTCAATTACCTGATCGACCAAAATCAGGTGTACGTATAGATTTAATGCCCTATGTTGGTTTTAGAGCTGAAAATTCATGGGGATTCTTTGAGCCAAGATTAGCATATCGTTTCACACATTATGATTTAAAGTATCAAGATTTTGCAGGTTACAAACACCCAAATCAGCCAGATACATTGCATAGAAGCTTACCTATATTCAGCATTGATACAGGCATAACATTTGAACGAAATACAAGTTTCAGCAGCATGTTTGGCGGTGGTAATTTTGTTCAAACCCTAGAGCCAAGATTGTTCTATTTATATGTGCCTTATCGTAATCAATCTGATATCCCAATTTTTGATACAGGTTCTGTGACGCCAAGTTTTGATAGTTTATTTGCAACGAATCAATTCACAGGTGCAGATCGTCAAAGTAATGCGAATCAAATTACAACAGCTTTAACAACACGTTTTATTAATGAAGAAACAGGCGTAGAGCATTTTAGATTTTCAGCTGGTCAGATCTATTACATTGATGATCCTCGTATTACAACTGAAAAAGATCTACCAACAAAATCTGAATGCTATAGCCAGTATGCAGGGGCTTCTAATGTTGCAGAACATTGTGATAGAAATCGTAGCTCAGAATGGTTTATTGAAAGTAATGTGCAATTAACAGAAGATTTTTCTGGTCGTGTGACATGGCAATGGTCTCCAAGTAGTAAAAAAACAACACGTTTATCTTATGACTTAAGATATCAGCCAGAAGATCGTAAAATTATTAACATTGGTCAGCGTTATTACCGAGACCCAAATTATAGTAATGATAATATTACGCATCATTTAGATATCACATCTTACTGGGCAATTAGTAGCAATTGGGCGATTGTGGGTCGTTACAATTATGCTTTGGAAGAGCACAGATTGAATGATTCATTTGTTGGCTTTGAATATAGTGATTGTTGTGTTGCAACTCGTGTGGCGGCACGTTATTATCGCAATAACTTAACAGATAAAAATAAAGAATGGAAAGCTTATTTACAATTTGAACTCAAAGGGCTAGGTAATTTTGGGCAAGATACAGATAGTATGTGGCGAGATGCTATTTATGGATATCAAACAAATAGTTTGAGCAATAATCGATATCGAGGATTTTGATAAGAGTAAATAAAAAAACCAAGTGAATTCACTTGGTTTTTTATTTGATTGAGTGGTAATTTATCGCTCAATGATTGCACCGCCTAAACAAATATTATCGTGATAAAACACAATAGACTGTCCTGGTGTAACTGCGCGTTGTGGATCTTTAAAATCAACAGAAATGCGGCCATCTTCTAAAAATTGGATGGAGCAAGCTTCATCTTGTTGGCGATAGCGGATTTTTGCTGTGAGATTTTGATTGATATTCTCTAAATCAATATTGGTATTGATCCAATGAACATCACGTGCTGTTAATGATTGCTTATACAAAGCTTCATGCTCGCCTTGAGCCACAATTACACGATTATGCTCAATATCTTTTTCCACAACAAACCATGGTTCACCTGATGAGTTTTTCACGCCACCAATATGCAAACCTTTACGTTGACCAATTGTGTAAAATGATAAGCCTTGGTGTTCACCAATTTTTTCACCATCTATAGTGATCATATCACCAGGTTTAGATACAATGTATTGACCAATGAATTCATTAAAATCACGTTCGCCAATGAAGCAAATACCCGTGGAATCTTTTTTGTCATAAGTGATGAGCTTATGCTTTAAAGCCAATTCACGGACTTGAGGTTTTTCTAAATGTCCAACAGGGAAGAGTGCATTCTTAATCTGTGCTTGGCTCAGCAAATGCAAAAAGTAGCTTTGATCTTTATTGTTATCTAAGCCCTTTAATAGATATGCTTGTCCATCTTTGAGCGCTGTACGAGCATAATGGCCTGTTGCAATATAATCAGCACCCATTTCATTGGCATAATCTAAAAAGGCTTTAAACTTGATCTCTTTATTACATAAAACATCTGGATTTGGTGTTAATCCCATTTTTAATGTTTCTAAAAAGTAAGAGAAAACGCGTTCTTTGTAGTTTTCTACAAAGTTTACTTTATGCAATGGAATGCCCAAAGTATCACAAACTTTCTGTGCGTCTTTCACATCTTCTTCTGCGGAACAATAACCTGTTTCAAAGTTATCTTCCCAATTTTTCATAAAAACACCATGTACATCCGCGCCTTGCTCTTTTAATAAAAGCGCAGCAACAGATGAGTCAACGCCACCAGACATGCCAACGATGACGCGTTTACCTTTAATATCTTCCTGAATCATTTTTACTCTTCTGCATCTTCTGAACTATTAGTAGAATTTCCGCGAATTCTTTCATACGGAACATATGTTGGTTTACCATTTTTGCCAACACCAAATTCAATCTGGCACTGTCCATTAATCCAATCATATTTAGTATCTTTGTTTAAGCTGTGGCCATTGTATGAGCATTTAACGTTGTTGTAGATAGGTTTAATGCAGATCAAAATAATGACAGCAAACATCAAGGTTTCAAATATGATGAAAAATTTTTTTTTATGCCAAATAAAGAAAAATACGGGGATTTCTTTATGTTTTGCATACGCAACAAAACCACCGACGATGATCAATAACCCGATGAATTGAAATAATAAAAAGAAATGCAAGGTGGCTCCTTTATGGAATCAACAAATAATTAGTCACAATTTTACCATTATTTGCTCTAGAATGAGAGAACTCAATAACATTTATAAAAAGGATATGGAATGTTAACAGTTGAACAAATGAATAATCACACGCGTGAAACGTTGGTGGGCCATTTAGGTATTCAATTTACAGTGAGCGAAGATGGTTATGTAGAAGCAACAATGCCAGTGGATGATAGAACGATTCAATCGTATGGTTATTTACATGGTGGTGCAACAATTGCTTTGGCTGAAACAGTTGCAGGTGTTGGTACGTTCAGCATTGTTTTACCAGAGAAAAGTTGTGTAGGCATGCAGATCAGTGCGAGCCATATCTCTTCTGCTCGTACGGGAGAAACAGTTGTGGCGAAAGGTCAGATTGTTCATCGCGGTAAAAGTACACATGTTTGGGATGTAAATATTTATGCGCAAGATGATGATCGTTTAATTTCAACGATTCGTGTGACGAATGCTATTGTTAAAAATCGTAATCCAGATGTATTTGCATAGTTCTTATAGTTATTCATATTGAATGAGCAAGGAGATGCTAATTATGCATCTCTTTTTTTATGTGTTGCGCTTCGGAATCTCAGATGTTGAGAGCTGTTTTGAATGACTGTATTGAGTTGGATTAATAGTTCAGATAAGTGTTGAGTTTCTTCATAAATTGCCTCTTTATCTGAGGTTTTTAAAGTGGAGAAAGGCTGGTGAATATCGTCCTTTTTGTATTGTGCTAATATTTTGTAGATATTATCTTCACTTTGTGTAAGTTCAGCCACAAGGTTTTTCGGTAGAAAGCCTTTGGTTTGATCAATGATGAGCTGAATGCCTTCAAGGTTTGCTGCAATTTCACTTAATCCCGATTCACTGTATATGCTATCGTGGCCTGATAGTTTGTTATTAATGATTTGCTGAGTGAAAACGGGCAGGATATTCATCAAATGAAAGCAGGTGATTTCTTGTTTTTTCATGAATTCTATAACAACACGAAGGTTATTAATGAGCTTTTGCGTTTCTACTAATGATCTAACAGTATCTTGCTTAACAAATAACTCATGCTCAAGTGCATGAAATCCCACAAACCCTAAGGAATTATGATCTTTAGGTAATTGTTCTAAATGGCTATCTACCAAATTATTCAAATTAGGAAATAATAAAATTAAAGGGCGAACAGATTCATATTGAAAATGGGCTTTGATGTAATCTTCTTTGGCAGCTTCTGTTTGCCCAGCTTCCAATTTATGTAATAGTCTTTCTAAATATTCTTCCGTATTTTTTAAACGCTCGATAGAAAAGTTAAAATATTTTTGTGTAGCAACTTTATGAGCTAGATTAGCTTCTTGTGCTGAGCTTATGGAGCTAGCAATTAATAATATTAAACATAATAATATGTGTTTCACGATCTCTCCTAAATGTTGCAACCAACAAATAATAATGATCAGCCTGAAGTCTATTTTAGTAAGCATATATAAATAACATATTATCAATGCTATTTTTGCTTAATTATCATCATTTTTATAAAATTCTTCTAATTTGATTTCAAAAAAGATTATTTTATTGTATTAATTAAATTTGTAATATTTGAGTATTACTATCATACAAAAAAACCTCCAAGTTTAGGAGGTTTTTTTGTAAATTTTACAATTATTTATATATGAAATTATGATGCTTCATTTTCTTGATTTTTAGGTTCTGGCAAAATCAAGTTGAGAACAATTGCCAAAACTGCTGCTAAGCCTACGCCAGCAAATGGGAAATTACCAATGTTGATTGTATAACCACCAACACCTGTGATTAATGTCGCACTGATGATGACTAAGTTACGTGGGATCATGATGTCAACTTTTGCATCGATCAATGTTTTTAAGCCAATACTTGCGATCGTACCAAACAATAAGATCATAATGCCACCCATTACAGGTAATGGAATAGAATTCAAGAAAGCATTGAATTTGCCCATGAATGCCATTGCAATTGCAAAGATCGCAGCATAAGTCATAATTTTAGGATTATCATTTTTAGTGATCATTACAGCACCTGTAACTTCGCCATAAGTTGTCACTGGTGGACCACCGATTAAACCTGCGACACAAACGCCTAATCCATCGCCTGCTAATGTTTTATCTAAGCCAGGATCTTTTGTGAAATCTTTGCCTGTTACTTTGCTGATCGCCATAATGCCACCAATGTGTTCAATTGCTGGTGCAATCGCAACTGGTAGCATGAATAGTGCTGCTAACCAGTTCACTTCAGGTTTATGGAATTCAGGCACAGCAAACCATGCAGCATTGATTAAGTTATTTAAGTTAAGAATTTCTTGCCCATTATTCAATGATGCAGATAAACCTGTTAAATCAGCGATCAATGCCAATACATAACCTGCAAAAATTCCACCTAAAATTGGGATCAAGCGGAATAAACCCTTGCCAAAAATTGTGATGATCACTGTTACAGCAAATGTTGCGATGGATAATGAGATTGCCAATGTATCATTCATAATGGCTCGGCCACCACTGATGCCCATTGCCATTTGCGTTGCAGTGACTGCAACGGATAAACCAATCACCATGATGACAGGCCCAATCACAACAGCAGGAATCAATGTATTCACTAAGCCAATGCCACGCCAACGGATGATCAATGCAAATACAAAGTACATGAAGCCTGCTGCAAATAGACCAAACATTGTTGCGCCCATGCCCCAAGTTTGTAAGGAGAAAATGATAGGGGCGATGAATGCGAAAGAAGAACCTAGAAAAATAGGGACTTTACGTTTAGTAATGAGTTGGAAAAGTAGAGTTCCGATCCCTGCGCCTAAAAGTGCCATGGATGGATTTAAGCCGGTTAATAATGGTACTAATACCATTGCACCGAATGCAACAAATAGAATTTGTACGCCTGAGATTAGATCTTTAATGGGCTGCACAACATACGCTCCTGTGAGATTTTATGGGGAAGAAAAAGCGTGCGGTAGTATATCACCAATCATTTTATTGTTAGATAAAAATCTAGCAATATTCCATGATTAATAAAGCATTTTAATATAGAAGTCTGAGCGTTGTAATCACATAATGTTATAATTTTGGACTTTATCAATTTATGTAGGATTAGAATGATCACCTTATCCCGTCAAAAACTATTCATTACGCTATTTGCAATATTACAATTAATCTTAATTCCTATCGTGCTTTGGCTCGCTGATTGGCAATGGGAGCTAGATAATACTTTTGATGGATTGGATCAGTTTCTATTTTGGATTACACAATCAGGCACCGCGATTATTTATGCATTCTTAACATGTATTGTTTTAATCATAGTTTTATCACTGTTTGCATGGCGCAAAATGGATTGGATCATTATTGTTGCGACAGCAGTAGTATTATTGATTGGTACGCAAGTAATTAAAACAGGATTGAAATCATTTTATAAAGAGCCTCGCCCTTATACAGGTTATTTGGTTGAGCAGGGCGTTGATCTCAATAATTTCTACCAAGAAAAAAGAGCAGTTCGCTCAGAGATTGTTGCCAAAACTATCGAAAATAATACAGCAATGCCAGTGTATCTAAAGCAACATTGGGCTAAAGAAGTGGGTTATTCATTTCCATCTGGTCATACAGCATTTGCAGTCACATGGCTGATGATATTTATTCTAGTTTTACCCATGAATCGTAAGCGAGATTGGGCGATCACTTCTGTTATTTTTATTTGGGCAGCATTGATGATTGTGAGTCGCATTCGTTTTGGGATGCATTATCCAATTGATGTATTTGTAAGCACATTATATGTACCAATTGTTTGCTTAATTTATGCTAAGTTAACGCAATGTTCTCGATTAGAACCCCATTTTGATCGTTTGCAGAATTGGCAAGATCAAGCATTTTCATATGTCACACGGAGGTAATATGTTGTTATTCCTTTTATCACCCGCAAAAAAACTCGATGAAACAAGAAAGCCACCTTTTGAAGGTAATAATGCACCACATTTTTTGAAGCAAAGTGAAGCGCTCATTGAAATTCTTAAAAAGTTATCGCCACCTGATTTAGAATCTTTGATGAAAATTTCTGGGAATTTAGCAGTACAAAATGCTGCGCGTTACAGTAATTTTTCTGTGCCATTCACTCATGATAATGCAAAAGAAGCTATTTTCTTATTCAATGGTGATGCTTATGAAGCATTGAATGCTTATGATTTAACGAAAGCGCAAATGGATTATGTGCAATCACATTTAGTGATGTTGTCTGGTTTATATGGTGCTTTGCATCCGTTAGATTTAATCGCACCTTATCGTTTAGAAATGGGTACTGCACTTAAAAATGCAAAAGGTAAAAATCTGTATGAATTTTGGGGCGATTCGGTGACGCAGTATTTGAATGGCTTGATTGAGAAAAATAAAATTACAGCGGTGATCAATTTAGCATCGAATGAGTATTTTTCTGTGCTTCAACCTGATAAACTCTCTGTGCCAGTGATTACACCAATCTTCAAAGATTTCAAAAGTGGACAATATAAAACCATCAGTTTCAATGCTAAAAAAGCGCGTGGTTTAATGGTTCGTTATGCTGCAGAGAATAATATTCAGAACGCAGAAGATTTAAAGCAGTTCACAAATAATGATTATTACTTTAAGGGTGAGAACCCAACACAAACGTCAGAATGGCTATTCTATAAGGACTAATCTCGAATGAGTGTAGAAAATAAAAATTATCATATCTATCCACCTGCTGGATCCTTAGATTTATTATCAAAAGTAGAAAGTGATTTATTAACCAAAAGTGTGGATGGTGAATTATATCAATTGTTTAGAAACTGCTTGCTAGCAGTATTAAACACAGGTAGCCAAACAGATGATGCGAGTATTTTGTTTCAAATGTATAAAGATTTTGAAGCGAAAGTTAGTCGTACAGAACGTGGCATTAAATTAGAATTGATGAACCCACCACAATCTGTATTTGTGGATGGAGAATTAACACGTTTAATTCGCACAAATTTATTCTCAGTATTGCGTGATATTTTGTACATGCGCGAAGTTGTCAGCAGTTATGACAAGAAGCGCTTAGTGAAATATGGTAGTCAGAAGATTGCAACAGATATCGTTTTCATGACATTGCGTAATGCGAAAGCATTGAAAGCAGCTTATGATTATAACGTTATGGTTTGTTGGGGCGGCCACTCAATCAATGAAATTGAGTACAAATATGCGCGTGAAGTGGGTCATGAATTAGGCTTACGCCGTTTTGATATTTGTACAGGTTGTGGTCCAGGTGCGATGGAAGCGCCAATGCGAGGTGCAGCGGTTGGTCATACGCAACAAGGTCATGAAGCAAATCGCTATATTGGTATTACAGAACCTTCAATCATTGCAGCAGAGCCACCTAATCCATTAGTGAATGAATTGATCATCATGCCTGATATTGAAAAGCGTATTGAAGCATTCATTCGTTTAGGTCATGGTTTGATTGTATTTCCTGGTGGCGTTGGTACAGCAGAAGAGTTTTTATATGTGCTCAGCATCTTGATGATGGAAGAGAATAAGGATCAAATCTTACCAATCATTTTAACTGGGCCAAAAGAGAGCGAAAACTATTTTAAAACTTTGGATCATTTTATTGAGAAAAGTTTGGGTAAAGAAGCTCAAAAACATTATGAAATCATCATTGATAATCCAACATTAGTGGCACAGCGCATGAAGCAAGCAATGCCATTAGTGAAAGAGCGCCGCAAACAGAGTGAAGATGCATATTGCTTTAACTGGTCATTGGTAATGTCAGAAGATTTACAAAAGCCATTCATCCCAACCCATGAAAATATGGCAGGTTTGAATCTTCATAAAGATCAGCCAAAAGAAAAATTGGCAGCATCATTACGCCAAGCATTCTCAGGAATTGTGGCAGGTAACATTAAAGAATCAGGCATTCAAGCCATTAAAGAGCATGGTCCTTTTGTGTTGCATGGTGATCCAGAATTGATGGAATTGGTGGATGAACTATTGAATGACTTTGTTGAACAAGGCCGAATGAAATTGCCAGGTTCTACATATCAACCATGTTATCGTGTTGAAAAATAATCATTTTAGATTCTAAAAATTACAATCCTCAGCCTAAATGCTGGGGATTTTTTATGGGGGTTTGAAAATTTAATATTAGAAAAAGTTAGTTAATCTGTAGTCATTCAATGATTATATAGTGCTATATCTATTTATTGATAATAGTAGCTTTTCAATGAATCAACCTTTGCTATAAATGAATCATCTCTATTCAAATTGATGAGGAATGCGATGAATAAGTTTGTGATTGCAGCAACAGGTTTATCCATGAACTATATGCCAGAATATGTGGCAAAAGAGCAGGGTTTCTTTGAAGAAGTTGGGTTAGATGTAGAATCTTATGTGCCTACACCGTGGACGCAATGTTTAACGGATGTGAATCAAGGCAAAGCACATGTCGTTGTCGGTGGTATTTGGGTGCCATTGGTTTATATGGATCGTATTCAAAATTATTATTCATTCGCCAAAATTGCTTCTCGTTGTCCTTTAGTGATTGTTTCTCGAGAACAGCAGCCTGATGACTTTAGTTGGCAAGCAATGGAAGGCAAGCGAGTGTTAGTTTCAGGTGGTGATGGTGCAAGCCATTATCTATCTGTTGCAGGTTGTGCGAAAGAAGGTGGTGCTGATACTTCAAAAATCCGTTTTATTCATGATTTTTCCACAAGTATGATCATTGAAATGTTCTTGGGTGGTTTTGGTGACTTCATTGTGTTGCAGCCTGATATGGCCAATAAATTTATCGCAGATGGTGTTGCTTTTCCATATTGTGATTTAGCTGTTCGTGGTGGTGTGATTCCATGGAGCGTTTACTATGGATTAGAATCTTTATTTGATGATGAAGATAATTTAGCAGGTAAATTCGCATTAGGATTACAAAAAGGCACAACTTGGCTATTGGAAAATGGCGGAGAAGGTTGTGAAGCAATCATTCGTAGAAACTGGGCACATGTCAAATTAGAAGATGGCATTCATACAATTAATCAATTTTGCCAAGGTGGCATGTGGACGCCATCCATTGAGATTACAGAACAAGAATTAACACGTTGGCAACGATTTTTAGTGGAAGGCGATATTTTAGATGCGTCAATTGCTCATGAAAAAGTCGTAAAAACAGCACCAATGGACTTTGTTCGTAGCCAGTTGAAATAGTTTTAGTTTCTTATCAATAAATCTGCAAGGTGTTTATATGCAAAAATTTCTTAAATTTTTAAACGGATTATCAGGGCGCATCATTATCGGTATGATCCTTGGTGTAATCTTTGGATTAGTATTAGGTAAAGATGCCGATGTTTTCGGAATATTTGGAAAAATGTTCCTAAATCTTATGAACATGTGTATCCCGTTCTTAATCTTTGGTTCTATCGTTATGTCAGTATCATCTCTAGATTTGAAAGAATTTAGAACAATTGGTGGTAAAACATTATTATTATTCTTAATTACAACAGCGTGTGCTGCGTTCTTAGCAGTCATTGTTGGGGCAGTTGTACCTTTTAACACAGATGAAGCTCAAGCAGCCGCTGCACTTGCTGCAGGTACACAAGGCAGTGCAATGGGCGTTTCTGATATTATCTTGAACTTTTTCCCAAGTAATATTTTTAAATCATTTGGCACACCAATTGTTTTACAGGTTATCGTTTTTGGTTGTTTTTTTGGTATTAGTATTAATCTTCTCAAAGATACAGTTCCAGGTGTTTCAACTTTATTAGAAGTGACGTTGGCATTCCGTGCAATTATCATGAAAATTATCACAATGGTCATGTATATTGCACCCATCGGGATCTTTGGCATTTTGGCGTCAACCATTGGTACAAAAGGCTTGGATACTTTGATCTCTTTAGGACAAGTGTTGCTCTACATTACGATCATTAATATCTTGTTCTTAGTTTTATATTTCTTGTATATCTCTTTAAGATATCGCTTGAGTTTATCAATGCTGATTAAAAAATGTTCACGTGTTTTAATCATGGCAGTGACAACAACATCAACAGCAATGTGTTTACCAGTTGCGATGGAGGATGCAAAATATTTAGGTGTTAAAGAAAAACTCTCTAACTTTATTTTGCCTTTAGGTAACTCTTTAAATACAAATGGTGGACCAATTACTAACGTAATCATCATCATTGCGGCGATGGCTTTGCAAGGTAAAACAGGCGAAATGACAATGACTTGGTACATTTTATTGGGTGTTTATGCAACAATTGCTGCATTCGGTAATCCAGGTGTAATTGGTGGTGCTTTGGTTTCATTGGCTGTTGTGTGTGACCTTGCGGGCGTTCCTATTGAAGTTGCGGTTATCTTCTTCGGCGTTGACTACTTCTTAGGCATCACTCGCGTACCATGTAACATTATGGGCAGTGTGTTCTGTTGTATTATGATGTCCAATAAATTCAAAGAGTTTGATCGTGAAACATTTGAAAAAAGCTTAGATGAATTAGCTAAACCAAAAGAAACAGCAACTGCTTAATTTTGCTGAAATTCAAAATCAATAAAACCCTAGAGTGATCTAGGGTTTTTGTCATTATATGATAGATGATTTATTTCATGGTTCATAGTTTTGTTGTGGTGCTATGTATTATCAACATTGCCTTTGATATAAAAAGTTAGCACTACAGCACTAAATGGTAGGGCTAGAAATAATCCAAACCAAGAAATAAAAATTGCAGCAACCCAGTCAAATTCTTGAATGAGATATCTTGTGAGCACATCATATTTATAGTGACCTGTTGTGTTTATAGTCATAGCGCCCATATTCCAAAATAAGCCTAGGGCTGCTATTAATAGTGGAAGCCACAGCATTTTTCTATCAAGCCTAATTGTTAAAATGCAGGATTTGTATATGTATATAAACACAAAAGGCGAGAGTAGCAATATCCATAACATGATTGAAAGATAAATTTGAGAGTCTTTCAGTATATTTGCTTTAATGAATAGAAAATTCCTCAAAAAACCTGTATCAAGATATTCTCGAAATAAAAAGCCCATTATAAAGCTGATGAAAAGCCATATTGTGTAGCAAGCAAATAAGCGCTTATGATTAAATCGGATCTTGGGATTGTGCATGCTTATTCCTTTCTATTTAATAACCAATTTTTTCTTATGGATTGTATGATCATTTGGATAGGCAAAAGGCGCTGAATCAGCGCCTTTTATATGTGAAGTTTTAATCCTTAATCTCAAAGCCTTGGCTTCGGATCAATTGATCCATCACTTTTAAATCTACACGTAAATCATCCACATCATTGTCTGCCAATTGCTGGCGGATTTGTGTAAAGGCTTGTTGCATGCCATTTAAAGCAATCAATGTTTTTTCATCAATATTTTCTTGAATATTCTCTTCGCTGTGCAAAGATTTAATTGTGGTATAACGTACAACTGATTGATGAATCAATGGCAAATAACGATTTAAAAATTGTCCGCCTGGTAAAACATCACGGGNCTGTATCAAGATATTCTCGAAATAAAAAGCCCATTATAAAGCTGATGAAAAGCCATATTGTGTAGCAAGCAAATAAGCGCTTATGATTAAATCGGATCTTGGGATTGTGCATGCTTATTCCTTTCTATTTAATAACCAATTTTTTCTTATGGATTGTATGATCATTTGGATAGGCAAAAGGCGCTGAATCAGCGCCTTTTATATGTGAAGTTTTAATCCTTAATCTCAAAGCCTTGGCTTCGGATCAATTGATCCATCACTTTTAAATCTACACGTAAATCATCCACATCATTGTCTGCCAATTGCTGGCGGATTTGTGTAAAGGCTTGTTGCATGCCATTTAAAGCAATCAATGTTTTTTCATCAATATTTTCTTGAATATTCTCTTCGCTGTGCAAAGATTTAATTGTGGTATAACGTACAACTGATTGATGAATCAATGGCAAATAACGATTTAAAAATTGTCCGCCTGGTAAAACATCACGGGGATCAGCTTTCATGATCTTTAAAATATCAATGGATTGCGTACCAATTTTTTCCACGATCATGGCTAATTGTGGTGGTAAATTCTTATTTTCATCTTCAATTAAACGCAATACTTCAATATGGCGAGCAAACAAAGCAAAAGATTGTTCTTCTTTGGCTGCTTGTTGTTTTGCGATGGCTAAAGCTTTTTGTGCTTCAATATTTTCTAAATAAGCTTTTTTATCAGCTTCAGACATTAAAGTGATATTAGCTAAATGCTTCAATACTTTTGGCTTCAATAAACCTGCTGCAAAAATAGCTACCATTGCACCATAAGCCCAAATTGGCATGGATACAAAAATAGATTCTGGCATTTTTATATTGGCATAGAACAGTGCTAATAATGACAAAGGAATTGTGAACCAAAAACCTGTGTTATCAGTTTTCTGCTCAATCAAATCCAATAACATTGTCATCATGCCACCGAATAACAATGCAATCGGCCACATACCAGTTAAAGCAACAAGAATGGCTGTAATCAAACCTAAACCTGTTGCTAAATGGTTTTTACGTAGTGGAAATAGCATCACAATGCCAATGTATGAGCATAAAAAAGTTGCACCATAAAATGGATCAATACTACTTGGCACAAACCATTTCAGAATTTGAGCAGTTAAACCACCCGCAATCGCTTTGAAATGAAAAATCATGCGCTTTGCGGTAGTTTTTGCACCTTTAATGAAAGCATTGCTAAAATCCACTTCTTCTTGGCGAATGTTAGTAACCTTAATTTCATCAACATTATCAATCACTGTATGAGATGCAGGCTTCTGAAAGGGTAAAGTCTTTTCGTTGTAATCCATAAAATCGTTTTGCCTTTTTATTGATTTTTCGCAACAGCTTCTGTGATGCGTTCACGCAAGTTGTTTTCCATTTGAGACAATTCAATTTCAACAGCTTTACGTTTCTCACGAGCTTCAGTTGCGATCTTCATTGTTTCTTCAATGGTGTTCACTAAGCGATTCTGCACTTCGCGCACAGTTTCAATATCCACGATAGAGCGTTCAACTTCATGTGCTGTTGCAATGCTGTTTTGTTGAAGCATTTCAGCATTTTTACGCAATAATTCGTTTGTAGTATCTGAAACATCTTTTTGAAGCTTTGCTGCTTTTTCTTGCTCTTGTAAAGATAAAGAAAGCACGATTTGGCTTTTCCAAATTGGCAAAGTAGAGAAGATGCTGCCTTGAATTTTCTCAGCCAATTGTTGGTTATTGCTTTGAATGATACGAATCTGTGGTGCTGTTTGCATTGCAATCATTTTAGACAATTCTAAATCATGTATGCGGCGCTCAAAGCGATTGATATTTTCAAGCATATCTTTCACATTTTGCGCATCAAGCATGTCTTTAGTTTCATTTGCTTTTGCTTCTAAAGCAGGCAATTCTACAGTACGGATATTGTCTAGAAATTGTTTACCGGCATTAATGTAAAGATTCAATTCACGATAGTAATCCAAGTTTTTATCGTATAACTGAGACAATTGCTCGTTATCACGCAGCAAATTCACCATAGAATTATCTAAATGGCTTGCAATGATATCCACTTGCGATGTTAATGTTGTGTGATCAATTTTAGCTTTTTCAACTTGTCTAAATAAACCACCAATCAATGGGATATTTGCCAAAAAGCCAGAAGCTTTTTCTTCTGTGCTCATTGGGTTATATTCGCGGATTTTCAAAACTAAATCTGATAATTGTCCGCCAACTTCACCTGCATCTTTTGTTTTGATGCGGTTTAATAATGTATCTGAAAATTTTGCGATTTCAGACATTGGTTTGGAGCCATAAGCCAAAAATGATGTAGGATCATTGATTTGGATAGTTGTTGCTATTTCTTGGATGCGTGCTTCATCGGGTACAATTTCCGCCAACATTTTTTCTTCTGCAACAATGATTGCTTGATCTTGTTTTAATTCACTCATAACAGCTCCTAGTTATTTTTTTAATTGCTTGCGCACTTGCATTGTGAGCACTGCGCCAATGAAGAAAATGATTAATCCTATGAATAATACTATATAAAATGCCCATTGTAATAATGGGGATACATATTCTAATTTTCCATAATCTTCATTCGGGTAGCGAACTTGTAATGGTGAGCCAACAGGATATTTGGCTTCATCAAAAGTTTCCGTCATCTTGAATGTGATTTGTTGGCTTGGGGATACAGCAAAACGTACCACGGGATTTTGCTGATCATAGCTGATGATCTCTGCATTCACATATTTCAGCTCTGTATCCATATAAACAAAATAGCCAGCGCTTAGCACTAATGCTGCGCCTAATAAACGGAAAAGTCGTGCAAAAAAAGGTTTGTTCTTAAACATAGTAATGCCTTATTGTGAAAGTTGTTCGCGAATGATTTCTATTTCATCATTATTCATTAACCAAGATTCTTCCATATCAGCAAGCTTTTGGTTGAGTTGATCTTTTTCATCATTCATTTTTTGGATTTCATCGTGGGACTTAGAAGTATAAGTATCACTATGACCTAAGATTTCATCCAATTTTGCAATTTTATCTTCAATCTTCGGAATCTCTTTTTCAAATTTTTCCACATCGCGTTCTAACTTTTTCAATTTAGAATTCAAGTTTTTGCGTTCATTGAAATCCAGTTTTGGCACATTATCAGAAACAGTTTCTACTACGGTTGTAGATGTGGCAGTTTTTGAGGATGTTTTACCTGAGCGAGCATCTGAAACTAAAGAGCGGTAGTTTTCTAAATCACCATCATATAACTCAAAGCGATGATTGCTCACAATGGCGAATTGATCACAACACATTTCCAGTAATGAAGCATCGTGGGATACGATGACAACGCCACCTTCAAATTCTTGCAATGCCATTGCAATGGCTTCACGCATTTCTAAATCCAAATGGTTTGTTGGTTCATCGAGTAGCAATAGATTTGGTTTTTGATACACAATCATTGCCAAAGCTAAACGTGCTTTTTCACCACCAGAAAAACGCTCAATGCTTTCTAATGCTTTTTCACCATGGAAATCAAAACGACCTAAGAAGTTACGAATATCTTGTGTGCCAATCAATGGATCTAAAGATTGAATGTGCCACATTGGCGATTCTGTAATGGACAGATATTCCAATTGATGCTGTGCAAAGTAACCGATCTTTAAAAATTCAGAGGCAACGTATTCACCTTTCTCAATATTAAGTTCGCCTGCGATTGCTTTGATTAAAGTAGATTTACCTTCACCATTTTTCCCGAGTAAACCTAGGCGAGAATCTGGCGTTAACGTCAATTCTACTTTTTCTAAAATAGGTTTGCTCGGCTCATAGCCAATGCTGACATTATCAAACGTTAATAATGGATCAGGAATACGATCAGGTTTTAAAAATGAGAAATGGAATTCATTTGTTGCCACAACTGGCGCGATGTCTGCTAATTTCGATAAAGCTTTCACACGGCTTTGTGCTTGTTTTGCTTTAGTTGCTTTTGCACCAAAACGACGGATGAAGTTTTCTAAATGAGCTTTAGTTTTCTCATTCTTTTCATACATTGCTTGCTGCAGTGCTAATTTTTCAGCTCTTAAGCGTTGGAAATCAGCATAGTTGCCTTTATACAGTGTTGCTTTCTGATTGTCTAAATGCAAAATGTGATTACAAGTATGATCCAAGAACTCTTTATCATGGGAAATGATGACTAAAATACCTTGGTAGCTTTTGAGCCAGTTTTCTAGCCAAACAACTGTTTCAAAGTCCAAGTGGTTTGTGGGTTCATCCAGTAACAAAATATCAGAGCGGCACATTAAGGCTTTAGCGATGTTTAAGCGCATGCGCCAACCACCTGAGAAGTGCTTCACGGCTTTAGTAATTTCATAATATTCAAAGCCTAAACCCATCAATAGTGCAGAAGCCTTACTATCTGCACGATAACCATCAATGCGATCTAATTCTTGATGAATTCGGCTGATTTCAAATCCATCATTTTCTTCTAAAGCTTTTTCTTCAGCTTTACGCAATGCAATGAGTTCAGCATCGCCAGATAATACATAATCAAAAGCAGATAATTCGGTATTAGTAATTTCTTGCTCAACATGAGCAATTTGTAGATGTGGCTGGATATGCAATGAGCCTTTATCAGATTCATAATGGCCCAAAACCATATTGAATAGAGAGGTTTTGCCTGTGCCATTTTTTCCCACTAAACCCACATGCATTTTGTTTTGGATTTGAGCTGAAAAGTCTTCAATTAAGACTTTTGTACCAACGCGAAGAGTAATTTGGTTAAATTCAATCATAATAAATTTTTAAATCGATAGTTGTTGCCATAGCTGGAAAGCTTCATGAGTTGCTTTCACATCATGAACACGGAAAATTTTTGCGCCTTTCTGCAAACACCAAAGTGCGGATGCAACATTGCCAATTGTACGTTCTTTAGCAACATCCACATGGGTTAAATGCCCAATTAAGCGTTTACGAGATAAGCCAATAAAAATAGGGTAAGGCAGAGCAGTTAAGCGCTCTAATTGTTGAAGCAGTTCGATCTGTTCTTCAGTTGTTTTACCAAAGCCAAAGCCAGGATCTAATAAAATTCGATTAGGATGAATGTTGTGATCAGATAAATGTTCAACTTGATCTAAAAAAAATTGTGCAATGCTATGCGTGATATCATCATGCTGAGTTTCTACATGCATGCTTTCAATCGGATTATCCAAGTGCATTACAACTAAAGCAACATCGCTATCTTTAACTGCATCAATGGAAGCAGGATTACGGAAGCCATTAATGTCATTGATGATATCTACACCTAAATCCACCATAGCTTTCATGGTTTCAGGATGATAAGTATCAATGGAAATCAAAGCTGGTAGATCTTTCACTAAAGGTTTAACCACAGGAATTAATCGTGCGATTTCCTCTTCAGCTGTGATTAAATTCGCTTTTGGATTAGAAGATTCTGCGCCAATATCAATGATCGTTGCGCCTTCTTGTACCATTTGATGCGCACGTTCAATGGCTGTTTTAGGATCAAAAAAATCACCGCCATCGGAAAATGAATTGGGTGTTGCATTCAAAATGCCCATGATGATTGGTGCATCTTTGATCAATAATTGCTGTAAAGTTGGTTTATTCATAATCTCAAAAAAGAGAACCTTCTATGAATGTCATAGAAGGTTGCTCTACATCCATATTAATCATTACTTGGTTTGTTCATCTGCATTCACAACTGTTTCTGGTAAAGCTTCGTGAGTGTGATCAACCACTTCGCCTTCCACTTGTAATAACTCAGCAGATGGTTTTGCATAAGATAATTTACCTGCTTCTTTAAATGTTAAAGCTGATTTTTCAAACTCCCCTTTTTCTAACAAAATTTCAGCCAATAAGTGGTGAATTTCAGGGATTTGGTTATCAATTTGTAATGCTTTTTGCAAGTATTCTAAAGCATCTTCCATGCGCTTAGTTTGATAATACAAACGCGCCACAGCCAATGCAGCATAAGCACTTTCAGGATGTTGATTTGCAAAGCCTTTCGCAGTTTTAATGTAGCTATTGAAATCACCTTTATATAAATGACCATAAGCTGTGATCACTAAATCATTCCAATCTTTCTTCAAAGATGAGCGCAATGCTTCTTCCGCATCAGAAACTTCGCCTGCATACAGTAATTTTTCAGCATAATTCACCACAACACTTGGTACAACTTTGATGTTGTTAGGAATGTGTGACCATAAAGCTTTCAATTCATGGCCTTCATTTTTAGCGCCAATGTGATCAATCAAAGTCACATATAATTCAGGTTCAATTTCCAAGCGCTCTTCTTTTGGCAATGATTTATGCAAAGCAGGCATGATTTTTAATAAATCATCATATAAGCCTTGTTTCTCATAAGATTTTGCCAAAGCAGTCAATACGCGGTGATGATCGCCTTTCTCTTTACGAGTGCGCTCCAATACTGTGCGTGCTTTATCGTGTTCGCCCCATTGATTCAACAATTCACCAATCATAATGCCTGAATGTAGGCGGTTATGATGATCTTGAGTTGTTTCTACAGCACGAAGATATTGATCACGCAATGCAGTTTTGCCTTGCATGTGAGCAGCGCGCGCTGCGCCAATGTAGCTAAAACTTGGGTTTGCACTATTTTTTACAGCAGATAAATGCAATGCTTCTGCCAATTCAGGTTTATTTTCCAATAATGCCAATTCAGCACGTGCAACTTTACGACTTGCACTTTTTTCACTGCGAGCTTCTGCTGAGCGTTTCAAAAATTGTGGTAAACCCAATAATTTGAATAGGAAACGTAAAATACCATAAGCCACCACAAAAAAGAGTAATCCACCAAAGATGAAGCCAGATAATGTCATCATCAATGTGAAATTCTTTTGTGTCAGAATGTTTTGACCAGTAATGATCACCATGCCAGGATCATCTTTTACTAAGAAGTATAAGAATAATGGAATGGCAAAAAGTAATAGGAAATAGCCAGATGCTTTGAAGAATCGAATCATAATCCTTCTCCTCTATAATTCAACATGGATGCATCGAATGATTTAAGGATAGGTGTGATATCTAATGTTTCTGCAGCAACATTCACATTTAACAATTCATTGATGGCAGCCAATACTTGATGGAATTTTTCATCATTCGGGCTGAAGTAGTTCGTTAATAATGAGCGAGCCACTTTCAATGATTCTTGATAAGTTTGTGCTTGGTTTTGTAATAGAGCCAAGCGCGCTGTTGTTAATTGCAATTGAATATTTTGTTTTAGTAACGTTTCATCAGTGATGGACATTAATTCAGGTGCTGGTGTACGTTCTTGTGTCACAACAAATACTGGCGTCATTTTATCCAATGCTTTTTGATACCAAGGTTTTGAATCAGCTTCATTCGCAGAATCGCTATTGGCAGCTTCTGTTTGGAATGTGTTACGCAATCCGCCTAAAATATCATCTGATTTTGTATCAATGGATGGAATAATTTCAGAAATTTTTTGAATGCGTGTTGCATATTCTTCACGATCAATTGTTTGAATATCTTTCAACTTCACGATTTCACTTTGGATCAAGTTATTCGTTTCGCTGAATTTAGCATTCGCAGTTGCCATTAAGCGCTCACTTGCTTCATTCAAGATAGTGATAGATTCAGAAGGGTCATCTTCAAACATTAATTTAAAGTTTGCCAATCTTAATAAGTATTTCGCTTGGCTAAGGTTCAATAAATCAATATCTGTTGCAGCAGCTAAACGTGCTTCCAATGTATTCAATGAAGCAATTTTGCTGTTAATTTCCACTAATTGTGAAGTTAAACGATTTTGCGTTTTAACAGCATCATTTTGTAGATCATTAGCTGTTTTGCCAATTTGATTGATGGATTGATCTAAGTTAGTCACAAGCTTCTCAAATTCATTGATGTGATCTTTGAGTTGGTTGTAACGTGTTAATGATGTGCCATTATCTGCTTGCAAGTTTGTGATTGCTGCATCCAATGTGGATAAACGTTGTTGCAATGTTTGCAGATTTTGCTGGTGCTGAGTTTGTGCATTCGCTAAATCTGTAAAATCAGCAGATTGACCACGTTCAGCATCAACTGTTGTTTTTAACATTGATAATGATTGGGTTAAAGTATCAATTTGTGATTTTTGTTGTGTGATTTGAGATTCTAATGATTGTTTAATTGCTTGTGCATTAGCGCCTTCCTGTGAAGATTGTAGGAAAGAAAATGCGCCAGCACCAATACCTAAAATGCCCAATGCAATGGCAATATAAGATAATGAGTGATTAGGTTTTTGTGACGGAGCAATGTTTGGTTGTTCTACGTTTTGGCGTGCAGATTCAGCTTGATGTTCAACGGCAGTAGCTGATGATGATTCTTCAAGTGTCACAGGATGATCTTTGTCGTTCATTTGGGTCATGGATGAATCCTCAGTAATTGAATCTGTGGTGGATAAGGATAACGTTGGCGCAACTTCTACGAGCTTTTGCCATAAATCTTTGCTAACAGCAGAATCAGCCACAAAAATGTTTTGGTAGCCTAATGTTTTAACATATTGTGCTAGACGATTGCTGGCAACAATTAAAGTATGTTTTGCAAAATTTGAGTCCAAAGCAATGAGCACACGATGATAAGCTTCAAACGCTTCTTGACTTGAGACTAAGATAACAATGGGGTGAGATTGGCTGTATTCAACCACTTCAGTCACATCAATATTTTCTGCTTGAATACGGCGATAAACATCTACGTAATGAGCATTTGCCCCCATATCATTGATGGCGTTTTCTAATAAGCGTCGACCACCTTCGCCACTGAAAATAGAAATTTTCTGATCAGCCAAGGAATATTGTGAGAGCGCTTCTAATAATTTTTCGGTTGTATAAGGCTTTTCACCTTGAATTACATCAGCAGTTGTCAGCTGTTGCAATAATTTTGTCGTGCCAGAACCAATAGAAATACAAGGTTTGTTCAAACCAAAGTCTAAACCGAATTTTTGTGCATATTCAACAGCATTTGGGCTTGTGAAAGCCCAGTAATCTGCTTCGGCTGCTAATTCTGTGCATTCCTTTTGAGCTGTTTCAATATCCAATGGATCATGAATTTCTAAACAAGGCACAGAAAATGCTGTGCCATTGTTACGCTGAATGGATTGAATTAGAAATGCTGATTGTTCTTTAGGGCGGGTGATGATAACACCAACTTTTTGAAAGTCGATGTTAGTTTTATCATTCACTGAATTGTTTTTAGAGCCATGATATTTTCTAGACTTTTTCGCCATAAATACTCCTTAAAAAGACATCTGCGCCTTTATTAAGTAAATCTTGTGCAAGTCTTTGACCAATATTTTGTGCATCCAATGGATCACCTACAATTTCAGCAAATAGAATTTCATTGGTTTCAATGTTGCCAACGAGACCACGCATCCATAAACCTTGTTCGGTTAATTCAGCATAACCTGCAATAGGGGCTTGGCAGCCACCATTCAATGTTGCATTGAATGCACGCTCAGCAGATACACGAATTGCAGTTTCTTCATCATTCAATGATGCAATAATTTTACGAACTTCTTCATTATTGCGATGGCATTCGATACCAATTGCGCCTTGACCAACTGCTGGTAAGGAAATATCTTGAGAGATTTCTTCAGAAATACGGTGATCAAAGCCTAAACGCTTCAAGCCTGCTGTTGCCAAAATGATTGCATCAAATTCGCCTGCATCTAATTTAGCTAAACGAGTATTCACGTTACCACGTAGATCTTTTAATTGGAGATCAGGGCGGATTGCCATCAATTGAACACGACGGCGTAATGAGCAAGAACCCACAACAGCATTTTTCGGCAACGTTTTAATTGTGTAGTTGTGATTGCTTACTAACGCATCACGTGGATCTTCACGATCCATCACAACAGGTACAATCAAATCTTCAGGTAATTCTTTTGCCATTGGTACATCTTTCATTGAATGTACAGCAATGTCAGCGCGACCATCTAAGATTGCAACTTCCAATTCTTTAATGAATAAGCCTTTGCCCCCAATTTTACTTAAAGGAGAGGATAAAAGCTGATCTCCCTTTGTGGTCATACCTAGAAGTTTAACTTCCAGATAAGGATAAAATTTAAGAATTTTACTTTTCACATGTTCAGCCTGCCATAAAGCAAGTGGGCTTTCTCGAGTTGCAATCGTTAAGGTTTTTAGGGACATCTCACATTCTCATCATATAAAAATTGTATAACCTGAATAGAATACAATAATTAGAGCAAAACTTATAGCCTTGGTTATATAATGGCCCGTATATTAGTTAGCTTGAATGGAGAATAATTATGAAAAATTATACAAAATATATCTTTTTATTCGTAACGATGATGTTTGTTGCAGGATGCAGTTCTGCAAAAGCAGTGGGTGAAGCTGAAATGTCTCGTGGCGACAATGGCAGCAGAGTTGGCATTTCCAATATGGGAGATGGCCCTGAAGTTTATGGCAGCATTCGCACAGGCGTTTCATTTTAATAATAGTTAAGGAGTAGTGAATGGTTGTTCCTGTCGTAACAATTGACGGACCTGGTGGTGTTGGCAAAGGCACACTTGCATTGAAATTATCACAAAAATTGGGTTGGCATTTATTGGATTCAGGGGCGATTTATCGTGCGTATGCAATCTTTGCTTTAAATCAAGAATTAGACTTAGAAAATGAAGATTTATTAGTTGCTAAGATCCCTGAATTTTCAATGACTGTAAATATTGAAGCTGAAAAAGTACAAATATATGTATGCAATGAGAATGTAACATCGCGTTTACGTTTAGAAATTACTGGCAGTAGTGCATCCATTATTGCTAAACATCCAAAAATTCGTGAGGCACTATTTCATTACCAAAGAGATCGAGCTGTTTCACCAGGATTAATAGCTGATGGGCGTGATATGGGAACGGTAGTTTTTCCTGAAGCATCTTTGAAAATATTCTTAACAGCAAGTGCAGAAGTTCGTGCCGAAAGACGATATAAAGAGTTGATTTGTGCGGGAGAATCTGTTAATATTGCGCAGATTTTGGGCGAGATACAAATGCGAGATGAGCGTGATCAGAATCGATCAGTTTCTCCTTTAGTACCTGCTCATGATGCTGTAATTATTGATACATCTGACTCAACGCGTGATGAGGTTTTTAACCAAGTTTGGCAGTTGGTCATTGATAGAGAACTAATTAAAGCATAATTGGTGGTGATAACTATTGTTATTGCCTTTTGTTTTTTCAATTTAACCCGATCAAATTGAATACCGAATTTTAGTAAGTATTTCGAGGCGATCATTTACAGAGTACATATTATGACAGTAAGTTTTGCTGAGTTATTTGCACAATCAGTTCAAGAAAAACCAGAAGTTGGCGAAATCATCGAAGTAGCAGTAGTTGCTATTGGTAAAGAATTCGTAATCGTTGACGCAGGCTTGAAAAGTGAAGGCCGTATTCCTACAGAACAATTTCAAAATGAAAATGGTGAAGTAGAAGTACAAGTTGGTGATAAAGTTAAAGTAGTTCTTGAATCTGTTGATGATGGTATGGGTGAAACTCGTCTATCACGCGAAAAAGCTAAGAAAGCAGAAATTTGGGGACGTCTTGAGAAGTCTCTTGAAGCTGATGAAATCATTAAAGGTATCATTTCTGGTAAAGTTAAAGGTGGCTTCACTGTTGATATCGGCGAAATCAAAGCATTCTTGCCAGGTTCTTTAGTAGATGTTCGCCCAGTTCGTGATGCTTCTTACTTAGAAGGCAAAGAATTAGAACTTAAATTAATCAAGTTAGATCCTAAGCGCAACAACATCGTTGTATCTCGTAAAGCAGTTGTTGAGAAAGAATACTCAGCAGAGCGCGAAGAATTGTTGGCTAACTTGAAAGAAGGCGACAAAGTTAAAGGTGTTGTTAAGAACTTAACTGATTATGGTGCGTTCTTAGACTTAGGCGGTATCGATGGTTTGTTACACATCACAGATATGGCTTGGAAACGTGTTCGTCATCCTTCTGAAATCGTTGAAATCGGTCAAGAAATCGAAGTTGTATTGTTGAAATTCGACCGTGAACGTAACCGTGTTTCATTAGGCTTGAAACAATTGGGTAACGATCCATGGCACGAATTATCAGTTCGTTTCCCTGCGGGCGCGAAAACTAAAGGTGCTGTAAGCAACATTACTGATTACGGTTGCTTCGTAGAAATCGAAGATGGCATCGAAGGTTTAGTTCACGTTTCAGAAATGGATTGGACTAACAAAAACGTTAACCCAGCTAAAGTTGTAACAATCGGCGAAGAAGTTGAAGTTGTAATCTTGGAAATCGACGAAGAACGTCGTCGTATCTCTTTAGGTATGAAACAAGTAACAACTAACCCTTGGATCGAATTTGCTGACAAATACAACAAAGGTGATCGCGTTACAGGTCAAATCAAGTCAATCACTGATTTCGGTATCTTCATCGGTTTAGATGGCGGTATTGATGGTTTGGTTCACTTGTCTGACATTTCTTGGAACGAAACAGGTGAAGAAGCTGTTCGTAACTTCAAGCGTGGCGATGAAGTTGAAGCTGTTGTATTAGCAGTTGATGCAGAACGTGAGCGTATCTCTTTGGGTATCAAGCAATTGGATCAAGACCCATTCTCTAACTTCTTAGCAGCTAACGAAAAAGGCAGCATCGTAACTGGTACTGTAACTGCAGTTGACGCTAAATCAGCAACAGTTGATTTGGGCGAAGGCGTAGAAGGTTCTTTACGTGCAGCTGACGTTTCTAACGAGAAAGTAGAAGATGTTCGTAACGTATATAACGTTGGTGATTCAGTAGAAGCTAAATTTGTAAACGTAGACAAGAAAAATCGTACAATCGTATTGTCTGTGAAAGCAAAAGATCACGCTGAAGATGCTAAAGCAATCGCTGATTACTCTAACTCATCATCTAAGAGCGCTGTAGGCGGTACTTTGGGTGATTTGTTGAAAGCAGAAATGAATAAGTAATCATCAATTTATATAGCTAATTGATTAAAAAGCCATTATTTTTAAATAATGGCTTTTTTCTTTGCTCGAATTTATATATTATTTTGTGTAATATGTTTTAGGATTAAGATGATTGTTTTGTTGTTTAAATTTTTGATAATGATAAAATATTTTATCTTGTTATTTATTGAAACATCAGCTAATAATCTTGATTTCTGTACTAAGATTAATGGGTCAGTGTATAAAAGAGGTTTATTGAATGACTAAGTCGGAATTAATTGAAAAGTTAAGCGCAAAATACCCACGTATTCCAGCGGGGGAAATCGAAAAGGGTGTTAAGCTTATCTTAGAACACATGAGTGATACTTTAGTTGCGAACAATCGTATTGAGATTCGTGGCTTTGGTAGCTTCTCTTTGCGTTATCGCGATCCTAAAATTGGTCGTAACCCAAAAACTGGTGATGCAGTTGAATTGAGCGGTAAATACGCTACTCATTTCAAACCAGGTAAATTGTTAAGAGAACAAGTGAACGATAGCCGTAACAAGTTTAAAATTCACTAATTTCAATTTAGACGAATGATAAGCCCCAAATGTTGATCTAACCTTTGGGGTTTTTTTGTGTTCTGTTTCCCAAGTTTTGGAATAATAAGATTGTAAAATTTTTTGAGAAAGTTCAGAATGGATTTTTGAATATTAGTGCATTAAAAAGATCTGATAATTTCACTGAAAAGAACTGAAAAATTCAGTATAATTATCGGATTTTGTTGTGTTGTGAGTTTGTTTGAGGAAAACATGCCAATTTATCAATATCAATGTGAAAGCTGTGGTCACGAATTAGAAGCATTACAGAAAATTTCTGCTGAACCGTTAACTGAATGTCCTGAATGCAAGGAACCACGTTTGGTTAAACAAGTGACAGCACCTAATTTTAGATTGAAGGGCTCAGGTTGGTATGAAACTGATTTCAAAACCAGTAACCAAAAGAATTTAGCCAATAAAGATTCAAGTTCGTCTTAATCTTTGCTGTGTGCCTATTTCTAGAAATACTCATTTAATTTAAAAAACGTTTAAAGGTAATCTTAATTATGATGCGTTCTCATTATGCGGGCTTGGTATCAGAAGCTCTTTTAGATCAAACTGTAACTTTAACGGGCTGGGTTCATCGTCGCCGTGATCATGGCGGTGTGATCTTTATCGATCTTCGTGATCGTGAGGGCATCGTTCAAATCGTTATCGATCCTGAATTTACACCTGCTGATCAATTTAAAGAAGCTGAGCGTATTCGTAATGAGTTCGTGATTCAAGTTGTGGGCAAAGTTCGTATGCGTCCTGCTGATATGTTCAATGAAAAATTGGTATCAGGCAAGATTGAAGTTGCAGCAACAGGTTTAACAATTTTGAATAAATCTGAAGCGTTGCCATTCCAAATCGATGATGAAGCAACTTCTGAAGAAGTTCGTTTGAAATATCGCTACTTAGATTTACGTGGACAAAAAATGCAACGTAACTTGATGTTGCGTTCAAAAGTAACACGTGCAATCCGTGATTATATGGATGATGCAGGTTTCTTGGACATCGAAACACCATTCTTGACAAAAGCAACGCCAGAAGGCGCACGTGACTATTTAGTACCATCACGTACTTATCCTGGTGAATTCTTTGCATTGCCACAAAGCCCACAGTTGTTCAAACAAATCTTGATGATGAGTGGCTTTGATAAGTACTATCAAATCGTTCGTTGTTTCCGTGATGAAGATTTACGTGCTGATCGTCAGCCTGAATTCACACAGATCGATATCGAAACTTCATTCTTAGAAGAATCAGACATCATGGCGATGGCTGAAGATATGATTCGTAAAGTATTCAAGCAAACAATCAATGTTGATTTAGCTGCTGAATTCCCAGTGATGACTTATGCAGAAGCTGCATACAAATATGGTTCAGATAAACCAGATTTACGTATTCCATTAGAATTTACTGATGTGACAGACGTAATGAAGACCACTGAATTTAAAGTATTTCGTGAAGCTGCAAATATGCCAAAAGGCCGTGTTGTTGCATTGAATGTACCAAATGCTGCAGATAAATTATCTCGTAAAGACATTGATGAATTAACAAACTTTGTTGCTCGTTATGGTGCGCGTGGTTTGGCTTACATCAAAGTGAACAACTTGGCTGAAGGTCGCGAAGGTTTGCAATCACCAATCACTAAGTTCTTGGATGATGCAACAATCGAAGGTTTAATCAAAGCAACGAATGCAAAAGATAACGATATTATCTTCTTTGGTGCAGATAAAACTAAGATCGTAAACGATGCAATTGGTGCGTTGCGCATCAAGTTGGGCGAAGATTTGAACTTGTTCACTTGTGAATGGGCACCAATGTGGGTTGTTGATTTCCCAATGTTTGAATACGATGAAGATGAAAAGCGTTATGTTGCGGTTCACCATCCATTCACAACACCCAAACACGGCATTGAGTCATTGAAAAATGATCCTGAAAATGCAGTAGCAAAAGCATATGATATGGTATTGAATGGTACAGAATTGGGCGGTGGTTCAGTTCGTATTTATCAACCAGAAGTTCAATATCAAGTGTTTGACTTGTTAGGTATTTCTAAAGAAGAAGCAGAAGATAAATTCTCATTCTTGTTAGATGCATTGAAATTCGGTGCGCCGCCACATGCAGGTTTAGCATTCGGTTTGGATCGTTTAATCATGTTGATGACACATTCTAAATCTATCCGTGAAGTGATTGCGTTCCCTAAAACACAAACAGCTTCATGTCTGATGACAAATGCACCATCAGTTGCGAATCCTAAGCAATTAAAAGAGTTAGCATTGGAAATTAAATTGCCAGAAGCTAAGAAAGAAGGCTAATCAATAGTTGAAGTTCAGCAATTGACTGAACTTTTTGATTTCATTAAAACCATCATCATTGTATGATGGTTTTTTTATTATCTATTTTGTGAATCAGACTAATTGATAAATATGATATGAGAATGTTTCACATTTACATTTATTTATGCATAATGGTTCTCTTTAGATTCAACCATAGGAATTAGGAATGTCTCAGCGTAAGATTGGCGTATTGCTTGTGAATTTAGGCACGCCAGAATCACCAACCACAAAAGATGTTAGAACATATTTAAGAGAATTTTTGAGTGATCCTCGTGTGATCGAAGTGCCTAAATATATTTGGTTTTTCATCTTAAATTTATTTGTATTGACGACGAGACCGAAAGATTCTGCAAAGAATTATGAAACAGTTTGGACTGAGCGTGGTTCGCCATTGCTTTTCATTACCCAAGATCAAGCGGCAGCTTTGGAAAAAGTATTGCCAGAGAATTATGAAGTGGTTGTGGCAATGCGTTATGGCAATCCTTCCATTCAAAAGGGTTTAGATGAGTTATTGGCTAAGAAAGTCGATAAAATTGTGATCTTACCTTTGTATCCACAATATTGTGCAGCAACGACAGCAACAGTATTTGACTGCGCTGCAAGAACTTTGAAGGATCGTAGATATTTCCCTGAAATTCATATGTTGAGTGATTATTACCGTAATCCTTTATACATTGAAGCTTGTAAAGTTCAAATAGAAAAAGCATTGGAAAATGCCACTATTGATGAGTTGGTTTTGTCTTATCATGGTATGCCAAAAAGAACGTATGATTTGGGTGATCCTTATTATGAGCAATGCGTGGAAACAACACGTTTGATCACAGAAGCTTTGGGTCGTTCAGACATTAAGATTACAACAGTTTTCCAATCTAAATTCGGCAAGATTGAATGGTTAAAACCATACTCTTTTGAATATTTGCCAAGTTTACCATCGCAAGGTGTTAAGCGTGTTGCGGTATTCTGCCCAGGATTTAGTTCGGATTGTTTAGAAACCATTGAAGAAATGGGTGTTGAGAATAGAGATTACTTTATGGAGCAGGGCGGTGAATATTATCAGTTCATTCCTTGTTTAAATACTGAATCTCTACACATTGAAATGATGAAGCAAATTATTGTGGATTCAAATTAGTTTTACTGCTTAAGGAGCATAATTAGATGAATAAAATCAATGCTATTGTTGTCGGCTCTGGTAACGTAGGTTTAAAAGTTATCGATGTTTTGTTAAACACAAATGATTTCAACTTGGTGGGTGCAATTCGCCGTAGCGGTGAACCAATTGCAGAATATCCACAGTTAGAAGTGAAGAAATCTGTAGATGAGTTTAGCGAAAAGATCGACGTAGCATTCTTAGCAATCCCAACGCGTGAAGTACCTAAACAAGCAAAAGAATTTTTGGCGAAAGGTATTCATACAGTGGATAGCTATGATATTCACTCTAATATTTTGGATGTTAAAACTGAATTGGCAGAAGTTGCAAAGAAATATAACGCAGTAGCCGTTGTTTCTTCAGGTTGGGATCCAGGTACAGATTCAATCGTGCGTGCAATGTTGATTGCAATGGCGCCACGCGGTATGACTTACACTAACTTTGGTCCAGGCATGAGCATGGGGCATACAGTGGCTGTTAAAGCGATTGATGGCGTTAAAAATGCATTATCTATGACAATGCCAACAGGCGCAGGTGTTCACCGCCGTTTGGTTTATGTTGAATTGGCTGATGGTGCAATGGCAGATGTGGTTGAAAACTTGATCAAGACAGATCCTTACTTCATCAATGATGAAACACATGTTCGTTTTGTGGATGATGTGGATGCATTGAAAGATGTTGGTCATGGCGTGGAATTAACACGTAAAGGTGTTTCGGGTTCTACAGGCAACCAAAACTTTATGTTTAAGATGTCTATCGATAATCCAGCCTTGACAGCACAAGTGATGGTTTCTAGTGGTCGTGCAGCAACTCGTTTGCAAAGTGGCGCTTATACTTTGATTGAAATCCCAATGGTGGATTTCCTAGAAGGTGAGCGCGATGAATGGATTAAAGCATTAGTTTAATCTTCATTGAGTAAATACATAAGTATGATAATCTGCCATTTCATGGCAGATTTTTTTTGGAATAAATATAATGAAACTCATCCAAACACTTGCAGTATCATCACTGACATTTACTTCTGTAGCATTAGCACAATCATCATGGCATACAGTTAAAAAACCAACATTGGAGCAGACTAAAATATATGGTAGCTATGCCAATGGCTGTTTTTCTGGTGGTGAAGTCATTCCCATTAATGGGGATGGATTTCAGCAAGTGCGCCCAAGCCGTAATCGTAATTACGGTGATGAATCTTTATTGATCTTCATTGAATCATTGGGGCAATATGCAAAAATGCAAAATAAAACTGTCATTCTAGGAGATTTATCGCAGCCTCGTGGCGGGCCTATGAATTTTGGTCATTCCAGTCATCAAATTGGTTTAGATGTTGATATTTGGTTTGAAGCAATTGGGAAAGATGGATTAACAAAACAACAGAGAGAAAATCTAGCAACACCATCTTTAGTGGATGGTAAGAAAGGGGTGATTTCAAAGCATTGGCAACCATATTATCGTGATCTGATTCATCAAGCTGCCTTGTATCCTAAAACAGAACGTATTTTTGTGAATCCTGTGATTAAAGCTTATTTATGTGAAACTGAAAAAGATAAAAGTTGGTTGTATAAAGTGCGCCCTTGGTTTGGGCATGATTCACATTTTCACGTGCGTTTAGTCTGCCCTAAAGGACAAAAAGACTGTGAGCCACAAGCACCTGTTGCAAAAACATCTGGTTGTGATGCAGATTTACAAAATTGGGTTAAGGATCAAACAGATTTAGCATTAGGCATTAAAAAGCCAACTGTTTCAAAAAGTAAGCCTGCGCCAAAAGTAATGCCAGCAATGTGTCGGACTATTCTGAATCAATAAAGGTTTAAGATGTTTTATAAGAAAATTGTAATTATCAGTGGAATCCTTGCCGTCTTGTTATTTTGTTCTATTCTTTTGAAGGACAAAGCAGAATCTTTGTTCTTTTATCCTGATAGTGTGGATTATGGCGGATCTCCTGCTCAGCAAGATTTAGAATTTGAAATTGTTACGATTGAAAGTTCTGATGGTGTTCAGTTAAATGGTTGGTTTGTTCCAGCTGTTATTAATGAAGAGCGAATGCAGGATGCTAAATTAGCAAAAGGTACTGTGATTCATGTTCATGGCAATGCTGCGAATATTACGAGTCATTGGTCTTTGATTTCATGGTTACCAAAGGCTGGTTATAATGTTTTGACATTTGATTATAGAGGTTATGGTCAATCTGATCCCATATTGCCAACCATTGAAGGGTTATATAAAGATACGACAGCAGTGATGAATTATGCTTTGAATCGAGAAGATATTCAGGCTAGTAATATTTTTGTATTGGGGCAGAGTTTAGGTGGAAACAATGCATTAGCTGCTTTGGCAAAAATGCCTTTGGTGCAGAAAAATAAGATTTGTTCGGCTGTTATAGATTCAACATTTTATTCATACAGTGCTATTGCCAATGATAAATTATCAGGCTCAGGAATTTTATTAGGCAACGAGTATAGCGCTAATAATTCACTGGCAGGATTGCATGATTTACCGATATTGTTTTTACATGGGAAAGTAGATCAGGTTATTCCATATCAACATAGTGAGCAATTATATGCGTTGCAAGCGGAGAAGCGTAGATTGATTCTAGCGGAAGGTGCTTATCACATCACTGCACTTTATCAGCCTGCTTTTGGTGATCAATATACAAGTCAGATTATAGAGTTTTTGGTAGATTCTAGTAAAAACTGTTATCCCAAAAATAACGATTAGTAAAAATTAAAACACCCGATGAGAATCGGGTGATCATTAAATATAAAGATTGATTCTAGAAAATTACTTTGCTGATAGTTCTTTAATCAAACGAACACGGCGAGTGATCTCATCCCAATTGCCAGCTTCAACTAATTTCTTATCCACCATCCAGCTCATTCCGCACGCAAGCACGCGCTCTGTTGCTAGATAGCTTTGGAAGTTTTCATGGTTTATGCCACCTGTGGGAATCAACTGGATATCTTGATAAGGTGCCATCAATGCTTTGATCATAGGGATGCCACCAGAAACTTCTGCTGGGAAGAATTTCATGGTTGTGATGTTGTAATTCAAAGCCATTTCAATAGAAGTTGGATTATTCACACCAGGCAAAGTAGGCATGCCTAGGTCTTGTGCTGTTTGAATTGTACGAGGATTGCATCCTGGTGCAACTAAGAAATCAGCGTCCGATGTGAAGGCGATTTTAGCTTGCTCCGCATTCAATACAGTACCAGCACCAACAATCAAATCAGGATAATGATCTTTGATGGCTTTCAAAATGTCAGAAGCTTCCTTCGTGCGGAATGTTACTTCTATAATGGGCAATTCTTCACGGATTAAAATTGTTGCTAATTTTAGGCCGTTTTGGATGTTATCAATCATCGCAATTGGAACAACAGGATGATTGTGGAAAATGTTTGCGAGATTTTTCATATTTAGAGTTCTTTTGCAAAAATGTCATTGTATATAAGAATTTTTAAACTAAGTGGTAATGCTATAAAAATAGTCAATTTGATGCTGTATTTGTATAGTTAATACACTGCAATTAATGATCAAATATTAGTCAAAATACTTTCCACAAGAACTGTGGATAACTATGTGAATAATCAAAAAATCTATCTCATAAGGTGCATGGTTATTTGAGGTCAATAGTGTGCTCATTAATTGATCAGAAAAATATAAATTTTCCATATCAATTAGTTACAGTATTTATGCTGTTTACAACTATTGACATTTAATTGCCTCAGTTTCTATCGAATCTATAGATTGGTTGCGTGTAAGTCAAGTGTGAAACTGTATAATTTACACTCTTGTCATCAATTTACTGTTTTTATATATCGCTCTGATAGAATGTCAGCTTTATTATTTAAACTGTAATGATGGTTCTTTATGAATAATTTTACGATTGTGATTCCAGCAAGATTAAATTCAACACGTTTACCAAACAAAATGATGTTGTTAATTGGTGATAAGCCAGTGATTGAACATACTTGGCGCCAAGCAATGTCAGCAAAAGCAACGAAAGTGATTGTAGCAACAGATGATCAATCTATTTTTGATCACATGCAATTTGTGGGCGCAGAAGTTGTAATGACATCGAAAGATCATCCAACAGGGACAGATCGCCTTGCAGAAGTGGCAAATATTTGTGGTTTTGATGATGAAGAGATGGTTGTGAATTGGCAGGGCGATGAGCCGTTCTTGCCTTACGAATTCATTGAGAAAGTTGCGAATAAATTAGCAGATCATCCTAAAGCTGCAATGAGTACATTGGCAACACGCATTGATAATTGGGAAGATTTCTTCAATGCAAACGTTGTGAAAGTTGTTCATAGTAATTTAGATGAAGCATTGTATTTTTCTCGTGCACCCATTCCATTTCCTCGTGGTGTTGAAAAAGGCACAGGAGAGTTGCCTGAAAATGTACAACCATTGCGTCATATTGGTGTTTATGGTTATCGTGCATTCTTTTTGAAAGAATATCCTAAATTAAAACCATCACCATTGGAGCAATCTGAATCTTTAGAGCAATTACGTGCTTTATCGAATGGTTATTCAATAGTCATTGAACATATGGATACAATTCCACCAGTGGGCATTGATACAGCAGCTGAGTTAGAACTAGCGCGCAAATGGTATAATGAGAAAAACTAAATCAATTTAAAGGGCAATTATTTATGTCAATTCAGTATTTTTTACCGCAACGTTTGAGTTCATGGTGTATTCGTAAGCTCACAAGAATTCGTACAGTTTGGTTTAAAAATTTATTCATTAAAGTCTTTTCTAAGTTGTATGCAATCAATTGGGAAGAGAGCAAATATAGTTCGCCTGATGATTTCAAAACGTTTAATGAGTTCTTTACGCGCCAACTAGAAGCAGATGCAAGGCCAATTGCTGAATCGCCAGTAGTTTCACCTGCGGATGGAAAGATTGCAGCATGTGGCCAATTGGAAAATACACGTTTTGTGAAAGCAAAAGGGCATAACTTTACAGTAGAAAGCTTGATTGCTGATCCTGAATTAGCACAAGATTTTAAAGATGGTAGCTTTGCAACAGTGTATTTATCGCCAGCGGATTATCATCGTGTGCACATGCCTTTACAAGGAAAATTGCTACGCACAATTCATGTGCCAGGTAAGTTATACAGTGTTTCATTGAAAACAGCTGCACAGATTCCTACATTGTTTGCAGAAAATGAGCGTTATGTATGTGTGTTTGAAACTGAATATGGCAAGATGATTTTAATCTTGGTAGGTGCAATTAATGTTTCAAGTATTGCAACAGTTTGGGGCGGAGATGTTACACCGCCTTATGGCCGAGTAATTGATTATCAAACTTATGATCGTGATATTGAACTAGATAAAGGTGCTGAAATGGGGCGCTTTAACATGGGTTCAACGGCGATTGTATTGATGGAAAAGAATGCTTCAATCACATTGAATGAAGCTTTAAAAGAAGGCTCTGCCATTAAAATGGGCGAAACGCTATATAAGCTTTGCAATTTAAAATCAGAAAGCTTATAATTCAGCGCTTGTATTTTTAGCGAAATACATTCCTTGTCTTACAGAATTACTCTGGAGACTTTATTTGTTTAATAAATCCATAAGGAATTATGAATATGCGTCATTATGAAGTTGTATTCCTTGTTCACCCAGATCAAAGCGAACAAGTACCAGCAATGATTGAGCGTTACCGTTCAGTTGTTACTAATGAAGGTGGTCAGATTCACCGTTTAGAAGATTGGGGCCGTCGCCAATTGGCTTACCCAATTCAAAAATTACACAAAGCTCATTACGTAATGATGAACATTGAATGTAATGATCTTGCTCTTGAAGAATTACAAGGCATTTTCCGTTTCAATGATGCGATTTTACGTCACATGGCGATTCAGAAAGAAGAAGCTATCACTGAACCATCAGTATTGATGAAGCCACAGCGTGAAGATCGTGCAAACGATGAATCTTCAGACGCTGCAGATGAAGAATAATCACATCATTTAACTAAAGGAATTTTAATATGTCACGTTATTTCCGTCGTAAAAGATTCTGCCGTTTCACAGCAGAAAACGTAAAAGAAATTGATTACAAAGATATCAATACCTTAAAAAACTATATTACTGAAACTGGGAAAATCATCCCAAGTCGTGTAACTGGTACGCAAGCACGCTATCAGCGTCAATTAGCGACTGCGATCAAACGCGCTCGTTACATTGCATTGCTTCCATATTCAGATCAGCATTAATTTTAAGGAGCAATCATGCAAGTTATTTTATTAGAAAAAATCAACAAGTTGGGTAAACTTGGTGATACAGTTGAAGTAAAATCTGGTTATGCTCGTAACTTCTTATTACCATTAGGTAAAGCTACTGAAGCAACTCCAGCAAACATCGCTAAATTAGAAGTTCAACGCGCTGAGTTAGAAGCTAAGCAAGCTGAAATTTTAGCTGATGCAACTGCACGTGGCGAAAAATTAAATGGCATCGTTATCACTATGTCAGTTAAAGCAGGTACAGAAGGCCGTTTGTTCGGTGCTGTAACTAGCCAAGATATCGCTGAAGCTGTTACAAACGCTGGCGTTAAGTTAGAAAAACGTGATGTTCGTATCGCTGATGGTTCAATCCGTAGCGTTGGTGAGCACCCAGTTGTTTTAACATTGCACCCAGATGTAATCGTAAACATTCAAGTGAACGTTGTTGCTGAGTAATTTGCTCTAAAACAAAATTCATTGAAAAGCCCCGCTTATGCGGGGCTTTTTTGTTATCATAAATAAGCTAAAGTTTTTGTAAATTTATTTATTAGTATTAGACTAAAGCTTTAAAGTCAAAGATTTAAATAGATTTAATCAAATATAAATAAAGAATAATGAGGATAGCTTAATTGAGAAGAAACTATATTACGCGGGTTCGCATAGGTATTGCGCTTTATAATGCTTGCTTTAGAGATGGATATTCATTGAATCGCTTTATGCGAGATATCATTGCAGGTATTACTGTTGGAATCATCGCTATTCCATTAGCAATGGCTTTGGCAATCGCGAGTGGTGTGCCGCCTCAATATGGTTTATATACTGCTGGTATTGCAGGAATGATCGCAGCATTGGCGGGCGGTTCTAAACTAAGTGTTTCAGGGCCAACTGCGGCTTTTGTAGTGATATTATTTCCAGTCGCTCAGCAATTCGGTCTACAAGGCTTATTAGTCGCAACATTATTTTCTGGCATCATATTATTAATTATGGGCTTAGCGCGTTTGGGGCGTGTAATCGAATATATCCCATTATCTGTCACATTGGGCTTTACAGCAGGGATTGCCATTACAATTGCAAGTATGCAATTTGTGGATTTTTTTGGTTTGACACCAGCAGCGGAATCTGATGATTTTATTACACGTATCATGATGATTGGTAGCTCGCTTTCAACACTACAATGGGGTGATACTTTAGTGGGTATCACAACTTTAGCTGTATTAATCTTTTGGCCAAAACTCAGAATCAACTTTCCAGGGCATTTACCCGCAATTATTGCAGGTGTACTTGTGATGTTGGTTTATCAGTGGTTCGGTCATGATATTCAAACGATTGGTAGCAAGTTTAGTTATATTTTACCCAATGGTGATGAAGGGCAAGGCATTCCGCCTGTATTGCCATCATTTGTTTTACCTTGGAATGTACCTGCGGAAACAGGAAGCTTTGAATGGACATGGAAGAATATTTCAGCATTGTTGCCAGCTGCATTTTCTATGGCGGTTTTAGGTGCAATTGAATCATTATTGTGTGCCGTAATTTTAGATAATATGACACGCACAAAGCATAATCCTAACAGTGAATTATTAGGACAAGGTTTAAGTAATGTTGTAGCACCTTTCTTTGGTGGAATCACATCAACTGCAGCAATCGCTCGCTCAGCCGTAAACTTCAAAGCAGGTGCGACATCGCCAGTTTCAGCGATTGTGCACTCTTTGTTTGTATTGGCTGCATTATTATTCTTTGCGCGTTATTTATCATATTTACCATTGGCTGCGATGGCGGCATTGTTATTTATGGTTGCGTGGAATATGAGCGAAGCAAGAAAGATTAAAGACATTATTCAAAAAGCACCTAAAGGTGATATTGCAGTACTTTTGGTTTGTTTATTCTTAACAGTATTCTTCGATATGATCATTGCGATTTCAATTGGTGTTGTATTGGCTGCGCTATTGTTTATGAAAAATATTGCAGATTTAACCAAGCTGACAGAGATAGATTGTGAGCAATTTGATGAGAATGAAATTCTATATACAATTCAAGGGCCGCTATTTTTCGCAGCGGCGGAGCGTATTTTCAGTGAACTATCTGAATTGAGCGATCATTACCAAACAATTATTTTGGATTGGGATCATGTGACTTTACTAGATGTAGGTGGATTGCAAGCATTTACGCGTTTTATGGAAGATTTGAATGAAGGCAAGCGAGTTATGATTTGCAATATTCCATTCCAACCTTTGAAAACATTGGCACGTGCTAAAATCCAACCGATAGAAGGTCGATTGGATTTCTATTCATCGCGTGAAGAGATATTTGAAGAGTTAGATCATGCAAGTAGTGCTTGTATTGAAGTTGCTAGGCCATAAATCGCAATCAATACTAATAGCACGCCACAAGCCCCTAAAATTTTGTGGTAGATCGATTTTTGAGACAATGCATTGAATGCAACATATACAATAGATAATGTCAGGAAATCAAGGATGATCCATGTGATCACTAAAATGGATAAACTGATATTAATATTGTCATGTACATTGATGAATTGTGGGAAAAATGAAGAGAAGAAAATGATATCTTTAGGGTTAGAAATGCCTACTAAAAAGCCTTTTTTGAATCCACCATCTACAGGTTTGATAGCCGTAGGTGCAACATCGGAATGAGTAAAAACTTCTTTTAAAATTTCATAACCTAAATACGCAATATATAGTGAGCCTAGTAATTTGATGATGACAAATACTAGATCATTGATGCTTAAAACGCCTTTCAAAACTAGGATAGAAAAAGCGATTAATACTAATGATGCGATATTTGTGCCAAAGATTGTTTTTAAGGCTGCGCGATAACCATGTTTTAAGCCTGCGCTTGCAACTAAAATCATAACAGGGCCAGGTGTTGCGATCATCACAACAACAGTGATGATATAAAGGCTGAGTTCTAAAAAATTCATGGTTATCCTTCATCAAAATGAACGATAGTTATATGTGTTTTCGTAGGTAAAAGCAATCCCTGATTCTCACTTGAGAATCCTTCTATGAATGTTTACGGATGATTTACAATCAATGAGTTGCTTTTACATTCTAAGGATTATGATATTAACAATCCATAAGGATTCAATGAAAATAATAAGGATGTGAACTATGAAAAAGATCTTATTTTTAGCAGTCGCAGGCGCTTTATTTGTATCATCAACCGCTATGGCGCAAAATAATTATAATAATTGTGATGGCAGTGGCATGGGATATCATCGCAACATGACATCAGAGCAACATAATCAAATGATGAAAGATCGTGCTCAATATCACAATAATGGCACTTATCATAATACTCGTATGAAGCAGGCTAATAATAACCGTGGATCGAATAACTACATGAATCACGGTAATCATCGTAACAATAATGGTTATCATATGAATGGTAATAACCATCGCAATAATAACAACCATCGCGGACAAGGCAGAATGCATTCCAATTGGTAAAATGATTCAAAATTTAAGCAATCAAAAGCCAGCAACAGCTGGCTTTAATTATTTGTATTATCTGATATTTTGATTGCTTAACTTGACGCTTTTAAAACACCTTTAACCAATTCAATGCATTGCAAATAGCGTTCATCGTATTCCTCAGCATTGATTTCAACATAAGGAATATTGTGTTTATTTAAAATCAATTTAAGTAATGATTGAAACTCTTTGCGTGCTTGATTAGAGCCTAAATGGCGCAAGCCATCTGAAACCCAAGGTGTGTTGTTTTCTAAGAAAATGACTAAGTCAAAATAGTAGTTATTCAACATAGCTTCCACAGAAGGATGAGGTTTGCCTTCATATTTAATACAGAATGCTTGCGTTGTCACAAACGCTGTATCAATGAATGCGATTTTATTTGCATGTTTAACGGCAAAATCGATGTACTGAGCTTGTCCTAATGCAATATTATTGTAATCATCAAATTGTAATGCGCGCTCATCACCGCCCAAATGTCTGAAGATATACTCTTTGCCATATTCCCAAGCACTTGTTGTATTAAACATGTTCGCAAGCTTATTGATCATTGTGCTTTTGCCACTAGAATCGCCGCCCAAAATTGCAATGGTTTTTACAAAGAAAGGCTTAACTTCTGTGGGAATATATTCCCAGTGTGATAAAGGCGAGCGACGAATATCTTCACTGCGAATATTCATGAATGTGCGCTCAGGATCAATCACTTTTGTTGGTAAGTTTAAGTGTTTGAGATAAAAATCCACGTCATTATTTTCACTGCTGTAGATCATATCTGGTTTAATGTTATGGGATTGCAAGAAGTAATCGACTTTCTTTGCCCATAAGATTTGATCTTCTTCTGACTGAGAGAGATTTTCCTCATCAATATAGTGAATATGGATGTTTTTTTGGTATTTGAAAGTTTGCAACAACCAGCGTAAACGATCTTTTAAAGAGGGTTGACGGCTCATTGCACTATCTTTGAATGTTTGATAATCACGTTCTTCATTATGGCGAAGAATGATATGCAATTCATCCATTTGGCTAATGGCTCTTTGGATCAAATAAACATGGCCAGTATGCAATGGGTAGAATGCACCAAAAATGATCCCAACAGTTTTCTCTTCTTCTTGTGGATTGATGTTGAGATATTGATATAATGCATTCAGTTTTGTTGCGCTAGGGTTCTGAACCTTATTATTGAGCAATTGGCTTAAATAGCCTTTTGTCATATCACAATGGTCAGCAACGTTTTGTAGAGTTAATCCTCTATCTTTAATGACTTTTTTAATGTACGCAACATTAATCATACTTCTGTCTCCCTTAAACAATTGAGAAGCATTATACATGCTTTGTTTAATATAAAATACTGATTTTTATATCAATCTACGATTTAATCATGCTAATCAGATTAGGATTTGTCACAACATCTGAGAGATAGTAACCATCTAGCACTTGCAGAAAGCTTTTTAAAGCATCTGCCATGATTAAGTTAATTCTGCATTGCTCAGAGATATTGCATTGGTTTTCTTCGCTATGACATTCAATGATGGAGAGTTGTTCAAAATCACGAATGAGTTGCCCAAGATTAATTTTGAATGGATCATTGCCTAACTTTAATCCACCTTGATTGCCACGAATGCTAGTTAAATAACCTTGTTTTGTGAGTTTTGCGATGACTTTGGTTAAATGGCTTCGAGAAACATTATAGTAACTAGAAATTTCTGAAATATTCACCAATCGTTCAGAATGAATAGCAGCATAAATAAGGGTTTTAAAAGCGTAATCAGTTTGTTGAGTTAGTTGCATGATGGTCTTGAAGCGATGAGGCGGCAGAGAAGCGAAGCTGCTGATTGTAACAGAAAATGGGCAATAAAAAATCCTAATGCAGTGAAACATTAGGATTTTTCGAAGGTTTTAGAGAATAGAAGGGTTATTTAGGTGTTTCTTGCTCAATAATGTATTTAGTGAGCGTTACAATGTCCCAATGATTCTGTTCTGCAATACCCATGCAACCACGCTGAATTGTACGCAGTAATGGTAATCTGTGATCTGTTGCATAAGATCCCATGGTCGCTGAGATCATAAATACAGCACTGCCACTTTCATTCACACGACTGAAATCCACAGTTAAAGTTTTCATGGATTTAAATGCTTCAGGGTTTTCTCTTTGAATGAATTCAGCTAAGCCTTCTTTAAGCGCTTTAATAGCATGTTCAATATTATTTTTCACCGTGCCATAACAAACTGCGAGTTCCGTTGAAGTGCTATAACCATAAGTGATATTCACAATTTTATCTTTGATGAAATCCTTAGATGGATAGATTAATTCAGTGCCAGATGCTGTTAAATAAACATATTCAGGCGTTTGGCGCATGACTTTATAAGCGGTGCCATTAGGTAATAAAACGACATCATTCACAACAGTTGGGAACCATGTTTCATCCATTTTTACAGGGCGAGAGATCATTGTATTTAAATGATCGATGGTTAAACGAACTGTGCCATTTTCCAATAAAGGATTCACAAGATATGTATTGTATAGGTTGATTCGGCTAACTTTCCATGGCAAATCATTATAAATCACGCGTTCGCCTTCTCGTGCTTGCCCCATGTTTAAAAAGATACGAGTTTTAATGAAGTACTTTGGAATGGAATTTCGGGATGTGACAAGGAATGCCAAGATGATCAATATCGCAATACCAAAGAGTACCATATCGCCAGAAGAGTAGAGAATTGCCAAAGTAATGATGACAACCACTAATGTTGTGATGATTTGATAGAGCAGCATAAAGATGCGCCATCTAATAGAAATCTTGTTTTTTTCACGAGATTCTAAAAGTACTAAAAGTCGATTGAAACCATACAATAAGAGAGAAACAACAGCGATTGTGATGAGTAACAATAATCCTCGGCCTTTTGCAAAGCCCCAAGCACCTTTGGTTAAACGTGTTGTGAAGTCTTCTTTGACTGTTAACTCATCTAATTTAATCACTGTTAAGCGACGTTCGCGTTCTAGCTCTTTATGGAGATTGTTCCAAGTATCTTGAATATCTTTTAAGTTTTTCTTGGCATTATCAGGTAATTCAGAAACTTTAATTTGTTCAAGTGTTTCTAAGCCTTTGTTGAGTTGTGCGAGTCGGTCGTCAATTTCTTTTTGCTCCAAACGCAATAAATCACGCTTTCTAGGTGCATCCGTGATTTTCTTCATCTCAGCAAAGACTGGCTGAGCGATTTGAATCAACTCTTTTTGCCAATTGTAATCATCAACTTGTTGGATAGCTTGTTTAGCTGGCGTATCAAAACGAGAAGTATCAATGCCGCCTAAAGAGATTTTCTCAAAAAGTTCTGTGTATTCTTTTAATTGTGCGTTGGCACGTTTAAGGCTATCTTCTAGTTCTTTTTTATGTGCTTCGTCATCTTCTTTTTTAATTTCAGCAGATAAACTCGTTCTTTTAGCTTGCAGTTCTTTAATGTCATTTGAAATTGTAATCAACTGATCAGTCACATTTTCTTGTGAAGGTGCAACGGCAACCGCAGGATCAACAGCAAATGACAAAGATGAGCATAATAATGTAATGAGTAGTGAGAATAGTGCGAATTGCTTGGCAAGCATATTGCGTTGAGGCATTTATTTCTCCTAATAATTTTGTGTGCAAATTTATATTTTCTACGAATAATCGATTAAGTTCGTGAACGAAAGTAGGAATTATAGCATTGTCTATTCGGCGACTTTGATAAAAATCCCATATAAGCTAAGGATTTATCATGATGTAGGAATAGATGACCTTGAGAAAGCTATAGGAATTCTTTATGATAAACCTTTGTATCAATCAGTCACTGCGCTGATTTGGCCTTAATTGAAATAGAGTAAAGGAACTTCTATGTCAGAAATTTTAAAGTTATCACCAGAATTGGTTTGGAAACACTTTTATGAAATGAACCAAATTCCTCGTCCTTCAAAAAAAGAAGAGAGAATTCAGGCGCATTTCAAAGCTGAAGCGGAAAAAAGAGGTTTAGAAGTTCTACAAGATGAAATTGGTAACCTTTTAATTCGTAAACCTGCAACACCAGGCTATGAAAATGCACCTGCTGTGATCATTCAAGGCCATACAGATATGGTTTGTCAAAAGAATGATGGTACTGAGCATGATTTTGATAAAGATCCTATCGATATGTACATTGATGGCGAATGGGTTAAAGCGAAAGGCACAACATTGGGCGCAGATAATGGTATGGGCGTTGCAATGGGTATGGCGATTTTGGATGATCCAGAAGCTGAACATGGTCCATTAGAGATCTTGCTGACAGTGGATGAAGAAGCTGGAATGGGTGGCGTTCGTGCAATGAAAGCAGGTTGGATGAAAGGCAAATATCTTATCAACTTGGACAGTGAAGAAATTGGTAAATGCTTTGTAGGTTGTGCGGGTGGTGTGGATGTTGGCTACAGTGCAAGTTTGAATTACGATGCAGAGCAATACGGTAAATTCGTTAAAGTAACATTGAAGGGCTTAAAAGGTGGTCATTCAGGTATTGATATTCATAAAGGCCGTGAAAGTGCGAATGCTTTATTGGCAGAATGCTTGAGTTCTTTGTCACAACAGATGCCAATTCGTTTAGTTTCATTTGTCGGTGGAACTTTACGCAATGCGTTAACACGTGAAGCAACAGCTGTGATTGCTTATGATGAAACTCATGGCGATTTCCTGAAAGAGCATTTTGCACATTGGCAGAAACATTTAGTAAATCGTTTGCAAAATATTGATGAAGGTGTTCAGTTGTCTTATGAAGAAACTGAGGCTGCATCATCAATGTCATCACAAGATTCACATCATTTGTTGTCATTCTTAACTTTATTACCACAAGGTGTTTTAAAGCGTTCAGCAATTTTACCAGTTGTGGAAACAAGCTGTAACATTGGTACAGTTTCTGTGACTGAAAAAGGCGGCTTAAGTGTTGGTTTATTAGCGCGCTTCTTAACTCAAGAAGGTTTTGAAATGATCAAAGTTAAAACTAAAAACTTAGGCGAATTGTCTGGTTATTTCTGGCAAGCTAAAAATGATTATCCATCTTGGAAACCTAATTTGGATTCAAAGCCATTACAAACATTACAAAGAATCTATGAAGAAAAACATGGTAAGCCAATGGGCGTTGAAGTGATTCATGCAGGCTTAGAAACAGGTTTGATTGGTAAATTGTACCCTGATTTAGAAATGGTGAGCTTTGGCCCAACAATCAAAGGTGCGCATTCACCAGATGAAAGAGTTAATATCCCAGCTGTTGCAGAAATTTATGAATTAACAAAAGAGTTATTGAAAGCGTTGAAAGACTAATTTTATCTTTCATATTCGGTAAAATAAAAAAAGCTGGTTAAGGAGACTTAATCAGCTTTTTTGTTACTATATTTTTGATTACTTAGGGTAAATCCGATATTCTTTTGTAGGAATAATTTGCCCTATAGCTTTTAGATCTTTTAGGCCCAATTCATATGATAAAGATAAAAATTCATCAATATGGTTTGGAGATACAGAAACTAATAAGCCACCACTTGTTTGTGGATCACCAAGAATATGTTTGTGTTGTTCAAATATACTATTTTGCTCAATAAGGTAACCGTAGTTACCTAAATTGCGGAAGGTTCCACCTGGCATTGATCCCAGTGATTCATAATGTCGAACATTATCAATCAAGGGAATTGCGTCACTAAATAATTCTACAGAAACATCACTACCTTCTGCTATTTCGGATAGATGGCCAATTAAGCCAAAACCTGTGATATCCGTCATTGCATGAATATAGTCACATTTTGCAAATTCAGCACCAGCCTTATTCAATTGAATCATGATGTCACGAGCGGAATATTTATCTTCATCTTTTAATAGACCACGTTTTTCAGCTGTGGTTAAAATGCCAATTCCTAAAGGTTTGGTTAAGAAAAGATAATCGCCAGCTTGAGCAGTATCATTACGCTTGAGATGTGCTTTATCAACAATGCCAGTGACAGCTAATCCAAACATAGGCTCTGGTGCATCGATAGAATGCCCACCTGCTAAAACAATACCAGCGGCATCACAAGTTGCTCGGCCACCTTCAATCACTGTGCGGGCAATTTTTGGTGCGAGTACATTCGTAGGCCAGCCTAATATCGCAATTGCCATAATGGGTTTGCCGCCCATGGCATAAATATCACTGATGGAATTAGTCGCGGCAATTCGTCCGAAATCAAAAGGATCGTCTACAATTGGCATGAAGAAATCCGTGGTTGAGATAATCCCAGTTTTTTCGTCGATGCCATAAACTGCTGCATCGTCTCGAGACTGGTTGCCCACCCATAAATTTGGATCAGAGGTTTGTATGCCACTGCCTGCTAAAATCTGCCCAAGAACCTTGGGATCAATTTTGCAGCCTCATCCAGCGCCGTGGCTGTACTGTGTCAATTTGATCTCAGACATTTCTTCTCTTTTAAAATTAATAAGAATGAGGTAAAGTTTAGCACTTTATTCCTAGATAAATAAGCCGAGATGATCAATTTTAAAAAAGTTGCTTTGGTGAGCCGCAATAATGTTAGTAATCCTTCATTTGAATCAGTGATTAAGGCAGCTGAGAGCGTGCTTAAAAGTAATGGTTGTGAAGCGGTGATATTGGCATTGCCACCTAATGATAGTGAAGAGACACGCTCTATTTTAGAAACAGCTGTTAAAGATTGCGATTTGATTGTGATTTTTGGTGGCGATGGTACGTTTTTAGGTATCGCGCGTAAAGCATGTCATCTCAATATTCCTTTTGTGGGAATCAATTTAGGTCGCTTAGGATTTTTAACAGATATTCGTGAAACGCAGCTAAAAGAGAGTTTAGAATGTATTTTGCGTGGTGAATACACAACAGAAGAGCGAGAATTAATCCGAATTACCATTGATAATAAAGTGGATTCATTTGCCTTGAATGATGTGGTGATTCATCAACGTAGTATTTCACGTATGATCGAGCTAGATGTTTATGTGGATGATCAGTATTTAACAAGCTATTGGGCGGATGGTGTGATTTTTGCAACACCAACAGGCTCTACAGCTTATGCATTATCTTCAGGTGGACCATTGGTTTATCCGACATTGTCAGCAATTTTAATTGTGCCAATTTCGCCACATACTTTTAGTCATCGCCCGATTGTATTACCAGCGGATCGTAAGATTAAAGTAAAACTCAAAGATAGCGTAAAACATGCTGTGAGTGTGAGTTGTGATGGGCAAGTGGTCTTTGATTTTAATTTAGGTGAAGAATTAAATTTAGTGAGCAATGCTTCTAAGATTACGTTGATTCATCCATCTAACTACAGTTATTTTGAAATTTTACGAGCAAAATTAAATTGGGGACATCACCCAGAGAGAGAGCGTTAATAGATGAGTGAATTAGTGATTCAGCATCCAGTTTTGGGTGATTTAATTTATGAAGAAGTATTGAAAGGTTATGTCGGTAGCATTGAGTTATCAGAAATGCCTTTGAAGATTAATTTGGTGGCAGATGCTGATAACATCGAAGTAGTAGGTAATCAGTTAATCAGTTTTTTAGAAAGTGATGAGTTTGAAGATGCATTCATTGCTGGGTTGGAGCGATTATTAGAGATTAAAAATCGTGATTGGCTCAATGATGGTGAAGCAGAATATGTCTTGGAAGAGTTATTTGATTTTGTTTCATTGGATGCAATTGTGGTTTATGAAGATAAAATCGAATTGTATACAGATGATTTAGAGCTGTTATGGCGTAATCGCGCTGTGATGAAATATAATCATCAATATCAGCTCATTAGTGTTGAAATTGATATCAATGAAGAATAATTTAAAGTAATAAAAAAGAGTGGCTAACCACTCTTTTTTATTGTGTATCAAATTAGGTCACAGCAGGTGTTTGCAATCTACGCGCTTGGTAGAATCTCTGTTTCCAATATTTCTCATCCAGTGATGATGTCATGACTCCGCGTGACGTGGATGCATGAATGAATTGGTTGTTACCGTTATAGATGCCAACATGTAAACCGCTTCCACCGCGCCAATTAGTTTTAAAGAAGACTAAATCACCCGGTTTTAAGTTTTCTTTGGGGATTTTAATGCCTTGAGATGTTTGGGCAAGTGTTGTGCGTGGTAATGCTATATCAAATTTATCGTTGAATGTGCGTTGTACAAAAGCAGAACAGTCGATACCATTCAATGAATCGCCACCTAATCTATAAGGTGTGCCTTTCCATTGTTTAAGCTGTTTTTTAAGTTCTGTTGTAACAACTAAGTTATCTCTTAACTGGGCATGACGTGCTACAGAGTTTTTTGATGAAGCATTTTTACCTGTCGAAGCACAACCCGTCGCAAGTACAGTCAACATCATAATGGCTAATGTTTTTTTCATAGAGTAATCGTCAATAATAGAGTGAGATTTTCGCATTATAGATCAGGAATACTTTCCTGATCTATACCGTTTTTATATATTTTTATTTATTATGACGAAGAATTTTGAGAAGTAAAGTCATAATCCGTTTCTTGGTAAACAAAATAGTTCAGCCAATTTTGGAAAAATATACTAGAAGCACTGATCCATCGGGTTTGTATTGCTTTTTCTGGATTATCATCGACAAAATAATTACAAGGCACAACCGTTGATCCTTGTGCTAAATCCCGTTGATATTCTAATAAAAGTGTCTCTTTATAGTATTCAGGATGTCCACTCATGAATAATTGGCGCCCATTTTTGCTTGAAACAATATGAATACCAGCTTCTTTGGAGCTTGCGATGACTTCTAAATCAGGATGATTACGAATAGCATCAGGATCACTTTCTGTATTGCGTGATTGTGGTACATAGAACACATCATCAATGCCAATTAATAGCTGAGAATCTTCTTTTTCTTTAATGTGAGGGAATACGCCTGTTAATTTTTCAGGGAAGGTGTGTTTATCAATATCATAAAAATATTTCAAAGCAGCTTGGCTGCCCCAACAAATATAGAGGGATGTAAAAACGTGTTCACGGCTCCATTCAAAGATCTTGCTGAGTTCATCCCAATATGTCACATCTTCAAATTTTAAGAGTTCAATTGGTGCGCCTGTGATGATCATCCCATCAAAATATTGATCTTTAATATCATCAAAATAACTATAGAAAGTATCTAAATGAGCTTGTTTTGTGTTTTTAGAAATATGGTTTTCGATCGCCATTAAAGTGATATCCACTTGTAATGTGCCATTGCTGAGTTTACTCAGTAATTGAGTTTCTGCTGTGATTTTATCAGGCATGAGGTTTAAGATGCAGATCTTAATAGGGCGAATGTCTTGCGTTTGCGCTCGCTCTGAATTCATCACAAATATCCCGTGGTCTTTTAAAATCTGGGTTGCAGGTAAATCTTCTGGAATAACAACAGGCATAATTTTCTCCTCAAAATATAATATCCATCAAAAAAGCCAGAGCGGCTATCACTCTGGCTTTATTAAAACTACAATCAATGGTGCGCTTTAGAGTGACTCACATAGGTTCGAGAGTCACTCAGCGAGTAACCCTCTAAAGCATCATCATTGGTTGAAATTGGTTTGTATTCATGTTTTTTCAGTTCTTGAATTAACGTGCTTTACATCAAATCATTTAACTAGAATTGTGTCAAGCATTATGTATTGATGGTTGGTATGTCTATACAAAAGATGATTGTAGTTTTTATGTAATATTTTGATGTTAATAATAATTTTAAAATTTATCTAAAACAAAGTGTTATGTTTTATAAAAATGTGAAGACAAATGAATTAAGTATGATAGTATCCGAAATGTGTAGTGCAGATCTATAAAAGCCATATTTAGATAAGAGCAGAATGATTCATTACATGTTAGAGGATCTCAATAATTTGTTGTACTTCGGAGGATAATATGGACGCTACTTGCAAAAATGTGGCAGACAAAGGACGTAATGTCAGTGCTTTAACATTGATTAAAATATTTTTCTTGAGTTTGATTGGTGTTGTAATGTTTTTCTTATCTGTCGATATTGGCGGTAAAGAAACAATTTTAATTGATCATATTGCAAGCTTTGTGATTGTCGATTTGCGACCAATGGCACTTACATTAATACTACTGATTATGGCTTATGGTGCTTTTTCACCTTACATTACTGGTAAATATAAAAGCTCAGTGAGCGAAATGATTTTCTCTGTATTTAAAGTTATCGGCTTTATTTTGGGGATCATGTATTTAACAGGTTATGCGCCAGAATGGGCAATGAAGCCAGATATGTTGCCATTTTTATTTGAAAAATTGGCACTATCAGTAGGTTTATTGATTCCTGTGGGGGCGATTGCATTAACATTCTTAATTGGTTTTGGATTATTGGAATTTGTATCAGTTTTTATGGAAAAATTGATGCGTCCATTATTCAGAACTCCAGGCGCTTCGGCAATTGATGCAGTTGCATCTTTTGTGGGTAGTTACTCTATTGGTTTATTAATTACAGATCGAGTTTATAAGCAAGGTAAATATTCTCATCGTGAAGCTGTCATTGTAGCGACAGGCTTTTCAACAGTTTCAGCAACTTTCATGATCATTGTGGCAAAAACATTAGGGTTGATGGAATATTGGAATTTCTACTTTTGGAGCACATTCTTTGTGACATTTACAGTGACATCCATCACTGTATATTTACCGCCAATTAGCTTATTTGATAATGTGGCAAAAGATCCTATGCCAGAACCACCGAAGAAAGATAAATTCAAACATGCTGCTTTATTGGGGATTGAACAATATGAGCGTAATCCGAATGTATTGAAATTGATTTGGGCAAATTTAAAAGATGGTTTGGCGATGTCTTCAGTTGTTGCACCATCAATATTGGCGATAGGTTTTATTGGCTTAGTGCTATCTAAATATACGCCAATCTTTGAATGGTTTGGCGTTGTTTTGAAACCGTTTTTATGGATGACAGGCTTTGAAGATGCTCAGCAATATAGTGGTGCATTGGCATCTGGTTTGGCAGAAATGTTCTTGCCATCCATTTTATTGAAAGATGCAGACTTGTCCATTCGCTTTATCACAGCAGTGACAACGGTTGGTAGTGTATTATTCTTTTCAGGTAGCATTCCATGTATTTTGGCAACATCTGTACGTATTAAGATTTGGCATCTAATTTTATTATGGTTCATTCGTACAGTCTTATGTTTGTTAATGTCTAGCTTCGTTTTCCGTTTAGGGATTGCGATGGGTTGGTTAGGTTAATGCATTGCAGAAAGCCAGTATAAATGCAGTAGAAGAGCAACAGGGATATATTGCTCTTCTTTGTTTTAATGTAATATACTGTGAGTGATCAACTTATTTTTGATGAAGGAAATAATATGAAGAGAAATCGTTCAATAGTTGTTATCGCTGCTGCTATCACATTGTTATTGTCAGGTTGTGCATCATCACTGTCAGGCGATAGCTATTCACGTTCTGAAGCAAGACAAGCACAAGCAGTACAAGTGGGTACAGTTGTCGGTACTCGTCTAGTGCAAATCGAAGGTACGAAATCAGGTTTAGGTGCTGTTACTGGTGGTGCTTTGGGTGGTGTTGCTGGTAGTGCAGTTGGTGGTGGTAAAGGTAAAACATTGGCAACAATTGCTGGTGCTGCTGTAGGTGTAATGGCTGGTGCTGCTGCTGAAGAAGGCATAATGCGTACACAAGGCGTTGAAGTTATGGTTCGTTTAGATGATAGTAATCAAACGCGTGCTTATGTTCAAGAAGCGAAAGGTACATCTTTCTACAATGGCCAACGTGTTCGCATTACGACAACATCAAGTGGTACAGCACGTGTAGTACCTTTATAATCATTAGATTATTAGGCTAGATAGCAAAATCCCCATCTATGTTTAACGTAGATGGGGATTTTTATTGATTATAGTTTATGGTTTCTGTCTAGCCATTCTTTGAGGTCTTGCACTTGAAGGCTTCGCAGATGTTGTCTTGCTAGATGAAGGTTTTCCAAAGGTCGATGTGCTAGCTGCCTTAGGGCGAGTGAATACACCTTTCGTTGTAAACGATTGTTGCTGATGTTTTTTGCCAAGACGTTTGCCTTCGCCACCTGCAAAACCTGTACCTTTTGGTTGATATAGTGGAATCAAATGATTCTTACTATTACCAATCAAATCAGCTCTGCCCATTTGTTTCAATGCTTCACGCAATAATGGCCAGTTTTCTGGATCATGGTAGCGCAAGAATGCTTTATGCAAACGACGGTGTTTCAAGCCTTTTGGCGTTAATACTGCTTCTGAATCTGTTTTCACAGGTTTCAATGGATTTTTTTCTGAATGGTACATTGCACCAGCCAATGACATTGGCGTAGGGATAAATGCTTGGACTTGATCTGCACGGAAGCCATTGCATTTTAACCACAATGCCAAATTCATCATATCTTCATCTGATGTACCAGGATGCGCTGCGATGAAGTAAGGAATTAAGTATTGCTTTTTACCAGCTTCTTTACTGAATTTTTCAAACAAAACTTTGAACTTGTCATAGTTTGTAATGCTTGGTTTCATCATTTTAGCTAAAGGTGCTTCTTCAGTATGTTCTGGTGCAATCTTCAAGTAGCCACCGACATGATGTGTCACTAATTCTTTGACATACTCTTCATCACGAATTGCCAAATCATAACGTAAGCCAGAAGCAATCAAGATTTTCTTAACGCCTTTCACATTACGTGCTTGGCGATAAAGCTCAATTAATGGCTTATGGTTTGTATCCAGATTTTTACAAATATCTGGTGAAACGCAAGAGAAGCGACGGCAGTTATGCTCAATTTGTGGGTCTTTACATGCCAAACGGTACATATTGGCAGTTGGGCCACCTAAATCTGAAATAACACCTGTAAAGCCTTCTGTGCGATCACGAATCTCTTCAATTTCACGCAAAATAGAATCTTGTGAGCGATTTTGAATGATTCGACCTTCATGCTCTGTGATAGAACAGAATGAACAACCACCAAAACAACCACGCATAATATTGACTGAGAATTTAATCATTTCCCATGCTGCAATTTTTGCGCCTTTATATTCAGGGTGAGGTGCGCGTGAATAAGGTAAATCATAAACGCCATCCATTTCTTTTGTTTCTAAAGGTAATGGTGGAGGATTCACCCAAACATCACGGTCGCCATGTTGTTGAACTAATGGGCGTGCATTGTATGGATTCGTTTCTAAATGCAACAAGCGACTTGTGTGCGCATAATAGACTTTATCATTTTTAACTTGATCAAAACTTGGCAAGCGAATGTAATTGGTTCTACGTGCTTGCTGTTTTTCTTCACGCTTTTGATTGCGGTCTTTTGGGGTTAAATCTGTGCCACAGGTTGGTATTTCTGGTTCATCTAACGCAGCATTAAAGCTTGAGTCTTTAGGAAAGTTAGGTGTTTGCTCATTTTCTGAGCCAATGACTTGATTGGTATAAGGATTGATCAAAGGCTCAATTTTTCCCACTTCATCTAAAGTTGTTGAATCTAACTCAGTTAAACCAAAGTGATTGCGTTGATGTGGTAAGTTTAAAGCTGAACCACGAATATCCAACATATCACTGATTTTTTCACCTTTAGCTAAACGGTGAGAGATTTCTACCAAACTGCGCTCACCGTTGCCGAACAATAACATATCAGCACGAGAGTCGAGTAGAGCAGAGCGGCGGATTTTTTCTGACCAATAATCATAATGGGCGATACGACGGAGCGAGGCTTCAATGCCACCTACGATGATTGGCACATCTTTATAAGCTTCTTTCGCACGCTGTGAATAGACAAGCAATGCGCGATCTGGTCGCTTGCCAGAGACATCACCAGGTGTATAAGCATCATTGTGACGAATTTTTCGATCAGATGTGTAATGGTTCACCATGGAATCCATGTTACCGGCCGAAATACCAAAATATAAATTAGGTTTACCTAGCTTCATGAAATCATCTGTATTTTGCCAATTAGGCTGAGAGATGATGCCAACACGGAAGCCTTGCTCTTCCAATAAGCGACCTAAAATTGCCATAGCAAAACTAGGATGGTCAACATAGGCATCGCCAGTGACTAAAATGATGTCACAGCTATCCCATCCGAGAATATTCATTTCATCTCGGCTCATGGGTAAAAATGGTGCTGCGCCAAAGCGTTTTGCCCAATAAGGTTTATAGGAAAATAGAGGTTTGGCGTCGTTGGAAAAAGAGAAGTTCATATACGGCTAACAAAATGGTGGTAAAAGGCGACATTATACTTTGATATTGGCAATATTGTCTGATTATTAATAATAAATTGAATTGTAATCGTCAAATTCAAATTGTTGGTATAATTGCTTTACATTATAACTAGATAGGATAGTGCAGCCGATGGCACCCCCTCGTTTAAAGAAACACTTGAAGTATATCAATAGTTTTATTCAATCACCACGTAGTTTTGGTACCTTAATGCCTTCTTCATCAGCATTATGTGAAGCTATGGTCAAATCTGTGGATTGGAATCAAAAATCATTAGTGGTTGCAGAATTGGGCGCAGGTGATGGTGTTTTGACTCACCATATCTTAAAGGCAATGCCAGAAGATGCTCAATTGTCAGCTTATGAAATTAATCCTGCTTTCTTTCACGAATTGGAAGAGATCAAAGATTCTCGATTGATTGTTAGAAAAGTTTCTGCTGAGATGTTAGATAAACCGTATCAAGTTATTTTTTCTTGTTTGCCATTTTTATCGTTGCCTTTAAGAATTTCATTGCGAATCATTAAGGCAACTTTACAAATTTTAGAGCAAACTCAAGGAACATTTATCCTATTTCAATATACTCAGCGTATGGAACGAGTTTTGTCTCGTTATTTTGAATGGGAAAGAAAACTGGTGGTTAAAAATTTCCCGCCTGCTTATGTGTATGTATGTAAACCTAAATAAGAAAGTCATATTGTTGATGAGATTCATTAGAATCTTCTTCTAAGTCTTTGGCGCGTTGCATTTCTAGGGCTTGGATAATCTCAGGCAGATTCATTGTACTTTTTGCATTGATACAGATGGCTTTGAAATCATCAAAGCCGCTGCGTCGGAAACGTTCTTGCAACAGTCGATGGTAATGCTTTTCAATGTTATGTATATGGCTAATTCGCTCATCAGAGAAAATCTTTCGAGCTGTTTCATTATATTCATCTGATTCAATTAATTTTGAAAGCCTTATATAATCATTATGTAAATCAATACATTCTTTCGGTGCATCAGTTCCACTTTGATAATAATAAAGGGCAATAAACATTACTATGACAAATGTAGTAATGGATATGGCAATTTTTTCAAACATGCGAATCATCCTCTTCTGTTGATATGTTTACATCTTTTAAACAAGTATAAATATAATTATTATTTAATTAGTTATAGAATATTTATGTAAAATTTATATCATATTTTGTTGATTGAGTCTAAGGATAAATTGAGTAATGATTAACAATAATGAGTTTAAAAACAAATAATAAACAAAAACGGCTTTAAAAGATTTTAAAGCCGTTTATTCGATGTATCTTGACTAAGAAAAATTATTTTTTCTTAGCAGGTGGAAGATCTGTACAAGAACCTTCAGCAACCTCTGCAGCCATACCCACTGATTCGATCAAAGTAGGGTGAGGGTGAATTGTATGAGCAATGTCTAATACATCTGCACACATTTCAACTGCAAATGCGATTTCTCCAATCAAGTCACCTGCATTGATACCCACAACCGCACCACCTAAAATGGTTTTAGTTTCAGGATCAAAGATTAACTTAGTTAAACCTTCTTCACGAGAACTTGCCAATGCTTTACCACTTGCACTCCATGGGAATACTGATTTTTCATAAGGGATGCCTTTAGCTTTCGCTTCAGTTTCCGTTAAACCCGCCCATGAAATTTCAGGATCAGTATAAGCAACAGATGGAATTTGCTTGATGTCAAAGAAGCGTTTATGGCCAGCGCAAACTTCTGCGGCAACATGCGCTTCATGAACAGCTTTATGCGCGAGCATTGGTTGGCCAACGATGTCACCAATTGCAAAAATATTACCAACATTTGTACGCATTTGTTTATCAACATTGATAAATCCGCGATCTGTTACGTTGATACCTGCATTTTGTGCATCTAATTTCAAGCCATTTGGTGCACGACCAATCGCAACTAATACATAGTCATAAACTTGTGCTTCGCTTGGTGCATTTTCGCCTTCAAAGCTAACTTTAATGCCTTCAGGTAATGCTTCTGCGCCCACAACTTTAGTTTTGAACATCAATTTGCTGAAACGATCTTTGTTATACTTCTCAAAGACTTTTGTTAAATCACGGTCAGCACCAGGGATGAAGCCTTCTGTGAACTCAACGATTTCTACATTGGATCCCAAGTTAGAGTAAACAGTTGCCATTTCTAAGCCAATGATACCACCACCAATGACTAGCATGCGCTGAGGAATTTCACGTAATTCCAATGCGCCTGTTGAATCAATGATGCGAGGATCTTCTGGCATGAAAGGCAATTTAATCGCATGTGAACCTGCTGCAATGATCGCTTTATCAAATGATAATGTGCGAGTTGTGCCATCTGCTTGTTGAATATCTAAGTGATGATCATCTTTGAATGATGCAATCCCTTGGATCACTTCAACTTTACGCATTTTAGCCATGCCAGCCAAACCACCTGTCAATTTACTGACAACAGATGATTTATAGTTGCGGATTTCATCCAATTCAACGCGAGGCGCATCAAAGTAAATGCCCGCATTTTTTAAATGGATTTCAGCTTCTTCTTTTGCTTTCACTACATGCAATAATGCTTTGGATGGAATACAGCCTACGTTCAAGCAAACACCGCCTAAAGTGGAGTATTTTTCAATCATCGCAACTTTTAAGCCAAGATCAGCTGCACGGAATGCTGCTGAATAGCCACCAGGGCCAGCACCAATCACAACAACATCACAATCAAGATTGGATGGTGCAGGTGTTGCTGCTGCAACTTGCATTTCAGGTTCAGATGCTTTTGGTGCTTCAGTAGATTTAGCTTCTGCTTTAGGTGCAGATGCTGATCCATCAACTGTTGCACGAGCAATTGTCGAACCTTCTTTTACTTGATCGCCAACTTTAACTAGAACTTCAGTAATCACGCCATCCACTTCAGCAGGAACATCCATCGAAGCTTTATCTGACTCTAAAGTTAATAAGTTTTGATCTTTAGTGATGGTATCGCCCACAGCAAATGCAACATCAATGACATCAACACTGTCAAAATTACCAATGTTAGGGATTTTGATGTCAATCACTTGTGATGCTGACGCAGCAACAGGTGCAACTTCTGCTTTTGGTGCAGGCGCCACTGTTTCAGCTTTAGCTTCAGTAGTTTTCGGCTCAGATGCAGCAGGTGCTGCTGCGCCTGCTTCGATCATTGCAATGACATCACCTTCTTTCACTTGATCGCCAACTTTTACTAAAACTTTAGTAATTTTGCCTGCAATATCAGAAGGGACTTCCATAGAAGCTTTATCTGATTCTAGTGTTAGAATGTTTTGATCAATTTCGATCACGTCGCCAACATTCATTAGAACTTCGATGACATCTACAGCGTCAAAGTTGCCGATGTTAGGAATTTTTAATTCAATAGCCATAATCGTTCCTTATACTAAAATGCGACGCATATCTGCTAAGCATTGGTTTAAGTGAACAACGAAGCGCGCGCCAGCAGCACCATCAATCACACGGTGATCGTATGACAATGATAATGGCAACATTAAGCGTGGTTCGAATTCTTTACCATTCCAAACTGGTTTCATGATAGAGCGAGAAACACCTAGAATTGCAACTTCAGGCGCATTAATGATTGGTGTAAATGCTGTACCACCAATACCGCCCAATGAAGAGATTGTGAAACAACCACCTTGCATTTGATCTGGTTTTAATTTGCCATCACGGGCTGATTTAGCCAATTCACCCATTTCAGCAGCAATCTCAATTACAGATTTCTTGTCACAATCACGAATCACAGGCACAACTAAACCATTTGGTGTATCTGCTGCGAAACCAATATGGAAGTAGTTTTTCAAGATTAAATCGTCGCCATCTAAAGAGCTATTGAATTCTGGGAATTTCTGTAAAGCATGCACACAAGCTTTCACCAAGAATGCGAGCATTGTCACTTTCTTGCCAGATTTCTCATTTTCTTTATTCAGCATAACGCGGAATGCTTCTAAATCTGTCACATCACTTTCATCAAACTGAGTCACATGAGGAATCATTGCCCAGTTACGCGCTAAGTTAGCACCAGAAATTTTCTTAATGCGTGACATTGGCTCGCGAGTGATTTCACCAAATTTAGCAAAATCAACTTTTGGCCATGGTAACAAGCTTAAACCGCCACCATTCGTTGTCGCGATAGAACCAACACTGCCAGAGCCTGACATGATGGATTTAACATGAGCCACAACATCTTCACGCATGATGCGTAATTTAGGACCAGAACCTTTCACTTGATTCAAGTCTGCACCCAATTCACGCGCAAATGCACGCACAGATGGGGAAGCGTGAACTCCTGAAAAATCAAGATTAGATTGGTTTGCTGTTGGAGCAGCAGCTTGTACTGGTGCCGCAACAGGTGCAGGTTTTGGTGCTTCTACTTGTGGAGCAGGCGCAGGCTTAGTTTCAGCTTTAGGAGCTTCTTCTGCTTTAGGCGCTGCAGGTGCAGCTTCTGCACCTGTCGCTTCAATACGGAAAACCACATCACCTTCTTTAACTTTGTCACCAACTTTGACTAAGATCTTTTTGATCACGCCAGCTTCGTCAGCAGGAACATCCATGGATGCTTTATCAGATTCTAAAGTCAGTAATGTGTCATCCTTTGCAACTGTATCACCCACAGCAACAGGAATTTCAATGACATCAACTTCATCAAAGTTTCCGATATCAGGCAGTTTCATATCTATCATTGCCATAATCTTTTATCCTTTTCTTATTCGGTCAATATTAAAGAGAGATTGGGTTTTTCTTGTGAGCATCGATGCCATATTTGTTGATTGCTTCTGCAACAACGCTTGCTTCGATTGCACCTTGATCTGCCAATTCTTTCAACGCAGCAACAGTTACGTAGTAACGATTCACTTCAAAGAACTCACGCAATTTGCCACGAGTATCTGAGCGACCAAAACCATCTGTACCTAATACTTTATATGGTGCTTTGATTGCTGAACGAATTTGCTCGCCAAATAAACGAATGTAGTCAGATGCTGCAACAACTGGCGCTGTAGAATCATTCAATAATTCAGCAACATGAGAAACACGTGGTTTGTCTGTTGGGTGAAGCATGTTATGACGTTCTACATCTTGTACATCACGTGCAAGGATATTGAAGCTTGGGCAACCATAAAGATCAGCATCCAAGCCCCAATCTGCTTTCAATAAATCTGCAGCTGCAATAACTTCGCGGAANAGTATCTGAGCGACCAAAACCATCTGTACCTAATACTTTATATGGTGCTTTGATTGCTGAACGAATTTGCTCGCCAAATAAACGAATGTAGTCAGATGCTGCAACAACTGGCGCTGTAGAATCATTCAATAATTCAGCAACATGAGAAACACGTGGTTTGTCTGTTGGGTGAAGCATGTTATGACGTTCTACATCTTGTACATCACGTGCAAGGATATTGAAGCTTGGGCAACCATAAAGATCAGCATCCAAGCCCCAATCTGCTTTCAATAAATCTGCAGCTGCAATAACTTCGCGGAAGATTGTACCTGAACCTAACAAACGTACACGTTTTGCTGAATCTGGGTTTTCACCTTTCTTCAATAAGTACATACCTTTTAAGATATCTGCTTCAGCGCCTTGTGGCATTTCAGGATGGCTGTAGTTTTCATTCATGATCGTCAAGTAGTAGAACACATCTTCTTGATCTTGCATCATACGTTTCAAACCATCTTGCATGATGACAGCCAATTCAAATTGGAATGTAGGATCATACGATACACAGTTTGGAATCAATTGTGCCAAGATATGGCTGTGGCCATCTTCATGCTGTAAGCCTTCGCCGTTCAATGTTGTACGGCCAGAAGTACCACCCATTAAGAAACCACGTGCGCGTTGATCGCCAGCTGCCCAAACTAAGTCTAAACAACGTTGCAATTGGAACATTGAATAACATACGAAGAATGGAATCATTGGTACGTTGCTTACTGAGTAAGATGTGGATGCTGCGATCCATGAACTTACTGCGCCAGCTTCGTTGATGCCTTCTTGTAACACTTGTCCATCTTTTGCTTCTTTGTAGTACATCAATTGGTCAGCATCTTGTGGTACATAGTTTTGACCCGCTTGAGACCAAATGCCCAATTGTCTGAATAAGCCTTCCATACCAAATGTACGGGATTCATCCACAACGATTGGTACAATGTTTTTACCAATAGCTTTATCTTTTAGCATTGTATTTAACATACGAACAAATGCCATTGTTGTAGAAATTTCACGACCTTCTTGCGTTGCAGTCAATTGTGCTTTGAAAGCTTCCAATTGTGGTGCAGGCAATGGATTATCAGTTTTCTTACGGCGTTTTGGCAAATAGCCATGCAATGCTTCACGACGTTCACGAAGATATTTCATCTCTGGTGAATCTTCAGCAGGTTTGATGAATTTCAATTCTTCGATTTCTTCATCAGATACTGGAATTTCGAAGCGGTCGCGGAATGCACGTAAAGTTTCTACGCCAATTTTTTTCTGCTGGTGAGATGTATTTTGTGCTTCACCTTCTTGACCCATACCATAACCTTTGATGGTTTTGATCAACAATACAGAAGGTTGGCCTTCATGTTTAGTTGCAGCATCATAAGCAGCATAGATTTTGTTTTCATCATGACCACCACGGTTTAAACGCCATACATCATTGTCTGACATATGTGCAACCATTTGGCGAAGCTCTGGCGTATTGAAGAAATGTTCACGAACATAAGCACCATTTTTAGATTTATATGTTTGATAATCACCATCAATTGCTTCCATCATGCGCTTACGCAAAATGCCTTTTTCATCTTGAGCCAACAATGCATCCCAGCCGTTGCCCCAGATCAATTTGATAACATTCCAGTGGTTGCCACGGAAGTTAGATTCTAATTCTTGAATGATCTTACCGTTACCACGAACAGGGCCGTCTAAGCGCTGTAAGTTACAGTTAACGATAAAGATTAAGTTGTCTAATTTTTCACGACCAGCCAATGAGATTGCACCCAATGATTCTGGTTCATCCATTTCACCGTCACCACAGAAACACCATACTTTACGTTTTGATGTATCAGCCAAACCACGTGCATGGAGATATTTTAAGAAGCGAGCTTGATAGATCGCTTGCATTGGACCTAAGCCCATTGAAACTGTAGGGAATTGCCAGAAATCATCTTGCAACCAAGGATGCGGATAAGAAGGTAAGCCTTTACCATCAACTTCACGGCGGAAGTTAAGCATTTGTTCTTCTGTGATGCGGCCTTCTAAGAAAGCACGAGCATAAATACCTGGGCTTGAGTGACCTTGGAAGAAAATTAGATCTCCACCGTGATCATCGCCTTCTGGACCATGCCAGAAATGGTTGAAACCAACTTCCCACATTGTTGCTAGAGAAGCATAACTTGCGATATGTCCGCCTAATGATGAATCTGCTAAGTTCGTTTTAACGATTAAGGCCATAGCATTCCAGCGGTTATATGCGCGGATTCTATGTTCGATATCGGAATTTCCCGGGTAAGCTGGTTGCTCATGTACAGGGATTGTATTGATGTACTCTGTTGTACCAGAGAACGGAACTTCGATGCCATCGCGATGTGTGCGTTCAATGATCTGATCTAACAAGAAGCGAGCTCGCTCTTTACCTTCAGTCTTGATTACGCTTTCAATGGAGGCAATCCAATCTTGGGTTTCGATTGGATCGATATCTTGAATAGTTTTTAAATCGCTCATATTTCTTCACCTATTTTGAAATAATGTGATTGTAATATTTTCTATCTTTCTGAAATATTTACAAAATTAATCTGCTGAGCAGATGAATTGCTTTAAATGATAGCACGAAATTTTAAAATAAATCTGTTTGTGAAATAAAACACCAACTTCCTTGCTCTAAATTTTTGGTAAATAAATTTAACTTGCCAATTTTGACTCTGACGAGTCGTAAACATGGAAAACCTATGGCAGCACACATTCTTCGGACTTGTCGATTTTTTCCTTCGGTGATTGTGATGCTGATCCATGTAGTGGGAATGTTTTTTCTTTCACGAATTGGCGGTACACGTTCCCATAAGTTTTCAGGTTCTGGAATGATTTCTGCATCAGCAGGTAATGTTGTGAATTCTTTAAGTCTAACGCCTTTGTGTAACTGAGCAATTGCTTCCTCTGTTACAGTGCCTTCCACTTGTGCCCAATAGGTTTTAGCAACTTTAAACTTTGGGGAAGCAATCTTAGCTTGTAGCTTGCCATCATTAGTTAATAAGAGTAAACCTTCGCTATCTGTATCCAAGCGACCTGCAGGATAGTATCCCTGTAACGAAACATACGACTTTAAAGTCGTATGCTTTTCATGCTCAGAAAATTGTGAAATCACACCAAATGGCTTATTCAGTACAATTAAAGGTGTTGTTTTCATCACTTTCCTACGACCATACAGTCGTTACCGCTTTGTTTTAATTGATTACATGCCAATGTAGCATTTTCGTAGTCAAAACCTGACAAACGAGCACGATATAAATTATCTATGAGGACAATATCTATCTTTCCTTGCTTCAATTTTCTATGTGCAATGCGCGCGCGATCTTGTGCAGATTTACGGTTTTTATACGCACCGACTTGAATAGAAGCAGGAGATTGTGGATTAGATTGATAAGTTGTCGTGCTTGTTGAAATTNGTCGTTACCGCTTTGTTTTAATTGATTACATGCCAATGTAGCATTTTCGTAGTCAAAACCTGACAAACGAGCACGATATAAATTATCTATGAGGACAATATCTATCTTTCCTTGCTTCAATTTTCTATGTGCAATGCGCGCGCGATCTTGTGCAGATTTACGGTTTTTATACGCACCGACTTGAATAGAAGCAGGAGATTGTGGATTAGATTGATAAGTTGTCGTGCTTGTTGAAATTAGCTTAATCGTTGGAATATCAGGTGTTATCTCATTATTAACGATTGTTACTGAGTTCTTATTATTGGATGCTTTAACAAGTTTAGGATTTGGTGTTTTAGTTTCATCATAACCCACTAACATATCTTCTGTGATCACAGGAGATATTGATGGATTACGGCGGTTACGCTTCAATGCATCAAAAGAATCATCCATGATATTCACCATGATGTTATCACGAGAAGCAGTGTTCTTTCCGCCGATTACAACTGCAAATAAACGTGTATTACCACGCTGAGCACTGGTCACTAAGTTAGAGCCAGATTTACGAATATAGCCAGTTTTAATGCCATCAGCGCCCACTAACATTTGATTTACACGGTTGTGGCCTTTAATTTCATAGCCATCGTACCAAAAGCTTGTCATCTTAAATAATGGATAATGTTTAGGATGATGGTTATATAAAGCCACACCTAAAGTCACCATATCTTGTGCTGTTGTATACTGAGCATCATTGGGCAAGCCATGCGGATTCACAAAGTTTGTATTCTTCATGCCTAAGCGTTTAGCGGTTTGGTTCATGCGTTTTGCAAAGCCCGCTTCAGATCCACCAATGTGTTCCGCAACAGCGATTGCAACGTTGTTGGCAGATTGCACAATCAATGCTTTAACAGCTGTTTCCACAGTAATCGTTGCACCTGCTGGAATGCGTTTGCCTGATTTGTATTTCAAACAGGAGCATTCAGCTTGTGAAGCTTTTTGTGAAATTCTGATGCGCTGATTCATTTTGATTTTACCTTTCGATAAATCTTCAAATAGAATGTATAACGTCATCATTTTAGTCAATGAAGCAGGGTAGCGACGTTGATTCGCATCATGCTCATAAATGACTTTACCAGTATTGGGTTCTATGACAAGTGCAGAGAATCCTGTGTTGGCGTAAGCAAAACCACCCAAACTACCAATGGCTGGTAGCATGCATGTGATTATGATTTTTTGTAGTAATTTTTTCATAGATCAATCTCAAAATGTTGAGCCAAGCCATAGTATGCGGCACGTAATCCCATTGCTTCACCGCCGATCGGACGGCCTTTGCGATTACGGATATTCCATGCCATAACATCGATATGTGCGAATGGCACATTATCGCTTAAAAAATGCGTTAAGAAAAGAGCTGCGGTGATCGCGCCACCATAAGGTTGAGTGGATGAATTCAAAATATCTGCAAATTTTGTCTCGATCCAATCATTGTAAGCTTGATGCAATGGCATGCGCCATAAGCCATCTGTCTTTTGTTGACTTAAATTGACTAAACTCAAAGCTAATTGATCATCATTAGAGAATAACGCAGGTAATTCTGTGCCTAATGCAACGCGTGCTGCACCTGTTAATGTGGCAAAGTTCACAATTGCATCAGGTGATTGTTCGCATGCATAGCTGATTGCATCAGCTAAAACTAAGCGGCCTTCAGCATCTGTATTATCAATTTCAACAGTTGAGCCATTGCGCGCTTTAATAATGTCACCAGGGCGCATTGCTGTGCTAGATACTGAATTTTCAACAATTGGCAATAATAAACGTAATTGTACAGGCCATTCCTCTTTAATGATCCAATTTGCCAATGCTAAGGCATGTGCAGAGCCACCCATATCTTTTTTCATCAAACGCATGCCGCTTGCAGGTTTTAAATCTAAACCACCACTGTCAAATGTTACGCCTTTACCAATCAATGTTAACTTTGGATGATCCGCTGAGCCATAAGTCACTTCCACTAAACAGGGTGCAAATTCACTGCCATGGCCCACATGATAAATTAATGGAAAGTTTTGCTCTAATAGCTCTTCATCTTTGATGACTTTGACAGTACATTTTTGAGATGACAATAAGTTTTGTGCGTATTGCGCTAAAGATTCAGGATTCAAATGATTGGATGGGCGGTTAATCAAAGTACGTGTTATATAGTGCGCTTCGATTTCATTCACTAGTTTTTTACGATCTAGTTCTTTCGGGAATAAGATCTGTACATTGGGTTGTTTGGATTCTTTGAATTCATTGTATTGATAAGCGCCTAAGGCAAAGCCTAACAATAATTGATACTGTGCATCCAGTGTTAAATCTTCATTGGCAATGTAGTAAACACCTTGTGGCGCTTTGGTGTAGAAGCTACCAAGTGAGAACATCTCTTCAGCAGAATCAAATTTAACTAGAACTTTGCTGATTGCGCCTGTTTCATCGGGAATCACTAATAATTCAGGTTCATTATCTAACGATTGGTGAACCCAGTTTTGCTCAAAAGGAGAGAACGCAAAATCTGATAGCTGATGATATAAATAAATGGGTACAGCCTTAACCATAGACGGCGCATTGATCAGTAATTCATGAAACATTTTCTCTCTCCAATTGGTTATTTGTTAAAAGTCGTCATTATCATTTGCCAATAGTACTTCACGGTTACCGTTAGATTGTGGCGGTGTGACGATGCGTAATTCTTCCATTTCTTCCATTAAACGTGCAGCGCGTTGATAGCCCACACGTAATTTTCTTTGAATATAGGAGATGCTTGCTCTTCTAGATTCCACAACTATTTTCACTGCTTCATCAAATAAAGGATCTTGCTCATCTGATGGCGAAGCAGGTACGCCTGAAGCTTCTGGTGATAATCCAGGAATGGCTTCTGTTGGCTCTTGCAAAATATCTTCAATGTAATCAGGTTCGCCTGTCAGTTTCAAGAATTCTGCCACTTTATTTACTTCATGATCATCCACAAATGAACCATGAACACGGATTGGTACATTCACGCCAGACGGTGCATATAACATATCACCATGTCCCAATAATGTCTCTGCACCTTGCTGATCAATGATTGTGCGAGAATCAATTTTACTGGAAACTTGGAATGCGATGCGTGTTGGAATGTTTGCTTTGATCAAACCTGTGATGACATCTACAGAAGGGCGCTGTGTTGCTAAAATCAAGTGAATGCCTGATGCACGCGCTTTTTGTGCCAAACGTGCGATTAATTCTTCACATTTTTTACCAACAAGCATCATCATGTCGGCAAACTCATCAATTACAACAACGATGAATGGTAATTTTTCTAATAAAGGTGGATTTTCTGTATCAGAAACATGTTCACTTCTGCGCCATAATGGATCAATGATTGGATTGCCTGCATCAATGGCATCTTGAACTTTTTGGTTAAAGCCTGCAATGTTACGAACTTTTAATTGGCTCATTAACATATAACGGCGTTCCATCTCCGCAACGCACCAACGTAAAGCATTGGCTGACTCTTTCATGTCAGTGATGACAGGAATTAACAAATGTGGAATATCGTTATAAACAGATAATTCCAACATTTTGGGATCAATCAAGATCAAACGTAATTCTTCAGGGCGGGCTTTAAATAGCATGCTTAATAGCATTGTATTCACGCCCACAGATTTACCAGAACCAGTTGTCCCTGCAACAAGCACATGTGGCATTTTTGCAAGATTCGCTAATACAGGTTCGCCAGAAATACTTTTACCTAGAATTAAAGTTAAAGGATCTTTAGCATCTTGATATTCTTGAGATTCTAAGCCAGATTTAAAATAAACAATCTCTCGTTTCTTATTTGGAATTTCCAAGCCAACATAGCTTGTGCCAGGAATAATATCTACAACGCGCACGCTTGTGACAGATAAGCCACGTGCAATATCTTTTTCAAGATTATTGATCTGTGCAACTTTAACGCCAGGCGCTAACTCAAGTGCAAATCTTGTGACAACAGGGCCAGGTTCAATGTTAGCTACAGTAACTTTAATGGAGAAGTTTTTAAGCTGATCCACGATTAATTGCGCCATCTCATACAGTTCACTATCATCATATTGATTGTGTGATGGCGGTGGATCACCAAGTAAATTCAATGGTGGTAATTGACCCGCCATAGGGAAGTGCTTCAATAGCTCAGCTTTTTTACCTTCGCTCATTGGCTCTGGCATACGAGCTGCAGGCATGACAATATTTTGCTTAGGTGCTTCAACAGATGTTAAATTTTCCATCGCAGGTTTATATACAGGTTCTGCAGAAATTACTGGTGGTTCTTCTTGGATGAATTCAGGCTGCACGATTTCAGTTTCAGGTTCAAAAGGCACCCAAGTTGGCATTGCGACAGCTTCAGCTTCTGGCTCTAGAGTTGGCGCAACAAGATGATCAAACGCAGGTTCAAATTTTTGATGATAAGAATCATCCACAAACTCTGACACTTGTGGGAGATCAATTGGAAGGTCAATATCTTTTTCTACAACAGGTTCAGAAATGATTTCAACTGTTGGGAAATCTTCTGAGATTGTATTCACAGTTGGGAATGAAGGTTCTTCCGAGAATGTTGGCGCATGATATTTTTCAAGTTCTTCTAGGAATGCATTAAAATCTTGTTCATTTTCATGTGGATTGGCAGAAGATAATGGTGCGGCAGCTCTATGATCAGCAAAACTATTGGTTTGCGAAAACATAGATTGACACATTTGCGTGTGAGTTGTGATGCTAGGCTCTTCCGTGACTCCATTAGAAATGGTTGGCTCAGATTTTTGCCCGAACATATTAAATACAGGCGTTTCTTCTGTAGCTATTGCTTGTGTTGGTGAAGCATGTGCGAACATAGATGCAGGCATCACTAATGGCGCTTCATCTTGTGTTTCATCTACCCAATCAGATAAGCCTTTAAAGCGCGTATCTTCTGATGATGAAGCACTGTTTTGTTGTGGTGATGTAATGGTTGGGCGCTTAAAAATGGATGGTAATTTAGGTTGGCCATTTTCATCCACTTGCGGTTCAAATTTTGGTGTAATGGTTGATTCGGTTGATGAATGTGTAAAGCGTTCTTCTGAATCAGCAGAGCTTGTAAAATCAGGTTCTACTTTGTCAAAATTATTAGCACCAAATCCAAATGAAGGCTCAGTTTTTGAAACATTAGATTTCTTCTGTTGAGTTTCATTGAATTGTGGCTCAGTATGAAAGTTATCTGCATCTGTTTCTTCTTCTGTTCGTTTTTCTCTAGATTTGATGAATTTTGAGAAGAAATTTGGTTTCGGTTCAGATGATTCTTCTTCTATTTTCTCATGTGCTTTTTCAAGTTTAGGTTCTGCCACTTCTTTAGTCATTAAATGTTCTATATTGGCTAGATCACTATTGGTATCGGCTTTGTTAGATGATTTAAAGAACCCAATCGCAAATTGGAAGGCTTTAATCATAATTGCACCAATGGTTTCAATCCAAATAACAGGACCGCAGCCTGTTGCCATGATCGATGTAATGAATAGTAGAAAGAATAAAATGATTTTGCTTAATGTGACAGAAATTAGGCTGTCAGGGAATAAGTTTTGTACCCAGCCAATAGAATGGCCTAATAATGTTCCCGTTAATTGGCCCACTGCGCCACCATGTGAGATTAAATCATCATTTGGATTGTATACATTCATAAGAGAAGCGACGGATAGAAGCACTAATGCAACGCCCACGATTCTGATCATGATAGTTTCGATGTCTAGATTTTTATAGCCCGCTTGGCAAATTAAACGATAACCATAAGCAATGAGCAGGGCAGGCACTAACCATGCAGCTTTACCAATGGTTGTGAATAAGATATCTGAGAAATATGCACCACGAGCACCAAGCCAGTTATGAACTTGTGTGGTTGCAATGGTTTTACTCCATGCTGAATCTTCAGGATGATAAGTTAATAAACTGATCACCATGAGTAATGCAATGGCAACAACGCCACCAAACATGATATTACAAATGATCTTATTGGCTTTTTTTGTTGGTTCAGTTGTGATTTCAAGAGGCTGACGTCGAATGGCCTGTTTCAATGTTATGTACCCAATAAATGAATGTCGATAGAGCCAGCAGTTTACCATACATTCATCCAAATCTAAAAAGCCCCAGTTAGGCTGGGGCTTAGTATTTTAGAAGTATGTCATCGATTCTTCTTGAATTTCTTCTGCTTTTTCTTTTTTAGGTGGTAATAAATCTTCTCGTTTTATTCCCAAGATTAAAGCACTCGCTGATGCGATGAAGATAGAGGAGTATGTTCCCACTATAATACCGATCAACATAATGAAGGAGAATGAATGAATTGCTTCACCGCCGAATAGATACAATGCCAATACTGCGAGCAATGTTGTCACTGATGTCATAATCGTACGAGACAATGTCTGATTGATTGATTGATCAATAATTTCTTTCGGTGTGCCACTTCTTGCTGCACGGAAGTTTTCACGAATACGGTCTAATACAACAACGGTATCATTCACAGAGTAACCAATCACAGCTAGAACAGCAGCCAATGATGTTAAGTCAAACTGTAGTTGCCCATAATGACCTAAGATTGCAAACACAGCGAGAACAAATGCTGCATCATGCACCGTAGATAAGATTGTACTCGTTGCTAATTTCCATTCAAAACGAATCCAGATGTAGGCAAGAATCATTAAGATTGCAATGACAGAGGCTAAAATACCGCTCATCACTAGTTCATCACCCACTTTTGAACCGATGAAGTCAACGCGCTTAATGGTTACATCTTTATCAATAATTTCTAATGCACCTAATACAGCTGTAGAAATAGATGATTCATTCATGCCTTCAATGATTGGCAATGTGATCAATACATCGCGGCTTGAACCAAAATGCTGAACTTCTGCATTTTCTAGGCCAACTTTGAGTAATGCATCACGAACATCATCTGTTTCAATACTGTTTTTATAGACAGCTTCAACTTCTGTACCGCCTGTAAAATCTAAGCCATACTTGAAGCCAAAGAAGCCAACAGAACCAATTGCAGCGACGATCACAAAGATACAAACTGCTAACCATGCTTTAGCATATTTCATGAAGTCGTACGTCGTTTCACCACTAAAGATAGGTAATAACTCTTTGCCGCCAACAGGCAATGATTTAAGTCTACGGCCACCCCAAATAACATTCACAATCGCACGGTTCATTAATACAGCTGTGAACATTGAAGTGATGATACCAATGGATAATGTTACTGCGAAGCCTTTGATCGCACCAGAACCAATTAGGAATAATACAACAGCAGCAAATAAGCTTGTTAAGTTAGCATCCACGATTGTTGCAAATGCTTTACCAAAACCATCGTTGATTGCATTCTGTGGGCTGACGCCTTTACGCAGAACTTCTCGTATCCTTTCATTGATCAATACGTTAGCATCCACGCTCATCCCGAGAGATAGAACGATACCTGCGATACCTGGCAATGTTAATGTTGCTTGTAACAATGATAAACATGCAATGATTAATATTAAGTTTGCAACCAATGCAATGTTTGCCACCATACCAAATAAGCTATAGCGAATTAACATGAATACCATTACAGCAGCCAAGCCATAGAAGCCTGCTGTCATACCTTTGTCAATGTTATCTTTACCAGCACTTGGACCAATGGTACGTTCTTCAATGATTTGAATCGGTGCAGCTAATGCACCTGAACGTAATGTAATCGCTAATTTATTTGCTTCTTCTAATGAATCTAAACCTGTGATCACGAAGTTTTTGAATAACTGTTGCTGAATCGTTGCAGCATTGGCAACTTCTTCTACAATATAGTTACGCTTAACTTCTTGTCCATTTTGCATAATAGTTTCTACTTTATGCTCAATGAAAACAGTTGCCATTGGTTTGCCAACGTTAGCTTTAGTCACAACTGAGAATTTATCAGCGCCTTGTGAATCTAGTGTAATAGAAACTAAAGGACGGCGATTTTCAGGATCAATTTGTGCTGTTGCGTTAACAATAGATTCACCTGTTAACATTACTTGGCGCTTCAATAAGATTGGTGCACCAGTATCACGCCAATGATAAAGCTTAGTGCCTAATGGTGCATTTTTTGAACCATTGGCAACTTGTGCTGCTTCTAAATTAGAGTTTTCATAAACGATGTGGAACTCTAATGTTGCTGTTGTGCCTAAAATTTCTTTTGCTTGTGTTGTATCTTGAACGCCAGGTAATTGAACAACAATACGATCAGCACCTTGTTGTTGGATGATTGGTTCAGCAACACCTAATTCATTCACACGATTACGTAATGTCACAATGTTTTGTGCCACAACGTTACGTTTACGTTCAGTTAATTCAGCATCAGATAATTTTGCAATTAATTTGTTGCCATCCACTGACCAATTCAATTGCATTAAGTTTTGCTTGTTGATTGTTACAGCGTTGCCAGCATTTGCAGCTTCAGCATCTGAGTTAAAGATCACGTCAATGGATGAATCGTGAACAGTCACAGATTTATAAGCAATTTTTTGATCGCCTAAAGATGTTTTGATTTCATCTGCATAGCTTTCAGTCAACTGAGTGATCAACGTTTTCATGTCGATTTCTAATAAGAAATGCACACCACCACGAAGATCAAGACCTAAATACATTGGTCTAAAACCAAAGCTTTCTAACCATTCAGGCATATCGGGTGCTAAGTTTAGGGCTGTCATATAGCCATTGCCAAGATCGCTGGCAATTAAATCTTTAGCTTTCAATTGTGTTTCAGTATCGTTAAAACGAACCAAAACTTGATCATCTACTTTTTCAATTCTTTTGTAAGGAATTTCTTTCTTAGCAAGCAAAGCTTCGATATTGCTGACGAGCTTATCATCGACTTTAGTTGTACGAGTCGCTGAAATTTGTACCGAAGGATCTTCGCCATATAAGTTAGGTAAGGCAAGTAGAGTAGATATTGCCAATACCAATATTATTAATAAGTTTTTCCAGAGCGGATAGCGGTTTAGCATAATTATTTCTTCGTTGTTATATGAAAAGTGAAAAGGCAAGTTATTCACTTGCCAATCATTTCGTTAGGTTAAATTGTTGGATTAACCGTTATTTTCTTTTGTTTCAACTGCTTCAGTTGTTTCTGCAGTTTCAGCTACTGTTTCTTCTTTCTTAGCTTTTTTGTTGCCTTGTGCGTTATCTGTTGTTCCTTTGTAAGTACCTTTTGGAACCATTGAGATGATTGCTTGGCGTTGTAATTTGATCACAACGTTGTTTGCAATCTCAACAGAGATATAACCATCAGCAACATCTGCTACTTTACCAATGATGCCCGCACTTGTTACAACTTCAGTGCCTTTTTTCAATTCGTTCATCAAGTTTTGATGTTCTGTTTGACGTTTCTTGTTAGGGCGAATGATCATGAAGTAGAAGAATAAACCCATTACAGCTAGCATGATCAATGTGCTTGTCATTCCGCCTTGTTGAGCCGCAGCATCTTGTGCATTAGCAACAGTAGTAGAAACAACAGCTAATGATAAAAGTAACGTTCTTAACATTGTAAAACTCCAAAAATAAAAAGATGTTATCTCATAATGAGACCTAATTTTCAAAATACAATTGCAACCAGTGAATTATTTTTGAATTAATTGATCAACGTGTTGATTGATGTTTTCAACTGTAAAGCCAAATACTTCAAACAACTGTTCAGCAGGTGCTGATGCGCCAAATGTATCAATACCAATCACTGAATCTGCAAATTCGTACCAGCCACGAGTTGTACCCGCTTCTACTGCCAATACTGGTAAGTTACCTAATACTGCTGATTTGTAAGCCGCATCATTTGCGCGGAATAATTCAACACAAGGCATAGATACAACACGTACATCATCACGTGCTTCAGCAGCTTTCATCGCTAATTCAATTTCTGAACCTGTTGCAATGATTGTTACTTTAGCATTTGCATTTTCTTTCAACACATAACCGCCTTTTGCAATGTTTGCTAAAGCTTCAGCTGTACGTGGTTGGAAAGATAATTTTTGACGAGATAATGCCAATAATGTTGGGTTCTTATCTGATGTTAAACCAGAAGCCCAAGCAGCCATTGTTTCTACTGTATCAGCAGGACGCCATACATTTAAGTTAGGGATCAAACGTAAAGATTCAACGTGTTCAACTGGTTGATGTGTTGGACCATCTTCACCTAAACCGATTGAGTCATGTGTCATTACATATACAACTTTTTGTTCCATCAATGCACTCATGCGAATTGCGTTACGAGCATAATCACTGAATACTAAGAATGTTGCACCATAAGGAATGAAGCCGCCATGCAATGCTAAGCCATTCATGATCGCAGCCATACCAAACTCACGCACGCCATAACGAATATAGTTACCTTCTCCTGTTGTGATATCTAAGTTTTTGCTTGCTTTGAAGAATGTGTTATTTGAAGGCGTTAAGTCAGCTGAACCACCAACGATTTCAGGCAAATGAGATGCCAATGCATCCAATGCATTTTTACTTGCTACGCGCGTTGCAATACTTTCACCTTTTGCATTCACTTCTGTCATTGCATTAGTAATGATTTCGTTGAAGTTTTCAGGCAATGCCATGTTCATACGGCGCAAGAATTCTTTTGCCAATTCTGGGTATTTAGTTTCGTATTGTACAAACGCTGCTGCCCAATTTTGTTCAGTTGCTAAGCCTTTAGCTTTTGCATCCCAATGAGCTGCAACATCTTCAGGTGTTTCAAATGCTGGTGCTGTCCAACCCATTTTTTCACGGATAGCAGCAATTTCAGCATCACCCAATGGTGCACCATGAGTTGCTTCTGAACCTTCTTTAGAAACAGAGCCTTTACCAATTTTAGTTTTACAAATGATTAAAGTTGGTTTTTCTGATTGAGTTTTAGCTTCCGCAATTGCTTTAGAAACAGCTTCAATGTCATGACCATCGATTGGGCCAATGACATTCCACTGATAAGCTTCAAAGCGTTGTTTTGTATTGTCTGTGAACCAGCCAGATACATCGCCGTCGATAGAGATTGCATTATCATCATACAATGCGATCAATTTGTTTAATTTCAAAGTACCTGCCAAAGCACATGCTTCGTGAGAGATACCTTCCATCATGCAGCCATCGCCCATGAATGTATATGTGTGATGATCAACGATGCTGAAATCATCTTTATTGAATTCTGCCGCTAGCATTTTTTCTGCCAATGCGAAACCTACAGCATTTGTGATGCCTTGACCCAATGGACCAGTTGTAGTTTCGATGCCAGAAATGTAACCGTGTTCAGGGTGACCAGCTGTTCTTGAATTTAATTGACGGAAGTTTTTCAAGTCATCAACTGAAACATCATAACCTGTCAAATGAAGCAAAGAATACAAAAGCATTGACGCATGGCCGTTTGACAAAATAAAACGATCACGGTTAAAGAAATTTGGATTGCTAGGATTGTGAGAAAGGTGATTATGCCAAAGTGCATAAGCCATTTCTGCCATTCCCATTGGTGCGCCTGGATGGCCTGAGTTTGCTTTTTGGACTGCATCCATGCTTAAAAAACGGATTGCATTAGCACTTTTTTGTTCGATTGACGACATGTTCAAATCCTTAGAATGAATAAATAAGAAAATCAATCTTGCCATTATACTGAATCTAGCTCGATAAATCACTGCTTGAAATGTTGATCTGGGATATATTTTCATGGATTGATCATTGTTTCATTTGTGGAACAGTTTGTTAGGTGAAAACCAGTCGCATTTAGTGAAGAAATATTTATAATCGCTACTTAGAAATTTTAGTTTTAATCACTTATCAATTGTATTTATGAAAGGATGAACAATGAGTAATTTTCAAAATTTATTAGAAAAACGTAGAACAATTTATCAATTAGGTAAAGATGTAACGTTATCAAAAGATGAAATCACATCAATGATCAAAAAAGCTGTGAGCGAAGCACCATCAGCATTCCATTCTCAAAGCTCACGCGTTGTTGTGTTATTGGGTGATGAACATGCTAAAGTATGGGATATCACAGAAGCGCAATTACGTAATATTGTACCTGCAGATCAGTTTGAGCCAACAAAAGCGCGCATTGATGGTTTTAGAGCAGCATTTGGTACAGTATTATTTTATGAAGACCAAAACGTTGTTAAAGGTTTGCAAGAGCAATTCCCATTGTACGCAGCAAACTTTCCAAAATGGTCACAAGAATCAACAGCAATTGCACAATATGCAGTTTGGTTGTTGTTAGCAGAAAGTGATATTGGTGCAAGCTTACAGCATTATAATCCATTGATAGACACAGACGTTGCAAAAGCATACGGCATCCCTGAATCATGGACTTTGCATGCACAAATGCCATTTGGTTCAATTGTTGCAGGCGCTGGTGAAAAATCTCATATGGATGAAACAGAGCGTTTCAAAGTATTTGGTTAATTTTCATATCCTTTCATCTTTATAAACATTAATCATGCTGAAAGTAGGCGTTGTTATATTATAAAGATGTATGGGATGCTATAACATTCAGAATTAGTATGTTTATCAAGGATCATGTGACTACATGATCCTTTTTTATTGCCTGTATAAAAGCATAATTTCCCATCAAAAACAGTAAAAGTGTAGATTTTTTGTAGCCTTGAGAGAATGATTGAGGTAGTATCTTGTCTGTTTGATTCAATATAGAAGAGAAGATATGAGGCTATTTACATCTTTACTATTAGTTGTTTTGGGTTTGTCATCCCCAGCATTTTCAGCAGGATTTGATGGTGCAAGCGCTAGTTTATTATGGGCAATTCCATTTGCAGGTATTTTATTATCTATTGCAATTTTTCCATTGGTTGCGGTGAATATTTGGCATCACCACTTTGGTAAAATTACAGCGCTATGGTGCTTAGGGTTTATGATCCCATTTTTGTTCACATTTGGCTTTACTGAATTAAGCCATGTTGTGGCGCATGCATTGTTATTGGAATACGTTCCTTTCATGGTTTTAATCTTTGCATTGTTTACAGTTTCTGGTGGCATTTACTTGGAAGGTAGCTTAAAAGGCACGCCAAAATTGAATGCAATGATCCTATTGATTGGTACATTCTTGGCATCGTTCATGGGTACAACGGGTGCTGCAATGTTATTGATTCGTCCATTGTTACGTGCGAATGAAAATCGTAAAAACCGTGTTCACATCGTAATTTTCTTTATTTTCTTAGTGGCAAACATCGGCGGTAGCTTGACGCCATTAGGTGATCCACCATTGTTCTTAGGTTTCTTGAAAGGCGTTGATTTCTTTTGGACGATGAAGCATATGTTCATGCCGTTGATCATCACAACAGTTATTGTTTTAGCAATCTTCTTTGTAATTGATAGTTACTACTACAAGAAAGAAGGTAATGTAGCAGTTGCAACAGAAACAAAAGTACCATTTAGCATTCAAGGTAAATTTAACTTCTTATTCTTGGGCGGGATTATTGTGGGCGTATTGATTTCTGGCTTCTGGAAATCAGGCGTTGAATTCACAATTTTAGGTACACCAATTGAGTTACAAAACATTGTGCGTGACATTATTTTGTTGGCAATGGCATTCATTTCATTGAAAGTAACATCTAAAGAAATTCATCGTAAAAATGAATTTGGTTGGGATCCTGTATTGGAAGTTGCAAAATTGTTTGCAGGTATCTTCATCACGATTGCACCAGTATTGGCAATCTTGAAAGCAGGTGCTGATGGTTCAATGTCTGGTATCGTGAATATGGTTCATGATACGAATGGCACACCAATTGATAGTATGTATTTCTGGATGACGGGCGCATTGTCTGCATTCTTGGATAATGCACCAACATATTTAGTGTTCTTTAACTTGGCATCAGGCGATGCACAACACTTAATGACAGACTTGAGCCCAACATTGTTGGCGATCTCAATGGGTTCTGTGTTTATGGGTGCTGTGACATATATCGGTAATGCGCCAAACTTCATGGTGAAAAGTATTGCAACGCAAGCGGGCGTTAATATGCCAACATTCTTTGGTTACATGAAGTGGTCTGTATTGGTATTGATTCCTGTATATATTTTATTGACAGTGATTTTCTTTATCTAGATCAATTCTAAATATAGCTAAAATTAGCCTTGCTCCCACAAGGAGTAGAGATTGATATTTGTATTAAATGATGGCAATCCTATGAAAGGGGTTGCCATTTTTTGTGAAAAGAGGATAATCGGCGTGTGAGTTGATTGGATTATCGCGTGTGAGAAATCATCCGAGGAAAGTCCGGGCTCCACGGATCAAAGTGCTAGATAACGTCTAGACAGCGTGAGCTGATGGAAAGTGCTGAAGAAATTAAACCGCCTAAAGACGCAAGTCTCGGTAAGGGTGAGAAGGTGCGGTAAGAGCGCACCGTACACAAGGTGACTTGATGTAGCTGAGGTAAACCCCACTTGGAGCAAGACCAAATAGGAATGCTTATAGTGTGATCCGCACTGTATTCGGGTAGGTTGCTTGAGGATATGAGTGATTGTATCCCTAGATGAATGATAATTCTCGACAGAACCCGGCTTATAGATCGACTCGCAAAACAAGAAAGCCTTCTTAGTTATCTAAGAAGGCTTTTGCTTTTTGAATTAATCATATAATATCTAGTAATAAAGTATAACAAGTTGATTATTAAGAAACCATCTAGGAAAAATAAAAATGAGTAATGAAACTGTATGGGTTAGCAGTGCTAGAAGAAATCATGATTATGAATGGCTTGGTTATTATTTATCGACAGAAAAAAATAACCCTAGAACGCTGATGCAATATAAGGCAGAAAATTATCTTGAAAGAGAAGCAAAATTAAATCCTGAATATGATAAAGAATTAGATAATTATATTGATTTAACAAAGAAAAATAGATCGCGAGAAAAACTTGCGTTAGAAGATTATCTTAATCATGTTTATAAAATGCCAGAAGAAAAATGGGAATGTAATAAAAGTATTTTTATGGCACATGCGGGCTTTACTTTTGTGAATGAAGCAACAGCAAAAATTTTAAAATAACATAATTTAGGTGATTCACAATTAATTAAAGTTAAAGCTTATGATGCTGTAACGGATGAGTCCATAAAAGATGCTTGCCCCCTCTATTTGTTGCATATTGAAGAAGCTTATGAGTGTTGTGATATTGAAAATAGTATTAGTGTTCAAAAATGGAAAAACCATTCTAAAAGAATAGTCTATTCAGATGGGCTTGAGTATCGAGATGATGGCTATATTATTAAAGCCTCTGTCCTAGAGTTAGGCTTAGATCTTTGGGCTGATTGACGTTTAGATGAATCTATGTTTATAAGTGATCGATTAAAAACTGCTTTGGATGAAGCGGGATTGGCTAAGGATTGGCTAAGGATTGGTTTATTAATCGTTGCATTGTAGTAGAGGGAGTATAAGTTATGGCTGGAAGAGGCAAAGGTGCATTTGGTGTTATTAATTTGAACATAAAAATGCCTGAACAAGTCAGGCATTTTTAGTATTACAAAGTATTTGATTTAACTATTTTTGTTTGTCTTCAAAGATTGTGCCTTTACGGAATGGCGAATCTAAGAAAGCTACTTTAGTTAAGATCATGTAAGCTGCACCGCCCACAACAAAGCCAACAATCCATGCTAAGTTTACTTCGATGAATGCTGCACCTGCACCAATCAACATCGCAATGATTGCAGCTTTATTGAAGCCTGCAAATTGCCCTGATGTGTTGTAAAGCTCCTGCACATCCACTTGTTGTTTTCTTAATACATAGTATTCCAACAATAAGATCGCAACGATTGGGCCTAAGAATGCTGAGTACGTCAAAATGAAGATCTGTAAGCCTTTCGCTGAGTTTTCATCGACTAATACCCAAGGGCAAGCAGCGATTGCTAATAAACCAGTTAACACAACCGCAGGCTTGTATTTCATCTTAGTGATTAAAGTGATTACATAAGCAGGTGGCACGATATTTGCAACCATGTTTACAGCTATAGCACCCAATACGATGAATGCTGATACTGCGACAGTGATGTAATCATTTTCAACAATGATCGCAAATGCTTGTACTGGGTTTGTATTGCCAGTTGCAGAAGCTAACATTACACCAATGGTTAATACAAAGCCGTATGCAATTACGATTGGTAAGAAGTATAAGAACCCACGTTTACCATCGCTGATGCCAGTTTTTAATTCACGTGAATAGTCAGCTGCACTTAAGAAGATTGCAGCATAGTTACCTAGGAACATCATAATAAAACCAAAGAATGGTAAGCCCCAAGTGCCAGGAGTATTGACCCAAGTATCAGTGATCTTAGTTAAATGATGTGGTTGCAATAAGATAATGAATACATAAATTAAAGCAGCAATCACAACTAATGAAATTAAGATTTCCACCCATTTAATCGCATGGAAACCATACAATGATAATACGATTTGAATCGCTTGTAATGCCAAGAAGCAGACAAAGATATTATCGAAAGTATGACCAGAGAATACTTTTACAATTTCATTTAAGGCAGTTGCACCAATCCAACTCTGGAAACCATACCAAACAACAGCAGGAATACCACGAAGAAGGGAAGAGATGATTGCACCTTTTGCACCAAATGACATTCTTAACTGAACAACATAAGGAATACCTGTGCGATAACCCACACGATCATTTAAGGCAAATACAGCCGAAATGATTCCGATTGCTATTAATGCAGCCGCGAAAGTTTGGTAAATGTTCATGGTTGCTAAACCTGCTACAACTAAGCTTGCACCCAATGTCATATTGCCAAGATTGATGCCATCACCAATCCACATGAATACATATCCTAATGGGCCGACAGTACGTTCTTCGGCCTTTTTAGGCAATAGGGATTGATCAATGTTGGCTGCTTTTTCGCAGACTTCATGATTTTCTGTATTTGCCATAATTCCTTCCTTTTAACAACTACTCTCAAAAGTTGCTTGTGTTTATCTTATCGACGAATAAATTGACCTGTTGCACCTTCAGTTACGCCTTCACCCAATGCATAGATTGTTTTACCACGTAAAATTGTGCGAGCAATTTGTGCATTGATTGTGCGACCAACATAAGGGCTGAATTTATTGCGATATTCTAAATCTTCAGCTTTTAATGTGTACGCTGATTGTGGTTTGATGAATACAAAGTCTGCATCTTTACCCAATGCAATTGAACCTTTCATTGGTAAGTTAAAGCGCTCTGATGGTTTAGTTGCAATCAAATCAGCAAATGCTTTTAAAGATAAACCACGTTTTTGTACGCCTTCGTCAAATAGGATATCAACGTTATTTTGAACGCCGGAAATACCGCCCCAAGCATCAAATGCATTTTCTTTGTCTTTTAAATCTGGTGTGCAAGGTGAGTGATCAGATACAGCAGTGATAACAGCGCCTGAAATTACATATTTCCATAAGCCATCTTGTGCTGCTTTATCGCGAATTGGTGGTGAGCATTTTGCTGACATGCCAATTGAATCCAACTCATCTGTTGTGAAGTATAAGTAGTGAACACAAGTTTCGCATGTGATGTCTAAACCTTCTTCACGTGCTTTGATCACTTCTTCAACACCTTCTGGACATGCAACGTGGCAAATGTGAATACGACAGCCTGTTAATTTAGCGAAGAAAATTGCACGGCGAATTGCCTCAACTTCTGTAAATGCAGGGCGAGTTGCGACATATTCTGCCAATGTTTTTTCGCCACGAGCTTTTGCAGCACGGCCTAAAGCATCTGTGATTGCAGCATTTTCTGCATGGATTGCTAATAGTTTTCCTGTTTTAGCAATTTGCTTCATGCCTTCCATTAGCGCGTAATCATCTACGTTAGAGAAGTCACCATCCAAGGTTGGATCGCCACAAGTTGCCATAAAGCATTTGTAAGCAGCAACACCTTCATCATTTAATTCTTGAATACCACCATCTAAGTTAAAAGGTACTAAGCCACCAAAAGATGCAACATCTACACGCAACTTATCTTGTCCAGCTGCATATTTTTTACGGATGCTTTCACCATTCACAGTAGCAGGTAATTGGTTTAATGGCATTTCCACAAATGTTGTTACGCCACCTTTTGCACATGCTTTTGTGCCTGTAACATAACCTTCCCAGTCAGCACGAACACCGCCTGGATCAGTAATATGAACGTGAACATCCACCATGCCAGGGCTCACAATTAAGTCTTCTGCATCGATGATTTCTTCTGCATCACCTAAGTCATAGCCAAGCGCTGCGATTTTTCCATTCTTAACCGCAACATCAATGTTGGTTTCACCTGTTTCCAAAATCACTAAGCCATTTTTGATAATTAAGTCATAACTCATTTGGTTTTCTCCTTAGAAAAAGAGTCTGTAAAAATTGTTGAACAAAATTGTTCTTGTATTAATCCTAGCGTAAAGCGATCAAAAGTGTGCGCTTGATTGATCTCTTTTATGAAATATATGTGGGATTGAGCATTGGCTGAATCCTCAGAATAAATACTACGATAAGGTGCGATAGAAGCACATTCTAAGGTTGTTATTGGTTGCATAGATACCTCCTTTTAACAGCTCAATGACAATAGAGTCATAAGATTAAACCATTGCTTAATGATCTTATGTAATTGATTTGTTGCTGTGGGCATAATTTAAAGATTGATCTTTCCCACAGATTTCGAAAAAGTATAGTATAAAAAAAGTCATTGTTCTAATATTTTTTATAATGAAATTTTGATTTATGTCTTCAATACACTGCTCATTTAGATAAGAAGTAGGAGTTATTCGCTCATTATTTATGACAAGCATATTAATACTGATATGAATATCAGTAGATTAGATGTATTAATCTGGAATCAAGAGAAGTTTTTAGGCATTTATTTTAAAAGTTAATGATATAGCACTTAATATTTATTTTTTGATTATTATCATATAGTTGAAATTATAATCATATGGATATTAATATAATTTAATGGTTTTTTGTGCTAATAAAAGCTTATTATTAGAAATATTTAAATAATAAAGGTATTAGAGATTCTTGTTTGATTAAAAAAAGTTATGGTTTACATAGTGAGGATCAAATGGTCTGATAAGTGCTACGGATGTATACTTATTTCATCAAATCAGTACATATACATAGTTATGAAAAGGGAGAAATTATGAAAACATCAGCAAAAGTAAAAGAAATGGCAAAAAAAACTAGTTGGGCTCCTACTTCAATCGAGGCAGAAGGCGTTGCGCAGATTACCACAGGTTTGAACCAATTGCTTGCAAATGTATTTGCATTGTATTTAAAAACTAAAAATTTCCATTGGCATGTCAGTGGCCCTCATTTCCGTGAATACCATTTATTATTGGATGAGCAAGCAACAGAAATCCTAGCCATTGTGGATGCAGCAGCAGAGCGCGTTCGTAAAATTGGTGGCACAACCATTCACTCCATTGGTGAAGTTGCAAAATTGCAAACAATCGAAGATAACAATGATGCATCTGTGAATGCACAAAAAATGTTAGAAATCTTGATGGCAGATAATCAACGTTTGAGCCAAGATTTACGTGCATTGCATGCAATCACTGATCAATACGATGATTATGCAACAACGAGTTTATTGGATGATTGGATTGATCAAGCAGAGCAACGTGTATGGTTTTTATATGAAACAATTAATGGTCATCAATAAATATATCCCTTAAAGCTTTATGGTTAAGAGTAAAAAAGAGAAAGTCTATGGCTTTCTCTTTTTTTGTATGGCGATTGATTTTTGTAAATAAACAGTTGATTCTTAATTCATATAATGATTATTAAATGATAAGGTCAATCAAAACTAAATGAGAATAATTGTTATTTGTATTGACATATCGGTTGTAAATGTGAATAATTCTGACCTGAATATTGTTTCTAAAGCGTAACAATGTATTTAATTTGAATCATTATGAATGCCAAGAAGGAAAGATTGTGCCACTACGTAATTACAAAACAAGCAAAGCCATAGTAGCTGTCGCTATGTTAGCCGTTTTTTTATTTCATGGCGGTCTTTTGTATGCAATTACTTATGTTGGTAATCGTGAGGATCATCAGGTGATGATGGAGCCTTCAACTATGATCATGCATCATATTAGTTTGGCAGGTGTTGATACGGCAGAAGAAGTGACAAACCAGCATGATGATGAAGAGCTCTTAACAGAACCCACTGAGCCTGAAGAGGAAGTGAAGGAAGAAGTTAAAGAAGAGGAAGTGGTTGAAGAAAAGGTTGAAGAAGTTCCTGAAGAGCCTGTAGTGGAAGAGTCTAAGGAAGAGATCATTACGACTAAGCAACCAACACCGCAAGCACCAAAAATTCAGGAAAAAAAGAAAGAGAAGCCAAAGCCTAAGCCTCAGCAGAAAAAACAAGAGGCAAAACCACAGCCTAAACGTCAATCTAAGCGTGTGGAAAATAGAGTATTCTCGATGCAAGATATTTCTGTATTGTCTAAACCTGCACCGAACTACCCAAGATCTGTATTAATGCGCCGTACTGGCGGTACAACAATTCTTTTGATTAAGATTAATGAAAAAGGTCACGCAGTATCTGTGAAGGTTGAAAGGTCTTCAGGCAATGATCAAATTGATAAAGCCGCAGTAACGGCAGGCCACAAAGTACGTTTGAAACCATACATTGTGGATGGTAAGGCTCAAGTGATTGTTGTCAGAATTCCATATCAATTGAAATTTTAGAATTTTATAAGTTTATTTACGTAGAAAAGGAAAACACATGCAACCAGAAGTCACCGGATTGGGGTTTGAAAACTTTATTGGCCAAGCTGATATGTTGAGTAAAGCACTCTTTGTAATCTTAATTGTGATGTCTATAGTTTCTTGGCTCATTATCTTTTTGAAAGCATTACAGGGTATTTCAGAAAAGCGTAATACTAAAAAATTCTTAAAAATGTTTTGGAATGCTAAATCGGTGGATGATATCGATGGCTATTTGGTAGAGCATACGCCAAACAACTATCATGAGATTTTAACGGATGCAGGTGTTCATGCTTTACAACGTTATAAGAAAACTCATGGTAATTCATTGAGAGATAGTGGCTCATTGGGTGAAGTGATTACACGTGCTTTGAGTACTAAATTGGATGAAATCAATTTGCGCTGTGAAAATGGTGTGACAGCGTTGGCAGCAATTGCTGCAACCGCACCATTTGTTGGTTTATTCGGTACAGTTTATGGTATTTACCATGCTTTGATTGAAATTGGTTCAACGGGCGCAGGTACAATCGATAAAATCGCTGGCCCAGTGGGTGAAGCATTGATCATGACAGGTGTTGGTTTGGCAGTTGCGATCCCAGCAGTATTAGCACATAGCTGGGTGATTAGACGTAATCAAGTAACAGTGGGCGCTTTAGATTCATTTGCATATGAATTATTGAATCTATTAGGTGGCGAATGTGTTCATTGCAAAAATGATTGTTGCGATAAGAGCCAAACAAAAGGAGCTTAATCATGGCATTTGGACGTTTACGAGGTACTAACTCGCGTGCCCGTGCTGAAATTAATATGGTGCCTTTGATTGACGTGATGTTAGTTCTGTTAGTAATTTTCATTCTAACAGCACCATTAGTAACACAGTCAGTTCAATTAAAATTACCAGAAGCGGTGGATTTAAAAGAGAAAACAACACCTGATCAAGCTGAAAATAAGCCAATTTTGGTTGCAATCAATGGTGAATCTGAAGTTCATATCAATGAAGTTAAAATGGGTACTGATGAAGCAGTCTTAACGACTTTAACAACATTGAAGTCAGAAGCACAAGCTAAGAATGGCCCTGAATACAATCCTTTGGTTCAATTTCATGTGGACATTAAAGTGCCTTATGAGATCGTAGCGAAAACGATTACTTCATTGAGTAAAGCAGGTTTAGGTAATATCGGCTTTGTAACGTTACCAGGTGAAGGTGGATCTGCTCCTGCAGCAGGAGAAGCGACACCAGCTGAAAATACAGCACAACCAGCGCCAGCAAACTAGAAATAAAAGTATAAAAAAGGCTTGGTTGAATGACTAAGCCTTTTTTATTGAGTAAAAATTATTGCGGTTGAATTTGTGGTGTTTTAACTTCATTTGTATCATCACTGTTTTTAGATTCTTTGATGATGAATTTTAATAAACCAACGCCAGCCTTCATGAATTGATCTTCAGCTTTTTGATTATCCTCTTCATTGATCATTGTGAAGTAGCTTTGTAATGTATTACCAAATTCATCGGGAACATCATTGGCTTTCATCAATTGTGTCACTAAATTGACAACATCGGTTTCGCTTGGATCTTTTTCTGAAATCAATTTTAATCCCGCTTGTAACGAGCTTTGATATTCTGTCGGAATATTAAAGACTTCTGTTAGAACTTTTTCAACTTCTTTAGGATTAGCTGTGCCTGATTCACTGCTTTGCAAATATAGTGCTAAAGCATTCACATAAGCATCAGGTAATTTTGGCAATGAAGATGCTAGCTCTTGTACATCTTGATTGGATAATGCTTTACCTTGTTGGCTTTGCACTAGTAATTGTAAGGCAGTAATTTGTTTACTACTGAGTTTCGGTAGGGATTCTGCTAATTGATCTGCATCTTTTTGTGTAAAATTAGAAGCTGTATTGTTTGCTTTTTGTTTAACGCAAATTTCTAAGCCTTCATTGGTTTCAAAACATTTTTCAACATGTTGACTGGCATAGCTCATGCTCAATGAAGAGGAGATTAGAAGCAATGAGAGTGTAAATGGTTGCAATTTATTATTCATGTTTGTTCCTTTGTGGTGCTTTCACATTCGTAGCTATGATTTTATCAGGAAAATTGTTGAATGAGATTAAATAGGCGTTTTGTTTATTTTTGTAAATAAAAGTCGTTACATTTTTATGCGAATCTGTATAATACGGTTTTTTATTATTTGGAGNTTTGTGTAAAATTAGAAGCTGTATTGTTTGCTTTTTGTTTAACGCAAATTTCTAAGCCTTCATTGGTTTCAAAACATTTTTCAACATGTTGACTGGCATAGCTCATGCTCAATGAAGAGGAGATTAGAAGCAATGAGAGTGTAAATGGTTGCAATTTATTATTCATGTTTGTTCCTTTGTGGTGCTTTCACATTCGTAGCTATGATTTTATCAGGAAAATTGTTGAATGAGATTAAATAGGCGTTTTGTTTATTTTTGTAAATAAAAGTCGTTACATTTTTATGCGAATCTGTATAATACGGTTTTTTATTATTTGGAGAAAAATTCCGTGGATGAGGACCCGATCATATCCTTGTGTTTTGATCATACGATCAACAGCTAAGTCCTGAGAGTTTTTCCAATCTTCAGGCAATCTGAAGATCTATTGTTATAGTTCACTTATATCTAATATTAAATGGTAAAATATTATCTATTAATATTAGATGTGGGTGATGTCTAACCCATGGTCTCCTGCATTCTATAACTAAGGAGCTACAATGAGTGTTTATCAACAATCCAATTTATATTTCTATTTAGAGCCAATCATTGAAGCAGGTGATGCAGAAGCATTCATCGAGCTTGTCAAAAATACTAAAGCCATTGATATTGCAGATGTTGTGGAAGAATTTCCTACAGAAGCAGTTGTCGCATTATTAGAAAAATTGGATTCAGCAAACTTATCTTATTTGTTTGAAGAGTTTGAAGAAGAAGAAAAGCTTCGCTTTGTGCCACATTTATCCATCGGAACATTGGGGCGATTATTTGAAGATTTACCATCAGATGAGCAAGTAAGCTTGTTTGTGATGTTGAATACTGAGCAGCGCCGTCAAATCTTACCTGCCTTGGATAAAGAAGAGCGTGATGCGATTGTTGAATTGTCATCTTATCCTGAAGGTACTGTGGGTGCGATGACAACAGCGGATTATGTCAATATTGCAGAAACAGCAACTGTGCGTGATACTTGGGCGAAAGTTCGTATTGATGCACGCACAAAAGAAGCATTATCTATGATCTACGTTACAGATGAATATCGCCATTTAGTGGGCGTTTTATCTTTACAAGATCTATTGATGAGTAACGATGATGATTGCATTAAAGACATCATGGTGAAAGATATCATCCAAGCAAGAGCAGAAGATAAAGATAGAGTGGCTGTTGAATTAATTGAACGTTATAACTTAGAAGCTTTGCCAGTTACGGATGGCTATGGCCATTTAGTGGGTATTGTGACTATGGATGACGCGATGGAGCGTTTGCGTGAATCAACAGCGGATTCATTTGCAAAACTTGGTGGTAACGTGCCAATGTCAGGTCCTGAATTGGACTATGAATATTCAAGCTTTTGGCGTATGTTCTCTGTGCGTGGTTTCTGGTTAATCATCTTAACGATTTTCGGCGTATTCACGAGTGCATTTGTGGCAAAGCAGGAAGAGATATTATCTGAAGTGATTATCTTGGCTGCATTCTTAGCGCCAATTGTGGATATGGGTGGTAATACCGGCAGCCAATCCGCAACACTTGTTATTCGTTCGATGGCATTGGGTGATTTAACATTGAAATGGAAAGATATCTGGTTTGTCTTTAAGAAGGAAGTGCCAGTTGCTTTAATGTTGGGTGTAACAGTTGCAACTGTAGAAGTTATATTGGCATATTTCTTTAAATCAGGCATCAGCGTAGAAGTATTGATGATCATTGGTTTATCGATGATTACTGTAACATTTGTGGGTGGTTTGATCGGTATTTTCTTACCATTCATCGCAAAACGTTTCAATATTGACCCTGCAACATTAAGCTCACCAATGTTGACGTCTATTATGGATTTCTTGGGCGTTGTGATCTATTTCAGCTTTGCGTATTGGTTCTTAAGTGATTTATTGATTGAAGCTGCAGATGCGTTAGTTTAATCAGAGATCATAAAGAAGTGGCAAAGCCACAGCATGCTATGCATGTTGTGGCTTTTTTGCACGTAGAATTAAACTTAGGATATAAGCGAGCACAAAGATAATTGCTTGTACAATTACGATAGAAGGGCCTGTATCAGCATCTAAATGGTAGCTGATGATTGTACCGATGATGGACGCAATCACTGAAACAAATACAGCAATCACTAACATAAACTCAAAGCGTTTAGTCAATAAAAATGCAGTAATGCCTGGTGAAATTAACATGGCAATCACTAATACAATCCCGGCTGCTTGTAACGTTGTGACAATCGTTAAAGAGAGCATAGAGAGCAATAGGTAATGCAAGAATGTTACAGGTAAACCCACAACTTTGGCTTGTGTTGCATCAAAGCAAAATAGGATGAAATCTTTGAGCTTCAATAAGATGATGATGCTGATCACGGCACTGATGATCACTGTAAAAATGAACTCATTTTTTGTGATACCCAAAATATTACCAAATAGAATGTGAGATAAGTGAATGTTGGTGTGGATCTTTGTCACCATAATGATGCCGATGGCAAACATCCCTGAGAATAAAATCCCCATCACAGTATCTTCTTTGATTCTGGAGTTATTTTTGATGAATCCTGTTGCGAATGAACAGAAAATACCAGAAATAAATGCACCAATGATCACAGGAATGCCAATCAGATAAGCCGCAGCAATCCCAGGTAATACAGCATGAGAGATCGCATCACCAATCAAAGACCAGCCTTTGAGTACTAAGAAACATGAGAATAGTGCACACACAATGGCAATCACAATGGCTGCATATAATGCTCTACGCATCAATTCTAATTGGAAAGGTTCCACAAAGAAGTTAAATAATTCTGACATTATTGTGCTCCTTTACGAATTTTCAAACGTGTTGCAATGTAGCCATATTTGGGTGCAAAGAAGAATGCTAACAAGAACAATCCTGTCTGCAATGTCACTATGACACCGCCCGTTGCACCATCTAAGAAATAACTTAACCAAGCACCCACAATACTGCTGATTGCACCAATTGCAATGGAGATTAAAATGATGTGGGAGAATTTATCACTCAAAAGATAAGCAGTTGCACCCGGCGTCACAACCATTGCAATGACTAAAATTGCACCAACAGTTTGCAATGCTGCGATTGTACAAGCACTCAACAAAGTGAAGAAAATGATCTTTAATCTTAAAGGTGATAAACCTACAGAGCGTGCATGCACTTCATCAAAAAATACCGCCAAAAGGTCTTTCCAAATCACACATAATACAATTAATGAAACTGCAATGATGATGTTTACTTGCAAAATATCGCTATCTGCAATGGCAAGAATGTTGCCAAAAATGATGGATTGTACATCTACTGATGTTGGGTTCAGTGAAACAATGAATAAACCGACAGCAAAGAATGTAGAAAATATGAATCCAATGATGGCATCTTCTTTTAATCGTGTGAAATGGCGAATCACAGTAATGGAAAATGCAGCCAATAATCCTGAAAAGAATGCGCCAATTGAATAAGGTAAACCTAACGCATAAGCCCCCGCAACACCTGGAACAACTGAGTGTGATAAAGCATCCCCCATCAAGGACCAGCCTTTGAGCATCAAATAAGCAGATAGGAAAGCACATGTACCGCCTACTAATCCGCTCACCCAAATGGCTTTACGCATATATTCGTAGGTGAAAGGTTCCATCAATAATTCCCACATTATGATTCTTCCTTCGGCGCTTGTGCACTGGTTCTTGGTGGCTCTTTTTTATCGACACCATAGAATACAGCAGGGCGCTCATCATCTGTTAATACTGTAACACGACGTGGATCGCTATCATCATGTAGATCATCACCATCAATATGAATATGACGCAAGACACCACCAAATGTTTTTTCAAGGTTATGATGGTTAAATGTCGTTTCTGTTGGACCTGCTGCAATGATTGTGCGATTGATGAACAAAGTTTGATCACAGAACTCAGGCACAGAACCTAAGTTATGTGTGGAAACTAAAATCAAATGACCTTCATCACGGAGCTTACGAAGCAAATCTACAATCGCATTCTCTGTTTTGACATCTACACCAGTGAAAGGCTCATCCAACAAAATGATTTTACCTTCTTGAGCCAAAGCACGTGCTAAGAATACGCGCTTCTTTTGTCCGCCTGATAATTCACCAATTTGACGATGCGCTAGAGATTCCATGTTCACACGTTTTAGAGATTCTAAAACTTTAGTTTTATCGTGAGATGATGGGATGCGCAAAAAATTCATTTTGCCATATCGACCCATCATCACAACATCTGAAACTAATACGGGGAAGTTCCAGTCCACTTCTTCTGTTTGTGGTACATAGGCAACGGTATTTTGCTTCAAAGCATCTTTAACATTACCACCATTGATGGAAACAGAGCCTTTCGTTGGTTTCACCATGCCCATGATGCTTTTAAATAGCGTGGATTTACCACCGCCATTCACGCCAACGAGCGCGCAAATGGTTCCACCATCTAAATGAAAATTAACATCTCTAATGGCCGTATGGCCATTATTGTATGTGACAGTTAAATTCTCGACTGTGAGCGAAAACTTTTCTTGTGAAATCATTGATTAAAGCCTTTTGCAATTGTTTCAACGGTTGTTTGTAAAAGATCAATATACGTTGGTACTGGACCTTCTGGTTCAGATAATGAGTCAACATATAACACGCCACCGTAAATAGCATCTGTTTCTTTACTGATCTGTTTTGCAGGCTTATCAGAGACAGTACTTTCACTGAATACAACAGGAATATTATTCGCACGAACAGTTTCGATCACTTTACGAACTTGTTGCGGAGTCCCTTGTTGCTCAGCATTGATCGCCCATAAGTATAATTCTTTCAAGTCATAATCTTTAGCTAAGTAACTGAAAGCACCTTCGCTTGTTACCAACCAACGTTTATCTTGAGGAATATTCGCTAAACGATCGCGCAATGGTTGATCCAATGCTTTGATCTTCTCTTTGTAAGTTTCTGCGTTAGCAGTATAGACAGCTTTGTTCTCTGGGTCATATTTAATGAGTGCATCACGGATATTATCAATATAAATGATGGCATTTGTTGCAGACATCCAAGCATGAGGATTTGGCATGCCACTATATTCGCCTTCTACGATGGACATCGGTACAATGCCATCACTGATCACAACTGAAGGAACATCTTTCATATTTTCAAAGAAACGCTCAAACCAATTTTCTAAGTTCAAACCATTCCATAAGATTAAATCAGCAGATTGTGTGCGTAAGATATCTTTTGGCGTTGGCTGATAGTTATGAATTTCAGCACCATGCTTAGTAATGGATTCTACAATTGCCGCATCACCTGCTACATTTTGCGCCATATCTTGAATGATCGTGAAAGTTGTGACAACTTTGAGCTTATCCTTTGCATTTGCAACGGATGCAAGAGAGAATACAGAAGCGAGGATTGTGATGCCGATAGTTGCAAGGTATTTATGTTTACGCATGGAGAATAGCCTTATTGAGGGATTGAAAAACCTTAGTATAGTAAATCTATAAGTGGCTTCCAAATGGGATTTAGTGGATTTGAGAGTTATTCTTATTTGATGGGAATGTTTTTCATGCAAGATGATTTTGATAATAAATTATTAAATAGTGGGTTTTGAGTATATATTATGAGCGATAAGAGAATATTAATATTTATTGGATTAGGATTATTTCCGACGATATCCTCTGCGATAACTTTAGATAATATAAGTAATTTTTTGTTAAATCCTGATCTGCCTCAATTGACCCCACATGAGGTGATTGCGAATCAAAATTTTTTCGGTAAATTAAACACCACTTTAGAAACAGAGGATGAATTAGTTTTATCAGCACAAAAAAAACCTAATAGTTTAGAAATGACATACATGAAATTGGATGGTCAATGGTTATTGAATGATGTTAGTTTTAGTTATTACTCAAGTAAAAATGAGAATTGTGAAAAGCAACAAAATGCTTACACAAAACATTTGACTAAAAAGCTAAATAAGGCTACGTTCAATGAGTCAGATGAAGGTATGTTTTGGCAGTTGCAGGATCGCAGTTGGGGGATTTGGTTGTCGACAGATCGTACAATTAATCCTTTTTCCAATGCGAGTGGATGTTCATCTAAAATCATATTGATTTATAGTAATTTAGATGAGCAAAATGGAGATGAAGATTTTTAACATCGAGTATAAACGAGCAGTTTGTAGTAAAAGTTTCTGCTCACTAAATTAATAACAAATTGAAATTCATGGAGATTTTATGTCTTATATCCTTATTTTTAACTGCGGTAGTTCATCACTTAAATTTTCTTTAATGGATGAAGCAAGTGAGCAAGTAGAGATGTCAGGAACAGCTGAAAGATTAGGTGAAGCTGGCGCAATGATTACAACATCTTGGAATGGCGAAAAAGTACCTGCAGATTTAGGCAATGGTAGTGGACATAAGGCAGCAGTTGATTACATCTTAGGTTTTTTAAAAGAAAAAGGATATTTAGATAAAATCAAAGCAATCGGTCATCGTGTGGTTCATGGTGGCATTAAATTTAAAGATTCAGCATTAATTAATGATGAAGTGGTTGCACAAATTAGAAAATGTATTCCATACGCGCCCATTCATAACCCAGCAAACTTGATCGGTATTGAAGCTACTATTGATGCATTCCCAACATTGCCACAAGTTGCAGTATTCGATACGGCATATCATCAAACAATGCCAGAAACCGCTTATTTATATGCAATTCCAATGGATTTATATCGTGATCATAATATTAGACGTTATGGTTTCCATGGCACAAGCCATCGTTACATTGCAGATAAAACAATTGAGAAATTAGGTTTAGATAGAAATAATTCCGCGATCATCAGTGCTCATTTGGGTAACGGTTCATCTTTAACTTCTATTAAAAATGGTCAATCAGTTGATACAACAATGGGATTTACACCATTAGAAGGTTTAGTAATGGGCACGCGCGCAGGCGATGTAGATGCGGGTATCGTTAAATTCTTATCATCTAAATTAAATTTGAATGTGGACGAAATCGACACATTATTAAATAGCAAAAGTGGCTTATTGGGCATTTCAGAATTATCCAATGACTGCCGCACATTGTGGGCGGCTGCTGAAGAAGGTCATAAAGGTGCAAAACTTGCATTAGAAATCATGATTTATCGTTTAGCGAAGAAAATCGTTTCTTTCATCGTACCATTAGGTCGCTTGGACGCATTAGTATTCACAGGCGGTATTGGTGAAAATGATGTAATGACACGTAAAAAAGTATTGGAGCATTTAGCATTTTTAGGCTTCAAAGTAGATGATGCTGCAAANTCAGAATTATCCAATGACTGCCGCACATTGTGGGCGGCTGCTGAAGAAGGTCATAAAGGTGCAAAACTTGCATTAGAAATCATGATTTATCGTTTAGCGAAGAAAATCGTTTCTTTCATCGTACCATTAGGTCGCTTGGACGCATTAGTATTCACAGGCGGTATTGGTGAAAATGATGTAATGACACGTAAAAAAGTATTGGAGCATTTAGCATTTTTAGGCTTCAAAGTAGATGATGCTGCAAATAATGCAACATCACGTGGTAAAGAAGGTATCATCGGCGAAAGCCCAACATTTGGTAAGGCAATGGTGCTTTGCACGGATGAAGAATTGATGATCGTTAGAGATACTCTGAAGATCGTTAACGCACTATAATTTTCACCAACAAATATTAGGATGATCATGGATCATCCTTTTTCGTTCAACAAAGGAATTCACTCAATGAAAACATTATTTGTTAGTCCAATTGGTCAAATCAAAAATCTTTACCCAATTTCTTTTGCACTAGTGAAAGCATTACAAGCCAAAGGCATGAAGGTTGGTTATATCAAACCAATCAGTCATGCTAATAAAGACACTGCAATGTTATATAAATATGTTTTTGATGATGTCGCGCCAATTTCTTTGGATATGGCGGAAGTTGAAAGTTTAATTCTAAAAGATGATTACGACACAATTCTAGAGAAATCTATCGAATTGGTTATGAAAGCACAAAAAGATAACGATGTGGTTGTGATCGAAGGCATCGAGTTGAATGCGCGTAATCCATTTACTGAAAAATTGAATCTAGATTTAGCGGCGACTTTCCAATCAGGTTTAATTTTTGCAGGTAATGCGGGTGCAAATACATTCTGCCAAATCGGTGAATATTTGAATTTCTACATCAAGCGTTTTTCAGGCTTGAAAAATTGGTTAGCAGGTTATATTGCTAACAAAATGGCAGATGCTTCTTTGTCTGACGAAGAGAATGCATGCCAAGTATTAACAGATGAGCAAATTGATTGCTTAGGTTTGATTGCTGACAATAAAAGTTTGCGTGATGTGAATGATATTGTGAACTTCATTCAAGGTAGCTTGAAAGTGGATGATATCGTTGCAAAATTGAATGCTGTGGAAGAAAAACCAATCACAACGCCAGCATTCTTTAAATATCGTTTGATTGAAAAGGCGCGCCAAGCGAATCAACGCATTGTATTGCCAGAAGGTGATGAACCAAGAACGGTGAAAGCTGCAATCATTTGTCATGATCGTCAGATTGCACAATGTGTTTTATTGGGCGAGCGTGTAAAAATTGAAGCAGTTGCTACTGCACAAGGTTTAACGTTGCCAGAATCTATTGAAGTGATTGATCCAAAAGATGTGGCAGAGCAATATGTGCCAACATTGGTGGAGTTACGCAAGCACAAAGGTATGACAGAAGAAGTTGCCAAAGAACAAGTGAAAGATACTGTAATTTTGGGCACTTTGATGTTAGCAAAAGATGATGTTGCAGGCTTAGTTTCAGGTGCAGTTCATACAACGGCTGATACCATTCGCCCAGCACTACAATTATTGGGCACAGCAAAAGGTTCAAACATTGTGTCTAGTATCTTCTTTATGTTGATGCCAGAAGGTGCAAATGTTTATGGCGATTGTGCTGTGAACCCAAACCCAACACCTGAGCAATTGGCAAATATTGCATTGCAATCAGCACAATCAGCAAAAGCATTTGATGTTGAGCCACGTGTTGCGATGATCTCTTATTCAACAGGTTCATCAGGTGCTGGTGAAGATGTGGAAGCAGTAAAACAGGCAACAGCATTGGCGAAAGCGGCTGATCCTAGTTTAATGATTGATGGACCAATTCAGTTTGATGCAGCTTATGTGCCATCAGTGGGTAAGCAAAAATTGCCTGATAGCCCAGTTGCGGGTCAAGCGACTGTATTTATCTTCCCAGACTTAAATACAGGGAACACAACATATAAAGCAGTGCAGAGAAGTGCGAACTTAATCAGCATTGGGCCAGTGCTTCAAGGTTTGGCAAAGCCTGTGAATGATCTATCTCGTGGTGCATTAGTTGAAGATATCGTTTACACTATTGCGATTACCGCAGTGCAGGCGGCGCAACAGAAGTAACAGGAGTTTTCTTTGCCAATTATCCGTAAAAGTAAAGTCGTACCTTATTCGGCTAAGCAAATGTTTGATTTAGTTAATGATGTGGAGAAGTATCCAGAATATTTACCTTGGTGTAAAACAGCTAGGATACTTCGCCAAACTGAAAATGAAATGGACGCTTCGATCGGCGTTTTGATGGGGCCAGTGAATAAAACTTTCACAACACGAAACCAAATGGTGGATGGTGAAGTGATTCACATGTCTTTAGTGAATGGGCCTTTCAAAAAATTACGTGGCGAATGGAAGTTCGTGAATGTTTCAGAAACTGAATCCACGATAGAATTTGAACTCGATTTTACTTTATCGATTGGCTTGTTATCCAATATGCTCAATCCAATTTTTGAGAATATGTATGGTTCCATGATCAAAGCTTTCTCTGATCGAGCGAAGGTTGTTTATGGCGAATAATATGATCAAAATTGAATATGTTTTGGCATTGCCCAATGAACAATTGCAAGAATATCAAATGATCGAAGAAGGCAGTGCATTGAAAGATGCATTGTCTTCTTTTGCATTAGATAAAAAAGCCAAAGCAATGATTGAATCGCCTATTTATGGTATTTTCAATCAATCAGTAGAGTTGGATTATGTTTTACAAGATGGCGATCGCATAGAAGTTTATCGACCATTACAGATAGATCCGAAAACTGCCCGAACAATTCGAGCAGAACGGAAAAGAAAGCTACTTAACTCAAAGAAGTAAAATTCAATTGACGCCATCCTTCATAGATTGCGATGGCAACGCTGTTAGATAAGTTTAAGCTACGGCCATTTTCTGTCATTGGCAGGCGGCACAATGTTTCATGTGGCAAGCTATTCAAGAAATCCATTGGCAAGCCACGTGTTTCTGGACCAAAAATTAATGCGTCATTATCTGTGAATTTCACATCAAAGAACGAGCGTGTACCTTTGGTTGTCATGGCAAATGCATTATTAGGTTTGATGTAATCTAAGCATTCAGCCAAGCTATCCCAAGTTTTGAGATCAGCCCATTCGTGATAATCCAATCCCGCTCTTTTTAAAGCTTTATCTTCTAATTTAAAACCTAATGGCTTAATTAAATGTAATTTTGCGCCTGTATTTGCGCAAAGTCTGATGATGTTGCCTGTATTCGGTGGAATTTCAGGCTCAAATAATATTACTGATAATCGACTCATGATTTACGTTTAGCGCAACCTTTAAATGTTTGCTTGTTAATTTTGACAACGGCTGAATGGGAGAAATCTTTACCTGCTACAGAGCAGTCTTTTTCTGTCAATTCAATGTTTGCTAATTGATTGGTGGATTTTAAGTGGGTTTTGTTGCCTTTCGTAGTTTCTTCCCAACTCATCATACGACCTTCATAGCGACCAGGAAACGATCCATGAAAGCGTTGATCATTGATGCTGACGTGCCATTCAGGTGCACGACCTTCCATTTCCCAGCTTAGCTTTGAATCTTTAACATCATCTGTAGGTGTAATGATGTGCTCAACTGTGCTAGAGCATCCAGCGACAACGATCATTAGAGAAGCTAATCCTAAATATTTCAACATAACTATATTCCTCAATAAAATAATATAACCATTATTTTTATATTTTATTAATTCATTAAATGCAAATATCTCGCCATTAAGGCGAGATATTTATATAAGATTTAGAATTACTGACCAGAAGTTTTCTTTTGGCGTTCAACTGCTGCTGCAATGAAGCTTACAAATAATGGATGACCATCGCGTGGTGTTGATTTGAATTCAGGATGCGCTTGGCATGCAATGAACCAAGGATGTTCTGGAATTTCAACAATTTCAGCCAATTCTTTATCTTTTGACCAAGCTGCAAATTTCAAGCCTGCTTGTTTCAATACATTCAAATAATCATTATTGAATTCGTAACGATGTCTATGACGCTCGATCACTTCTTCTTTTTGATAAATTGAGTATGCTTTAGAATCTTTCTCTAAAATACATGTTTGTGCACCTAAGCGCATTGTACCGCCAACATCTGATTTAGCTGTTCTGCGTTCAGTTTCGCCTGCTGCATTTGTGAATTCAGTGATTAAGCCGATCACAGGATGTGGCGTATCTGAGCGAATTTCTGAGCTGTTTGCATCTGTTAAGCCAGCAACGTTACGTGCATATTCGATTACAGCAACTTGCATACCTAAACAAATACCAAAGTAAGGAATTTTATGTTCACGTGCATAACGAACTGCATTGATTTTACCTTCAATACCGCGCTCACCAAAGCCACCAGGTACTAAAACTGCATCAATGTTGTAGAAGTATGGTGCTAATTCTTCTTCAGTTTTTGCATTATCCAAAGTTTCTGAATCTAAATAGTGAATTTTAACTTTCACTGAATTTTTGATACCAGCGTGGAACAATGCTTCATTCACTGATTTATAAGCATCTGTTAAGTCGATGTATTTACCAACCATCAATACATTAACTTGTGATTGTGGTGTTAAGATTTTCTCAACAACTGTATCCCACTCTGTTAAATCTGCTTCAGGTGCAGACAATTTTAAGTAATCTAATGCGATACGATCTAAGCCTTCTTCATGCAAAATGCGTGGTAAAGCATAGATTGTTTTAGCATCCAAACATTGGATCACTGCTTCTTTTTGCACGTTAGTGAATAGTGCAATTTTGCTCTTTTCATCATCAGGAATAGCAACTTCAGAGCGGCAGATTAAGATGTCTGGTTGAATGCCAATTGAACGCAATTCTTTCACAGAATGTTGTGTTGGTTTTGTTTTTAATTCGCCAGAAGCTTGTAAGTAAGGTAACAAAGTCAAATGCATGAACAATGATTGATCACGGCCTAATTCTGAGCTTAATTGACGAATCGCTTCCAAGAATGGCAATGATTCAATATCGCCCACTGTGCCACCGATTTCAATTAATGCAACATCAGCATCGCCTGCTGCTTGACGAATACAAGTTTTGATTTCGTTAGTAATGTGTGGAATAACTTGAACTGTACCGCCTAAGTAATCACCACGGCGTTCGCGTTGGATAACGTTCAAGTAAACACGACCTGCACTTACGCTATTTTTACGCGTTGCAGTCATGCGAATGAAACGTTCATAGTGACCAAGGTCTAAGTCAGTTTCGGCACCATCTTCTGTCACATAAACTTCACCATGCTGAAACGGGCTCATAGTACCAGGATCCACGTTAATGTATGGATCAAGTTTCATCATAGTTACTTTAAGTTTACGAGATTCTAAAATAGCGCCAAGTGAAGCTGCGGCAATGCCTTTACCCAGTGATGAAACAACACCACCAGTCACAAAGATAAAACGTGTCATGAATAATTCCTGATTGGGATAAAATGTATATATATCAGGGATTGCATTGTACTATATCGTCATCAATTTGGCGATAGAAGATTTCGAGAATTTCCTAAAAGAAAATAAATTAGACAGATTCTGATAAACATTTATGATGAATCTCAATAACAATCAGACTAAATTCAGCCACTTTTTGCTCTAAATCATGTATAAGATCGCAAAACAGCAGTAAATAGCGCATTTATTATAAAATTACAGACATTAATAATTAATATAAAAGAAACAGGTGCGGGATATGAATCGATTCGTTTTGACTGATCCATTAAGTTGTATTGGTTGCCTAGCATGTGAAACCGCTTGTGTCTTATCTCACAATGATGAGATATGGCCAGAAAATAAAGATAACTTTTTACCAAGAGTGACATTGTTAGACAATGGCAATGTTCGAACATCTGTGATGTGCCATCAATGTGATGATGCGCCTTGCGTGGCTGTTTGCCCAACGGATGCATTAATTTTTAGAGATGATTACGTTAAATTAATCGAAGAGAAATGTATTGGCTGTAAAAACTGTGTGATTGCATGCCCCTTTGGTGTGATCTCTGTCGTCAATGCACAAACTCAAGACGGTTTATTGAATTATGAAGCCGTCGCACATAAATGTGACTTATGTGAAGATAGAAGTGAAGGTCCTGCATGTGTGAATGCTTGCCCAACAAATGCGATTCAATATTATGATGAAAGTTTAATTCAGCATAATCAGCAACAAAAACAATTACGCACAATGTTGGGGAATTATGGATATCAAGCGCCACAACGATCTTCCATCCTAGATAATTTAGGTAAAATTCCAAGAAAAGATGCGGATAAAATCGCCATTGAAGCTCGTAAAACATGCTTTGATGAAATTTATATTGGCTTTAACCAATGCGATATCAAAAAACAAGGCGAGCGCTGTATTACTTGTGGCGATCATGCTTATTGTGAATGGACTTGCCCAGTTCACAATCAAATTCCCCATTGGATTCAATTAGCAAAAGAAGGCAAGATTTTAGAAGCTGTTGAATTATGTCATCAATACAGTTCATTGCCCGAAGTTTGTGGTCGTGTTTGCCCGCAAGATCGCTTATGTGAAGGCGTTTGTACTTTGGATCGTAGAGATTTAGGCGCAGTGACAATTGGTAACATTGAAAAATATATTACAGATACAGCTTTTGAAATGGGTTGGAAGCCTGATTTATCTAATGTTGTTGCCACAGGTAAGCGTGTAGCGATCATTGGTGCAGGGCCTGCTGGATTAGGCTGTGCGGATGTTTTAACTAAGAATGGCATTAAAGCTGTTGTGTTTGATCGTCATCCTGAAATTGGCGGGATGCTCACATTTGGTATTCCATCTTTTAAACTGGATAAAGAGATTCTTATCCATCGCCGTGAATTATTTACAGAAATGGGTATCGAATTTCACTTAAACACAGAAGTGGGCAAAGATATCTCCTTTGATGATCTCATGCGTGATTATGATGCAGTATTTGTTGGTGTTGGCGCTTATCAATATACACGAGCAGGTTTAGAGAATGAAAATGCGGATGATGTTTATGATGCATTGCCATTCTTAACTGCTAATACCAAACATGTGATGGATTTAGCACAGCTAGAAAAAGAGCCTTATGTGAATACAGCAGGCAAAAAGGTGGTTGTTTTGGGTGGCGGCGATACTGCAATGGATTGTGTGCGTACATCCATTCGCCAAGGTGCTGAAGTTGTGACTTGTGCTTATCGTCGTGATGAAGCAAACATGCCTGGTTCTAAAAAAGAAGTGAAAAATGCGAAAGAAGAAGGCGTTGAATTTTTATTCAATGTTCAGCCATTACGCATTGTATTGAATGAAGATGGTAAAGTTGCTGGCATTGAAATGGTTAAAACTGAATTGGGTGCGCCAGATGCTTCAGGCAGAAGAAAGCCACAGAAAATAGCAGGCTCTGAATTCATTTTAGATGCAGATATTATTTTGCAAGCCTTTGGTTTTAGCTCTCATGCAATGCCTTGGTTATCGCCTTATCATGTGAAATTAGATAAATGGGGCGGGATTGATGCGCCAAGAGGCGAAGAGAAATTCTGCCAAACGAGCAATGTAAAAATCTTTGCAGGTGGCGATGTTGTCCGCGGAGCTGATTTGGTTGTGACTGCAATGTCAGATGGCAGAAGAGCCGCTGAAGGCATCATTAAATATTTACAAGTTCAACCAATTTTCCCGCCACAATTTGTGACAAGAGAGTTGCGCCATGAATAAATTCATTACAGTGAATGCGGAGCGTTGCATCGGTTGCAGAACATGTGAAATTGCCTGTGCAGTTGCGCACTCTGAAATTAAATTACAAACATTGTTACCCAAAGAAACATTTTCACCGCGCTTAAAAGTGATTCGTGGTGCAAAAATCACTCTGCCAGTTTTATGTCGCCAATGTGAAAATGCACCATGTGCAGAAGTTTGTCCAACATTAGCAATCTCAAGGCAGGATGATGCTGTGATTGTGGACCAATCATTGTGTATTGGCTGTAAAAACTGTGCGATTGCTTGTCCATTTGGTGCAATGACTGTTTTGACACAGGAAGATAGCCAAGCATTAAAATGTGATTTATGCCATGAAGTTGCAACAGGGCCAGCCTGCGTAAGAGTTTGCCCAACGCATGCGTTGAGCATCATGGATGCAAAATCTATGGATGAAATTATCCAAGAAAAACGAGAAACTTCTGCCGCTAAAAGTTTAGTGAGCTTAACGCAATAGAATTGAGGGAGAATATTGTGGAAAAAGTTTTAACAGTGTGTCCTTATTGTGCATCAGGTTGTAAGCTCTACTTGATGGTGGAAGATGGTAAAGTTGTCGGTGCTGAAGGTGCAGATGGCTATACAAATCAAGGCGAATTGTGCTTAAAAGGCTATTATGGTTGGGATTTTATCAATGATACGAAAATCTTAACACCACGTTTAACAACACCAATGATGCGTAAAAATCGTAACGAGCCATTACAGCCCGTTTCGTGGGAAGAGGCGATTAGCTTTGCTTCTGAAAATCTCTCTAAAATTAAAGATCAATATGGCTCAGATAGCATTTACTTGACAGGTTCATCTCGCGGGCCAGGCAATGAAGTGAATTATCTGATGCAAAAATTTACACGTGCAGTTGTAGGGACAAACAACATAGATTGTTGTGCTCGGGTGTGACATGCACCATCTGTTGCAGGTCTGCAACAAACTGTAGGAAACGGCGCAATGAGCAACTCAATCAATGAAATTGAGGATGCAGATTGCATTTTGGTCTTTGGTTATAACGCTGCGGATTCTCATCCGATCATCGCGCGTCGTGTCATCAAAGCAAAAGAGAAAGGTGCGAAGATCATTGTGTGCGATCCTCGTTATATTGAAACTGCTCGCATTGCAGATTTGTGGTTGCCACTTAAAAATGGTACGAATGTCGCACTGTTGAATGCTTTTGTTCATGTGATCATTGAGGAAAAACTCTATAAAGCCAATTATGTGAACCAGTTCACAGAAGGCTTTGAAGCTATGAGGCAAACGGTTCAGCAATATGCGCCAGAATATTCTGAAACCATTACAGGAATTCCTGCACAAAAAATACGTGAAGCCGCACGAATGTATGCTAAATCATCGGGCGCTTTGATCATGTGGGGAATGGGCGTAACACAATGGAATCAAGGCGTGGATGCTGTTAAAACCTTAGCAAGTTTGGCATTGTTAACAGGTAACTTAGGTCGCCCTAATGTGGGGATTTCACCTGTGCGCGGGCAAAATAACGTGCAGGGCGCTTGTGATATGGGTGCTTTACCGAATCAATTCCCAGGTTATCAATCTGTGACGGATGCAAAAGTGCGTGAGAAATTTGCCAAAGCTTGGAATGTAGAATCTTTGCCTGATAAAGTGGGTGAATTCTTAAGTGAAGTGCCGCACTTAGTGGTGCATGAAGATAAGATCAAAGCATTTTATGTGATGGGCGAAGATCCAATGCAAACGGAAGCTGATTTATCTATGGTTCAGCAATCCTTTGAGCAATTAGAATTTGTGATTGTGCAAGATATCTTTATGACCAAAACAGCTTTAATGGCGGATGTTGTATTTCCTGCAACATCTTGGGGGGAACATGAAGGCGTTTATACTTCTGCTGATCGTGGCTTCCAACACTTCAATAAAGCTGTAGAGCCTAAAGGCGATGTAAAAACAGATTGGCAGATCATCAGTTTGATGTCCACAGCGATGGGCTATCCCATGAGTTATACCAATACAAAAGAAATTTGGGATGAAATGCGAATGCTGTGTCCATCTTTTTCTGGTGTCACTTATGAAAAATTAGAAGGTTTAGGGCATGTTCAATGGCCTTGCCCTGATGAAAATCATCAAGGTACGGAATGGCTATATAAAGATAATCTATTCTCGACACCATCGAAAAAAGGTCAGTTATATGCCACAGAATGGCGCCCGCCATTAGAGAAAACTGATCAAGAATATCCTTTCATATTATCTACTGTTCGTGAGGTTGGACACTATTCTTGCCGATCTATGACAGGCAATTGTAGCGCATTACAAACTTTGGCAGACGAACCTGGATTTATGCAGATTCATCCTGAAGATGCAATGCGAATGGGTATCAAAGATCAAGATTTAGTATGGATTGCATCATGCCGTGGGCAAGTAATGACGCGCGCTAATTTCAATGAACGAGTGAATAAAGGTGCGGTTTATATGACATATCAATGGTGGATTGGCGCATGTAATAAACTCACACTAGATGTGGGTGATCCTATTACTAAAACTCCTGAATATAAACATTGTGCAGTTAAACTTGAAGTGATTGATGATCAAACTTGGGCAGAGAATTATGTGCAAGAAACTTATGTGCAAATTAAGGAATCGTTGAATAATGTGGTGAGTTTTTGAAGTAAATAGGTATTGATCGAATATGAATGCTATAAAAAAAATATTATTAATTGAAGAGTTAGAAACAGCAAATAATCTTATTCAGCTAGGGTTAGGTGAAATACAGAATTTAAATTATCTCAATGATTTTCATTTTTTACCTTTTCAGTTGTTATCTCAAGGGGTTGAGAGATTTTTCAAAAGTTATATATGTTTAGCATATTTCAATATTCATAGTGAATTTCCACCAGCAAAATATTTAAGTCATGATGGGCATAATTTGAGCAGGCTATTATATAAGGAAATTATACCTAAGTATTTCACTGGAATTCTACCTCTACAATACGAGTATGACTATGATTTTTTAGAAAATTCCGCAGAGCTTAATGGTTTCCTTAACATTATCTCGGAATTTGGAAAATTTGGACGATATTATAACTTTGATGTAATTTGTGGTAGTGACAAGCCGGGTGATAAGAATCCTGCTAATTTATGGGAGAACTTCCAAAGAGATCTGCAAGTGAAGAATGATAACCATTTAGAATGGCATAGTGAAATAGCTCGCCATGTTGTCATTATTATTGAAAAGCTTATAGCTGCACTATCACGACAGATTATTTTTAATAATTTAGGAAGCGAGGCTAAAAGCTTAGGGTATTTGGTAGCTAGTGAGTTTGGTCTTATATATTCTGATGAGTTTTCAACATCTCAATCAAGAAAATTCGGAGAAAAAGATTATCGAAAATACACTACTCGCCATAAAGCTACTAAGATCAGGAGGCACAAGCGTACTAGTGAGGATGAGCGTGAGAGAATTCATAATCCAGAATACAGATCAGTAAAAAATAATGAGACAGGATTATGATAAAGAATGGCCTTTTTATGTTGATGAAGTAATTGTTGAGTGCCGTAAAAAACATTGGTGCATAATTACTATTGATGGATATGATTATGCTTTAAATGGTACGGCTAGTTCCTATTATAAGCTTGATTTTCCGCATGAGTCTGGGGTGGCCATAGTTGGGGGGCTATGAGTGATTTTTTGCAAATAGCTCTTTCTTTATAAATTAATTATCTGGAATAGAATTACGCTATAATCCCTCCATTTGGTTGGATAATAAACATGGAAAAAGTCTCCATCGTTGGCTTGGGCTGGCTAGGTTTGCCGTTGGCAGAGAAATTGCAAAAGGATGGTTATGATGTTCAAGGCTCAAAAGCATCAACAGAAGGCGTAGAGCAAGCGCAAGCATTGGGTTTGAATTGCCAATTGTTGAATACAACTTTGGATCTATCACTTAGAAATCCAAATATCAAAGCATTATTCAGCTGTGATACTTTGGTAATTACATTGCCACCAAACGGTCATCATGGCGTGAAAAAGTATGCATCTATTGTGGCTGCTTTAGCAAAAACAGCTGAATATTGCGGAGCAAAACGTATTGTATTCACAAGCTCAATTTCTGTGTATGGCAAGCAAGCGAATATTGTGACAGAGCAATCTTATTGTGAGCCAATCACAGATTCAGGTGATGCTGTTTTAGCAGCAGAAGAAGCATTGTTGGCAGCAGTTAAAATTCCTGTGGCAATTGTGCGCTTAGGTGGATTATTTGGTGATGATCGCTTGCCACAAAATTGGTTGCAGAAGAAAACACATTTTGATCACCCAAATCACAGCATTAACATGGTTCATCGAGTGGATGCAGTGAATGCGATTGCGGCGATTATTGCGGGCAATTGGGATGAAAAACAGATTTATAATGTTGTCGTTGCAATGCATCCAACGCGTTATGAATATTATAATAAAGTAGCGGTGGATCATCGTTTGCCATTACCAATCTTTGATGAAGCTGAATTGGCTCGCCCAACGCGTGCATCTTATGTGGATGGCAGTAAAATCACACGTGATTTTCCATTTCAATATCAAGGTTCAATTTATGAGGTTTAATTAAATTGGATGTTGTATAAAATAATCCTCGCTTCAGCGAGGATTATTGATTTGGGTGCGTATAAAAGCTCTTATTGCAATGCTTGGAGAATATCCGCTTTGATATCTTCCAATTCTTCTAAGCCAACCGACATGCGAATTAATGTATCTTCAATGCCAATCACTTTGCGCATTTCTGCGGTAAATGTGCCATAAATTGTTGAAGCAGGATGAATGATCAAGCTATTGTTATCAAATAGGTTTGTCGCACGTTTGATGAGTTGTAATTTATCCATAAAAGCAAAGCATGTTGCTTGATCTTTTAAGTCAAATGTTAGCATTGCACCTGGGTGATCTTTAAACATTTCATCTGATAATTTTTTATAAGGTGAGCTATCTAATTGTGTGTAAGAAACTTTCATAATTTGCGGTAAAGTTTCTAAGAATTTTGCCAGCTCATAAGCATTTTTGCTCATTTTTTCATAGCGCAATGTTAATGTTTCTAAGCCCAATGATTGGAAAAATGCTGTATCAGGATCCATGTTTGCACCAAAATTACGGGCGATTTCTCGTTTAATTTTGAACATGAAAACAGAGAATGGTGCTTGTGGTGTAACCTTTTTCAAGCGAGGATGCTTTGACCAATCAAATGAGCCATAATCCACAATAGCGCCACCCAAACTGGTTGCACCGCCTGAAATGTATTTAGTCGTGGAAACCACTTCAATATCTACGCCAAATTTTTTCGCATCAAATCCGCACCAAGGAATGACCGTTGTATCCACAACCATTGGCACATTATGCTTTTTCAAAATTGGAGAAATATTGGCTAGATCTGCAATTTCTAGATGAGGATTGGTGAGCACTTCACAAAAAAACGCGCAAGTATTTTCATCAATGGCATTTTCAATCGCAGATAAATCATCTGTATCCACAAAGCGAACTTCTACGCCAAATTCAGCCAATGTGAATTGGAAAAAAGCAAAAGTATTGCCAAATAAATGGGGAGAAGTGACAATATTACTGCCTGCATAAGCCAATGCCATAAATGCATTGGAAATTGCGCCCATACCAGNTTCGCATCAAATCCGCACCAAGGAATGACCGTTGTATCCACAACCATTGGCACATTATGCTTTTTCAAAATTGGAGAAATATTGGCTAGATCTGCAATTTCTAGATGAGGATTGGTGAGCACTTCACAAAAAAACGCGCAAGTATTTTCATCAATGGCATTTTCAATCGCAGATAAATCATCTGTATCCACAAAGCGAACTTCTACGCCAAATTCAGCCAATGTGAATTGGAAAAAAGCAAAAGTATTGCCAAATAAATGGGGAGAAGTGACAATATTACTGCCTGCATAAGCCAATGCCATAAATGCATTGGAAATTGCGCCCATACCAGAGCTGAATAACATGACATTGTCGCCACCAGAAATGGCTTTGATCTTTTTCTCTAAACTCTCAACGGTAGGATTACTGATGCGCGAATAAGTATGTGAAGGAATCATCTCTTTATTTTGGAAAGCATCTGCAATCGCTTGTGAGCTTGGAAATTCATAAGCCGCTGTACGATAAATTGGTGTATTAATCGCACCATGTGCATCTTTGATGCTTTTATCTGCTGATAAGAGTTGACTGTTAAAACCTTTACACTGTGAATCCGCCATTTTAAATCCCGCCTAATATTTTTGTAAGATTAATGAATATAGCAACATCTAGCGGGAAATTTAAGTACTAATTGAAAATCATTTGTAGGGTATTGATGAGGGATTCATTTGCTTCTTTTTTTTGTGTTGCAATCCGAAAATGATAGGGTGTTAATCCTTCAAAGTTTGCACAATCACGGATTAAAATACCATGTTCTTCGCCTAAGATTTTTTTCAATTCATGGGCTGTCATGATTTCATTTTGAATTTGCACTAAAAAGAAATGAGTTTGTGTCGGTAATGCAGATAGCATCGGGATTTGATTCAGCGCATTGCGCAAAGTTTCAGTATCATTCAATAAATTGATTAAAGGCACCGCAAATTTATCTTTGTATTTCGTGAGGAATTTACCTGCTTCAATGGCTAATTGATTCACAGACCAAGGCATTGCGTAATGGCTGATTTTTTGAATCAAAGATGCAGATGCTGATAAATAGCCCAAGCGCAAACCAGGAATGGCAAAGCATTTCGTCAATGAATGCAATGTGATGACATTGGGTAAATGTTGATAAGGAAAAGATTTTTTTCTAGCGCTTTGAACGAAAGCCAAATAGGATTCATCCACCACAAAAGTTGTGTGTGGATATTGCTTAAATAGCGCAATGAGTGTTTCATCATCCCAATAAATGCCCGTTGGATTATTGGGATTACATAGCCAAAAAAGTTCGCTATCGCCATTAAAATCTCTAATGTCAGAGATATATTGAATGGATAGATTGTGAATGCATGAAGCATCTGCATATTCACTAAAAGTGGGCGCTAGAATAGTTGTTCGTTGATTTTGAAAGGCTTGTGCAATAAGGTAAATCGCTTCAATGGCACCATTAGTGATCCAAAGTTGCTGTTCAGAAATTTGATCAACTTCTGATAATAGTTTTTTCAGTGAAGCAGCATCAGGCTCAGGATAGCGCGTGATTAAATGGAGTTGATCCGCCAAATATTGTTGTAAAGCAGGGATCGCTGGTGATTGATAAACGTTACTACTGAAATTAATCTCAATATGATTAAAATTGAAATAATCATCACCATGGCCATTAATCATTGAAAACCTTTAAAATACGAATTTAAATACTAAAAAAATGAGTGTGAATGATACTAAAGCAATGGCACAAGCACCATAAATTAAACGGTTGGTTTGCTTGATATGATTGATATTAATTGGATGAATATCATCACCAATGGTTGGCTTATCTACGTAAATGCCATGATAATAATTGCCGCCACCCAATTGAATGTTTAAAGCACCTGAAACAGTGGCTTCAGACCAAGCACTATTAGGGCTTTTATGTTGGTAGCAGTCACGTCGGCCAATTTTCCACGCATTTTTATAATCTAATTTTAATAATATAGCGCTCGCTGTGATGAACAATAAACTTAAACGAGCAGGAATATAGTTAGCAATGTCATCCAATTTAGCTGAGCACCAGCCGATTGCTTTATAATGGCTGTTTTGATAGCCAACCATAGAATCTAATGTGTTAATGGCTTTATAGGCTGCCATCAATGGTACACCGCCAATGAATAAGAAAAATAATGGTGCAATCACGCCATCTACACTATTTTCTGCAACTGTTTCTACTGTCGCTTTAGTGATCTGTTGTTCATTCAATTGTTGTGTATCTCTACCTACAATCATGGCAAGTTTATGGCGAGTTTGTGCGATGGGATCATTTTTTAATGAATAATAAATACCATTAGCAGCATCCACTAAAGATTGTAGTGCTAAGAATGAGTAAATGAGAAAGATGGAAATAAATGTCGCAAGTAAACTGCTATATTGATTGGCGATTGCAATGAGAAAGTGAATTGCGAGATAAGTGCCTAAAACAATCAATATCGTAAGGAAAATGCCTGCAATTTTCAAAGCACGATCATTCAAGCAATGTTTGCGTAGCTTCTTTTCTATGAATGTAATTGCATTACCAATGATGCGAACAGGGTGATAACGGTAGTTAGGATCTCCCCAGAAAATATCAGTAATAGCTGCTAGCCATATTGTAATTAAACTCATCATTTCACCATCAGAAAATGTATTCGTTGTTATATCCTCTAACAATAGCATTATTGTGGCTTTTCGAGAAGAGCATGAAAAAATAATAAAAAAACATTGCTTTTTTATTTATTAATAATACAATGTTTAATTATAAATTAATCGTTGTTCATTTAAAGAGGCAAAACATGAAAACTATCTCTAAAAATTTATTCATCGTGATCGTAGCTTTATTTATTTTTGGATTGGTAACAGGACAGTTGAATAGAGTGGATGATTGGTTGGCTGTAAAGCATCAGAATAAAGAAGTTGTTGTATTCAATACGCCTATTTCAACTTTTAATCTCGGGAAGTAATGGGCGTATGTGGATGAAAATGAGCTTCACCAGAGCAATTTTGAATATTATTAATAAAATTACCATACTTATTTTTTTTTTCATAAGAAGAAAATGCCAATAGAGAAACCAGAACTATCAATAAAGATAGCATGATTTTCTCTGGTATGGTTAGGTAGAACAGTTTTTTCATTTCATAATTTTACATAAATAAACAATGTTAATTGTATATATAAATATGCGAAAAATACAGTTATAATTTTAAATCAGCATTGAGATTTATCAAGCTCTAGAAATTCTTTCTCTAAATGATCTAAAAAGCTACGAATTGCAGGGATAACACCACGACGAGAAGGGTAAACTGCGTGCACAACCTCATCTTGGAAATGCCAATCTGGCAGAATGCGTATTAATTTTCCTGCTTTAACATCTTCATGAACAACCATTAGTGGCAATTTAACGATGCCAATCCCATTTAATGCAGCTTTTCTTAGTAGCGATAAATCTGTTGTCATGAATTTAGGGCTGAATGGGATCACAGTTGTATTATTGTAATGATCCACAAATTCCCAGTGATTGCGATCACGATGTTGGCTATGCGCCATGGATGGATAAATATGCAAATCTTTTGGCGTATGAGCTTCGCCAATTTGTTCAATTAAATCGGAGCTGGCCACTAAAACTTGTTCACGAATGCTTAAGCGCTTCATGACATATTCACTATCTTCAAAGGGCGGTTTAATTACGCGAAGTGCAATATCAACACCTTCATGCACGAGATCAATGCGGCGATTAGTTGCATCAACAATCATATCCACTTCAGGATTTTCTTTTACAAAGCTCGCAATCATATCTTCTACGGACATATGCAGCAACGTAATTGGGCAGGTAATGCGAATTAATCCACGCGGTTTTGTTTGTGCTTCCATGATAGAAGCTTGTGCAACTTCCGCTTTATCAAGCATCGCTTGGCAATGAGTGTAATAAGTTTGTCCAATATCTGTGACAGAGAAATGGCGAGTAGTACGGTGAATTAAACGTACACCCAACTCTTCTTCTAAAACTGCTAAATGGCGGCTAAGTTTAGATTTAGGAATGCGCAAGTGCTTGCTTGCTTCGCTAATGCCGCCATATTCGACAATTTTGGCAAAGTAATAAAGTTGGTTAAGATCCACCATGCGCATATAAACTCCTTAATATTGTACTTTCATGGAAAGTTCATGGAATTGGCTAGAAAGTTTCTCAAGCAATTCATCCGTGAGCTGTAAACTCCAATCCTGTCCTAAGTTTAGCAAAATGTTGGCATAATCTGTATTGTATTTTAGATAAACAGGCTTGCCATTATCTTGTTTGTGCTCATTCATCAATTGGATTAATTTTTGCACTTTTTCAATTTCAAAAGGTGCGATATTTGTTAAGGCAAGAGATTTAGCAGAGGTATCACGAACTGCTTCAAGATGTTGTAATTCTAATGGGCGAATGCGCATGCCGCCATTAAAATCATCCCATGTTAATGTGCCTTTTACAATTAATATCGATTTGGTTGTTAATGGTTGGCTTAACTGTTCCAAATGTTCATCATATAAGCGCAATTCCATTCTGCCAGAGCGATCATCCAATGTCACAAAAGTCATCTTGAGACCTTTCTGATTGAATTTACTTCTGATACCAATGACTAAACCTGCAATTGTAGATTCAGGCTCTTTAGCACGAGCAATTCGATAAGCAGGTTCAGGCATAGATAAAATCTCACCAATCGGATGTGTTGTGATGGATTTTAGTTCCTGACGATAACGATTAATCGGATGAGTTGTGAGATAAAAACCTAAAGTATCACTTTCATTTTCTAATAAAATACGCTCAGACCAAGCATCTGTTTCTGTTAAATGTGTATTAGCTGGCATGACATCTTGTGCTGAATCACCACCAAATAATCCAAATAGATCTTCTTGTCCTGAGTTCAAATTACGTAGATGTTGTTCTGCTGAGTGAATGGCTTCAGGTAATGTTGCCAATAAATTTGCGCGGAATTGACATTTTTCAGGAATTTTTAATACTTTTGGTGATAAATCATCCAATGCACCTGCTTTGATTAAAATTTCAATAACACGGCGATTCATTTTGGATAAATCAACACGGCGACAAAAATCGAATAGATCAACATAGCGACCATTAGTTTGCATCTCTTCAATGGCTTGTAAAGCAGCTGCTTCACCGATACCTTTGATTGCACCCAAGCCATATATCACTTCACCTTGATTGTTTACAGTGAATTTATAATGAGATAAATTCACGCTTGGCGGTAAAACTGTGAGCTTCATGTCTTCACATTCTTCGATGAATGTCACAACTTTTTCAGTATTATCCATATCGGATGATAATACTGCTGCCATAAACTCAGCAGGATAATGGGCTTTCAAATAGGCTGTCTGATAAGAAACTAGAGCATAAGCGGCGGAGTGAGATTTGTTGAAACCATAGCCTGCAAACTTTTCCATCAAGTCAAAGAGCGCACCAGCTTTTTCTTTATCAAAGCCAAGTTCTTCAGCACCTTGCATGAATAAGCCACGCTGTTTTTCCATCTCTTCAGGGAGTTTTTTACCCATTGCACGACGCAATAAGTCAGCACCGCCCAATGTATAGTTACCAATAACCTGTGAAATCTGCATAACTTGTTCTTGGTAAACAATGACACCATAAGTTGGAGCTAATACAGTTTCTAATTCTTCAAAAGGATATTCAATTTCAGCACGGCCATGTTTACGGTTGATAAAGTCTTCAACCATGCCTGATTCCAAAGGACCAGGGCGGAATAATGCCACAAGTGCGATGATATCTTCAAAAGTATCAGGCTGTAATCGGCGGATCAAATCTTTCATGCCACGGGATTCAAGCTGGAATACAGCAGTTGTTTTACAAGATTTTAAGAGATCAAAGGCAGGTTTATCATCCAACGGAATATCTAGAATATTAATATTTAGATTGCGCGTTTTTTTGATATTTTGAATGGCCCAGTTAATGATTGTGAGCGTTCTTAATCCCAAGAAGTCGAACTTCACTAAGCCCGCAGATTCAACATCACTCTTATCATATTGTGCAACTAAAGCTTCGCTGCCTTCTTCACAATATAAGGGTGAGAAATCTGTGATAGTTGTAGGAGAAATTACAACGCCACCAGCATGTCGACCTACTGATTTAGTTAGACCTTCTAATTGCTTCGCGTAGTTGATGAGCTCTTTAACTTCTTCATCATTCTCATAAAGATCATGTAATTCAGGCTCTTGCATTAATGCTTTTTCAAGCGTAATGCCAAGATCAAAAGGAATCAATTTAGCAATGCGATCCACAAAGCCATAAGGATGACCCAATGCACGACCAACGTCACGAATTACAGCTTTAGCAGCCATTGTACCGTGCGTTGCAATCTGAGATACAGCATCACGACCATATTTCTCTGCAACATATTCAATCACACGATCTCGGCCTTCCATGCAGAAGTCAACGTCAAAGTCGGGCATGGAAACACGTTCTGGGTTCAAGAATCGTTCAAATAGTAAGTCATAAGGCAGTGGATCTAAGTCTGTAATTTTCAATGCCCAAGCCACCAATGAACCTGCACCTGAACCTCGGCCAGGGCCAACAGGGATATCATTGTCTTTTGACCATTGAATAAAGTCCGCAACGATTAAGAAATAGCCAGGGAATCCCATGTTAATGATAACGTTGAGTTCAATTTCTAATCGCTCTAAGTATTTTTTTTGTTCAGGATGATCTGTTCCAATGCGATCTTTCAAGCCTTCATGAGATAAATGACGGAAATATTCATCCATTGTCATTCCATTAGGAATAGGGAAGTTTGGCAAGCATGGTTTATATAAAGATAAAGGTACAGTACAACGCTTTGCAATCTCAACTGTATTCTCAATAGCTTCAGGAATATCAGCAAATAGCTCAATCATCTCTTCAGGTGATTTGAGATATTGCTCTTCACTGTATAAACGTGGGCGTTTAGAATCAGAGATGACATTACCTGCTTGAATACAGGAACGGATTTCATGAGCATCAAAATCGCTTTTATCTAAGAACCGTACATTATTGACCGCAACTAAAGGTAAGTTGTGTGCTAACGCAAATTGCTTAGCCACTGTGATGAATGTTTCATCATTCTCTTGTTGTGTTCTTGAAAGTCCTAAATATAAACGATCTTTAAATGCTTCAAATGATTTGAGCGATTCAGCCCAATCTTCTTCTTTGCGCGTTAATAATGTTGTGCCAATTGGGCTTTCTTTACCAGCAATGATGATCAAACCATTGTGATATTGAGTCAACCAATCATAAGTAATATGTGGGACGCCACGTTCTTGCCCATGACGATAACCTTCACTTAATAAGTTGGATAAACTTAAATAACCATCATAGTTCTGAGCTAATAAAGTAATTCTACCAATGGTTTCGTTGCCATCTTTCACATAACATTCCGCACCAATAATGGGCTTAATGCCATTCTTTAATGCGGTTTCATAAAATTTAATGACGCCAAATGCGTTCCCAATATCTGTAATTGCAACAGATTCAACACCTTGATCTTTTAATTTACCAAATAAGGGTTTAATTCGGATTAAACCATCGGCAATGGAAAACTCAGTGTGAAGATTTAAATGGACAAAACGCATGTGAATCCTTCGTCATGTGATGGTGAAAATTAACCATTGTATCACGGAGAAAGGATTCGCTGTTTAACAAAAAGGATTCACTTATGCAGCCGCCATTAATGGTCCCATACGATTGCGCATTGCATGTTGTAAGGCTGCGAATAGTGTTGCATGGTGAATGCGTTGTTTTTTGAAGCGGAAGGTTTGCATAGCTTCTTTGGCGTGATAATGACTTTCGCACATCAACTCGGCAATAGAGCTTGCTTTGAATTGTTCGCTTAATGAAATCGCGCTGTTCACAATGCTATCTTTTTCTTGTTGTGAAAGAGAATTGAATAACTGTTGAAAACGTTCTTGCTTAATCATATGTGTCACCTTAAGTTCTCGTTGTTAATGAATATAACTTAATTATAACTTTAGTTATAAAAGTGTCAAATTATTTTGCATAAAAAGTTATGAATATTGTTATAGGAATTCTTTTATTTGTACTTGTTTATTTAAAATCAATATATTAGTTTTATCGGGTTTGTTTTTATTGATTACTTAAAGTTATATTTGTGTTTCATTTGGCAACTGAAAAAGTAATTTTTAGTTATAAAAAATGCCCCAAAATATTTCTATCATGGGGTATTTATTGAAAATAATGTATTAAATATTAATTACATAACAGTTGAATACCAAAAAACACGGCCAATGACTTCAACTTGTTCTAAGGAAACATCAAAAGCTGGGTATTCTTCGCGGTTATAAGATTCCACCGTAATCACGCTGCCTGTTTTTTGCTTAAGGCGTTTCATTTGTAATAAGCCATCATTATTAATTGCATAAACATCACCATCAATAATTTTTTTGCGTGATAAATCAATGCCAACCGTTGAACCATTTTTGAAAACAGGTTCCATGCTATCGCCTTTGACTGTTACGCAAATGGCATCTTTGGGTGTGACATTTGCTTCTCTTAATGTATCTAAAGTAAAGCGGATCGTTCTGCCTTCATAATCATCGAATTCACTGGCGCCATAACCTGCTGATAGCTGCACATCTTTATAAAATGGTACTAAAACTTCATCTTCATCTATGGTTTCTTCACCAAATAATAACCAATTTTCTGCCACACTAAAGTATTCAGCAATCTGTGGTAAAAAGCGGCTTCTCTTAGTTCTGCCTTGGCAGATTTTAGAGATTGCGGCTTGTGAAATGCCCACATCGGCTGCGAGAATTTCCTGAGAGATTTTTCTCTCTTCGATCAAATGATTGATTCGATCAGCTGTATCTTTCATATAAACTCTCCTTAATTTACGAGAGTCAATATAACTTATAGTTATAAAAATAACAAGGAAAAGTCTAGCTTTATGAAGAATTCTCTCTTGAAATTACTAAACCAGTGCCCATATTCATAACTATCAAATTTGTAGATCAATTAATGGTAAACACTGGAGAAGTTATGAGCCAAAAAGAAACAATGCAATTTCAAACAGAAGTTAATCAGTTATTAAAGTTAATGATTCACTCTTTGTATTCGAATCATGAAATATTTTTGCGTGAATTAATCTCAAACGCATCGGATGCTTTGGATAAGCGCCGTTTTGAAGGTTTGACAGATGCTAAATTGATTGAGAATCAAGGTAATCCTGAAATCTTCATCACAATGGATGCTACACAAAAAACATTAACCATTAGAGATAATGGTATCGGTATGAATCGTGATGAAGTGATTGAAAATATTGGTACAATCGCCAAATCAGGCACGAAAGCATTTTTAGAAAAATTAGAAGAAAATCAAAAAGATGTATCTAACTTGATTGGCCAGTTTGGTGTGGGTTTCTATTCTGCATTCATTGTTGCAGACAAAGTAACATTAACAACGCGTAAAGCTGGTGAGCCAGAAGATAGTGCTGTAATTTGGGAATCAGCAGGCGAAGGTGAATTCTCTTTAGAAAACACATCGAAAGCAGTTGCAGGCACAGAAATTACTTTGCACATGCGTGATGAGCATGTTGATTTATTGAATGAATGGTCAATTCGTTCGATCATTACTAAATATTCTGATCATATTGCTTATCCTGTGATGATGGAAATTGAACGCACGAAAACTGTGCCAGCAGAACAAGAAGGCGAAGAGCCAACAACAGTTTCAGAAATTGAAATTGAACAAATTAACTCTGCAACATCTATTTGGCAGCGTGATAAAAAAGATGTGACAGAAGACGAATACAAAGCATTCTACAAACACATTAGCCATGATTATGCGGATCCTTTATTGTGGTCGCATAATAAAGTAGAAGGCAAAGTTAACTATACTTCTTTATTGTTTGTGCCAGAGCATGCGCAGCAAAATATGTGGGAACAAAACCAAGATTATGGTTTGCAGTTATTTGTGCGCCGTGTGTTCATCATGAATGCGACAGATAAATTGATTCCACGTTATTTGCGTTTTGTGAAAGGTGTTGTAGATACAGTTGATTTGCCGTTGAACGTTTCTCGTGAAATTTTGCAATCATCTTCTACATTAGATTCTATTAAGCAAGGTGTTACTCGCCGCGTGTTAACCATGTTGAATAACTTGGCGACAGGTGATGAAAAAGAAAAGTATGCAACATTCTATAAAGAATTTGGCCGCGTGATCAAAGAAGGTATCGGTGAAGATGCATCGAACAAAGAAAATATCGCTAAGCTCTTACGTTTTGCTTCTACAGAGAATGATGCAGAAGAAGTTTCATTTGCAGATTACATCGGCAGAATGAAAGAAGGACAAGAGAATATATATTTCATCACAACAGATAACTTGAACACGGCGAAAAACAGCCCGCATTTAGAGATTTATCGCTCTAAAGGTTATGAGGTAATCTTGATGACAGATGTGATCGATGATTGGATGATGGGCTTCTTATCCGAATTTGAAGGTAAGAAATTCGTAAATATCGCAAAAGGCGATGTGAATTTGGATGATAAATCTGAAGATGAGAAAAAAGAAGAGCCTGAATTAAGCAATGAAGACAAAGCAATCATCGATAAACTCACTAATGTATTGGGTGAAAAAGTTGAAAATGTAAAAGTTTCTAAGCGTTTAACAAACTCAGCATCTGTATTGGTTCGCAATGAATATGCTTTAAGTAGTCACTTTGAGAAAATGTTGAAAGAAGCAGGGCATGATGTGCCAAGTATGAAGCCTTGGTTGGAAATTAATACGAAGCATCCATTGGTTGAACGTATTGCACGTGAGACTGATAATGCCGTTGCGGATGATTTAGCTATGCTAATTTATGAAGAAGCGTTATTATTGGAAGGTTCGCAGTTGGAAAACCCATCTGAATTCGTGAATCGCTTAAATAGATTGATGAAATAGTATGCATTATGACGTAAAGACTACTTTTTAAGCAAAACTAGGCTTTACAACTGAGATTTTTTCTCTATAATACATCTCACTTCTTACGGAGAAGTGGCCGAGAGGCTGAAGGCGCGCCCCTGCTAAGGGCGTATACGTTAATAGCGTATCGAGGGTTCGAATCCCTCCTTCTCCGCCAATTAGAATGCTGAAAGCCCGATTATATCGGGCTTTTCGCTAATGTATCGTACCTTGCAGTATTAAATACCCCGCCAATTTTTTATTTAGATAATTATTATAGCTTCAATAAAATTCAGTTGTTATGGTTATTAATAATAGTCATAGTTACTTATATCTATTCTATATATTGTTCTTTGTACTTTTTAACAAAAAATATGGATCATCCTATATGGTTTGCTATGTCTTATGTAATAGTGCAGGGCGTATTCTTGTTTTTTGCATTTTTAAGTAATGATAATTTTCTTGCAAAATTTATATTAATTGGGGTAATGATAGGAGCTGCTATATTCATAGGTCTAGTATTATATTTCTCTAAAAAAACACAGAAGCCTATAACTAAACGTAAAAACAGATGGAATTAGCAATTATCTTACTTGGAGCAATATTTGTATTAGTTTTTACCTTAACACTAATTTCTTTTAATCTTTATATGATTAGTGCTTCTGTAGGTGAGTGGTCTGGTCGAAGGTTTGGGCAAGAGGTGAAAGAGAAAATTGTTAGCGGTAACTATAAGCAATATATTGATAAGTCGGTGAAGCTTTATGAAGAGGTTTATCTCATATACTTTGAAAAGTGCATAGAAAAAGATTGCTTTGGATTTATAGTAAATGAGGATGGCAGAATTATCCTGAAAGAATTTGATAGATCTGAAATAGATCATTCATACAGCAGAAAAAAATAATTTATTTTTTAAACAAGTTCCGAAAGGGGCTTTTAGTATGTCATGGTATAAATATATTTATATAAATAATAAGTCATAATAATTTATGGTAGAATTCTTCGCTTTTTTAAAAAATGATTACCCAATTAT
>NZ_MVDN01000019.1 GCF_002006795.1 Wohlfahrtiimonas populi | reverse complement strand
GTGAAAGTAGGTCATCTCCAGGGTCTAATAAGCGAATAGCCCACTCAATGAGTGGGCTTTTTGTTATGCGTGTATATAAAATATTAATAAATACTCTATACTATAACGATATAAACAAATGATTAGATAATTCAGGAATATACTATGCAAAAAATGACACGTACATTATTAGGTTTAGGTGCATTACTCGTTGGTTTGGTAATCGTTTTATATCTAGTGGCCAATCAGCAAAAAGAATTTGTATTACAAGGTGAAGTAGAAGCAAATCGTGTCGATATTTCTGTGCGCGTACAAGGTAGAGCAAAAGAGATCTTCTTTGATTTGGGTGATAATGTTAAAGAAGGTGATGTTTTAGTTGTTTTAGAAAATCCAGCATTAACAGCACAACAAATTACAGCTGAAGCACAATATAACGTAGCTGTTGCAAACCGAAATGTTGCTTATAGTACAAGACCTGAGCAAATTGAAATTCAAAAGGCTTTATTGGCATCTGCAGAAGATGGTGTAACTTTGGCAAAACAAAGTTTTGATCGTGTACAAAAAGCAATTGTGAAAGGTGGTATCTCACAACAAGTTTTTGATGAAACTAAAACAAGTTATGAAGTTGCATTGAAAGAAAAATTAGCAGCAGAAGCTAATTTACAATTAGCTGAAAACGGTGCAAGTATCGAAACTAAGCATCTATCAGATGCACAAGTAGAACAAGCAAAAGCAGCATTAAATCAAGTGAATACGGATGTAGACACTTTAGTGGTTAAAGCAACAGCTAATGGGCAAGTGACTGCAAAAGTTGCGGAAGTTGGTCAATTATATAACCCAGGGACGCCATTATATTCATTGATCGATTTGAGTGATATGTGGGTAACATTTAACATTCGTGAAGATTTCTTGAAAACTGCAAAAATTGGTGATGTATTTGAAGTGGAAATCCCAGCATTACAAACAACAGTAGAAGTAAAAATCACAGCATTAAATGCATTAGGACAATATGCGAATTGGCGCGCAACAAAAGCGACAGGCGAATTTGACTTAAGAACATTTGAAGTTCGTGCAAAGCCAGTGAAAAATTTAGATACATTGCGTCCAGGCATGAGTGTGATTGCGAAATGGAATACTCGTAAAGCTCAATAATTGAGTGGGAGTATAACTATGAAAAATCCTATGACAAAAACTCAGGCACAAAATAGCTTTTTCTTTGCTTTTTGGCGTGAGTTTAAAATAATTAGAAAAACTAAGCCTTTGATTGCTGCAGTTTTCCTCTATCCTTTGATCATTATTTTCGGCATGATGTATATGTTCAATGCTGAAGTGATTACAAAAGTACCCATTTCTGTGGTGGATTTGGATAAAACTCAAGCATCGCGTGCTTTGATTCAATCTGTTTCAGGTTCCCCGTCTGTTGCTGTAACCATGAGAAATGATAACTTAAGTGATGCAAAGTCTGCCTTATTGAAAGGTGATATCTTTGGCATAGTGTTAATTCCCAATGATTTTGAAAAAAGAATGTTAGGGAATTTACAACCAGAAGTCACAGGTTTTAGTAACCTTCAATATATGGCTTTGGGTAATACTTTAGGTGTTGGGTATAGTCAAGCTTTCGGTACAAGTTTATTGAATATGCAGGCTGAAAGATTGAGTACACAAGGTGTGACAGCTCAATTAGCAATGCAGGAATTATCACCGATCGCGACAGATATGCATCCTGTATTTAATCCGACATTGAATTATACATATACTTTGGTGAATGGTATTGTTCCGACTTTATTGCAGATTGTTGTTATGTTATCCATTGCCTATACAACGGTGCAGGATAAATATAGCGCATTAGGTGTATTAGGTGTTTTACGCATGAATAACGATAGTATTTTCCAATTTTTGGTGAATAAAATCGCACCTTACACTTTGATATTTATTATGTCACTATTCACATTGGATATTGGTTTAATTACATTCTTTGATCTGCCATTCAATGGTTCACTGTTCTTACAAATATTGGCATCTTTTGTATTCATTGTCAGTGCTTCTTTATGTGCAATTGTGTTTACATTATGGTTGCCACAAAGATCATTAAACTATGGTTCTGTCAGTATTTTTGCATCCCCTGCATTTGGTTTTACAGGTTTGTTTTACCCAAGAATGTCGATGGATATGTTTGCTCAAATTTGGGGATCAATTTTACCAATCACATGGTATATAGAGGCAAGATTGGATCAAACATTGCGTGATGCGGGTTTATTAACATCACTCAAATCCATCATTGCGATGATGATCATTGGCATTGTGGCTTATGGCTTGATCACATTAAATATCACGCTGCTCAGAAAACAGGAGGCGAAACATGCTTAAGACTTTTCTAGCAGTTGTGCTCAATGAATTGAAACAAATCTTTCGCATTAAAGAAGTAACTTCTGTTTTGATTATAGGATTAGTTACATATTTCTTTTTCTATCCGATTCCATATAACAACGAAGAAGTACGTGATGTACCAATTGCTGTGATGGATCAAAACCAAACGACAATGAGCCGTGAATTATTGCGTAATTTAGATGCAACAGATTCTCTAAAAATTGTCGATGAAGTTGAAAACATTGGCGAAGCAAAAGAGTTACTGAAGCAACGTAAAATTTACGGAATCATCGTCATTCCTTTTGATTTTGAACAGAACATTTTGAAGGGGCATCGTGATGCTGTTGTGTTTTATGGTGATGCCAGTTATGTCATGATTTATAACAGTGCTGCAACAGCAGTTTCATCTGTTGTGATGGCGATGAATCGTGATATTTTGGTGGATAAGCAGATTGCAATGGGCGTTGATCCAGCAATTGCTATGGGCAACAGTGCGCCCTTTAATCCTGTCAATGTGCAGTTGTTCAATCCACAAGCAGGTTATGCGACTTACATCATTCCACCTGCATATGTTTTGATTCTGCATCAAAGCATTTGGTTGGGCATAATGTTGGCGTGTGTTTTAAGTCGTCGATCTCAATTTGATTTAGATTTAGTCAAAAATAGTACGTTATCTATTGGGCAATTAGGTTTTGCGACACTGTTTGGTAAATACATTGCTTATCTATTTTATGCATCATTTGCCTATTGGATCTTCATGCTATTTGCACCTTATTGGTATCAACTACCGAGATTAAGTAGCATCATGGACTTGGCTGTTTTTGGCTTTTTCTTTTTGAGTGCAGTCATTATGCTGGCATTAAGTGCATCTGTTTTATTTAAAAAAATGGATAATCTTTTCTTGTTAGTACTGCCTTTTAGTATGATTTTCTTCTTTTTCTCAGGAATGTCATGGCCACAATATTTAATGCCAGATCTGTTCTTAGTTCTTGCACGTATTTTGCCATCCACATCTTCCATTGAAGGATTGGTACATTTGAATCAAATGGGTGCGACTTTAGAGCATGTGAAATCTCAATTGATGAACCTGATTGCCCTGATTGCTGTGTATGGTGCAATTGCATATTTTGTCATTGTGCGATATCTCACGAAGTTAAAGCAGGGGCAATAAATTATTTTTCAGGTATAATATTCGCCTTTTGGCTATACGCCTTCATCCCCTGAAAGGATAATTTTTATGACACAAAGACAAGTTGAATTGTTAGCGCCTGCGGGCACGTTTGAAAATCTACGTTATGCATTTGCCTATGGTGCAGATGCGGTTTATGCGGGCTTGCCTCGCTATAGTTTGCGCGTACGTAATAACGACTTCAAAAATGAAGAGCGCATGAAAATGGGTATCGATTATGCCCATGAACATGGCAAAAAGTTATTTGTTGCATTGAACACAATGCCACATGGTGCAAAACTAAAAACATTCGTAGATGATTTAGCACCCATCATTGAGTTAGGCCCTGATGCTTTGATCATGGCAGATCCTGGTTTAATCATGATGGTGCGTGAGCGCTGGCCAGAAATGGACATTCACTTGTCTGTACAATCGAACGCAGTGAATAGTGCAACAGTTAAATTCTGGCAGAAGCAAGGTTTAACGCGTGTAATTCTATCGCGTGAATTATCATTGAATGAGATCCATGAGATTCGCCAAGAATGTCCAGATATGGAGTTGGAAGTATTTGTTCATGGTGCATTGTGTATTGCTTATTCTGGTCGTTGTTTGTTATCGGGTTACTTTAATCACCGTGATGCAAACCAAGGTACTTGTACAAATGCTTGTCGTTGGAATTATGGCTTAACAGATGCTAAAGAAACAGCTGAAGGTGAATTAGTACCAAAGAATGCTGATCTAGTGAATATCTATACAGGTGGTAGCAATCATGTGCAGCCTAAAGAACCTGATGATCCAATGAAATATCTTCAAGATGAACTGAATCGTTCAGCGTTTGATGCGCCTGAAGGTTACAATCCTCATCCTGAAGCTGATCGCTCATATTTGATCCAAGAAAATAGCCAGCGTAAAGGTGAATGGATGGAAATCAGCGAAGATGAAAATGGTACATACATCATGAACTCGCGTGATTTACGTGCGATTCACCATGTACAAACATTGATTGAAATCGGCGTAGACTCATTGAAAATCGAAGGCCGTACAAAATCACCTTACTATGTTGCGCGTACAGCACAATTGTATCGTCAAGCGATTGAAGATGCTGTTGCAGGCCGTGAATTCAACCCAGAGTTATATGGCAAGTTAGATGGCTTAGCAAACCGAGGTTATACAGAAGGCTTCTTACAACGTCACATGCCACATGCTTACCAAAACTATTTAACAGGCAACAGTATCCATTCTCGTCAACAATATGTTGCAGAAGTGAAGTCATACGATCCTGAAACTGGTATCACAGTATTGGAAGCGAAGAATAAATTCTCAACAGGCGACCGTATTGAAATCATCAATCAACATGGCAATCGTGAAGTTGTGTTGGGCGAAATGAAGAATGATAAAGGTGAAGTGATTGATGTTGCGCGTGGTTCAGGCTATATCGTTCATACAGATATTGGTCCTGTGGACGATATGACAATGATTGCTCGTTACTTATACGAATAATTAATTGCTAGTAATATGATGAAAAGGCGCTTAGAGCGCCTTTTTTATTGCATGAAGGATTAACCTAAATGAGTATTTCGGCTCGGCACATCTTCTAAACTTGCGANCTCAACAGGCGACCGTATTGAAATCATCAATCAACATGGCAATCGTGAAGTTGTGTTGGGCGAAATGAAGAATGATAAAGGTGAAGTGATTGATGTTGCGCGTGGTTCAGGCTATATCGTTCATACAGATATTGGTCCTGTGGACGATATGACAATGATTGCTCGTTACTTATACGAATAATTAATTGCTAGTAATATGATGAAAAGGCGCTTAGAGCGCCTTTTTTATTGCATGAAGGATTAACCTAAATGAGTATTTCGGCTCGGCACATCTTCTAAACTTGCGATATCTTTAATGATGGAACAATTATCCGCAGTATGTGCGCTGCGGCAACGTTTTTCGATACTTGTGAGCTTTTCTTTGAGATGTAACAACTCTTGAATGCGTTCATCCAAATGAGCGAGATGATCTTTAATGATGTGATTAATCGCACTGCAATCACTATTCGGTTGATTCACTTCATTCAAAATTTGATGAATTTCTTCATGGGTCATATCAAATGATCGACAATTTTTAATGAAGGTTAAGCGCTCAACATGTTGCTGATTATAAATACGGTAATTATTGGCAGAACGCTCCGCTGGTGGCATTAACAGTTCTTTTTCATAGTAACGAATAGTTTCAGTAGAAACTCCTGTTAATTGTGATAATCGGCCAATATTCATATGAATTCTCCTTATCGCTTGACCTTATAGTTACTTTAAGGTGTTTACTATATCACATATTATAGTATTCGCTCTCGAAAGGAGTTTGTTATGAAACATCAAGATCATATCCATGAAAAAGAGCATGCACATGAGCACAAAGCTGATGCATGTTGCAGTCATGAAGTTGAGCATCGGCATGAACATAGTCACGATCATTCTCATGATCATGAAGAGTTATCCACAAGTTGCTGTGGACAACATGGGGATATTGTTGACAAAAAGATTCAACTTAACAAGATTCCAGAAGGTTATGCTTCAGCAGTTTTGACTATCAATGAGATGGATTGCCCTGTGGAAGAGCAGTTGATTCGCCAGAAATTCGACAAAATGCCTGAAATCCATGAGATGCAATTCAATTTGATTCAGCGCCAATTGCATCTTGTGTATAAAGGTGATTTGGAGAATATTCTCGCAGCGATAAAATCATTGGGCATGAATGCGATTCCTCAAGGTGCTAAAGCACCTGCACCAAAAAATATGGCTAAAAGATATTGGTTATTGGGGATTTCAGGTGCGCTTGCAGTTACAGCAGAGCTGATCAGTTTATTTGGTGATAGCACTTGGTTTGTATCCTTGCTGGCAATCGTTGCGATTGTTTTATGTGGACATGAAACTTATGTGAAAGGTTGGATTGCCATTAAAAATAAAAAACTGAACATCAATGCTCTAATGAGCGTTGCTGTGACAGGGGCGATTTTGATTGGTGAATTCCCAGAAGCTGCAATGGTGATGGTGTTATTCACAATTTCTGAAGTTCTGGAAGCACGCTCTTTAGATCGCGCACGCAATGCAATTGAAGGTTTAATGTCACTAGCACCTGATGAATCTTTGGTGCAGGAAAATGGTCAATTTGTACTAAAAGCAACAGATGCTATTGCTCTGGATTCTATCATTCGCGTAATGCCAGGTGAGCGCTTTGCCTTGGACGGTGAAATCATTAAAGGCAGTTCCAGCATTGATGAATCTCCGATTACGGGTGAAAGCTTACCGATTGATAAAACTGTGGGCGATAAAGTTTACGCCGGCAGTATTAATCAAGAAGGCGAAATTGAGTTTAAAACCACAACAACGGCAGAGAATTCAACACTTCGTAAAATTGCACGTACAATCGAACAAGCGCAAGGTAATAAGTCGGAAACGGAGCGATTCATTGATCGATTCTCAGCGATTTATACGCCGATTGTATTTGTATTTGCCATCTTAGTTGCTTTGATTTCGCCACTGTTTGATTTTACATGGTTACAAAGTATTTATAACGCATTAGTGATTTTGATTATCGCTTGTCCTTGTGCTTTGGTGATTTCAACACCAGTCGCGATTGTGAGCGGTTTAACAACAGCAGCACGCCAAGGTATTTTGATCAAAGGCGGTTCTTATTTAGAAGCTGCGAGCCATTTGAAAGGTTTGGCATTTGATAAAACAGGCACAATCACAGAAGGTAAACCTCAAGTTGTGGAAAGCTTTATCTTTACTCAAGATGAAAAAACAGCAAGTCTTGCGATGAGTTTAGCAGCAAGATCAGATCATCCAATCTCTAAAGCGATTGTCACTTTCTATCAAGCGCAAAATATGTCAGCACAAAATGTTGAAAGCTTTGAGGCGATTCTTGGACATGGTACTAAAGGCACAATGAATGGTGAGCAATACTATTTAGGCAATGCAAAATTGATGTTGGTAAATAATATTGATCTCACAAAAGCAGATGAAGCTTTGGTTGCTTTTAAAGATCGTGCACATTCGGTTCTTATGCTAGCGAATGAACAGGCTCTATTAGCACTATTTGTCTTAGAAGATGGTGTGAAAGCAACGAGTGTTCGAGCATTAGAATTATTGAAGGCACGTGGTTTACAATTGGTGATGTTATCAGGAGATCGTCAGCAAACGGTTGATCAAGTGGCACAAACCGTGAATTTAACCACAGCGCGTGGCGATCAATTACCAGAAGATAAAATGATTTTCGTGAATGATTTCCAAAAGAACAGTGGCTCGATTGGCATGATTGGCGACGGAATCAATGATGCACCAGCATTAGCAAAAGCAGATATTGGCTTTGCGATGGGCTCGATTGGTAGTGATACGGCGATTGAAACAGCAGATGTTGCGATCATGGATGATGACTTAATGAAGTTGCCGAATTTCTTAAACATTGCAGATCGCACGATGTCCATCATTCGTCAGAATATTATCTTCTCCATTGGCATTAAAATCTTTTTCTTAGCCTTAGCAATCACAGGTCATGCTTATATGTGGATGGCAGTATTAGCCGACGTTGGTACAAGTATTTTAGTTGTATTGAATGCTTTAAGATTGTTGAAAGTGAAAGAGATTAATTAATCTCAATCTCAGCGAAAGCAGCTGTTAAACAAAGCTCTTTATACTAGTTATAAAGAGCTTTTTTCACGAAAACCAAAGCGTAAATAATCTTGATAGGCTTTAGGCTCTACATAAACAATGGCTTGCAAATATACTTTTGCACCATTAGGTTTTTTAAAGCGGGATTGGCAACGATACAGTTGATTTAATTTGTCCTTTTGGCACACATCAGGATTGTTAATGCCAGACGAATATTCTGTGAGAGATTTTCTTTCTATCTCTAATAATGCACGTTTGGCGAGGTTAAAGCTTCTTTTATATTCATCACTGGGAAGTACTTCATCACCGCGAATGCTGTCGAGTACCTGTTTATCATTGGTTCTGGTTAAGCTACTTTCAAATACTGTGTAGGGGCGATCTTTACGTACTGAATAGATCAGTTGAGTTATTAATACATCACTTCGGATCTGATTCATTTCAAACTGTTGAGTTTTACGAATGTATTCAATGGAATGAAAACCACAGTAACTAGCAACGCCACAGCCTAAAATGATCAATGCGCGTTTGCGTAACAGTGAAAATTTCAGCTTATTTTTAATCATGGCTTTACAGAGCATCAACAGAATAATAAAAATGAATGTGACAAATAATAGGGACTTGAGCCCTAAATATTGAAAGTAATTCATTGGTATTTCGACGAGGACTTGATCTAGTGAATAGTAAAGATGCTGCATAGTTCAGTGAGCCTTTCGTAAAAAGTTCAAGACAAGGCATAAGATCATACAAGTTTTTTGATTTTTGTAATGCCTATTAAAGCGTCAAAATTGCCTGTTTGTGTTCAATATTTTATGCATTTTTTGATAAAAAATATTTTGAGCAACTTGAAAATAAAAATAAAAGCCCCATAGTAGCTTTCGTATAGGTTTTATACCAAAGCGAAAGCATTTCGTTATTATTTATTTTTGAGGATATCACTATGAAATTACGTCCATTACATGATCGCGTTATCATTAAGCGTGTTGAAGAAGAAACAACATCAGCAGGCGGTATCGTATTGCCAGGTTCTGCAACAGAAAAACCTGCGCGCGGTAAAATAATTGCTGTGGGCACTGGTAAAACTTTGGACAATGGCCAAGTTAAAGCAGTTGATGTAAAAGTAGGCGACGAAGTTTTATTCGGTAAATATTCAGGTTCTGAAGTTAAGTTCGGCGATGATGATTTCATCGTAATGCGTGAAGATGAAATCATGGCAGTAATCGAAGGTTAATTCAGAATTACCTTAATTTGAAGAATTTATAGAAAATATTTTAACTTTTAGAGGTATTTAGTATGTCAGCAAAAGAAGTACGTTTTGGCGATGATGCACGTTCACGCATGGTTAAAGGTGTTAACACTTTAGCAAACGCAGTAAAAGTAACTTTAGGCCCAAAAGGTCGTAACGTAGTTTTAGAAAAAAGCTTTGGTGCTCCTACAATCACTAAAGATGGTGTTTCAGTTGCTAAAGAAATCGTTTTAGAAGACAAATTCGAAAACATGGGCGCACAAATGGTTAAAGAAGTTTCTTCAAAAACTTCTGACATCGCTGGTGACGGTACAACAACTGCAACTGTATTGGCTCAAGCAATCGTACGTGAAGGTATGAAAGCAGTATCAGCTGGTATGAACCCAATGGATATCAAACGTGGTATTGATAAAGCAGTTGCAGCAGCAGTTGCTGAATTGAGAGCAATTTCTAAGCCATGTTCTGATGATAAATCAATTGCACAAGTGGGTACGATTTCTGCGAACTCTGATGAAGAGATCGGTAAAATCATCGCTGATGCAATGGCTAAAGTAGGTAAAGAAGGCGTAATCACTGTTGAAGAAGGTTCTGGTTTAGAGAACGATTTAACAACAGTTGATGGTATGCAGTTTGATCGTGGTTACTTGTCTCCTTACTTCATCAATAACCAACAATCAATGGCTGCTGAATTAGACAATCCATTGATCTTGATCTGCGATAAGAAAATTTCTAACATTCGCGAAATGTTAACAGTTTTAGAAGCTGTAGCAAAAACAGGTCGCCCACTGTTGATCGTTGCTGAAGATGTTGAAGGTGAAGCATTGGCGACATTAGTAATCAACAATATGCGCGGTATTGTTAAAGTTGCTGCGGTTAAAGCACCTGGTTTCGGTGATCGTCGTAAAGCAATGTTGCAAGACATCGCTGTATTGACTGGCGGTACTGTAATTTCTGAAGAAATCGGTATGTCATTGGAAAAGGCAACGATCGAAGATTTAGGTCAAGCAAAACGTGTTGTGGTATCTAAAGAAGATACTACAATCATTGATGGTGCTGGCGACGTTGCTGAAATCAAAGGCCGTGTTGATCAAATCCGTGTTCAAATGGAAGAAGCAACATCTGATTACGATCGTGAAAAACTACAAGAGCGCGTTGCTAAATTAGCAGGTGGTGTTGCTGTTATTCGAGTAGGTGCTGCAACTGAAGTTGAAATGAAAGAGAAAAAAGCTCGCGTAGAAGATGCGTTACACGCAACTCGTGCAGCAGTTGAAGAAGGTGTTGTACCTGGTGGTGGTGTTGCTTTAGTTCGTGTATTGAACACAATCCAAAACTTGAAAGGCGACAACGATGAACAAAACGCTGGTATCCGTGTTGCATTGCGCGCTATGGAAGAGCCATTACGTCAAATCGTAATAAACGCTGGTGAGCCTGCTGATGTTGTATTGAATGCAGTTCGTGACGGTAAAGATGCATTCGGTTATAACGCTGCAACTGGCCAATATGGCGATATGGTTGAAATGGGTATCTTGGATCCAACTAAAGTAACTCGTTCAGCATTACAACACGCAGCTTCAGTATCTTCATTGATCATCACTACAGAGTGCATGGTTGCAGAATTACCAAAAGCTGAGCCTGCAATGCCTGATATGGGTGGCATGGGCGGAATGGGTGGCATGGGCGGTATGATGTAATCCTAACCCCATTTTGAATCAAAAAAACCTCGGCTTGCCGAGGTTTTTTTGTTATAGAGATGTTGTAAAATGTTTGTGAGTGAACCGAGGCCTATCAGTCTTAGGTGGCTAGGTTTTATTTACGGATGATTATTCGGATCTTATTCGTGAAGGGATCGATTTAGCGATTCGCATTGGTAATAATGCTGATAGTAGTTTGATACAAAAAGTTTTGGCTTATCATCAGTTAATCATTTGTGCTTCGCCTGCATATTTAGAAAAGTATAGTAAACCAATGAAGATAGATGATTTAAAAGATCATCAATGCTTATTATATTTGCATCAAACACAAGCTGTGACTTGGAAATATCAAGAAAACCATCAAGAGAAAGAGATTGCATTAAAAGGGCACATCAAGTTACAAGATATAGAATCTTTAAAAAATGCGGCGCTTGGGGGATTGGGCATTGTGCAATTAAGCTCTTTTCTAGTTCATCCTCTGATTATGCAGAAGAGATTAAAGTCTGTATTAACAGAGTTTATACCTCAAAAAGAGCCTATTTGTGCTGTGTATCCATCTAAAAAGCATTTATCGCCAAAGGTGAGGTTATTCATCGAGTTATTGCAGGAAAACTGGCAAAATNAAGGGCACATCAAGTTACAAGATATAGAATCTTTAAAAAATGCGGCGCTTGGGGGATTGGGCATTGTGCAATTAAGCTCTTTTCTAGTTCATCCTCTGATTATGCAGAAGAGATTAAAGTCTGTATTAACAGAGTTTATACCTCAAAAAGAGCCTATTTGTGCTGTGTATCCATCTAAAAAGCATTTATCGCCAAAGGTGAGGTTATTCATCGAGTTATTGCAGGAAAACTGGCAAAATCGCTCACATTGGGGATGATTAGAATAATTTTCTAAACATCACCCTTTGTGGTTCTAGTGGATCTTCAGGTAAAGGAGGTAATTCCTCTTCTGCAGTAATGGCGAAATCTGCAACTGCAATAGCTTCATCTGTCGTCATTATTACATCACTTCTAATTGGTTTATTGTCTCTACATATTCCTGAAGTCGTTCGTTTTTGTGTACCACAATGTGCTGTTGTTGGATTAACTGAATCATGATCTGCAGATGCCCATGTTTGTTGAGCAAGATAGTCGTTGATTCTAGGGTTTTTAATGATAATGCTATAGTTTGTATCTGAGATTGAATCAACCATAAAATTATAGCTGCCATCTTGATCTGTTACAACTTGGCCAACATGTACACCATTCTTTAAAATTTCTACAGTAATTCCTGCCAGTGGTCTAAAATCGGCTATATTAGCAAAGGCTTTTGTATCATTATAAACTGTACCTTTAATGATTGGTGCTAATTGCCCCGCAGCCATATCGAACATGTTGTGTGGTGGTTTTGCACCTTTTCTGTATGTACCATCTAAAGGATTAAACACAAATAATCCCCCCCCATTTTCATATGATGCGTATAGAAGGCCATTAAAGAAAACCATCCCGAATATGTTAAAAGCAGTTGAGTGAGAAACTTCTTGAACAATTCCAAAATCTTGTACAACCGTATATTCCCAATCTTTCGTTATTGGTTTTCCCAATTTATCACGAGGAATAATAATTTTAACTAGTTTTACGTGAGCAGTTTCCCGCGTCCTAGCAGTGCCACTTAAAGGATTTCTATAGTGTCTAGCTAGAACATACATATCGCCATTGGCATCAGTGGCTAGGTCTGTTGCAATAGCCCAACCATCAGTTCCTTTTGCCCAGCTTTGTATGTCTTTGCCTAAATCTTCACCAAGAGGTTTAAGTCCTGTATTCCATGCCAAATGCCCTGAAACAGGATTCCAAATAGCAAAAGCTGCATATTCGGTGCCATATAAGCCACATTGCCCTGTATTGCAACGAGCCTTAATACCAAAATGTGTTGCAGTATCCGCAGTAAAGTAAATTTCCCCAGTTGCTTGATTCATTTCAGCGCCATCTCTATACCTAGCATTAATAGGCCAATTAATTACATGCTCTGTTCGTTTTAGTGTGCCTGATTCTAATTGTATCCAGGTCTGTTTTTTGCTCTGGTTATTCCACGTGTCATACCACATAGAAGGCGGGTTTTTTGACTTGCTTCCACCATATGGACCGACAGCCATTGTGGACATTTTATGACCAAATGGACTTGTGTCATGAATTGCTCGTTCATATTTTATAGGAAGTCCAGTTTTATCTAAAATAACCTCATAAGCACCATAGTGTTCAGATAAGGCGTAAAGTTTGTCTTTTGTGAAAAACTCACCTTTTTCTTTATATACATTAACTTTTGCAATAGCTTGTGTTGAAAGTGAAGATACTAACAATATAAGTAGTAATTTATTTTTCATAGCAGTTTTTCTTGTGTTGTATTTACATATCTTATTATATATAAATAAAAGTAAAGTTTCAATTATTAANTTTTATGACCAAATGGACTTGTGTCATGAATTGCTCGTTCATATTTTATAGGAAGTCCAGTTTTATCTAAAATAACCTCATAAGCACCATAGTGTTCAGATAAGGCGTAAAGTTTGTCTTTTGTGAAAAACTCACCTTTTTCTTTATATACATTAACTTTTGCAATAGCTTGTGTTGAAAGTGAAGATACTAACAATATAAGTAGTAATTTATTTTTCATAGCAGTTTTTCTTGTGTTGTATTTACATATCTTATTATATATAAATAAAAGTAAAGTTTCAATTATTAATACATTGTTGTATTTATTTTGGCAAATAGTTTGTTTAATCTTTGTCATACAATGGTTGTTATTCATCATCTGAAAACTTAGTTATGATATATCCTTACGATAAGATCAAAATCGCTCACATTAGGGATAAGCTACGTCGTTCTATGTTAGACTTGGCTGTTTCAGACAATTTATTGTCTTGATTCAGCAATAAGCCTAAAAAAATATTCTATATAATAATTGTTCTTATTCGTAAGTGAATTTTATTTAAAGAGAATTTGAATGAAGATTGAGAGTCGTAACTTTCCGATAGTGCATTTAGATTATGCCTCATCATCCAGAAAAAATTATAACCAGATCCTGTTGCATTTGAAGCAACTGCTGGAGAAGAAGCAGCCTTTTGTCATCATCGGAAAAGGTGCACATGATGAAAATGAAGATCGTGTGGATGATCGTCGTAAAATCTCTTTTTGGGCACAAGCGAATAAAAAAGAGGTGCAAAAATACATTAAGGTCCATCTCTATATCGCGCAAGATTTAGAAACTAAAAAATCGATGGAAGAGTTCACAGATACGTTTGAAGATTTCTGGGGATATCCATTGGTCGTAGTGGAATCCGAAGAAGAAGCGCTATCTAAAGCACATTTATTATTAGAATCTGATGTGATCGGATGATTGAAAGATAAAAACCTCAGTAAACACTGAGGTTTTTTTATGAGATGAAACATCGTAACATTATGAATTTTACATATTGCGTGTTGCATGCAACTGATGAACATGCTATAAAATACCTAGAAAAAGCATGTGATAATAATGTGATTAATGATGGTCTATTTATGAATCCATGAGAACTGACTAAGAAGGTTTGGATCAATCCAGTCATCTCTTTTTTTCGCTTCTTGTGTAATTAGCATATTGGCAGTATTGATGATGTGACGTTTCATTTCACTTTCAGCTGCATCAGCATTCTGATTGAGAATCGCTTCATGAATCGGTTTGTGATCCAGAAAAGCTTCCATACAAGTACGAGAATAAGGAATGGTGCTGGGGCCCGTTAAAAGTACAGCATTGCGAGTATTTTCAATAATGACTAAAGCACGCTCGATGTGTGCAGCTTGCAATAATGCTGAGTGATATTCCTTATCTGCTTTTAATGTTTCTGCTGCGTCATCTTTTTGAGCAGCAGCTGCAAAATTATCATAAGCATCAATGATAGTTTGTAGATCTTCCTTGGTTCGGTCGAGTGCAACTTTGCGAATCAAAGGCACTTCAAGCATTAAACGAATCTGGAAAGATTCAATCAATTCTTGAAGAGATGTTGGCAGAATGCGAATACCTTTATTGCGTTCTACACGAACTAAGCCGATGGCTGCAAGTTGTTGAGCTGCTTCACGAACAGGCGTTCTAGAAGCACCAATCCATTCACCGATCTCAGTTGCTGAGTACAGTTTTCCAGGTTCAAGAACACCATTGAGGATCGCTTCACGAAGAAGATCAAATGCTTGGTCAGAAAGACTCTCTATTTTTTTTAGTTTTTTCATATTTGTATAACGCGAAGTAAAAGGAGATTGATGTGTCTATTGTCAAGTATACAGTAATTGGCGGAGGAATTAATGGATTGGCTGTTGCAAGGCAACTATTGATTGATCATCCTAATGCTGAAGTGACATTGTTCGAAAAAGAAAGCAGTGTTGCACAGCATCAAACTAGCCATAACTCGGGCGTTGTGCATGCAGGATTGTATTACGCAAAAGGTAGTTTAAAAGCACGATTATGTCGTCGAGGTGTGCATTTGGTTAAAGAATATTGTGAGGCAAATGATTTGCCTTATGATCAATGTGGCAAATTGGTTGTCGCACTAACAGAAGTGGAAGTTGAGCGCTTAAAACGTTTATATCAAATTGCGCTCGATAATGAAGTGCCAGATGTTTGCATGTTATATGGCGATGAAATCAAAAAAGTTGAGCCAAATTGTATCGGTATTGCAGCATTGCATTCGCCAACTACAGCGATTGTGAGTTATGAATCTATCGCGAAACAAATCGCGAAAGATATCATCGCAAAAGGTGGCAAAATTCAGTTATCTGCAGAAGTTAAAGAGTTAAAAAATAATGCTGATAGCATTCAAATCATCATGAAAGATGGCTCTGTTTACCCTGAAACATTTAACTACGCTGTGAGCTGTGCAGGTTTGCAGTCAGATCGTTTAGCGAAGAATTCAGGTGATGAGGCGAATCCTAAAATCGTGCCATTTTTTGGTCAATACTTTGTATTGGATGATCAATTCACGAATGATGTGAAAGGTTTGATTTACCCTGTGCCAGATCCTAAATATCCATTCTTGGGCGTGCATTTTACAAAGCGCATTGATGGAAAAATGACGATTGGCCCGAATGCATTCTTATCCTTAGGTCGTGAAAATTACACAGGCAAAAACTTTAACTTTAAAGACATTACAGATTATTTGGTTTATCCAGGTTTCTGGCGATTTTCTTTTAGAAATATTCCTGCGGCGATTCGTGAATCTAAAACAGTGTTGAGCCAGCAAACCTTCATTGATGAATGTGTGAAATATGTACCATCGTTATCCAATATGACGGTGAAGCCTGCAACACGCGGTATTCGCGCACAAGCGATGAATCGTGATGGTAGTTTAGTGGATGATTTTGTGATTCGTAAAGAAGGTAATATTACACATATTCGTAATGCACCATCACCAGGTGCAACGTCATCATTGGCAATTGCAGAATATATTGTGAGAGAAGTGATGCAAACGATGGAAGCTAAAGCGACTGTTGATGCGAATGATACAAGCATTGAGATGGCAGTGCAGGGTAGTTAAATACTGACATTGATACAAGCTTTACTAAGATGGGTATGAAGGTTTGCTTAACTTCATACCTATTTTTATATTAATCCACAATAAATAACTTAGCGCCAACTGTAGTGGATGAACGGTGGACTTCAGCATTATCTGCCACTTGATAGCTCATGCCTGGCGTTAAAGTAAAAATACGACCATCTTCTAATTCTGTAGTCAGTTCGCCTTCTAGGCACAATAATACATGCCCTTTTTTACACCAATGATTGGCCAAATAACCAGCGGTGTAAGTCACCATGCGCACACGAATATTATCAAATGTCTGTGTTTGCCAATAAGCCATACCAGTTTCGTCAGCATGTTATGTTGGTGGAATGAGTGACCAATCGGTGGTTTGAAATGGGATTGAGTTTAAGTTCATAGCATTAACTTTTTGGAAGAAGTGGATCATTACAATATCCACTTTTTTGACATAACACCATGACCTCATGTAACTATTTTCCTACGGTATAAGCAAAAAAAATCTGATAAGCGAGGATGGGCAGGCTTATCAGATTAAATGAGGGAAAAGAGTTTGTTATTGTTATAAGTTACCGATAGAGAGGTATTTTGTTTCCAAGTAAGGTTCGATGCCTTCAATGCCACCTTCACGACCTAAACCACTTTCTTTGAAACCGCCAAAAGGTGCTTGTGCCGTTGTTGGTAAACCATCATTCCAGCCGATGATGCCAAAGTTAAGATTATCTTGTAGATAGATTCCGCGTTTGTAATCATTCGTGAAATAGTAAGCTGCTAGGCCAAATGGCGTGCCATTTGCAATTTCTAACGCTGTATCTAAATCTTCATAAGCAATGATTGGTGCAACAGGGCCGAAAGTCTCTTCAGACATGATCATCATATCCAAAGTAACATCGCCCAATACCGTTGGTGAAACAAAGTAAGTTTTCTTTTCTTTGTCTTCAAAAGAAGTACCACCAACTAAAACAGAAGCACCTTTAGCTTTAGCATCTTCAATCTGCTCTACAACTTTATCGAAACCTTTTTTATTGATTAAAGGACCAACATCCGTTGTAGGGTCCATACCGTTACCCAATTTAAGCGCTTTAGCTGCTAATGTGAATTTCTCAGTAAATTCAGCCAAAACATTTTTATGTACGATGAAACGGTTTGCACAAATACAAGTTTGGCCAGCATTACGGAATTTAGAAACAATTGCTTGGATGATCACAAAATCAATATCAGCATCTTCACAGATGATGAATGGCGCATGTCCACCCAATTCCATCGACATGTGTTTTACAGTATTGGCACCTTCACTGATTAAACGCTTCCCAACTGGCGTTGAACCTGTGAATGTGATCTTACGCACATAATTACTTGATGTGAATACAGGGCCAACTTCAGAACCAACACCGACAACGCATTGAATCACATCTTTGGGAATACCAGCTTCATGCGCCAATTCAACTAATTTGATCATGGTTAATGGCGTATCTTCCGCAGGTTTCACGATGAAAGTACAGCCAGCTGCCAAAGCAGGACCAGCTTTACGCGTCATCATTGCAGCAGGGAAGTTCCATGGTGTAATTGCTGCCACTAAACCAATGCCTTGGCGAGTTACCATAATGCGCTTGTTATTGGTGTTTGCAGGAATTGTGCGACCATAAATACGTTTAGCTTCTTCTGCATACCATGTGAGATAACTCACAGCATTTAATACTTCACCCAATGATTCGCGCAATGGCTTACCATTTTCTTCTGTCATGATTTTAGCCACAACATCTTTTTGCTCGATGATCAAATCAGCCCAGCGATCAATCAATGCCGCACGTTCATACACAGACGTATTGCGCCATGTACGAAATGCATCGTGACCAGCTTTGAGCTTAGTTTCGATCATCTCTTTTGAATCCATTGACAATGTTGCCAATAGATCCCCAGTTGCGGGGTTAAATACTTTTAATTCATTCATTACAACAATCCTTTATGCGTTATTTTACTGATGCTAATGCATTATCTAAAATAGCCAATCCTTTTGCTAACTCTGCATCAGTGATTGTTAAAGGTGATAAGAAGCGAACAACGTTACTGTTGATACCTGCTGAAATTAGCAATAAGCCATTTTCATTTGCGAATTTAGTGATTGCAGATGTTTTTGCTGCATCTGGTTCACGTGTTGCAGGATCTTTAACGATTTCAGCAGCAACCATTGCGCCTAAACGACGAATATCACCAATGAAATTGTAAGTTTTTTGCTTATCTTTTAAGTATGCTTCTAATTTAGCTCCTAAAGCTTCAGCTTTTTCATTCAAGTTTTCTTCTTCGATCACATCGATCACAGCCAATGCTGCCGCACATGCTAATGGGCTACCAGAGAAAGTACCGCCTAATTCACCAGGATTTGGTGCATTAACGATATCTGCACGGCCAATCACAGCACTTAAAGGAACGCCAGCTGCTAATGATTTAGATACTGTCATCAAATCAGGTACGATGCCGAAATGTTCCATAGAGAACAATTTACCTGTACGCGCAAAGCCTGCTTGGATTTCATCCGCAACAAAGATGATGCCATATTTTTGACAGAAGTTATAAACGTGCTCAACGAAACGTTTTGGTGGCACAACAAAGCCGCCTTCACCTTGAATTGGTTCCATTACGATACATGCTGTATTTTCTGGTGATGCTGTTGCTTTAAAGAACTCATTGAAACGAGCAATTGTGTAATCAACGTATTCATCTTCTGTCATGTGAGCAGGGCGCTGATATGTATATGGATAAGGTGCTTGGTAAATATCAGAAGCAAAAGGACCAAAGCCAACTTTATAAGGGTTAACTTTACTTGTCATACTCATTGTTAAGTTAGTACGACCGTGGAAAGCACGATAGAAAGAGACAACGCCAGGGCGACCTGTATATTTACGTGCAATTTTTACAGCATTTTCAACAGCTTCAGCACCTGTATTGAATAGAATCGCTTTCTTATCATGATCGCCTGCTGTGATTTCGCATAGGCGTTGACATAATTCTAAGTAGCTTTCATACATCATCACGTTGAAGCCAGGATGTGTGAAGTTTTCAACTTGTGCTTTGATTGCAGCAACAAC
>NZ_MVDN01000018.1 GCF_002006795.1 Wohlfahrtiimonas populi | reverse complement strand
ATCATCTCTTTAATGTTTTTCAGTGCATCCACCAATTCATAATCAATGGATTTACGATAAATGAATGGTTCGATTTCTGTTAAAAATGCATTGCCTTCTTCAAAATTACCAGCTACAACTCGAGCTTTAATGAGTGCATAGCGCTCCCAATCTCTGCCATATTGGAAATAATAATTTACCATCGCTTGTGTTGACAAGGCAATTGGACCACTACTACCAAACGGGCGCAAGCGTAAATCTACACGATAAACAAAACCATCTTCTGTGCTGTTATGTAATAGATGGATGAATCGACGTGCGACTTTATGGAAGAAATGCGCATCATCGCCTGCATAACCAAAAATGAGATCAATGTCGGATGAAAAGTTCAGCTCATAACCGCCCATTTTTCCCATGCCAATGATGTAAGGCTGAATTGCTTTGCCTGATTCATCCACTGGCACTTCATTATTTCGACTTGTGATTTCATAAGCGATATTCAATGCTTGCTCACAGAAAAAATCTGCGATCATTGTTAAATTACGATTGATGATCATAATATCATCGCAGTGATTGATATCACGATAACCCATTTTGAGGAGCAATTGATTGCGTACTTGGCGAAGGCAAATGGAAGCTTTATCTTCATTTTCTGTTTGAATGGGATAAATGGATAGATCCAAAGGTAAATCCCAAATGCCATCCAAAAAATGATTGAGATACAAAGCGGGGCGATTGAGAATTAAACGCCCAGCCCAAGGTGAAGCTTCAATGAATAGATTGAGTGCAAGAAAATGATGATGTGCTTTGAGTGATTGATAAAGATCTGGATGGCGCTCTTCAAATTGTAACCAATAATTCAACATGATCATTTCCTACAGAAAAGAAAACCCTTCAAAGAAGGGTTTGGATAACAAATATTAAAACTTACGTGCAATCGAGTATTTTGCAAGTTCCACTAATGCTTCTTTATATGGTGAATCAGCAATTGGTTTAATTGCTTTGATCGCCATTTCCACTTGTTCACATGCTTTTTGATATGTGTAAGTTAAAGATTCTGTGCGCTCAATGATTTTTAAGATTTCATCCAATTGGCTTACATCTGCATTCAATAATGCTGTACGAACCAATTCAGCTTCTTCTGGTGTACCCATTTGAATGGCACGAATTAATGGTAATGTTGGTTTGCCTTCAGCTAAATCATCACCTGTATTTTTGCCCATTTCTTCAGCACTTGCGGTGTAATCCAAAATATCATCAATCAATTGGAATGCTGTGCCAACAAATTTTCCATATTCACGGAAAGCTTCGATCTGATATTCAGGTTGGCCAGATGTTTCATAAGCCATGATGCCTGCAACTTCTGCTGCTGCTTCAAATAATTTAGCAGTTTTAGAATAGATCACATTGAAGTAGTTTTCTTCTGTAATATCAGGTTCTTTGATGTTTAATAACTGTAGAACTTCACCTTCTGCAATGCGGTTGGTTGCTTGTGCCAATACGCGCATCACTTGCATTGAATCTAAATCCACCATCATTTGGAAAGCGCGCGTATATAAGAAGTCACCCACTAAAACGCTTGCTTCGTTGCCCCAAATGGCATTGGCAGTTTCTTTACCACGGCGCATATCTGAGTGATCCACAACATCATCATGCAATAATGTTGCAGTGTGAATGAATTCAATTAAAGCTGCCGCTGAAATATGTTTGTCACCAGTATAGTGTGCTGCCTTTGCACATAAAACTGTCATCATAGGACGTAAACGTTTCCCGCCCGACAAAATGATGTAAGCACCCAATTCGTTAATTAATGCAACATCAGAAGATAGTGCTGCCATGATTGATTCGTTAACTTTATTAAAATCTTCTGCAATTAACGCTTGAACATTTTTGATTGACATCCAGTCGCCTCAGTTTCTCTTTTTACAATGAATTCATGTATTATAAGGGTAGTTCACCAAAAAGTATTCATAACAGAAGAGATAATTTGTGATTCTTGAGCAATCCATCACACAACTTCCGGGTGTTGGGCCAAAAATGGCTAAGACTTTGGAAAAATTACACATTCATACGATCCAAGATTTAATCTTTCATTTGCCTTATCGTTATCAGGATCGCACACGTTTAATGCCGATCGAAGCGCTTCGAATTGGCGATACTGCAATTGTGGAAGCGCGTGTTGTGAAAAAAGAGTTATCACAGGGCAAACGCAAATATTTAACTGTGTGGATTAAAGATGGCACAGGCTTAATGATGCTGAAATTTTTCAATTTCAATCATGGCATGTTGAAAACTTTTGATGATGATGGATTGATTCGTGCTTTTGGTGAAGTGAAAAAAGGCTATCCTTATTTAGAAATGGTGCATCCTGAGTTTAAGGCTTTGCATGAAAATATCCCTGTGGAAGAGCGATTAACGCCAATTTATCCATTAACTGCAGGTTTAACACAGAAGCAGATTCGTACAATTGTGGCTTCTGCAATGAAATTGATTACACCAGATTCTTTTCCAAGCTTTGTGAGTCAAAAATATTCGCTATCAGAAGCGCTCCATTATTTGCATAATCCACCGCCAGATGCGGATTTATTCTTATTATCTGAAGGATTACATCCTTGGCAAAAGGCTTTAGCTTTGGAAGAAATTCTCGCTTATCAATTGGCATTGAATAGAGCAAGAGAACAAGAATCTCATAAGCAAAGCATTCCGATTGAGTTATCTTTCAGTGCTGAAAAAACATTGTTATCAGCATTGCCATATCAATTAACGAATGCACAAAATCGCGTGATTGCAGAAATCAAAGAAGATTTGATGTTAGATAAACCGATGATGCGATTGGTGCAAGGTGATGTTGGTTCAGGAAAAACAATTGTGGCAACGGTTGCTTTATTGCATGTTGCGATGATGAATCAGCAAGCGATTATGATTGCGCCCACAGAATTATTGGCAGAGCAACATTATATAACCATCAGCAAATTATTAACTCCGCTTGGCATTTCTGTGACATTTTTATCAGGTGGATTAACCGCGAAAGAGAAACGTATTCGTGGTGAAGCCATTAAAAAAGGCGAAGTACAAGTGATCGTTGGCACGCATGCAACTTTCCAAGAAAGTGTTGAATATGCATCTTTAGCATTAGTGATTGTGGATGAACAGCATCGCTTTGGTGTAGAACAGCGCTTAGCACTGCAAGAGAAGAATCAATTACAGCAGCCACATTTTTTGATGATGACAGCAACGCCGATTCCACGAACTTTAGCAATGATTGCTTATGCTGATCTCAAACATTCCATCATTGATGAAAAGCCTGCAAACCGAATTCCTATTACAACCACATTAGTGAATCACCAAAAGCGTGATCAATTAATCTCACGCTTGGCTTTGCAATGTGCTGAAGGCGTACAAGCTTATTGGGTTTGTACTTTGATTGAATCCAATGAAACATTAACAGCGCAAGCTGCAGAAGAAAGCCATCGATTACTCGAGGAATCTTTGCCTGATTTACGCATTGGTTTATTGCATGGAAAGATGAAACCTAAAGATAAAGAATCCATCATGCAATCTTTTAAAAATCATGAGTTGGATGTATTGGTGGCAACGACTGTGATTGAAGTTGGTGTGGATGTGCCAAATGCTTCTATTATGATCATCGAAAATGCAGAGCGTTTAGGTTTATTCCAATTGCATCAATTGCGTGGACGAGTTGGGCGCGGTAGTAAAGCATCATTCTGCTTATTGATGTATGAGCCACCTTTATCGCAAGTGGCGCAAGAGCGCTTACGAATCTTACAACAAACGGAAGATGGCTTTGTGATTGCGGAAAAAGATCTAGAATTGCGTGGTACAGGTGAAATCATCGGCACGAAACAAACAGGCGAAGTAATATTTAAAGTGGCGAATATCTTCCAGCATAAAGACATTATTGAGAAAGCACAGAAAATGGTGCCAAAGCTATTGAATAATGATGAAGTGGTGAATGGATTGATCAAGCGCTGGTTAAATCATCGCACGCAGTTTATTCATGTGTAAATCGTGATAAGTTTTGTTGAAGAGCGATAAGAATTTCATCAAGAGAATAATCTTGTAAGTTTTCAGTGATAAGAAAAGGCGTTTGTTTATTTTCTTGTCCAAACTTCAATAATAGCCTTTGATAAACGTTGCACTTTTGGCTATAAATATTTTGATCTTTCAATGTAATCGTAATGACTCGACCCAATGGCGTTGTATCCATGAAATAAGCATTATTATAATCGTTCATAGATATAGCTTGAATATCTGCCCAAGCGATAAAAGTATTTCGTTGATATAACCATTGGTCTTGAATACCATCTTGAGTCATGATTAATGCAATTTTTCTATGTTTTTTATAATTAGAATATAGAAAGTATGGAATCATTGCTATCAGAGCAAGCATTGTATATAGATTCTCTGTAATGATAGTGATGCCAAGGAATAGTACAATACACAGGATAAGTATGACATGAGATGAAAAAATATTGAGAGCATTATATTTGACTACTTCATTCAATTTAGGTGTTTTAGGTTCCTTGATGCGTTGAGTATTTTTAAAATATTGGCTTTCAATCATTTCAAAAGCAGACTTTTGAGAGTACTTGAAAAAATTTGCTAGAGGAATTTGCTTTGTTTGTAAGGTGACATGATGGTCGTAGTACGTGATAATGATATGCTCAGAGCGATAGCCAAGTAGTATTCTCATTTGATTAGGAATAATCGTGTATTGAAGAGATTGGATGTTCTTCCAAGGAATGATCAATTTTTTTCTGATGCCAGAGTATAAAATAATTTCTTGGCTAGAAATGGAAATATTGCTTTTACGCCAATCTTTAAAACCTTTGAGGGTAAGTAATATTGATAATATTGTGAGCGGTAGAATGAAATACAGATCAAAATTGTCTAGAGTTTGATTCATTATAAAATTAGATAATATTCGATATAGCAAAGGAATAACTATAAATGCTAATACAAATAACCAAGATAGAGTGGTGGCATAGAAATTTTGTTTTGTATTCATATCATTGAAATTTATGGTTTGTATATATCTTGTTAATTGTAACATTGAGCTAACTAGAGAGCGTAGTTTATTCATGTACAAATCAAAACTCATATATTTTATAAGTATTAACAATATTGGTTATAATCATCCTAGGTAAAAATTAATGTAACAGTTAATTTAGGAAAAATAATGATAGAACAATATAAAAATGAGATGGCTGAGCATTCAGAAGATGTCTCGTGTGTAGAGGAAAATGTCCCTGATTATTTAAAAGAAGTTTATGATTGGGCTTATGTGAATCCTAAATATGTTCGATTTTTGGATCATGATGCAACTGTTTGGAGTTTGTTGTTTTTAAATGCAGGGCGATTGATGAATCGCTATTTGGATTTAATTGAGCCTGGTATGCGCGTTTGGCAGGTTGCTCATGTTTATGGCTCGTTGGTTGTGGATGTTGCGAATAAAGTAGGGGAGGATGGCACGTTTCATTTAACGGATTGTACACCCGTGCAACTAGAGCAAGCCCATAGAAAATTAGATGGTTTAAGCCAAGCTAAAGTGATTGCTTCTGATGCTGCTTTGTATCAGGCGGATCAGCCTTTTGATGTGGTTTGTAGTTTCATGTTACTTCATGAAGTACCTGAAGATATGAAACATAAAATTGTGGATCGTATGTTGGATAATGTTGCTGAAGATGGCAAAGTAATTTTTGTGGATTATCATAATCCTAAGAAATATTGGCAGCCGTTTCGTACAATTTTGCAGTTAGTGAACTATTATTTAGAACCCTTTTCTAATGCATTATGGAGAAATGAGATTCAAAGTTATGCGAGTCGAAAAGATGAATTTGATTGGCAAAAAGAGACAGTTTTCGGTAGTGTTTATCAATGTGTTATTGCAACTCGGAAGAAATGATGAAAAAGATTTTATTATTAGTGGGCGTTTTAAGTATTGTGACGGGTTGTTCAACTTATGGTGATGCAAAGCCAGTTGCACAAATTGCACCTGACAATGGTTATGGTTCGATCACGTTAGCAGATGGTACTGTTTATTCAGGTGAGATTAAAGATTCAAAAGCCACTGGTTTTGGCACTGTGAAATCGAAAGACGCAGTATATAACGGTGCTGTTAAAAATGGTAAGCCGAATGGATTTGGTCAAACAGTAACAAGTGATGGCGCGATTTATGATGGTGAACATGTAAATGGTGAATTTCATGGCCGAGGTAAACTTACATTAAGTGATGGATCATATTTTATTGGCATGATGAGAAATAACAAAGTTCATAAAGGCACAATGCATTTTACGGATGGCCGCACGATGCCAATTATTTAACTGTAGATTGAGCTAGTCGCCATTCTTGATATTTTTGGTACATATCATATAAAGACAAGAATGGTGGCCAAGCAAATAAAATACCCCAAAACCAAATTAATCCATTCGATTCAAATGTTGTGAATCCTGCTAAAAAGAACGTAAAACAACCAAAAGTAGCGATTAATTGTAATGTTAAGCGATAATTACATTCTTTTTTTGTTAAGTTTTTATATTCACGATCAGTAAAAATGCCTTTAAACGGCTTTTTGCGAGCTTGTACAATGGTGAAAAAGTTAATGCTAGCATATCCAATAAAATAGAAACCTAATAAGGTGCCTGTGATCCCCCAATAATTGGGGAATATAATGAGAATGATTAAGGAAAGAAAGATGCCCAAAAAAATAAGAAAAAAGCGATAAAAGCAGTACCACGCGTAGCTAATACATGAATAACGGCGAACTTTTCTGTAAGTTTTTTCTTCTTTAATATTAGGTGCATCAGGAATAATTAAACCTAATAGTTGAATTAAAACTGCTATTCCTTCCATTATCTTTCCTTATTGATAATCAATCAGCCCAGAGCAATTCTCCTTTGCCCATAAATCGGTTTTGTCCGCCAATCCAAATTTCTTGGTTGGCTGTGACTTTTAGGAATAAGACATTCTCACGGCCCAATAAACAGCCTTGGCGAATTGTCCATTCAAAATCATTATTACCTTCTAAAACCTGTAAACCACCTAAGTTAGAGCATGCTGAGCCTGTGCCGCTATCTTCACCCAATGCACCATTTTTGAAGTACATATAACGCACATAAACATCTTGGTTATCTCTTGTCCAAATATAGATCATTGTTCTACCTGCATACAATGTCGCATGTTGTTCGAATAAATCTAAATTAATTTTTATGGAATCTACAGTTTCTTGATCTTTCACTTCCACCAATAATTGTTCACTGCCTGTATTTAGCCATTTTGGTTGACTTAAAATTTTTGATTCAGGAATGTTTAGCATTTGGCTCGTTAATGGAATATCTAAAGTGCTTGCGCGCTCTTTCGGTGCAACAGGCGCTTTAATCCAATAGATTTGTTTATTTTGATCAATCTTAATATCAACAATGCCAGCTAAAGTTTCAACTTGCTTAGTACCGCTAGAGTTTTTAAGCATTTTGATGATTTGCAATGCACCAATGATAGGATGACCTGCAAATGGCAATTCTTGCATTGGCGTGTAAATGTGTAATTTAGGTAAATCACGATTCAAGTTTTCGATGAATACAGTTTCAGATTGATTCATCATCGTTGCGATCTGTTGCATCGCAGTTTTTGACAATGCTTTCTTTAAAACAAACACAGGCAATGGGTTGCCTTTGTCTTGTTCTGAGGTGAAAACGTTGATCCAATAATAAGTAAGAGATTGCATAAATGTTCCAATAATTTTAATTCGTAATATAACTTAATTGTAGGATAATTTGGGAAGATATTTGATGTGGCAATCATAATTCAATTGAGTGCTGTATATTGTGTATTTAACGTCTGCTTTTGATATTCTTAGTCCTGTGTTTTAGCTAAAAATATTAATCACTCAAATAATGGAAAAAAGATGAAAAAGATAATGCTATTGGCAACAATTTTTGCGTTGCAGGGCTGTATGACAAATTTTTTAGTGCATCAAGCTGAAGGTGCAACAAGATTTGATGAAATTGCAAATATGCCAGCGAAAGAAGCTGTCGGGCAACGCGTTTACGTTGGTGGTGAAATTGCGATTATTGATGCAAATAAAAAGCAGATGGAGATCATCAAGCGCACTATCAATAGTTCAGGGTATCCTGTGCAAGGTACTAATGTGCCGAATGAACGTATTATCGTAACCTTTACACCAGAAGTACGCTTTGACTTTGATGGTACTGTGATTGGTGATCGTGTTGTGGTTTTGGGCAATGTTGAAAGCTTGAGCAAAGAAAATATCGCAGGCAATGACATAACAATCCTAAAAGTAAAAGCTAGTGATTACCGCGCTTGGACAAGCCAATTCCCAAATAAATACGATGATGATTGGTGGGAATTTAGCCCTGGCCGTTATCTCTATCCACGCCAAACAATAGAAGCTGTTAAATAGATTCGGATGTGTATTATAAATTAATTATTTCAGAGCCTTTTGAATCAAAAAGGCTTTTTTAATGCTTATAAATTGGTTCATCCTATTCTTCTTTTAGTTTAGTTAAATAGATAGAGCTTTAAAAATCATGTTTAATTTTAGTTGAGTGATTTTGTTTATCTTTATCTTTTAGAGCAGTAGGTGAATCAAAAAGCTGAATGTTAATACTGGCATCAGCTTCTGATGAAAAACCTTGTAATAATGTTGGAATGCTTAGAAATGATGTGCAGTCGTGGTTAGTTGTCTCTGGATAATAATGGCCATAAGAGAATCGTAGAGGTGCTGGGGGTTTTGGAGATGTATCGCATATGTCTGAGAGTTTAATAAATTGGCAGTTCATAGCATCATTACATAGCCATAAATATTTATAAGTGAAGGTATTGTCAGTTATATCGTTGAGCGTTTTATAAAGTGGGAATAATGGTGGTACTAGGTGTTCTGTTATCGTTGCACCAAAATTTATTATATAGCTTTTAATAGAATCGCTAAATTTATAAGTTATCCACCGTAAATAACCTAGCTGGCTGTTAGGTGAATTATTCAAAATATGGATATTAAAAAAAGCATTGGCATTTGCTTCTGATGGAAACTCTAGATATTTGGGTGGAGTATATATGGGGGGTTCCCTGCGATAGACGGGACACATGTAACCACCTAGAAAATCGTGAGGATTGCCACAACTACTCACCAAAACAGCACTACATATGTCATAGTACTTTATCAATTGACAGTGTTGTGTATTAGAACACAATCCTGAATAATCATAAGTAAAAGCATCATCATTTATTTTATCTAATATTTCAGAATGAACAAATGATAATGATGCAGTTAAATAAATAATAATTGCTAATACCTTTTTCATATCAATATTCCTAGCTATTATTGTGGTTTTATTTCTATAGAGCTTGATGGTACTAGATGCACTTGTTGACATCCATGCTTTTTCTCTAAATCTGCAATAGAACGAATTTCGTCAGGAATCTTAGGGCAGATAAAGGCTTGCTCTTCATTCTCATTTTGATTCACGATACTGTAACTGCCAGTTTGATTAGTTTGTGCATATATTTTTGATGGAGTTTGTATTGGAATTAAATATAATGGATACGTTTTTGCAAATGCTTCAGGGCAGTACCAGTCATTAATTTGTTCATGCACAAAGTTCATTATTTTGGTGGAAATTATTTGATTCTTAGGTTGTTGGATGATACTGATAGGTTCTTTAGTTTTATACACGCAAGTTGTAGGATAGAAGGATTCTAATCTATCGTTGGATGTATGCCTAGGAGAACTACTTACTATAGACATAGAACTATCACTTAAACCTACTATTGAATTATTAAATACCTTAAATAATTGAGGAATGATGATATATGGTTGTACTGCTGTTGGATTAGTTGTGGGGTTTTTTAGGTCTTGCATTGATGCTATATGTAATATTTTAGAGTCTTTTTGATGTGCTAATTGTTTTGTTATGGTTGTGCCAAAATTCATCAAATAACTATTTTTATGTAGTTCAACAGCAGATGCATCTCGATCAATGATCAGATTAAAATCATAGTTTATCCAACGTAAATAACCAAGTCGACTGCTAGAAGTATTATTTAAAATATGGATATTAAAAAAAGTATTGGCATTTGCTTCTGATGGAAAACCTAATGCACTGTACTTATTGTATATGGCTTCATATTCATCTATTTTTTTATTAGAATTTATAATTTTTCTGCCGCCATCTGCTCCAGCAATAATAAAGCTAAAATTACTCCCAAAAGATGCTCCACATGCTGATGCTGATTTTCCAACACGTAGTGGCATTGGTGGAAATTGTGAATTGTCATCAATCTCAGGAAGGTTTTTCATTGAAGGATAGCAATTTGGAATATCTTCACATAATCCTGAGTCATTATAAGTAAAAACATCATCTTTTACTTTATCTTGAGTTTCAGAGTGAGCAAATGATAATGATATTGCCAAATTAATAATGATTGCTAATATCTTTTTCATATCAATATTCCTAGTTATTCTTGTGGTTTTATTTCTATAGAGCTTGATGGTGCTAGTTGTATTCGTTGGCATCCATATTTTTTCTCTAAATCTGCAATAGAGCGAATTTCATCCGGAATCTTAGGGCAGATAAAGGCTTGCTTTTCATTCTCATTTTGATTCATGATGCTGTAACTACCATCTTGATTAGTTTGTGCATATATTTTTGAAGGGGGTTGTATTGGAATTAAATAAATGAAATTTAATTTAAATACTTGTGGGCATATTTCTTTATTCGCATGCTCATATACCAAAGTAAATCTTCGTCTAAAGATAGATTGGTTATTAGGTTCTTGTATAATATTCAATAGCTTAGGATTGGTGAGTTGCCCTAATCGTTTTACTTTTTTTGCTCCAAATCCAAGCATATATTGATTTTGCTGTATTTCTATAATTGATGCATCTTGATTAATCGAGATATTGAAATCAAAAATAATACTACGTGAGTTTCCTAAAGAAGATATTTGAGGTGATGGAATCGGATCTAAAATATTTAAATAAGCATTGGCATCAGTTTTTGATGAAAAACCATACTTTTTTATACTCAAATCTTTATATTGGATGGGGCAAGGAGGAATGTCATGAACATCAGTAATAAATTCTGAATTAGTGCATTCAGTAAAGTCATAGATATCAAAAAAGCTATAGGTTTTTTTATACAGGGCATCAAATGTTGCTGGAAAAATACAGTTTTTAGTATCAGCGCATACTTGTGAATAATCATAAGTAAAAATATTATCATTTGTTTTATCTAATGTTTCAGAGTGAACAAATGATAATGATGCAGTTAAACAAAGGCTTAATATAGTTATTATTTTCATATCAATAACCTCTAGATCTCGTCGATGTTAATTTCTATAGAGATTGATGGTGCTAATTTAAATTCTCGACAATGGTTTTCTGCTAACCAATTATTAGAAATAGAATATTCTTTGGGTGTGGATAAACAAAAGTATGAATTTTGGATATATTTTGTTTTATTCGAGAGGGAATAAATATTTTTATCTTTATTTTTTATTGTTATCAGTACTTCTGAAGGAAAATAAGTTTCTCTCATGTTAAAAAGGTACAAATCATTTTTATTAATGTAATAAGGATATGGCATTTTTTCAAATTTTTGAGGTATCAGATTATATTTTTTAGGCCATAATTGAGATTTATAGGATAATTCTACCTTGTTAAGGTCTTCCTTTGTAAATATATAAATGAGGTTTGTTTCAATATCCTTGAATTTTTGAATGATAAAAGTTCCAAATGATAAAAAATAACTTTTTTGGTAGACTTCGGTAGATGTTCTATGTTGATCATTGGATATTTGAAAATCATAGGTTATCCAACGTAAATAACCTAATTGATTATTAGGCATATTATTCAGAATATGGATATTAAAATAAGCATTGGCATCAGATGGAGAAGAGAATTTCGCCAAAGGATGATAATAAAAGTGAATATTTTGATCTGTTTCTGATGCAAAGCCGAAATAATTTGCAGTAGTCGCTCTATAGGGAAAGTGGGGCAGAAAAGTTTCAGGTGGAGCTGATGAGAAAATTTTTGGATAACCAATAGTATCTAGCCAAAGATTAATATTTTGAGGAATGCGATTAATTAATGTTAAATCACAATTTACATTATCAGTGCATATCTCTGAATAATCATAAGCAAATGCATCCCCTCTTTCTTTATAAGATAGTGTAGAGTGAGCCAAGGATAATGATGCGGTTAAACAAAGAATTAATATAGTTATTATTTTTATTGATATTGTGCTTGATTTTATGGTTGATAACGATAATGCCCAATCATTTTCCAATTAAATAGAACATCTTCAGGGACTTGTCCAAAGCCAATATTGTGAACCACTAAAGGGCGTTTGCCATCTTTAGATTTTTGATCAATCACAATGCCGATATGTGGCAAGCCATTATCTAAGCGCCATGAAACAATATCACCAGCTTTATAATCTTCCGCATTTTTAGATAAGGATAGAGATTTACCATTGCGCTCAAAGAATTTCTCTAAATTGGGCACACGGCGATGATCAATATTACGATCTGTAGATTTTAATCCCCACATTCTTTGGCTTGGATATTGGCTGAAATTCTGCTTCATATCTTCATGCACAAGCTTTTGGAGATCAATATCTAGCTTGCGATAAGCACGAATCACAACATCAGTACAAACACCTCGATTGGGTGAAACATCACCATTAGGATAATCAATTTTCTCATAGCGACCATCGTAGATCACTAAGCGATTGACGATAGATTTGGCAGCATCAGAAACATCATTAGCAAAGCTTAAAGACATTGAGGTGAGTAAAACAGCGAGCGATATTTGTTTGATCATGATATTTGGCATTATGATAATTATGATTGCCCTATTATAGTTCAACTGGATAAATAATCATCATGAAATAAAAAAGGAAGCACTGTGTGAGCTTCCTTTTTTGATTGATCTAAGAAATGAATCTTAGTTGTGTCTTGCTACCATTAATTTTTTGATCTCTGCGATTGCTTTAGCAGGGTTCAAACCTTTAGGACAAGTTTTAGTACAGTTCATGATCGTATGGCAACGATATAGTTTGAATGGGTCTTCCAATTCAGCTAAACGCTCACCTTGATATTCATCACGTGAATCCATGATGAAACGGTATGCTTGTAGTAAAACAGCAGGACCTAAGTATTTATCAGAGTTCCACCAGTAGCTTGGGCAAGATGTAGAGCAGCTTGCACACAAAATACATTCATAAGAACCATCCAACTTGCGGCGCTCTTCAATAGATTGTAAACGTTCACGTGGTGGGTTTGGCGTATCTGATTGCAACCAAGGTTGAACAGAAGCATGCTGTGCATAGAAGTGTGTTAAGTCAGGAACTAAGTCCTTAATAACTGGCATGTGGGGTAATGGTGCAATGCGTACTTCGTTGCCATCAATAGATTCGATTGCTTTTGTACAAGCCAAAGTATTCGTACCATCAATGTTCATTGCGCATGAACCACAAACACCTTCACGGCATGAACGGCGTAATGTCAAAGTTGGATCAATTTCATTTTTGATCTTCAACAATGCATCCAAAACCATTGGACCACATTCGTCCATGTTCACTTCGTAACGATCAAAACGTGGATTTTCACCTGTATCAGGATTCCAACGATAGATTTTAAATACACGCTTATTAGCGCCTTCTGCTTTAAAATATTGTCCGTTTTCTTTGACAATAGAATTCGCAGGCAATTTAAACTCAGCCATAACCAATATCCTTTAGTATGTTCTTTCTTTAGGTGGGATGTATTCCACATCATCAGTCAATGTGTAAGTATGAACAGGGCGGTAATCAATTGTTACCTCACCACTTTCTTCATCCAACCACGCTAAAGTATGCTTCATCCACTCTTCATCATTACGATTTGGGAAGTCTTCACGAGCATGCGCACCGCGAGATTCTTTACGGTTGTATGCAGAAACAACAGTTGTCATCGCATTAGCTAACAAGTTAGATAATTCCAATGTTTCAACTAAGTCTGAGTTCCAAATCAAACTACGATCGTGGACTTTAATGTTTTTGAATTCGTTGTATGCTTCTGTGATTGCATCTACGCCATCTTTCAATGTTTCTTCCATACGGAATACTGAAACGTCTGCCTGCATCGCATCTTGCATTTTGCTACGTAATTGAGCTGTAGAGATAGACCCATCAGCATGACGGATTTTATCGAAACGATCCAAGATTGCTAAGATCTTATCTTCTGGTAAATCTTTTTGTGAAGCGCCAGGAGTTAAGATTTCAGCAGCGCGGTTTGCAGCAGCACGGCCAAATACAACTAAGTCTAGTAATGAGTTAGAACCTAAACGGTTAGCACCATGAACTGATACACATGAAGCTTCACCAATCGCCATCAAACCTGGGATAACATGATCAGGATTGTCACCTTTCAATGTTACAACTTCAGCATGATAGTTCGTTGGAATACCACCCATGTTGTAGTGAACTGTTGGGATGATTGGAATTGGTTCTTTAGTTACATCCACGTTAGCAAAGATTTTCGCGCTTTCTGCGATACTTGGTAAACGTTCATTGATAACTTCTGGACCTAAATGTTCAAGATGCAAGTTGATGTAATCTTTCTTAGGACCAACACCACGACCTTCACGAATTTCTAATAAGATAGAACGTGAAACAACGTCACGAGATGCCAAATCTTTTGCGTTAGGCGCATAACGTTCCATGAAACGCTCACCATTTGAGTTCGTTAAGTAACCACCTTCACCACGAACACCTTCAGTGATCAAGCAACCTGCACCATAAATACCAGTAGGATGGAACTGTACGAATTCCATATCTTGTAATGGAACACCTGCACGAGCTGCCATACCACCACCATCACCAGTACAAGTATGTGCTGATGTTGCAGAGAAGTAAGCACGGCCGTAACCACCAGTTGCCAATACAACCATTTGTGCACGGAATACGTGAATTGTACCATCTGCCAAGTTCCAAGCGATCACACCGCGACACTCATCATTTTCCATGATTAAGTCTAATGCAAAGTATTCGATGTAGAATTCAGCATGGTGCTTCAATGATTGTTGATACAAAGTATGCAACATCGCATGACCTGTACGGTCAGCAGCAGCACATGTACGTTGAGCTTGTGCTTCACCGTAATGAGTTGTCATACCACCGAAAGGACGTTGGTAGATTTTACCTTCTTTCGTACGAGAGAATGGCAAACCATAATGTTCTAATTCTAAAATTGAAGGAATAGCTTCACGACACATGTATTCGATTGCATCTTGGTCACCTAACCAGTCAGAACCTTTAACAGTATCGTACATGTGCCAGCGCCAATCATCTTCCCCCATGTTACCTAATGCAGCAGAAACACCACCTTGAGCAGCAACAGTATGTGAACGAGTTGGGAATACTTTAGTCACACAAGCTGTTTTGAAACCTTTTTCAGCCATACCTAAAGTTGCTCGCAAACCTGCACCGCCAGCGCCCACTACTACAACGTCATAAACATGTTCGACAATGTTGTAGTCTTTATATTTGTTTAAGTTCATTAATTTAAGTCCTCAATAATGTTCATCGAGCTTTATGAAAAAAGCGTATCCATACTTGAAAGCATTAGCTCAAGATTAGTTGCAACATGGATGATAGCGATGATCATTAATAACCACATAATTGCTAAGAATGTTTTGATCAAGTAGATGTAGAAAATACGTTTAGATGTTTTGTGAACGTAATCTTCAATGATCGTTTGGATACCCATAGCAGCATGGTGTAAACCTACTGTGATGAATAAAATCAATAAAGCTGTATTCAATGGCGCATCGATCCATAATAAGATCTGTGCGTAATCAGCTTTAACCAAAAATGCGAATGAGAATGCAAACCAGAGGAAAAGTACGGCTAAGATGACAGATGAAACTTTCATCAATAACCATTCTTTTGAACCTGCATGTGCTGATCCTAGTCCTTTAACACGGCCTAAAGGTGTACGATAATTCATTGTTCTCTCCTATGCAAAAATGCCAACAGCAAGTAATGCAACAGTGATCACAACAGTTGCTACGATTACCCAAACGCCAGATTTTGCAGCTTCTTCATTACTAATACCAATACCAGCATCCCAGAATAAATGGCGAATACCATTACAGAAATGATAAACAGTTGATGCAACACCCAATGCCAATACAGGGAAGAACGCAATGTGTGTGAATAATGCTTGGATGCTTTGTGATAATGGTTTGCTAAACGGGATAGCAATGATCCATAAACCAATTGCGAGCATTACGAAAAGAGAAGCGACACCAGTTGCACGGTGTAGAAAACTCATGATGGATGTTTGCTGAAATTTGTAGCCTGAACCTAGCATAAAAGGTGATAAAGGCCGTTGATGCTTTTCCATACGACTCCTTGGTAAGACTTTGGTGGTAAAAATTATTTAAACAATTGCTCATCAGTATTTCTCAGGGTTTGAGAAGGGGATGAACAAAAACACTCATCATTTTAAATAACTTCGGCAGTTTACTCAACTTCAATCTTGCTTGCTTCATGGAATCTTGACCAACCATGGCAAATATTGAAAATATTGATTACATATTTATTACAATTTTCTTTAATTTTAATGGGGGGAGGTCGATAACTATGGGCGCTAAGCGATAAAACTACTGAGCATGCGAATCAATATCACTAACAAAAAGAGCGCAAAAACTTGACGGATTCGTGCAACAGGGAGTTTATAGCTGAGTTTGACACCAAAAGGCGCCGTCAAAATGCTCATGATCGCGATGCCAAAAAATGCAGGCAAATAAACATAGCCCAGTGAATAGCTTGGTAAGCCTTCCACGCCCCAGCCATTATAAATGTAACTGATTGCCCCAAATGTGGACAAAATAGCGCCAATCATTGCAGAAGTTGCAATTGCTTTATGCATTTCATAACCTAAGTAAGTTAAGATTGGAATGGCAATCACACCGCCAGCAACACCAATAAAACTTGCGATGAAACCGATGATTAACCCGCAGATTAAAAAGTAATAAAGTGGGAAGTTTGGTTCAGAAGCAGTGTTGCCTTTCTTTTTCTTAGGTTTAATCATCGCAATGATTGTGTAAGCTAAGAAAATACAGAAGATAGCTTGTAATAAAGAGTTAGAGAGCTGATTCACAATTAAGCTGCCAATCATTACACCCAATGCGCAACCTGCACCTAAATAAGGAATTTTTTTCCATAAGATAGTACCACGTTTATTATGTGACCAAGCAGATGAAGCTGTGGACATAATAATGATGGAGAAAGAAGTTCCCAATGCCATTTTCATTGTGAGTTCGTTGGGCACATTCATTTGCTCCGTCATATAATGCATCACAGGGACAATGACTGTGCCTCCGCCAATGCCTAATAAACCTGCCATAAAACCAATTAAGGCACCGACAACAATGAATGCTAGTATAAAAATCAACATGAGAAACTCCAAGATGGCACTGCGTAATATAATAATGATGAATTCTTGAGCATAACAAACTTGATAATATCTTGCCTGCAAATTTGGCATAAAAATGGTAATGTGTGATTTTTTCTAAATGACTTACTTTATTGTGAAAACGTATCAAGAGATTATTAATAAATCTGTCGCTATATTATCTCACTTGGATAATCCAAAGTTTGAGGCAGAATCATTACTGGCATTTGTTTTACAATGTAACCGTAGCCGAATTATCGCTTTTCCTGAAAAAAAAATAGAACATGACCAATATGTGCAATACATGAATTTGGTCAAGCAAAGAGAATCAGGTATGCCATTTGCCTATTTGACAGGTGAAAAAGAGTTTTATGACCTCACTTTAAAAGTTACGCCAGCAACTTTGATCCCAAGAGCAGATACAGAGTTATTAGTGGAAACTGCATTATCTAAAATGCAGGACAATGATTCATATAAAGTGATTGATATGGGAACGGGAAGTGGTGCAATTGCTTTAACCATTAAAAAGCATCGCCCAAATACTAAAGTAATCGCAGTGGATCAATCTTTAGAGGCTTTATTAGTAGCCAAAGAAAATGGTGAGCGATTGGCTTTGGATGTTGAGTTCATACACAGCGATTGGTTTAGCAATGTTCAAGGTAATGATTTTGATCTGATTGTATCGAATCCACCTTATATAGAAGAACATGATGAACATTTAGTTGGTGATGGCGTTAAGTATGAGCCAATAACAGCTTTAGTTGCTGATGATGATGGCTATTCTGATTTGTTTCATTTGATTCAAGCATCTTTGCCATTATTAAAAGAAGGCGGATGGTTGATGATGGAACATGGCTTTGAACAAGGCGAAAAACTACGTGCTGAATTTACAAAGCAAGGTTATCAAAATGTGGCAACCTTAAAAGATTTGTGTGAGAATGATCGCATTACCATTGGGCAAAAATAAAGCCCATATAAAATGGGCTTTGGGCATTAAATAAAAACTACTTCTCTAAAAGCTCATAGTTTAATGTTGCTGTATCGCTTCTACGATAATAGATAAAAGGTGTTTGATATGATTTTAAAAATTCAGCGCGCTCTTCTTTAGTATCGAACCATCTTTCCGCAGCGAAATTTTCACCTAAAAGATGTTCAGCACTTAATGGGCTATGTTCTTGAAGCGTCATTTTTACGCCATACTTTTGACTCATACAAACTCCTAAGGTTATTAATTTAATAATGTATAACTAACCACCTGTCATGGACATGAATCGAATGATTTTTGTATCATCTTCAATAAATTCATGTTTCTGTGGTTTTAGATCAATAGCTTGGTGGATTGCTGACTTAATTGCATCATCTGTGCAATCAGGTGAGCGAATCAATTCACGTAATGCATAATCATCATTTTGACCTAAGCACATATATAAGGTGCCATCAACAGATAAACGTACGCGATTACATGATTCACAAAAATGTTGGGAAATCGGTGTGATTAATCCTAAAGTGAATTTACCATCTTTGGATTTCCAATAGCGAGCAGGACCGCCACCACGAACTTCAGCAGATTCAACCAAATCATATTTTTGATAGATTTGTCGTAAGAAGTCTGTGAGGTTTTTGCCTGTTGTGCTTTGGCCTGTATGCCCCATTGGCATCACTTCAATCATGCGAAGGATAAATCCATTATCAATGCAAAATTGAATCATTGGTTCAATTTGATTGTCATTGATATTGAGCATCGGCACCATGTTGATTTTGATCTGATCAAAGCCAGCATCTTTCGCTGCCATAATGCCATCATAAACTTTATTGAAACAGTTTAAACCTGTGATCTCTTTAATTACAGATGTGCTCAAACCGTCTAAGCTGATGTTTAAACGATCCAAGCCTGCATTACGCAATGCAACAGCATGTTTACTGAGTTGAGTTGCATTGGTTGTCATGGAAAGATCTTCTACACCTGGAATTTTTTTAATAGATTCCACAAGTTTAGGTAAATCTTTGCGAAGTAATGGCTCACCGCCTGTTAAACGAAATCGCTTAACACCTAATTCTGTAAAGTTACGAATGATGCGAGTGAGCTCATCGAAAGTTAACCAGTTCTGTGGAACTTCGAAATCTCGGAATCCTTCTGGGATGCAATAAGTGCAACGTAAATCGCACTTATCAGTCACAGAGACTCTGACATAATCTATGGTTCTTCCAAACTGATCAACTAACATAACAACCTCAACAACGGCTACAGATGGAGTGACTTAACGCATTCAGATAAGAGTTCCAATTTCTTTAATTGAGTATACTCTTTTCGATAAATCAAACCAATTTTTCTTTTAGGAACAGGACCTTTAAATGGAATGCATGAAATGAGTTCCTGTAAATGGTCTTGGATCAACGCATATTTTGGTAAGACTGAAATGCCTTGGCCAGAAGCAACAATATTACGAATCGTTTCTAATGAATAATGATGTGCATTATTAGAGCTGATTTCAGGGCATTGCTCTACAACTTGATCGCGGAAGCAGTGGCCAATATTCAATAGTAAAGGATCATATTCATGGATTGTTGATGCATCGATTGAAGATTCAGCTGCCAATGGATGGTTCTTTGGTGTAATGACAAAGAATTCTTCATCGTATAATTCATCCACTGCTAATGATGGTTCATAAATGGGTAGTGCAACAATTGCAGCATCGATTTCGCCACTTTTTAACATCGGGATAATATTATCCGTTGTATTTTCATAGATGTTTAAAGTTAATTCAGGTGCTGATGCTTTTAAGACAGGAATCACACGAGGTAATAAATAAGGGGCAATTGTGAAAATAATGCCCAATTTTAATTCGCCTTGTGCTGAGTTAATAGAAACTCTCAATTCTTTTAATTGTTGTACGATAGAGAAGATCTGTTTAACTTTAGGTAACGCTTCTAAACCTTCAGGTGTTAAGAATACTTCGCTGGCAGAACGTTCAAAAAGTACGACGCCTAATGAATACTCTAAGTTTTTTATGCCAATGGATAATGCAGGTTGTGAGATGAAACACTTTTGAGCAGCGCGGCCAAAATGCTTTTCTTCCGCTACAGCTAAAAAGTACCTAAGTTCATTCAATTTCATGTGGGATGTTCTCCTGTCAGGATAAACCAAAAGCCGGTGGTTATAATTAATTTATCAACTCAATAATACCATCTTTACTTAGACAAATCAGGATTATGATATTACAGTCAAAATTTCTATTTTTTATTTATTTTATTGGTTACTGCGTTAATAATTATATATAAAAATGTAGTCCAAGTATATAAAAACTCTAATTTTCATAGGGTGCTGAAAAACGGTGTTTATTTTTGTAGTTTTTGTAGTTTTTTGCAAAAACTATAAGGGGGGGTGTCTTTTTTGTCGAAAAAGTTGGACTATTGTACGAAAAACGATAAAATTTATAGTGGCTCTTCTAGCTCAAAACCAAATGAGGAAAATAATGAAACAGATTGATAGATTTAAACAGTGGTCAGCATTATATGGTGCCAATGCGATCTATGTTGAGGAAATGTACGAATCTTATTTAGCGGACCCACATTCTGTATCAGAAGAGTGGGTGTCTTTTTTTAAAGACTTCAAAAATGATGAGACAATCAATGTTTCACATTCAGCAGTTAAAAAGTCTTTTGAAGAATTAGCAAGAATTAAAAATAACTCAGCTGCGCAATACACTATTGATCCTGTTGCATCTGAAAAACAAGCTGCTGTTCTTCGTTTGATTGAAGCTTACCGTATTCGTGGTCATCAAGCGGCGCATTTGTGCCCAGTACAAATCAGAGAGCGTCAAGTGATTCCTGAATTGTCTCCTGAATATCACGGTTTAAGTGCAAATGATTTGGAAACTGAGTTCAACTCAGGCACATTAACAAATGTTGCACAGATGAAATTGAAAGAAATCATCGCAATTCTCAATAGAACTTATACACAGTCTATTGGTGCTGAATACATGCATATAACAAAAACAGAAGAGCGCACATGGATTCAGAATCAATTAGAAAGTGTTAAAACAAACATTAAATATTCTAAAGAACAAAAAGTTGAAACTTTAAAAGAGTTAATCTCTGCTGAAGGTTTAGAGCGTTACTTGCATACTCGTTATGTGGGTCAAAAGCGTTTCTCTTTAGAAGGTAGTGATGCGTTAATTCCAATGATGCATGAATTGATCGACCAATCGAGCGAAGAAGGTGCAGAAGAAATCATCATCGGTATGGCTCACCGTGGTCGTTTAAACATGTTGGTAAATATTTTAGGTAAAGCACCTAAAGATTTGTTTGATGAATTTGAAGGTAAGCGTACTGTAGAACGCGGTGCAGGTGACGTTAAATATCACATGGGCTTCTCTTCAAGCATTCAAACTAAACATGGTGATGTTCATTTAGCATTAATGTTTAACCCATCGCATTTGGAAATTGTTAACCCAGTAACAGAAGGTTCTGTACGTGCTCGTTTAGAACGCCGTGCTGAAAACTTATCTCCATTACCATTTAATACTGTATTGCCTGTATTAATCCACGGCGATGCTGCATTTGCTGGTCAAGGCGTTGTGATGGAAACATTACAATTGTCAGAAGTTCGTGGTTACCGTTGTGGTGGTACAGTTCACATCATCGTGAATAACCAAATCGGTTTTACAACTTCTAACCCATTGGACGTTCGTTCTTCAGCTTACAGCTCTGACGTTGCTAAATTGATCCAAGCACCGATCTTCCACGTGAATGGTGATGATCCTGAAGCAGTTAAATTCATTGCTGAATTGGCAATCAACTACCGTCAAAAATTCAACAAAGATGTTGTGATTGACTTAGTTTCTTATCGTCGTTTAGGCCATAACGAAGCAGATGAGCCAAGTGCAACACAACCAATGATGTATAAGAAAATCAAAGCGCACAAAACACCAGCTGCTGTTTATGCTGATCGTTTAGTCGCTGAAGGTGTGATCACTGATGCAGAATACAAAGTGATGACTAAAGCTTATAAAGAGCGTTTAGAAGAAGGTAAATCTGTTGGCTACCCAACAATTCCTGCAATCAACGATACTTATACAAAAACTTGGGCGAAATACTTAAAGAATTCTCCAAAGTTTGGTACAGATGCTCAGAAGAATCCAAAAACAGCTGTATCTGCAAACGAAATTAAATCATTAGCAGAGCAAATGAGTGTATTGCCACAAGGCTTTACATTGCATCCACGTGTTCAAAAAATCTATGAAGACCGCATCAAAATGGCTTCAGGTGCATTGCCAATCGATTGGGGCTTTGCTGAAAACATGGCATATGCAACATTAGTTAATGAACAACATGCGGTTCGTATTTCTGGTCAGGATTCTGGCCGTGGTACGTTCTTCCATCGCCATGCTGTATTCCACAACCAAGTAGATGGCTCAAGCTATACGCCAATTCAACATTTGCAAAATGGTGCACGTTTCACTGTCATCGACTCAATCTTATCTGAAGCTGCGGTAATGGGCTTTGAATATGGCTATGCAGCAACTGAACCAGATTCATTAGTAATTTGGGAAGGCCAGTTTGGTGACTTCGCAAACGGTGCACAAGTTGTAATCGATCAGTTCATCTCAGCAGGTGAAACTAAATGGATGCGTTTATGTGGCATAGTATTGTTATTGCCACATGGTTATGAAGGTCAAGGCCCTGAGCATTCATCTGCTCGTCCTGAACGTTTCTTGCAAATGTGTGCGGAAAATAATATGTCTGTAGTTGTTCCTACAACACCAGCACAAACATTCCACTTGTTCCGTCGTCAAGTATTGCAAGAATATCGTAAACCATTAGTGTGCTTCTCACCGAAGAGCTTATTGCGTCATAAATTAGCAGTGAATACTTTGGAAGATTTAACACACGGCGAATTCCAACCAATGATTCCTGAAGTGAAAGAACTTGAGAATAAGAAGGTTGAAACATTAGTCGTATCTGTGGGTAAAATTTACTACGATTTATACGAAATGCGTGAAGAAAAAGGTTTGAATAACTTTGCTTTGGTGCGTTTAGAAGAGATCTATCCATTCCCAACAGCTAAATTGGCTGAAATTGTGGCAACTTATCCTAATGTTAAAGACATTGTGTTTGTACAGGATGAGCCAATTAATCAAGGTTACGCCTTCTTTGTTCGTGATTATCTTGATATTTACAAATCTAAGAAAGTATCAGTTCGTTATGTAGCGAGAGACGCAAGTGCATCTCCAGCAGTTGGTTACAATAGTGTTCACGTTGAACAGCAAAACCAATTGTTACAGCAAGTATTTAATATTGATTTATAAAGAACCACCAAAGATTTTTAAGGAGAATCTCATGAGTATTGAAATTAAAGTTCCGGTATTACCAGAATCAGTTGCAGACGCATTATTGGCAGTATGGCACGTCAAAGAAGGCGATTTCGTTAACGAAGGTGACAACCTTGTTGATTTAGAAACAGATAAAGTAATGTTGGAAGTTCCTGCAACAGTTAGCGGAACAATTCAATCAATCAAAATCCCTGAAGGTACAAACGTAACTGCAGGCGAAATTTTAGCAATTTTAGTAGAAGGTGCGGCAGCTGCTGCTCCTCCTGCAGCTAAAGAAGAAGCACCAGCCGCTGCGGCAGCTGATGATGCTCACAAATTATCTCCAGCCGTAAAAGTATTGGTTGAAGAAAATAAATTGGATGTATCTGTTATTCCTGCAACAGGTAAAGATGGGCGTCATACTAAAGAAGATATCTTGAAATTCTTGGAAAACGGCAAATCAGCACCAAAAACGGCAGCACCTGCGGCACCAAAAGCTGCACCAACAGCTGCACCATTGAATATTCCAATGGGTAACCGCACAGAACAACGCGTTCCAATGACACGTTTACGTGCAACAATCGCTGACCGTTTATTAGAAGCTAAAAACAGCACAGCAATGTTGACAACTTTCAACGAAGTTAACATGGCAAACGTAATTGAATTACGTAAGAAGCACAAAGATGAATTTGAAAAGCGTCATGGGATCAAATTAGGCTTCATGTCTTTCTTCGTAAAAGCAGCTGTTGAAGCATTGAAAAAATATCCAGCAGTTAACGCATCAATCGATGGTAATGACATGATTTATCATGGTTACTTCGATATCGGTGTTGCGGTTTCATCTCCACGTGGTTTAGTTGTTCCTGTGATCCGTGATGCTGACCAAAAATCATTGGCTGAAATCGAAAAAACAATCATGGATTTCGCAATCCGTGCGAAAGAAGGCAAGTTAGGCTTAGAAGATATGACTGGCGGTACATTCACTGTAACTAACGGTGGTGTATTTGGCTCTATGATGTCTACACCAATCATCAACCCACCACAAAGCGGTATCTTGGGCATGCATAAAACTTATGATCGTCCAATCGCTGAAAATGGCCAAGTTGTTATTGCACCAATGATGTACTTAGCACATTCTTATGACCACAGAATCATCGATGGTAAAGAAGCTGTTGGTTTCTTAGTTGCAATCAAAGATGCAATCGAAGATCCAACTCGTTTATTGTTAGACATCTAATTGAAACAATCTTCTTAAATGATAATCACTTTGTTGATTATCATTGATTCAAGCCTCGCTGATGGCGAGGCTCATAATCGATCTACAAGGAAATCATCATGGCAAAAAAATATGACGTCATCGTAATTGGCGGTGGTCCTGCGGGTTATGTTGCAGCAATTCGTGCAGCACAATTGGGTTTGAAAACAGCATGTGTTGAAAAATGGTTGTCACCAGAAGGCACGCCTTCATTGGGTGGTACATGTTTGAACGTTGGTTGTATTCCTTCGAAAGCATTATTGGAATCATCTCATCACTTTGCTTATGCAAAAGAAGGCTTTAGCCAACACGGTATTAAAGTGGGCGGCGTAGGCATTGATGTTGCACAAATGATTGGTCGTAAAGATGACATCGTTAAGCAATTAACGGGTGGTATCGCTCAATTGTTCAAAGCAAACAAAATTGACTGGTTGCAAGGTGAAGGTACTTTATTCCCAGAGCGCGTTGTAAAAGTTAAAGATCATGATGGTAAAGTTGAAGAATACCAAGCTGATAATGTAATTTTAGCATCAGGTTCTACACCAATTGATATCGGTGCTGCACCATTAGATGGCAAGCGCATCATTGATTCAGCAGGTGCATTGGCATTGACTGAAGTACCTAAGCGCTTAGGTGTGATCGGTGGCGGTGTGATTGGTTTGGAAATGGCAAGTGTTTGGTCACGTTTAGGTGCTGAAGTTGTTATTTTCGAAGCAATGGATTCATTCTTAGCAGGTGCTGATGCTGCAATTGCACGTGATGCATTGCGTAGCTTCACTAAGCAAGGTTTGGATGTGCGTTTAGGCGCGCGCGTATTGTCAACAACGACATCTAAGAAAGATGTAAAAGTGACATATTCAAATACTGAAGGTGAGCATAACGAAACATTTGATTACTTATTGGTTGCTGTTGGTCGTGCGCCATACACAGCTAACTTGGTAGATCCAAGTGTTGATTTAGTGATGGATGGTAGTCGCGTTCACGTGGATGGTAACTGTGCAACTAACGTTCCTGGCGTTTGGGCAATTGGTGACTTAGTTCGTGGTCCAATGCTTGCGCATAAAGGTTCTGAAGAAGGTGTTGCTGTTGCTGATCGTATCGCTGGTAAATATGCATTTGTTGACTATGATTTAGTACCATTTGTCATTTATACAAGCCCTGAAATTGCATGGGTTGGTAAAACTGAACAAGCTTGTAAGCAAGAAGGCTTGGATATTAAAGTGGGTACATTCCCATTTGCAGCATCAGGTCGCGCACGTGCGATGGATGCAACTGAAGGTCAAGTGAAAATCATCGCTGATGCTAAATATGATCGCGTTTTAGGTGTACATATTTTAGGTGCAAATGCTTCTGAATTGATTCATGAAGCTGTAGTTGCAATGAGCTTTGGTTCTTCATCTGAAGATATTGCTCGCATCATGCATGCTCACCCAACATTAGCTGAATCTGTAAAAGAAGCAGCGTTGGCAGTGCATAAAGAAGCAATCCACACAGTAAACAAAAAGTAATTTGATCTGATTAAATTACAATGAATGAAAAGCCTGCTAATGTAATGATTAGCAGGCTTTTTTAATGGTTTGATTAGCATCAGGTATTTTTTTGATAGTAATATTATAATTAATACAAATAATAATCAGAAAGGAAAGCTATAATCATGCAAGATCAAGAGTTGATTCAATTATTACAAAAAGTAACTGAAGAAGATGCTTCACAGGAAAATACACAAAAACTATTAGAAAACATAAATGAAATATCAGCATTACCAGTATTTTTACCGAATATGAATGGTGAAGCGATTGATGAAAATAGCCCAGCACAAATGGCTATTGAACCATTTATTACAGTCGTGAGCGGTGATACAGATAAAACAGAAATTATGTGCGTGCATCTTTTTCTAGATAAAGCAGCAAGTGAAACATATTTTGATGAAGAAGTTTTAAGTTCTACAGCATTATTGGAAACTAATTTTGCTTGGTCAGTTATGGATTTACCAAAGTTGTTGGGCAAACAAAAAATGCCTTATATGTTTGTGTATCATTACAGCGATTTAGAGTCAGAAACTAAAACATCGTTATTGATTTTGACAGAAGTAATGCTTCCGCAAATTGAGAGAATTTTAACAGTACATTCTTTGATTAATACACCAACTTTATCTAAAGAGCTTTGGGGAGCAATTAATGTTAAAAAGCTGAAACAATATGGTTATCAATTTGCTTTGAATCATCCTACGGTAGATCGCGTTTGGATGTGTGCAATGGGTGCGTTTTTATATATTGTTGTGGATGGTAGCTTGTCCAATGAACAGGAAAAAAACTTTCAGTCAGAGGTACAATTGTTATTGAAACAGCAGGTCGAGAAGCGTTTAAGTATTAATGTGGATGTGATTGTGCAAAATTATAAAGATATTGATGAGTTGATCAAAGAAGGTATTGAGTCTTATGGTGGTTTAGTTTTTGATAAGTCTCAGACTAAAGGAATGATTGGGCAATGGTTTAATGCTCGACGATTGTTACCAGTTTTGGTTGCCCCAGAATTAGCTGAATAGTTTGTGAAATGTCCCAACTTTTAGAATAATAAATGCCAAAAGAATCATTCGGAATGAGAAAGCATGCAAAAGCAGAAGTTAATTCACATCTTACATCAAATGGCGGAGGATGAATTTAATCCCGATAATGTGCAAAGATTATTAGCCAATGGCGCAGCGATGCAATCGCTAGAAGTATTTATCCCAAATACAAATAACGCATTTATTAATAATGAAGGTGAAGGATTAGCTAATATTCGCCCTTTGATCACTGAGATAAAAGATGAAAGTGGTAAGAATACGATGTACTTGCATGTTTTTTTGGATGAAAGCATTGGCAAAGAATGTATTCCAAATCATCTAACAAAAGATATTTCGATTTTAAAGAATACTTTTGGATGGGCAAGCCTTGCATTACCTGAAATCGTCGTGCATCAAAATTCATCATGCATGATAATACTTCATCATAGTGAAGCATTAAATCATTCTGAATACGAATCACCAATCATTCTCTCGCCCATTAATTTGTTGAATATCGCCAAAGTATTGTATGCCAATCCTCATGTTTTGATGCCAGAGCATGCTGTGCAAATATGGAATATGATTAGTGCTAAAGAATTAAAGAAATATAGTTATCAATTTGCATCTGAACATATATTAATTAATCGATTATGGTTATTTGCCGAGGGTATATCCATATATATCGTTGTGGATGGTGGTTTATCTAATAATCAATGGCAAATTTTACAGTCAGATTTGCAAGTATTGCTAGCTAAACAGTTAGGCGATAATTTTAAGATTCCATTGAGTATCGTTGTTGAAGATTATAAAAGCAGTGAAGCTTGGATTAAAGATGTTGTTAGCCGATATGGCTGTTTAGTGTTTGATCGAGAGAAACCGCAAGGCGCCATTAAACGATGGTTCAATGTGCGCCGTCAGCTATCAGTTGTTGTTGATTCAAATTTTATTGAGTAATTGATGGCTAATCCCACTGAATCTCTCAGTTTTTCGCTCAATAGTTTGGCGAATATTGTAAGGCGTGCCAATAATAGTGAGATTATTTTTAGCGCGTGTGATGCCAGTATATAACAGCTCTTTCGTGAGAATTTGACTAGAGAAATCAGGTAATACAATAATCACATGATCAAATTCACTGCCTTGTGATTTGTGAATTGTCATCGCAAATGCTGTTTCATATTGTGGTAAAAGCTGAACAGGAATATACCGCAATTCGCCATTATCACTTTCAAAATAAGCAATTAAACGATTATCTTCTCGCACAATGATACCAACATCGCCATTGAAGATATGATTCACATAATCATTTTGTAAAATCATAATCGCTTGGCCATGATAAAGCTGGCGATCATCTTCAAGTTTGAATAATTGTGTGCTGATATATTCATTGATAGCTTTTGTGCCAAATTCTGAAATGTTTGTGGCACATAGGATTCTGACTTGATGCAATGCTTTGAATAATTCTTCGGGTGATGTTTCAGTTTTGCATAGTTCAATATAAGGCTTCAATAAATCATTGATGGGCTGTAACCAATCTTCATCACGTGAATTAATGAAGGTTAGCTCTTCAGGATGTTTTTCTATGGTCGGTAAAAATGCACGATATTTTTGCTCATTCACTGCTTTGGATAATTGACCAATACCTGAATCAGCAGAGAAGCGGTGGCTCTCTGTTAATAATGTCACATTATTTAAAGGAACAGTTTTAGGTAGGAATTCTGCTGTTAATGATTGCCTAACGATGGATTCCAATTGCGTTAATCGAGTTTGGTCATAACCAATGTCTTGGCAGATTTCGCCCATGATTGCGCCAGCTTCTACAGATGCTAATTGATCTTTATCACCTAAAATAATCATGCGAATATTCTGTGGCAAAGCCTGAATCAATAGATTGAAGATATATAAATCAATCATGGATGCTTCATCGATGATGATTAAATCTGTGGGCAAAGGATGATAGGAATGAAATCTTGGTTTAATTTGGCTAGGGTTAAAACTCAATAAGCGATGCAGAGTTGTACTGTTATTGGGAATTTTATCGAGTAAATCTACTAATTCAGGATGTGATGTTTTGAATTGGCTTTTTTGTTTCTCGATGGATTCACTTAAGCGTGCAGCAGCTTTACCTGTTGGCGCTGTTAGAGATATATGTAAATCAGGATGTTCATTCAATAACAATAATAGAACTTTAATAACAGTTGTTGTTTTGCCCGTACCTGGGCCACCAGAAATGATTGAAACAGGCGATAATAATACATTAGCAGCGGCTAATTTCTGTTTATTTAAAATTTCTTCTTTAGGGAATAGTTCATGCAATAGGGCGATTGTTTGTTCTGAAGGCTGATCAATGGTGCTTTGTTGATTGGCTTTAAGAAAATCCACAATGATCTTTTCATAATTAAGGTTTTTTGTGAGATAAATTCCTGCTTCAGTAACGCTGATGGGAAAATTCTTTTTATGCTGAATTTCGCTTAAAACTTGATCCCAATCTGCTTGGCTATCAATGTTAGCTAAAGCTTTTAAAGTATTACTACATTCAATAGCTTTTTCATAATTGATATCAGAAATCCAATCATTGGATTGATATAAGAAACTACGCGGAATCATCGTATGCTTCATACCATAAGCATGGCTTGTTAGGAGCGCGATCAATTGATGTTGTAGATTCTCAGGCGCAACAACTTTTGCAAAATGGTAATCAATGCTGTTGAAAAATCCTGATTGCTTCGCATAATCCAGTAACTTACTCATGATCAGCTCCCATTAATTGATCCAATGCAACAATATCTTCTTCCTTAGGTTTCCTAAAGTAAATGCCATGATTGCCTGAATGGCTCATGCCGCGGACAAATAGATAGAAAATTCCACCAAAATGCTCATCATAATTAAAATCTGGCATTCTGAATTTGAGATAACGCATTAAAGCCACAGAATAAATGAGATATTGCACATCATAATAAGCATCCAGCATCGCTTGATGAACATTGGCTTCATGATAATCTTCAGGTAAATCACCTAAATAGTTGGTTTTGTAATCGGTAATGTAGAATTTGCCATTGTGTACAAAGATCAAGTCGATGAAGCCTTTCATCATGCCTTGTAATGTGAAGAAATTCAGTTGAGGCAAAGTTTCTGAGTCACGATAATTCTGTAAATAACGATTAAATTTTTCAGCTGTGAACGGTTGTTTTACTGGGAACAGGAATTCTAATTCATGTAGAGCATTCGTTTGCAAAGATTCAGCAAAGGTTAAATTGGGTAGCAATTCATTTTTGAAAATATCTGCTAACCAATTCAACACAACATCCACCCAAATATCCAAATTATTGCTCACTTCTTCGGAGAAGAATGTTCTGCTTAATATATTGGTGAGATACTCTTTATTGAGTAGATCTTGTGGTTTATGCTTTTCAAACAGTTCATGCATGAATGTTCCTGTATGAGCACCTTTTGGGAAGGTGAAAATCGAAGGAATTGGCTCGGTAGTTGATTCCACAATCACTTCATCAATATTAGCTTCATCTTGGTTTTCTTGCACAAAGTAAGAATGTGGTGCATCTTTGGTTAACTGAGTAAAGCTCGAGATATTCCATGCTCGATTAATTTTACCTGTGAATGTTGCTGCGGTTAGATCTTCAGTAAGTTCAGGTTTTGCACTGTATTCAACTTGTACTTGTGTATTCATCGGCAAGATTTGCACGTGCTGTAATTTTTCTAAACGATCTAAAGAGAATGGTTCATTCTTTTCTGTATTGAATAATGTGGAGAAAACCACTTTATCATTCACATTGGTTGTACGATCTAAGAAGTTTTCAGAAAGCGCAAACTCACAATAGTATTTAGCGCGCGTTAAGGCAACATATAATAAACGGGCATTTTCAGCTTGTTCATTGCTGAGTGACAGCAATTCCTGCGCTTCATTTTTACTGTAATCTAAAGTTTTCTGTCCATTCTCTTGATTCACGATGAAAGGCGGTTTGTCCACTTTGGCTTCAAAGTTCGATGGAATGAATGTGATGGGGAATTCCAAGCCTTTCGAGCCATGAATCGTCATGATTGTAATGACATTCATTTCGCTTTCTAGGCGCAAACTATTGCTACTTCCGCTGAGTTCATCGACAGAATCATCAGGTGAATTGATTTGCTGTGTGAACCATTCTAATAAGGCTTCTTTTGTGGGCGCTAATAAGCTTTGTGTTTGCAATAATTCACAGAGATGACGAAGATCAGTCATGATGCGATCAAACTCATCATGATTTCTAAAGCGATGAATACGATGATGGCGATGTAAAAATTGATCCATCATTGGAATGATGCCAACTTTATCCCAATCTTGTAAGCATTGTTCGCGCTCAATCAAGAAATCTTCATATTGCTGATGATCTTCTAATAGATGATGCAATTCATTCAAAGAGAGTTGATAGAGTAGGGAAGCGAAAGTTTGCTTCATTAACTCTTGGTTACGCGAATCTAATAAGCTCGTGAGGAATAGATGCAATAATCCTGCAGCTTTACTTTTGAATACTTTGCTTTTATCTGAGAGATAAACGGCAGGCAATTCTGCATCGCGTAAAGCTCGAAGCAATGCGTCCGCATCACCTTTGTCGCGTACTAATATAGTGATGTCTTGATGTTCAATGGCACGTGCTTCGCCGTTTTGGTGAATTTTACCTTGTACTAATAATTGTTGAATGCGTTGAGTGATATATTCAGCAGAGGCTTTTTGAAAACCTCCTTTATTATTGTCACCTTCTAAATATGCAATACCAACGCCTTTTTGTTGAACATCATTCACAGTTAAATAGTTGAGGACTGCTTTTTCTGGTGTTGCAACAGGTTGGAAGGGAATGTCTTCAGCTAAGAATGGATTGTCATTTTGCTCGAATAATTCATTCACACCTTTAACAACAGCTTCGCTTGAGCGATAGTTTGTACCTAATGAATATTGATGTTCTGCGGAATGTTTTGCATTCAAATAAGTATTGATATCTGCGCCGCGGAATTTATAGATGGATTGCTTAGGATCACCAATCATTAACAGTGCGCGATCTTCTGTATTACCAAAGAGCTGTGAGAATATATTGTATTGAACATTATCTGTGTCTTGGAATTCATCGATCATGGCAATTTTATAGCGATCACGAATTTTTTCTAATTGCTCAGGTGTTGCATTGGTGATGAGCTTTTCAGTTTCATTAATCAGATCATCAAAAAATAATAGGTTATTTTTTTGTTTCAATGTTGAAAAAATACTATGACATTGCTGTGTTGCAAATGCCCAAAAGATCGCTTGGATTTGATTTTGATCGAGTTCGCCATCTTCGCCTTGGCAATTGAAGATGGCTGTTTCTAACTCTTCAATGGATTGTGGCGCATTTAAAGATTCTGCTACAGATATAAATGGGGCGATTTTGCTTTGAAGATGTGAAGGATTGTTATAAACAGGATAAGCAATCGGTGCTAATCGATCTGAANTGCTGTGTTGCAAATGCCCAAAAGATCGCTTGGATTTGATTTTGATCGAGTTCGCCATCTTCGCCTTGGCAATTGAAGATGGCTGTTTCTAACTCTTCAATGGATTGTGGCGCATTTAAAGATTCTGCTACAGATATAAATGGGGCGATTTTGCTTTGAAGATGTGAAGGATTGTTATAAACAGGATAAGCAATCGGTGCTAATCGATCTGAAAAGTAGTAACAAACTTCACGCCAAAATTGTTTTGCTGTTTCTGTTTGCAAATCATAATCAGAAGTTTCTAATCTCGCATCAAAAGGTAGTTGAGAATCTAAAGGGTTTTGGTTTAAAAAACGTTGGCAGAAGCTGTGAATTGTGAAGATGTTAGCATCACTCATTAATCTTTCAGCTTCATTTAATATTGCACGTGCTTTGATGTATTCGTTTTTAGGAATTAGTGTTAGAATATTTTGGATGAATTCATCATCGCTGTTTTCTGTTTTAAATGCATGTTGCACTTCTAATATACGATCATAAATTCTAATACTTAATTCAGCAGTGGCAGCTTTGGTGAAAGTTACAATTAATATGTCGCTAAGTTTGAATGGTTCAGGCAGATTGATGCCTAAAAGATAACGTATGACTAAAGATGTAATGGTATATGTTTTACCTGTACCAGCCGATGCTTCTATTAGCGTTTTGCCAGTAATAATCGAATGAATGGGTGAGATTATTTTCATAGTAGATTGAATGCAATAGTTTTTGTGAAGAGATTATAAAACGTAATAGTTATTTCGGTAGCATCTTGTGGAGATATTGGTTTATAATCATAAGATTGAACAGTAAGTGTATTACATTATTAAATAAATTGTAATAACGAGAAAATCAAAAAAAGGTCAGGATAAAACATGAAATTCGTTACAGTAAATATTTTGGGAACGGTAGATCGCGACACAGGCCGTGAGATCATTGTCGGTGCTGCGCATCGTAGCCAATATTCATTTGTAGCTGTAGAACACATTACGCTTATTAATGTGAAAGATAAAAAAGTCTATTTAACATTAACCACAGGAAAAGTATTGATCTGTACTTTAGGTGTCTTAGCTTTATTAAAAGACCACATTGATTAATACATTCATTTAAGAATGCTTGTAAAACCCCACATGAAATATGTGGGGTTTTCATTTTTATAGGTTTTGATACTCAAATAACTTTAAATTTTAGCCATCTCACCACAAGCGAGATGCCATATAGGTAAATATTTAACGAATTTTAAAAGGTTATAACTATATATGTATGCATCAAAGGGTAGATATGAATGTGAATTTGGGGCTATATTGGTAGTTGT
>NZ_MVDN01000017.1 GCF_002006795.1 Wohlfahrtiimonas populi | reverse complement strand
CACAAGGGCAGTTTCTTTTAACCCTAAATTACGAACAAATGCAAAAACAGGCCAGTGCCAAATATAGATTGAGTATGACAGAACGCCAATAAATACGAGTGGTTTGAATGATAAAAGTTTGCTAACTAGGTTTTTTTCTTGCCCAATATAAATGAGCAGAGCAGCGGACGCGCAAATAGCAACAGCATACCAGTTAGGATATAGGCTGATTACCTGGTTTGAAAAAGCGATATATCCAATAACAGCTAAGCAAATTAAACCAACAAAGGATCTAATGTGAGTTGGTATTTTATCCAAGCCTTTGGAACCAACACCAGCTAAGCATGATCCTATCAACATTTCAAATATTCGAGCACTAAAACTATAGTAATAAGCAGACGAATTACGATCTTCTATAAAATAAAAGGGAATAATAATGGCAATGATTAAAAGCGGAATAGCCCAATATATAATCTTTTTTATTTTAACAGTGTAGAAAAAAACATTAAAAATGGCAAAAGCAAATACCATTGCCATTCGATAGATAATGACCAGGTATGCAATAGAGGCATCAGCCCTGAATCTTGAGCAAAATAGCCAGTTTCTAAACCTGAAAAATACTGATTAGCTCTGATCTGGGTCGCAAATTGTGCTGATTCAGTATATCTTAAGTAGTCATCAGGCAAATAAGTGGCGGTTGTCATCAATGCAGTTACTAAAAGTAATGCAATAAAAACAGGCTGAAGCCTCCATAATCTACGCTTAAAGAACTCAACAAAAGAAAATTTATTTTTCTCTAAATTGTTCTGAATACCAGATGTGATTAAATAGCCAGAAATGACGAAGAATATATCAACACCAATAAAGCCAGAAGATATGCCAAAAATGTTGGCGTGAAAAAATAATACAAGCAATACTGAGATTGCTCGTAGCCCATCGATATCAGGTCTATATTGGTTCATAAATGATGTCTAAATAAAATTAATGAGATGGTATCAGGTATGTAGTTTGTGTCAATTGGAAATCGAGCAGTTTAAGGGTGTGATCATCAGAAATGATGGCTCTTTTTTGTTGTCTAAATTATATTAAACTTCTTCAATGCTTTTAGGTTGTTGCGTTCAGTGTCGCACATGTCTATGAAATCAGACCACCATTGCATCATCTCTCTACGTTTTTCAGTGTATTGAGCATTGTTGTATGTTGCTCTTATTTGATCTTTCCCAACATGAGCTAATGCAACTTCAATCACATCAGGTTTAAATAAAAGCGTTTCATTTAGGATTGTTGACGCTAAATGTCTGAAGCCATGAATTGTTGTATCAATGCCTGCTTTGTTTAATGCAATACGTGGCGTTTCTTTGTTGATATGACCATTCGGACCTTCGCTTGCAAAAATGTATTTTGAATCAGGATATTCTTCTTTCTGCTTTTTGAGTATCAACATTGATTGACAAGAAAGAGGAATAACATGCTCTCTTCTCATTTTCATACGTTTAGCTGGAATAGTCCAAATCCACTTTTCTGTATCAATTTCACTCCAAGTTGCTTGTGCTGCCTCTTGTACACGTGAAATATTCCTTAATATAAATTCAATGCAATATTTTGTTGATGGCGTGCAATTTGTGGTGCCAATAAAATCGACTATTTGATAAACCTCTCGGATATCTAGTGATCTATGTTGAGATGACTGAGGGCGTTTAAATGCCTCACGTGTTACCATCATTACAGGATTCATTTCACACAGCCCACGAGCAATGGCATAATCAAAACATAGCTTTAATGATGATTTAACTTTTTTAAGCGTTTCGTATGAGCATCGTTTATCAAGAGGATCAAGTGCTAGCACGATGTCTCGCGGTCGTATCTTGGATATTTCTAGGTTTTGCAAGACAGGAAAACAGTCTTTTTCTACTGCTGATAATGCTCGTTTTGCAGTTGTTGGTACAACAAGCAGCTTCCACTTTTCAAACCACTCATAAAATACAACACCAAATGTAATCGCATCTTTTTTTGAAATGCTTTGATCATTTTTCAGATTGCCTTTTAACTCATCTCGTTTTTTTCGTGCATCAGCCAATGAAATATATTGAGCATCGCCAATGGTGTATGTTTTTCTTTTTCTATTTAGATCATAGTAATCTAAACGCCATACTTTTTTCCCAGTAGGGTAAACAGCAAGTATTAATCCGTTGCCATCAAAAAGCTTGTAAGCTCTAGGCTTAGGCTTCGCTTCTTTAATCTAGAAGTAAGAGGAGGAATGATTTTTGCCATAATAGAAGTAAAAAGTCCGTTTTAGAATGTTTGATACTCCAATTATACTTCCATTTACTTCTATTTTAAAACATTTAAATCTATTTATAACTATTAGTTATTTGCTTATTTATGTTAGAAATACTGCTTTTTGCTATTGTTATTTATTTTTAAATATAACTAATTATAACTTAATTGGCGCGCCTGAGTGGGATCGAACCACTGGCCCCCAGTTTCGGAAACTGGTACTCTATCCAACTGAGCTACAAGCGCTAAAGCGTGCTAGCATAGCAAAAATCACTCTAATTTCATAGTTGTATTAATAGGCACAACTTTGAATATTGGTGGATTATCATATTGGGCAATCGCATTTTCTACTTGGATTGGCGTATCATCAAATCGTTCATCACCCAATTCAAAAACACCCCAATGTACGCCGATGGAGTGTTGGATGCCTAATTCATGATGCAAGCGCACAGAATCTTTTGGTGAAATGTGTTGATAGCCCATAAACCATTCTGGCGCATAGCAACCAATTGGCATATAACCATAATCAATTTTAAAGCGCTCACCAATTTCTAATAGATTCTCTGCGTATGCTGTATCACCTGCAAAGTAATGGTTTTTATTTTTATGCGTGATCATATAACCGCACCATAAATTACGATTGCGAGCAAAAGGGTGGCGATTGCTCCAATGTTGTGCGGGCGTTGCTGTAATCGTGAGTTCATCATTGATGATATATTGCTCCCACCAATCTAGTGCGATCACTTGTGTGATGCCTTTTTTATGAAACCAACGTTCTAATCCCAATGGCACAATAAATGCGAGGTTAGGGAAGTGCAGATTCAACTGCACAATGGTTGCATAATCCAAATGATCATAGTGTTCATGTGAAATTAAAACATATTGTAATGTTGGAATCTCTTCAATTTGAATTGGTGTTGGCGTTTGGCGCATTGGCCCAACCCAATTGAGAAAGGATGCGCGATCAGAAAATGCAGGATCAGTTAATAAGCCGATATTACCTAAATTAAAATACAGAGAACAATGTCCTAGCCAATTGACATAATCACCTTCATGAGAGAAATCAGCTTTCACCATCCAATCTTGAATAAATTGCTCATAGCCGCCTTCAGGTAAACGGGAAGTTTTACTTGTCCAGCGTTCTTGTAGCCACTTTGCAACACGCATTAAAGGAATGTGCAAAGGTTCAGGGTTTTGAAAACCACGTGGCGTATGATGTGATTTATGAGGATCGTAATAGGGATTTTTATAGAACAATGTCTCTGAACTCTTTTAGATTTAGATATTAATTATGATAAAGCCCTGAAAACAGGGCTTAAAAAAATGGTTTATTCGATATTTTGAATCTGCTCACGAATCTGTTCGATCAACACTTTTAATTCAACAGCGATTGCTGTTAATTGAGCATCTTGTGATTTAGAACCTAATGTATTGGCTTCGCGGTTAAATTCTTGTGTTAAAAAGTCTAAGCGGCGGCCGATGGCATCATTGCGTTGTAATGCTTCGCGCATCGCTGCTACATGTGATGCTAAACGATCAGTTTCTTCATCAATGTCTAATTTCTGAATCGCAAATACTAATTCTTGTTCTAAGCGTTGTTGATCCACTTCCACTTGCAGTTCTTGTAAACGTTGAGTTAATTTATCACGCAAGCGTTTAGCAGCTTCAGGGCGAAGTGCTTGTGCTTCTTTTGTTAATGCTTCAATTTTTGTTAAACGATCTTCGATCACAGCATTGATACGTGCGCCTTCTGATTGGCGATTCTGAATCAATGATTTCAAAGCTGTATTGAACGTTTTTAATGTGATTGCTTCCAATTGCTCAGGATCTGGCGTTGTTGCGACCAACATATTAGGAAAACGCATCAATTCAGAAGGGGATAATGCATTGGATGTGCCCAATAATTCATTCGCATGGCGATATAATTTAATCACTTTTTTTGCTAAATCATCATTGAAAACTAACTCTTCGCTTTCAGTGCCAGATGATTCTAAACGGAACATGATTTCCACTTTGCCACGTTTGATTTGATTTTGTGCTAAGTCACGCAAATTAGCTTCAAATGGGCGTAAAATTTCAGGCAACTTGAAATATGTCTCCAAATAACGGTGGTTGATGCTACGCAACTCAATGGATAGTACACCGAATTCTGTTGCTACAGTTTCTCTTGCGAAACCTGTCATTGAAGAGATCATGTTTTTCCTTAATTTATATAAACAAAACGCAATTATAACGCTGTTTTTATAATTAGGTGAATATCGTTGAAAAAATGGGTAATTCCTAGTAGACTTCGAGACTTTATTAGTCTCTTTGAGTTGAGTGTCATGTCTGATTTAGAAAAGAATTATCGTGCAATCCTAACTGAAGTTGGTGAAGATCCTGAGCGTGAAGGCTTGGTGGATACGCCAAAACGTGCTGCGAAGGCAATGAAATATTTGTGTCGTGGTTATGAACAAACCTTAGAAGAAGTTGTGGGCGGCGCGATTTTTACATCAGATAGCAACGAAATGGTTTTAGTGAAGGATATTGAATTATATTCACTGTGCGAACATCACATGTTGCCATTCATTGGTAAAGCGCATGTTGCATATATGCCAAATGGTAAAGTTTTAGGTTTATCAAAAATTGCGCGCATCGTTGATATGTTTGCACGCCGTTTACAAATTCAAGAATCTTTGACATCAGAAATCGCTAAAGCAATTCAAGAAGTGACAAATGCTAACGGTGTTGCTGTTGTAATCGAAGCAAAACACATGTGCATGATGATGCGCGGTGTTGAAAAACAAAACTCTCACATGGTGACTTCTGCAATGTTAGGCGCATTTAGAAATAATCCTGCAACTCGCGCAGAGTTTTTAAGCTTCTTGAAATAAGCGAATGATTCATCGTAATGTATTTGAAAGCCACTTAGTTTTAAGCGGCTTTTTTATTAGCTAAAGGCAAATCATATGAAACTACTGAATTTATCAGAAATAAAAGAAGGATTGGATGAGTTATTCATTCCTTTAGAAGCTGAAATGGACATGTTTGGTTATCGTTTGTTGCCAAGTTATTTAAAAACTCAGGACATTATCGATTTTGAAGCATCTGTTTTGATGGGTATTCCTAGTGATTTTAGTCAATGGCTATTGGCATATAATTTCAGTGACTTATCTATTTGTAATGTACAATTTGGCTGTAATCATCAGCTGAGTTACTTGCAGCATTTAATTAATCTCAATGATGGAAATGATAATTGTTACAAAGAGCACCATAAGCTAATTATAGCAGTGACAGATCCTTACACATTTTTCTTAGATTTATCGAATGGCATGATCAGTACTTTGACATCTGATATGAACATAGATGATGCGCAAGTGATAGCACAAAATTTCAATCAATTTATGATTGCATTGGGTAATGTATTTTTATTGAGAAAAACCGAGAATCATAAGGATTTGCTAGCTGAAATTAATCAACTAACAAATACACAGGATCAAGAATTTTGGTCAACGATGATGTAATTAGCTTTGAATATGAATAATATTGAGTAGATCATTTGTTGGCTTAGTTTTAGCATAAGCACTATAGATTTCAGCATTCACCCAAGTATAAACTTGATCATTGAATTGCAAAGTGTCTTCATAAGATACCACTTGGATAACTATCGGGTGAACCTCATAATTAATGTGTGTCAAAATATGCTTGAAGCTGGGTAATTCTTGAATATTCAACACTTTGGCATTATCAATATTAAATAAATTTTCCAGTTCATCCAAATGTGAATCTAAATGTGGAAATTCATACAAATTATGCCAAATAGATTCTTGTATGCGTTGATGAAATACCAATTCACCATGCTGATTTTGAATGATCACAGGATATAACTCAATATCCTTTTTGATGAGTTTCACTTTTTTGGCAGGAATTTGATCCATTTTCTGATGTTGATGAGTGATGCAGTGATCTTGCCAAAAGCATTGATCACATTTAGGGCTTTTACTACAAATCGTAGCACCAAAATCCATAATGGCTTGCGTGTAATCATCAGGGCGATTTTGTGCTGCCATTAAATAAGCAAAAGGTAATAATGCTTTTTCTAATTGTTTTTCAGGGTGCATTGCACCAGTAACACGAGCCATGACACGTTTAACATTGCCATCCAAAATTGCAAAAGGGCGGCTGATGCCTTGGCTGATGATTGCCGCAGCTGTTGTTCTGCCAACACCTTTGATATTTTGAATATCTTGATAATTCAATGGGATTTCACCATTAAACTCATCTCGAATGATTTTAGCGCCTGCATGCAAATTACGGGCACGAGCATAATAGCCTAAGCCTTCCCATGCTTTTAAAACTGTTTCTTGATCCGCATTGGCTAAATCCGTTGCAGTTGGAAATTTCTCAATAAAATTAAAAAAGTAGGGTATCACAGTCACAACTTGAGTTTGTTGGAGCATGATTTCAGATAACCAAATATGATAAATATTTTGTGCTTCTGTATATTTTTCTTGTGGTTTCCAAGGCAAATCATGACGGCCATGATCATCGAACCATTGCATGAGTTTTGTATAAAAGAGCTTAAATGTTTCGCCTTGAGGCTGTGCTAAAAATTGATTCATGATGATGGCTTAATTAACCAGTGTAAGTAACGGGCATTGAGGATGAATTGTAGTTGAGTAGAGCATTGCATTTCCATTTCAATGTGCTCTTCTTCAGTGATCTTTTGTTTGTTCTCTTTCGTCATATAATCATAATAAGTGCGAATGCCACTTTTATGAATGATCTTAAAGCCATGATCATTCAACGCTTTTTCTAAATTCTCAGGATTTACAGGAGAAATTGGCGTCAATCCGCCAGCTTCACCACGGAAATTATTTTTTTGGATATAACGATAATTACCACGAATCAGATTGTGATAAATCAAGCCATTGAGGTTATAAAATAGCAGGGAAACAGTAGAATCAGCATGGGTGACATGTTTTAAAATCGGAATGATATCTTTAGGGTTTTCTAACCATTCGATCACTGCATGTGCTGTAACGAGATCATATTTTTCATCAATGATTTTCGGAATATTTTGTAATTCATCATGTATGAATGTGCCATTGTAACCATGTTGGGCAAATCTATCTTTTGCGAGATCCAACATATTTTCAGAAGATTCTAATAAAGTCATGCAATGTGCTTGGCTCGCTAAATAGCTTGCAAATTGACCTTGGCCAGCACCAATATCCAATGTTTTATTACCTGATTGGATTAGCTTGCAATTTTCAAAATCACGTTTCAAAATTGCAAGGCGCAATTTACCTTTAAATGAAGCGTAAATTTTATCTTGAAAATGGCTGCTTAAAGCGTTAAAACGCGTGGAATTCATAATGTGAAATTAAAAATAAAAAGATCATAGGTTACTTGCTTAAATAAAGTCAAATGATTAAATATTTTGAGATACAATACCTCTCATGTAACATGAATCAATAATTGGAGAGAGTTATGAAGAAAATGTTGATTGCAGCGACAATAACTTCGCTGTTTTTATCAGGTTGTATGAGTACAATACCGAAAAAAACAGATCCACCTGTAGATACAAAAGCAAGTGAAATAGCACAAACGAGTCTAGATTATACTGGCACATATAACGCGCAAATTCCTTGTACTGATTGTGATTATACAATGGCAAGATTGCAGTTGAATCAATATGGTCAATATCGATATATTGAACAAAACGTTAAAAATGGCGGGCCAGTTGGCAACCCAGTGGTTTTCCAAGGTAAATATACTTGGGATAAAAACGCACCTATCATTCGTCTTTTGAATGCACGTAATATGCATTTCTTTGTGGCTGAAAATGAAGTAGTATTGTTGTCTAAACCAGTTGCCAGTTATTCAGAAATTACATCTGAACCAAAATTCAAAAAGGCAATCCGAAAAATTTAATTCATTCAAAGACGATATGCATAATAAAATACTAAAAATTAGAGCTGTGTTGAACAGTGTCATCTTAGGCAAAGAAGAACAAGTAACACTAAGCTTGGCATGTTTGTTAGCAAAAGGGCATTTATTATTAGAAGATTTGCCTGGGATGGGCAAAACTACGCTTGCGCATAGTTTGGCTAAAGTATTGGGTTTATCCTATCAACGTATTCAATTTACATCAGACTTGTTGCCTGGAGATATTATTGGTGGTGAAGTTTTTGATGTAGAGAGTAAAAAATTCCTATTGCATCATGGTCCAATTTTTACAGAAGTATTATTGGCAGACGAAATCAACCGCACAACGCCTAAAAGCCAAAGTGCATTATTAGAAGCCATGGAGGAACGACAAGTTTCCATTGGACGAAAAACATATCGTTTGCCAGAACATTTCTTTGTGATTGCAACGCAAAACCCTAATACATCAGGCAGTGGAACATATCCATTGCCTGATTCTCAAATGGATCGATTCTTGATGGCGATCTCCTTAGGTTATCCTTCTGTGGATGCGGAATTGAAAATTCTCAAAGGGGAAACGAATCGAGATAAAATTACAAGCTTACCTGCAATGTTAACGAAAGAAGAGTTAACATTGATGCAAAATGCTGTTGATAAAATTCATGCATCTGATGCTTTGTTGGCATATATTTTGCGTATTGTGGAAGCAACGCGCTCAGAAGAAAAATTCACGATGGGAATTTCTCCGCGTGGCAGTTTAGCTTTATTGAAAGGTGCGAAAGCTTATGCATTTATTTCAGGGCGCGATTATATTATCCCCGAAGATATTAAAGCTGTATTACCAAGCGTTCTAGAACATCGTTTACGTCAAATAGGGCAACAAGCCAATCACAGCCGTGATTTAGCTTATTGGTTATTGCAGAATATCCCAGCGATTCAATAATTCGCCTATGTTTAAGCTAAAGTCTTTCAAAGAGCGAATCAATCAACGAATCCCTAGAAGCAGTCGAGTGACGCTCAATAGAAAACAGATATTTATTTTTCCAACGAAGTTTGGATTCATCTATATCGGCATGTGCTTTGTGCTATTCATTATGGCTATGAATTTTGAGAACTCATTAGTTTATATCATGCTGTTTTGGCTCATTTCTATTTTTGTGTCCACAATGATTTTAACTTGGCGCAACTTGGATCAGCTACATTTACGTAATGCTGGAAGCCAGCCCATTTTTGCATCAGATGAAGCAACATTTGGCATTACCATTGAAAGTTTAGGCAAAGCGCATCATAGTTTGTGGCTATCCACCAAAGATTCCAATAATTTTGTGGATTGTGCCGCTAAAGCAAGCAATACAACATATCTCTTTGTGCCTGAAACACAACGTGGTCGAGTTCGTTTGCCAAGATTCACTGTGGAAACTACATATCCTTTAGGAATTTTTAGAGCTTGGAGCTATGTGGATTTAGATCAAACTACATTGTGTTATCCAAGGCCGTTGGCTTCTGAATTACAATATCATAGTCCTGCTGATAATGAAGATAGTGATTATCTAGAAAATAGTGCATCTAAGAAACGTGGCGTTGATAATTTCGATGAATTAAAAAGCTATGAAGCAGGCGATGCAATTTCTAGAATTGACTGGAAAGCTTATGCGAAAGGCAATGGCTTATTGGTAAAAACCTTTACAGAGCAAGCGTCCAAAGAAATTTGGTTGAATGAGCATGATTTTACAGGCGATTTAGAAACACGTTTATCACAAATGTGTTATTGGGTTTTGGAATTATCGAAAAATAATCAGCGCTTTGGGATTGTGCTAGGCAATGAAAGTATTGGTCCTGATTCGACCGATATTCATACCAAAAAATGTTTAGAAGCTTTGGCTTTATATAGGACTTGAAATGGCTAATTTGCAGAGTATTTCACAAAGAGATCTGACGCGAAGCAGTATTTTATGGTTCAGCATCGCTTTTGTTTTGACCATTGTGCCACAGCTATTTATCTTCCTTCCACCTTGGGTTGCAGTGATATTTGCAATTTGCTTTGTTTGGCGGATACAAATTTTCCGCATGAAGATTGGCTATCCTAATGGGATTGTGAAGTTTGCAATCATTGCATCAATATTGGGCATTCTATTTGTCACAAAAGGGAATTTCCTCAACACTGAAGGTTGTACGATCCTCTTTATGGCGATTTATGGCTTGAAATTTGTGGAAGCCAAAACAGTACGAGATGGTTATATCTTAGGTTGTATTGGGTTAATTGCTTTAGCTTCCACTTATTTATTTGAAAATTCAGCCTATCTTTTCATTTTTTCACTGGTGATTTTTACAACATTAATCGCAGCGATTATTGGCTTACAGCAATTGGGTTATAGTCTATATTCTAAAAAAGCTTTGTTGTGGAATGCTGTGAAAATTATGGGATTATCTTTACCTTTGATGGCGATATTGTTTGTGATTTTCCCTAGATTTCCATCTATGTTGCCCAATATGAATAAAACTGATGGAGAACAAACGCAGGCGCAAACAGGTGTTTCTAATAAAATGGAACCCGGGAGCATTGCTGAATTAGCCAATAGTGAAAAGCATATTTTATGGGCTGAATTTACACAAACTGTGCCTCAAACTAAAGATTTATACTGGCGCAGTTTAACCCTGGATCAGTTTGATGGACGTGCCTGGCATCAATCACAAACATCTCAAATGTTTTTCCCACCACGTTATCAAGTGAAAAGCAGAGTTGGAGAACAGAAGTATAGTGTGATTTTTGATCCGAGCTTTCAAAAATATTTGGCGACATTAGATATTTCTCAAATGGATGATAATCCTAATGCAAGACATAATCCTATCGTTTCTTACAGTGATTTCCGTTTTGAATATGATCGACCGATCGAAAGTAAGATTCAATATTCTGCAACGTACTTGCCTAGTGTAACGTTATTAAATCGAGCAGATGGTAAAGCCGGAGAAGGTGATATTCAACAGTTCTTACAAGTTACTGATAACAATCCGAAAACTACAGAGTTAGTAGAGACAATGTTAGCCGATGATCCATCAAAAACAGAGTTTGTGAATAGATTATTGCAACACTTTAAACAAGATGGCTTTCAATACACAATGCAACCAGGATTATTGCAAGGTCGAGATAGTATTGATCAATTTATGTTTGATGCAAAATTGGGATTTTGTGAGCATTATGCAAGTGCAACAGCATTTATGTTGCGTAAAGCTAATATCCCAAGCCGTGTTGTGATTGGTTATTTGGGTGGCTCAATTGATCGCAATCGTAATTTGATTGAAGTTCGTGGCAAAGATGCTCACGCTTGGGTGGAATATTGGGATGATCAAAATGGCTGGATTCGAGTAGATCCGACCACAGCAGTTTCTCCTAACCGTATTGATTTGGGTATTGATGACTTGATTGGAGAATTGACAGGGATGGGGAGTTCATCAGCATGGGATCGTTTGTCATCGTCATTTTCAGCGCTGAAAGATAGAATTGATTACAGTTGGACTAAAATGGTATTGAACTATCAAAGTTCATCGCAACAGTCATTATTGAAGTCATTGTTCAACATTGATTTTATTAGTGTATTTACATTAGTGAAAATTTCCATAGGTTTGTTATTCTCATTTGTTTTTGTACAAGCGATTATTTTCTTTAAGCCTTGGCGAAGACTATTTTTTAACGCAAACCATGAATATTTTAGAGTGATTGAATTATCGAATAAAGTATATGGTTTACAGTTATCTGTGAGTACAGCACCTGTGGAATTATCAGAAGCTTTAATAAAATATTTGCCAGCGAATGATCAAGAAAAAGTTCAAAATATGGCAGATGCTTTGGTAAAATATTGGTATCAACCCAATGCTTCGAATGCATCAACGAAAGATGTGAAGGAAGGATTATTTGCAGTACAAAAATTGTTAAAGGGAAAAAATGTTAGAAAATGAAATGGCTTTGTTAAAAGCTAGAGTGGATGAATTAGAACAGCGAGAAGCTTTTCATGAGTTAACGATAGAAACCTTGAATCAATGTTTGATCGATCAACAACAGCAGATCGAAAATCTCAAAACAGAGTTATCTAAACTCTCAACTAAAATTGCAATACAAGCAGAGGATTCACAGATTTCTCTTGCCAATGAGCGTCCACCACATTATTAATGAGCTCAATAACACTGAATTGAAGATTATTTTTAATGTGATCAAGTTTTAACAGGCACAAATAGATATCCCCTTTGTAAAAATCTAGTTTTTTCAGGGGGATTTTTTATATGAGCTTAATAAATGTATTACTTAACAGTATCTTATTGATATTTATGCGTAATATCTAATTTGATATTACGAACTATGATCATAATGATATAGAAGCTCAAAGCGGTCAATAAATAGGTACAAAGCTAGATAATCACTTGATTTCATATGGTGTTCTAAGGAAAATGTATGCATGCAATGTAAAATACTATAGTTGAATCTGTAATTATATTGCTCAAGGCTACAAATAGTGATCCTTAAAGAGGGAAAGAGTAGTAGAAAAGGCAGAGAATATGATGATTCTCAAAGAATGCCTAGGTAAGAAAGTATATAATGCTAGATCATCTTTAATATTTTTTATTGAAGAGAATAGTTGTTAAGTGATTAGAATTTAAGAGGTAGCTTATGGAAGTTTCTAGACGACAGTTTTTTAAACTGTCCGCAGGAGCTGTTGGTGGAACTGGCTTGGTGCTAATGGGAATGGCACCAGGTATCGCGAATGCGGAAGTTCGCCAGTACAAATTATTGCGTGCAAAAGAGGTTCGTAATACTTGTACTTATTGTTCAGTGGGATGCGGATTGTTAATGTACAGCATGGGAGATGGTGCTTTTAATGCTAAAGAAGCCATCATTCACGTTGAGGGGGATCCTGATCATCCAGTGAGCCGCGGTGCATTATGCCCGAAAGGTGCTGGTTTGTTGGATTATGTACATAGTCCTAACCGTTTGAAGTATCCAGAAGTTCGTCGCCCAAACTCAGATAAGTGGGAGCGCATTAGCTGGGATCAAGCGTATAAAGAAATCGCAGCATTGGTTAAAGAAGATCGTGATGCCAACATGGTTGTGCACGATGAAAAAGGTACACGTGTAAACCGTTGGGTTTCAACGGGGTTATTGGCTGCTTCTGGTGGTAGTAATGAAGCTGGCCACATTACAGGTAAATTTGTTCGATCATTAGGGATGGTATCCATAGACAATCAGGCCCGGGTCTGACATGGTCCTACGGTAGCAAGTCTTGCTCCATCATTTGGTCGCGGCGCCATGACGAATCACTGGGTTGATATTCGTAATGCCGATGTAATTATTGTAATGGGTGGGAATGCCGCGGAAGCGCATCCTGTTGGTTTTCGTTGGGTTGTTGAAGCGAAACAAAGACGTAATGCAACATTCATTGTTGTAGATCCACGTTTTAATCGTTCAGCATCCGTTGCTGATTTCTATGCACCAATTCGTTCAGGTACGGACATTGCGTTCTTGGGTGGTGTGATTAATTGGCTAGTTAAAAATGGCAAAATTAATTGGGAATACGTTAAAAACTATACCAATGCGAATTTTGTTGTGCGTGAAGACTTCAATTTTGACGAGGGATTATTCTCTGGTTGGGATGAAGAGAAAAACGCTTACACAGATAAATCCTCTTGGAATTACGAGTTGGATGAAAATGGCAATGCTGTTGTAGATCTTACAATGGAGCATCCTCGCTGTGTGTTCAATTTGATGAAAAAACACTATGAAGAATATACACCAGAGCTAGTGAGTACAATCACTGGTACGCCTGTGGCTGACTTCTTGAAAGTGTGTGAAACATTAGGTACATGTGCGGTTCATAATAAAGTTGCAACATTCTTGTATGCTTTAGGTTGGACGCAACATACTATTGGTTCACAAAATATCCGTACAATGGCAATGATTCAGTTGTTATTGGGTAATATCGGTATGCCTGGTGGTGGTGTCAATGCATTGCGTGGCCACTCAAACATCCAAGGCTTAACGGATATTGGTTTGTTATCAACTAACTTGCCTGGTTATTTGAACTTGCCAAGCGATAAGCAAACAGATTATCAAACATATATTACGCAAACGACACCAAAAGCGAATCGTCCAGGTCAGTTAAACTATTGGGGCAATACACCTAAATTCTTCGTAAGCTTGATGAAGACATATTGGGGTGCAAATGCAACTAAAGAAAATAACTGGGGCTTTGATTGGTTGCCAAAATGGGACAAAATGTACGATATTCTTCGTGTATTTGACATGATGAATAAGGGTGAAATGAATGGTTATTTCTGCCAAGGTTTCAACCCAGTCGCATCGTTCCCGAATAAGAATAAGAGTATTTCTGCATTATCTAAGTTGAAATTTTTAGTGGTTATGGACCCGTTAGTGACAGAAACATCTACTTTCTGGAAAAACTATGGTGAATCAAACGATGTTGACTCAAGTAAAATTGCGACAACAGTATTCCGTTTGCCAACCACATGTTTTGCTGAAGAAGATGGTTCGATTGTAAACTCAGCGCGCTGGTTGCAATGGCACTGGAAAGCTGCTGATGCACCGGGCGAAGCACAGCCAGACGTTAATATCTTGTCAGGTATTATGTTTGAGCTTCGCAAGTTGTATCAAGAGCAAGGTGGTGTTAACCCTGAGCCAATCATGAATATTTCATGGGATTATCGTATTCCATCTAAACCTCATCCAGATGAATTAGCCAAAGAATTAAATGGTTATGCATTGGAAGAGATTAAGGATGCTGCGGGTAATATCATTCATCGTAAAGGTGATTTGATTTCCAGCTTCGCAAACTTAAAAGATGATGGTACGACATCTTCAGGTTGTTGGGTTTATGCAGGTTCATGGACTGAAGCGGGTAACCAAATGGCAAACCGTGATAACAGTGATCCATCGGGCTTGGGCAACACACTAGGTTGGGCTTGGGCATGGCCTTTGAATCGTCGTATCATCTATAACCGTGCTTCTGCGGATCGTGATGGTAAAGCGTGGGATAAAGATCGTGCATTGATTTTCTGGAATGGCAAAAAATGGACAGGTTACGATATCCCTGACTTTAAAGTGGATGAACCACCTGGTACAGACATGAATCCATATATCATGAATCCAGAAGGTGTGAGCCGTTTGTTTGCGATTGATAAAATGGCAGAAGGTCCATTTCCATCGCATTATGAGCCAATGGAATCACCAATCGGTGTAAACTTGATGTATCCAAAACAGTTGAATAACCCTGCAGTTCGTATGTTTGAAAACGACAGAGAGCAATTGGGTGACATGAGTGAATTCCCTTATGTAGGTACAACTTATCGTTTAACTGAGCATTTCCATTATTGGACAAAACATGCATTATTGAATGCGATCGCACAACCTGAGCAGTTCATCGAAATGGGTGAAGAGTTAGCGAAGGAAAAAGGCATTGCAAACGGTGATAAGGTTAAAGTTTGGTCTAAACGTGGTTACATCAAAGCTGTTGCAGTTGTGACTAAGCGAATGAAGACAATGATGGTAAATGGCAAACCTGTTTATCATATTGGTATTCCAATTCACTGGGGTTATGAAGGTTTAACAAAACAAGGCTTCATTGCGAATACGTTGACACCTTTCGTGGGTGATGCGAATACGCAAACGCCAGAGTTTAAAACTTTCCTAGTGAATATTGAGAAAGTGCAAGGAGGTGCATAATGGCATTGCAATCGTTAGACATTAAACGTTTATCAGCGACGTCTACAACACCTCCGCAAGCTCGTAAGCACGTAACAGAAGTAACAAAAGTGATTGATGTTACTTCTTGTATCGGCTGTAAAGCTTGTCAGGTTGCTTGTTCTGAATGGAATGATCTTCGTGATAACGTTGGTACTTGTGATGGTACTTATAACAACCCGCATGATTTATCAGCAGAAAGCTGGACAGTAATGCGTTTTGCGGAAGCGCAAAACGTTGCTGATAAGCCAGATGAAGCAGAGAAATTAGAATGGTTGATTCGTAAAGATGGTTGTATGCACTGTGAAGATCCGGGCTGTTTAAAAGCTTGTCCTTCACCAGGTGCAATTGTTCAATACGAAAATGGTATCGTTGATTTCCACGAAGAAAATTGTATTGGTTGTGGTTACTGTATTACAGGTTGTCCTTTTAATATTCCACGCATCAGCAAGAACGACAACAAAGCATACAAATGTACTTTATGTTCGGATCGTGTTGCAGTTGGCCAAGAGCCAGCTTGTGTTAAAACATGTCCAACAGGTGCAATTCGCTTTGGTGAACGTGATGCAATGTTGCATTTTGCAGAAGATCGTGTGACTGAATTGAAAGGTCGTGGCTTTGATAATGCAGGTGTTTATAATCCTCAGGGCGTTGGTGGTACACACGTTGTTTATGTGTTACATCATGCAGATAAACCACAGGAATATTCCAATCTTCCAAAAGATCCAAAAATCAGTATGTTTACTGAAGTTTGGAAGGGCTTCTTAAAACCATTGTCAACATTTGGTATTGCTGCTTCTGTTTTATTTGGTTTCTTACATTTTATTACTGTAGGTCCGAATGATGCTGATAGTAAGGATAAAGATCGTGATGTGATTGATCCTAAGAAATTAGCTAAAAAAGCAGATGAGATTGATAAGGAGAAAAGCGCATGAAACAAGAAAATCGTTTGATTCAACGTTATTCCGCTTCTGAGCGTATCAATCACTGGATCGTTGCTTTCTGTTTTATCTTGCTAGCAATCTCTGGGTTGGCTCTGTTCTATCCATCGTTCTCATGGTTTGGTCAAGTGTTTGGTACATTACAAACAGCGCGTATCATTCACCCATTCGTAGGTATGATCATGTTTGTGGGCTTTATGATCCAATTTTTCCGTTATGCTTCCCATAACATTCCAAACATGGAAGATGTGAAATGGGCATTATCAGTGAAAGAAGTAGTAATGGGTCATGAAGTTGGCGATGTTGGTAAATACAACGCTGGTCAGAAAGTAATGTTCTGGGCAATGACAGTATGTTTATTCGTGATGTTAGTGACAGGTATTATGATGTGGCAGAGTCCTTTCTTCTTCGCTGATAACTTCTCAATTCCTGCGCGCCGCATTGCAATTTTATTGCATGCTTGGGCTGCATTGATTTTGATTGCATGTATCATCGTTCACGTTTATGCTGCAATTTGGATTCGTGGTACAATTCGTGCAATGACAGAAGGTGTTGTGTCTGAAAATTGGGCAAAAATGCACCATCCTGCATGGTATCGTGAAATCATGAAGAATGAAGCAAAAGTTGAGTCAGCTAAAAAAGATTAATCTTTCAGCTGATCATTAAAAAATAGGCGCAAGAAATTGCGCTTATTCTTTTTATGGGGAAAATTATGAGTCAATTTACACCTGAAAATAATGTCTTAGTGGGAACAATTCCTGACGTTAAGCCAATTATTTTGCCAACAGATAATCCTTTCACAAGTCGTGTGATGCAGTTTGAAAAGATGCGCATTACAGCGCCTGAAGAATTGCACATTACCATTGACTTTTGGATTCAATTAACAGAAGTCGCTCGCTTGATCTTTAAAGAAAGTGATATTGCTAAACCTGTGTTGAATGCTGAACATCCATTTTTGAATGATGATGCTTTGTTGCAATATTTACCAACAGTGTTGAAAGCTGTGTTGGTTGAATTGCAAAAGAAACCATTAACTGATGAAGTTCAGAAAGTTACAAAAGAACTTTCTCAATTAGCTGATGATGTGATCATTGATTATGGTCGTGTACTGTTAGGTTATACAGATACTGAAATTGCTAAAGAGTTCCAATTGTTCTTGTCCATCGCTTTGAAAATCGTGTATGTGAAAAGTGCAATATTGGCAGAATTGCCTGAATTGGAAGTAGAGCAAGGTTTCCATCATTGCCCGATGTGTGGTGATGCACCAATTGCAAGCGTGATTGATCCTATGGATAACGGCTTGCGTTATTTGTTGTGTAATTTATGCGAAACGAAATGGCACAAGGTTCGTTCAACTTGCCATAACTGCTCTAATACAGGCAAAATTGAATTGTTATCAGTGGAAGGTCAAGAATCTGTTATGAAGACAGAAAATTGCCCTGAATGTAAAACTTACATTAAACACATTGATCGTACTAAAAATCCAATGTTGGATGTTTATGTGGAAGACTTAGCAACATTGTCATTGGATTTCACATTGGCAGAAGATGATCATCAGCGTAAATCATTCAATCTCTATTTGAGATAATAATTACAGAAAAACCATTCAATCATGATTGAATGGTTTTTTAATATGCTTAATAACAAATAGTTTATATCTGTATTAATATCATAATATATTTAGCAGGAAGTTCATTCATTATGGAATACTATTTATTTACTTTCATTAAACTCATTATAGGTTTTGCGATTGTCATGGCTTATATGAATTATATGGGTAAAACACAGATTTCTCAGATGACATCTATAGATTTAATTGGTAACTTTATTTTAGGTGGCATCATCGGTGGTGTCATTTATAGTGAAACCATTCCAATACTACGATATATACTTGTTTTATGTATGGGCATTGGGTTAATGTCAGTGCTTAATATGATTACCAAGCATTTTGATTTCTTGAGAACCGTAACGATTGGCGTGCCGATTCCTTTGATTGAAGAGGGTGAATTTATTTTGTCTAATATTGAATCGAAGGATAATAAAATTGATATTATCAGTATTGCTTCTACATTAAGATCTCAAGGTATTCTCTCATTTCAAGAGATTCGTTTTGCGCAAATTGAGCCAAATGGGCAATTAACAGTGATTAAAATGCACGAACCATTGCCTTCCGTTATTATTTTAGTCAATGGTGAAATTTTGGTTTCTGAATTAGAAAAAATTAATAAAAGTAAAGAGTGGTTAGAAACAGAATTGAAAAAGCAAAATGTCAATGATAGCCAAGAGGTATTTTTAGCAGAATATTGGAATAATAAAGTTAAATTTGTGCTAAAAAGTAATAAANTCTAATATTGAATCGAAGGATAATAAAATTGATATTATCAGTATTGCTTCTACATTAAGATCTCAAGGTATTCTCTCATTTCAAGAGATTCGTTTTGCGCAAATTGAGCCAAATGGGCAATTAACAGTGATTAAAATGCACGAACCATTGCCTTCCGTTATTATTTTAGTCAATGGTGAAATTTTGGTTTCTGAATTAGAAAAAATTAATAAAAGTAAAGAGTGGTTAGAAACAGAATTGAAAAAGCAAAATGTCAATGATAGCCAAGAGGTATTTTTAGCAGAATATTGGAATAATAAAGTTAAATTTGTGCTAAAAAGTAATAAAGCATAAGTTTTTAGAATTATTCCAGATCATTGCATTATATAGGGTCATATAAAATCTAAACCAATATCTAACGATTTAACACTATGTGTTAACCAGCCCATAGCAATGAAATTTACACCAGTTGCTGCAACTGTAGCGAGAGTTTCAGGTGTAATTCCGCCTGAAGCTTCTGTTAAACATTTACCATGACAAAGCTGAACAGCTTCTTTCAAAACTTCAGGTGGCATATTATCTAATAAAACAAGGTTAATGCCTTCTGTTAATGCAAGTTTGAGTTGCTCTATGGTATCCACCTCAACTTCGATGGGAATTAAATGGCCTGCGAATTTTTTAGCATCTCGAATCGCTTGAGTGATGCTACCAGCAATTGCAATGTGATTATCTTTGATTAAAATTGCATCATCCAATCCCATGCGATGATTTCGCCCACCGCCAACACGCACTGCATATTTCTGTAATATGCGTAATCTCGGAATAGTTTTACGTGTACATGTAATTTCTACAGGATATTCGGCAATCATTGATTTGAGTCGATTCACTTCTGTCGCAATGCCACTTAAGTGCGTCAGAAAATTAAGTGCGGTGCGTTCAGCTGTCAATAGAGCACGAGCGTTACCTGAAACCGTTGCTAAGATTTGATTGGGTGCAATTGCAGCACCATCTTTTACTTTAGCTATGAATTCAATATTTTCATTAGTCATTGCAAATGCTAAACGTGCTAAATCTAGTCCAGCCATGATACCATTTTCTCTTGCAACGATATGTAAAGTTGCCATTTTATCGGCAGGAATAATCGCTTGGCTCGTGATATCGCCACGTCTGCCAAGATCTTCTGCTAATGTTTGTTCAATAAATGGTTTTAACAATACATCAGGTAATGGTGCTATTTTGCTCATATTGTCTTCCTAAATTTATATGATGAATTTAAATATACTCAGTATGAGCATATATATTTATTGCATATTTAGCAAATATCAGTGAAATTGGAATATTATTTTGTCATTGATATCAAATTATAGTGTATTGATATAATTTTGTTTTTTATTTTAAACTAAATCCATTGAAATTTAGTGATTAGTTTTTATATTCAAAGTCTGTTATGATTTTTCTCTAAAATCAATATATGCTCATTATGAGTATATGTGAAAATAAAAGGTTAAAGGGAGAAAGTAAATGGGGCAACAGAAGAGAATCAAACAATTATTACAGCAAAATAATGCAACATTAATTGCGCATTATTATACTGATCCTGAAATTCAGTCATTGGCTGAAGCAACAGGTGGTTGTGTTGCAGATTCATTGGAAATGGCGAGATTTGGCAGAGATTCAAAGGCTGAAATATTGATCGTTGCAGGCGTAAAATTTATGGGGGAAACTGCTAAAATTTTAAGCCCAAATAAAAAGATCTTAGTCGCAGATTTAGAAGCAACGTGTTCTTTAGATATTGGTTGTCCTGTTGATGAATTTTCCAAGTTTTGTGATCAATATCCTGACCGAATTGTAGTTGTGTATGCCAATACAAGCGCGGAAGTGAAGGCAAGGGCAGATTGGGTTGTAACATCAGCAATTGCTTTAGATATTGTGCGAGCACTACATGCTGAAGGTAAAAAAATCATCTGGGGGCCAGATCGACATTTGGGCAATTATATTGCTGAACAAACTGGCGCTGATATGGTTTTATGGCAAGGCCAATGCATTGTGCACGATGAATTTAAGGCAGATAGCTTACGATTATGCCGAGAACAACATCCCAATGCTTTGGTTTTAGTTCATCCTGAATCACCTGCTCAAGTTGTAGAGCAAGCTGATTTTGTGGGTTCAACATCACAAATTATTAAATTTGCACAAAGCTCAGATGTGGATCAATTTATTGTGGCAACAGATCGTGGCATTTTTTATAAAATGCAGCAATTAATGCCTGATAAAACTTTCATCATCGCACCAACGGCAGGCGAAAGTGCAACATGTAAAAGCTGTGCAATGTGCCCTTGGATGGCGATGAATACATTGGATAAAATTCAGAATATTTTAGAAAGTTATACAAATGAAATTACTGTGCCTGAAGAGATTCGAATACAAGCAGAAATTGGGATCAATAGAATGTTGGATTTCTCAGCAACACGTTCGATCAATATTAAAGCTTCAGGAGATTTAAGCAAAGATCAGGCATTATTTAACCAAATTGGCCCAGCTTAATTGAATGAGCGGGAAATCGGCAATTTACTGCCTGATAATGATCGCTCTAATAAAACATCATCTCTGAATCGGTATAATCGAGCAGGTCGACCTGGGCCTGTTGGATCCATTTCTCCTGTTTCTTCGATTAAGTCTTGCTGAATGATGAAACGGCGGAAGTTCTGTTTATGCAATGTGATTCCACCAAGTGCTTCAATGCTTTGCTGTAATTGAAATAACGTGAATGTTGGTGGCATTAATTCAAAAATTACAGGACGATATTTGATTTTGGCACGCAATCTTGTCATTGCTGAAGCTAGAACACGGCGATGATCATGCACCATAGATTGCCCACAATATTCTTTAGGCAAGATAACATTTTGTGCCATATTTTCTGGCAAAATCCCCACTTCATACATCAATTCATAACGCTGCAATACATATTCTTCATTCCACGCAAATGATGATAAACCCCAGCAGAGATTAATTCTTTGCTCTCGAGATTTTTGCTCAGCCACCGTATTGCCAGCATTGATCCAATGCTTAAAAATGGGTAATAATTCTGCCTCAATAAAGCTTGGACGACCATTACGATGATCTTCCCATGGAAAATACTGATACCAATTGAACCATGTTGCTTGAGACTCTAGATGATTGGTTTCTTCTCGCACTAAGCCTAAGTAGCTAATGTAAATAAGATAATGGCCAGAAGCTGTTTTACGATTGGTATCTACCAATGTATACAATTGCTCTACATAGCCTAATGATTGTTGAGTTTGTGTTTCAACCCACTGGCGAGCGCCAGCTTGTAGTGATCGATGAATGGGATTCAATGGACCATTTGGCAAAGAAGTGCCGTGTTCAACTGTGAGAACTTTGGCTTCAGAATCTGTCACAGCAATGAGAACAGCAGCCAATTCAGTTGTGGCTTCTTTGGTATTAAATGGTTTGTCCATGTAGAGAATATTTTCAAATGATAAACGGTGATTATAAGATAAAGCCTGAGATAAGGCACGCATTACAAATATGCATGTTTTTGCTATGATATGGCATCATCTTGGGAGCTGAGTTTATGCCATATTTTTTAAGTATTTTAATCACATTAGCCTGCATTATTCACATTATGAAAACAGGGCAAGAGCGTTATTGGGTTCTGATTGTAATCATTGCGCCAATGCTTGGGCCGATTGCATATTTTGTGGTGGTGATTTTGCCAAGCTTAATGGATTCTCGTCGTGGGCATAAAATTAATAAAAATATTAAAGGTTTAGTGAATCCTAATGCTGATATTAAGACAGCTGAAAATGAAGTGAGAACGGCTCCAACTTTTATGAATCAAAAATATTTGGCGGATGCATATTTTGCAGCACATCGCTATCAAGATGCTTTGACGCTTTATGAAAAGATTCAAGTGGGCTTATATGCCAATGATCCTGAATTATTATTACAAATTGCAAAATGCTATTTTTTCTTAGATCAACCACAAGTTACGATTCAAACATTGGATGAATTGAGAGCGACAAATCCAGATTATGATTCCAGTGAAGGGCATCTATTTTATGCTAAATCTTTGGCAGCACAAGGTAATACACAAAGGGCAATTGAAGAGTTTGATGCTTTAGTGGTTTATTATCGAGGTTATGAAGCTAAAGTGAGTTATGTAGAAGCATTAGTGCAGTTAAATGAATTGGATAAAGCTAAAGAACGAGCATTGGCATTACGTGATGAGGTAAAATTAATTCCTAGTCATGTGCGAGATTTGAATAGTGAATGCTTAAAGCGCTTGAAGAAAATTATCAGTGATCATCATTGGTAATCTGAAAAATTAAATAGTATTTGACCTAAAGGGTAATAGTAGCTATTATCTGCCGTGTTGCACGATCGTGATATCTTTCACAGGTGTAAACATATTCTTACAGATTGATTTCAAAGATCAATTTAGTATGAAATGCCATTGAAATACATCGTCATTCAATGGCTAAAACCCACAAACAAATATTTTATGGTTATCTAACTTGGCAGTTAGTAACTTATTGTATTTCTGTTTGTCACTAAATATCGTATTACTATTTAATCGTTCACATAATAACGAATAAAATCTAGCATATATGCAGGCTTTGCCCTGTGTGACTATTAATAAATAAGCTACAGCTAAAATAAAGAATGAACAGTTAAAAGCTATTGCATTGGTAATACGATCATTTAGTTGTATTAACATTTGTCTATAAAGGAACAAATATGCCAATAGTAGTTTATGTTTTAGGTCTTGCCATTTTTTCAATTGGCACATCAGAATTAATGATTGCAGGAATGATGTCATCATTATCTGACAGTTTTAATATATCCATCGGGCAGGTTGGGCATTTGATTTCATATTTTGCCTTTGGTGTGATGCTAGGTGGCCCAGTTTTAACATATTTCTTTTTAAAATTTAAAGCACCATATCGCCCAACCTTATTAATCTTATTATTACTTTATGCTGTTATTCAAGGCATCAGTGCTTTGATCAATAGCCATGAAATTTTGATAGTCATTAGAGTTGTCATTGGTATTTTATGTGCAGGTTGTTTGAGTTTAGCTTTAGCCACTAGTATGTCGATTGTTACTCGAGAAAAGATTCCAAGTGCAGCAGCTGTTGTGATTGGTGGATTTATGATCTCTAATGTTTTTGGTGTGCCTTTTGCCACTATTGTGAATGAATATTTTGGCTGGAGAGTCAGTTTTGGTATTGTCGCAGTTATGGTATTTGTCTGTTTAATTTCTTTGTTTTTCATGCTGCCTGATTTAAAAACCAATAAAAATATTGAGCCTGAAAATACTATTAATGAAATGGATGCATTCAAGAAATCAGCGTATTGGAAAGCATGTTTAACAAGTTGTTTGATTTTAGGTGCAAGTTTTGCAGCATTTAGCTATTTAGTTCCAATTTTAACGTATGTTACACAAATGGATGTAAAAGTGATTCCATTTATCTTAATGCTTTATGGTGTTGCTAATGTGATTGGCAATATTATCACTGCTCGTTTTGCCTATAAATATAGTTTGCAGGTTATGTTAATTGGGCTTTCAGTATTGACTGTTTCTTTAATGAGTATGGCGATATTTGCAGAATTTGCTTGGCTAACTATTTTATTCATTATATTCATCGGATTATCTGGTGTACCGATGAATCCTGCGATGATGGCTCGTATTGCCAGTGTCGCACATCCAGGCCCGATGGTGAATGCAGTTCATACATCTGTCATTAATATAGGTTTAGGTGGTGGTTCATATTTAGGTGGATTAGCAATTACAGCAGGCTTTGGTTACCTTTCGACTATATGGATCGGTGCGGCTTTAGCATTTTTAGGGCTATTATCATTGTTGCCATATGCATTGAGAAAGAAAACAGGATGGGAATAAAAATTAAAACTATTTAAACGCCTTTCGGGGCGTTTTTTATTGGGTTTAATATATAATATGAAAATAATAAATTTAATAATATTTAAGAGCTAACAAAGAATAAATGAACAATTAGTTGATGTGCGTTAAGAAATGTAATTGTAGTGCTTAGAGAAAATTCATAAGGCCAGTATTCTACGGTTATGTGGGATAAAAATTTACTAATGCAGTTTCAAAATCGACGGAGATAAAAAATGTTAGGCATTCCGATGTATGTGATAGATCTATTGATTGGCACTATCGTCGCCATTATGGTGGGGCGGTATATTATTAAAGGTTACTCGGCAACAGGCGTATTAATGCTGGGTGGATTTACACTTTTGATTATCAGTTTATTTTTAGGTAGAGATATCATACCTGATCAATCAACAGGCATTGAAGTCCTAGATATTTTTGAATTCACAAAAAGCTTATTATCCAGTCGTGCTGCTGATTTAGGAATGATGATTATGATTTTATGTGGATTTGCATCCTACATGAATCATATTGGTGCGAATGATGTTGTGGTAAAACTTGTATCTAAACCATTAACACATATTAAATCACCGTATATCTTGATGATCGCAGGTTATTTCATTGCATGTTTGATGTCATTTGCCGTGTCTTCTGCAACAGGATTAGGCGTGTTATTGATGGGAACATTGTTCCCATTGATGGTGAATGTTGGTATTAGCCGAGGTGCTGCTACAGCAATTTGTGCATCCCCAGCGGCATTAATTTTGTCACCAACATCAGGTGATGTCATTTTGGCAGCTGAGAAATCAGGTATGGGTGGCGATTTACTGATTAATTTTGCATTTTATAAAACATTGCCAGTTTCAATTATCGCAATCATTGCCATTGCAATCACACATTTCTTTTGGCAGCGTTATTTAGACCGAAAAGAGAATAGTGTTTGTGAACGTTTAGATGTTAATGAGATTAAAACTAATGCACCATCTGCATACGCAATTCTGCCATTTTTGCCCATTATCGGGGTGTTGGTTTTCTCTGGTAAATGGACATTGCCATTCAGTGATCAATTGATTCCAAATTTGAATATTATTACAGTTTTGATTATTTGCTTATTCATTACAGCAGTTATTGAGTTTATTCGCTCATTCGATGCACAGAAAGTATTCGAAGGCTTAAATTGCGCTTATAAAAGCATGGGTGATGCATTTGTTACAGTTGTGATGTTATTAGTTGCTGCTGGTGTATTTGCAGAAGGTTTAAAAGTTGTGGGCTTTACATCAGGTTTGATTGAATTGGCAGAATCAGCAGGTGGTGGCGCTTTAATCATGATGATTGTTTTAGTATTAGTCACAATGCTCGCAGCCATTGCAACAGGTTCTGGTAATGCACCATTTTATGCATTTGTAGAGTTCATTCCAAAAGTTGCTTCAGAAATGGGGATTAATCCTGCATATTTAGTGATCCCAATGCTCCAAGCATCCAATATTGGGCGCACAATGTCACCAGTTTCTGGTGTTGTAGTTGCAACGTCAGGGATGGCAAATATCTCACCATTTGAAGTAGTAAAAAGAACAGCTGTGCCAATGATTGTGGGAATGTTGGCAGTGATCATTGCAACAGAGATTTTAGTCCCAACTGCACCTTTATAGACTCAAAAATTTGCTTAATAAAATTATCCCTTCTGGAGGAAGGGATAAATCATATAATCATTGAGTTTCAAATCAAAAAAAAGCCAGCAATGCTGGCTTTTTTGTCTTTTAAATTTTAATTAATAAAAATCAATGCGCATATTGGCATAGAATGAACGACCTGGTGATGAATAATCGTTATTAAATGATGCGTAGTTTTTATTGAAGATATTGTCAACGCCAGCATTGAATGTTACACCTTTCCATTGTGGTGGCATTACGCTGATTTTTAAATCGTAGATTTGATAAGCTCTATTTTTCTCTGTGCCTTCCATGTTTGCATAGCTACTGCTTCTACCTGTCATGGATGGCGTGATTGCGATCCAATCCACAGGTTTGATGGATGCATAAAGATAACCAAAGTGTTTTGGCATATGTTTGATCTTAATCTCTTTATGATCTTTATTTTTAACATCCAAATAAGTATAGCCTGCACCTAATTGTAGATATGGGCTTAACTCATAATCCAAACCTAATTCAATCCCTTTACGCTCAACTTTACCAGGTAAGTTAATGGATTGGCGAATTGCATAACCAGCGAAGCTATTGAAATCAAAATCACTACGATCAATAGCATCTTTGGATTGGCTATAGAACAATGCAGCATCCATCGTCAAGCCATCAATTGGTGTGCCGTTATAACCCAATTCAATATTGAGTGCACTTTCAGGTTTTAAGCCAGGGTTTTGCAAAGTAATGCTCGGTACAAATTCACCTGCTTTACAGCCAGTTTGTCCTTTCGGGCATTTCTTCTCTGATCCACCTGCATAGTTAGAATAAGATTCTTTAAAACTTGGGAAACGAGTTTTTTTACCAATTGTGAAACGGAAAGTATCTAGATCAGTTGGCTTATAAAATAGAGCTGCTTGGAAATCTGTAGAATTATAAGAAGGCGCTAACATTGAATTAGCTGCTGGGTAAGCACTCAACAAATGTTGAGTATTAATGCCAATGTCACTTGCTGAAGCTGTGCGTTTAGTATAGACAATCCCTAACTGTGCTTCCCATTGTTCATTGAATGTGATCGTATCTTCTAGAGCAATCGAGTAGAACTTCTGCGTTGCTTTAGAGTCGGAATCAGGCATATGTAATGATGAATTGGGGAATGTATCAAAGGATTTATGAGTTTCATCTTTATAGCTCAACATCATTTTAACTAAATGATTGCTGATAACGGTTGTACCAACTTCTACCGATGCACCAAATGCTTTGTCATCATAATGGCTGCCTTTAGGATCACCGCGCCAGCCAGTTAATGTGTTTTTATAAGTATCATAATAAATACGAGGTTTGATATAAACTTTATCGTCCATTAACCAAGTGGTTGATACAAACGAAATCGTTTCACGATCCCATTTTGGCCATTTCCAAGTGGTTGGGATGAAGCCTTTTTGTCCTTTATGGCCAGGATATTTTTTTGCTTCTTGCTTGGAATAGCTCAATACATATTCATCTGTTGCATTTGGTGTCCAACCAACTTTAATGTTCGTACGGCGATCTTTTACATTGTAAAGGTACTTATCTGAATTCACAGTTTGACCTTCAGCATCGATGCCTTCAAATTTCTCTGCTAAATGTGTGTATTTGCGTGTACGGTCAGAAAAACCTGCTTGTAAATACCAATTTTCTTGTAATGTCCCAACGTTAACACTGGTTTCTTGTGTATTGCCAGATCCACCGCCGATCACGCCAGAAAAATCGAATTTAGAGCGAGGCTTCATCGTGACAATATTCACAGCACCGCCCATTGTATTGTGGCCGTACATGACAGAACTATAGCCTTTAGCCACTTGAATGGAGGAGATATCAGCAGTGGAGAATCGCCCCATATCCGAATAACCATCGTAGGGAATATAAACGGGAATGCCATCCACATAAATAGGTACGTAACGTAAACTATAACCACGCACAGTAACGCCAGATTCAAATCGTCCTGAGTTACCTGAAGCAATCGGCGAATCATAAAATATACCAGGTGTATATTGCAGCGCTTCGCCCACATCTTTTGCTTCTAAAAGATCAATGGTTTCTTTACTGATGTAAGATTCAAACAATTCAGATGTTTGTGGCATCGATGCTGAAACCACAACAATACCTAATGTGAATACGTTGCTATTTTTGGTTGTTTGCGCAGTTGTTTCTTCTGTTTGTTGTACTGCTTCATCTGCATACACAACAGAAGAGCAGAGTAATAATGCAGCCGCAATTTTGCTCATTTTAAATAAAGATGATGGTTGAATCATATTAGACATTCCCAAATTAATGAGTTTTCCAGTGAATAAAAGCCCATGCGTGTTGCATAGGTTGTGCTGAATAAATTTTGGATTGGTTTTTCTGGTAGTAATGCACCAAACGATCAATCTCCTCTTCATTCAATGTGCCAATCGACCATTGAACTGCTTCGATAAAGCTTGGCTCATCCAATGTGAGCACTTTGCTTGAGCAATTTTGTGTTTCTAAAAAATCTACAGAAACACGATAACCTTGCTGATAAAGTAGGTTCATGGCGTAAATATAAGTAGGGAAGCCAATATCATCACGGCCAATGGCGCGCAGGATATCTCGGCTGATGAAATCTTTATCTACTGTCATTGTCATATAGACAGCTTTTTTGGCTTTGCTATTGAGTTTTGCTAAAGCTGATTCAATGTCATTCACCATGGAGGAGCGGGAAGATACGCAAATGTCGCATTCAGGCACATCATCCCAATTGTCATCCCATGATTTTAAAATGCATTCATAGTTTTCAATGTCTTGTTCTGCTGCGCGTTCTTTGACAACTTCGAGCATTTTTGGACTGTAATCTAGTTCATACACTTTTTCTAAACCGGATGCTAACGCTAAGCCAATTGTGCCACCGCCACAGCCTACGTCCAATAATGTGCTCGCATTTGTTAAGTCCATACGAGATGTAAAATCTTGAATATAAGATACCCCCGCGCAACCACCGCCAGATTTCATGTTATGGGCTTTTTTATCCCAATCATCAGATGTTTTAGGTTTACGAATGGCTTGTGCTGCATGATTTCGATAAAGTTCTGCAAAATCGACATCAAAAATAGTTTTAGAATTAGACATAATGTCATTCCTCTAAGATTAAATAATAAATGGTAAATTTTTAGCGATGATGGCTTCATCGAGCGCATAGATGTGTGCTAAGTTTTTTATGGTTAAGCACTCTTTGGGTGAGCCATCTGCAATGATAGTGCCGTGATCTAATAAGATAATACGATCTGCAATTTGCATTGCATGCTCGGGTTGATGTGTTGTCATTAAGATGGATAAACCTTGTGCTTTGAGTTTTTCTATTTGTTCTAGCACTCGCATTTGGTTACCAAAATCTAAACTTGCTGTGGGTTCATCCATGATCAAAAATGATGGATTCTGTGCGAGAGCACGGGCAATCAATACTAATTGTTGTTGTCCGCCGCTTAATTGCGTGTAAGGCTTATGCGTTAAATGCTCAATACCTAATTGTTGAATGCATTCATGGGCAATGGCTTTATCTTGTGCTTTTGGGGATGAATACCAATCTAAATGAGCTGTTCTTCCCATTAGCACAACTGCTTCTACTGTGAATGGAAAAACATGATTGTGGGCTTGTGGCACATAACCTAAATATTTGGATAATTCACTGCGTTGCCATTTTTGCTGTGGCTTTTGATTGATGAGTATATTGCCTGCAATTTTCGGCAATACGCCTAAAATCGTTTTCAATAATGTTGTTTTACCACAGCCGTTTGCGCCTAATAAGCAAGTCACTTCTTGTGATTGAAAGGAGAGATTCAGTTCTTCCGCTATAATCTGCCCACGATAACCAATCGTTAAATCCTGTAACTGAATTAGGCTCATGATTTTGCTCCGCCATTGATCAATAAACCAATGAAGAATGGTGCACCAATGAATGCAGTTAATACACCCAATGGAATTTCAATAGGGAATGCTGTGCGGGCGATTGTATCTGTGAGCAGTAAGAAAGTGGCACCTAAAAATAGGGCAGTTGGTAACATTTTTCTAAAATCAGGGCCAACCCATAATCGCGCAATATGTGGAATCACTAAACCGATCCAACCAATGATGCCTGTAATGGCAACAGTTGCGGATGTCATCAATGTGGCAGATAAAATAAAAATAATGCGCAAGTGTTTAATATTCACGCCAAGCGCAAGAGCTTCTTCATCATTGAGGCTTAATAGATTCATGCGCCAGCGGAGCAGAATGAGTGGAATAATGCTCACCAATAATAGTGGTGCAACGATGGCTAAATCGCTCATGGTTGCCATAGTTAATGAACCCATCATCCAAAATGTGATTACAGTGAGTTGGCTGTAAGGATCAGATAATAGCTTGATCATGGAAATGCTTGCACCAAGTAATGCTGAAATTGCAATGCCTGATAAAACAAGCGCCAAGATAGGATCTAATCTACGAACGCATTGGGAGATGATATAAACTAAAAATACTGTGGCTAAGCCAAATATAAAAGATAGGATTTGCACGCCAATCACAGAATAATTGAGATAAATGGCAAGAACAGCACCCAATCCTGCACCTGCAGAAACGCCCAAGATATCAGGCGATACTAAAGGATTTCTGAACATGCCTTGATAAGTACTGCCTGCGATTGCTAAAGCTGCACCTGCTAAAATAGCCATGAGAATTCTCGGTAAGCGGATATTCCATAGTACAAAGCTTTGATCACTCAATGTTTCGTCGTTGAATAACTCTTTAAAAGCATGGATTAAATCACTGAAGGGAATATTGATCTGCCCAACACAAAATGCGATCAGCACCATTACGAATAATGCAATGGGTGGGATTAACAACCTAACCATTAAATGGTTCCAGTGAGCTGGGTTAAGGCTTCATGTGATAATGAATAGCCGTAGAACAGTTGATAATATTCAATGATATTTTGGGCATAATCATCGTATGATAATAATTCAGGATATAAAACGTGAGCGAGCCAAGAAACGCTTAATAAACGATTAATACTTGGAGGTTGATCTAACCAACCAAAAGGTAATTTAGGTGCATAATAAACGCGTCTATTTTTTACGGCAGGTAATCGTTGCCATAATGGATCAGTGAGGACTTTTTGATAAAAATGATTGTCCATCGCAATGATCACATCAGGTTGCCATAGCATTAGTTGTTCCATAGAAACGCGAGAAATGATTTTTTCACCTGCGCCTTCTGCGACGTTTTTTGCCCCAACCCAATCCAATACTTCTGTATGAATGGAACCTGCTAAACCTGTTTCTAATCCATCAGCACCGCGTGCAGAGTAGATTTTTAATTGGGATGATTCTGTAATTTTTTCAGCAATATTATGAGTTTGTGATAATACTTTTTGTGCATAATCTGATAATTTTTGCCCTCGTGCTTTAACGCCGAGCAATTCACCTAAATGGGATAATTGTTGTGGCGTTTCAGCTAAAGAGCCATTCATCAAAACGTAGGGAATGTTGGTTTGTGATTGAACGCGTTCAGCAGTGCTTACGTAAGTTGGCGTAATGCTACCAATATCAACAATGACATCAGGCTTCATTTGTATGACTTTTTCTAAAGAAGCTGTTGTGCCACGGCCAGCAAATCGACCAGTTTGGGGTAATTGTTGTAAATGCTGACTAAAAAATGGCTTTTGTAGATCCGATAAAGGATGTGTTGAAAGCCCTAATAATTTTTCTGGCACTAATGATAATAAAAGCACGTCGGAAACTGGGCCAGCGCTTAATACTCGATGAATATTTTGAGGTGAAGGAATCTCGCCGAAGCTTTTTATCAAAAATGATTGATTTGTTTCTGCCATGAGGATGGCAGGAAAATGAGCGACTAGGGATGTCACTAACATTTTCTTTAAAAAGCTACGGCGATTTTCCATATACAAAGTGACTAGTTAATTAGTGATTTAAGGGAAACCACAGATTAAGATAACCGTTATGTATTGTCAAATATAACGATAAGCGGTAATAAAGATTTGATATTAATCAATATGATAAGGTTGATTGAAACGTAATTGGGAAGTTTATCAGGCAATATTTGAGACAGTTTTTAACATGTAAATATTTGTATATCTGATGTAAAACTTGGAAAATTGAATATTACATAAACTGCAAGGGTGATATATTTCATCTCAGAAGTTAGGTTGTACTCATCCCCTCCCCTGAAAGTGGGTACAGCCTTCTTGTAACACACACAATCCTTGGTCCTTAGTAGGACGTTCCCCTTAATTGGGGTTTTTTGTGTTTAATCTTAAAATTATATAAAAGCAACCCACTACATTTGTATATGAAGTGGGTTATATGTTGAGGAATAACTTAAAGATTATTTATGTGATTTTAATTTGCCAGTTAACGGTGGGGCGATTAAGGGCTCACTTTTGCCAGGATAAGGCACTTCGGGGAAACGATCAGAATGATTTTCCCAATCTTTCAATGCTTCTTCGATGGTTTCTTGTTCCCAAGCCACGAAGTTCCACCATATTAATGGCGGATATTCGATTGGCTCGCCACCGATCAATAAAGCACGGCTGCCTTCATGTAATTTTAAAGTGATGGATGTTGTGTCCGCAGGGATATAAGCCAAAGTATTATCATCCATTTGTGCTTCTTCAGCCGTCATTTCACCTTCTAATGGCAATAATCCATATTCAAAATTAGGATTCAATGGTAAAGTAATGGTGACATCTTTTTTGCCTTTAATGTCCAATGCACTTAATGGGCTATGCATTTCCACAGGGGAAATATGACCATCACATTCACCCACTAAAACATAAGCTTCATAGTCATCATGATTAATGTGCGGCAATTTAGGATAATGCTTAAAATCAGGCTTAATCGTTTCTTTATCTTTTGGCAATGCGATCCAAAGTTGTGCTAAATGTAGTTCTTTACTATCAGGATGACTCAATTCAGTATGAACGATGCCTTTGCCAGCTGTCATCAAGTTGATTTGATAAGGGCTCATGATTTGATGGCTGCCTAAACTATCATTATGAATGATTTCACCTTGTAATAACCACGAGAATGTTTGCAAGCCAATGTGTGGATGCGCGCCAACATCAACATCTTCACCTAGTTTAAAAATGGTTGGGCCAGCATGATCCAAGAAAACCCAATGGCCAATATTACGAAGCTCACGTTGCGGAATTGCGCGCTTAATTGGGAAGTTTTCGCCAATAATAGCAGTGCGTAATTCAAATAATTCGATGCTCATAATTATTCTCCTAATAAATATATATCAATAGGATAACGAGCTTTATGATGTCATTCAATTAAAAATCAGTGAATATTGATGGATGGTCAATTCTATATTTGCAACAATAAAAAAGCGACCCGAAGATCGCTTTCTAATAACTATAAATATTAACCAATCATTGCATGAGGATAGAAGCGAGATAAATCTTGTGTGATGATCTCTTTATCTTCACGGATACAGATACCTGCAGATTCATCGCCTACAACCCAGCTTCCTACTAATGTTGTGTTATCTTCAAATTTTGGCAATGGATAATAAGCCTGAACAATATAGCCTTCTTCACCATATGGACCATCAATTTCAGAAATGATAGAACCACGATCCACGATAGAAATATTCGCACCTTCACGAGAGAAGAGCGGCTTTTTCACATAAGTGGAGAGATTATTGGCTTTGCTATCTTCTGCAAAGTAGCTTTCCAATAGGTTTGGATGATTTGGGAACATTGACCATAACAAAGGCAAGATTGCTTTATTGGACAAAATGCTCTTCCAACCTGGTTCAACCCATAAAGTTTTGCGGCTATCCAAATGGTTCGCAAACTCTTCACGGAACATAAATTCCCAAGGATACAATTTAAAGATCGTGCGAATCAATTCATCATTCACATCTGTGAATTGACCATTTTCAGTGATGCCGATATCTTCTACGAATAAGAAATCATTTGCTAAATCAGCATCTAATGCGCAATCCTGTAGATATTGAATGGTACCACGATCTTCTTCAGTATCTGAGCAACATGCGAAATGTAACTTAGAAATGCCATGCCATTGTTTAAAATGAGCAAAGCGTTCAATTAATTTCTCTTGAATGCTATTGAATTGATCAGCACCTTCTGGCAAATGGCCACGTTCAATTTGGTCTTCCAACCAAATCCACTGAAAGAATGCGCTTTCATACAATGAAGTTGGTGTATCCGCATTGTATTCCAACATTTTTGGTGGTGCTTTACCATCATAAGCAAAGTCAAAGCGACCATACAAAGATGGCTCTTTTTTGTGCCATGAATCTGCAAGGAATCCCCAAACATTTTCAGGAATGCGGAATTTTTGCAACAAAGCTTCATTATTGACAACTAAATCAACTGCTTCCAATGACATTTGATGCAATTCATTCGTTGCTGATTCTAATTCATCAATTTCACGCTCTGTGAATTCGTAATAATAATCTTCACTCCAATAAGGCTCATCATACATGGTGTGAAAATAGAAGCCGTATTCCACGGCTTTCTCTTGCCAATCTGCTCTTGGCGTTATTGCAACTCTTTTCATCTAAAAATTAACCACCATAAGATGTTGAACGGCTAGATGAATTCGATGTTGCTGAACGTTGAGTATTTTGCTTTTGTGAAGCGGCAATACGCTGTTGTGCAGCCATTTTACCAAAACCACCACGTTGCATTGTGCCAGCAGGTTTAGATTTGATATCACTTTTTGGTACAGACACAGTACGGCCACCAGCTTGTGCTGCGCCGTAGCTTTTGCCTGAACTATCATAAAAGTTAGTAGGGCGGCCAGTTGCATCTTTTGGCGAATAAACTGGTTTATGCGCAATATTGTTGCCACCAGTCATTCCACTCATCAATTTACCCATCATGAAACCAGCGAGTAATGGCATGAAGAATCCACCAGATGATTGCTGTTGCTGCATTGATTGTTCAGCATTGCCTGTTGCAGCTTGTTGAACTGATTGGCAGTTTTCAGCACCAAAGTCAGCTGTACATTCTTCAATTGTTGCGTACTTAGGTGCAGTTTCAATCGCTTCTTTGATTGCACTTTCATAAACGGCATTACATTCTGAAACCATGTTTGGATTGTTACTGATACAATCTTGTGCATCTGCATAGATTGTCAATTGTTCAGTATCATCGCTACCACCGCAAGCCACAACGCCAAATGCAACAAATAATGAGAGTGCAATTGGCTTTAACTTGAAGTTTTTGCGAAAGGTAAATTTATTAATGGAACGTGTTCTTTTCAGCATACTTAAGTGATTATCCTAAAAATAAAATGTTGAATTAAAAGGTTAAAACTTGGTCGTTTTCTTCCGTCATTTTAACAGCTTTTAACATTGTTGTAATTTCTGTTCGTTGATCTCTATCATGGAGCTTTCTGAACTGAAGACAAGTGCTGCATGAAAATATTTTGCCACGGTTCTCAATGAAGCGATCAATTTGATCTGATACGTTAAAAAATTCATGGTCCATGAATTCGCATTCAACACCTGCGCTCATTAAAAATGCAGTCACTTCGTGATCCATTTCAAGCGCTGTATTCATATAACGAA
>NZ_MVDN01000016.1 GCF_002006795.1 Wohlfahrtiimonas populi | reverse complement strand
TACTAAATTCGAAGCTGAAGTATACGTATTGTCTAAAGATGAAGGCGGTCGTCATACTCCATTCTTCAAAGGTTACCGTCCACAGTTCTACTTCCGTACAACTGACGTAACTGGTGCTGTAGAATTACCAGAAGGCGTAGAAATGGTTATGCCTGGTGATAACATCAAGATGGTAGTTGAGTTGATCAACCCAATCGCAATGGATGAAGGTTTACGTTTCGCAATCCGCGAAGGTGGCCGTACTGTTGGTGCTGGCGTTGTAGCTAAAATTATTGCGTAATAGATCAATTTAATTAGTATGCGCTCTGCTAGGGCGCATCGTTTTGAGAAATAAAAATGACCAATCAAAAAATTCGTATTCGTTTAAAAGCTTTTGATCATCGTTTAATCGATCAATCAGCTAAAGAAATTGTTGAAACAGCTAAGCGTACAGGCGCGCAAATCAAGGGTCCAATCCCATTGCCTGTAAAAACTGAGCGTTTCACAGTATTGATCTCTCCGCACGTAAACAAAGATGCGCGTGATCAGTATGAGTTAAAAACGCACAAGCGTTTGATGGATATCATTAATCCTACTGAAAAAACAGTTGATGCTTTGATGAAGCTAGACTTAGCAGCAGGTGTTGATGTTCAGATTAAATTGGGTTAATCCTGATTTAATCGACTAGGGCGAAGAAGGTGGCCAACCTTCCTCTCGTAATTTATCTATATTGAGGTTTTAAAATGGCAATTGGATTAGTAGGACGTAAAGCGGGGATGACTCGCGTATTTACTGAAAGTGGTGAATCCATCGCTGTAACTGTTTTAGAAGTTTCTCCTAACAGAGTAACTCAAGTTAAAAACAGTCAAGTAGATGGTTATACTTCTGTTCAAGTAACAACAGGTGTAAGAAAAGCAAGCCGTGTAAATAAAGCAGCAGCTGGTCACTTTGCTAAAGCAAAAGTGGAAGCTGGTCGTGGTTTGTGGGAATTCCGCGTTGAAGACGTAGCAGAATATGCACTTGGACAAGAAATCACAACTTCAGTGTTTGAAGAAGGTCAGAAAGTTGACGTAAGCGGTACGAGCCAAGGTAAAGGTTTCGCTGGTACTATTAAACGTTGGAACTTTGCTGGTCAAAGAAATTCTCACGGTAACTCATTATCACATCGTGTTCCTGGTTCTATCGGGCAATGTCAAGATCCTGGTCGTGTTTTCAAAGGTAAGAAAATGACAGGTCACATGGGTGCCGTTAAGCGTACAGCATTGAACTTAGAAATCGTACGTATTGATGCTGAAAGAAATATCGTTTTAGTTAAAGGTGCAGTACCTGGAGCTAAAGGCGGTAACGTGATTATCAAACCTTCAGTTAAGGCAAAGGGGTAATCAATGGAATTAAATATTAAAAATGGTTCAACGATTGCAGTAGAAGATTCAATCTTTGCTCGTGAATTCAATGAAACTCTTGTTCATCAAGTAGTTGTAGCGTATCAAGCAGCAGGTCGTGCTGGTACTCGTGCTCAAAAAACGCGTGCTGAAGTTGCTGGTGGCGGAATTAAGCCATGGAGACAAAAAGGTACAGGTCGTGCACGTGCTGGTTCTTCACGCAGCCCAATTTGGCGTTCTGGTGGCGTAACATTTGCTGCTAAACCACAAAACTGGGAACAAAAAGTTAACAAGAAAATGTATCGTGCAGCTATTGCATCAATTTTCTCTGAATTAATCAGACAAGATCGTTTGGTTGTTGTAGACAAAATTGAATTAGCTGAGTCAAAAACTAAAGCAGCTTTAAAAATGCTTCAGGATTTAAATGTAGGTAACAACGCATTGTTAGTAACTCAAGCGATTGACTTGCCTTTATACTTAGCAACTCGTAACTTGCCATATGTTCAAGTTATCGATGCGGCAGGTATTGATCCAGTAAGCCTAATCCAATTTGAAAAAGTTGTTATGACTCAAGAAGCATTAACATCTGTAGCGGAGTGGTTAGCATGAGTATGAAAGAAGAACGTTTAATGCAGATTATTCTTGCGCCTCACGCGTCAGAAAAAACAGCTCGTTTAGAAGAATCAGCTGGCCAAGTCTGCTTCAAAGTATTGAAAGATGCTACTAAGCTTGAAATTAAACAAGCAGTAGAATTAAGCTTTAACGTTAAAGTTAGCGCTGTAACTGTTGCAATTCAAAATGGCAAACAAAAACGTTTAGGTCGTTTTGTTGGTCAAAGACAAGATTGGAAAAAAGCATACGTTACTTTGGCTGATGGACAAACTATTGATTTTGTAGGTGGTGCATAATGGCAATTGTTAAGACTAAGCCAACATCAGCTGGTCGTCGCAATATGATTAAAATTGTGACGCCTGGTTTGCATAAAGGCGCTCCATACGCTCCATTGTTAGACAGCAAGTCAAGAACTGGCGGTCGTAACAATAATGGTCGTATCACAACTCGTCACATTGGTGGTGGTCACAAGCAACACTATCGTATCGTTGATTTCAAGCGTGATAAGGATAATATCCCAGCACGTGTTGAGCGTATCGAATACGATCCTAACCGTACTGCGCATATCGCATTGTTATGTTATGCAGATGGTGAGCGTCGCTATATCATCGCTCCTAAAGGTGTGAGCGAAGGTACAGTATTGTTGTCAGGTTCTGGTGCGCCAATTAAACCTGGTAACGCATTACCTCTTCGTAATATTCCAGTAGGTTCTACAATTCATTGTATCGAATTGAAAGAAGGTAAAGGTGCTCAGTTGGCTCGTTCAGCTGGTGCAGGCGTTCAGTTAGTTGCTCGTGAAGGTCAATTCGTAACATTGCGTTTACGCTCTGGCGAAATGCGTCGCGTTCACGTTGACTGTAAAGCAACTTTAGGTGAAGTATCTAACGGCGAACACAGCTTACGCGTATTGGGTAAAGCTGGTGCAAAACGCTGGTTAGGCGTTCGTCCTACAGTTCGCGGTGCGTGTATGAACCCAGTAGATCACCCTCATGGTGGTGGTGAAGGCCGTAGTAAAGGTGGTCGTCATCCTGTTACTCCATGGGGTGTACCAACTAAAGGTTATAAAACAAGAAGCAATAAGCGCACTGATAAGTTTATTGTTCGTCATCGTAATAAGTAAGATAAAGGATAATTTATGCCACGTTCTATTAAGAAAGGCCCATTTATCGATCATCACTTAATGAAGAAAGTTGAAGAAGCTATTGCTTCTAAAAGCCGCAAGCCAATCAAAACTTGGTCACGCCGTTCAATGATCCTTCCTGAAATGATTGGTCTAACAATTGCAGTGCACAACGGTAAAGTGCATGTTCCGATTTTAATTACTGAAAACATGATCGGTCATAAGTTGGGTGAGTTTGCTCTTACTCGTACTTATCGTGGTCACGTTGCAGACAAAAAAGCGCGATAGGAGTTTATTATGCAAACAGCTACATTAAAATTTGCGCGTATCTCTCCTCAGAAAGCGCGCTTAGTTGCTGATCAAATTCGTGGTTTACCAGTTGAGCGTGCATTAGCTCTATTGGAATTCAGCGATAAGAAAGCAGCTGACATCATGAAGAAAGTGTTGAACTCAGCGATTGCTAATGCAGAAAATAATCAAGCATTAGACATCGACGGCTTGAAAGTACAAGCAGTTATGGTTGACGCTGGTCCTGTTCTTAAGCGCATGAGAGCACGTGCAAAAGGTCGCGGTAGCCGCATCCTTAAGCGCACAAGCCATGTTGCGATCACAGTAGCAGAATAAGGGAGACTATAATGGGTCAAAAAGTTAATCCAACCGGAATTCGTTTAGGTATCTCTAAAGATTGGAATTCACGTTGGTATGCAAATAGTAAAGAATTTCCTGAGTTTATCGAAGCAGATTTCAGAGCTCGTGAATTTCTTCGTAAAGAATTAGCAAGCGCTGCAGTTTCTAAAATCCAAATCACTCGTCCAAGCAAATCAGCACAAGTAACGATCTTTACAGCTCGTCCTGGCATTGTGATTGGTAAGAAAGGTGAGGATATCGAGAAATTACGTACAAAGCTAACTAAAATTATGGGTTGCCCTGTACACGTAGCTATCGAAGAAATCAAAAAGCCTGAATTAGATGCTTATTTGGTTGCTGAAGGTATTGCACAGCAATTAGAACGTCGTGTAATGTTCCGTCGTGCAATGAAGCGTGCTGTGACTAACACTATGAAAGTAGGCGCGGAAGGCATCCGTGTTAACGTTTCTGGTCGTTTGAATGGTGCAGAAATTGCTCGTATGGAATGGTATCGTGAAGGCCGTGTGCCATTACATACGTTACGTGCGAACATCGACTATGGTACAGCTGAAGCTTTAACTACTTACGGTATCCTAGGTATCAAAGTTTGGATCTATAAGGGTGAAGTATTCGACTATCAAAAAGCTGATGAGCAACCAGAGAAAGGTCGTCGCTCTAAAAAGAGAGGTGAATAATTATGTTACAGCCTAAACGTACAAAATTTAGAAAAATGCGTAAAGGCCGCAACCGCGGTAACGCACTTGCTGGTAATCAAGTAAGCTTTGGTGAATTTGGCTTGAAAGCTACAACACGTGGTCGTATTACAGCGCGTCAGATCGAATCTGCGCGTCGTGCGATCAACCGTTACGTTCGTCGTGGTGGTAAAGTTTATATCCGTGTTTTCCCAGATGTGCCAATCACTAACAAACCATTAGAAGTTCGTATGGGTAGTGGTAAAGGTAACGTTGAATATTGGGTAGCTAAAGTTCAACCAGGCAGAATGTTATACGAAATCGAAGGTGTTGCTGAAGAAGTAGCACGTGAAGCATTCCGTTTAGCGGCTGCTAAATTATCTGTTCAGACAACGTTTGTTGCTAGAACAGTACTTTAAGGTGATGATTATGAGTAATAATTTTATGGAAACATTATCTGCTAAGAGCGTTGAAGAGTTAAAAGCTGAGCGTTTAGAATTACGTAAAGCACAATTTAACTTACGTATGCAAAAAGCAACTGGCCAGTTGGAAAAACCACACCAGTTCAAAGCAACTCGTAAGCAAATTGCTCAAATCAACACAGTTTTGGCACAAAAGGCAGGTGAATAATGTCTGAAGTTAAACAAAAAGTTGAGCGTACAGTAGTTGGTCGCGTTTCATCTGATAAGATGGACAAAACAATTACAGTATTGGTTGAGCGTTTAGTAAAGCACCCAATCTACGGTAAATACATTAAGCGTTCTACAAAGTTTCACGCGCATGATGAAAATAACATCTGTAAAGCGGGTGATTTAGTTGAAATTAAACAATCACGTCCAATGTCTAAGTTGAAATCTTGGACTTTGGTTAAAGTGATCGAAGAAGCAAGAGGTTAGTGAAATGATTCAAACTCAATCTATGCTTGAAGTTGCTGATAACTCAGGTGCAAAGCGCTTGATGTGTATCAAAGTTTTAGGCGGTTCACATCGTCGTTATGCTGGTGTTGGTGACATCATCAAGGTATCTGTTAAAGATGCTATTCCACGTGGCCGTGCGAAGAAAGGTGAAATCTACAACGCATTAGTTGTTAGAACACGTAAAGGCGTACGCCGTGATGACGGTTCATTGGTAAAATTTGATGGCAACGCAGCAGTATTGTTGAACTCAAAATTTGAACCAATTGGTACACGTATTTTTGGACCAGTAACTCGCGAGCTTCGTGGTGATCGTTTCATGAAGATCATTTCTTTAGCTCCAGAAGTAATTTAAGGTGATAGCATGAATAAATTACGTAAAGGTGATGAAGTTGTAGTAATTGCTGGTAATGACAAAGGTAAAACTGGTCATATCGTTTCAATTACTAAAGACGGCTCAAGAGTTTTAGTTGCGGGTGTTAACAAAAAAGTTAAGCATGTTAAGCCAAACCCACAACGTGGTATCGAAGGTGGTCGCGTAGAACAGGAAGCAACAATCCACATTTCTAACGTTATGATCTTCAATCCAGAAACTAAGAAAGGTGATCGTGTTCGTATCGAAGTAACTGCTACAACAGATGCAAACGGTAAAAATACTTTCACAAGAGAAAGATTTTTTAAATCAACTAACAAAAAAATTGGCTAATCCCTAGTTTTTCTGTTATTGTATTGTGCTCTACTCTCATAGATGTATGTCTATGAGAGTGTTTGTTTTAACAGTCGCTGAATAGGATGCATTTCTTCAATATATCCGTTTGGCTAGGATTAATTTATGACAAGATTAAATCAATACTACAGTGATGTAGTTGTTCCAAAATTAATGGAACAATTTGGATATAAAAATCCAATGGAAGTACCAAAAATCACTAAAATTACCTTGAATATGGGTGTTGGTGAAGCTGTTGCTGATAAAAAAGTAATGGATTTTGCTGTGGCTGACATGACTGCTATCGCTGGTCAAAAACCAGTCGTAACATTGTCAAAAAAATCAATCGCTGGTTTTAAAATCCGTGATGGTTGGCCTGTAGGTTGTAAAGTGACTTTACGTCGTGCTCACATGTATGAGTTCTTAGATCGTTTGATCAATATCTCGTTGCCACGTGTACGTGACTTCCGTGGTATCAATGGTCGTTCATTTGATGGTCGTGGTAACTATAGCTTCGGTATCAAAGAGCAAATCATTTTCCCTGAAATTGATTATGAGAAAGTTGACTCTATGCGTGGTATGGACATTAACTTTACGACAACTGCAAAAACTGATGCAGAAGCGAAAGCACTTATCGCTGCATTCGGTTTCCCATTCCGTAATTAATAGGTAATATTATGGCAAAAAAATCAATGGTCAATCGTGAGCTCAAAAGAGCAAAATTGGTTGAAAGATTACAAGCTAAGCGTAATAACTTAAAAGCTATTATTAAAAGCGAAACTGTAAGTTTTGAAGAAAAACAAGCAGCTGTTATTGCTTTGCAAAAAATGCCTCGTGACTCTTCTGCTTCACGTAAACACTCACGTTGTTCGATCACTGGTCGTCCACATGGTGTGTACAGCAAATTTGGTTTGGGTCGTAACAAATTGCGCGAAATTACTATGCGCGGTGACATCCCAGGCTTACGTAAAGCAAGTTGGTAATTGAGGAGATAATTCATGAGTATGCATGATCCAATTGCAGATATGTTAACGAGAATTCGTAACGCACAATCTGCACAAAAAGAAACTGTAGCAATGCCTTCTTCTACAAAGAAAGAAGCACTTGCAAAAGTATTAAAAGACGAAGGTTATATTTCAAGTTTTGACGTAACAGCTGAAGGCGCTAAAAAGACTTTATCTATTACATTGAAATACTACCAAGGTAAAGCTGTAATCGAGACTTTGGATCGCGTAAGCCGTCCTAGCCTTCGTATCTACAGAAGTAAAGATCAACTTCCATCTGTATTGGGTGGCTTAGGTATTGCGATCATCTCGACATCTAAAGGTTTGATGACAGATCGTAAAGCAAGAGCTATGTCCTTAGGTGGTGAAGTAATTTGTTTCGTAGCATAAGGAGTAGGAAATGTCTCGTGTAGCAAAGAAAATTATTCCAATTCCTGCTGGTGTTGAAGTATCTATCACAGGTAACTTGGTGAAAGTTAAGGGCGCTAAAGGCTCAAGTGAATTACAATTGCATTCAGCAGTTGGCATTAAACAAGAAGACGGTAACTTAGTAATCGTTCCTGATTTAGATCAAACTAAAGGTAACTACGCTTTGGCGGGTACTATGCGTTCATTGGTTAACAATATGTTGATTGGTGTTTCAGCTGGTTTCGAAAAGAAATTACTTTTGGTTGGCGTTGGTTATCGTGCGCAAGCTCAAGGTTCTGCATTGAATCTTACATTAGGTTTTTCTCACCCAGTCGTTCATGCAATGCCTGAAGGTGTAACTTGTGAAACTCCTTCACAAACTGAAATTATCATCCGTGGTGTTGATAAACAAGCAGTTGGCGAAGTGGCAGCAAAAGTACGTGCTTATAGACCACCAGAGCCTTATAAAGGTAAGGGTGTACGTTATGCTGATGAAGTTGTTTCATTGAAAGAAGTTAAGAAAAAGTAGGTGATTATGAACGTAAAAAAAGAAGCTAGACTACGTCGTAGTCGTAAGGCTAGAGCAAAAATTAGAGAAATCGGCGCGACACGTTTGACTATTTTCAGAACGCCTCGTCATATCTATGCTCAAGTAATTTCTCCATGCGGCAAAACTATTTTGGCGGCGGCATCAACTTTAGATAAAGAAGTTCGCGCTCAAATCCAAAACGGTGGAAATGTGGATGCGGCTACAGTAGTTGGTAAAGTAGTTGCAGAACGTGCATTGAAAGCAAATATTACATCTGTTGCTTTTGATCGTGCAGGTTTCCAATACCACGGACGCATTAAAGCATTGGCAGATTCAGCTCGTGAAGCTGGCTTACAATTCTAATTAGGGATTTGATATGGCAAAGAAATCAGAAAATACAAATGTTGCAGCACAAGCAGATGCTTTTCAAGAAAAGCTTGTTGCAGTAAATCGTGTATCTAAAACAGTTAAAGGTGGTCGTCAATTCGCATTTGCTGCTTTGACAGTAGTGGGTGATGGTAATGGCCGCGTAGGTTTTGGATACGGTAAAGCTAAAGAAGTTCCTTTGGCGATCCAGAAGTCAGTAGAGCAAGCTCGTAAGAGCATCAAAGAAGTTGCTTTAACAAACGGTACATTACAATACCCAGTAACTGGTATTCATGGCGCAGCGCGTGTTTATATGCAGCCTGCTTCAGAAGGTACTGGCGTTATCGCTGGTGGTGCAATGCGTGCTGTATTTGAAGTTGCTGGTGTTAAAGATGTTTTGGCTAAATGCCAAAATTCACGTAATCCTATCAACGTTGTTCGCGCAACTATCGAAGGATTATGCTCTATGAAATCACCTGAAGATATCGCTGCTAAGCGTGGTCTTTCAGTTGAAGACATTAAGGAGTAATTCATGAGTACTATTACTGTTACTTTGGTTAAAAGTACCAATGGTCGTCTACAATCACATAAAGATTGTGTGCGTGGTTTAGGATTAAGAAAAATTAATCATACTGTTGAAGTTCAAGATACGCCAGAAAACAGAGGGATGATTAATAAAGTGTCCTATTTATTGAAAGTTTCTGAGAAATAGGTGAAATAATGCATTTAAACACTTTAACTAGTACAGAAGGCAGCCGTAAAGCTAAGAAGCGTCTTGGACGTGGTATTGGTTCTGGCTTAGGTAAAACAGCTGGTCGTGGTCACAAAGGTCAGCATTCACGCTCAGGCGGTTACCATAAAGTTGGTTTTGAAGGCGGTCAGATGCCTTTACAACGTCGTCTTCCAAAAGTTGGCTTCGTTTCTCAAATCTCATTGAAAACCGCTGAAGTTCCTTTGTCTGCATTGGCAAAAGTACAAGGTACTGAGATTGACTTGATCGCGTTGAAATCATCAAACGTAATTGCTGGTAAATTTGAAAGAGCTAAAATTGTTCTTTCAGGTACAATTGACCGTGCGGTAACTATTAATGGTTTAGCGGTTACAAAAGGTGCTAAGGAAGCTATCTTGGCGGCAGGTGGAACAATCAACGAGTAAAGATATAGTATGAAAAATAATCAACTTCCTCAGCTTGGCAATTTATCAGAATTAAAATCTCGTTTTTTATTTTTGATGTTGGCTTTGATTGTGTACCGTTTAGGTGTGCATATCACAGTCCCTGGGATCAATGTTCCATTATTGATGGATCAAATGACACAACCAGGTGAAGGCCAAGGTTTAAGTGCGATGATGAACCTGTTTTCAGGCGGCGCATTTGAAAGGATGTCGATTTTTATGCTAGGGGTTATGCCATACATCACAGCATCTATTGTTATTCAGATGTTGAGTGTGGTATACCCACCACTTGAACAAATTAAAAAAGAAGGCCAAGCAGGGCGTCGTAAGATAACGCAATATACGCGTTATCTCACTATTGTTTTTGCTGCAGCGCAAGGTACGGCATATGCATTTGGTATCGTTAATGGCTCATTAGGATTTAACGCTAATATCGTTATGATTCCTGCTTTTAACTTTGTCTTATTGGCTGTAATTACTTGGATTACAGGTACGATTTTCTTAATGTGGTTGGGCGAACAAATCTCTGAAAGAGGCGTAGGTAATGGTATCTCTATGATTATCTTTGCTAGCATCTTGATGGGTATGCCAACAGGTGTGAGTGCATTATTTGATACTGCACGTACTGAAGGTACAACGCTCGCTTATTTGAAAGTTGTGTTTGTAATTTTATTTGTTATGGCGATTGTGTTGTTGGTTGTATTTATTGAACGTGGCCAACGCCGTATTACGATCAATTATGCAAGAAAACAACAAGGGCGCCAAATGTCAATTGGTGGGCAAACAACACATCTTCCATTAAAATTGAATATGGCAGGTGTAATTCCAGCAATTTTCGGCTCGGCATTCTTGTCTTTCGTTTACACAATTTCAGCAGCACTGGCTAAGATTGAAGTACAGGTTGTTGATGGTCCTATGTCTGGTTTACAAAAGTTTTCGTTTTTTGCAAGTCAATTCTTCCAAAAAATAGGCAACTATGGTGTTAAGTATTTCACACCAGGTCAACCAGCTTATATGATTTTATTTGCTGCTTTAATTATTTTCTTCTGCTTCTTTTATACTGCAATTCAGTTTAATTCAAAAGAAACAGCTGAAAACTTGAAGCGTTCTGGTGGTTTCATTCCAGGCATTCGCCCAGGAATTCAAACTTCTCAGTTTTTTGATAAAGTATTAACTAGAATTACACTTTGGGGTGCGTTGTATATTACAGCTATCTGTTTATTGCCAGATATGTTAGGCGCAATTTTTAACTTCCCAAGTTATTTTGGTGGTACTTCTATTCTGATTGCGGTTGTAGTTGTCATGGACTTAATTGCTCAAGTTCAAGCTCAGTTGGTGTCTCAACAATACTCATCATTGATGAAAAAAACCAATATTAGCAATGCTTTAAATGGCAAGCCGCCATCAATCTAAAATATTCTCGATTAGGAGTTTTTATGAAAGTTAGAGCATCAGTAAAAAGAATTTGCAGAAAATGCAAAATCATTAAACGCCATGGTGTTATTAGAGTTATCTGTGAAGATGGACGTCATAAGCAACGTCAAGGATAATTAAATTTGTGGAATTCTGAAAAACAGTATAGAATTCCACCCCTTGGTCATAAAACAAAAAATTTCGGAGTTTCATAACATATGGCACGTATAGCAGGTGTAAACTTACCGCTCAAAAAACATGTTATTATTGCTTTGCAGTCCATTTATGGCATCGGTGCCACGCGCGCAAAAGCAATTTGTCAAAATGCACAGGTTGATCCAACAACTAAAGTTAATGAGTTGACTGAAGATCAAGTTGAAGCACTACGTGCGCAAGTAGCGCAATACGTAGTAGAGGGTGACCTTCGTCGTGAAGTGTCAATGAGTATTAAAAGACTAATGGATCTTGGTTGTTACCGTGGTATCAGACATCGTCGTGGTTTACCTGTACGCGGACAACGCACCAAAACGAATGCTCGCACTCGTAAAGGCCCAAGACGTTTAGTTAAGAAATAAAAATTTATAGGAATTAGTGATGGCAAAACCTTCAGTAAAAACACGTAAGCGTGTTAGAAGAACTGTTGTAGACGGTGTCGCACACATACATGCATCGTTCAATAATACAATCGTAACTATTACAGATCGTCAAGGTAACGCGTTATCTTGGGCTACATCTGGTGGTTCTGGTTTCCGTGGCTCTAGAAAATCTACTCCTTTCGCAGCACAGGTTGCAGCAGAAAGAGCAGGTGCTACAGCTAAAGAGTATGGTTTGAAAAATCTTGACGTAGAAGTTAATGGTCCAGGCCCAGGTCGTGAATCTGCGGTACGTGCATTGAATGCTTTAGGGTACAAAATCACATCTATCGTTGACGTAACACCAATTCCTCATAATGGTTGTCGTCCACCTAAGAAACGTAGAGTATAATTGGAGTATTAAATGGCACGTTATATCGGACCTAAATGTAAATTAGAAAGAAGAGAAGGTACTGATCTTTTCTTAAAATCACCAGCTCGTCCTTTTGAATCAAAAACTAAACTTCACGATAAAGCCCCTGGTCAACATGGTGCTCGTCCTAAGAAGTTATCAGTTTATGGTGAACAGCTTCGTGAAAAACAAAAATTACGTCGCATCTATGGTGTGTTAGAGAAGCAATTTAGATCTTACTACGCAGAAGCTGCACGTCGTAAAGGTTCTACAGGTGAAAACTTGTTGCAAATCTTAGAAAGCCGTTTAGATAATGTAGTTTATCGTATGGGTTTTGCAGTAACTCGTGCAGAAGCTAGACAATTAGTTTCTCATAGAGCGGTATTAGTGAATGGTAAATCAGTTAACATTCCTTCATACCAATTGAAAGCAGAAGATGTTATTTCTGTAACAGAAAAAGCAAAACAGCAAACGCGTATTAAATACGCTATGCAATTGGCTGAGAGCAACGGTTTTGTTGATTGGTTAGCTATCGAACCTTCTAAAATGGAAGGTACATACAAGCGTATCCCTGATCGTAGCGACTTACCAGCAGACATTAATGAATCACTAGTAGTTGAATTGTATTCTAAGTAATATTATTGATTAACGTTAATATCTAGGTGAATATTTATTATGGCTGTACATGAATTATTAACGCCAAAGATTGTTGATATAAAAACAATTAGTCCTACACGTTCTGAAGTCTCGCTCGAGCCTTTAGAGCGTGGCTTTGGCCATACTCTGGGTAACGCTTTGCGTCGTATTCTTTTGTCTTCAATGCCGGGTGCGGCAATCACTGAATGTGAAATTGAAGGCGTTCAAAAAGAGTACACAGCGGTACCTGGGATGTATGAAGACGTAATAGATCTTCTTTTGAATCTTAAAGGAATTTCTTTATCACTTCACGATGCTGATGAAGCATACTTAACACTAGAGAAATCTGGTGAAGGTCCGGTGACGGCTAAAGATTTAGTGGTTCCTCATAATGTGGAAATTTTTAATCCAGATTATGTAATCGCTAACTTGACAGCTCAAGGCTCTTTGAAGCTTCGCTTAAAAGTTGAAAGTGGTCGTGGTTATCAACCAGTAGGTGCACGCGAATTAGCAACAGACGCGACACAGAAAATTGGCAATTTCAAGATCGATGCATCTTTTAGCCCAGTGAGAACTGTTAGCTACAAAGTAGACACTGCTCGTGTTGAACAAAGAACAAACTTAGATCGCTTGGTTATTAATCTTGAAACCAATGGTAGTTTAGATCCAGAGAAAGCAATTCGTGCTGCAGCAACAATTTTGCATGAACAATTAGCAGTATTTGTTGATCTGAAATCAAAACCTGATGTAGTAGAAGAGAAAGAAGAGCCAGTGTGCGAAATCGATCCGATCTTATTGCGTTCAGTAGATGATCTTGAGTTAACTGTGCGTTCAGCAAACTGTTTAAAAGCAGAAAGCTTGTACTATATTGGTGAGCTAATCCAGAAGACTGAAGTTGAGTTATTGAAAACTCCAAACTTGGGTAAGAAATCTTTGACTGAAATTAAAGACGTTCTTGCACAACATGGTTTGTCTTTGGGTACTAAACTGGATAACTGGCCACCTTTACATTTAGATGTAAGCAAGCCGCCAGCATAATTAAGTTACAAATTTTTAAGGAATTATTCTAATGCGTCATCGTAAATCAGGTCGTGCCTTTAGTCGCACATCAGCGCATAGAAAAGCAATGTTCAAAAACATGGCTGTTTCTATGATTGAGCATGAATTAATTAAAACAACATTACCAAAAGCTAAAGAATTAAGATCAGTTGTTGAGCCTTTAATTACTTTGGCAAAAGTTGACTCAGTTGCTAACCGTCGTTTAGCATTCGCACGTTTGCGTTCAGATGCAGCAGTTGCAAAATTGTTCACTGAAATTGCACCTCGTATGCAACAACGCCCAGGCGGTTACTTAAGAATTCTTAAGTGTGGTAACCGTGCAGGTGACAACGCGCCAATGGCTTATGTAGAGCTAGTTGATCGCGCAACAGCACCAGCAGATAAAGCTGAGTAATTGTTTTAAAATTGATAGAATAGGCCGGTTCATCCGGCCTTTTTATTATTTGGTGAAATATGTATTTTACACATCTAAATCTCTCTTCATTGCCATCACATTTTGATGGTCGTGCAATCACTATTGGTTCATTTGATGGTATCCACATTGGGCATCAGAAAATTCTTTCAGAATTGAATCAATACTCTAAAGCTCATAACTTACAACGCACACTTGTAACCTTTAGCCCACTTCCTCCTGAATATTTTAAAAAAGGCATATCACATCGCTTAATGTCATTAAGGGATAAGGCAGAGTTTTTGAAGAAAAATGATTTAGTGGATGAAATTATATTGATCCCATTCTCTAAAGCGATGGCAACCATCACAGCAGATAGCTTCTTGGATGATATTTTAATTGATCATTTACAAATGAAAGCACTGTTTGTTGGCAAGGATTTTAAATTCGGCCATAAAGCTCAAGGGAATATTGAATTTTTAGCAGAGGTATTAAAAGACAGATATCATTTTTCTGCCATTGATGATCTAACACGCAATGATATTCGTGTGTCATCTACAAAAATTCGTGAATACTTAGCAGATAGTAATTTGCCTGCAGCTAAAGAATTTTTAGGTCGTGATTATAGTTTGATTGGCAAAGTAGTGCCTGGTAATCAATTGGCACGCACTTGGGGAATGCCAACGATCAATATTCATTTGCAGCACGATTTTCCGTTGATTGGTATTTATAACGCAACAGCTGAGAATTTATGCACGGGCAAAAAATATACAGGTGCCGCAAGTATTGGTTTCCGTCCAACGATTGGCGGAACAAGCGTTGTTCTTGAAGTTCATCTTCATGACACCAATGAAGATCTATATGGTCAATTCTTCAAAATTTCTTTTATTAATAAAATGAGAGACGAAATTAAGTTTGATACACTCGATGATTTGCGAAAGCAAATTGAGCATGATATAACGGACTCTTATTCGTTTTTTAAAGACTATTCAGAATAGGTACAGACTGTGAGTAAAGATAAATCTCAAGACAATGGTAATCATACATATAAGGATTCGCTGAATCTTCCGACAACTAATTTTGATATGCGTGCAAACTTGCCGACTAAAGAGCCAAAGTTTGTTGAGTTTTGGGAATCTATTGATTTATACGCAAAACAAAGAAAACAATTCGCAGGTAAACCAAAATTCGTATTGCATGATGGCCCTCCATATGCAAACGGTGCATTGCACTTAGGTCACTTTGTGAATAAGACTTTGAAAGACATCATTGTTAAATCTCACAGCCAAATGGGTTATGATTCTCCTTATGTTCCTGGTTGGGACTGTCATGGCTTGCCAATTGAATTAGTGGTTGAGCGCAAATTTGGCAAAGTTGGTCCTGATATGACGGCAGAACAGTTCCGTCAAGAATGTGCTGATTTCGCTGCAACACAAGTTGATTTACAACGCGATGAATTTANAAGACTTTGAAAGACATCATTGTTAAATCTCACAGCCAAATGGGTTATGATTCTCCTTATGTTCCTGGTTGGGACTGTCATGGCTTGCCAATTGAATTAGTGGTTGAGCGCAAATTTGGCAAAGTTGGTCCTGATATGACGGCAGAACAGTTCCGTCAAGAATGTGCTGATTTCGCTGCAACACAAGTTGATTTACAACGCGATGAATTTAAACGCTTTGGTATCTTAGGGGATTTTGATCGCCCATATTTAACATACGATAAAAAGACAGAAGCAAATACAGTTCGTGCATTGGCTAAAATCTATGAAAATGGGCATATGGAACGCGGTTCTCGTCCAGTTAACTGGTGTTTGGATTGCGGTTCATCTTTGGCTGAAGCTGAAGTTGAATATGCTGATAAAAAATCGCCAAGCATTGATGTTAAATTTTCAGTAGTAGATTTGGCTGCATTCAATACAGCAACCAATGCAAATGTAACAGCGCCTTTATCTGTTGTGATTTGGACAACAACACCTTGGACATTGCCAGCGAATGAAGCTGTGTCTGTACATCCTGAATATGATTACTCTGTAGTTGAATTCAATGGTGAGCAATTGGTTGTTGCAACTGAATTGGTTGAAGGCTTAGTAAAACGTTGGAAAGGTGATATCACTGTTAAAGCAACGTTTAAAGGTAAAGTTTTAGAAGGTTTACAGCTCAATCATCCATTCTATGATAAACAAGTACCAGTAATTTTAGGTGAGCATGTAACATTAGAAGGTGGTACAGGCTGCGTTCATACAGCACCATCACACGGTGATGATGACTATAAAGTAGGCTTGCAATATAACTTGCCAATGGTGAACTATGTATTGGGTAATGGTGATTACTCATCAGAAGTACCTTTATTTGCTGGCCAAAATATCACAACTGTAGAAAGCAATATCATCGAAACTTTGAAAGAGAAGAATACTTTGGTGTTCTTATCTAAGATCGATCATAGCTATCCACATTGCTGGAGACACAAAACACCAACGATCTATCGTGCAACAGCACAATGGTTCATCAGCATGGATAACAAAAATCTTCGCCAAGACATCTTGAAAGCGATTGATGGTGTTAAGTTTACGCCAAGCTGGGGTCAAGCACGCTTATATGGCATGATCGAAGGCCGCGGTGATTGGTGTATTTCTCGTCAACGTTATTGGGGCAATCCGATTCCTTTGTTCTTGCATAAAGAAACAGGTGAATTGCATCCAAATACAGCTGAATTGATGTTAAAAGTTGCAGATCAAATCGAAGAAAAAGGTTTAACAGGTTGGTTCGAAGCTGACATTACAGAATTCTTGAATGCTGAAGATGCTGCCAACTATGAAAAGAATAAAGACATCTTGGATGTTTGGTTCGATTCAGGTACAACGCATTACACGGTATTGCGTCAACGCGAAGAATTAACTTATCCTGCAGACTTATATCTAGAAGGTTCAGATCAGCATCGTGGCTGGTTTAACTCTTCAATTTGTACATCTGTAGCGATGGATGGTATTGCGCCATACAAGCAATTGTTAACGCATGGTTTCACAGTGGATTCTCAAGGCCGTAAAATGTCTAAATCATTAGGCAATGGTATCGAGCCACAAGATGTGATGGATAAAATGGGTGCGGATGTTTTACGTTTGTGGGTTTCTTCAACAGATTACCGTGGTGAAATTCCTGTATCTGATGAGATCTTAAAACGTACATCAGAAACATACCGTCGTATTCGTAACACAGTACGTTTCTTATTGGCAAATACTGGCGAATTTGATTTCAAAAAAGATGCAGTGCCTATGGCTGAATTATTGCCATTGGATCGTTGGGTGATTGATCGTGCGCATCAGTTACAGCAAGAAATTTCTGAGCATTATGTAGATTTCTCTTTCCATAATATTTATCAGAAATTACAAAGCTTCTGTTCAATCGATTTGGGTAGCTTCTACTTAGATATCACGAAAGATCGTCAATATACTTGTGCAAAAGACTCGTTGGCTCGTCGCTCATGCCAAACAGCATTGCATCATGTATTGGAAGCATTGGTTCGTTGGATGGCACCAATCTTGTCATTCACAGCTGAAGAAACATGGCAGAACATGCGTGAGAAAGATGCAGATCGTTTAGAATCTATCTTCTTAGCTGAATTCTATACAGGTTTAGTGCCTTTAGAAAACACGAAATTTGATCGTCCTTTCTGGGATATGTTGTTGAACGTTCGTTCAGAAGTTTCTAAAGAGATCGAAAAGCATCGTGCAAATGGTGAAATTGGTTCTTCATTGCAATCTAATGCAACGATCTACTGTTCACAAGGTATTTTCGATAAATTAGCAATGCTAGAAGATGAATTGCGCTTTGTATTGTTAACATCTTATGCAACTGTAAAACCTTTAGTAGATAAAGCTGATGATTTAGTTGTGTTTGAATTAGAAGGCGAACAATTCGCGGTCGAAATTGAAGTGAATAACTACAAAAAATGTGTGCGTTGTTGGCATTATCGTGAAGATGTAGGTACACATGCAGATCACGAAGATTTATGTGATCGTTGTATCACTAACTTGACGCCAGAAGGCGAGAAACGCAAATATGCCTAATTCATCTTTACAAACAAAGAAGGTTACGATCTTCTTTGTTTTGGCTTTGATCGGAGTTGTGATTGATCAAGGTTCGAAATGGTGGTTTAACTCAACATTAGAGCTTTATGGAGCAGGGATCACAGTGATTCCTGATTTCTTATCATGGCGTTTGGCTTATAACTATGGCGCTGCATTTAGTTTTCTAGCTGATCATGCAGGTTGGCAACGTTGGTTTTTTATTGTGATTGCGATTATCGCAGCGATTGTGATTGCTGTATTGATCATTCGACGTAAAGCACATGAGCGTATTTTACCTTATGGTTTAGCGCTCATTATGTCTGGAGCAATTGGCAATGTAATTGATCGCATTTGGCATGGTTATGTGATTGATTTTATCAGTACACAATTTGGCACATATTATTTCCCAATTTTTAACTTCGCTGACATCTGTGTTTCAATTGGCGCAGGCTTAGTCATTTTGTCATCTTTTGTTGAGCGTTCGCATCATGAGTAAAAAGATTTATCTAGCCAATCCTCGCGGTTTTTGCGCGGGGGTTGATCGTGCAATCGGCATTGTAGAAAAAGCGTTGGAGCAATTTGGTGCGCCAATCTATGTTCGTAATGAAGTGGTTCATAATAAGTTTGTTGTGGATGGCTTGCGTGAGCGTGGTGCGATTTTTGTGAAAGAGTTGCATGAAGTGCCAGATGATTCAATTGTGATTTTCTCCGCACATGGTGTTTCTAAAGCTGTTCAGAATGAAGCGAAAGAACGTGGCTTGAAAGTGTTTGATGCAACATGTCCTTTAGTGACAAAAGTGCATATGGAAGTGAGTCGTGATGCACGTAATGCACGTGATACAATTTTGATTGGTCATGCTGGACATCCTGAAGTTGAAGGCACAATGGGGCAATTTGATGCATCTTTTGGTGGTAAAATTTATCTTGTGGAAGATATGCAAGATGCTGAAAAGATCCACATTGATAACCCTGAAAATATCAGTTACGTAACACAAACAACATTATCCTTGGATGATACAAAAGAGATCATTGGTAAATTGCGTGATCGTTTCCCTGTGATTTCAGCGCCGAAGAAAGATGATATTTGCTATGCAACACAAAATCGTCAAGATGCTGTACGTGAATTATCTCAGAAATGCTCGTTGATTTTTGTTGTGGGTTCTAAAAATAGCTCCAACTCAAATCGTTTACGTGAATTGGCTGAGAAAGAAGGCGCAGTTGCTTATTTGATCGATCGTGCGGATGATATTGATGTTTCAGTATTGAATGATCATGAAAATATCGGTGTAACTGCAGGTGCTTCAGCACCAGAAATTTTGGTGAAAGAAGTTCTAGAATTACTCGCTAAGGAAGGCGCAGTTCTTCAAGAAAATGTGACAGAAAATCCTGAAACAATCGTCTTTCCATTACCAAAAGAACTTCGTGATTAAGTCTCTTTTAAATACAACACTTTATTACATTGATAGTATGCCTAATAAAATATGAAGCTTGATCCTTTAAATTCTTTCCACTTATAAGTGGAAAGGATTTAAGTTATTCATTAAAAATATAATTATAAAGGAAATAAAATGGGCGAGTTAATTGGGGCTATTATAGGTGGGATCGTGGGCATTCTAGGCTTTTTAACTGAAATATTAATGTGGATATTTACCGAAGTTATCATGAGAGTCGGTGAGAAAATCCATTATAAAATTCAGGGGCTCCTTTACGAAAATAGAAAGACACCTGAAGAAATAAAAGGATCTACATTTTATAATTTTCTTTTTGGCATATCGTCCATAAGTATTCTTATTGTTATCTTATGGTTATTAATCATATTTTGGCCAAGCTAAGCTCTACTAAACAGATATATTAAATGACACAAAANATTTTCTTTTTGGCATATCGTCCATAAGTATTCTTATTGTTATCTTATGGTTATTAATCATATTTTGGCCAAGCTAAGCTCTACTAAACAGATATATTAAATGACACAAAAATTTATGAAATCCAAATAAACCCTAGCATTTTAGCTGGGGTTTATTTTTATGGGCGCTCATGCTAATGTGAAATACTAAGCATAAATATTAATGGGCGGATCAAAGATAATAATTTAAATACCAGATATCTTTGTTGTTTTTTCATGTATCTCACAATATCAATATAGAAGAAGATTATGACAGAAAAATTCAGTGAAAAATTCTTAGAAGGTTATACCTGCAAAGGTGATTACATCACGATTGGCGCTGCTAAGTTGGATCAAGATATATTGGCTGATCATTTTGTGAATATCCCATTAAAAACGATTAATCGACATGGTTTGATCGCAGGTGCAACGGGTACTGGGAAAACAAAGACGATTCAGGTTTTATCTGAGCAATTGTCAGCAAAAGGCATTCCTGTATTGATGATGGATATCAAAGGGGATTTCAGTGGTATTGCAGAAAAAGGTGTAGAAAACGATTTCATCAGAGATCGCCATAGCAAGATGAATCTACTTTTTAAAGTGGATAGTTTTCCTGTCGAATTGATGTCAATTTCTGAACAAAATGGCGTGAGATTGCGTGCAACTGTGACTGAATTTGGCCCAGTTTTATTCAGCAGAATTTTAGATTTAAATGATACGCAAACAGGTATTGTTTCACTCATTTTTAAATATTGTGAAGATCATCAGCTGCCATTATTGGATCTGAAAGACTTTAAAAAAGCATTGCAGTATTTGACCAATGAAGGCAAAAGTGAGATTGAAAGCGAATATGGTCGTATTTCTTCCTCATCAACTGGCGCAATTATTCGTAAAATTATCGAATTAGAACAGCAAGGTGCGGATCTATTTTTTGCTGAGCCTGCTTTTGATGTGCGTGATCTAATGCGTGTGGATGAACGAGGCTATGGTTATGTGAATATTTTGCGTTTAACTGATATACAAGATAAACCCAAGTTATTCTCAACATTCATGTTGAATTTATTATCTCAGGTTTATGCCCAAATGCCAGAGCAGGGTGATAGCGGACAACCTGAGTTAGTAATCTTCATTGATGAAGCGCATTTGATCTTTAGTGAAGCAAGTAAAACATTGTTGAATCAAATTGAAACTATTGTGAAATTGATTCGCTCAAAAGGCATTGGTATTTATTTCATTACGCAAAACCCCACAGATATTCCCAATGGCGTTTTGGCGCAATTGGGGCTGAAAATACAGCATTCACTCCGCGCATTTACAGAAAAAGATCGTAAGGCCATTAAAACAGCCTCAGAGAACTTTCCTGCAACGGAATTCTATACAACCAATGAAATCATTACTTCTATGGGAACAGGCGAAGCATTGGTGACGGCATTGAATGAAAAGGGCATTCCAACGCCACTTGTGGTTTGTGTGATGCGAGCGCCGGCAAGTCGAATGGATATTTTATCGAAAGAGGAAATTGATGGATTGATTAATCAATCATCGCTTGCCAAAAAATATAATCAAACTATTGATCGTGAAAGTGCTCATGAAATGCTAANAAAGGGCATTCCAACGCCACTTGTGGTTTGTGTGATGCGAGCGCCGGCAAGTCGAATGGATATTTTATCGAAAGAGGAAATTGATGGATTGATTAATCAATCATCGCTTGCCAAAAAATATAATCAAACTATTGATCGTGAAAGTGCTCATGAAATGCTAACGGCTAAATTGGAAAAACTATCACAGCAAACGGAGCAATCTCAAGTTACGACAAGTGACTCTAAATCATCAACACCAAAGGCAAATAAATCAGCAGAGAGCACATTCATGAAAAGCATGATTAAACTTGTGACGAGTGCAACTTTTATTCGGGGCGTTTTTAATCTGCTCAATAAGATTTTGTCAGGTAATAGTAAAAGCCGACGCAGGTAAATCGAACTAGCCGAAAATTTTTGCCAACAGTTTTGCTAATCCTAACTGACCATTGAGAAATGCTTTGATCACCAAGCGATTAGCAAAGCTTAAATGGTTAAGATTGATGATTTTTTCATCGATAAGCTTTTTGAAATTACGTTGAGCAACTGGAATTAATTGATCTCTCAATTCTTTGCCTTTCGTTTTACGGATGATCTTACTTACGATCATACGATAAGCATCATTGGCCATTTGTTGTTTAAACAAAGTATCCACTTGTGATGGGATATTGTTACCAATAATGAAGTAATCATAAGTGTGCTTTAAACGTGTTGTGGCATCGTTTAAGTAACGTTCTGCACGCAAACCTGATGTTACGCTTGCTTCGTGGCGGCGATAGAAATAGAGTGGTAAATCAATCTTTCCGAAATGATTAGTTTTTGCATACAATTGCAATGCATACATATAATCATCTTCATAAAAGATATCTTCATAAAAGCGGAGCTCTTTGTAGCGATCATAGCGATAAAGCTTATTCCAGGCAGGTGAATCTGGCGATTGGCTATCACGTTTTAAAAACAGTTCCAAAGCATTATTGTGCTCTATAATTGCAATGTTTTGAGCATCATATTTTTGATCTTTGATTTCAGAAACATTGCCAAATGTGAATTTATTGAATGCAACAAAATCTAATTCTGATTTTTTCTCAATGGCATTGAAGCAGATTTCCATTGTTTGCGGATGTAATAAATCATCACCATCCATAAACATGAAGTATTCGCAATCACTCATATTTTCAATGCCAACATTACGAGAATGGCAGGGTGATCCATAATTTTTCTCATTTTGTATCGTGATGAAACGATCATCATTGACAGCAAATTGTTGTAGTTTCTCAAAAGTATCATCCGTTGATCGATCATCCACACAAATGCATTTAAAATCCGTGAAAGATTGGTTTTTAATTGAGTTTAAACATTCTTCAACGTAATGACTTAAATTATAAAAAACGACGATGATGCCAATTTTCTTCATGGATATGCCCAAGTAATCTGAATGAATATCCATTATAGTCGAATCACTATAAAACTACTGCCAATATTAATTTCTTCCTACGGGAGAAATTGAGTAAATATGATAAAAAAACCACATCAAGATCATTGATGTGGTTTTGGTTAATGCTCAGTAAACAGGATTAGATCTTTTTCGCTAATTCAACTGCTTTACCAATATAGTTGTGTGGCGTTAATTTTTTCAATTCCACTTTCACATCTTCAGGCATTTCTAAGGAATCGATGAATACAGATAATTTTTCTGCACTGATTTTTTGTCCACGTGTTAATGCTTTCAATTTTTCATATGGAGATTCGATGTTATAACGGCGCATCACCGTTTGGATTGGTTCCGCCAATACTTCCCAGTTCAAATCTAAATCTTTGCTGATGATCGCTTCGTTCACTTCTAATTTGCCTAAACCTTTTTGTAAGCTCTTATATGCAATCAAAGTGTAACCAAATGCTGAACCTAAGCTACGCAATACTGTTGAGTCGCTCAAGTCACGTTGCCATCTTGAGATTGGTAATTTTTCTGCAAAGTGAATGAATAATGCGTTAGAAATACCAAAGTTACCTTCAGCATTTTCAAAGTCGATTGGGTTAACTTTGTGTGGCATTGTAGAAGAGCCCACTTCGCCTTCGATTACTTTTTGTTTGAAGTAACCCAAGCTAATGTAACCCCAAATATCACGCGCTAAATCGATCATGATTGTGTTTGAACGGCTCATGATGTGAGATAACTCAGCCACATAATCATGTGGTTCGATTTGCGTTGAGTAAGGCATGAAGCTTAAACCTAAATGATTGATCACTAAGTTTTGTGCATGCGCTTCCCAATCAACGGCAGGATATGCAACCATGTGCGCGTTGTAGTTACCCACAGCACCATTGATTTTGCCGAAGAATTCAAATTTTTCTAATGCTTTGAATTGGCGCTCTAAACGGTAAACAACGTTTGCCATCTCTTTGCCCAATGTTGATGGCGTTGCTGATTGACCATGTGTACGTGACAATAATGGGATTTCAGCAAATTGATGTGCCATTGAACGCAATGTTGCGATGATCGCTGATAATTCAGGTTTCACAACATTGTTGATGCTTTCTTTTAACATCAAAGCATAAGACAAGTTATTGATGTCTTCTGATGTACATGCAAAGTGGATGAATTCAGAATATTCTGCAATTTCAGGCACTGCTTTGAATGCATTCTTCAACCAATATTCAACAGCTTTTACGTCGTGATTTGTTGTTTTTTCAATTTTTTTAACAGCTTTAGCATCTTCTGGTGAGAAGTTTGCATAGATGTCACGCAATTTTTGTACATCTTCTTTGGAAAAAGATGGTACTTCAGGAATGCCCGCATTTTCTGACAATGCGATGAACCATTCAATTTCAACAGTGATACGCGCTTTAACCAAGCCATATTCACTCATGATGCTTTGTAATGGTGATGTCTGTCTTGAATAACGTCCATCGAGTGGAGAGAGTGCAGTAATTGCATCCAACATATTTAAGCCCCTTTAGGAATAACAATGTTTGAAGAAGATTTGAAACAACCAATGAAAACCAATAACCACGCAGCCATGAATGAAACGCCACCAATCGGTGCGATCATGCCAAACATTTTAATGTTCGTGAGTGCGATGGTATATAAACTGCCAGCAAAACAAAAAATGCCAATCGTGAATAATAGATTGGCAATCAAGAAATAACGTGATGTTTTAAAGAAATATGCTGCAAGTGTTGCGATGATGATCGCCATGCCGTGCGTCATTTGATAATAAGTAGCACGCTCCCACAAACCTAAACCATAACTGTCTAAATAAGGTTTTAAAGCATGCGCACCAAAAGCACCCAACCCAACCGCTAAAGCGCAGAATAATCCACCGATGATAAAGAAGTTACGCATTAATTAATCCTCAAATAGTTCGAATAATACAGTGTGATCAGGGCGGCCAATTTTTGCTTTGTTATTGGGATTAACTAAAATAGGGCGTTCCATGAGCTGAGAGTTTTGAGATAAGAATTCTAATTTTTGATCCAATGTCCAACCATCCCATTGTTCACTAATTGCTAAGAAACCTTCTTCTTTTTTACGAACCATCGCTTCAATATCGTTGTTCAGTTGTGCACATAGGGTTTTTAAATCATCAACAGAAGGTGGATTTTCAATATAATTGATGATTTGAAACTCAACGCCTTTATCCTTCAGAAGATCAAAAGCTGCATTGGATTTAGAGCAATTGCTATTGTGATAAATAGTCCACATGATTCATTTCCTTCCAATATTGTAAAACTCTTGCAGATAATTCACTCGCACTTTCGGATTCATGATCTTAATGTGTGGCAATTGAGGGAAATCCTTCGGCAACATATTCTCTGCAATGTAAATGGTATGTTTCGCACGCGTAATCGCGACATATAATAGATTAATTTCTTCGATAATTTTTAGATTTTGCAATGAATCTGCATTTTTGGATAAACGTTTCACTTCATCTTCAGTGATGAAATCTTCTACAAGATAGACTTCATCGTATTCTAAACCTTTGCTACGATGCACAGTGGAAAAGAGTAGATCAGCAGTTTCTTTATCTTCTTTGGTAACCAAACGATCTTTTAATTTTTTCATTACACCAAAGATTTTAGCGCCGTATAAACGCACTAATTCTATGAGCATTTTTAACTGTGCATCATTCGTTTCTTCTGCATACTCTTCCAAGGATTCTAAGTTCTCAAAGGATTTAATCATTGGGCTGTGAATCTTATCAATTTTGCCCAAATGCAGATTCACAACATCATATAAAGATGTACCTTCTTCTGTATGTGTATAAGCATGAATGCTGCCTTCAAAATAGATAGAACCTGTTAAAGAAGGATCATGAATGTAACGAATCGCTTCACGGAGTAAACCTAAATTGGTTCGCCCTAAAACAATTTTTTGATGCTTGTTATCAGTTGCGCCAACGCCTTCAATGGTTAAATCATCTTTAATGTGCAAGTAGCTTTTCCATTCCAAAATAGATTCTGCCAAAAGGGCAATGTCCGAATGGAAGCGGAAACTTTTTGTTAAAGGAAATGTTGTAAAGTCTGTTTCTTCTAAGGCATTCACAGCATGGCGCCAGCCATAAATTTGCTGATGAAGATCGCCGACAATCATTTTTTTGGCAGGTTGCTTTAAGAAAATATCCAACATTACTGAAGATGCATCTTGCCCTTCATCAAAGAAAATATAATCGTAAGGTAGGTTAGGGCGCACTAATTGAAACTTTTTGAGATAAAAATCATGAGTGATTTCGATCTCTGCTTGGTTCATTTTGCGAATGAAGGTTCTTGTATAATCCACTATTTCTGAATAATTCATTTTCACAAAAGCTTTGGCTTTATCATCACTCAATAGGCTAAAGTAATCGAGTTCATCAGCACTTTTGACAGAGCTATTGCAATAGAAACGAAGTAACTTATCAATATGATGCGCAAAGAGATAAGCCCGTTGAATTGGCATGGATGATTGCAACTCCAAAACATTCACAGTTTCAGGAATAGAATAACCATTATTTTTAAGCTGATAACCACCACGACGCACAATGTAACGAAATGCCAATGAATGAGCTGTTTCTACAGTGACATTATACAAGCCAGCTTGCTGAAATCGCAGAATAGCTTCTTGTTTAACAGTTTGGTTAAAGGCTAAATAGAGAATTTTTGCATCATTGGGACGAGATTTTGCGTATGCGACGATCGTTGTCGTTTTACCGGAACCGGCAACGGCATTGACTTTTAAATTAGCATCAATTGCAAGAATGGCATCTTGCTCTGGAGTTAGCTTCATTGCGATAGGCTGATCATCATGAGTTGCAAAAATGAAAAACGTTATTCTATCAAAGATATGAAAGCTATGCTGATATAGTTCTGTAGGTAATGGAAAAGATCATCGAAAAGTTAAAGATATTCAGTTAATGATTTTTACCAAATGATTTGATTTAAATTATATAATAGTTAACAGCTTGGTTATAAGTATATCGTAAGATATGTATAGAAATGATAAAATTACAAGAATTATGTTTAAGTTGAGGCGATTATGCAAAAATTAAAAATAGCACCATTAGCACTGAGTATTTTAGTGGCGACTATGCCAGAATTGGCACAGGCTAATCAGTCCAAAACGCCTTATTTAGCAAACCCTGTTGCTTTACATCGTTATATCAATAAGGTTGTGCCAAATGTAGCAATCATTGTTGATAACTCAAATATCATGCAAGCAAGTATTCCTAAAAGAACAGGGCCTACTTCAAATGATGCAAGGCAAATTGATGTTGTTAAAGCTGCATTGCTCAATGTTTATCCTGATACTTATAATAAATTAGATTTAGCGCTCATGTCATTAAGTGATGTAGCTAAAGATATGCATTGGAAAATTGATAGTAGTGCACCTACAGGGTTTACATATGCTGTTGGCACTGGCAATAATAATATTAATGACAATACAGATAATATTTATAATTATGCACCTGAGTTTAATGGGCAATTACAAAGGTCTTTAGGTTCAGGTAATGGTCAGCCAAGATTAGGATTCAATGCTTATAAAAGCGCATCCCTTGTGAAAGTACAAACATATCAGAAAGAACTACCAGGTTTAGGAGAGAAGCAAAAGTATGATATGGGCTTATCTTTGCTTGTGCCTTTAATGACAGATATGTATAAAAAAATCTCTCACTTTACGCCAGCAGAAGTACAAGATTATCAAGACAACTTAGATTTACTCACAAAAACTATGACTTTGAGCCAAGGCGATTTGAATGATGTTTATCCTAATGCAATTGATTATTTAGAAAACAATATTAAATATCGATGTCAAGATAGTTATGTGGTAATTATCACTAATGACTTAGAAGAATTAACTCAGGATAAGATGCTAGAAACAGCAAAAAAATATGCAAAAACTCATCCTAAATCTAGTAATAGTAGGGATTTAGAAGGCTATTATTACAATCAATCTGATTTTCCTAATCAGTATATTAAGACCTATTTATTATCTATTAGAAATTCGGAACGTAATAATAATGAACGAGGGGAGGATTTTTTANAAACAATATTAAATATCGATGTCAAGATAGTTATGTGGTAATTATCACTAATGACTTAGAAGAATTAACTCAGGATAAGATGCTAGAAACAGCAAAAAAATATGCAAAAACTCATCCTAAATCTAGTAATAGTAGGGATTTAGAAGGCTATTATTACAATCAATCTGATTTTCCTAATCAGTATATTAAGACCTATTTATTATCTATTAGAAATTCGGAACGTAATAATAATGAACGAGGGGAGGATTTTTTATTATTAGAAAAATTTAGAACATATTCTGGAGGCCCTGCTGTAGATGCGGCATATGCTAAAGATGTATTGTTATATCTACAAGAGTTTGTGCATGAAATGATACCTAAAACTGAGTTTCAGGGAACTGCTCCTGCTGTATATATAAACCCTAATAATACTGATCAGCAGATGTGGATTCATGCTTCTTCTAACCCTAAAGGTTGGAGTAGTGAACTTAAATTTAGAGAAAGTATTAACGATAAAGATTATACGTCTGCAAGATATGCCAATGGGTTTCCTCGAGTGTTTTTAGGAGGTAATAAAGATTTATATATGTTGTCAAATTCGGGTGATCTATATGGCAATATCGTTTCAAAAAATAGATTAACCAATAGAGATTTTGCCTTGGATGGCAAAGAAAATACGCAAGAGTTTATTCATTGGTTAATCGCAGATGGCGATGTTAATGGTAAAGGTAATGGGCTAACAAATGAGAAACATTTGGGTGATGAAGCTTACCCTCAGTATAGAACTCGTTCATATAGTCCTGAGTCAGAAAAAAGATTTTTAGGTGATATCACTAATGACTCAATTGAGATAATGGGTAGCTACAAACCAAGCATTAAAGCACCAGGGATTTTAGCGGTGGCTTCCAATGATGGTATGCTTAAGATTTATCGCGCCAACCCAGTATATAATATCGAACCTGACCCTAATATGCCAGGGCTGGAAGATATATCACAATTAGCTCCCTATATTTATGAGTTTGCATATATTCCAGGGAATGCAAAACGATCAGATGGCTCTACTTTGATGGAAAATTTGAAATATCGTGCAGATCCTCGATATGGTGAAGAATCAATGTACCCTGCCCATGAATATGGCATTAGTGGTCAAATTGCTTATCGCACAACCAATAAGGGACAAACATTTCTTGTCAGCTCTATTGGTCAAGGTGGCTTTGGTGCATTTGCATTAAATGCAGGCGGTGTAGCACACGAAAATTCTAATATTAAACTTGGTTTAGAGGGCTCTGGACATAAAGACTGGGCAACAACTTCATTTTTATGGGATACAAACTCAGATGCATTTGGCGCTGCTAAACAAGGTAGTGATGCCATTGGTCATATTTCAGGTCGTCCTGTAATTTCTCGTATTGCAATGTCTCGCTCAGGAGGATTGCCGAATATGAAAAGTGATGTGCGTTATGTCGCTGTTTTACCATCTGGTGAGTTTGGGGATCAAAATAAAGATTCAGGGCCAACTTTATATATTTATGATGCAATTGGGGTTAACGTTGCATTGGGGAAAAATAAGAAAGATGCAACACCTGGGAAATTGATTAAGAAAGTCACAGCAGAGATTCCTAAAGGTATATCTCTCAAATACAAAAATAGCTTATCTGCACCAACATTGGTGGATTTAACTTTTGATGGTGTCGCAGATGTTGGATATGTTGGTGATTTGAATGGCCATTTATATCGATTAGATCTACGTAGTGATAAGTCTTCCGATTGGAAGTTAGAAATGATTTATGAAGGTAACCATGATCAACCAATTACTCAAGCACCTTCAGTATCTCGTTATGATAGAAAAAATGTTGTCATTTTTGGTACAGGGAGTTACGACAAGAAAGAAGATTTTACTGGGAGTTATGCACAGCAAGCTATTTATGGAATTTTTGAGGATGATAACTTTACAGGATTTAAAGATGGTCCATTGAGCAGTCAAAGCAATTTTTTAGAGCAAACTTTAAGCACTAATATGGATGATGATGCTCGTAGTATTTCCAATAATGAAATAGAGAAAGAGCACGATGGTTGGCGTGTTGCTTTGAGTCGTTCAGCAAATGAAGCATTGTCACAAAAGCCTGTAGTATTCAATGGTACTGTATTTTTACAGACATATGCATTACATGATAAAAGAGCAATGCCAGATAATGCTATGTGTTATCGCCCAGATTTAAGCCCTGATACTTGGTTATTCCAAATCAATGCACGCACAGGTGGCGTTTTAGCTGAGGATACAGATACTCGTTTAGAAGAAATGAGCAGGGAACATGTGATTCAATTTGATAGTGTGATCTTGCCAACATTAAAATTAGTTCGCACTGATGAATCAAGCTCGATGAGTAAAGATGGTGAAATGCAAAATGGTAATGATCGTGATTTTGACTTGATTGAATTAGAATCTTTATCAAGTACGAATTTGCTCAGAAAAGGCCATTATTTAGATGAAGAAGGTGAATGTAATGCAATCATGACAAATGGCATGACTTTAATCTGTCCACCATTTGAAGAAATTTTAGAACCTGGGCGCGTATCTATTATGAAACGTAATGCGCATTACTAAAATAGGAATTTTCAATGACTCAGCAAAATGTAAAAGGTAGTTTTCAGCGTAAAGTAGAGTCTGTTTCGTAACTGGATTACAAAAGATGGAGAATTTGCATTTGAAACAGGCCGTTATCATTTATATGTAAGTTTGGCTTGCCCTTGGGCGAATCGTACTTTGATCATGCGTAATTTGAAAGGATTACAGGATTTTGTTTCTGTGAGTACAGTTCATTGGCGAATGGGCAAAGAAAGCTGGCATTTTGAAAAAGATCAAAATTCTGATGAGGATCCATTGTTTAATGCAAAATTTCTGTACGAATTGTATCGAAAAGTTGATCCTAACTATGAAGAAAATGGCAGAGTTGTGACTGTGCCACTATTGTGGGATAAGAAAACAAATATGGTGGTGAGCAATGAATCGGCTGACATCATTCGCATGTTCAATAGTGCATTTGATGATGTAGGTGCTTTGCAGGGTGATTATTATTCTGAAGCTTTACGTACAGAAATTGATGCAATGAATGATCGTTTCTATCATTCCATTAACAATGGCGTTTATCGTTGTGGTTTTGCAAAGTCACAAGAAGCTTACAATCAAACTTATGAAGAATTATTTGATGCTTTGGATTATTTAGAAATTTATTTAAAGGATAAGCATTACTTAGTGGGTAATCAGTTGACAGAAGCAGATATTCGCTTATTTGTGACATTAATTCGCTTTGATGCTGTTTATTATAGCCATTTCAAATGCAATAAAAAGCAGTTGCGTGATTACCCTGAAATTTGGCGTTATTTACGTGAGTTATATGCGAAGCCTGAATTTGTAGAAACAATTAATTTTTATCATATTAAGTATCATTACTATGAAAGCCATCCATCATTGAATCCAAGTGGCATTGTGCCAATTGGTCCTGAAATTGATTTTAGTTTATAGGTTTATGAATTATGCTTATAAAAAAACCGATCAAAAGATCGGTTTTTTATGGTTCGAACTTATGTAGATAATTAGTTAACTAAAATCATCAACATTCTGCGAACAGGTTCAGCAGCACCCCATAGCAATTGGTCACCAACAGTGAAAGCAGACAAATATTCATTACCCATTTTCATTTTACGTAAACGGCCAACGGGAACTTCCAATGTGCCTGAAACAGCCGCTGGTGTTAATAGTTTCATGGTATCTTCACGGTGATTAGGAATCACACGAACCCAATCATTAGATTCACGAATCATAGTTTCGATATCATCTAAAGGTACATCTTTTGTGAGTTTTAATGTCAATGCTTGTGAGTGACAGCGCATTGCGCCAACACGAACACAAATACCATCCACAGGAACATCACGGCTTGATCCTAAAATTTTATTAGTTTCCACCATGCCTTTCCATTCTTCACGGCTTTGACCATCAGCTAATTCGCTGTCAATCCAAGGAATTAAGTTACCCGCTAAAGGTACGGTGAAGTTATCTTTAGGGAATTGATCTTGTTTTAACAAGTGTGAAACACGGCGATCTATTTCTAAAATTGCTTTTGCAGGAGAGATCAAATCTTCAGCCATTTCATTACCAATGAATTGCATTTGTTGTAACAATTCACGCATATTCTGTGCACCAGCACCAGAAGCTGATTGGTAAGTCATGGATGTTGTCCATTCCACTAAGCCTTCTTTGAATAAGCTACCCAAAGCCATCAACATCAAGCTAACTGTGCAGTTACCACCAACAAAAGTTTTGATGCCATTATTCAAGCCTTGATCAATGTTGTGACGATTGATTGGATCTAAAACAATGATGGCATTATCTTCCATTCTTAAAGTGGATGCAGCATCAATCCAGTAACCTTTCCAACCTGTTAGCTGTAATTTTTCATAAACAGCTTTTGTATAATCGCCACCTTGGCATGTCAAAATAATATCTTGTGCCATCAATGCTTCAATATTGTAAGCATCTTCTAATACATTTTCTTGTGAGCCGCCCATATTAGGTGCAGCACCACCAGAGTCGGATGTCGAAAAGAATGTTGCGTGAATATGTTTAAAATCACCTTCTTCAACCATTCTTTCCATAAGCACAGAGCCAACCATTCCACGCCAACCAACTAAACCTACTTTTTTCATTTTTTGTATCCTTAGTAATGCAATTTCTTGATCTTACCTTTAGGTAAGATCAATATTTGTTTAAATTGATTATGCTTGAAGCTCTGCAATCACTGCATCACCCATTTCTTTACAACCAACCACTGTACTGTTCGCTTGTGCAATATCGCCTGTGCGAATGCCTTTGCTTAATACAGCTTCAATGGCATCATCAATTTCTTTTGCAATTTCAGGGCGATTCAATGTGTATTTGAACATCATGCTTACAGACATAATGGTTGCTAAAGGATTGGCTTTATTTTGGCCTGCAATATCAGGAGCTGAACCATGGCTTGGTTCATATAAACCTTTGTTATTTTCATCTAAAGATGCAGAAGGTAACATGCCAATAGAGCCTGTTAACATTGCAGCTTCATCCGATAAAATATCACCAAAGATATTGCCTGTTAACATTACGTCAAACTGCTTTGGTTGGCGGACTAATTGCATTGCTGCATTGTCCACTAACATGTGTGATAATTTTACATCAGGATATTCTTTGGCAACTTCTGTTACAACATCGCGCCATAATTGTGTTGTTTCCAACACATTCATTTTATCGATAGAACAAACTTGTTTATTGCGTGCTTGTGCTGCTTTGAATGCAACATGTGCAATGCGGCGAATTTCAGATTCAGAATACAACATAGTATTGAAGCCAACTTTTTCACCATTGCGGATTTCGATACCACGAGGATGGCCGAAATAGATATCGCCCGTTAATTCACGCACGATTAAAATATCCAACCCAGAAACTAATTCTTCTTTTAAAGAAGAAGCATGTGCCAATTCTTTGAAAACATGGGCAGGGCGAAGATTAGCAAATAAGTTTAAACCTTTACGAATTGCTAGTAAGCCTTGTTCTGGGCGAACTTCACGAGGCAATGTATCATATTTAGTATCACCCACTGCGCCAAGCAAAACAGCATCTGCTGCGAGTGCTTTGGTTAGGGTTTCATCTGGTAGTGGTTTGCCCCTTTTATCGTAAGCAATACCGCCAATGAGTGCGGTTTCTGTTTCAATGCCAAGTTTATACTTGTCATTCATAACATTTAATACACGAACTGCTTGTTCTGTGATTTCTGGACCAATACCATCACCAGGTAATACTAATACTTTCATTCCTCATCCTTATTGTTTAATTGCGGCCTGTATGACCAAAGCCACCGGCGCCGCGCTCCGATGCTTCAAACTCTTCTACCTCTTGGAAATTCGCTTGGATCACTGGCACGATAATCATCTGTGCTAAGCGCTCGCCAACTTCAATTGTAAAAGCTTTATTGCTACGATTCCAAGCTGAAACCATTAATTCACCTTGATAATCTGCATCAATTAAGCCCACAAGATTGCCAAGTACAATCCCATGTTTTGTACCTAAACCAGAGCGTGGCAATACCATTGCAGCATATGCAGGATCTTTAATGTAGATCGCTATGCCTGTTTTCACAAATGCGCTTTCACCTGGTTGCAACGTTAAAGGCTCATCCAACATTGCACGCAAGTCTAAACCAGCAGAACCGGCAGTTGCATAACTTGGCAGCGGAAATTCATTGCCTAAACGTTTGTCTAAAATTTTGTAATCAACTAATAACACTGTAAATCCTTTAAATAATATTTCTACCTGCGATCATTCTGTCATTTTCATAGCGATCTTGTAGACCATATTTGTACTCAAAGCTCATGACGGATTGGAATGATTGCGGTTCAATATTTAATTGCGATAGATTATTTGTATCTGAAATGCTGTCGACTTTCAAGCTGTTATATTGATTCATTGTAAATGGTGCTTTTGGGAACCATCCTGTGGTCAATGCTAACATATATGCAAAAAAGCTTGGCATCGCGATAACTTTCTTACGACATAGCTGAGAATAACGCATAACATCACGAATCATCTCTAAAAATGTCATAACTTCTGGGCCAACTAAATCATAGGTTTGTTCATGATTTTCTTGTGTCTCTATGATGTTTTCAATAGCTTGTGTCACATCATCAATATAGATTGGTTGGAATTTAGTAAATGCGCCAGGCAGCATAAATAGTGGGCATTTATTGATTAAACGTACCAAATTATCAATGCTTGGTGCTCGGTGACCAAACATAAATGAAGGGCGGATAATGGAAACTTTAATATCACTGTCTTTTAATGTTTCTTTCAGTGCAACTTCACCTTGCCATTTAGTTTCAAAGTAAAGACTACCGCCTTTTTCAGAAACACCTAATGCACTCATGTGCACAAAATGTTTAATATTGGTTTGCTTAGCTAACTCTGCGTAATGCTTAACTAATTCCACATGCGCTTTAGTGGCACGTTTACGATTACCATCCATTGTGCCAATTAAGTTAATGATGATATCTGCATCATGGATGTGATAGAGCATTTCTGCATCAGTTTGTGAATAGCTTTTAAACTTCACAAACTGGAATTGTCGTGTGTCCACTTGTGGATTTTTGTTGCGTGAGAATGCAATGATCGAATTATTCTTATCTCTCGCTAAACGGCTGATGATATGGCTACCTACGTAGCCACTGCCGCCGAGAATGATTATTTTTGACATATACAACTCCTCTAAAAGTAGGAAGGATAACTGATCCATTCTAACCAAAGGGATGCAGGTCGTAAACTGCATATCTAGATATCTCTACATATTTTGACAAGTGATCGGAATATCAATTTTTAGCAAAACAGTATAAAATCAGTCTCACTAAGAAAACTAACAAAATTAAGGAGTCTGCATGCGTCGTTATTTTGGTACTGATGGCGTCCGAGGATTAACAGGGCAAGTTCCTATGACACCAGATTTTATTTTAAGACTGGGTTATGCGGCAGGAAAAACTTTAGCACGCGAAGGTGCACGTGTGTTAATTGGCAAGGATACAAGAATTTCAGGTTATATGTTTGAATCAGCACTAGAAGCTGGTTTAACATACGCAGGTGTAGATGTGGCTTTAACAGGCCCAATGCCAACACCAGCCATTGCATATTTAACGAAAACATTGGATACATCTGTGGGCTGTATGGTTTCAGCTTCACACAATCCTTATTATGATAATGGTGTTAAATTCTTTGGTGAAGATGGTCAAAAATTAGATGATAGCATCGAGTTTGAAATCGAGCGCCAATTAGAAGAACCATTAATTTCAGTAGATCCTGATAAATTTGGTCGTGTGCGTCGTATCACAGATGCCGCAGGCCGTTACATTGAGTTCTGTAAAAGCTCAGCTCGTGATTTGAACTTACGCTGCATGAAGATTGTTTTGGATTGTGCAAATGGTGCAACCTATCATATCGCCCCACATGTATTCACTGAATTGGGTGCAAAAGTTATTGTGATCGGTAATCAACCGAACGGCTTTAACATCAATGATCAAGTGGGTTCAACGCAACCTGCGGCACTTCAGAAGAAAGTATTAGAAGAAAAAGCAGATTGTGGTATTGGCTTTGATGGTGATGGTGATCGTTTAGTAATTGTGGATTCTAAAGGCATTGTTTATGATGGTGATGCGATTTTATATTTGATCGCAACGCATCGTAAAGAAAAAGCAATTGTTGCAACAATCATGAGTAACTTAGGCTTTGAATATGCATTGAAGCAAGAAGGTATTGATTTAATTCGTGCTAAAGTTGGTGATCGTTATGTGTTGGAACAATTAAAGCATCATGGCTTAACGTTAGGTGGTGAAAACTCAGGCCATATCATCTGTATGGATAAACATACAACGGGCGATGGTATCATTGCTGCTTTGCAAGCTTTACAGGCAATTCTTGCTAAAAACATGACAATTCAGGAAGCACTTCAACATATTCCAAAATCTACACAAACATTAATTAATGTGAAAATTGCAGATCGTGATGGCTGGGAAACAGAAGCAGTCACAAATGCGATTGCAATTGTTGAACAACAATTAGGTGATAAAGGGCGAGTATTGATTCGTCCATCAGGTACAGAGCCTGTTGTACGTGTGATGGTGGAAAGTTTTGATGTGAAAGCATCACGTGAATATGCAGAAACACTTGCTAAATTAATTGAAAATCAGAAATAATAATAGAAATATGCCTTGGTAGCTCAGCTGGATAGAGCATTCCCCTCCTAAGGGAAAGGCCGCGTGTTCGAATCACGCCCAGGGCACCAACTTCTTTAAAACATACATAATTTAGCAATATCAGTANNCTAGTATCAGTAAATAATAATTAAAAGACTGAAACAGTGTGCAAATAAAAGATACAGTATAATTGATAAGAAATTTTCATATCATTTTTCTATACTGTTATTGGTTAGGTTGATGATTCTGCATTAGCATTACATCGAACAGCAATGCGTTCATAGTGTGTCATGCGATGTTGATTGAAAAGAAAGTAGCATAGCAAATGTAGCCATCAGAAATGATGGTTCTTTTTTTGTTATCATGCCTTCAAATATTATTAAGTAGGCAATAAGAATGAAAATTATCAAGATATTAATTGTATGCGGTATATTTGCGTCACCTGTTTCTGCAAATGATGTAGAAATTACTCCTCCACAGAACTTTATTGAAGCTAAGGCCGCAGCAGTTCAGAGTATTTATTTTGATACAACCAATGATTTATATTGTGATTGCCCAATTACATGGAGAGGCGTTAAAGGTTCAGGATTAATTGATGTGGAAGCCTGTGGTTATAAAATACGAGAAGATGAAATCAGAGCTAGAAGATTAGAATGGGAACATGTCCTGCCTATCTCTATCGTTGGGAGACAATATCGATGTTGGCAGAATGGTGGTCGTAATAATTGTAGA
>NZ_MVDN01000015.1 GCF_002006795.1 Wohlfahrtiimonas populi | reverse complement strand
TCAAGATGCACAATATATGGTTTTAAAGCATCTGCGGTAGTTTATTGGATATTTATTGCAATAAAAAACATTGTGTTACAGTAAAAATCAAAATTGTGCACAAATTTATTTTTCTGAGATATATAGACAAACTCTTCCTATTATTTTTAGATCATTGGTTTTTGCTTCCAATGCTGGATATGCTGAATTTTCTGATGTTAATAGCACGGTGTCAGGCGAAATTCTACGTAGATATTTAATAAATACATCACCACTATAGTTAACTACATAAGCATCACCATCAATGATATTTACAGCTCCTCTATCTACAGCAATTGTGCTGCCATTCATATAAATAGGGTACATGCTATCACCTCTTACGCGCATACAAAATGCATCTTCAGGTTTAATTCCTTTCGCTATAAAAAATGAATCATGCAGCCATACTCTATCTTCTGTGTCATCTTCAATTGCCTCGCACCCATTGCCAGCAGAAGCACATGTCTCTGTATAGTATGGGATTGCTCGCATACCTTGAGGAAGCTGAGTGTTTTTGTCCCATGATGAAACTTCAGAATGATATTCAACGCTAGGGTCTCTTTGTGAGTTTTTATTAATTGGTACAACATCACCACCATACATTAACCATTCAGTTGTAGTTTTTAATGCTTTTGCTAAATCTGCAATCTGAGGTGTTTTCTTGTACTCGCCTCTTTCTAATTTAGAAATGCTGGCCTGACTTAATCCAAACTCCTCAAAGTCATCTTGTTTCATTCCTAGTTCTAAGCGACGCATTTTAATTCTTTTACCTAATTCGTTGTTACTTTCCATAATATTATATTCCAAATGGAATAATTATGACGCATAAAAAAGATTTAAACAAATCTTTATAGAATATTCTTGTTGAGTAAAATAAATTCTTCTATATAATTAAAAGAATATTAAATATGTTTGGAGAATAATATTTTATGAATGCATTTAGAGAGGCTGTTAAATTGATCGGTGGTCAAGAGGCAGTAATCCAAGAGTTATCCAAGCATGGAATCATGGTAACTCAAAGCTGTATCAGTAAATGGCTTAATACAGGCGTTGCTCGTCCAGATTGGGCGGTGATACTTGAGGCTAAGACGAATATTAGCAAAAAGAAATTATGTCCACAGTTTGCTTTTGATAAATCAGATCTTAAGAAAATATCATTGGCTGAAAGCTCTCTATCTCCAAAATTTAGATTGGGCGGGTTTCAGAAACCACAGGAGAGCTAATCATGACTCCAAAATCAGTACGTGATCACATCATCAGTGATCTGAAAAATGGTCGCTCTGTAACTGTGCGTGGAATTAATCTCAAATATCACACAAATGGCGCTACAGCACGATTAAGTGAGATTGGCACTATTTATCCACTTGCTAAACGCTGGGCGACTAATCAGCGTACAGGCAAGCCATACAAGATTTATTCGTTGGAGGTTCAATGAGTAGGTTAGCCACTAATTGGGCTTGGGATTTAGATATCAAGCCAGCAACACTGAAATTAATACTTTTATCAATGGCTGATAGAGCAGATGAATATCACTCATGCTATCCAAGCAATTCACGCTTAGAGAAAGATACTGGATTGAATATTAAAACTGTTCAAACAGGTATTTTGAAATTAATTGAAATGGGGTTGATTAAAGATACTGGTAAACGTAAAGGTCCTACAAATTCAGTCCGCGTATTTCAATTAAATATTGAGATTAAAGAGGTTAAAACAAGCTCACCCAAAAACGGTAGCTCTACCAAAATTGGGGTTGCTATAAGCGAACCCGAAAATGGGGTAGGTAGCTCACCCGAAATTGGGGTGGATAGCTCACCCGAAATTGGGGTACAGAATCTACCAACTGAACCTCCCATTGAATCTATTAGTAGTAGTGGTGGTAAGGCAGATGATTTTAATGATTCAGAAATTAAGCCAAATCCATATCAACAAATTATCGACAAGTGGAATGATTCAGGATTTACAAAAATTAGAGCAATTGGTGGAGAGAGAGAAAAGTTACTTAAAGCAAGAATCAAGGAATATTCACTTGAATTAATCATTGAAGCTATCGAAGTGGCTAGTCAATCCAATTTCCTAAAAGGTGGCGGAGATAGAGGCTGGGTAATGGATTTTACATGGTTCGTTAAGCCTAATAATTTTATCAAAGTTTTAGAGGGTGGCAGATATGTTGATCGACCACAAGGAGGAGTTTATGCAACCAATCAATCAAATCACACAGACAACTCGCTTGTTGGTAGGGCAAGAGCCAAAGCAGAAGCAAGCTATCAAGCAATGCTCGACGAAGAAGCAAGAAGCAATCGTTGATCGGTTTTGGTTAAAAATGGCTGAGATTTGGGGGCATAAATGGGGTTCACAATATGGTGCAAATGCTAATTACGATGGTGAGTGGGCTGAAATGCTTTTATCCCTAAGCATGCAAGAAATCGCAAGAGGCTTGGAGGCTGAAAAGCGCAGCGAAGATAAATGGCCGTCACCAGTACCAGTGTTCAGAAAAAATGCAGAAGGTGGGTCGCTTGCTTTCAATGAAATTTATGAAACTTGCATCTACTGGGGCAATGAATCGGTACTTGAGCGTAAAGGGCTAAGTCGTACAAGAGAATGTTTATTCATCATGAGCTTGATAGGTGCAGATATTAAAACAGCAACAACCAAACAGGCAGAAATATTGGTTAGATCAGGAATCAATCAGCTTAAAAAACATTTGGAAATGGGAAATGAATTACCTGATTTTCTAGTTGAAATTGATGAATTTCCTCAGGGTGAAAAAGTTGGATTTAGCTTGGCGGCATTTAATGAATTGGCGGAGGGTTAAACATGGAATTAATTAAAATCGAGTTATCAAATATCAATAACCAGGACATTAAGACTGTAAATGCTCGTGAATTACACGCTTTCTTAGAAAGCAAACAGGATTATTCAACCTGGATAAAATCACGCATTGAAACCTATGGTTTTGAAGAGAGCGCAGACTTTATCCGCTTCCACAAAAAAATGGAAGCGAACAATGCAACTGTTATTGAGTATCACATCTCAGTGGATATGGCTAAAGAATTGTCTATGGTTGAGCGCAATGAAAAAGGCAAGCAAGCGCGTCAATATTTTATCAAGTGCGAAGAAATTGCAAAATCAGCAGTTCCACAAATCCCAACTAATTTTGCTGATGCTCTTCAATTAGCAGCAGACCAAGCAAAGCAATTGGAGCAACAAGCTCCAAAAGTGAATTACTTCGACAAAGTTGTTGAGCGTGAAAACTTGCTCAATGCAACTCAAGTGGCTCAAAAATTAAAGATGTCAGCAGTCAAGATGAATCGCTACTTGGATGAAATGAAAGTTTACAACAATACGATCAAGCGTGGTCGTGCGTTCCAACAGTGGTTTGTAGATAAAAGCTATGGCGTTATGCGTCAAACAGAATTGGGCTATGCACAGCCAATGTTTACGCTAACTGGCGAGGCTTGGATTATTGAATGTTTAACTGCTGAAGGTGTGGCGTGATGAGTGTTTTAGAATCGCAAGAAGAACGACAAGAAAGACTGAAAAGAACATTAGCCCTCATGTTTTCAGATGCTAAATCGCATAAGTGTAAATGCGGAACAATGATTTTTCTTGATGCAGAGGAAGAGCAAGCGTTTAAAGATGGGCGATTACAGTGTGCAATATGCGGCGAGATTTTGAGAGGTACAGAATGTTAAAAATTGAAGATGTGAAAGCTGGTGATAAGTTGGAGTGTATTGATCGTGATGGTTATGTTAACCAAGATAATGGCTATGGCCGTATTCGCAAGCAAATACTAAAAGGCCCTATTGTTGTTTTTGAGATCACAAAAAATGGTGTGAGCTTGACTAGATCAGGCCTTCAAATTCCTTTGGATTCACTCAAATACTTCAAAAAGAAAGAGCAATCACAGCAATATACGTTTGATGATCTGATTGATGTAGCGACTAAAGCATTTAAAGATAGAGCAATATTCAGTGTAGGAATTACTATTTGTGCGGTCAGCATTAAACTGCATGATAAAAGTGAAGAAGTTTTTACAATTGCGGATATTGACGAAGGCATTGAGTTTATCCAATCCCTCTACAAAGAAACCTTTGTGATCGAATGTGAAGAAGATATTAAGCGCATCAAAGTTGATTCGACAATTACATTAGCGAATGGAAATATCATAAAAGTTAAAGAGTTGTGTAGATATGGTGTTGAGTATTCAAATTTATCTATCGTGTATAGAGATGAAAACTATCATGTAATCATTCATACAATATTAGAATTAAAAGGCGCAACAGTAGAGCAAGAGCGAGGTCGCGATGACTAAGTTAATTAATGCTGATTGCATGGAAACAATGCGTGAATTTAAAGATGGCCAATTTGATTTGGCAATTGTAGATCCACCTTATTTTCACGACTCAAAAAGAATGATTACACCAGGCGCAAAGATTTCAACAACTGGTGTTGAAAGAAATAATACAGATTTTGATTATAAGTATTGGCAAGTGCCAAGCTTTGAATATTTTGCTGAACTGGCTCGAGTATCGAAACATCAAATCATTTGGGGTATTAACTATTTTGATTTTGCAGGATTGGCGAAAGGTGGGCGATTGATTTGGGATAAAAAGAATGATCAATCTACATTTAGTAATGCTGAAATTGCATCGTGCAGCATGATCGATGCAGTTAGAATTTTTCGATATACGTGGGATGGAATGCGCCAAGAGAGAATGGATTGGCGTAAAGAAGAAAAAATACATCCAACTCAGAAGCCAATCGCACTTTATGAATGGTTGATGATGAATTATGCCGAAAGCGGTCAAAGTATTTTAGATACTCACATGGGAAGTGGTTCAAGTGCTATTGCTGCTGCAAATCTTGGAATCGATTATACAGGTATTGAAATTGATCCAGTTATGTTTGAAAAAGCCAAGTGTCGAATTGAACAAATGACACAACAAGAGAGGTTATTTGCATGACTAAGTTCTACATCATCAATAACAACATTCTACAAAATGCCATCACTGAGATTCGCGCAGTCATGGCAAAAGGAATCACGCCTTTAGTTTCTATCTCTGAAAAAAAAGAAGATCGTTCAAAAGCTCAGAATCGCTTAATGCATCAATGGTTTAAAGACATTCATAACATGACAAACCACGGCTTAGAGTTTGAATCTGGTCGCTGTAAGTATGCATATTTCTTGCCTGTAATGGCTTCAAGTGAAGATGAAGAAGTCAGAGATCAGTATTTGCTAATTAAAGAAATCGAAAAATTACGTGACTATGAATACGTTTGCAAGGCTCTTGGTGCGAGCGCTATTTCATCAACAAGTATGTTGAAAGTAAAAGAATTTGCACAGGCATTAACAGCAATGCAACAAGGCGAATATCAATATTGTTTAACTGATCCGTCAATGATGGGCTTGGATATGGGGAGGTTTTAGTGGCTGATAAGGAAATTAGCAATGTGATTCAATTCAAAAGGGATTGCGAGCATATATTTATTGGCAGGCTACATCATCCAGAAGCGTTGACAGCAATTTATTGTGATCATTGTGGCTATGTTGCCAATGAAATTGAGCGCCTTGTGTTCTTGCGAACATACTTAACAAATCATATCAATATAGCAATAACGCTATTAGAGCAAGGCAAAATAGATGGTTTTAATGATTACTCTCAAAGAAAGATAAATACCAGCTCAAAGAATGTAGTTGATGCAATTTTGATGAAGACAATGCATTTTTTGGAGGATTGAATAATGGATAAGCAAGAAAAGATTGTGTGTGCTGCGATTCAATTCCGACCATACATTTGTGAGCATGATGGCTTTGGAGATAAAACAGAGTTGAATGGATGTAGTTATGACGAGATTAGATCGTCTTTTGCGTATGAATATCTTTGCGTGACGGGGTCGTCAAAGGATGAAAAAGAAGGCTTTATTACATCCAAAAACCGCTTTGTAGATGCTAAAGAGGCTATGAAGATTGCTGTTGAAGAAAATCAAATAGAAGCAATTAGAAAAGTATTTGATGCAATACCAAATTTTCATGATAAAGGGATTGATTCCCATGAATTTGGAGAGGCTGCTAATGCTGCAATTGATATTCGTGATGAATATTTGGCTAGAGAACTAAAACCAGAGGACTTGTACTAATGGCTAAGGGAATTATCAATATCGTATATAACGGTCAGAAAAGATCATTTGGTGGCATTCATCATTTTAATTGGTGGGTTGATCTACAAGAACGATTTCTAAAATCAAAGGATATGAAAAATCATAAAGCAAAGGACCGGCTTGTTCATGAGCTAAATAGAGTTAAAGCAAATGTTTATTTCGGTGGTGAAAATGGCAAATCTTAGAAAACTAGCTCATGGGAAAGAATGTCAGGTTCGCATTCCCAATGTATGCAACTTCAATAATGAAACAACTGTACTTGCACATGTGCCAATTAAAGGCAGTGCAGGAATGGGACAGAAAACAATTGATCTGATTGGCACCTGGTGCTGTTCAAATTGCCATGACGTAATAGATGGTCGTGTTAAATCTCAATTCTCAAGAGAAGAGATCGACAATATGAAGTATGAAGGCATGATCAGAACTCAACTCAATGTAGTAAGAATGGGGGCGGTAAAATGGTAGAGATTAAAGAAGAATTATTACCTGAAGCATTCGTTCACTCAAAAGTAATGAGAAAAGTTGAGAAAGATCTATTTCTAATCGCATGCCGTAAATGCAAAGGCAATCAATCGGCAATGGCTAAGTATCTTGGGATTTCAAGATCAAAGGTAATTGATCGCATGAAGCTGTACGGCATTGAGGGCAATAAAAGGAGGGAGGGATGGTGATTAACTTTGAAGGCATGACGCTAAAAGAGATTGTAGAGGTCATTGAAAAGGAAGCTATCAGAAGCCAGTTGCTTAAAACTAATTGGAATAAAGCGCAGGCATCAGCTGATCTTGATATTGACAGAAAAACAATGAATAAAAAAATCAAGGAATATGGGATTTCAAGATAATGAAAATCAAAATTAACCATGAGATTTTAGACTTCAATTTGAATGAAGTAGTGCGCCAAGCTAGGGCTAGCAAGTATGGCAGTGCATCCAAGAAAAAGAAACTCATGCGTGATTTATATTTTCAGATCAAGCCACAAGTCAAAGGTGTATTGAGTGGTAAATATCACATCAATGCTCTTTGGCTTGTGCCAAGTAAAAATAGAGATTTAGATAATCTGTTATTGAAAGCAATCCTAGATTGTATGCAAGAAAATGGCATGTTAGTGAACGATAATCTAAATCATATTGTCAGCATCAATCATTCGTTTGAAGTGGTTAAGAAAGATAAGCAAGGCGTAGAAATTGAATTTGTGGAGGTAGCATGAGTTTTGGTTTAATCATTGAAGATGGAGTTCTTAAAGGCTTTAAAATGCCTGAGCATGATGTTCATAAAAAGCAATTTGCAGAACGTGAATTAAAACAGAGGATCACTAAAGAACAGTTGAGATACGCTGATCATGCTTTAGAGTTCCGTGCGCGTTGGTTGCTTGAATCAGTCGGATATGGTGATTCATCATGCAATATCAAAGATGGTGATAGAATGCCTGCAGGTAGTAATATTCCAATTGGTTGTGAGATTCCCGAAGTGGTTGCAAAGGCTATTCGTGCTTTGGATGAAATGAAAAAGATTAATAAAACCCATAAGCAATATGTTTTTCTTCTAAATGAGGTTTATTTGGCTAGAAAAGACAATGAAAGAATTGCAGATGTTATTAAGGAAAAAGGCTATTCAGCCAAGCAATTTGAGAATGCACGTAATAGATTTGCATATTTTTTAGTCAATTAATAATTTAATATGAAAATAGGGGAATAGTTCCCCACTTTAAGGGGAAATTTTTGATACATTATCTTTGTAGTGGTTGTTGTGTCTAGCGAAAGCCATTACAAAGCCCTCTGGTAAAGGGTTCGATTTCTGAGCGACAGAATGCAAGTAAATATTCGTGTTATCCAATAGCTTGCAACTGAATTTGAAAGACTATTTAGTGGTCTTCTGCATTTAATATCTATTTGCTGTATTAAAATAAGTCATTAATTTATTTTATAAGTATTTTTGTTGACGGAGTGATTAATATAGTAGATATTGAACTTGGAGATGCTGTTAGTTTGATGTGCAAAAGACCTCATAGAAATATGGGGTCTTTTGTTATAAGCCATCTATTATAGTAAAGATATTTAATTTCTGAGTAAATTATTCAGTGTATTTTTATATATACTGATGGCAATCATATAGTTTTATGTTTGGTTGTTAATTTTAGTTGTAATAGTTTAATCTATGTGGGCTTAGAGAAGTCTAAGTGGATAATTACAATTTAGTGGTATTGCTACCCCATTCAGTTGGGGTTTTTTTATGTTTAAAATAAATACAGCTAGCTCAGATAGTATTTTGTCATTAAGTGTAATGTTGACATTTTTAAAGTAATTTTATATAAATTAGTCGCTAAGTAATTAGCTCGCTTTGGTAGACCCTGCTTTGATACTTTTAGTCCCTCTAAGCGGGGTTTTTTATGTCTGATTTTACTAAGTTGCTCATTAACATTAAGAGTAAAATAACTCACTTTAAACGTGAGGCAATTGATCATGAAAAAATGTAATACATGCGGTAAAGAATTAAATATTGGCTTCTTTAATGAACAAAGTGGCGATGATTGTGTATTGTGTGCAGCATCAAGAGTAGAGCTCGCACCAGTAGAAAAACACGATCACGAAGAAGTAGAAGATACAGGCTGTGCAGGTGGTGCTTGTACGCTATAACAAACGAATTGATAAACAGCCCCTTAATTGGGGCTTTTTTGTGGGAGCAATAAAATGCTAAGTAAACACTTTAAAAAGAAAGAATTTGCATGTAAGTGTGGCTGTGGTCTTGGGCTGAATGACGGTGATGTTAATCCTGAATTAATCGAAGTGCTTGAAGATGTGCGAACTCACTTTGGCAAGCCTGTTGTGATTAATAGTGGATTACGTTGTGAAGCTCATAACAAGAAAGTTGGTGGTGCAAAAGCATCACAGCATTTACTTGGTACAGCTGCAGATATTCGCATTGCAGGTGTTAGCCCAAACGATGTTTATGCGTATTTAAATGAAAAATACACAACCAAATATGGTGTAGGTAAATACAGAACATTTACTCACATCGATGTTCGTGCAAATAAAGCTCGCTGGAAAGGTACGGGCGTTTCTTAGATCAGGGAATGAATATGGAAATAATGAAGATTGTTTTACTAATGATTGCACTTGGATATGCAACATTGGCAATGATCCTTGTTCCGTTTCTTCTCATGCGCTGTATTCAATATTTAAAGTTCATTAAAAACGATGAATATTATGATTACGAAAGATGGCTAAATGACCAGAAAGAAAAGTGGCGACGGTAAAAGGTAAGCGGTAGCATCGCAAAAGTGCAAGTTAAAGAGATTGATCTAGCATCTTGGCAGGGTGCTAGGCTGAGTTTCTATGTAGTACAGACAAACGAGATACATGCTGTTATTTGCGTTTAAATAACGACAATTGTGGAGGTTGGTATGCGTAAGAAAATTGTCTTGATTTAAATAATATTTGGTGAGATTGACGATTCACTCAATACTTTGAAAAGAGTATTGGGCTGAGTTGTTAAGTAATATTTAATAACTGGTGGTGTATGGATAAGAAGATAGTGATCATTGGATCTCATGCTTTGGTGTTTATTGGGCGATTTGTTGAATGTGTAGAACGGCATAGAGAAAAGAGTGAGTTTGCAGTATTGGCTGAACATCATGTTTCATTGCAATCTTTATCTAGTCAAAATCAAATGCCTATTAATAATGTTGACCATTTAAGAAGCACAAACAAAAGGTATCGCAATGCAGTTAAAAGAACTATTCACAAATGACAATGGGCGATTGAGCACAACCAACACTATACAGATGATGAGTGCTATTACGTTGTGCATTGGCTTCTTTGTTGCGATGCTGTTTGATCTAACTGTGCCAAGTGAATTAGCTTTCATTATTGCAGGCATGGCGACATTGACGGCAACATCTAAAGGCTTTGTTGCATTGAAACAGCTTAAAAAATAACAACATATGGGTTAATAGTATTATATTGTTGATTCCTCCTAGTAATGTACGTTGAGAGATTAATGAAAAAAATAAAAATTTTAGCAGTCTTATTGATCACACAATCCATTGTTACTACTGCCTATGCCACTGTATGCATGGGAGATGGTAGAATAAAAGAACAATATATTGTAATAATTGATGGAATATCCAATGGTGAGTATAAGGATAATTTTATAGAAAAGTCCTTGAATTTTTCAGCAAAGGTGGATGTAACGGTTCGAGAAGTAATAAAAGGTAATAAAAAAAACATAATCCCTCGTAATAAAGGGATGTTATCTATAGATGAAACATCACCGTATTTCCCTAAAAATTTTGAAGAGCAACAAAGCTTAATTTCTTCGTTGTGGGTGATTTATTCAGATAGTCATAATGACAAAGACAGTAAAGTTTTTGTATTTAATGGTATTCCATTTGAGTGCCCAGGTCATAAAAATAGCTCTAAATTGGAATAGGGTAGCGAATAAAAGGATGTATGAATAAGATCAAAACATATCTATTAATAGCATGGGGCGTTTTAACCGCCCTTTTTTATGTCCTGCTGAAAAGTAAGGATAGAAAGATTGAAAAACAACAAGACGAAATCAAACAACACAAAAGCAAGAATGAAGAGCTTTCATTCATCAATCAAAAAGAGCAGGAATCTAAAGATGTTCAAGATCATATTAGTGTTAGCAGTGAGTCTGATGTTGATCGCCTGCTCGAACAAAACAAAGCATACAGAGATTGATTACCAGGCAATTAATTGTGCAGGGTGGAAGCGTGGTTCTATCAGCAGACAGGACCAGCTAACATCAGGCACAAAAGAATGGATTCTATCGCACATCATTAAATACGATAGAGATTGTAAACGCCCGAGCGGCATAGATAAGGAAGCCGCTAATGGCAGATCATTTAAAAACTACATTTGAAAAATATCAATTTTGGGCGTTTACAGCCATGGCAAGTATCTTGGCTGGGATTGTCCTGAATTCACAGGCAGATACAAATAGACGACAAGAAGAAACACAGCGTGAGATAGTTGCTATGTCAAAGCAAGTTGCTGTTGTGGTGGTAAAGCTTGAATCATATGAAATGGCGCAACGCTCACTTCAAGATGAAGTTAAGGAGTTATCCAAAAGAGTTGGAACATTAGAGCGTGACAATGGTGAGATCAAACAACAATTAAGGCAGTTAAGTAAATAACATAAAACACCTATATAATTGCATCATCTAATAATAACTATAGGTACATCATGAAGATTTTAATTGGTTTCATTTTGTTTTTATCCGTTTCATTTGCATGTGATCAGCCTTATGAAAATATAGGTAGGTATAGAATCGGCTGTCCTCTAATAGATAAAGGAAAGTATAGCTCTTTAATATTTAATGAGGATATGACTATTTATGAGGATAGTGGTAATGAAACAGTCCAGAAAATTTATGTTGTAGAACTATATGGCAAAGTAGAAGGTATAGGATTTGAAAAGCTATTAGATTATGATAATGCTGAACATGATGTTAAAAGGTATTTGAGAGGGATACATAAAAAGTTTGGAAGAAAACTCAATACAAGCCTATACAGTAAAAGGATGGTTTGGTTGGATAGTATAAAAAGCGATACATCTTATGTTTCAATATTCTCTCATAAGTTAACTGACTATATTAATCAAATTATTGCATCAGACTAATACCATAAGACGAGCTAACAATATAGCTTGCTAGCCCCTTAATTGGGGTTTTTTATTACCTAAAGGAAAGTCACTATGGCGGCTAAAAACAAAGGCGGTCGTCCAACAGTATATGATCGATCGGTGCTTGATAAGGCAGAGGAATATATTTGGTTCTTTCAGTTATCAGAAGAAGAAAGAAATAATTTGCAAGATAGCAAAATTAATCCCACTGAAAACATCCCGACAGTTAGCGGTTTAGCTCTTTATTTAGGGCTTGCTAGGTCAACAGTTCAAGAATGGGAGAAATCTAAAAATCATGAGTTTTCGGGCACGTTAGAGAAGCTAAAGGCCGTACAGGAAGTTTTGATACTTAATAATGGATTGATTGGTAAATTTAACCCTACTATCGCAAAGCTTGCATTGGCTAATCATGGTTATTCAGATAAGCAAGACATTAAAATGTCAGTTAATCCGCTTTCTGACTTGATAGATGAGATTGGAAATGAAGCACGAAATAACAGTCGAGAATCTAAAGAGTAAAAGATGGCGGCTTAATAATTTATACAAAATTACAAATAAACGTAGACAGGTAATTACGTTCAATTTTAACAATGAGCAAGATGATTACTTTAACCGTGAGCATTCTCGAAACATCATATTAAAAGCGAGGCAATTAGGCTTTACAACATTAAAAGCAATCATGCAGTTAGATAGTGCATTTTTTGAGCGTGCAGCATGTGGGATGATCGCGCATAACTTGGATGATGCTAATAAGTTATTCAGGGAAAAAGTAAAGTTTGCTTATGATCGCCTGCCTAATTCATTAAGACTAAGCAATCCAGCATCAAATGATCGTGCTGGCGAATTGGTATTCGATAAAGGCGGTTACATATTCGTGGGTACTTCGGCTCGTGGTGGAACGCTTAATGAGCTTCATATTTCGGAATTTGGAAAGATATGTGCTAAGTATCCCGATAAATCCAAAGAGATTGTAACTGGTGCTTTTGAGGCTGTTTCTAAAGATGGAATCATCACATTAGAATCAACTGCGGAAGGAAAAGCGGGGTATTTCTATGAGTATTGCCAAGAATCACAAAAACTAGATCAAAGTAATTTGGGTGATTTAGATTGGAAGTTCTTTTTTTATGATTGGTTTAGTAATCCAGAATATGTATTGAATGGCAATAAAGACCAGATCACGCAAGGCACAGATGAATACTTTGATAAGTTGGCGCATGAATTAAACCAAGAGTTTAGTTTAGGGCAAAAGCTTTGGTATCAAGCAAAAGCAAGTACGCTTAAAGACGAGATGAAGCGTGAATATCCAAGCACTCCAAAAGAAGCATTCGATCAAGCGATTGAGGGTGCTTATTACGCTGAACAGTTTAGGCAATTAAGAACTAAAAACAGAATTGGCAAGTTACCTGATAATTCTCATTTGCCTGTTTTCACTTATTGGGATTTGGGTGTTGGTGATAGCACATCAATATGGTTTGTGCGAAAAGTTGGTGAAGAATATCACGTCATAGATTTTTATGAGAATTCAGGTGAAGGCTTAAGGCATTATTTTAAAGTGCTAAAAGATCGTGGCTATAACTATGAATCTCATTATGCGCCGCATGATATTCAAAACAGAGAGATTGGCAGTGATGCGAAAAGCCGTCAAGAATTAGCGCGAGAAGGATATATGATTGATGGGCAAAATTATTCAATTAACTTTGAAGTAGTACCTCGTCAATCCGTTGATGGTGGTATTGAGTTGGTTCGTGAAATTCTTCCATTATGCGCGTTTGATGAATATCAATGCGGCAAAGGCCTTGTGCATTTAGAAGCTTATAGAAAGGCTTGGGATGATAAAAATGGAGTGTGGCGAGATAAGCCGCTTCACAATGAAGCATCTCACGCTGCTGATGCTTTTAGATACTTTGCAGTTGCTAATAATATGAAAGATCGAACAGCTAAACGTGTTGATCTGCCATTCTAGGAATTAAAATGAAAGTAGATACAATTTCAAATGACATTGCCGAATTCCGTACCATGATAGAGCCTATTATGGCTCTACTTGGCGGAACAAGTGCCATGAGAAGTGCTCGTGAATCTTATTTACCTAAGTTCAAGGCTGAAACGGCAGATGATTATAATCGCCGCTTAAGTGTTGCAACATTAACGCCATATTTTGAAGATACAGTAAAATCTATGGGTGGTCGTGTATTTTATAAAGCATTAGTTGTTGATGATTTGAATGAAAAAGTCAGCGCCTATAAAGAAGATTTTAACGGCTCAAATAAAAGTATGAATGGTGTATTTGAATCTATTTTCTTTGAAGCTTTGGCGTATGCTAGATCATACATTGTTATTGATTATTCTTCTGTAGAGCAAGCGAAGTCACTGCAGGAAGAAAAAGAAAACGGCGCAAGGCCTTATGCTTTTAAGATTGGCGCTGATCAAGTGATGGATGTGCGTAAAGATCAGGGCGGAATCACACTACTTAAATACATACACAGCGTGATTGATGAAGCTAANNGGCGCTGATCAAGTGATGGATGTGCGTAAAGATCAGGGCGGAATCACACTACTTAAATACATACACAGCGTGATTGATGAAGCTAATACAGATGAATTTGAGATTAAATATCTTGATGAAATTGTATTAATGACACCTGGGCGAACACGATTCTATAGAAAAAGTGGAGATAATGAAGCTTGGTCATTACATGATGATGTTGAGATCAAAGTTGGTGGCAAAGATTACCCATATGTCATGGCCTCTGAATTAAAGCTTGCGAAAAAACCTCCCTTGGCTAATTTGGCTGATCTGAATATCAAGCATTGGCAGTCACAATCAGAGCAAGACAATATTTTAGGAAAGGCAAGAATGCCAATCTTAAAGCTGAAAGGCACTAATATTGGTAAAGACGAAGAGTTGCTAATTCAGGGGGCGATTCAGTTGCCAGCTGATGGTGATGCTTCATATATTGAACACTCAGGTGCGGCGATTGAAGCAGGTCAAAACTCTTTGAATAAACTTGAAGAGCAAATGGCTGTTGCAGGATCCAAGCTTCTCATGCGAACCAAAATGGCCTTGACTGATACTCAGGCAAAATCAGAAAGTACGAAAGAAGTCAGTGAATTGATGTTGTATGGAATGATGCTTAATGACTTTATCAATGATGTGATCTATAAATTTGGTTTGTGGCTAGGTTTAGAAGATGCAGGCTCTATTGATATTACAGATAATCTCAAATATACGGTTGATAGTGATGTCACTACATCAGATTTACTGCAATCATTAACACATGGTGTTATTTCAAAACGCACAGTATTTGATACGTTGGTTGCTCGTGGTGGCATTGCTGATACTCGTACTTATGAGGAAGAGCAAGATCTGGTTGGTATTGAAAGAATTGGGAGCATTGAGGTTAATGAATGACAACAATCAGCTACAACGATTTAACGGTTGCTTTATGTGAATATAAGATCAATATTTTTCGTTATGATGCTTATGTGCGATCAATCGTATTTAAGCATCTTGATAATACTCAGAAAGACCTTATTGCCCGTATTATCAGTGATGATATTGCTAATATCACTAAACGAGATCTTGATCTTCTTGTACGTGATATCAAAGGCATTATCACAGATGAATATGAACGAATCATCGCGTATTTGAATGATACGAATCAGCAATTCTATGTTGCATCTCATAAGATTGAAGCCAATATTTACAACTCATGGCTTGGCTATAAAGCATTTAGCTCAATGCCGAATTACAAGCTAGAATCCATTAAATACGCACCATTGTTTGATGGTCGAGATATCCGTGATTGGTGGGAAAAGCAATTGAGCGATCTACAGTTCAAGATTGAAACTATTATCAGAAATGGCAATGTTATTGGTGATTCGCAATATAACATTTCAAAAGATATAAGAAATCAAATCAGAATCAGTAAGGTTCACGCTGATACATTAGTGAGAACAGCCAATGCGGCGATTGCAAATGATGCCCAAGAAAAACTAATTGAATATAATTCTGATTTAGTAGAAGCAAAACAGCATCTATCCACACTTGATAGTAGAACGACAGATGTATGCAAGGCTCGTGATCTGAAAAAGTGGACTTTGGATAACAAGCCAATTGGCCACAAAATGCAATATAGAAAGCCACCACTGCATTATCGATGCAGATCAATCATCAGAATGATATTGAAAAATTCAGTTGCTTCTACACGATCAAGTCAATTTGGGCAAGTGAATGACAATGTGGATTATTCTAATTGGCTTAAATCTCAGCCGATCAATTATCAAGATCGAGTATTAGGCATTCAACGAGCCAAGTGGTTCAGAGAAGGAAAATTAATGATTGAGCAGATGCTTGATCAGAGTGATCGGCCACTAACATTGAAGCAATTACAAGGGATTTATGACCTATGAGCAAAGAGAAGATTGAGTTAAAAATTATTAAGTGCGAAATCAATGAACATCAAATATTCGATATCACAGATCAGCACGGTAACAAATACGAAATGATTGGTGCGGTTGAGTTTGAAAAAACAGGAAAATTTGTAGCTGCAACAGTCGAGTTTATGTTCATTGACGAAGATGGTGATTTGCCCTGTGGTAAATATCGGCTAGAGCCGCAGCATATTCCTCACATTAGAAAATAACAGCTCCGAAAGGGGCTTTTTTGTTACTCAAAATTTATTAATCGAGCGTGATGCTCAAATAATTAGGCGAGAAGCCAAGGAAATAAAATATGTGGAAAACAGATGAAAATGGCAATTTAGTTGTAGTTGATGGCAATCCTGTGGTGATCACAGCAGATGGCAAAGAAGAGGCTTTCTCTTTGGAATCAAACAAGCAATACATTGAATCTTTGAAAGCTGAAGCAATTGGCCATCGCCAAAAAGGCAATGGATACAAAGAACAGTTGCAGGCATTTGATGGTATTGACCCAGTTAAGGCGCGTGAAGCAATGGAAAAGGTCAAATCATTCAGTGAAAAAGATTTGATTGATGCTGGCAAGGTTGAAGAAATCAAAGCAGAAATGAGACGTGTACATGATGTTCAGTTAAGTGAAGCGACTTCAAGAGCTGAACAATATAAACAACAAATGCAATCCTACATCATCGGGCAATCATTTGGTGAATCAAAATTCATTGCAGATAAATTGAATATTCCAAGTGATATGGCACGTGAGTTCTTTGGTAAGCACTTCACTGTCGATGCAAATAATCGCGTTATTGCATTGCATGACACAAATAATCTAGAAAGCATTATTTATTCTGATTCTAATCCTGGTGAACCAGCATCTTTTGATGAGGCATTAGCGAAGTTTGTTAATGCATATCAACACAAAGACACAATTTTAAAAGGTAGTGGCAATAAAGGTGGTGGCACTAGTAACTCAGGTAATGCACCATCAGGTATTAAACGATCTGAAATGAGCCCATCAGAAAAAGCTACATACATTCAAAAACATGGACAAGAAAATTTCTTAAAACTTCCAAAATAGGTGAAAACAATGGGAACAACTGTAAATAAAGATATGGTTATTTATAACCAAACAGCACAGACTGCATTTTTAGAACGTCGACAAGATAATATTGACGTTTTTAATAGCATGTCTAATGGTGCAATTGTATTGGAAAGCAAGATTATTCCAGGTAATTTTGCACAATCATCCTTTTATAAATTAGGCGGCGAGATTGTTCATCGCGATGTGAATTCAACGGCAAAAGTAACACCTGATATTATTGGCATGGGTGAACAAGTTGGTGTTAAAGTTCCATATAAATATGGTCCATATGCTTCAACAGAAGAAGCATTCAAGCGTAGAGCTCGAAGCCCTGAAGAGTTTGCCTATGTTATTGGTCAAGATTTAGCAGATGCAACATCAGCAGGCCATTTACTTTATGGTGTTGGTGCATTAACAGGGGCGATTCTAAGTAATCCTGCGATGAATGTTCAAGGCAATATTGCTGTGGATGGCCGTAAAGCCCTCACACGTGCAATGCGAACATATGGGGATAAGTTTAATCGCGTTGCATTGTGGGTAATGAACTCTGATACATATTTTGACATTGTTGATGAAGCTCTGACTAATCAGATTTACTCTGAAGGTGAGATTATTGTTTATGGTGGATTGCCAGGCACAATGGGCCGTCCTGTTTTAGTCACCGACATGATCAGCCAAGATGTCTCTTTTGGGCTCCAAGCAGGTGCATTGAAAATCACTGAATCACAAATGCCAGGATTCCGAATCTGGGATATTAACGATGAAGAAAACATGGCAATCGGTGCGCGTGCAGAAGGTACATTCAACCTTGATTTGCTTGGCTATTCTTACAAGATGTCAGAAGGTGAAAATCCTGATATTGAAAAGCTTAAAGCTAAGACAAGTTGGGAAAAACACGCTAAGAGCAACAAGCTTACTGCTGGTGTTCTTATTGATCTTACATCAACGGGTTCTAATGGCCCTGGTGGTCAAGTCGGTGATTAATCATTAATGGCGGTGTAATAACCGCCTTTTCTATGGAGAAAATAATATGTTTGAAAAACGTCAATGGATTCCAACCGACAGCCATCCTGGTGCGAGCGATTTAAATCGAATTGAAAATGGTATTGCTGATAACGATGCAGTAATTCAACGCATCAAGCAATTACCGAAACTTGAAAATGGCGCAAAAGCTGCTGATATTACCAAGGCTTACAATGCTTTAATTGATACAGTAAATGGCATTGCTACTGTTGATCATGTCGATAACTCTGATAATCAAGATAATGTCGACAACCAAGAACAAAAAGAGGGCGAATAAGTCCTTTTTTATTGGAGTGAATTATGGATAGTTATGTCACGCTTCAATATGCTGATGATTATCACTCAAAGCGAACAAGTGCGGAGAGATGGGCGATTCTCACAGATGATCAAAAGGAAAAGCGGTTAGTTTCGGCTTCTGATTTCATTGATGAAAACTTTGATTTTGTCGATGATCTAAATGAAAAGATCAGAAATGGCGAAGTTGAGGCGCCAATTAAGCTGATGAATGCCATTTGTGAAGTTGCTGCAAGTAATGAATTAATTATCTCTCGTTCACGCACTCAGAATAGCGTCAAAATCGATGTTATTCAGATTGAGTATAAAGATGATGATTCGGCATATCAAAATTCGTCAAATCGCATTAAAAATATGCTGGGCGGCCTTATTGAAGTTGAATCATCATCACTATTCGTGAGATTGTCGCGATGAACTATGAAGAAATCCAAAATATCGTCAATGAGTTGCTGCCTGAGTTTGGCGTTGCTTGCACTGCTGTTACTAAGATTGATGGTGAATATGATCCTGAAACTGGCATGACGAACAGTGAAAAGCATACAAAAGGACAAGTGGTTGTTACTAATATTGATATGCGCTTTGGCAATCAAAATAATCTCATTGAAGTGGGCGATCAAACACTTTTAGCAACTGCATCGCTTGAACTAGAAGTTGGTACGATCTGCACGGTTAATGATGTTAAATATCAAGTCATTGCACCAAATCCAATTAAGCCAGCTTCTACTATTGTGATGTATAAAGCACATGTGAGAAAGATATGAGTATTAAAGATCGTATCACTAAGCGAAAAGCAGAGATATTTGCTGAGATTGAGGGGGATTTAAACAAAGCATCAAACAGCCTTTTGTCAAAAATTCAGGCGAAAGTACCTGTTGATAGTGGAGAGCTTGAGATTTCATGGAAAATATCTCAAAAGGGCGATTTTCACTATGTTGTATTTAGCCCATCGGCATATGCTCACATTGTTGAATACGGCCTTTACCCCAATCCTCCCAAAAATCCAACAGGCAAAACTCAAAATGGTTTTTCAATTCAAGCACCAAAAGGCTATGCCAGAATTTCATTAGAAGAGGTTAAAAATGAGTTTAAGCGAGGCTCGTAAATCACTTGAGATTTATGTTCGTGATTTTGCTAAAAAGCATGGGCTAGGTGTTAGCTATGAGAATGTGAAATCAGACCACAAAGGTGAATATCTCGAATGCTTTATCTTGCCTATTTCACCGCACGATGAAACTTTCTCAAGCGAAAATCATCAATATATTTTTCAAGTTAATTTCTATTTAAATGAGAATGAGTCGGCTAAAAAAACAGATGAGTTGATAGATGGCTTCTCGCATGGCTTATCAAGTAGAAGAATTAATAACACTTCTGCGATTTATAAGCCCATCTCTAGGTCACCAAGTATTCGATCAGGCGGCAAATATATGACTGCCATCTCTATTTATTTTCAATTTTCTAAAACAATTTACTAGGAGTAAATATGTCAAAAGTAAGAGCAGATAAAGTTAAAATCTTTATCTCAAAATTGCCAATGGACAAAATGCCATCTACTGCGCCACAGGAAAGCGATTTAGTTGGTCTTTCGTGTGACTTAACAAATATGTCGATCGATTTTGGCTCAAGCGAGGAGATTGATGTCTCAACACTTTGCACTGTTGAAAATCGTGACGTTGAGTTTGGTTTAAGTAATGCAGGCTCATTATCAGGTGGGTTGTTCTTTGAGCCTGATAAAGGGGCTTATAGAGTACTCAAGTCAAGTCATAGCGGGAAACGAAAGCATTATATCAAGATGGTTTCTAGTGATTTGAACGACAAGGTGCTATTGACTGAAACCACATTGGGCACGGTAACTGCACTTTCACGCGCTGCAGATGTTGGCGCATACCAAACATGCGAAACAACAATTACTTTTAATCAAAAAGTTAATGATGAATATGCAGAAGAAGGGGAAAATTAATGGATATTACTAAATTTAGTCGTGATGAGCTTTTAAAACCAAGATCATTTAACCCTGAGTTGCCAGATGGTCAGATTGCCAAAGAAATTGAAATCACAATTCGATCATTTAAAAGTGATTCTGCACTCGACGATATTGATCGTGCTTTAAAGAACGAAGTAAAAAGCAATCAAGAAGCCATTAAGAGTGAAATTCGTCATGCGAAAACTATCTTAGTGGGCTTTAAGGGTATCAAGGTTAGTGGGAACGAATTGAAAGATGATGCTGATGGTATTGACTTTTTGCTGACTAACTTTGACTGGCTACGCACGCAAATTATCGATAAATCTAGAGATGATAAGTTTTTTTTGCTCAAAGATTAAATGTGCTCGAAGAGGATTTCTCTAAGTTTGTCCGTTTTTTCTATAAAGCAAATAAAAGCGGGCAAACTGAATATCAGAAGCACTTATCTCTACACAAGGCAACAGGGTTTATCTCAGATGAGCTAAAAGACCTGCCATCAATTCCTAGTGAGTTTGAGCATATATTTAAATGGTTTACTGATTTAGATAAAACTCGCAGGAATTACATTGGCATGTCGTTTGCATATGGATCGCTGATATATCAAGAGATCAAAGCTTATTTTGATTTGAAATCAATCGACTATATCAACTTGGAATTAGAGATTTTATTGATGCTAGATAGTCTGTTTTTACAGATTATGAACGAAAAAGAGAAAGAATGATGATGCCGCTTAAATGCGGTTTTTTATTATCCAAAAAAATAGCCCTGTAATCGCAGGGCTTTTCATTACAACCATTATTAGGAGAATTGCAATGAATGAATTAATTTTAACACAAGATTTAGTATTTGTAGATCAAAACGAAATTTACACAGATAGTTTGATTGTGGCTAGAGTATTTGAAAAATCTCACGCTAGAGTTTTGAAAGATATTAGAAATTTAATAGATGACCTTGATGGGATTACTAGCGAAGTCCAATTAGACTTGGCTAACTATATTGATTTTCAAGGAAAAGAAAGACCTAAATATAATCTATGCAGGGATGCTTTAACCTTATTGGTTATGGCTTACAGAACGAAAAAGGCTATGGAAATTAAGTTAGCTTACATCAAAGCTTTTAATGATATGGCGAATCAGCTTGGCTATTTTGCTAAATATCAAGATCTGATGCTATTTAAAGATAAAGCAGAAAAAAATGCTTCTCAGTGTGGTTATGGATTAAATGAATGGAAGCATTTAAAGCCTAAAATAGAAGAGGAACAAAAGTTTCTTGAAAGTAAAATTCAACCAGATTGGATAGATCAGTTGGACAAAAAGAAGATTCACTAAAGCCCGATAGCAAGGGCTTTTATTTTGCTTGCTATCCTGTACACTTCTAGAAAATATTTAAATGTATATAATTCAGGATAGCAAAATCAAAATGGAAAATTTACAAGCTAATTTATACCCATGTGCTCATTGTGGACAAACAGGCGTATGTGCAAATGGAGAGAATGGGCAATCGTGTATTGCATGCATAAAAATGAATGACCTTAAAGTAAAACCAGGTGTATCTGGTATTCCTTGCAGTATTTGTGGTGGAATTGGATTAGCTGAGCCAAAGACGGAACGTATTAACAAAAGGATGGGCAGTATTCTTGGTTTAACAGTTGTTATGGGGTTGATAATTTTAGTTTTTGTAACTCTAATAGGCCATAGCCAGCATTTACCTCAAATATTAACGTTTTCTAGTACTTTGCTGAGCTTTATTTTTGGTTATTATTTTTCAAGGCAAAAGTCTTGATTGTGGGTAAGAGAATTATACGTGAATGGGATAAAGAATCAAAGAAGTAGTTACTCATAACATAAAAGCCATTTAATTTATGGTACTTTAATAGAATTAATCATCTCCTATAGGTCTTTAATATATCTTTTTCGGCATGATTTATGTATTTTGTTTGCATATAAGTAGTGTATTGAAGATAAAATTGCGCATCACAAATTTAATGTTTTATTGAGGGTATGAGAAAATATATGGCCACTATAAAAAAATTAGATATTAAAAGATTTAGAGCACTAGTATGGGCATCTCGTCAGCCAGGAGCTTGTGGTATGGGTAGAGAAGTTATGTGGTTCAGTAATGGAGATGAATCTATTATAGGTACTATTGTTGTAGATATTGAAGATAGTAGTTTTGTATCAATTTTGCTAAAACGTGATGAAATTAGGCGCTACTGTGCATTTGAAGTACGCACTGGATTTAAAAAGGCGGATGATGCTTATGCATGGGCTAAACAGTACATCGATCAACATATTCCTGTGGATAAAGAAGGTTCTGAAAAACATAATGATAATAAGAAAATTATCAATTTATTTTTGCCAGTAGTTGCAGAAAATAAATTTCATCCATTTTTTAAATTGTTAAATGAAAGTAAGGAATATTCTTCAGCAAAAGGGATTATTGAGGAAATTATGCCTCATTTTGTAGATATTGATGGTAATTATATTGAGCAATTTCAAACAACTGGATTTGATGCTCGCCTTTGGGAGCTGTATCTAAATTCATATTTAACAGAAGAAGAATTTTTATTTAATCGTGAGCATAATGCCCCAGATTTTATTGTTCAAAAGCACAGGAAATCTATTGCTATTGAGGCCGCTATTGTAGGTAAAAAAGATGAGGTGATAAGTAGTCAGGGGTACAAGTCACCTTCATTAGATATAAAAGAAAAAATTAAAAATGAAATGCCAATAAGATTTGGCAGTGTTCTATACACAAAATCTAAGAAAAAATATTGGAAATTAGATCATGTAAAAGGATTACCTTTAGTTATGGCATTAGCAGATTTTCATGATGATATGTCGATGCTTTGGAGTAGCTCTGCTTTAATTGAATATTTATATGGCTCTCGCTTTAATGCCCATCATAATGAGAGTGGAGATTTAATTATAAAGGCCTCTCCTATTGAAGAACACAGACTTGGAGAAAAGGTTATCTCTTCAGGGTACTTTTTTCTACCAGAATCAGAATATGTTAGTGCTATTTTATTTTCCACAGAAGGCACAATATCTAAGTTTATTAGAATGGGTAAGCAGGCAGGGTTTGGTGACCCTTCTATATCAGTATCTCGAAAAGGAACCCGTTATGATCACAGCCCCAATGCTTCAACACCTATACCTTTTTCGTATAAGGTGAATGAGGAATGTGATGAGACTTGGGCCCAAGGTCTATCAATGTTTCACAACCCTAAAGCATTGTATCCTGTTCCACAGAAGCTATTTCCTTCTATTGCTCATCACCATTTTCGTGATGGGGAAATCGTCAGTACAATTCCAAAATTTCATAGTTATAGCTCCTTGACACTATTGAACAAAGTGATATGACTAAGGCATGCATTTAATCAAAAATAAGACTAATAGCCTTTATATTGCTATTGTTTGAATAAATAGAGATAATAATTAAAAAAATTAATTGAAATGAGATTATATAATGAAAAAATCTATTGAATATATTGATATGAATAATACTTTAAGGATTACTATAAGTAATTCTAAGCCAGTGAAATTAACTGAGTTGACAGATTCATTAACTGGAATTGCTGATCAGTATTATAGTTATATTGAAAATGATGCTAAGGGGTTAGCTGAGAGCTCATTATATGTATCTGAGATAAAAAAAGGGTCAATGGTCTTTGAGCTAGTGGCTCAATCATTACCATATGTTTCTTTGATTGCAGCAACAAGTCCTCTTGAAATGTGGATTAATCAGCTTGTCAAAACAATGGAATGGCTATCTGGAAAGGGGAAAAAACCTGATATAGATATTACTAAAAAGGATCTACAAAATATTTGTAAAACATTATCTCCTGTGGCTAATGATGAGTCTTCAAAAATTCAATTAAATCTTATTGGATGCAATATATCGGGTGATTTTCGCCCAGTTTTTTATGATAGCCCTCAGGCTAAAAAGATCCAAACGAAGGCTAAAAAAGAAATAGCATTGATTGAAAATAAGATGGATCATAAAGCTACCAATAGATTAATGGTATGGTATCAAACAAGGCATGTTCCAAATACTAAAACTGGGGATATGGGGATTATAGAAAGCATATCTAATAAGCCATTAAAGATCATTTTTGCCAATGAAGAAGATAAAGTTTATATGTATAATGCTGGTAAAGAATTCGATGTTCCTTGGCAGGAGCTTGGCTTTATTGTTGATGTTGATGTTCAGTATTTAAACGGGGTTCCAAAAGTGTATAACATTATAAAGGTTCATAAGAATGACACATTTGTATTAAACGATTAGTATTGACACATTTTAAATTTCAGCTATCATTTACTTAGCTCAAATGAGCTAGAGGCGTCGAAACCTTTTAATACCAACAGCGGATATCCGCTACCCGTCAGATGCGGTTTTTTTGCGCTCATAATTTCTTCGTGTTTGTTATTTGTGTATGAGCTAAAAAATTACTTCTTTTTGGTCGGGTGGGCGACTAATACAATACCCTTTCGAGGGAAATACGTCCGGCAGTTCTGTTGGCTGTTTTCGAACCTCCCGATCACCCTATATGGGTTTTTAAATGAAAAGGAGTAAACAGCATGAACATTCAATCAGTAACATTTCACAACCAAGAAATCCAAGTTTTAAACCATGATGGCAAGCCTTATGTTGCTATGAAGCCTATTTGCACAAATATAGGTCTAGCTTGGAATGCCCAGTATGAAAGAATCAATAGAAATGAGGTGCTAAAACATGTTTCTCTAATTGAAAGCTATTGTTAAATACAGTTTTCGATTAGAGAAAGCGTAAATATTTTATTCATTGTTGTTAATATTAGACATTCTCATGTCAAGAAATTTATTAATTTCATCTAATTCAGAATGGGTGGCGACTATAATAATGTCATCCTTATTCTCATCATAGTATTCCGCATTGAAAATGCGTAGTAATGAATTAATGTCAGAAGGAGTTGTTTCATAAAATTTATTTCGTGATATCCCATACAGCTTTTTCTTTTGATTGTTAAAATTATTTTTCATTTCAGATGATTGTGAAGATGTTGATCTGGCAATTTGAGTTAGCATCTTACGCATGTCTGATATTTCTGTGCGGAACTCATCTTCTGGGCTCATTTTGGGAAGATTGACATTGCTTACATCAAATGACCCAAAGCTTTGTAAAATAGGGCTTATTTTAGGGTTAGTTAAATATGCATCCAATGTGTGTTTAATTTTAGCTTTTAATTGTACTTTAAACCCTTCAATCGATGAATAGCGTAGATCTTTAGGATATACTAAATGCTCTATAACACCTGAATCAAAACAAAACTTTGTTTCATCATCAATGATTATAACTACAGGCTTATCAAATGCGATTCTCATGCCGAGTTCAAGCATTACATTTGGGTTTTGTGAGCTTACATCACATACAATGATGTCGTCATTAAACAAATTATTAACAATTTTTTTATGAATTGTTGTAGAAACGAGCCCTGAGCTAACGATGCGAGTTTCTTTAAATCCTAGATCTTCTGTGATTTCATTTAACAAATTTTTGACATCTTCCCAGTGCCCAGCTTTGTATCCTGGGGTGTCAGATATCGGCATTACATAGCCACAAGTTTTATCTGAAAAATCTATAGTTGTTTTTTTTGTCATTGCTATTCTCTTCACTAGTAAAAATATTGTTTGAATGATATATGCTTTTTTTAAAAAATCCAGACAATTGGGTTATTGTTTTTGTAATAATTGAAAATTATAGATTTGACACTTTTCAATTTTCAGCTATTATTTACTTAGCTCAAATGAGCTGAGGTCTCAAAACCTTTATACTAAGCGGACAGCCGCTACCCCGTCAGATGTGGTTTTTTTATGCCTGCGTTTTGTTGTTTGTGTGCGCAAAATTCAGCTACAGAATACTCCTTTATGTCGGGAGGGTGACTAATACAACACCCTTGTGGAAATACGTCCAGTAGACTTAGTACTACTTTTGAGCCTCCCGACGCCCTTATGGGTTTTATATAAAGTTAGGAGTAAGTAGTATGAAAAATAATTTAATCGAAGTATTCACAGGCGAAATTAATAATCAAAAAACTAATTTAGTTGATGCTCGTACGTTACATCAATTCTTAGAAGTTGGCACTCAGTTCAAAGATTGGATCACAAGACGAATTGAAGAGTATAAATTCTCTGAAAGCGTTGATTTTATGAGTTTCGCTCAAAAAAGAGCTAAACCTCAAGGCGGTAGAAGCTCAAAGGAATATCATTTAACACTCGATATGGCAAAAGAATTATCTATGGTTGAACGAACTGAAAAAGGTCGTGAAGCTAGAAGATATTTTATTGAGTGTGAAAGACAGTGTTTAAATCTTACTCAAGACATGTGCAACCAAGAATGCCAAACTCGAAAAGTAACAGTTGATCAAGCAAATACGATTAGAAAGGCAGTTGAAGAATATTGCAAAAAGAACAATGTAAATTGGCAGAAGTTTTACCCTGCACTTAAAAAGGACTTTGGCATAGATGGCAGTTATAGCGATATTCCTGCAAAAGACTTTGATGCAGTGATTGAATATATTTGTGGTGAAGTTGTAGAGGAGCAATTTTTCTCTAGGGCAACACGAGAGCAAATTGTATTTGCAGTGGCATTAATGAAGCATGGCTTATTAAGATACTTTGAAATTGATCGTGCTTATGGAAAGCTCCAAAATGAATTGACTGATATTCGAGATCGAATCAGTAGAGTTGCCATGGCAATTGGTGAGATTAGCCGAGCAGATGGTGCGGTGCATGATGGATTAGCAGAATCCCAATTGTATTTGATGTTTGATTCAAGTATTTACAAAGAAGCTTCTGCTGTTGCTAAAACCATGATGACCAATAACTTTGAATTGGATTTTGGGTGGTGTCATGGACGATAAAGCCTACGCACAAAAACTTTTTAGCTCGCTAGTTCGCAAAACGAATCCAAAGGATTTGAAGCAAATTATCATCATATTGGAATCAGTGGGAAATCTACTGAGTGGTGNGCTAAAACCATGATGACCAATAACTTTGAATTGGATTTTGGGTGGTGTCATGGACGATAAAGCCTACGCACAAAAACTTTTTAGCTCGCTAGTTCGCAAAACGAATCCAAAGGATTTGAAGCAAATTATCATCATATTGGAATCAGTGGGAAATCTACTGAGTGGTGATAATAAGCAACTGGAAGATTCACTGCGGAATATTAGACAGCAAAGATAAATTTCATTAAACCTATTCAAAAGCCCATTAAGTTGGGTTTTTGTCGTCGCCATTGTATTATGTTCTCATTCAAATAATAAAGGTGACTTATGAGATTTTTACTTGGGATTATATTGGCATTGTCTGTTTCATTTGCTTGCGATCAACCGCATGAAGAGGTTGGGGGTTATAAGATTGGGTGTTATTTGAACCCTGCAAAGATGCCTTATGACAAAGGCTCTTCGGATGAAAATATAAGAGTGCTGTCAAATAACAATCTTCCTAGCAATTCTTTTTTTCAGGTAGTGGTGACAACGTTATTATTTGGAAATATCGAGAAAATTCAATTTTCTCGTTCTTATCCAGACTACACTCAATTGTCGAAGGATAGATTGGTGCTATTAAACGCAATCAATGATAGATGGGGGGAATATCAGGAGATAAGCCCTAATGTTTACTTATTTGGTAATATTGATAGCCCTGTCTTGGATCATATCGTTATAGATGAAAGCCTGAATAGTAATACACTGAGTATCGTTTATATATCCAAGAAAATAGAAGAATATAGGAAAAAGCATTCACTTGAAGACACTATCAAAAAAACTGAGCAGCTGATCGGGTTTTAAACTTTAGCTGAGCGCTTAAATTCTTCATTGGATATTTTTACCTCTTAAACACAACCGCTTAATTGCGGTTTTTTTACGCCAAAAGGAAAAGTAATGTCAGAAGAAATTGGAATGTATATTAATGTTAGAGCCAAAGGCATTGCACAGGCTGATAACGAGCTAGAAAAGCTTGCTAATACAGCTGAAAATGCTGAGAAGAAAGCGCAAAAGCTTGGAATGACATTTGATTCTTATAATAAAACGTTAAAAGGATTGCAGTCAGTTGCAAAAGCAGCAGGAGCAAGCCAAGATGTTCTTGCGAGTTCAAATTTGCGTGTATCACAAACTGCAAATACTCTTGTTGATGCCAATGGCAATGTTATTGCCTCGTTAAAGCGCATCAGCGATACAGCGCAACAAGCAGGCATGGGGGTGGGTGATTATTTCAAACGCTTAGAAAGCATGAAGCGTTCCGCTTATACGGCAGGAATGAGCCAAAAAGAATTAGCAAACTCATATTTGACAGTCACACAGGGCGCTTATCATCTAACCAATGCTAATGGCGAAATTGTGCGTTCATTGTCACGTACAAAAGACGGCATGAAAAGTGCAACTGAAGAGGCTAATAGATTAAATCAAATTAATGGGTCATTAATTGGCTCATTTGATGGGTTAAAAGTTGCTATTACTGGGTATTTATCAGCCCAAACAGCCAACAAGATCATCGGTATGGCTGATTCAATGACGATATTAAACAACCAAATTAAACTTGTAACGAATAGCCAACAAGAAGCAAAAGAGGTTCAGTCTGAATTAATCAGCATCTCAAATAGTACATTTGCAAGTTTAGAATCAACAACGAAACTTTATACCCGTACAGCACGAGCAATGTCTGCTTATGGTAAAACTCAAAAAGAAATATTAGATTTCACTGAATCTATCAACAATGCGATGCGTATTGGTGGTGTTAATGCAACAGAGCAAGCAAGCGCCTTACTTCAATTGTCACAAGCTTTAGGTTCAGGACGATTACAAGGCGATGAATTTCGTTCTATTTCCGAAGCGGCGCCTATTTTATTGGATTATATTTCTCAATATATGGGTGTTGCACGTTCTGAGCTGAAAAAGCTAGGCTCGGAAGGCAAGATTACAGGCGATATTATCTTTAATGCCATGAGTAAAGCAGGTGAAGGCTTAAAAGAAATGACAAAAGACTTGCCAGTAACATTTGAGCAATCATTGGTAACGCTTAGAAATGAATCTATGTCGCTAGCGGATGAATTACTCAATGGCACGGGGATAATAAAAGGGCTAAGCGATACAGTGGGCTTTCTTGCTAATAATTTAAATGTGGTACTTATCCCTGCTGGATTGTTAGGCGTTACAATGGCTGGGAAACTAACGACATCATTGATTGTAAACACGGGAGCATTTTTAAAAAATGAATATGCTTCAGCAAAAGCATCTCTAGGTTTAACAAATTATTCAGCGACAGCAAGGCTAGCGGCAGCATCTTCCGCAAGTGTTTCATTAGCATCAAGAGGTTTGGGCGGGGCTTTAAGTCTTATTGGTGGTCCAGCTGGGTTATTATCATCTACCGTTATTGGGCTTAGCGCTTATGCATTAATGAGCAGGGATTCCGCAAGTGAAACATCTAACCTTAGAAAATCGGTATCAGAATTAAGCAGTGACCTTACAGAATTAAGTAAAAAATTTGGTGAGCTTAATAATCGCCAAAAAGAGATTAAAATTGCGCAGCTTGATATCGATGCAAGAGAATTAAGAAAAAAAGCAAGAGAAATTCAGCAGGAGATTCTAGACTTAGAGAGAGCTAGAACTTCAGAGAGATCAGGTGGATTTTTGGGTATATTTAAAGTTGATGAAGACGAGGTTGCACGCATTTCTCGTGATCTAAAAGTAAAGCGAAATGAACTCATAGAAACCAACCAATTGATCAACAAAACAACTCAAAGCGCAAGAGAATTTCAAAACGTATTGAACAACTCAGGAACTGATGGTTTTGTAAATACATCTAAAGACGTAGTTGATGCGCTTGCAAGCATTGATAGGGAGTACAAGAATTTATTCTTGACTGTTTCTGAAAAGCGTCTTGCTGATTTCTTGGATCTAGAACCAACAATCCAAGATTTTGTTAAGTTCAAAACGGTGCTAGAAGGTATCAACGACAAGAAAGCCTCAGATAAAGAGGTAAAAAAATCATCAAGCGGAGGCAGATCAGATCCATTCACAGATAGACTAAAATCACTTTCTCAAGAATTGAGTAGTTTGCAGGCTCTTAACCTTGAATATGCAAAATATGGTGATATCAGTAAATACAATGCAGCAAAAGAACTGACATTAGAGTTTGCGAATCAGTCTAGCGCTTTGTATAGAATATCACATGCCCAAAAGGCAGTTTTGATGCTTCAAGCTCAATCGCTAGATAGCCAAAAGCAACTCAATGAGATTTTAATGCTTAGCAATGACTACAGCAAAGACTTCGATGATATGAGGTTTGAAATTGAGTTGATTGGCAAAACTCAAGACGCTATTAAACAATTAACATTTGCGTACGAGCTAGAAAAACGAGCGAAAGAGCTTAGCATTGGCATGAGCGCTGAAAATATCGCAAAACTACAAGAGGAAACAACAGGGATTTTACAGCAGAAAGCAGCAGTTGAAGCATTGAAGGCGATTAAAGAAAATGATGCCTTAGGTGGTATTGGTGATGGTGTTAGAAAGTCTATCGAAGAAGCAGGAAAGGTTCGTGATCAATGGGCAGAAGCTAGTAAGTTTGCTTTTGATAGCATGACCGATTCATTCGCAAGTTTTGCAAGTGGAACACAGACAAGCTTCAGAGATATGACAACATCAATACTTCAAGATTTATCAAAAATCCTAATTAAGGCGGCGCTTGTTAATGCTGTAAAAACAGGCTTGAGTGGCACTTCACTTGGTGCTGCACTTGGGTTTTCTAATGGTGGTTACACTGGTGCAGGTGGTAAGTACCAAGAAGCGGGTATTGTTCATAAAGATGAATTTGTTTTCAATAAAGAAGCTACAGGAAATTTAGGTGTTGGATTCTTAAACAGCCTTCACAATGCAGCGAAAAGTGGGCAACCATTGCCGATGCTTTCTGCTCCAAGAGGCTATTCAAACGGCGGATTAGTTGGCGGTATGCCTACATCTGCTCCAATGCAGTATCAGCAGGCTCAGCAATCTTCGGGTGATATCATTATTAACATCACTCAGCATGAAGATGGGTCGCAAGAGATCGATGTGACTAGAGATGGTAAGACTTTGGAGAATCTTGTTAAGGTAAATGTGAAAAAAGAAATTGCTAATCAATTAAGATCGGGTGGGCAGTTAGCTAGACGTTAATAAAAAGCCCTTAATCGGGCTTTTTATCATCTAAACAACCATTTAAGTGCAGTTTTTATTGCCTAAAATAACCGAGTAAATGCAATTTTATTGTGACCTATATTATTATATAGATTAAATAAGTTAAAAGTTTATTGCACCATCTTGTATAACTACAGGGGTTGGCCATAAATAAACAGACCCATCCCTGCAACCTTGTGGCAGCCATTTTCTAGGCAGGGATTTTCTTTTTAGATTGGCCAAGTCTGTAGGGGCGCCAGATTGACCGCAAAATGTTCTAAGACTTATATCTCCAGTTTCGGTAGCGCCAAACCCTTTGATTGTGTGAAGCGTTCCAGAGAGATCAACGTAAGAATACCCGCTAACGTAATTCATAAGAGTAATTGTATTATTATATGAATTATAACCAGAAGGTAAGATGTCATCTTGCAACATTATCTCCATGCCAAAAGCGGTATAATTCCATCCTGTGCCTGATCCAATATTAACAATGTTTGTTAGCCTTGCTGATTTTGCAGATTTCCCATCAATTTGAATTGTTGCAAGTAGACCGCCAGGGTATAGCATTTCATTCATAGCAGGCGAACCTTGACCCTCTGTAAAAAATATCTCAAGAAATTTTTTTTGAATACTAGAAGCCTCGTATAAAGCTTCTGTTACTCTAACCCTAATGACATAGTCTCTATAAAATGGCATCGCTATTAAGGATAAAATCCCTATGATTGCAACAGTAATCATTAGCTCTATTAATGTAAAACCTTTATTTTTATTCATTTCAATATTCACTATTTTAAATAATAGAAGCTATCATATTAGTTTTTTTGTATATTAATGTAAATTTAAGTGATTATTTTACATTTAATTAATTTTTTAATAAAAAGGATAATAAATGATCGAAACATTTAAGTGGTGCCCACTTCTCGGTGCATCCAAAGAAACTGAGGATTTGATAGATATTATTAGCCTTGGTGATGGTGTCGAGCAACGGCAAGATAAGGGATTGAGGAAAACAGTTGAAAAATTCCCAGATTTAAAATTCATAGCAAAGAAAGCGGAAATCAAAGAGATGACCGCTTTTTTATTGCGCAATAGAATTTCGCCATTTCAATTTGATTTTGATGGGGAGTTGTTTTTAGTTCGTAAAGATGGTCCGCACAAAGTAGTGCCAAAAGGTGCAGGGCTATCTGAGTTATCAGTGTCATTTATTGAGGTGGTTCGATGATAAGCAATTCAGTTAAAGCTAGCTTAGATAAAGTCGAGCAATCTGCTTGGATTGATTTGTATGACTTGGATATTAGCAAGATCAATGATCTTGGCGGCTCAAATCATTTCTATTTCTGTAATGAGATGAATGAAAAGAATGAACCTGTAGTTTGGCGTGGTCAGAAGTACTTAGCAATCCCAATTCAAATTGAAGGCGTTGAGATCAAAAGCGATGGTCCAAGTAATCGACCAACTTTAACCATTGGTAATGGTGCGGGTTATATTACAGGGATTTTAAATCAATATCGCGGCTTAATTGGCGCAAAAGTTACTCGCTATCGTGTGCCTGAGCAGTTCCTAGATGCAGTCAATTTCATTGATGGTAATGATCATGCAAATCCTGACGAATACTTAGATCAAAGCTATATCATTAATTCAACTCAACACAGCAAGACATTTGCATCATTCACATTAGCTATTCCGAGTGAGTCAGATGGTGCGGTGATTCCTAATCGTACGATATATGCAACTGTTTGCCCATTTAGATACCGCGGTGAAATGTGTGGCTATGATGGCTGGGCAATTGCTGATGAAAACGACAATGCAATTCAGGCACATGAACGAGATAAAGATAAATGCAGTAAGCGATTGGGCGGTTGCCAAGCTAGATTTGGCATCAATGGTCAGTTGCCTTTTGGTGGATTCCCAATGGCAGATAAAGTGAGTGGAAACTAATGAAAGAGATTNNCAAGCTAGATTTGGCATCAATGGTCAGTTGCCTTTTGGTGGATTCCCAATGGCAGATAAAGTGAGTGGAAACTAATGAAAGAGATTTTAGAGTATTGTCAAGGTGAAGAAGAAAAAGGCGGCATTGTCATTGGCGGTGAATTCATTCCTTTGAAAAATATTGCCAAAGATAAAGTGAATAACTTTGAATTCAAACTAGATAACTACAATTTCGAGCGAATTGAAGCAATTGTTCATAATCACATTGGTGATTATCCATATCTATCGAGCTTTGATCGTATTGCACAAATTGAAACAGGTTTGCCATGGTGGATTGTGGCTAACGGCAAAATTCATCAATACAAATGTGTTGATCTATTGCGTGGTCGTGAATTTGAATATGGCAAATACGACTGTGGCACATTGATCGAAGATGCTTATGCAGTTTGTGGTATTAATCTTCGTCACTATAAGCGTAAAACAATGGAAGCCGATGAAGCTAACAGTGTAATCATTGATCGATTGCCAAAGCTTGGTTTTTCCAAAGTATCCAGTGCTCAACCAGGTGATGTAATTGCAACATCTATGGGTGGCAATCCAAATCATTTAGCACTGGTCCTCGATGATGGAAGAATTCTGCACCACGTTGCAGGGCAATATTCTCGAGTAGTTGCCTATGGCTCAGTCATGAAAAAACGTACTCATTCAATCTGGCGACATAAGAAATGGCAACCAAGAATGATTGAAGCAATTAACTATGATTTAAAGGCGAGTGATTATGAAGAAAATAACATTTAAATTTTATGGTGCATTACGCAGGTATTGCGGCAAAGAGATAGAAATTTATGGGCGCACAGTTAATGAAACTATGCGCTCTCTTTGTATTCAGATTCCCAATTTAAAGCGTCACATGAAATACAAAAAATATAATTTAAAAGTTGGTCGTCGTGATGTTGGCCAAGATGAATATATTGATGGCATTGATGTTGAAAAGGATATTGTTGTCCGTGTTATTCCCGTGATTCATGGCGCAGGCCCATTCGCTTTGGTTGCAGGTGCAGCTTTAGCTGCATTGAGTACAGCATCATTTGTTTCTGCGGCAGTTGGCGCAGTGCTTTTGCAAATGGGTATTGGTTTGATGTTATCAGGCGCGGCAGCACTACTCACTAAACAACCAAAATTCAATCAGGACCATCAAGGCGTTGAAGATTCCAAATCCTCCTCATTTTCTAATTTGTCCAACATGGTTGGGCAAGGAAAACAAATACTTCGAGTGTATGGGGAAATGCTAGTTGCAGGTTATGTGATCTCACAAGGTTTATCTAGTCGTCGAATAGATGCTTGGGGTACAGATATTAAAGATGTTCAATCAGCTAATTATATTCGACACAGTGTTGATTTAATTGCATCAACAGATCCCAATGGCAAAACATACAACATTGATAGAAATTGTGATTCTGTTAGAAATGCAGCCGTAAATATTCAAGCAAATTGGAGTTAACATGGGTGGGAAATCAGGTGGTGGTGCAAGGTCACCACAAATTGCGCCAAATACTTTAAATTCAGCACAAAAGCTTAAAGTTTTAGATTTAATCAGCAGTGGTGAAATTTCAGGTTTTATTCATGGCAATGATTATCCTTTAAAATCTGTTTACTTAAATGATACGCCTGTGCAGAATGATGATGGTTCTATGAATCATGCGGGAGTGCAGTTTGAGTTTAACCGCGGCACATTAGAGCAAGACTATTTGCCAAGCTCTACATCGGTTGATAATTCTATCAGCGTTGGTGTTGAAGTTAAGAAAAACACACCGATAACTCGGACTGTGACAAATCAGCAAGTCACAAGCGTTAGAGTAACAGTGGGTGTCGATGCTTTGATGTTTACAACACAAACAGGCGATCAATGGCCAGCCGCTGTCGGTATGCATGTTCAAATCATTAAAGATGGCAAAGAGTTTGCATCTCAGCCGATGGGAATGTTCGAGAAAGGAAATAAGCCATTTTACATGGATTTAGTTTTCCAAAATGTTCCTCAGGCCCCTTTCGATATTCGCTGTGTTCGTGTGACAGAAGATTCTATGGATGACATGCTAAAAAATAAAACATATTTTTTTAGTTATGTTGAATCAGTGGATGCCAAATTTAGAATGCCTGGCTCTGCTGTTGCAATGCTACAAATAGATTCACAGCAATTTGGTAGTAATAATCCAACGCGAAACTATGGTGTAAAAGGTTGTGTTGTTCAGGTGCCATCTAATTATGATCCAATCAATAGAACATATACAGGGCTTTGGGATCGTTTATTTAAACCTGCTTACACAAATAATCCTGCATGGGTTTTATATGATGTTCTCACAGCAGATGAATGCTTAGGGGAAAAATTCTCTGATTATCGAATTGATATTGATAGGTTGTATGAATTATCCAAATATTGTGATGGGTTAGTGGATGATGGTGCAGGCGGTAAAGAGCCACGCTTCGTTTGTAATATGGTGCTATTTGGTGGTGATGCATCAACAGTATTAGATAATATCTGCTCTATATTTTTTGGCACATATTCAGATGCAAATAATCAATTCACTGTGCAGTATGATCAAAAAAGTGATCCAGTTGCAGTATACAACAACTCATCTGTAGAAAATGGTGAGTTTAATTACTCATATGTGCCAGCAACGGAATTATACAACCACGTTAAGTATGAATATATTGATGAAAATGATGGATATCGCACAAAGATTGACGAGGTATCTGATGAAGCAAATATTGCAATGTATGGTTTGCGATCAATATCAATTACTGCATTTGGCTGTACAACAAGTTCTCAAGCTAGAAGATGCGCATTAAGATTTTTAATTACAAGCCTTACAGAGAATGAGACATCTACTTTCGTTTTAGGTGCTGCAGGTATTCGCCATGAGCAGCATGACATTGTTAAGCTTGCAGATAATAATTATGCAGGCGCACAGATTGGCGGCCGCATTGATTCAGTTGATGGCAATACAATCACTGTAGATCGTGAATTGAAGAATGTTAAAGAGTTTATGATTAACATCGATGGCTCAGTTAAAACATTTCAAGTGATTAAAACTATTGATGCTAAAACATATCAATTGGATAGCATTGTGAATGCTGTTGATTATGTACAGTTTGTTGCGACTTTGAATAATCTAGAACCACGTTTATTCCGTTGTATTCACATTGAAGAAGATAGCGAAATCAATAAATACACTGTAACTGCGATCAAACATAATCCACAAAAAGAAGCGATTGTTGATAAAGGCGCAGAGTATATTGAGGGCAATCATTCAATTTTAAATTCATTACCACATTTGAGTAATGGATTAGTTACAACTGAAGGTAAATTCATTATTTTAAGATGGGATAGCTTAGAAACTGCAGGATCAAAAAATAAATATATTGTTAACTTATATAAGGGTAGTGATTTTTATCAGAAATTCGAGACAGAAGAGACCTTTGTTAAATTAGAAAACCTTCCTCAAGGCAATTACACTGCAAAAATTAGAGCGGTGAATGAAGCTGGTCAATATAGTGCTGAGCTTGTTATTGCCTTCAGCACAACATATGAAATTAGTGGCATGAGATTTACGCCCATTGTTTTTGGTATTCGTTTGAACTGGGAAGTGCCAGAAATATTAACGGCTGATGCACATACAGAAATTTGGTATGCAAAAGAAGATAATCGTGAAATAGCAATACAGCTTGCAAAGATGCCATACCCACAAAACACATATACTTTGAATGGCTTGAGTATTGGGGAAGCTTATTATTTTTGGTTTAGATTGGTTGATATTAATGGCAATCAAGGTGAATTCACGCGCGCAATCAAAGCCCAATCATCACAGGATTCAGATGATATTTTAGGGTATTTGAAAGGCAAAATCACAGAGACAGAACTGGGTGATGATGTTGTCAATGGGATTATTAAGGATGTGCTAAATGATCAAGAATTCAAAGATAAAGTTGATAGTATTATCAAAGAATCAGATGTTGTTTTAGCAATCAATAAACGCATTGCTGATAGCGAATCTGAGCTTCAAGTATTGGCGTTAACGCAAGTCAGTGCTAATCACGCACAAACTGCTCAAACAACATTGGTGAATGCAAAAACAGATGATAATACTGCTCAAATACAGATTATTAATCTTGCTGAAACATCTTCGAATCATGCCAATGCATCTATGATTTCAACAATAAGTGTTGAGGCTGGCGATAATAAAGCATCAATCGCAGAGATTGCAAAAGTTGCAGCAGATGTTGATGGAAAAGTAGAAGCAACTTATTCATTGACTGCCAATGCCAATGGCAAAATCACAGGCTTTAAATTTGGTACCAATGGAGAGCAAAGCATATTTAATATTATGGCTGATTCATTTGTGCTTTCAAATGAAGTGAATGGAGAAGTTGTTACACCATTTATATGGTCGCAAAACAAGCTCGCTCTTGATGGTGACTTAATTGCAACAGGCACAATAAAAGGTGAAGCACTAATAGCTGGTAGCACAATTAATGCACCCAATATTTTTGGTGGGCAGTTAAATATTGGCAATGGTTCTTTTAAAGTTGCATCAAACGGTGCTTTAAGTATTGGTGATGGGAATTTTACTGTTTCACCCCAAGGGAATCTACACGCCAATAACGGTTACTTTGGTGGCGTCATTGAGGCATCTGAAATCAAAGGTGATGTCGTAAGGGTTATCCCTGTTTCTATTAATGCGCAAGGGCAAGGAAGGGTTGTTATTCAGCCTGAAAATTTTGATAGAGTATTAATTATCAATAATTTATCTATTATGACAGGATTTTACACAGCGCCCGTTGGATCTCCACGTATTGAATCTTATAGGTCTCTTATGAGACATAATGGTAATGAATCAAGTATTGTTTCATCTTCTTATGCATTCTATCGAGATGCAACATCAATCCATTACATGATTCCTCCTAAGGTTGTGGCATATGAGAGAAATATCCTAAAAGGAGAGACGGTTGTTTTTGAGATTCAAGGTGGCACAAGTATTGGAGAGATAGTGCCAGGCTCTTATAGAAACTCAAATATATTCCAAGGAAACTGCCAGTTATTATTATTTAAAGGAAAAATATAATGATTCAAACAGGAACTTTATATACCGTTGATTCAACAGGAACACCAACAGGTGTTCCAATTAAAGGTGCGACGATTGTATTNCCAGTTATTATTATTTAAAGGAAAAATATAATGATTCAAACAGGAACTTTATATACCGTTGATTCAACAGGAACACCAACAGGTGTTCCAATTAAAGGTGCGACGATTGTATTTAAACAAAATAACTCAGTCATTAAAACAGTTCAGACAGATGTTGAAAATGGCGAATACACTATTGATCTAGAACCGGGTAAATATCTTGTGGAAGTGGCAAAAGGCAATATAACAATTGCAATGCGTGCTGGACAGTTGTTTGATCTTAAGGACTCAGATGGTAGTGATGCTTTTCAAAGATGGTTATATTCAAAATCTGGTGATATTGATGATCAGTTACTTAATTCTTTTAAAGAAATAGCAGATCAAGCTAATAAAAGCGCGATAGAAGCAAATGAAAGCGCTGTAAAATCACAAAAAATATATGACAGCATAGTCGATGAGATTGAAGACTTTGCTAATTCTCCAATAACAAAAGGTTATGACGAGAATAGGCATTATGAAAGCGGTGATATTGTAAAAGTTAACGGTATTTACTATGAGTGTTATGCACAAAATGGCTGCAAAGGCATTGATCCTGCTGACCCAAAAAATAGGCCTTCAGGATGGGAGAGTGCAGATATTCATGCACAGTATCACTGGATTGAAATTGGCAAGTTTTTAATGTTACCTGAAATTGGATCTCCAATATATTTGCCTTCTACTGTAATGCGCGAAGCATTAATTAAATATAGAAACGATGGCTTATTATCGGCTAAAAAATATTGGAGGATTGCAGAGCTATACCCCAATCTTGTTAAGAATGGATTTATTACCATTGCAGATCTTAGATCTATGACAATTAGAGGTCTAGATGATGGTAGAGGTATTGATGTAGGTCGAGAGATCAACTCATATCAAGAAGATGCCACTCAGCTTCTAAAAGGTAGTTTGGCATCTTTATATAGAGCCGCTGCAGTATCTTCATCGGGAGCATTATATGTTAGTAGTTACGGATCAACTCCCGCCCAACAGGGAACAGGCGCTGGTGATAATGTCAGTGCTCACTTGGATAACTCAAGAAGTATAAGAACATCAACAGAAGAGCGTGTAAAAAATATTGCAATGCTAATAGGGTGCAGGATTTAAAGGGTGAAAAATGAAATATTATTCAATTGATGAAAAAACAAACGAAGTTTTACTTTATACATTGAGGGAATTTGATTACTTGGATAATGTAACACCAAGCTACCCTGTATTCTCTATCATTCATGATGCGAATCTTCCTATTTTGAAAGATAAAGAGGCGTTGATTACAGTTGGTGATCGAACTAGCTATACATATAATAAAGGTAAATTTGAGATTACGATTAATAACGTATTTTTAATTTCTTGTAATGTGCAGGTTGTAGAAGATCATCGTGGTGAAAAATATTACTCAACTCAAGATGGTTTTGAAATTGAAATTAAAGAGCTTGGATCTTTACCACCAACAATTACAACAATTCCTCGCCCTGATATTTGGCATGTGTATATTGATGGTGAATGGGTAATGACAGCAGAAAAGGAAGGAGAGAAAGCTGAATATGAAAAACAGCAGAAAATCACTTCTTTAAATGCAGAATTGAATCAACTCAAGCAAGATATAGTCTTTGCTCAAATTATGGGTGATGATATTTCAGAGATGAAAAATCGCGTTTTAGAAATCAGAGCTGAATTAGAAAAGCTACAAGTATAAAGACAGGGCCATCAGAAATGATGGCTCTTTTTTGTTATCATGCCTTCCAATATTATTAAGTAGGCAATAAGAATGAAAATTATCAAGGTATTAAGTGCATGTTGTATGTTTGCTTCACCTGTTTTTGCAAATGATGAAAGAATCGCTCCTCCACAGAACTTTATTGAAGCTAAAGCCGCAGCAGTTCAGAGTATTTATTTTGATACAACCAATGATTTATATTGTGATTGCCCAATTACATGGAGAGGGGTTAAAGGCTCAGGATTAATTGACGTGGAAGCTTGTGGCTATGAAATACGAAAAGATGAAATTAGAGCTAGGAGAGTAGAGTGGGAACATGTCTTACCTATTTCTATCGTTGGTAGGCAATATCAATGCTGGAAGAATGGTGGTCGCAATAATTGTAGAAATGTATCCGTAGAATTTAATAATGCAGAAGCTGATCTTCATAATTTCTTGCCAGTTGTTGGTGAAGTTAATGGTGATCGGGCAAATTTTATGTATGGCATGTTAAATGAAACTCCATATCAATATGGATCATGCCAATCAGTTGTGAATTTTAAATCTAGAAAAATGATGCCTAAAGAAGATGTTAGAGGTATGGTTGCTCGTATCACTTTGTATATGTACGATCAATATAATATGAGATTATCAAAACATGATAAGCAGCTGTTCGATACATGGAATAAAATGTACCCAGTAACCAAATGGGAAAAAGAACGCAATCAAAGAACGGCATGTGTAATGGGTTGGGGAAATAGCTATGTATCCAAGGTTGATTTGGGGGAATGTAATAAATAAAGGATTTTTTATTATCTAAAATAAATGTATGATTACTATCACATAAAATTATTAGACTATAGTCGGAAAATATTTAAACATGAAAAAAATTAAAGCCCAATTAGGAACTATTGTATTGGTTGTGTTTGTTCTGACCATGTGGGCATATACACATTATAAATTTAA
>NZ_MVDN01000014.1 GCF_002006795.1 Wohlfahrtiimonas populi | reverse complement strand
TCCCCATGTGAAAGTAGGTCATCTCCAGGGTCTAATAAGCGAATAGCCCACTCAATGAGTGGGCTTTTTGTTATGCGTGTATAAGAAAAATAACTCTGAAAATAAAAATAGTATTGTCGAATCAGTTTAATCAACATATTAGTTAATATGCTTTGATCTTCTGATCACAGACGAGAAGATCAATAGTTAGGAATGTTTAAAAGCGAGCTGGCTATCTATTAGATATCTGAATTCAGTGTTAAATTACAAAAAGTAAATGATGGGCCAGGGAGAATGATGACGACTCTAGCTGTACTTTCCTTATATAAAGCTTGATAGGTTTCTTTTGCTTTTGGATATATTAATTTTGAGCATTCTGCGTTTTCACTACGATCATTTGATTTATTATTTACAGCTATGAGTAGGAATGGCTGATTAGCTGGAATCTTAAATACTTGTTTATCCTGATTTGGATACATCGTCGTTAAATAAATTAAATTATTAGGTGTATAAGGATTTTTGAATATGGTTTGAGGATATTTACTTAGCCTAGTTCTCAATGAGTGAGTTTCTATATCCTCTTTGATAGGTATAGTAGAATTATTATATAAATAGTATGAACGATTCTTGTTCTCTATTATTTTTTTATAATTATGTGTAGTCAATAGCTGGTAATTTTGACTAGTTGCTAAATTTTCTTTGGATATTACACTATTATTATCATATTGATAGAGAGCATAAGAAATAGCTTCTTTCGGTGTAGAAGGTATAATCAGTGTTGCATAATTATCTCCATCACTATTTTGGTAGCTTGGAAATTCTTGGTATTTAGGATCAATGCTACTGCAAGCCATAATGCTGATAGCCATTGTAGCTATGATAATCTTTTTTGTTATAGTCATAAATGGTATTCTTCTATTATATAATTGAGCCAATAATCACAGCCTTGATTCACTAAATCATAAGTTAATTCAAAATTACCTGTGTAATATGGGTCGGGAACTTCTGAATGTTCAGGGTTATTTAAAGGCTCTAAGAATAAATGAATTTTAGAATCATATTGATCCGTAGGTGGCAATGCTTTGAGATCAAGAATATTATTGTTATCCATGCCCAAGATATAATCATAAGCTTCAAAATCATCGCCACAGATTCTTGTAGCAATCATGCCTTTTGTAGAAATGCCCTTTTCATTTAAAATTTCTTGTGTGCCTTGATGTGGCGGTTTGCCAAGATTCCAATCGCCTGTCGCAGCAGATGCAATCATAATTTTATCTTCTAACCCTTTGGTTTTTACTTTTTCTCTGAATAATGCTTCAGCCATTGGAGAGCGACAAATATTACCTAAGCACACGAATAAAATTTTAACCATAATGAATCCTATTAATAACCATTTAATGCATAATTTAGCTTACAATGGGTTTATATTATCATTAAAAGAAGTGGCTATGGCTTTTACTATTTATCACTCTAATCATTTAGATTCCTTGCAATATATGGCAAGTTATTTGATTCAACAAAATCCGCTAGAAAATCCTTTATTGCCTGAATATTTTATTATTCATAGTAGTGGGATGACGAACTGGTTAAAGAGTGCATTAGCAGAAGAGCATAATATTTTTGCCAATACCAAATTAGAGTTCCCCATTAACCAAATCGTTACGATGATTGAGAATTTATTGACAGATGAAGAACGAGCAAAGACTAATTTAAGAATTTCTCGTTTAACGTTAACTTGGGCGGTTTTTGATGTTTTAAAAAACTCATCTTTGACAGATTTAGAAATTCTAGAGCGTTATTTATCGACAGATCATACAGAACATAATGATGTTCGAGTCATGGCATTAGCAGAAGAAATAGCAGGATTATTGGATAAATATTTAGCTTATCGGCCAGATTGGTTTGAAGCATGGCAGAAAAATCAATTGATGTTTAATGATTCTGTGGATGAGTTATGGCAGCAGAAAATCTGGCAAGAGATCTATCAAAAGGTCATTCCACGATATTATTTAGCCAATATTATGGATCTATTGGAATCTTTGCCTGCTGAACGTTATCAAAACCCTAAAATTCCTACACGATTATTTGTGATTGGCATTTCAACTTTACCACCATTGTTCATTGATCTGCTGCATACATTGAGCAAGCACATTGATGTACATATGTTTTTCACCAATCCTTCTCAGTTTTACTGGGGAGATTTAACGCAATACCGTAATCGTAATACTCNGCTTATCGGCCAGATTGGTTTGAAGCATGGCAGAAAAATCAATTGATGTTTAATGATTCTGTGGATGAGTTATGGCAGCAGAAAATCTGGCAAGAGATCTATCAAAAGGTCATTCCACGATATTATTTAGCCAATATTATGGATCTATTGGAATCTTTGCCTGCTGAACGTTATCAAAACCCTAAAATTCCTACACGATTATTTGTGATTGGCATTTCAACTTTACCACCATTGTTCATTGATCTGCTGCATACATTGAGCAAGCACATTGATGTACATATGTTTTTCACCAATCCTTCTCAGTTTTACTGGGGAGATTTAACGCAATACCGTAATCGTAATACTCAACGTATTATTTTTGAATCATCCGAAGCACGTGAAGAAATTTTCTCTCCGAATATAGATGAATATGGTTTAGATGCTGAATTAGATACAGTTGAGCAATGGTTAGAATTTCATGGCAATCCATTATTGGCAAGTTTTGGAAAAATTGGGCGAGACTTTATTCATTTGTTATCTCAGTATGATGATATTCGTGAAATTGAAGCGTTTAGCGAACCTGAAACCAAAGGTTTATTAGGTTATGTACAGCGTGAAGTTTTTAATCTGTCAGCTGTTAATCAAGACCAGCCTAAATATTCAGTAGAGAATGATGATCAAAGCATCAGTTTTCATGCACACTATAGTGAACGTAGGGAAGTAGAAGGTTTGTATGATCAGTTGCTTCATTCTTTTAATGAAGATGCAACGCTAGAACCAAAAGATATCATTGTGATGGTTTCGGATATCGATCGCTATCGCCCAATGATTGAAGCTGTATTTGGTTCACCTGTTTCTCAGGATGCTAAAATTCCATTTACAATTTCAGACTTTACATTAGGCAAGCATGAACCAATTTTAGAAGCATTTTTATTATTGTTGTCCATGCCTGAAAGCCATTTTACAATTTCAGAACTATTAACATTACTGAAAATCCCTGAAATAGCAGAACGTTTCAATATTGTGCAAAGTGATCGTGATCTCATTCGTAAGTGGGTTGAAAATAGCCAAATCAAGTTTGGTATTGATCAACAGCATCTATCGGAATTGAATGTTCGAGAAGAGTTTGCAAATACGTGGTTATGGGGATTGAAGCGTTTATTATTGGGTTATAGTTTCAATGAATCTGTCGAAATTGATGGCGTATTGGCTTTTCCATACATTCAAGGTGGTGAAGCAATTACATTAGGGCATTTAGTAGATTTTGTGGATGCTTTGATTCATTTGAAACAACAATTGTCACAGACATATTCATTGGATGAATGGCGTACAATTTTACCCGAAATTTGGGCAACATTTTATGTTGATAGTGACGCAACTCAATATCGTTTGCAGCATTTGCAATCCATTTGGAACAACTTCTTGGATGAAGGTGCGAACATTGAATTTAATCAACCAATTTCGATTCATTTGATTCAGCGCCATTTGAATGAGCATTTATCTTCATTTAGACCAGAATCTCGATTTTTAACAGGTTCTGTGAATTTCTGTACATTCATTCCAATGCGCTCTATTCCTTTCAAAATTGTCTGTATGGTGGGCATGAATCAGGATAGTTTCCCGCATCGTAAGCAATATCCTGAATATGATTTGATGCAAATGCATCCTGCACGTGGTGATCGTTCCACTGTGAATGATGAGCGTTATCTATTCTTAGAAGCGATATTGTCTGCTAAATCTCAGTTGTACATCAGTTATATTGGTAAAAATATTCATAATAATAGTGAAATGTTCCCATCACTTTTTGTGAATGAACTTCAGCATTATTTAGATGAATTAGCTGAAATAGAATCACAACGATCTGTTGCTCAACAATTGACAATTCATCATCCGTTGTCACCTTTCAGTGCATCTCTATTTCGGTCCAATAGTAAAATTCATTCATTCCAGCAATCATGGCTACCAACATCTAAAAAATTGGATGATGTTGAATATCATGCATCTGATTTAGGTATTCATCATTTATCCACAAAACAGTTGATTGATGCTTATAAAGATCCTTTGAAATCTTTTAGTATCCAGCATTTTGGTATTAATTTTTATCAACAAGCTATTCGAGAAATTGAAGATGATGAAGTCTTTGCTTTATCTGAACGAGATGCATTGGAAACTTATCAAGCGCGGATTCAACTGATTGAAGAGCTGTTTTATAATGATATCCCTGATGATTTATTACATGATTATGCAAGGCATGAACTGTTTCATCAATATAAAGCAGAAGGAAAGCTACCTAAGTTTGCTTTTGCTAAGTTGGATTGGCATACATTTATTGAGCCAATTGTGAGAATGGTTTTGTCAGCGAAAGCCAACCATTGTCAGTACGGCGTTGAACAACAAGTGCAACTTACATTGAATGATATTGTTATAGATGGCACGATTGTTGGCACAAATGAAGTTCAACAATGTTTAGTATTTGCAGGCAAATGGAATTTAAAGCGACAATTTGATGCAACCATCACACATATTTTGAATACATTGATATTACAGCAAAGCATTACCACAAAGATTTTCTTTTATGATAATAAAAAAGTCTCTGAAACGATGATTGAACCAATGGATATTGATAGTGCTGAATCAATATTACGTAAATTATTAAAGGGTTATCAAGAGAATTTGATGTCGCCATTTATGTTGGCATCTGAAAGTACTTTACGTGTGAAGGATAAAAAGTTACTACAAAAGCACATAAATTTTATTGTTGATGCTTATCATGATTATCAACCTGAAGTGGTGCAAAAATACTTGGAGGATCACGATGAATTTAAGTCTGAGATCATGGATAGAGTATTAGATAATTTAATGGGGCAGAGCTCATTATTGATTGATCGTTTCATTAATTCGGTGACAGAAAAAGAAGTGATTGGCTATCTATATTTTTATTTGCAGTATGTTGAGCTAATAGCATTTACTAAGCCAAAAGAGCTGAAATAAGGCTCGTAAAGAGAAAAAAATGATCAGAAGTTATTTTTACATTTAAATGAATGCGTTATATTTATTTTATCTGAGTAATGCACATAATTATCCACAGGTTATGTGGACTTGTTCATAGGTTTAAATGAGTGGGTTGACCGGTATAACATGTAAAAAATGAATTGAAGATTCTGCCTAAAACATATCAATTATTAAATATAATGTTCAAATAAATTTTTGAACAGTTCATTATTTTGTTAATTTTTGCAATCAATGGATTTGTTTTGTTTAATATGATTAAGAATTGATGGGTATCATGACAATGTAATATTCGCTGACTCATTGAGCACATGGATGAAGAGAATTTCGACATTAAATCATTGGTGATATGAATGCTAAATTCTCTAAAATTTAGGGCGTTGGTAGTCACTATGAAAGGCAGAAGATAATGCTCATTTTAGAAAATATCTCTATGGATGAATGTTGCCTTTGCCTATAGATTCAATTAATCAAGGATGTATAATACAAGTTTTCCATAATGAGGCGATTTTAATGAATAATAAAAAGATTAAAAGTAATCTTTCAAAGAATGCCATCTACATTTTGCCGAACCTTTTTACTACGGCCTCTTTGATGACGGGTTTTAGCTCTATCTTATTAGCATTAGAAGGACGTTATGCATCTGCTGCAGTACTCATCTTTGTATCTATGGTTTTAGATGGTATGGATGGCCGTGTTGCACGTTGGACAAATACACAAAGTAGTTTTGGTGAGCAGTATGACTCATTAGCAGATATGGTTGCATTTGGTGCAGCGCCTGCAATTTTAGTTTATATGTGGTCCTTCCAAGGTTTAGGTGAAGTTTCTAAAGTGTTAGGGATTGGTTGGTTTGCATCATTCGTTTATTTAGCTTGTGCTGCATTACGTTTAGCGCGTTTTAATGTGCAAATTGGCTCTGTTGATAAACGTTATTTTGTTGGGTTACCAAGTCCTACGGCTGCTGCCATTGTAGCGGGTGCAGTTTGGGCAGGTGAAATCGGTATTAAGAAAATTGGTGCAGCATTTGGTGTTGATCTTTCATATACAGGCCATGATTTAACAGGTTTAATGGTTATTATTACGTTGTATGCTGGTTTAATGATGGTCTCGAATTTCTTATTTTATAGTTTTAAAACGTTAGAAATTAAGAAAGTTAAATTTACAGTATTAATTATCGTGGTGATTTATGCAGGCATGTTGATTGCATCACCATCCATCGTGCTATTTTTAACTGCATTCATCTATGGTTTGTCAGCGCCAATTCAATATGTGTATCGTAGACAAGCACGTAAAAAACGCATGTTAGCATTACAAGCAAAACGCTCGGAGCGTCATGATGAGCGCCATGAATCATAATTTAGAGTATTTAAGATTATTGAAAATTCCTGTTTGGCAAGTGCGCGGGCAGGAAGTTTCAGAAACTGTGGAACCTCTCATTTATGAAGAGGTTTTACCTGCGACTGAATCAATTACAGCATCAGCGATTATGCCAATGATGGATGATCATCCTCAGGAAATTCAATCTGTCTCCAATATTGCGACTGCATTGCATGCTCAGGCTGTGACATCAGTCGAAAATTGCACAGCTTGTAAATTGCATAATGGGCGTACGCAGGTGATTACAGGGAAAGGATCACCAGCCGCTAAAATTGTGGTCATTACAGAGGCCCCAACTTTTAATGAAGATGTGGCAGGTGAACTTTTTGCTGAAGAAGCAGGCAAGTTATTTGAGAATATCTTAAAATCCATTGGTTATCGAATGGAGGATGTTTATATCACGCCTTATGTGAAATGTGCGCCGTATCAATTATTCATTACAGAAGCAGAAGAAGCACAATGCCATCAGCATTTAATGAATGAATTGAATGAGATTCAACCACAGAAAGTTTTACTTTTAGGGCGTAATGTTGCTAAATATTTATTGAAGGCAACACAATCATTTGATGCTGTAAGAAACCAATCTGCACATTTAAATATTTTAGATAAAGCTGTTTCTGTGTATGTGAGTTATAACCCTTATCAACTGTTGAAGTTCCCCGAAGAAAAAAGAAAAGTGTGGAATGATATAAAAAAAATGATGAAATGAGGTTATAATGGAGAACATTAAGTTTATAGAAATTATCCCAAGTGATTTCAAAGAAATATATAGCATTGAGAAAAAAGCTTATCCGATACCATGGAGCGAGAAGATTATGGCTTCTATGATGGAAGGTAACGAGTATAAAATTAAAATAACGTACTATGATAAAATAGTTGCTTATGTATTTATGATGGTTGTACTAGACGAAGCAACTGTCTTGAACATTACTGTTGATCCTGAGCATCAAGGCAAAGGATTGGGCAGAAAACTGTTACAGTATGTTAAAACTGAATTGAGCAAAAAGGGTATTATTTCTATCTTTTTGGAAGTGAGAGAATCTAATCGTAATGCTTTCGCCTTATATGAATCAGAAGGTTTTCATGAAATAGATCTACGAAAGAATTACTACCCTACGAAAAATGGCCGTGAACATGCCATTATCATGGCATGTATGTTGATGAATGGGTGATTATGGAAATTTTAGATTTAAAAAACTTACAATGTCCTATGCCTATTTTGAAAACAAAACAGGCATTACAGAAGATGAATGAGGGTGATGAAATCCAAGTTGTGACAACAGATCCTCATTCAGAGATTGATTTTAAAGCATTTTTGAGTAAAACTTCTAATGAGTTGATTCAATTTTGGATGGAAGATGGACAATATTTCTTCTTGATTAAGAAGAAATAAATGTAGTGATCGAGTAATTTTATTTTAATGAAGTGTGGTGTTGTGAGCTAATGAGTACGGTTTTATTTATTATTCCTTGTTTGACGAATCAGTTACCCAAGTCGTGGGAAAGTGAAATAGCATCTACGCCATTAGAACCTATTTATGATAGATTCTTGCATTCATCTACAGCTCATAAAACGAATCATTTTACGTTGAGAGATGCATTAACTGAGTATCTTCAATTACCTGATAATATTGCGTGGGCGCGTTGTGGTTTGAATGCTAGTGGCATTCGTATGCGTTCAAACAACTGGTTTAAACTATCATTATTAACAAAAATCGGTGTGACAAGCCTTCGTGGTCATATGGTGCAAAAGATGGCTGAAGATTTTGCCAATGATTTTGCATTTGCAGAAGATTCCATTGTGACAGCGCAAGGTGATTGGTTTATTTCATTGAAGAAATATAACAATGTGACATCTACACCGATTTGGCGTGCTCGCCCAAAAGATATAGAGCCTGCAAGTTATGGTTTAAATGGACCTGATGCTGCTTATTGGCAAGAACAATTTAATCATGCTCATGAATGGTTAAAAACATATTCTTACAATCGTTTAAGATTGCGCCAAAAATATGATCCTATTGTGGATTTCTGGCCATGGGGCAATGGTGAAAAGCATGAATTTAAATCAGACATAGAGTATTCAGCGATTTTCTCTGACAATGCAATTGTGCGTGGCGTTGGCAATAGCGCAGGCATGTCTTTCTTCCCATTACGCAATTCTACTGCTGATTTTTCTCAGATGGTTCACAATCATCCTAATATTTGTGTAGTGGATGATCGCTTGATCAGCAAAGTTTCTGACAACGATTTATTGGGCTGGTTAGATTCAAGATCTCAAATTGCCAATATGTTATTGGCACCAGCATTAACAGCAGTTGATCAAGGATTGATCACTAATGTCATCATTGACACAGTTAATGGTGAAAAATATTTGTATAACAAAAAATTCAAATTTGTCTTACTGCGCCCTAAATTTACTTATAGTTATTTATCATAATGATCATCATTGAGAGAGCACAAAACTCAGATGTAGAGCTAAGCTCATCATCTTTGTTAAATCGTGTGCTTCAGCGCCGCCAATTAAATTCCTTGTCCGATTGTTCTTTTAGTTTAAAAGATCTTCTATCACCATCATCTCTGCAAGGTTGTGAAAATGCTGCGGTTATCATTGCTAATGCAATTACTACTCAGAAAAAAATATTGATTGTGGGTGATTATGATGTGGATGGTGCAACTTCCACAGCATTAATGATGCGAGTTTTAAAGCTATTTGGCGCAGAACATACAGCTTATCGAATTCCCAATCGAATGTTGGATGGTTATGGCTTAACTGTTTCTTTATTGGATTCTATTTTAGACAATCAACCTGATTTAATCATCACAGTGGATAATGGTATCTCTAGTATTGATGCGATTGCTAAAGCGAAAGAGTATGGCATCAATGTTGTGGTGACAGATCACCATCTACCAGGCGATATTTTGCCTGTAGCAGATGCTATTGTGAATCCTAATCTCAAAAATAGTGAGTTTGAAAGTAGTGCATTGTGTGGCGTTGGCGTTGCATTTTACACATTGTTAGCTGTTCGTCGTGAATTGATCAATCAAGGTTATTTTACAGCGCAAACCCCGCCAAATTTGGCTGATTATCTGGATTTAGTTGCTTTAGGTACCATTGCAGATTTAGTCCCTTTAGATCGCAATAATCGTTGTTTGGTGCAACAAGGCATTGAAAGAATTCGTCGTGGTCGCACAGTTGCAGGCATTCAAGCGCTGTTGGAAGTTTCTAGCAAAAATCAGGTAGAGCTTTCCACAACAGATCTTGGTTTTAGCATTTCACCCTTATTGAATGCGGCAGGGCGATTGGATGATATGCGTGTGGGCATTGAATGTTTACTCACAGATTCAGAAGATCGCGCAAGATATTATGCTCAGCGTTTATATGATTTTAACCAAGAGCGCAAAGCCATTGAGCGTTCAATGACGCAAGAAACAGAGCAGATTCTTGCAAAAGTCATATTGAAAGATGATGAGTTGCCTGATGGCATTGCTTTATATGATCCTTCTTGGCATCAAGGTGTGATTGGTATTGTGGCTTCGCGTGTGAAAGAGCGATTCAATAAGCCTACTTTTATTTTTGCAGAAGAGAATGATGATTTATTAAAAGGTTCAGGCCGTTCAATTACTGGTATCCACTTGCGAGATTTATTGGATAGCATTGCCAAAGAATATCCTAATATGATTTTGCAATTTGGTGGTCATGCGATGGCTGCGGGATTAACACTGAGGAAATCAGAATTTAGTCAGTTTCAGATGGCTTTAAATCAGCGAGTAGAAGCATTGATTCAATATGTTGATCCCAAGATGATTTATACAGATGGTGCATTATCCATCGAAGATTTTACAATTAATAATGCAGAAGTATTACGAACAGCAATGCCTTGGGGACAAACATTCCCTGAACCTGCTTTTGATAATACTTTTAATGTAGTGGATGCCAAGATTTTGCAAAACACACATTTAAAACTTGAATTAAAGCATCCCGAATCTAATTTTACGATCAGTGGTATTGCCTTCTTTAAAGCAAAGGATTGGCGTGAAGGTACCGAGCAAGTGCGCTGTATTTATAAGTTGGATGTGAATGAATGGAGAGGTCGACGATCACTCCAATTATTAATAGATCATATAGAAATTGAAAGCAAATAGCCAAAGCTGGCTATTTTGTGTTAAAATCCCGAGCCAATCTTTTTTGGCAAACCAATCTCTAGAGGGATCAAACATATGTTGCGCATTATTGAGCAAGCACTAACTTTCGATGACGTATTACTCGTTCCAGATTATTCAGAAGTTCTACCTAAAGAAGTATCTTTAAAGACTCAACTAACGAAATCAATCAGCTTAAATATTCCACTATTATCAGCTGCAATGGATACAGTAACGGAAAGCCGTTTAGCAATTGCTATGGCGCAACAAGGTGGTATCGGTATTATCCATAAAAACTTAACGATCGAAGAGCAGGCAGCTGAAGTTCGTAAAGTTAAAAAATTCGAAAATGGTATCATTTCTGATCCTGTTACCGTAACACCAGATATGACATTGGCTGAATTACGCCACATGTTCAGCACATTTGAAATTTCAAGTGCGCCTGTTATTGATGCAGGTAAGGTTGTGGGCATCATCACTAACCGTGATGTTCGTTTCCACGATAACTTGTCTATCCGTATTAAAGAAGTGATGACGCCACGTGAACGTTTAATCACTGTTAAAGAACATGCAAGCCGTGATGAAATCGTTAACTTGCTACGTGAACACCGCGTTGAGCGTTTAGTTATTGTTAATGATGCAAATGAATTATGTGGCTTAGTAACAGTTAAAGATATCTCACGTTCACAATCATTACCAAACGCATGTGTGGATGCTAACGAACAATTGATCGTTGGTGCAGCAGTGGGTGCAGGTGCTGGTACAGAAGAGCGCATCGAAGCATTAGCTGCCGCTGGTGTTGATGTAATCATCGTTGATACAGCACATGGCCATTCAAAAGGTGTTATTGATCGTGTACGTTGGGTTAAACAAACTTATCCAAACTTACAAGTCATCGCAGGTAACATTGCAACTGCTGAAGCTGCAATTGCATTGGTAGATGCTGGTGCAGATGCTGTTAAAGTAGGTATCGGCCCTGGTTCAATCTGTACAACTCGTATCGTTGCAGGTATTGGTGTTCCACAAGTAAGTGCGATTGCAAACGTTGCAGCAGCATTGAAAGATCGTGGCATTCCAGTCATCGCTGATGGCGGTATTCGCTATTCAGGTGATATGGTTAAAGCATTAGCAGCTGGTGCATCATGCATCATGGTGGGTGGTTTATTAGCGGGTACTGATGAGGCACCTGGCGAAATTGAATTCTATCAAGGTCGTGCTTATAAATCATACCGTGGTATGGGTTCATTGGGGGCAATGGGTGCAGGTTCTTCTGATCGTTACTTCCAAGACGGCACAGCATCAGATAAATTAGTTCCAGAAGGTATTGAAGGCCGTGTTGCTTATAAAGGCTCTTTGGTTCCAATCGTTCACCAATTGATGGGTGGTATTCGTGCAGGTATGGGCTATGTTGGTTGCGCTACAATTACTGATATGAACGTTAAGCCAAAATTTGTACAAATTACAAATGCAGGTATGCGTGAGTCTCATGTACATGATGTAACAATTACTAAAGAAGCACCTAACTATTCAAGCTGATCCTATTTTTATTAACTTTTATGTCAAAGAATTATGAGTCAAGATATTAAAACCGAAGAAGTAAACGAAAGCCATTTGATTACCGAACGTCGTGAAAAATTAGCGAATATTCGAAAGGCTAAGGATGTTGCATTCCCAAATCAATTCCGTAAAGATACACATGCGAAAGATTTGTTAAAACGTACAGAAAATATGGATAAGGAAGCATTAACTGCCGAGAATATCCATGTGAAGATGGCTGGTCGAATCATGTCGAAGCGTTTGTTCGGTAAGGGTGGTTTTGTTGTTCTTCGTGATCAGACTGGCGATGTTCAATTATTCTTGAATACAGGACTAATTGGTGCAGAGAAATTCGAAGAATTTACTCATTGGGATATCGGTGACATTATCGGTATTTCAGGTGTTGTATCGCGCTCTGATAAAGGTGAATTGACGGTTCGTGTTTCTGAAATTGATTTATTGACTAAATCATTGCGTCCATTACCAGATAAGTTCCATGGTTTAACGGATATTGAAGCGCGTTATCGCCAACGTTATGTTGACTTGATTATGAATATGGAAGCACGCGAAGTATTCCGTAAGCGTACAAAAATCATGCGTACAATTCGTAATTTCTTTGATGATAAAGGTTTTGAAGAAGTTGAAACACCAATGATGCATTCAATTCCTGGTGGTGCGAATGCAAAACCTTTCATCACGCATCATAATGCGTTGGATATGGAGTTCTATTTGCGTATTGCGCCTGAACTTTATCTCAAACGCTTGGTTGTGGGCGGTATGGAAAAAGTTTATGAAGTGAATCGTAACTTCAGAAACGAAGGTGTTTCAACTCGCCATAATCCAGAATTCACAATGGTTGAATGGTATTGGGCGTATGCTGATTATAAAGATATGATGGATTTCACTGATGAACTAATGGCAACTTTAGCAAAAGAAGTTGTGGGTTCAACAAGTGTGCCTTATCAAGGTTTAACTTTAGATTTCAGCCAACCAGCAGTTCGTATGACGGTTCAAGAATCTATCATTCATCATTACCCAGAAGCGAAAAACTTTGATTTAGATACACGTGAAGGTGTTGCAGCTTTGGCTGATTCTATTCACATTAAATACAAAGATTCTGATGGTTGGGGTAAAATCTTGATGGAAGTGTTTGNGTTCGTATGACGGTTCAAGAATCTATCATTCATCATTACCCAGAAGCGAAAAACTTTGATTTAGATACACGTGAAGGTGTTGCAGCTTTGGCTGATTCTATTCACATTAAATACAAAGATTCTGATGGTTGGGGTAAAATCTTGATGGAAGTGTTTGATGAAAAGGTTGAAGAGAATTTGATGCAACCAACATTCATTACAGCATATCCTTCAGAAGTTTCACCATTGGCACGTAAGAACGATGAAAATCCAATGATTACAGATCGCTTTGAGTATTTCATTGGCGGTCGTGAAGTAGGTAATGGTTATTCGGAATTGAATGATGCTGAAGATCAATATCAACGTTTCATGGCTCAAGTGGCTGAGAAAGATTCTGGTGATGACGAAGCAATGCATTTGGATAAAGACTTTATCACTGCATTGGAATATGGATTGCCACCAACAGCAGGTGAAGGTATCGGGATCGACCGTTTGGTGATGATTTTTGCAGATGCAGCATCCATCCGAGACGTGTTATTATTCCCACATATGCGAAATAAAGCAGAATAATTCAAGAAAAGCTTTAGTGAAAACTAAAGCTTTTTTTTTCAGGTATTGTTTATAATAGAGAGATCAGCTTAATCGTTTTAAAAGCTTATGCAATATAAACTTTATTCTCGTAGGGAGTAAGGTTGGGAATTATATTAGGCTGATTGGGCTATAAGATTAAAATTTTTTGAAAGGATAAATTATGGCAAATTCAGTTAAAGTCATTATTGGTGCAATGGATGAAGAAGTGAGTGCATTGGTTGCTCGCATGGCATTGGTTGTTAAAGGTGAAGTTGACGGTGTAGAAATTCACCAAGGCCAATTGGGCGGACAGAATATTGTTGTGGCAAAATCAGGCATTGGTAAAGCAAATGCTGCTTATACTGCGGCGATTTTGCTGAAAGAGTTTAAGCCAACAGAAGTGATCAATATTGGTAGCGCTGGTGGTACAAAAGTTGGGCAAACAGTTGGTGATGTGGTAGTTGCTAATAAATTGCAGTATCACGATTTTGATATTGGACCAAACACGATCACTGATTCACGCTTCATTTTTGAAAATGGTCATTCTGATTTATCAGGCATTGAAAATGTATTGAAATCACTAAATTTTCCATACCATTTAGGTTTAATTGTTTCAGGTGATCAGTTTGTCACTAAAGATTCTGATGCATTTAAGCGTATTCAAGATAAGTTTGTGGATGCTATTGCAGTTGATATGGAAGCAACGGCGATTGCATGTGCATGTGAGCGCAATCAAACACCTTGGATCGTATTACGCTCATTGAGTGATGTGACACACAATGAAGGCAATGATATGGACTTTGAAACATATTTAGCGAAAGCGAGTGCAAATTCAGCATTGATTGCGGAAGAGTATTTGAAGTTAGTTTAATATATTGAGTTAAAAATACGTAGTAAAAAAGGTTGGCAATGCCAACCTTTTTTGTTGTGTACTATTGATGAAAATTATTTAGATTTTTTAAAGCGTTCACTTGGAATTTCTTTCCAATCGAAAGGCGAGAAGCGTGCAAATAAAACCATGCCAGTGAACCAAACAGTTGTGCATAATAAAATAACAGCTGATAGAGCAGGATTTTCAGGCCAAACATCCACGCCAATCACTAAATACCAGCAAGATAAAAAGCTTCCCCAAGCATGTGTATAGCGTTTTGCTTGTAATAACCCGCGCAATGGAAAAAGCAATGGCACAACTAACGTAATCAATAGTAATCCTTCAGGCATGTTAATGTAGATTTTTTTGAGAACAATGCCAAGAATTAATATGATCATCAATAAACCGTAACCAACCAAAGTCAGAATACGAGAAAGCGGTAAGATTGGGTGATGCATATATGATCCATAATGAGTACAATAAGATAAATTTTACCATGTTTTCATCATAATCGGGATTGATATGCCAGAATTACCAGAAGTTGAGATTACCAAGCAGGGCATTACGCCATATGTGATTGATCAATCCATTAGTCGAATTGATATTCATCATCGTTCTTTGCGTTATCCTGTAAGTGATGCTTTGACGTTGATGGAAGGTGCTGTCATTACAGATGTCACGCGCAGAGCGAAGTATCTCATGATTCATTCGGATGGGTTTTATTTGGTGATTCATCTAGGAATGTCAGGTAGTTTACGTGTGAGCGAACCTGATGAGCCACGTAAAAAACATGATCATATTGTGTTTAAATTATCCAATGGCAAAGAGCTCCGTTATCACGATCCGCGCCGTTTTGGCTTTGTACAGATTTATCGTGGTTATGAAATTCCAGCTTATATTACAAAGTTAGCGCCAGAGCCATTGAGCCAAGATTTTAATGATGCTTATTTTAAAAAGATTATTCAAAATAAAAAGCAGCCCATTAAGTCATTCATCATGGATCAAAAATTTGTTGTGGGTGTTGGGAATATTTATGCCAATGAAGCGCTTTTTATGAGTGGAATTCATCCTGAGAAACCAACGCAAGATCTAAAACCAAAAGAGCAAAAATTATTGGTTGAATCAATTAAAACAGTTTTGAGTCGAGCAATTGGTGAAGGTGGAACAACTTTAAAAGATTTCGTTCAACCTGATGGCACGCATGGTTACTTTGCACATTCATTATCAGTTTATGGTCGAGACAAGGCTGAATGCGTGAATTGTGGTATTGAGATTCAAAAAATTATTATCGCTCAGCGATCGACATATTTTTGTCCAATTTGTCAAAAGCGATAAAAATAAAATGATAATAAAAAAGGATTATGTTGTCATAATCCTTTTTTATTTAAATTGACTGATGATTAGCTAACAGTTTTGCACTGAACATTTCTGTTGGGTGCTTTTAATAAATTTTTAAAGGTTGCATTGTTGCCTTTTGTCCATAATTCATAAATACCACCTTGATATTTAGCGCCGCTTGCAGCTAATGAATTGGATAATAGGGCAGGTGATTCATTATTAACAGTTACTAATGCAATGCTATTAAATTCATCGCTTAAGAATTTAGCTGTAACTTTATCATTACCACATTGATAAGTTGTCACTGATGTTTCTTTGTAACCTTCTAATCCTGTTTTAGGTGTATTGCTTGCACAAGCACTCAATCCTATTACTGTAGCTGTGATCGCTAAAGTTTTGATCAGTTTATTCATTCTTTGCTCCTGAGAAGATGATTGGTTTATTTTGCAGGAATGATTTGGCAGTCTGCTGCATTTTCTGGATCATTCATTAAATTTGTCAGCATTGCATTGTCACCTTGAATCCAAAGTTCATAAATGCCACCCACGTATTTTTCACCACTTGCAGCCATGACATTCACTAAAAGATTTGGCACTGTATCACCTGCCATCGTGACGAGTGCTGCATTGTTTTGTTTTTTATTAATGAAGTCGATTGTGATTGTATCTTGTGCGCATTTAAATTGAGCTGTATTGGTTACTTCGTACTCACTTAAAGAATTTTTTTGTTTCGCATATGCAGTTAAGCTTAATCCTAAAGCCATTGTCGAAATTGCTGCAATTTTTACGATTGTCTTCATTTTTTCTCTCCTGAGTTTACAATTAGTGAAGCAGATATATGATACATAAAAAAACTCGCCATTTGGGCGAGTTTTTATTTTTAAATCATCGATGATTTGTTATTCAGAACGTGTTCTTCTTGAGAAAGATTTCTGTGGGCGATCTGAACGTGCAGGGCGGTCACCTGATCTCTCAGTTCTTGGACGGTCTGATCTTGGGCTGTCAGAACGTGCTGGGCGCTCTGAACGTTCGCCTCTTGGTTTGTCAGAGCGAGCAGTTCTGTCAGTTCTTTCTGATTTCTCAGAGCGTTCAAATCTTGGTTTATCTGATTTGCGTTCAGCTGTGAAACGTTGCTTTTCTGAGCTACGAGAATCACGGCTTTCACCTTTGGGCTTATCGAAAAATTCTGAAGATGATTTACGTTCACTTCTTGGCTTTTCTGATCTTGAATCACGATCACCACGATCATTTCTATCGTTACGGCCGCCGCTACGTTCAAAACGCTTACCACCGCCAGATCTAGCGCCACCATTGCCATTACGGCCACCGCGACCACGTCCACCTTTTTTAGCTTTGCTACCAGTGAAATCAGCAGGGTTTAACGTTGGTTCTAAACCTTCAACAGTTAATACTTCAATTTTGTTAGAGGTATAATCAGAAATATCGCGTACACGACGATGATCACGTACGTTTACAATGCTTACAGCATCACCAGTACGACCAGCACGGCCAGTACGACCAATACGGTGAACATAGTCTTCAGCTTTCATAGGTAAGCCAATGTTGATAACGTGAGTGATTGTTGCAATATCAATACCACGTGCAGCAACGTCAGTTGCTACTAAAATTTTAGTACGGCCTTTACGTAAAGTTTCTAAACGGCGCATACGAACTTTTTGTGGAATACCACCATGTAAATATGTTACAGAGAAATCTTCATCTTCTAACATATCTGCAATTTCTTCACTTTCGATCTGTGTTGCAGTAAATNATAATCAGAAATATCGCGTACACGACGATGATCACGTACGTTTACAATGCTTACAGCATCACCAGTACGACCAGCACGGCCAGTACGACCAATACGGTGAACATAGTCTTCAGCTTTCATAGGTAAGCCAATGTTGATAACGTGAGTGATTGTTGCAATATCAATACCACGTGCAGCAACGTCAGTTGCTACTAAAATTTTAGTACGGCCTTTACGTAAAGTTTCTAAACGGCGCATACGAACTTTTTGTGGAATACCACCATGTAAATATGTTACAGAGAAATCTTCATCTTCTAACATATCTGCAATTTCTTCACTTTCGATCTGTGTTGCAGTAAATACAATCGCTTGATCTACATTAGGTTGATTTAACCAATGCATCAATAATTCTCTTTGATGTTCTTTGTTATCAGCAAAGTTAACTTGTTGTGTAATGTTTGTATTCAAAACACTTTTTGAAGATAATTCAATCCTCTCAGGATTTTCCATCATTTCTTCTGCTAAACGCATAATGTTTTTCGGGAAAGTTGCTGAGAACATCAAATTTTGTTCACAATTCTTACAAGCTTTGTGGATCATTTCTAAATCTTCAGCAAAGCCAAGATCTAACATACGATCCGCTTCGTCAGCTACGAAGAATTCTACTTCTGATAAATCCACAACTCTTTGTTTGTATAAATCTAATAAACGACCTGGAGTCGCTACTAAGATTGTTACATTTTCTAATTCGCGAATTTGTTGACCATAAGGCATACCACCAACAACTGTTGCGATGCGAATACCTCTTGCATTGCCTTTTAAGTTGATTGCTTCTTTAGCAACTTGTTGTGCTAATTCACGTGTAGGACACAATACCAAAGCTTTAGGCTTGATATTATCTTTTCCACGGCGCTCACCTTTACGGCTAGATGTGTTTTCTACTGGAATATCCAACAAAATGTTTAAAACTGGTAACAAGAATGCAGCAGTTTTACCACTACCTGTTTGGCTGCTCACCATTAAGTCAGCACCTGTTAACGCGATTGGTAAAACTTGTTCTTGTACTGCTGTTGGGGATTCATATCCCATTGCACTCAATGCATTTAATAAAATTGGGTTTAGATCTAAGTCTGAAAAAAGCATAAATAATATATCTACCTCAAATCCAATTGAGGCACCTTAAATAAGTAATAAAGGAAGTGTTCATGGAATACTACGTGGCGAAGATGTAGTTCGCGAGAGTGAGGCAAATATAGATATATGCAGTAGACCCTAGAATTCGATGAAGCTTGTGGATTATACAGAATTTTTTTAAATATGATAGCCAGCGATAGAATTAATTAAAAATATATATCTATATCTTGTGTTTACATCAAAGTCTTTATGTATTAACTAAGGTATATAGCCATTGTCATAAAACTGACACATTTAAAATTTAAAATCTGCGCGAAATTCATTCAATGTTTTTGTTTATATATTGATTGAAAATTCAAAGAATTTTTTTGAAATATTTTGTGAAGGTTTGGACTGACTTATGAAAAATAGCTTTGGCATTACAAATGAAGATTTAGATGTTTTATTAGACATTAATAATTTCACAAATGAGGATATAGATAGATTGCGACAATTACAGAGTGTGATTGAAACANGAAAATTCAAAGAATTTTTTTGAAATATTTTGTGAAGGTTTGGACTGACTTATGAAAAATAGCTTTGGCATTACAAATGAAGATTTAGATGTTTTATTAGACATTAATAATTTCACAAATGAGGATATAGATAGATTGCGACAATTACAGAGTGTGATTGAAACAAGATTACCAGCATTAACAGAACGATTTTATGTTCATCTACAAAATAATGAAACAACTGCTGTATTTTTGGAAGGACGATTAGAAGCTTTAAAAGCGACACATTTGCAGTGGATGAAAGATCTATTTACTAGAGAATTCAATGAAGAGTATGTGGCATTTCTTTGGAATATTGGGCGAGTCCATGCAAAATTACACATTGCACCTTTATTTGTGGCGGCAAGTATGAGCTTCTTGCGCTCAGAAATACCTAGCATCATTTCTAAGGAAATTGCTGATGGTTTAGGAAAAAATAGAGCTGATCTTATTGCTTCTGTATTGAAGATTTTGGATATTAATCAGTTTGTCATTGATAGCAGTTATAATGATCGCTTATTAGAAGTGACAGGAATTTCCAAAAAATTATTACAAAGATTAATGGGATAGTATAGTTTTTGTTGATCAGTAAAGCCATATTCAATAGATTGGCTTTACTATCATATTATGTGTAATTGATTGATTATTTTTATAATCGTATTAAATTCTCTTAGCACCTAAAAAAGTTTACTAAGCTTGAACTAGTAGAAAAATAAGATTGTTCAAGGAAAAACTATGAGAATTATTATATTTACTTTCTTGTTATTGCCTGTGTTAGCATTTGGATTGCCATCAAAATTTGTTCATCCATTAGAATTTGATGGCAGTCATGATCAAATGGAGAAAGTATTAGTTTATATTCAAGATGATATTTTAGAAAATCATTGTGGACCAGGGGGATGAATCGTGCTATTCTTCTATTGTCATCATTGAAAGAGAAGAAAATTTTAATGCATTTATGACATTAACTAAGGTAACAAATTGAGATTATCTGGATAAACTGATTCAAGAGTACCGTAACTAAAAGTTTTTTAAATGCACTGATGCCAATATTCTAAAGGCGTATGAAGAAAATCTATGGTGTGATAAAGGCTTAATTGGCATGCGTAAAAAAGATCCTTATTCAAGGTATAAGTGAGATTAAGCCTTAACTGTTCATTAATATTGATGAATATATGCCCAAATAGTTTCAAGTTCCCAATCTCTTGCCTTAGGCAATAAGGCTTCTAGATGAATATTCAACGAATATAATTTATTAAAGCATTTTTGAAATATTATTATTTTTCTCAGTGCATTAAATGCGCTATTTATTTAATATTATTAAATAATATGTTATTTTTAATTCCGATTATTTAATGATTGGTGAATATAAAACCAATTTTTAATTATAAATATATGTTGTATTAGTATAAAAATAAAAGAGATTAAATTAATAATAAAATTGTGCATGTATGGAGGACGAATCGTGTCTGTCAAAAATAGTTTTGGTATCAAAAATGCAGAGTTAGATGTTTTATTGGATGTGAGTCATTTTTCGCAAGCAGATATTGATCGCTTACATAAATTACAGCCCTTGATTGAACCTAGGTTGCCTGAGCTGACAGAAAACTTTTATCAACAATTACAAGGCAATCCTATTACAGCTGTTTATTTGGAAGGTCGCATTGATGGTTTGAAAGCAACACATATTCAATGGATGAAAGGTCTATTTTCTGTACATTTTACTGAAGAGTATATTCAGTCCTTGTGGAATATTGGGCGTATTCATGCGCGTTTAGAAATTCCACCCTTGTTCGTTTCTGCAAGTATGAGTTTTTTACGCTCAGAATTCCCTAAGTTTATTACATCAGAAGATGCAGAGACTATTGGATGTACTCAAGTGGATTTAATCGCATCTGTTTTGAAAATTTTAGACATTAATCACTTTGTCATTGATGGCAGCTATTATGATGGTTTATTAGAGTTCACAGGTATTTCTAAAAAACTATTACATAAATTAATGAGCTAAAAGTATGGCTATTTATGTGCATTAATAATAAAAAGCCAGTCATTAAGTATTGGCTTTTTTATTGCTTTACTCAAACTCATGGCCGTGAAATTATTATCTAGCACATTTATTATTTTTATGGGCAATATAGATAATAAGAACAAATCCATGTATAAATAAATGATCAATGGAAATTGAGACAATATAATGAATAAGCGTCAATACTGTAAAGCTTGGCTGAGTAGTTTTCGATTACAAACACTGCCTTTAGCAGCCGCAACAATTTTGATTGCCAATGCTTTGGCTTATTGGCAAGGGCAATTCGATTTTCAAATTTTTCTCTTAACATTATTAACGGCTCTTTTATTACAGATTACTTCTAATCTTGCTAATGATTATGGTGATTTTGCTAAACAAACAGATACATTTGAACGATTAGGTCCGCTTCGTGGCATTCATCATGGCTTGATCACATTAGGGCAATTAAGGATCGTGCTTTGTTTAACAATATGTGTTTCGATATTATCTGGTTTATGTCTCTTATTCATTTCCACTAAAAGCACAGAGCAGTTATATTTCTTCATTGGTTTAGGTGCTTTATCCATCGTTGCAGCAGTGACTTATACTGTCGGTAAAAAACCTTATGGATATATTGGTTTGGGTGATTTATCTGTTTTAATGTTCTTTGGATTTGTGGGCGTTATTGGTAGTTATTATTTACAGACCAATGAATTTGGCGCTTGGCTCATTCTACCTGCTATCTCTAGTGGTTTTTTATCTATGGGTGTTTTGAATATTAATAATATGCGTGATCACGAGCAGGATGAAAAAGCAGGGAAGCGAACATTAGTTGTGATGATGGGATTATCATGGGCGAAGTCCTACCAAATTAGTTTATTGCTGACATCTTTGGGTGTATTAATAATTTTTGTTGTGAGTTATTTACCACTAACATCTTTATGGATTTTCATTGTGCTGATTCCTTTATATTTGCGACAAGTTTATGAGTTGAGTATTGATAATAAATTTATGGGAGCACTGTTAATTCCTATGGTGAGATTAAATTTATCTACTGCCCTATTATTGAGTTTAGCAATTATTTTAAGTATGACATGATGGCTCTGTAATCATTGTTTAAGTGCTATACTTAAAACTTAGGTTGTTTACCCAAAGGAGTTAACCAAAATGGCAAGAAAAGCTTTTACAGCACCGAATGTTTCATCATCTGGCCCATATTCACATGCAATTGATGCAGGTGATTTCTATTATTTTTCAGGTCAAACTGCTAAAAACGCAGTGCAAGTGACAGAAACTAATCGTGAAATTGCTGCTCAAACAGAAAAATGTTTTGAAAATATTCAGCATGTTATGGATGAAGTTGGCGTAACAATGGATGATGTGGTTAAAGTGACTGTTTATCTAACAGCGATGAAATACTTTGCTGAAATGAATGCTGTGTATGCAACTAAGTTTGCAGCACCATTTCCAGCACGCACTTGTGTTGCAGTATTAGAATTGCCATTGGGTGCAGATGTTGAAATTGAAGTGATTGTTAAAAAGCCTTAATTTTTTATATCTATGAATACTAAAAAGCGCTCTTTTGAGCGCTTTTTGTTTATAAGCCAACACCAACGAGATGAAGTAAATACAGCATACATGGAATTGTAATCAGTGAAGCCATAACAGAGATCAATGTCATTGCGATACTAAAATTAATATCAGCGTTATATCTTTGGAATAATACAGATGCTAATGTAAATGTTGGCATTGTGGCTTGAATCAAAATGACTTTAGTGACCATTGAATCGATCGGTAATAGTATGACGACTAAAAATGCAATGATTGGAAAAACAATGATTTTAAAAATAACCCCTAATGTGACACTTTTTAAATCAATCTTATTGATGACTTTCCATAAATCAGGGATCAATAAACCAATATAAATCATTCCTAATGGACTTGCGATTGCAGCTAATGATTTGGTGAGTTGTTTGATGATGTCATATGCTTCAAATTGAATGGCGCCTAGCGTCAAAGCGATCACAATTGCCATTAAAGGAATATTGATCATAGCTGCAAGGTTTCTCAGTCGGAAGCCTTTTTCGCGCTGTAATAGAAATACGCAAACTGTCCAGATAACAAAGTCTAAACCCGCATCAAAGATCGCTGCTAATAATGCGCCTTGTGCACCTAATAAAACATAACAGAGTGGAATACCGATAAAAGCTGTATTGCCTAATGTTGCAGTGATGGCAATTTCGCTGGCTTTTTTATCTTCAGTTTTAAATTTTTTCAGGGCAATATAGCGAACAATGACAATGCCTAATGTATTTAAGATGACAGATAAGGCGAACATTGTGAGGATTTGCTTCATCATTGCGGAATCAAGATGTGAATTGAAAACGCTCGATAAAACGATGGAAGGTAATCCAATATTGACGATTAATGCAACAACTAAGCGTTGCGTTTCAGGGGTTAAACCATAAGCACGGCGCAATAATACACCGACAATCATCATGGCACCCATGACGGAAACAGAAGTTAAAGTAGTAAAGAAGATCATTGGACAGCCCAGAAACTATTCTAATTATGCTATGTACTATAGCACTAGTTATGCTGATAAGTTGCTGTCCAACTAACTATATTTTTCTGTAGTTTTGAATGTGAAATTAGTTTTTCTTTTTCAAAAATTTTAATGCAGGCACAGCGATTAAAACACCACCAAAACCAATCAAAAACATGCTGATCGCATTTATGATGATATCTTTTTGATTGTTAGCAGAGATTGCTAAAGCAGCTTCTTGTGCATTGGTCGCTTGCTGGGCGATTGCTGCATTATCAGCACCGCCATTCATCATGCTCAACACAACGCCAATCACTAATAAAATTGCACCAACGATTAATAGAATTTGTTCCTTTTTCATAGTCTGCCTTTAGATATTCAGAGTGAATTATGATCGGAGAATTGTAGACCAAAGTTTATTCTTTGAATAGAGATAATTATTGCAGTTATTTATTTAAATATTATTTTAATAATGACTTATAGTAATGAAATTTTATTAAATTAGATTGTATTTCTTGAAAACAAATCAAAGAGAAAATAATGAAAAAAGGATTGATTGGATTAGCAATTATCACTGTGTTAGGTATTGGTGGTTATTTTTGGTATCAAAATCATCAAGCTGAACAAAATAGATTAAGAAAAGAATCTTATGAGGCAATGATTCAAATGATGGTCGATGCACCAAGAGAAATGGCTGAAATGAGGGCACAGCAAAATAAAGAAGCTGAAGAGCGTCGGCAGCGTATTGAAGCTGGCACTGCCAAGATTGAAGAAATTAATGAAGTGAGAAAAGACGGTAGCAGAGTTTTCTATACATTGGTAGATGGTAAGAGAGAGGGAGATTCTTTTATTTGGTATAAAAGTGGTCAGAAAAGTGTAGAAAGTATATATAAAGATGGTCGAAAAATTTCTTATATATCTTTTTATGACAATGAAAAAAATACTAAGCAAGGCACAATATATAGCGGACCTGGTTATAAAGAAGAAGAGCATCGGTGGGATCGTGATGGAAATTTAATATACCAAACTTATGTATCAGAAAAAGGTCCTAATGATCGTAAAAATAACTGGGTAAAGGGTTGGTATGAAGATGGTTCTATCAGCAGTGAAATCAAATATAACCCTGAGACTGATTTTGTTGATCGAACAGAATGGTATCCAAATGGGCAGATGAAATTATTCAGATCTGAAGGTTTTTCTTCAGGAAGAGAAGCTGCGATCACAAAAACATGGTATGAAAATGGCCAACAATCATTGGATGAAATGAATGTGGGGCGTTTTTGGAAAGGTTGGCGAAAAGAGTGGAATAAAGAGGGTGAACTGATTGTTGATGAGATTTGGAGTTATGGAACAATTGATCGGGAAAAACACCTAGGAAGATGATTCGGCCTAGTTGTCTTAATAATCCAAGATGCTGAGTGATTAAAAAGCCCTGAAAATCAGGGCTTTTGTTATTCAGTGATTACAAAATAATGAATTATTTTTTGTAAACAGGGAACTTGCGGCACAATGCAGTTACATTGTCAGCAACGCGTGCAGCTAATGCTTCATCATCCAAGTTTTCCATGATGTCACACATCCAGTTAGCCAATAATTCAGATTCGCCTTCTTTGAAACCACGAGTTGTGATTGCAGGTGTACCAACGCGGATACCTGAAGTTACGAATGGAGATTGTGGATCATTTGGTACAGTGTTTTTGTTTACTGTGATGTTTGCTTTGCCTAATGCAGCATCCGCAGCTTTACCAGTAATGCCATGTTTAACTAAGCTTACCAAGAACAAGTGATCTTCTGTACCGTTAGAAACGATATCAAAACCACGTGATTGGAATACTTTAACCATTGCTTTAGCATTCTTTAAAACTTGTGTTTGGTATTCAACAAACTCAGGTTGCATTGCTTCCAAAAGCGCCACAGCTTTAGCTGCGATCACGTGCATTAAAGGACCACCTTGAATGCCAGGGAAGATTGCTGAGTTCAATTTTTTCTCTAAATCAGGATTTGATCTAGCTAAAATAATACCACCACGAGGGCCACGCAATGTTTTGTGCGTTGTTGTTGTTACAACGTCAGCATATTCCATTGGGTTAGGATATAAACCAGCAGCTACTAAACCTGCAACGTGAGCCATATCTACGAATAAATATGCGCCTACTTTGTCAGCGATTTCACGGAAACGTTTGAAATCCAACAATTGAGAGTAAGCAGAGAAACCTGCTACGATCATTTTTGGCTTGTGTTCTAATGCTAATTTTTCAACTTCATCATAATCGATCAAACCATCTTCATTCACGCCGTATTGAACAGCATTATATGTACGGCCAGAGAAGTTTACTTTAGCACCATGAGTCAAGTGACCACCGTGATCCAAGCTCATGCCTAAAACTGTATCACCTGGTTCAACCAATGCTAAATAAACAGCACCGTTCGCTTGTGAACCTGAATGAGGTTGTACGTTTGCATAATCAGCACCAAATAATTTTTTAGCGCGTTCGATTGCTAAGCTTTCTGCGATGTCAACAAATTCACAGCCACCGTAGTAGCGTTTATTTGGATAGCCTTCAGCATATTTGTTAGTTAAGACAGAACCTTGTAATTCCATCACTAATGGAGAACAATAGTTTTCAGAAGCGATCAATTCAACGTGATCTTCTTGACGTTCCGCCTCTTTTTTTACAGCTTCAAAGAGTTCAGGATCAAATGAGTGTAACGCGAGATTTTCAAACATGATGATTTTCCTATAGAATAACCCAAGCAAAGGCGACAGTTATTGTAGAGTGTAAAGAGATTTCATTCAACAACTCTACTGATATTTAAAGAAATTAGATTATTTTACCCATAAAGAGGAAGGCGTGATTATGACGATGAATAATAAAGATCATATGCGTTTTAATATGATAGAGCAGCAAATTCGTCCATGGAATGTATTGAATCAAAGAGTACTAAACGCATTTGATGTTATCAATCGTGATGATTTTGTAGCGGAAGAACACAAAACATTGGCTTTTTCAGAAGTAAGATTACCATTGCAAGGCAAAGATTTAATGTTAACGCCAGCAATGGAAGGCAGAATTCTACAAGAAATCGAATTGGAGCCAACAGATAATGTTTTACTCATTGGTTCAGGCAGTGGGTTTTTAGCAGCTCTAGCCGCTCATTTGGGTGCAAAAGTGACGGCGATTGATATCAATCCTGATTACACTGCAATGGCGCAAAAGAATATCGACAAATTAAATATCAGTGATGTGACATTTATTACTGCGGATGTAAAAGATTTTGCAGTAGAAAAAAATAGTTATGACGCAATCATTATGACTGGTTCAGTTTTAGAAGCTCCTCAAAAATTGGTGGATGCTTTAACTGCGGGTGGTCGTTTATTCGCATTCATTGGTATGCAAGATCAAACTGTGACAAGTGGCACAGTGATTAAGAATCAATTGAATGAAATTCGTCAAGAATCACGCTTTGAAATCGAATTAGAACGTTTGCACGGCTTTGAAGACAAACCACAATTTGTATTTTAAATGAACGATAACAAGAATCCCATTCTGTTTTGTAGCAGAATGGGATTCTATTTTTTATAAATAACGAACTATGACGCAATTTATGCAACAGAATTTTGAAGTTCGCCCAATGGCGGAGTTTGCTGAAGAAGCTTATCTAAACTATTCCATGTATGTGATTATGGATCGTGCATTGCCACATGTTGGTGATGGCTTGAAACCTGTTCAACGTCGCATTATTTATGCGATGAGCGAATTGGGTTTATCATCCATTTCTAAGCATAAGAAATCCGCAAGAACTGTGGGTGACGTGATCGGTAAATACCATCCGCATGGTGATAGTGCATGTTATGAAGCATTGGTTTTGATGGCTCAGCCTTTCTCTTATCGTTATCCTTTAGTGGATGGACAAGGGAACTTTGGTTCATTGGATAATCCAAAATCGTTCGCGGCGATGCGTTATACAGAATCTAAGTTATCTAAATATGCTGATGTTTTATTGAAAGAAACCAATGAAGCAACTGTAGATTGGCAGCCAAACTTTGATGGTTCATTAGATGAACCTGTGCGATTGCCTGCAAGATTACCGAATATTCTATTGAATGGCGGTACAGGGATTGCTGTGGGCATGGCGACGGATATTCCGCCACATAACTTAACGGAAATTGCGAATGCAACATGTGCATTGATTGATCAACCTAATTTAACATTAGAAGCATTGATGCAATATGTGCCTGCACCAGATTTCCCTACAGGCGGTGAAATCGTTAATACGAAAGAAGAGTTGGTGAAGCTTTATACACAAGGCACTGGCTCGATTCGTTTACGTGCAAAATATTTCATTGAAAATGGCAATATTGTGATCACAGAGTTGCCTTACCAAATTTCAGGTGAAAAGATTCAGATTGATATTGCTAATCAGATTCAATCGAAGAAGTTGCCGATGATTGATGATATTCGTGATGAATCGGATTATGAAAATCCTGTGCGCATTGTGTTGATTCCAAAATCCAATCGTGTGGAACATGATCGTGTGATGGATCACTTATTTGCAACAACAGATTTGGAAAAATCTGTGCGTGTGAATTTGAACATGATTGGTTTGGATAATCGTCCACAAGTTAAGAATTTACATCAAATTCTCACAGAATGGATTCAGTTCAGAACAGAAACTGTGACGCGTCGTTTAACGCATCAATTGAGCAAAGTAGAAGCACGCTTGCATATTCTAGAAGCATTAATGATTGCTTATTTGAATCTCGATGAAGTGATTCGCATCATTCGCTTTGAAGATGAGCCAAAAGACGTGTTGATGAGTGCATTTAAGCTTTCAGAGATCCAAGCCAATGCTATTTTGGAAACAAAATTGCGTCATTTAGGAAAGCTTGAAGAGATCAAGCTCCAAGCTGAAAAAGATGAATTACAGAAAAAACGCGATGAATTGCTTCAGTTGTTGAATGAACCAGCAAAATTAAGAGCTTTGATTAAAAAAGAGATCAAAGAAGATCAAAAAACACATGGCGATGTGAGAAGAACTAAAGTTGTTGAGCGTGCACAAGCTGAAGCTATTGATGAAATTGAATTGGTTTCCAATGAAGGCATCACAGTTGTATTATCTAAAATGGGTTGGGTGCGTGCAGCAAAAGGCCACGAGATTGATCCAACACAATTGAATTATCGTACAGGTGATGAATATCTCTGCTCTGTGCTAGGGCGAAACAATCAGCAAACTGTATTCTTTGATAATGATGGTCGTGCCTATAGTTTAGCTGCACATACATTGCCATCTGCAAGAACAATGGGCGAAGCATTGAGTAGCCGATTCACGTTGTCAGCATCTACACATGTGAACTATTTAATTTGTGATCAAGATGATAGTAAGTATTTAGTGGCCGCTAATAATGGTTATGGTTTCATCGTGCCTTATAGCGAGCTATTGAGCCGTCAAAAGGCTGGTAAGGCCATTGTAAATTTGGGTGATGCAAAAATGTTCGAGCCACAAAAAGTGGATTTAGAGCATAAGCCTTACTTGGTTGCTTATACAGAAAAAGGGCGATTATTGGTGATTGAGCTATCTGCATTGCCTGAATTAGCAAAAGGTAAAGGTAATCAGATCATTGGTATTCCTGGCGCTGCATTTAAAAATCAAGAAGATGCGTTGGTGGGTTTATATATGATCGGCGCTGAAGATGTGATTAATCTCTATTTTGGTCGTTCAAAGGTTACTTTGAAGCCGCATGATTGGCAGCAATTCATGGATGAACGCGGTAAACGCGGGAAAGAAGTGAAAAAAGGCACAAAAATCACGAAATTAGAGATTGCAGTGAGCAATTAAATTGCTATAATGTGGCGCTTGTGTTTTTGACTGGTCGCGGTTGAAAACTTTTTATAACTAGAAAATTTTTGGAGTAACAAATGAGTGAATTCGTATTTAAGGGAACTCTTCGTACAGATTTAGGGAAAGGAGCGAGCCGCCGCCTACGTCGTGAAGGTGTTATCCCAGCAGTAGTATATGGCGCAGATAAAGATGCAGTAAGCATCACTTTGAACCACAATGAAGTTTTAACACAATTCCGTCACGAAGATGTTTACTCAAGCATCGTAACTGTTGAAATTGATGGTAAAGCTGAAAGTGCAATTTTGCGTGATGTACAACGTCACCCATTCAAACCATTGATCACTCACTTGGACTTCTTACGTGTTAAAGCTGGTGAAAAATTGAAATCAGCTGTTCCAGTTGTGTTGTTGAATGCTGAAACTGCAGTAGGCGTAAAAGCTGGCGGTATCTTAACTCACGCTTTAACAGCGATTGAAGTTGAATGTTTACCAAAAGATTTGCCACATGCAATCGAAGTTGACATCGCTGCTTTAGAAGTTGGCGCGCACATCACTGTAGCTGACATCAAAGCACCAAAAGGCGTTGAAATCTTAACTCACGCTGAAGATCAAGTAGCTGGTATCGTAGCTCCACGCGTAGCTGAAGAAACTACTGAAGCTGCTGCAGAGGCTACAGAAGAAGCGTAATAGTCAATGACAGCGCTAAAATTAATTGTCGGGCTGGGTAATCCTGGTCCCGAATATATCGAAACCCGCCACAATGCGGGTTTTTGGTTTATTGATGAGATCGCAAGTTCTCCATTGGCATATCAAAGTAAGTTTAAAGGCCAAGTCGGGGAATTGATTCAAGATGGTCGTAAAGTTTATTTATTGAAGCCAGAAACATACATGAACAAAAGTGGTGAGTCTGTTTTAGCCTTGGCACACTTTTATAAAATTCTCCCAGAAGAAATTTTAGTGGTTCATGATGAATTAGATATGCCACCAGGTGCTGTAAAGCTCAAGCAAGGTGGTGGACATGGCGGACATAATGGCTTAAAAAGCATTGCATCTTGTTTAGGCTCCAATAACTTTAATCGCTTAAGAATTGGCATTGGTCATCCTGGTGATGCCAAATTGGTTGCCAATTATGTGCTCAAGAAAGCATCGGGTGCGGATCAAAAATTAATGGATGATTCCATTTGGGATGCAAGACGATATCTTTCTTCAATGGTTGCTGGTGATTTTGAACCAGTCATGAATGAATTACATCGCAAGAAGTAACTTTAAAGGAATAATTTATGGCAATTCAATGTGGTATTGTAGGGCTTCCTAATGTTGGTAAATCAACACTTTTCAATGCATTGACGAATGCAGGCATTGATGCTGCAAACTATCCATTCTGTACAATTGAACCAAATGTTGGCCGTGTCAATGTACCAGATCAACGCATTCAACCATTGGTTGATATTGTTAAGCCTGAAAGAGTACAGCAAACATTTGTAGACTTTGTGGACATCGCAGGCTTAGTTAAAGGCGCATCACAAGGTGAAGGTTTAGGTAATCAGTTTTTGGCTAACATCCGTGAAACAGATGCGATTGCACATGTTGTACGTTGCTTTGAAAATGATGACATTATCCACGTATCAGGTAAAATTGATCCGATTGATGATATTGAAGTGATCAATACTGAATTGGCATTGGCTGACTTAGCATCTGCTGAAAAATTTCTACATCGTGTAGAAAAAGTTGCTAAAAGTGGTAACAAAGAAGCACAAGCACAAGTGGCTGTGTTGAAAAAAATTATTCCAGTATTGGATGAAGGCAAAAGCGTTCGCTCAGTGAAATTGGAAGATGAAGAAAAATTATTGGTTCGTGATCTACAGTTTTTGACGATTAAACCTGTCATGTACATTGCGAATGTGAATGAAGATGGCTTTGAAAATAACCCATTGTTAGCACGTGTTGAAGAATACGCAGCAGCAGAAGGCTCATTTGTTGTGCCAATTTGTGCAGCGATTGAATCAGAAATTGCTGAGTTAGACGATGAAGATAAAGCAGATTTCTTATCTGAAATGGGCTTTGAAGAACCAGGTTTGAATCGTGTGATTCGTGCAGGTTACTCTTTATTGAACTTAGAGACATACTTCACTGCGGGTGTTAAAGAAGTACGTGCTTGGACAATCAAAAAAGGTTCAACAGCACCACAAGCTGCTGGTGTGATTCACACAGATTTCGAAAAAGGCTTCATTCGTGCAGAAGTCATAGCATATGATGATTACGTTGCATTGAAAGGCGAAGCTGGCGCGAAAGAAAAAGGTAAAATGCGTTTAGAAGGTAAAGAATATATCGTGCAAGATGGTGATGTTATGCACTTTAGATTCAACGTATAGTCATTATTTGAAAAGTATAACTGACCTATCCTGAGGGGAAAGATCAAATTGATAGCTTTTTAGTATTAAATAAAAATCCCACTGAGTTTTAAATTCAGCGGGATTTTTTATTGGTTTTCTAATTAATTACACAACATTTATAGTTTTAAACTAAATAATTTCCTCACCTGCGGTGAGGAAATTGAAATGAGTGATTAAGGGGGGATTATCCTTGGTGGCGTTTTTTGAGAACTTCTAAAACCTCAGCCCAAGATAAATCTTGGTCATGCAATAACACAGTTGTGTGGTAGATCAAGTCAGCCGCTTCATTTAAAATTTCTTCTTTATCTTCTGACATCGCAGCTAAGGCAACTTCAACGCCTTCTTCCCCCACTTTTTGAGCAATACGCTTTTTACCCACAGCATATAATGATGCAGTATAAGAAGTTTCAGGGTCGGCCGTTTTGCGCTCATCTAACATCTCTTCTAAATGGCTCAAAAAAACCCAAGGTAAATCAGAAGAGATACGGCTAAAACAGCTTTTGGTGCCTAAATGGCAAGTATTGCCTTTAGGAATCACTGTGATGAGCAATGTATCTAAATCACAATCCAAAGCATAATCTACAGCTTTCAAATAATCACCAGAAGTTTCACCTTTCGTCCATAAGCGCTGTTTTGTGCGCGAATAGAAAGTGACAATATTGTCATCCAATGTTTTTTGTAAAGCTTCTTTAGTCATCACACCAAACATCAAAACTTCAGCAGTAATATAGTTTTGGATAATGACAGGTAATTGCCCAGCAATTTTATCCCAATCAACGTGATCAATTAATTTTGATACTTCACCGCTAGGCATTAAGCACCTCAATTTGATTATTTTTTAAAAATGCTTTGAGTTCACCAATGTGTACGAGTTTTTTATGGAATGCGGATGCACCCAATGTGCCTTTGGCATCGCCAATTGTATAAGCATCTAAAAAGTGCTCAGCTGTGCCAGCACCACCAGATGCTACGATTGGCAAAGTGGTAATGCTCGCCATTTTTTTGAGTTGCACCAAATCATAACCTTGACGAACACCATCTTGATTCATCATGTTAAGTACAACTTCACTTGCACCACGTTTTTCCACTTCTTTAATCCAATCTTCTGTGCGCCATTCTGTCGCTTTAGTTTTATCAGGATCACCTGTCAATGCATAGACAAAGTAATCATTTTTAGCTTCATCAAAATATGAATCAATACCCACAACGATTTTCTCTTTACCAAACTTTTCTGACAATTGATTGATTAAATCAGGATTAGCCAATGCAGGAGAATTGATTGAGATTTTCTGTGCGCCATTGGCAAACACAACTTCAGCATCTTCAATGGATTTAATACCACCAGCCACACAAAGAGGGACATCTATCACATCTGCAACGCTACGGATCCAAGATTTATCCACTAATGCATCTCTTGTGGATGCTGCAATATCGTAAATCACGATTTCATCGGCACCTTCTTCATTGTAACGCTTGGCCAATTCAACAATATCACCCATGATTTCATGGTTTTTGAATTGTGTGCCTTTCACAACAACGCCATCTTTTACATCTAAGCATGCGACTATTTTTGCAAGCATGTGATTGCCTCCTTCGTGGTGAATTTATTTTCTAATAAAGCTCGGCCAACAATTACGCCGTAAACATCTGATTTGTTCAATTCTTCCAAATCTTCTAAACCACCAATACCGCCTGAAGCTTGGAAATTGATGTCAGGATATGTTTTCACAAGCTCTTTATATAATTTGACATTGGAACCTTGAAGCATGCCATCTTTAGAGATATCTGTACATAGAACATGTTCCAAACCAACTTCTTGGAAGCTTTCAATGACGCTTTCTAAAGTTTGATCTGTGGTTTCTAGCCAACCGCTGATGGCGATAAGTTTTTTGTCATTTTCAATGCGAATATCTAAAGCTAGAACAAAACTATCTGCACCAAATTCATCGAACCAAGATTTAACTTCTTCAGGGTTTTGAACGGCTGTAGAGCCAACAACAACTCGCTCAACGCCAATGTCTAATAATTTTTGGACATCTTCTTTTGTGCGAATGCCACCGCCTACTTGGATGGGAGCTTTTACGCCTTCTACGATATGTTTAATGGTGAATAATTGGCGCTGTGCGGGATCTTTTGCGCCATCTAAATCCACGAGATGAAGATATTTTGCACCTTGTGCTACATATTCTTCAAATTGTTCAATGGGAGAAGCGGTGAATTTGGTTTGTTTATCGTAATCACCTTGTTGCAATCTTACAATTTGACCATTCATTAAATCTAACGCAGGAATTATTATCATAGTAGCCCTTTAGAACTCGGTAACTCAGTACCTTCAACTTTAACCGCTTGGCGAAGTGTTCTGCCAAACACCTTAAACAGAGATTCAATTTTGTGATGGGTATTTTGTCCCTTCACTTTTAAATGCAACGTACAACGTAAAGAATAAACTAAAGACTTGAAGAAATGTTCTACCATTTCTGTGCTAAAAGTTCCAATCATATCGCGTTTAAATTTTGCATCGAACTCTAAATGAGGACGGCCAGAGAGATCTAAAGTACAAGAAGCTTTGCATTCGTCCATGGGTAAAACAAAACCAAAACGCGCAATGCCACGTTTATCACCCAATGCTGCACGAAGCGCTTCACCGAGTGCAATTGCAGTATCTTCCACTGTGTGATGATCATCAATTTCAATGTCACCTTTCACTTCCACAATCATTTTAAAACCACCATGTGTCGCAATTTGATCCAGCATGTGATCAAAAAATGGCAGGCCAGTGTTGATTGTATTAGAGCCTGTTTCATCCAAAAATACTGAAACTTTGATATCTGTTTCTTTAGTAATACGCTCGATATATCCTGTGCGTGGTTCATATTTTATGGCTTGTTTCACTGGCACTAATTTTTCGACAATTAATGGCCAATTCAATTTTTCAGGATGGTATTGAAGTGATGGAATACCCATATTTTTTGCTAAAGTGACATCTGTTTCACGATCGCCAATCACATAGCTATTTTCAGGGTTAAAGCGCTGTGTATCGATATATTCCTGCACTAAACCTAATTTAGGCTTGCGGCATTCGCAGTTTTGGCTTTCAAAATGCGGGCAAATCAATACATCATCAAAAGTAATACCTTGCAATGCAAAGTGCTCCATCATTTTATTATGAGGGATATCAAAATCTTTATGAGGATAAGATTCTGTGCCCAAACCATCTTGGTTGCTCACCATCACAAAACGATAACCCGTGGCTTGTAAAGCTAATAATGCAGGAATCACTTTAGGTTCAAAAATTAATTTCTCTAATGAATCAATTTGAAAATCTGTTTTTGGCTCATCAATGAGCGTGCCATCTCTATCGATGAATAAAATATTTTGCATGATACGATCCGATAATATTAATAAAATGATTAACGATAATTGCTGAGTGCTTGAATGACGCGACGCATTTCTTGTTCTGTACCGATACTGATGCGCATGCAGTGACTCAATTGTCCAGATTGCTTTTTCACATAAATATGTTCAGATTTGAGATATTCATGAACTTTTTCTGCATCTGTCATTTCAACTAAGATGAAGTTTGCATCACTTGGATGAATTTTTTTCACCAATGGTAAAGATGAAAGTGCAGTGATGAATGCAGCTTTGTTTTGGTTAATTTGTTTAACCGCTGTACGCATGTATTCAATGCCTTCTTGACTCAATGTTTGTTCAGCAATTTCCACAACAGGCATTGGCATTGGATAAGTNTTTCCACAACAGGAATTGGCATTGGATAAGGGTCAATCACTTTTTGTAATGATTGAATTAAATCCGCATTGGCAATTGTAAAGCCACAGCGAATTCCTGCAACACCAAAAGCCTTTGATAATGTACGAATGATGGCTAGATTTGGGAATTCAGCTAAGCGTGTAGCAAAGCTTTCACGATCAGAAAATTCAATATAAGCTTCATCCAACACAACAATGGTTTGTTTACTCACGCCATTCAATACAGCTTCAATGTCAGTCACTTTCATCAAATTACCTGTTGGGTTATTTGGAGAGCAGATGAATACCACTTTAGCATTTTGTGCCGCTGATAAAAACTTTGGTACATCCACTTGGAAATCCGCTGTTAATGGTGCTTCTAAAACTTTAGAGCCCACAACATAAGAATCAATTGCGTACATGCCAAATGTTGGTGGTGAAAATAAAATCGCATCTTCATCATTACAGAATGCTTCGATGATGAGTTTAATGCCTTCATCGCCACCTAAAGAAACTAATAGATTCTCAGGTTGAACACCTACATATTTTGCATAGCTTTCTAACAGTGCTTTGGGTTGTGGCTCAGGATAACGGTTAAAGTATTTATTGGATAAGCGATATTCACGAGGATAAGGATTTTCATTGGCATCCAAATAGATTGCTTGGTTATCCTGATCTCTTGGCGCCACTGTATATGGCACTAAGTTTTGAATAGAGCGCTTTTCTTTATCTGTCATCGACATCTTTTATTCTCCTTGGATGGTTTTGAGCCTAATATCTACTGCTAATTTGTGGGCATCTAATAATTCTTTTTCTGCTAATAGAGATACCACAGGACCCAAATCTTTTAAACCATCTTTAGAAATTTCTTGAACTGTCATACGTTTACTGAAATCAGCTAAACCTAAACTTGAAACTGTTTTTGCATAGCCATAAGTTGGCAATACGTGGTTTGTGCCAGATGCATAATCACCCATAGATTCAGCAGAATATTTGCCTAAAAATACTGAACCTGCGTGCTGAATATCATTGAGCAAACTACGCGCATCATCTGTTTGGATGATTAAGTGTTCAGGTGCATATAGATTGCTGACTTTTACGGCATCAGCCAATGAGTGCACAATAATGGTTGTGCTGTGCTTTAAGGATTCAATTGCTGTATCTTTGCGGGATAATTGGTTGAGCCAATAATCTAAAGAGTTATTCACTTTATCAGCCATTGCTTGTGATGTTGTCACTAAGATTACTTGTGAATCTGTACCATGTTCAGCTTGAGATAATAAATCAGAAGCCACAAAGTCAGGATTTGCATTTTCATCAGCAATTACTAAAACTTCAGAAGGGCCAGCAGGCATATCAATCGCTGCACCGTTCATCATTTGGCTTACTTGGCGCTTTGCTTCTGTCACATAGCTATTACCAGGGCCAAAAATTTTATCCACTTTTTCAACTTTTTCTGTGCCTAAACCTAATGCAAATACAGCTTGTGCACCACCAATTGTATAAATCGTATCAATACCACACAATTTTGCTGCATAGATGATTTCATCCGCAATTGTTGGTGGAGAAGCCAATACAATGCGTTTGCAACCTGCGATTTTTGCAGGAATAGCGAGCATTAGTACAGTGGAAAATAATGGCGCTGTGCCACCTGGAATGTATAAACCAACTTTTTCAATCGGGCGTGTCAATACTTCACATAAAACACCTTTTTGTGTTTCAATCGAAATCGGCTCAGGTTTCTGTGCTTCGTGGAATTTAGCGATGTTGTTATAAGCATTTTGAATGGCTTTTTTAAACTCATCTGATAAATTTTGTTCAGCTTTTGCAAATGCTGATTGTGGTAAAACAAGATCTGTTAGCAGTGTTTTATCAAATTTCTCAGTGAAGTGGATCAAGGCTGCATCGCCTTCTTGTTGAATCGCATTGCCAATGGCACGAACATTATCTTCTAAACTCTGTGCGCTCATTTGAACAGGGCGCTGTAAAACTTGTGATTGCTCTTCGGCGGATAAATCTTTCCAAACTACGGTACGCATTGTTACTCCATCATTTTTTCAATAGGTAAAACTAAAATTGAACTGGCGCCTTTGGCTTTTAGGGCTTCCATGGTTTCCCAGAATAAAGACTCTGTGCTCACCATATGCATTGCTACACGTGTTTGGTCGTTACCGAGTGGTAAAATAGTTGGCATTTCCGCACCTGGCAATAAGCTACAGATCTCATCTAAACGATCTTTAGGTGCATGGAGCATAATGTATTTAGATTCAGTCGCTTGTGTTACACCTTGAATGCGAGTCATTAATTTATTAATCAATGCTTGCTTGGTATCATCCATTGCATTTGTGGATTGAATGATCACTGCTTTAGAACGATAAATCACATCCACTTCACGTAAGCCATTAGCTTCCAATGTTGCACCTGTAGAAACGAGATCACAAATTGCATCAGATAAACCTGCGCGCGGTGCAACCTCCACTGAACCGTTCAGCATAGATGTTTTGAATGGCACATTTTTACTATCTAAAAAGCGTTTTAAAAGATAAGGATATGATGTTGCGATGCGTGTATCTTTTAAAGATTGCACTGATTCATACGGCATTTCTTTAGGAATCGCGAGAGATAAACGGCAACCACCAAAAGGTAATTCTTTCAATGTGATGTATTCATTATCCATTTTTCCTTGGCGACTTAAGCTTTCTTCTTCTAAAACGTTTTGCCCAATGATGCCTAAATCCACAACGCCATCAAATACTAAGCCAGGAATATCATCATCACGAACGCGAAGAATATCAATTGGCATATTTTCCACATGAACAATGAGCTTATCTTTTTGTATGATCATTTTTAAGCCACATTGTTTGAATAATGCTTCTGATTCTTGACTCAGGCGACCAGATTTTTGGATCGCAATTTTTAAACGGGGTTGCATAATCTTCCTTTGATTTTCGAATCATCTTAATACTGTACTATCATGATAGTACGCTTGAAAAATTATTATGCAAGCTCTTTTGTGTGAGGAATTGCAAATATTTTATTGGGATAAGCTATAATCGAAGTTTTATAATATCGCTAATTAATTGTTTAATAATAAATAAACTATGAAAAAATCTCTTATTTGTGCATCATTAATTATTTTTGGGTTAACGTCTTTTTCGGTGGCGGAAGAGCAAGTTGAGCTTTTGCCTGAAGTTAAAGAATTGATCACGCCAAAGCCATTGGATGCTAATTTACTAGAAAATAATCGCTTTATAGCTTTGCTAGGTGCGACTTATGCAAAAGATGATTATTACAATGTAACTAAAACAGCTTTTGCCAAAGATTATGCAGCGATTTTTGAAGCATTACCTGAAGCAGATATGTTATCGAGTGAAGAGATTAGTCAGATAGCTTTAGAATTAAAGAAACTAGATTATTTACAAGGCTTATTGCAATGGGAAGATTCAGCAAACTTCGTCAGAACGAATCCATTATGTTTTGAATATAACGATGCAAATTGCATAGAAAAAACCATCCAAAATCAATCTAATATTCAGCAATTATTAAAAAATAATGATGCATTGATTCAGCGTTATGATGATATTTTCAGCCATTATCCTGTTGCACATACGCTATTTTTTCCTCGTGAAGGATATATAGTGATGCCGTTGCCTGCATATAATTATCTTTTGAATATTCTGAAGATGCAATTGGCTAATTCAGTGATTTTGATTTCAGGAGGGAAAGCTGATCAAGGCATTGAAGTCTTATCTTTATTGCAAAGACGAATCAATCAAATGGTTTATTTGGAACAGAAAAGTAATTTAATTGATGTGATGATTGCAGGTGCAATGCAACAGATTATGGATCAATATTTGGATGCATTATTGAATAGCAAATATTCTGAGCAACTATTGCATCATCCTGAATTTTTGGCATTGATGATCTTGGGGCAAGATTATACAAAGCACATTCATCAAGCAACATTATTGGCTTTGAAGCATGAATCAGGATTAGCTTTTGTTTTATTTGAACCGATATTGGCAATAGGAGATTTATCTATTGCAGAACTCAATGATTATTATTTGAAAAAGAGCCAGATGGAAGCGTTGTATCAATCCAATCCTTATGATTCAGCAACGCAAAAATTGGTGAATAAATTATGTCACGATGTTACCAATAATTTGTTGGTGATGGATTGTCGACATCCAATGTGGCAATCAGGCTATTTAGAGCGAAATGATACTCAGCGAAATTATCACAATATGGTTTATCTGAAATATTTGATGATGAAAAATCAAATCCAAGAGAAAGATATTGCTGAGTTTCTAAAATCTCAGGGCGATTTAGCGATTGATCCCATTACTCAAAAGCCATTTATATGGAATCCTGATGAGCGCTCAATTTCATTATCTGGTGTGCAATATAAACATTTGCCTGCACCAATTCGTAGAACAATGAATGATGATGCTGAACCTAAAATTCTACAAGTGAAACTGCCATAGCAGATTGAGAAAATTTATCGTATGCAATTAATATAATATCTGCTTAAATGAATATCCAAAAATATTTTAGGATATTGTCGTGATACAGCCACAAAGCCCGATAAAAACTGCTTTCCCAATATTATTAATGATTGGAATGGCGCATTTAAGTAATGATTTAATTCAGTCGATGTTGATGGCGATTTATCCATTATTACAAGTGAATTTTGCGCTAGAATTTGCCCAAATTGGCTTAATCAGCTTGGTGTATCAAATGACAGCATCCATTTTACAGCCAGGGATTGGCTTTTTTACGGATCGAAAGCCTAAGCCTTATTTATTACCTTTTGGAATGTTAGCTACATCGAGTGGCGTTGTATTATTGGGCTTTGCAACCAATTATACTCATTTATTAATTGCGGCTGCGATGATGGGTGTTGGCTCTTCAATTTTCCATCCTGAAGCTGTGCGTTTAACACGAATTGCATCAGGCGGAAGATATGGTTTAGCCCAATCCATATTCCAAGTGGGTGGAAATTTGGGTTCATCATTAGGACCATTGATTGCAGGGATTATTATTGTGAAATATGCTAATCAAAAGAATGTATTTTGGTTTGCAGGTGTTGGTATTTTAGCTGTTGGGTTATTGGCTTATTTAGGGCGCTGGGGAAGCCAGCATCAAAAAGCAAAGCCGAAAGGGCAAACTAAAGAAGTAACTTTTCCTTACGGTAAAACTCGCACATTATGGGCATTATTAATCTTAGCAGTTTTGATTTTCGCTAAATATTTTTATATGTCGAATTTCACGAATTACTTTAGTTTTTATTTGATTGAAAAGTTCCATGTAGAGCGCTCAAACGCGGTAATTTTAGTCTTTATATTTATGGCATCCATTGCAATTGGTACATTCATTGGTGGACCAATTGGCGATAAAATTGGGAGAAGAAAAGTGATTTGGTTCTCCATGATTGGCGCATTACCATTCACGTTAGCTTTGCCACATTTACCTTTCATTGGCGTAATCATCGCATCAGTTTTTATCGGTTTAATATTGGCATCAGCATTTTCAGCGATTGTGGTATTTGCCCAAGAATTAGTGCCGGGGAATGTGGGAATGATTGCGGGAATCTTCTTTGGCTTAATGTTTGGTATGAGTGGGATTGGTGCTGTTTTCTTGGGCTGGCTTGCTGATCAAACAAGTTTGCAAACTGTGTTTGTATGTACATCATTTTTACCAATTTTAGGTCTGTTAACATGGTTGTTGCCAACCAAAGAATCAGAATCTATATAGTAATGCTAATTTTTGGTGCAAAATGAGTATTGACGATGCTATGAAATGTCTTTATAATCGCATCCCTCAACATAGTACGGACATGTAGCTCAGCTGGTTAGAGCACAGCACTCATAATGCTGGGGTCGGTGGTTCGATTCCACCTATGTCCACCATATTAAAAAAGCCTTTGCGAAAGCAAAGGCTTTTTTGTTAGTGATTAACCTGAAACATCGGCAATTTCAAAATCTTGATCACCAAAAATATTGCCAATACTGGTGCAATTGAAAATAGAGCAAATAGCCAATTCGATGCCACTTGCGCACCAATCACACCGCCGATTCTCACTAATCCTGCTTGGTTAGCAACTAATCCTGCAAAAGCTGCCGCTAATGCAGTTGCATATAATTGCACTGTTGTGATGGATGCGGACGTTAATGTTTCTTCTCCCTTTGGCGCTGACATAAATACTAAATTTAATAAATGTGGCCAAATTAAACCAATACCAAAACCAATGCCAAATAATGCAAAACCATAAATAATGAACAGTAAAACCTCTGTATAAATATTATTAGACATTGTAAAGGCTAAAACGATTAGCGAGCATGTTACAACAAATGGGCCAGTCATCATGAGCATTCTGCGAGTTTGCCCAAGTTTAGCGGCACTTGGTAGGGCTGAAATTGTCCAGCCTGCTGCCATAATTGCTGTCATATAGCCAGCACTTAATGGTTTCATCCCATGAATGATTTGTAGAAAATAGGGCACAAATATCTCTGTTGTCATTGCTATCATCAATAACACCATTACTAAATATGTTCTACATAATGTTGTGCTCAGGTTATAAGCGCCAGTTGGTAATAGTTTATTGCTAGAATTTTTATCTACTTTAATCATCCAAACTAATGTAATTAAGCCTAGAATTAAGCAAATGCTCGTCCATACAATTTCTTCTTTTAAGCTAGATAATGAGATAAAAATGACAGATAGAATGAGTAAACTTAGTGAATAGAAAGGAATTTTTGGTTGCTCACTGTCTTGCTCTGTGATTTTCTGCGTGATTTGGCTATTTACAATAACTGCTAATATAGCGATGAATGGCAATAACGACCAAAAAGCCCAGCGCCAATGTCCACCTTGTGCAAAGAATCCACCAATAGTTGGGCCAAATAGTGTGGATAATCCCCACATTGCAGATACCAATGCAGTAGCTCTTGTCCACAAATGTTGCTCAAATACAATGCGAATCAGCGTATAGCCGAGTGCAAACATAATACCGCCACCTAAACCTTGGAATGCACGGCCTAATAATAAAAATGGCATGTTGAATGCGATGGCACAACCAATTGAGCCAACGGCAAATAGTAACAATGCTAATAAATAAGCACGTTTTGGCCCTAAATTTATGACTAATTTATTGGTCATTGTGGAGCCAATGATGGAAGTCACGATGAATAACGTTGTATTCCACGAGAAAAATTCTAAACCGCCAATGTCATTGACGATGTTAGGAAGAATGGTTGTAACGATGTACATATTGATGGCATAAAGTGCCACACCGCCGACTAAAGTGAGGGTTCTGAGGGCGTTACCATTGCTAAAAAGATCAGCCCAAGAAGCACTGGTTTCTGCTGTTTGTAAAGGTTGTTCACTAGACATTTTTAGGATTCCTGTTTATTATCCAAGTATTCGATTGGATAATACATTGGGAAGTATGAATAATACAAGTAAAAACTTGGATAATGGTTTATCGAGTGCATTGCATAAGGTGCTTTTTTGTATCAAGAAAAATGCACCAATTGGTACAACATCAATTGCTGAACACTTATCTATGAGTGGAGAAGCAGCTCGCCAACACGTGCAAAAATTATTCAAAATGGGATTGATTGATGGTGAAAAGAATGACGAAATTCAAGTAGGAAGACCAAAACAGCAATGGATCATTACACAAGAAGGCAATCGCTATTTTCCTGATAGCCATGCACAATTAACTATTCAACTCATTGATTCTGTCAAAGAAGTTTTTGGAGAAGAAGGATTAAGCAAGCTTATTAATGAACGCGAACATAAGGTATTACAGCAATACGAAAATTATTGCCGAGCTGATACTGTTGTGGGGCGATTGAAAAAACTCACAGAAATGCGTTTTAACGAAGGCTATATGGCGCATTTAGAAAAAGATGGCGATGATTATCTTTTAATTGAAGAGCATTGCCCAATTTGCTCTGCTGCCAAAGTCTGCCAAAAGTTTTGTCGTTCGGAATTGCAATTATTCCAATCTATTTTAGGCAAGGATGTTTCTATTCAGCGTGAGCAATATTTATTAGAAGCAGGGCAACGCTGTGTTTATAGAATTAAGTTTTAAAAAAAGCCCTGAAAGTCAGGGCTTTTTTATGACTAAGATTACTTGTTTATTGAGCTAGCAACATTACCTTTTGGATAAATAGAGATAATGTAATTTTGGAATTGTTCAGAAACTTTTTTGTCATCAGAGTGCTTTAAGTAATTCAAAACTGTTTCCAAATAAGGTTCGCTTGGTTGAATTTCAAAGCCAAGATTTTGGCTCAATTTTGCATATTGCTCTTTCACTAAATTTGGATTTTCAGGGATGGCTTTCATATTCACTTGAATGCCATCAAATACATAACGTAAGCCATCTAAATTGCCTTTCAATGGCACAGAACCGTGATCCTCACCTGCATATTGTGCGTATTGATAGCTTAAATTTTTGAATGGCTTTTCTTTGAGATACATATCCAATTTTTGAATGCCGTTGTAATGGCCTGTTAAATGTCCTTTACTTTCGCTGTCACCCACTTGTGTCATAAAGAGTTTTTTATGATTAAAATCTTTGCCTTTAACCTCTTGGAAACGTTTTAACATCACTTCATCATCCCACCAAATGCTAGGATCATGCACGATGTAAGCTTGCATCTCTTTTGTACCATTGAGCATATGATTCAATGCTGTGATTCCGCCAAAAGAGTGACCCACAAAAATATTTAAACCGTTGGTACGATATTTTTTCTCAATATCTGGCATCACTTCTGTTTCTAAAAATTGGAAGAAAGCCATATTGCCGCCAGTTGTGCCTTCGATGCGCTTATTATCGTTAGCTTCAGAATCAAATCGCTGTGCCGTTGGTGTTAAATCACGTGAGCGTTCAGTATTCACAATGCCAACCACAATCATTTCGGGCATAGAAGGATAAGGCACTTTAGATAATTTTTGCACGAATCCTGTGAAGTAATGGAAGTTATTTTCTCCGTCCAAAAGGTAGATCACAGGATAATCTTGATTAGGATATTTTTCATAAGATGGCGGTAAATAGATTTGAATTTCTCTATTTTCATTCAGAATAGATGAATTTATGGTTTGTATTTCACCAATAGAAATTGCTTGATTTGCTAAAGCATGAGTAGAGATTTGTGCTGCAACTAAACCAAGTGCCAACCATAAAGAAGCTTTCTTAAACATGAAAAATATCCTGTCATTGGGTAAATAATAAAACGATAATGATAATCATTATTATTTATAACGGCAATGTGTAATTTACGTTTAAATAGAAATTAATTTGAAAAAATGATTGACCAATAGAGCTAAAAGGAGTTTAATTAAAAAACTATTTTTTAATAGCGCCGATTTGACACAGATTGCGGGCGAAAAACAGCTAAACAGTGGATGTCATCGTTATTCATATTTTGAAGTTAATCATGCATCAAACTTATTCCTGTTAAGCCCGTTGTGTTGATCACATCGGGCTTAATTTTTGGTTAGGAGTTTGTTTGTATGATTTTCTTGGATAACATTGCCAAGCAATATCAAAATCAAGATAACACTTGGTTCGGTGCTGTTCGCCCAACAACATTGCGTATTGAAAAGGGCGAGATTTTTGGCTTAATGGGTTATTCAGGTGCTGGAAAATCAACATTATTGCGTTTAATTAATTTATTAGAAAGACCTGATCAAGGCTCTGTTCAAGTGGGTGATCAAGATCTCACAAAGCTATCTAAAGATGATTTGCGCTTAGCGCGCCAAAAAATTGGCATGGTGTTTCAACAGTTCAATTTATTATCCAATCGTACAGTTGCGCAAAATATTGCATTTCCATTGGAAATCGCAGGTTGGAGCAAACAAGATATTGAAAAACGCGTGGCTGAATGCTTGGAAATCGTGCATTTAAGCGATCGCATTAATCATTATCCCTCACAATTATCAGGCGGACAAAAGCAACGTGTTGGGATTGCGCGTGCTTTAGCATCGAATCCTTCTGTGATCCTCGCAGATGAGCCAACAAGCGCATTAGATCCTTCAACAACTCGCAGTGTATTAAGTTGCCTAAAAGAGATCAACGAGCGCTTCAATGTCACGATTGTGATTGTGACGCATGAAATGAGCGTGATTCGCAATTTATGCCATCGTGCTGCATTGTTAAATCATGGAGAAATTGTGGAAATTGTGGAAGTGCAGGATAACAAAATCCATGCGCAATCAGCGATTGGTCAAGAGTTGGTGAGAGAAGATTAAGATGTTAGAAAGATTCAATGAAGCAGTACAAAATATTTTAGCAATTCAAGATGAGATTTTATTAGCGTTTTGGCAAACATTTGTGATGGTTGGCATTTCAACAGTTTTAGGTGTTTTGCTCGGTACAGTTTTAGGAATTTACCTATTTTTAACAGGGAAGAATCAATTATTTGCTAATCCTGCTGTCCATCATGTATTGAATGCGAGCGTGAACTTTATGCGTGCATTTCCGTTTGTGATTTTAATGATTGCTTTGATTCCATTAACGAAAGTGATCATTGGTAAATCTATTGGGCCAGTTGCAGCATCATTTGTATTAACAGTTTCAGCGGTATTTTACTTTTCTCGTTTAGTTGAACAAAACTTGCGTGAAGTGCCGCGTGGCATGATTGAAGCTGCTGAATCTGTGGGCGCAAAGCCATTCACGATTATTTTTAAAGTGTTGTTATCAGAGTGCCGTTCGAGCATGGTTTCAAGTATTACAGTTTTAGCCATCAGTGTTTTATCGTACAGCGCAGCAGCTGGGATGATTGGTGGCGGTGGTTTGGGTGATTTAGCCATTCGTTATGGTTATTACCGTTTCCAAACTGAATTCATTGTTTTCATTGTGGCAGTTTTATCCATTCTAGTGATCTTGATGCAATCCATTGGCAATAGCATTGCTAGAAAATTAGATAAACGTTAGTTTTATAAATTGTTGGGATAGTTGAGGAGTTTTAGCATGAAAAAATTATGGTCAAAAGCATTAACAGTAAGCGCATTGGCATTGAGCTTAGTATTGGCAGGTTGTGGTCAAGGCAACGATGCGGCAACAACAGCATCAGATAAACCTGTAGAAAAGAAAGAGATTACAATTGGCACAACGCCTGGCATGTTTGCAGATATGGTGCGTGATTCCGTGCGTCCACAATTGGAGAAAAAAGGCTATACAGTTAAATTGGTGGAATTCACTGATTATGTACGCCCGAACATTGCATTGGCGGATGGCGACTTAGACATCAACGTATTCCAACATAAGCCTTATTTTGATCTATTCAAAGATCAACATAAATTGGATTTGATCGAAGTTTTCCAAGTGCCAACAGCACCATTGGGCATTTACACAGGTAAATTAACTAACTTGGATGATGTGAAAGATGGTAGTACAGTTGCTGTTGCAAATGACCCAAGTAACAATGCGCGTGCATTAGTGATGTTGGATGAATTGGGTTGGATTAAATTGAAAGAAGGCGTAAATCCTTTATTGGCTTTGAAAAAAGATATCGTTGAAAATCCTAAAAACATCGAGATCATTGAATTAGAAGCAGCGCAATTACCGCGTGCTCGTGCTGATGTAGATTTCGCTGTGATCAATGGAAACTACGCAATTGATGCTGGTATCAAACCAACAGAAGCATTGTTCCAAGAGCCAAGCTTTGCTTATGTAAACTGGAGTGCTGTGAAGCCAAAAGATAAAGATGCTGTATGGTTAAAAGATATGACAGATGCTTATAATTCAGATGAATTCAAAGCATACGTTGATCAAAAATTTCCAGGCTTTAAATTACCAGCAATTTGGGGTGAATAAGCGAAGTAATTTATTAACCAATATTTAGCAATATTAAAAGGAATCACTATTGTGATTCCTTTTTTATTGTGTAAATTAATTCAAGTGAGCGAATTTGTATTAAACTAGATTGATTCTGCATGGTGAATCACCCATATTTCAGTGAAACTAGATGCCTTATTATTCACTAAGGATCAGTAATTTTATGAGAAAATTAGTATTGGTTTTATCTGCTATGTTGGGTTGTGCAAATGCGCAGGATTTTACGCTTTCAAGCCCAGATCTTGAAGCCAATGGATTGACAAATAAGCACATGTTTAATCAGTTTGGTTGTCAGGGGGGAAATATTTCACCTGCATTGGAATGGAAAAACGCGCCCAAAGATACTAAAAGCTTTATTTTGACTATGTATGATCCAGATGCACCATCAGGATCGGGCTGGTGGCATTGGGTGGTTGCGAATATTCCACCTGCAACAACAGGTATTATTGAAAATGCTGGTAGTTCTGTAGAGTTGATGCCAAAAGGTTCTTGGAGCATTCGCAATGATTATGGTATCAATACTTTTGGTGGCGCTTGTCCACCAGAAGGAAGAACACATCATTATCAATTTACGTTATATGCGTTAGATATTGATAATATTCCAGAATCAGAAGCTGCATCGCCTGCGTTTATTGGCTTTATGGCAAATCATCACACGATTGGCAAAGCAACGATGACGTATACTTTTGGCCGATAAATAAAATAATTAAGGAGAATGCAGTGAGTTTGGAGAGTTCAAAGCAATTATTAATATTTGAAGATATCGGCACTTGTGCGACAATTTTTCAACGCTATGAACAACCTCTAACCCAAATTTTCTGTCTAAATCCTATGGTGATTTTAGTGTTGCAAGGCACTAAAATCATCGAAATTGATCATCAAAAATCTACGATTCATGCAGGTGAAATATTGGTGATTCCTGCGGGTACAACATTGGATATTATTAATTTAAATCCTGAAGATGATAGCTATTTGGCATGTTATTTTACGTGGGAATCAAAGCCATTAAAATATTATGAAAAGATGCGAGAAAGCCTTCATTCAGCATATTTAGAGGATGTTCAAATCTTAAAGAATATTCCTGAATCGTTTAAAGAGAGTTTTCTACAGATATCTCATCAACTCACCACCATTGATCATCCTGATCTAGTGAATCATAAATTTGTGGAGATCTTGATTTGGCTAGAGCAAATGGACATTGTATTTTCGAGTGCTGAAAACTTAACGTTATCTCAAAAAATCACACAATTAATCTCTCAAGCACCGAACCAAAAATGGCAAGCCAAAGAGATCGCACAGTATTTTCATTTAGGCGAAAGCACAATGCGTAGGCATCTTGCTAATGAAAATACGAGTGTGAGCCAACTCATACAAAATGTACGCACAAGTTATGGCTTAACTTTATTGCAAACAACCCATTGGAATATTGAAGATATCGCACAAGAAGCAGGCTATGAATCAGGTTCCCGATTTGCTTATTATTTTAGGCAACGCTTTGGATTTTTACCAAGTGAAATGAAGAATAACTATAAATAATATTTTCATTAAAGAACTTAAATTATTTAAGATAGAACAATAGGGGTACAAATAGCTTGCCTATTTACAGTGTGTTTTATAATTATTTCATTTACAATACTGATATTACTTAGCTTTAAAGATGATAAGAAAGGAAAATAATGAAGTATTTGAATAAATCTATGTTATTACTTTTAATGTATTTAGGTGTGGCGCATGCTGAAGTCATTTGGCCTGAAAAGACAGATGATAAAATGATAGGGAAAATCGGTGTATTAACTGAAAACCATTCTAAAAATATATTGGGTGTATTAGAAAGTATGCCATGGATTGAGGAAGGTATTCAGAAAGGTGAAGGAAAGTACATGTACGTACTTTACACTCCTACATCTACAGCAAGTCAAGAGCTTTACAGCAAAACACGACCTTACCTAGATCAAGTGAATATTCGTTGGATACCAATAATACATGGAGAGAATAGTGTGGATGGGTTATATGAAACACGCACTCCAGTAGCATTAGCAAATGCATTTCAAAGCAATATTATTCCTGACATTAAAGATCAAGAATATGTAAACTTATTATCTAGTATGACATTTACTGGCTTTGTTTATTTACGAGCAGGAACTTTTTTCTCTCCAGAAGCAAAATCTTATTTTCCAACAGTGATTTATGGTGATGCTAATAAATTGTCAATAGATATAGCACCGAATAATGTAGAAGATGTTATTGGTAATATTCCTGTAACTTCACAGAGAATAGCTAAGCCTTCTATCGCTGAATTAGCAAAGAAAAAATTCAAATTATATAATGTTGAGAAAAATGCAAGATATGTCAATCAAAGTGATGATTTTGTACCATATTTCCTTTATCCTAGCCAAGATGGTATAGGTTTAGGTGCTTTCAGCGTAGATGATCCCTCTAATCTTATCTCAGGTATTACAGATAATGGTTATATTGCATTAGATTTAAGTGGGCGTGGTAATTATATATATGTAAAATATATCAAAGATGAAGAAGTAGCACTCCAACCAAATAAGTAATGAACTAATATTCAACTATTCAACTAATAGTAATAATTTTATAACATCACTTGATTCTCTAATAAATTAAAATATCGAATTAATAATCAAAGGAAGATTATGAGAAACTTTATAAAGTCTATTCTACTCATAACATTTTGCTTAGGAATAACTCAAGCTGATGTAATATGGCCTACAAATATTGATGATGAAGCCATTGGAAAGACAGGAATATTAACAGAATCTGAAGCAGCAAATGCTCTTCGTATTCTTGAGAGCATGCCTTGGATTGAAGAAGGTAGTCAAGAGGAGGGAAAATATATGTATGTTTTTTATTTTCCAACGTTGGCTAAGAGCAAAGAGCTATATGATAAAACCCGCGCATATTTAGATAAAGTTAATATACGCTGGATACCTATTCATAGTGATTATAGTATTGCAGGGCTATATGAAACACGAATTCCAGAATTACTAAATCGAGCGATTGTGGAAGATAAAGTTCCTAAAGTTAAGGATCAAGAATATATTGATTTGGTGTCAAGAATGACCTTTACTGGTTTTATTTATTTACGTATTGCTGGGGCGTTTTCTCCTCAATCTCAAGATTATTTACCAACTATAGTATATGGAGATAACAACAAGCTGTTTGTTTCTATCATGCCTGATAATATTGAAAAATTAGTTAATAGTATTCCCAAATCAATACCTAATACCACTCAACCAACAATTCTTGAGTTGGCAAAGAAAAATATTGAGTTATTAAAAGTTCAGGAAGGAATGACGTATTTCAATGCAAGTAATGAAATGGTTCCTATTTTTTTATATCCTGATGAGAAAGGGGTGGAGATAGGAAGACTGAGCCCCGATGCACCTTCTCCTCCTTTTCCTGTTTCTGGGATAACTAATAATGGCTATATTGCTATTGATCTTAATAATAGAGGAAATTATATCTATATTAAACACATAGAAAAGTAATGATATAAATCTGTAATTCAAATTAATCCCCTAGATAGTTCTAGGGGAAAAGTTAATTTAAAAATCTATTTTTAGACCCGCTCCAAATCTAAATCCTTTATCTTGATTATTAAATTGGTTTCTAGGGTTAGCATATTCAGTGAAAATATTGAAATTTACATTGCTATTTTTGTTTCCTTCGATATAACCTAATTCCCATTTAATAGACTGAGAATTATTATTAACTGTGACACCTATATCAGAATTCAAATTACCTCTTTGATAAGATAAATTGCCAAAAAGATTATAATTGCTTTGTTTATTTGTTATCGTATACTCACCACCTAGGTTGGCTGTTATATGTTTATTACCAAATACATTTTTAAATATTGCCTCACTATTTATGTGAATATTACTTTGTGAGGGTTGGTATAATTGTAACTCACCATTAGCGCTAAACTTTAAATCAGTAAATTCATTTGGGGAATAGTTAGAAGATAGCTTGGCATTAATGTTGGCTGTATCTTTTTTGTCGCTAGAATATTGGTAATTTATTCCAACTTCTCCATTTGTATTATTGCCAAATATATTTTTAAACGTTGTAGTACTTTCAACACTCACTCTATTTTGTGATTTTGTCCCTATTGTACCGCTAGTGTTTAGTTTGATTTCTGTGAGGTCGTCTGAGTTTACATAGGAAGCATTCCAATCCAAATTTGCTGAATTTATGTCACCAAATTTTATATTTGAATTAAGTTCTGCCGTAAATACTTCATTGCCTCTGCTCCTTAGCCATTCATTATTAGTTATAATGTTACCATCGTTATTTGCTAATGAAAAGTTGTACGAAGAACTAAACATATTAGATTCAGAATACTCACCTAACTTGAAATAATCAGAGTATTGCTGTTTATATTCAAGCATAGCGCTGTAATCACTGGTTAAATTATTAATATTTAGAGCCCCTGACAGAGATGTCATATTTGATATATTTGAAGTAACAGTACTTGAAGTGAACTCCCATTTTTCATTTGTATTCTGATTAAAGCCATAATTTATATTCGTATTATTTAAGCTCCAATTATTCGAAGCTAGTTGATCAAACGAATATTTTGCTGACATCAAATCTTGTCCATCTTTGTCAGTTAATAGAATATTATTTGATGATGAATAATTGTATAGACTATTACCAGTTATACTAAAAAGATTTTTGTTAAAATCAGACTTAATTTCTATTTTATTGTTATCTA
>NZ_MVDN01000013.1 GCF_002006795.1 Wohlfahrtiimonas populi | reverse complement strand
CATCTTTATCTACAGCTAGAGAATGAGTTTGTTCTAGAGTCTCTTTAATTTGAGAGGATAAGCTGTCTAACTGTGCTTGGCTAACAGTAGTAATGCTTTTTAAATTATGGATAGATTCTCTGGGATCTTTTTGAATGTCGGGTAATCGTTCATCTAAGAATTTTAAAAAACTATCTGTTTTCACATCAGAAATATTTAGGGTATGGATAATTTCTTCTTTTGAAAGAGGTCTTTCTTCAAGTGTGGGGTGGCTATTTGGCAACTGACCAGTAATTCTGTTCCATATTCCTGAAATTCCTTTACTAGCTTGATCTCGTTGAACTTCTTGTATCATTATTTCTTTATTACGATAATCTAATGCTTGTTCAATCATTTGTTCTAAAAAGCCACAATCTTTAACCGTTTGATGATGATTTTTTTCTACATCTTTCAACGATTCTAAAGCTTCACGTATTGCTAATGGCTTTTCAAACCCAGCTTTGTCCAACTCTATGCTTAGCGTATAACCATAACCACGAGCCTGTACTAAATTATGTTCAATATTATAATCAAGCTTACTAATATTTATAGGATTTCCTGACTTAATGTAAGCGGTTTCGCTAATTTTTTGTTTTAAGAATGTTAATTCATCATTGGATAAACTATTAATAAGAATATTATTTTGAGTTAATTCATTAAACTTTTCATAGCCTGCTTCTAAACTAACATTTCCTTTTTGTAGTTCTAATTCTCTTTCTTGAGTGAGTTTTAAAGATCTTTCATCACGATCTAAAGAAGGAGCATTGCGATCTAATTCTAGTTCCATTAACTTATTCCGTATTGTTCTTAAGGGAGTAATAATTATTCGGCTAATAATATCATTATTTCTATATATATTAGGTATATAAATTGCTTATAGGTTTATGTACAGAATGCCTATAAAAATAAAATTTTAGAAACACAGCACCATAATCAATAACAATGGATATAAAGTCACTTGTAAAACCAAATAAGTGATTTGTAATTTCACTAAGCAAATAATCCCTGCGATTCTGCTATCTAAGCTTCTTGTTGTATCAGGTTCAAGGTTTTTAATGAGTTTGTGTTTCAGTAAGATTTGGTCAAAGGCTTCCAAGTTTTCAATGCTTGGGGATTCATTTTGTAATAATTGGAAAAACTCATAATCCATCGCAATGTGAAGTGCATAATAGGTTTGTGCGATCAGCAATACAAACGCAAGTAAAATGACAATAATTGCAAATCTAAAAGGTGCAAAATAAGCAATACTCAACGCTGTGATGATGAATATTGCCCAAGATGATCGATTGATTAATTTGCCTTGTTTTAATAGCGCAATTAATACGGATATTTCCACGTTAATCTCCTTATAATTTTGATCTGTTCTTTATTTAATACGATATCTTTGCGTGCTTTTTTCAGCTGTTTAATCGCTTGGTTGACTGAATAATTGCGATAAACCACTAAATAAGCCACCAAACTTGCAGCGCTTCTTGAATAGCCCAAAGCACAGAAAACTAAAGTATCGCCATTACGAATGGCTTTATTGATGGTATTGGCAGCATGCTCACATTCATCCAAAGATAATGGCGTCATATCCAATAAATAATTGGGATAATAATTCATGGCTTTGTGCCCATTGAATGGAATCTCTGCACAGCAATCCACTAAGCTTTTAAACTGGCGAGCATTTTTGGCATTGGGAATCGAGCCTAAAAATAGATTCGGCAAAACTTTGTCATAAGGGTTATTTTTGCGCGTCCAAAGTTTGGCATTAATCTTTGCAATAAGGATATAAGGCAAAAATAGAATCCATTGGCTCAATGCATAATTGCCATTTTTCTGTTTAGGAAAGCCTTTTTTACCAAAGAATCCGTAATTACAAGCCACAATCAAGAGCGAAGAAGCAGGATACAATAACCACAACCAAGCATGTTTATTCACAATTGCGATCATGGCGAGAATAACCGATAAAGTGAAATATACACCAAACCATTTCCAGTTTTTAGAGAGTTTTGGCACATACAAAGGTGATTGAATGTGATTTGGGAAAATCCAAATGGCTAAAGCCCCCGCTAACATGCCCGCAGGAATATCAATAAAATGATGTTGCCATGTTGTTAATACAGAAGCACCAATCAATATCGACCAAATACTGATGAGCCAATGCCATTTTTTAGAGAATCGCTCTGTATAAAAAGTCCATAACACAACTAAAAGGGCAATGTGCAAAGAGGGCGCTTGATTATAAGGATGATCAAATTTCATTAAAGAATCAAACCACCAACCAAAGAAGCCTTGAACTTCAGGGCGACTGATAACATTGATTTGTTGCAATGGAAAGAGCAAAAAACCCAAAACACAGATGATTTGTGTGGCGAATAAACGTTTGCCCAATGTTTTAAGTTGTTTGCTATTAACCGTTAATAAAATGGCTAAGCCATAGAAGAGATTTTCTGTCCAATAAGGAATAATTGTCCATGGAATCAATGGGATTTTGTTTTCCCATTGAAACATAATGTGTGGAATGATCTCAGTTTTTGCGCGCCAAATAGTAAAATAGTTGGCGGTATTGTAAGTGAGATAAAAGAATACGGCTAAAGATAATAGCCATATTCCTTTTTGTTTCCAGAGCTTTTTATTCAGTTTTTCCATTACGCACCGCGATTGATACAGTGAAAATTCCCCATTCATCAATGAGCATATTTTGTTTCGTAAAGCCTGCTTCTTTTACTAATTGGTCCATTTCTAATTGAGTACGACGGCGCATTACCCATTGTTGGCCTTCGCGATGACTCGTTAAAGCGCGCGCGATGTATTCTAATTGTGGATGCCATGGTTGATTAGTGTAAATCAAATAGTTACCTTCTTCCATACTATTGGCTAAACCTTTCAATGAACTTTGTAATAGATGATTTTCCCCAAAGAGTTCATATAAGCCAGAAACAATTGCGATCGTTGGTTTGGTTGCTAAGTTGGATAACTCTTCTTCACTGAATGCATTGCCACGCTCAAATGTTGCAATTTTGGTTAACCCTTTTTGTGCAATTAAATCAGTGCCTTTTTCAACATTCAATTCACTGTAATCACGCAGTAAAATAGATTTTGGTTTTTTAGGTAACTGATTCACAGTTTCTAAAATATAGCGTCCGTGACCAGCTGCAACATCCACAATGTGTACATTTTTTTTATCAGCTTGTTGTGTTTCAATGGCTGTTTTTAAGATTTTTTCTAAGTTAACTTTGCGTTGACGAATCCCGCGCCAGCCAATCGCATCCAAATATTTAAAATCTAAGAAGCGACCAAAAGCAGTTAAGCCTGTGGGTTGATTGCGATAAACATAATCCAATGTACTGCCCGAATCAAAACCAGTTTCAATGCCTAACTTCACACCGTCAGATGTGCGAGAAGCAAAACATAAGCCTTTCTTTGTGAATGCCCAATACATCTTTTTAAATAGGCACTTTTCAGGTTTAGCGAGTTTTATAGATTCTTCAGCAGTGTAGCCAGTTTTATCTGCATCAATTAAATTCGGCGTTTCAATTGGCTGGCTGAATGCTTTTTCTATGAAAGTACGTGCTTTATGAATCGGAATGCCACGATATTTTTCACCCAATGTATCGTGATAAAAGCCTTTCAATACATGCATTTCTTTTGTTTTAGAGCTTAAGTTTTTAAAGAAAGTTGTTTGTGGTTTTCTTTTAACCACCCAATCTGAGCCTGAAATTAAGAGCTGTGTTGGTACATGAATGGATGCCGCATCCGCAACGATTCGTTTCGATGTATCAAATAGATCCAATAAAATTTTAGTAGAAATTGGACGCTCAACCAATGGATCAGCATTGAAGGATTCTTGGCGCTCTTCATCATGCGTTAAGTAGTGAGATTTAACATAGCTATTCACAAAGAAATTACCACGAATGTTATACATTAAACGTAAACCTGGAATCGCAAAAGGCACATAGAGCTTCACTTTAAATGCGGGTGAAGCTAAAACTAAAGCGCGGATTTTAGGCACATAATCATGAATCCAAGTGGAAGCAATCACAGCGCCCACACTTTGAGCAATTACTGCGATATTTTCAGCTTGAATATTGTATTCGGATTGAATGTGTTGGAAGAAACTTTCTGCATCATGCACCATCCAACCAAAATTGGGTGCATCACCACGTGCACCAGGTGATTGACCACAACCACGTGCATCCCAAGCAAAGAAATCATAATCAGGTAAATCTAATTCATCCACCAAATGGGCGATTCTGCCTGAATGTTCGTGTCCACGATGGAATAGCATGATCGCTTTTTTCTCTGTACTTGGCGCTGTTGCTGCCCAATGGCGATAGAAAATGGATTCACCATCATGGCTGATAAAATGTGCTGTTGTTTCTGTTCTCATGATTATTTCCTTATTATTCTTGATCTCTGATTTATCTAGATTTATCTGTGAATGGATTGCCTAAAATTATTCTTGTGATGATTGAGTTTCACGAATGCCTTGTCGGATTCGATTGAAAATTGTGTAGATCAATAATGCAATGACGATATAGAGCACAATGTTGATCCAATAGATATCGATTAAATTGAGTGCAATGACAACGCTTAGTGTGCCAAAGACAAATGCACGATCACTTTTGCCCATTGGACCATCGTAACGGCGGCTTGCACCGATTAATGGCGCCATTACGCCAGCATATTCTGATAAAAATGCTAAAAAGATAATGAGTAAAACAGCATAACCATTGATGCCAGCAATGAAGATGAATACAGCGAGCAAGGCGCTGTCCGCAATCACATCGCACAGCTCATTTAAATAAGCACCGAGTTTAGATTGTTGATTAAATTCACGAGCCAACATGCCATCAATAGCATTTAAAGCCATGCGAACGAACATCCAGATCGGCATTAGCCATAACACTAATGTATTTGGGAGAAAAAATGCCATGATTGCAGCAATGATTAATGAGCCAACGCAAGCTGCAACTGTCACTTGATTCGCAGTGATTTTTGCATCATAGAGCTTTTTAACCATTGGTCGAAGCAATGATTGGAAAGCAGGTTTCAGTTTATAAATGGAAATCATATTGTTACCTCTGGTTATTCTTTTTTAAGTAATCTTTTTAATATTGATAGGTAATAAAGATGACTTAAAAATGATCAAAAGTGAATTTTAATTAATATTAAACGATGTTTTATTAAAAGTAAACAGTGTTTAATATTAAAATTGCAAATGATGAGAAATTTATGAATAGAAATTATCTAATATTTTGATTTTATTTGTAAATACTTTTTATTCAGTTCATTAAGTCACAAGGATTTTATCCATAATATTGAATGAAATGCGTGCATAGTATTGTGATCTCTGTTTGATTCATATCATTTTTAGATTGTGCTTTATTTTTAACCTGTTAGAATTGCGATCTTTATTTCATCCATTAACGAGCAAGGAGGACATTATGACAACATTACAATCAAATCTCTTTGCAGGCGTTTATCTCTAAGTTTTAATTTTAAAACTCGCTTCGCCTGCCAATCAAAATATATTTTAAAGTTACACAATAAAAGGATTGGAAATGGGCAATACCATTCAAATTTTATCGCCTTGGACAGAAGGTAACGCGATCGATCAACTTAAAAAAACTGCTGAATTAAAAGGCATGCATTCTGTGGCAGGTATGCCAGATTTGCATGCTGGGCGCGGTTATCCTGTAGGTGCTTCATTTTTCTCAGTCAATCATTTATATCCTGCATTAATCGGCAATGATATTGGTTGTGGTATGAGCATGTGGCAAACGGATTTATCAGCTCATAAGTTTAAACTGGATAAAGCAGAAAAAGTATTAAAGAAATATTCAGACTTTGCAGATGATGCTTGGTTAACTGACAATGTACCTGCCGAATTACAAAATCATGTTTATAAAAGCTCTTTAGGTTCAATTGGTGGGGGCAATCATTTTGCTGAATTTCAGAAAGTGAATAAAGTCATCAATCAGGATTTATGGGATCAGTTAAATTTAAATTATAAAAATCTATTTTTATTAGTGCACAGCGGTTCTCGTGGTTTAGGACAAGCTATTTTGCGTGATCATATTGATCACTATAATCATGATGGCATTAGTGATGAAGAGGATATTAAAGCATATTTACAAAAACATGATGATGCTGTGAAATTTGCCAGTGTGAACCGAGCATTGATTGCAGAGCGAATGTTGGATGCACTCAAAATGGCAGGCAATCGCATTTTAGATTTGCCACACAATTATGTGGAGTCAGCAATCATTGATAATGTGCAAGGTTGGTTACATCGTAAAGGTGCAACAGCTAGCCATCAAGGTTTAGCAATTGTTCCAGGATCACGCGGTACACACAGTTATTTAGTAATGCCAAAAGCACAAGAAAACTCACTATTTTCCATTGCGCATGGTGCAGGTAGAAAATGGATGCGCAGCGAATGTGCAGGGCGATTATCGCAGAAATACAGTGTGGATCAATTAACGAGAACGGAATTGGGTAGCCGAGTAATTTGCCAAAATCGTGATCTATTATATGAAGAAGCACCTGAAGCTTACAAGGATATTGATGGTGTAATTCAAGCATTGAAAGATGCGGATTTAATTGATGTGATTGCGGAATTATCACCTGTATTGACTTACAAAACATCAGGAGAGAGATAATGCAAATTGTACAATTATCCTCCGCTCAAGGTCCTGTTGAATGCTCGATCGCTATTGAAAAAGCACTGAACATATTCATAAAAGCATTGTCAGCACACAATATTGATTTTGAATTAATAGAATCAGTGAAGGATCGACAAGGTTTAAAATCAGCAATATTGCATGTGGATATTAATGATGATCATGCTTTAATTCAAGAATGGCAGGGAACACATCAATGGATTTGGAAAAGTTCAGTGCGCCCTAATCATCAGCGTAAAAACTGGTTTTTTGGTATTGAATTTTTTTCATCGCTTAAGGAATTGCCTGAAAGTGAAATTATGTATAAAGCTATTTCAGCGCAAGGGCCAGGTGGGCAACATGTCAATAAAACGGCATCTGCAATTCAAGCGACACATTTGGCAACGGGTATTTCTGTTAAAGTACAAACGGAACGTAGCCAACATGCGAATAAACGCTTAGCCAATTTATTGATCCAGCAAAAGTTGCATCAGATGATGAATGAAACATTGGATCAGGCTGAGAAAGAGCGGCGTTTAGTGCATCACCAATTGGAGCGTGGCAACCCTAAGAAAATATTTTTGGGCGATCGATTTATAGTCAAATCTGTCTAGAAATAACTATAAGATTAATATCTCGCCCGCAGGGCGAGATATTAGAAAAATAATTTTAAATCGATTTTTATATAAATTAAAGAATTGATTAGCATTATATTTATCGCATGAAATTAGAGAAGCCTTCTTGATGAAAGAAGGCTTTTTTATGATTTAATTTGTTTTTAAACAGTGTTTAGTTTAAGGTGCGTGGTATTATTTAGGGAATATAATAAGGAAGAAATTATGGCGAACTTTCCGCAACATAGTTTAATCATGGTGGGCATATTATTTGCCATTTTAGTTGTTTCTAGCATCATTGTTTGGCGCAAGAAAAAATTTGATTTAAGCAAAGATCACACAGAGTTAGTTCAACGTACACAATCATGGTGGTGGATGATTGGGCTGATTTTAGGTGCTTTTTTCTTAGGTCAAAAAGCGACAACGATCTTCTTTGCATTCATCAGTTTTTTGGCTTTAAAAGAATTTTATTCCATTACGCCGATTAGGGCAGTGGATCGCCGTTTAATCTTTTGGGCATATTTGTCGATTCCATTCCAATACTATTTTGCTTACATTCAATGGTATGGCATGTTCATCATTTTGATTCCTGTTTATATGTTCTTATTATTGCCATTTAGAGCAGTTTTGATTGGCGAAACCAATGGATTCATTAAAGCCAACTCAACGATTCAATGGAGCTTAATGTTATGTGTATTTGGTTTTAGCCATATCGCATATTTAGCAAATTTGGATCGTGTGCATCCTGAAGCGGGCTTTACAGGATTGTTGTTATATCTAATTTTCATCACACAATTCAATGATGTGAGCCAATATGTTTCAGGTAAATTATTTGGTAAACGCAAAATCATCCCTAAAGTCAGCCCAAATAAAACTTGGGGCGGGTTCTTGGGCGGTTTAGTGATCACAACCATTTTGGCTGCATTATTAGCACCATATTTGACGATTTTAACGTGGCAGAAAGGCTTGTTTGCAGGGATTTTAATTGCAACTTCAGGTTTTATTGGAGATGTTGTTTTATCTTCTGTAAAGCGCGATTTAGGCATTAAAGACAGTGGTTCTTTGATTCCTGGGCACGGGGGATTATTGGATCGTGTGGATAGCTTAATGTATTCAATCCCGCTCTTTTTCCACTACTTTTATTACATTACGAAAGAATTTGCTTGATGAAGAAACTGATAAAAATCCTATTTTTTGCCTTGATCGTCAAACCATTAGTGTTAATTGGTTTGGGCTTAAATATTGTGAATCGTAAAGCTTTACCAGTGAATGGCCCTGCGATATTGGCTGCAAATCATACAAGTCATTTGGATACATTAGTGTTGATGAGTTTATATCCATTGAAGCAATTGCATCGAGTTCGCCCTGTGGCAGCGGCTGATTATTTTCATAAAAATCGTTGGATCAAATGGTTTGCCACATATTGCATCGATATCATTCCGATTGCACGCAATGAAATTAAAGCACCTGATGAACTATTTTCAGGCTGCTATTCTGCGCTAGATAATGGTGATATTGTCATTTTATTTCCAGAAGGCACGCGCTCAAGCACTGAAGATCGCATTTTTAAGCTAAAACGTGGGATTCATTATTTAGCTGTTCATTATGAAAATGTGCCTGTTTATCCTGTTATTTTGCGTGGATTAGGCAAAGCCTTACCAAAAGGTGAAGCTTTATTTGTGCCATTCAATTGCGATGTAGTTGTGGGCGAAACTTTAACATTGGATGAAAATGCAAAAAATTATCTAGACAATTTAGAGTCACATTATCAAAATTTATTAAAATCCTGCATTACCAAATAATAACCACATTTTTAGTAACAATTCTATGAAATCTAAAGTNCCATTCAATTGCGATGTAGTTGTGGGCGAAACTTTAACATTGGATGAAAATGCAAAAAATTATCTAGACAATTTAGAGTCACATTATCAAAATTTATTAAAATCCTGCATTACCAAATAATAACCACATTTTTAGTAACAATTCTATGAAATCTAAAGTAATTTAATTCGATTATGAATTGATGTAATGCATTATTTTGAGGTGAATTTTTGATATAATGTAAAGTCATGCCTTGTCAAAGCGATGAATATCATCTATACAATTTAGTGATGCTTAAAAAAATATACTAATAACTGAATAACAGTAAAGCAGATCATAGGCAAAAAATTGTGTAGGAATATAGGAAATGGAACAGGCGAGCTCCGGGGGATTTTGGCTCCAATTAAAGACGTTGTTATTCACATCATCACCAGAAATGCCACAAATGTTGGCAATTGTATTGATATTGGGGATTTTATATCTGGGTGATTATATTTCACTCAAAACTAAAGCATTCATTCCATCTGTCTTCGTCTGTGCTGTACTGTTTCTACTCGGTTATTGGAGCTTCTTCCCGACAGATTTAGTGGCACGCGCAGGGATCCCGACTGTGACAGCTGTGCTATTAATTTTCTTATTGATTGTGAACATGGGCACATTGTTGTCTTGGAAAGAGATGATCATTCAATGGAAAACAGTTGTGGTTGCGCTGGTGAGCTTGGTTGGCGTGATCATCATTAGCTATTCTATTGGCTCAATTTTCTTTGATAAAAACTTAATCACAGCAGCGATTCCACCATTAATTGGCGGTGTTGTTTCTTCCATCATTATGCATGATGCAGCTTTGGCTTTGGGCTTAGAAGATGTTGCGGTATTTGCATTATTGATTTACGTAATGCAGGGCTTTGCAGGCTATTCATTAACATCTGTAGCTTTGAAAAAAGAAGGCAGAAGAGTATTAGATTTGCATCGTAAGGGGCAATGGAAAGATGATGTAAATTCTATGGCAGGCATTGAAAAACTGGCGAAAGAAAATGCATTAGAGCGCCCAAGAATGTTCGGCCACATGGATGCTAAATTTGATACAGATTATTTCAAATTATTCAGAATCGCTGTAGTTGGTTTGATCGCTTATGGCACATCATTGATGTTTAAAACACAATTTGGCATTGTTGTGGATCAGTTTGTTTTGTGTCTATTATTTGGTGTGATCGCAGTTGCTGTTGGTTTCTTAGAGCGCCAACCATTACAGAAAGCCAATTCAATGGGTTTTGCAATGATGGGTATCATGGTTTTTGTATTCAATGGTTTAAGTAAAGCAAGCCCAGATATGTTAGCACGTTTATTCTTGCCATTGGTTGTATTAATTGCTTTAGCTGTTGTGGGAATGTTCAGTGCATCGTTTGTAATTGCATTTATTTTGCGCATCAATCCATTCATGGCATTTTCTGTTGCATTGACTGCTTTATATGGCTTCCCAGCAGATTATATCATCACAAAAGAAGTGGTGGATAACTTAACGGATGATGAAGCAGAACGAAAAGTTTTATTAGATCACATGTTGCCACCGATGTTGATTGGTGGATTTGTTTCCGTAACGATTGTATCCGTGATTTTGGCCGGTTACATGAAAGGCTGGTTAGTGGCAGCATAAGGAGTTTATGATGGTTCAAGCAGTACGTATTCAAAAAGATTTAGAAGCATTGAATGAGTTCACAGCAACGCCTGGGCAAGGCACAACACGTTTATCTTATAGCGCTGAGGCCGCTAAAGCGCGCCCATTCATTAAAGAGATTATGGTAAAAGCAGGCTTAACAGTGCGTGAAGATGCTTTGGGTAATATCTTTGGTCGATTATCTACACCAGAGATTGATCACAAGCCAATCGTTTTAGTGGGCTCACATTATGATTCAGTGCCAAATGGTGGGATGTTTGATGGTCCAGCGGGCATTATGGCAGGATTGGAAGTGGCTCGATTATTCCAAGATCAAGGTTTAGTGCCGCAATATCCTTTAGAAATTGTGGCGATGGTGGAAGAAGAAGGCACAAGCTTTAATTCAGGCTTATTGGCTTCTCGTGCATTATGTGGATTTTTAACATATGAAGATCTTCAAAAGCTACAGGATCAAAATGGCTTAAGTGCAGCAGAGCACATTACAAATGCAGGCTATCATCCTGAAGAAGTGGAAAAATTAGCTTATCCACCCAAAGCTTTGAAAGCATTTTTAGAATTACACATTGAGCAAGGCCCGATTTTAGAGAATTTGAAAAAAGATGTCGGTATTGTGGATGTGATTGTGGGAATTTCTCAGTTGCAAGTAGTCATTCAAGGGAAAGCAGGGCATGCAGGCACAACGCCAATGGGCATGCGAAGTGATGCTCTATTGTCTGCAAGTCGCGTTATTGCCACAGCTGAAAAAATTGCTATCGAAGCAGGTGAATATTGTGTGGCAACCGTTGGGCGATTGAATGTCTATCCAAATGGTTCTAATGTTATCCCTGATAAAGTCACATTTACTGTGGATATTCGCTCTAAATTCAAAGATAAATTGGATGCAATGATTGCCGCAGTGAAGGCTTCTGTGCATGCAGAAGCCAATAGTGGCATTACAGTGAGTGAACATTTAACGTTGTATGTAGAACCCACAGAGTTATCCACAGTAATTGTGAATAATTTTAGAGAACAAAGTAATCGTTTAGGGATTTTAGAAGAACCAATGGTGAGCGGTGCAGGGCACGATGCCATGATTTTTGCAAAAGTGACGGATGTTGGGCTGATCTTTGTGCCAAGCAAGGATGGGATTAGCCATCATCCTGCAGAATGGACAGATTATGATGAAATCGCTAAAGGCGTAGAAGTATTGTTTGAAACAGTGAAAGTGTTGACAGAAGCAAAAGGAAAATCCAATGATTAACGAACAAATCCAAAAAATTATTAAAGCATCAGAAGCAGATTTAATCGCAATGCGCCGTGAGTTACATGAAAATCCTGAATTACCTTGGGAAGAGTTTGAAACCACAAAACGCATTGCACGCGAGTTAGATAAAATGGGGATTGAATATCGCCTCACAGAGCCAACAGGTATTATCGCTGAAATCAAAGGTGGTAAAGCAGGTAAGACAGTTGCATTGCGCGCAGATATTGATGCATTGCCAGTATTAGAATTGAGTGATATTCCTTATAAATCTAAAGTCGAAGGCAAAATGCATGCATGTGGGCACGATACGCACACAGCAATGTTATTAACGGCAGCTAAAGCTCTGAATGAAATTAAATCTGAATTGAAAGGCACTGTGCGTTTGATCTTCCAACCTGCTGAAGAATTGGCAGAAGGTGCAATTGCAATGGTTCAGCAAGGCGCGATGGATAATGTGGATAATGTATTTGGTATGCACATTTGGTCTGTCATGCCATCAGGTAAAATTTCCTGTGAAGCTGGCCCACGAATGGCTGCAGCGGATATTGTGAAAATCCATTTTAAGGGCAAAGGTGGACATGGTTCATTGCCTAATCAATGTGTAGATGCTGCTGTTGTTGCATCATCATTTGTGATGAATGTGCAAGCAGCTGTTGCGCGTGAAACTCATCCATTGGATGCAGCTGTTGTGAGCATCGGTAAAATGGATGTGGGCACACGTTTTAACGTGATTGCAGAAAANTGAAAATCCATTTTAAGGGCAAAGGTGGACATGGTTCATTGCCTAATCAATGTGTAGATGCTGCTGTTGTTGCATCATCATTTGTGATGAATGTGCAAGCAGCTGTTGCGCGTGAAACTCATCCATTGGATGCAGCTGTTGTGAGCATCGGTAAAATGGATGTGGGCACACGTTTTAACGTGATTGCAGAAAATGCAATTTTGGAAGGTACAGTTCGCACATTCACATTGGAAAATCGTGATCGCATTCGCGCAGCTGTGACACGCTTTGCAGAACATACAGCTGCAATGTATGGCGCAACTGTTGAAATTGAATATCGTCATGTGACGCCACCAGTATCCAATGAAGCAGAAAGCTCAGCATTAGCGACATCTATTGTGAAATCAGCATTTGGTGAAGATGCAATTGTATTTGACCGCCCAACAACAGGCGCAGAAGATTTCAGTTATTACATGGAAAAAGCACCAGGTTGCTTTGCATTTGTGGGTTCAGCGAATCCTGAAACAGATAGCGAATGGGCACATCATCATGGTCGATTCAATGTGGATGAAGCAGTGTTAAAACAAGGTGCTGAATTATATGCACAATATGCTTATCATTATTTGAATCAGAATTAATCTTTTTATTTTCTGTGAATGATTAAAAAGAAACCGCCAACTAGGGCGGTTTTTTTAATCTGATTATGAGCCACCACAACAATTCGTTGGTGTTGCTGCAAATTTTCGTTGTTCTTTTTTACAGTTGCAGTTTTTACATGTGCATGTGCCTGGTGGGCAATCACAAATCACTTCTTCCACTGCAAAGTCTTTTTTAGCTAGCAAAGCTTGTTGGATCATTTCGATGTCTTCAAAGGAAAGCACACGATTTTCAATCATCTCGACAATGCGTTTGCCCACTTTACGAGAGCATAAATGACCTGATGCTTCCACTTGCTTGCGTGTTCTATCTTCTTCAGCAATTGTGGGGAAATAAACGTTAAAACGCCCACGTTTACGAATGCCAACCGCACCTTTACGAACTAAACGAGAGAGCATCACTTGAATGGTATTTGGTTGCCAATCGGTTGAATCACCTAAAATTGTGATCACTTCTTGACTCGTTGCTTGATTTTGCGACCATAATACTTGCATGATGGTATATTCTGCTTGTGAAATTTTATTGGATGCCATGTTTGCCCTTTGAAATGAATTGAGTTTATGAATCCATTGGTTGATTATAGACTAAATTCCGTTTGAAAGGACTTTCTATTGATTGAGTATTGCTTATGATTTTAAAATCTTTTACCAAAATTCTGCTGTCAGATGATCATGCTTCACCCATGTATCAGAAGATTAAAGAGCATATTTTAGAAAATATTGCGACAGGCCATTGGGAACCTAATCTAAAGTTGCCTTCAGAAAATGAAATCTCAGCGACATTGAATATCAGTAGGATGACAGTCAATCGTGCATTTAAAGAGCTGACAGAAGAAGGCTATTTATTTAGAGAAAAAGGTGCGGGCACTTTTGTTGCTTCTCCTGTTCAGTTAACGCCATTCTTTGAATTATTCCCAATTTCGCAAGAGATCGCAATAGAAGGGCGACAGTTTTCATCAGAAATTATTGAGATGAAAGTGATAGAAGATAAAGCTGAAATAGCACGATATTTTGATGATATAAGTCAAAAAAGAGTTTTTTATAGTGAAATTCTTTATTTGAATGGCAACAACCCAATTCAGTATGAAAAGCGCTATGTTTTGGAAGCTTTTGCACCAAAGTACCGTCAAGAGAATTTTTATAGGGATTGCTCAACAACATATCTGCAAAAATTATCAGCAACTTTGTCACAAAAACATACATTGGAAGCGATTATTCCAGATAAAAATCTATGCGATATTTTAGATATTGAAGAGAATATTGCATGTTTCAAAGTGATAGAAAAGCTACAAATTCAGAATAAAATAATTAGCTATGCAGAGCAGTATTACCCTGCATCTCGCTATAAATTCCATAGCAAAATTTAAGGCGATATTTTTCAATTAATTAATGAGCTGACATTGATTGGTTATAAAGTCAAGCAAGTCAGCTTTATTAAAAAATCTCTTATAAAGCCCCTTTATTATTATTTTTATTAGCGTTAGACTATATACATAATTTCAAACTTGTATATACAGGTTGTAAGTCAATAAAGGGAGTCGTATGATTGATATAGCATTGCTCACAGCGGTATTTGTTGTGGGGTTTAATGGTTCATTGCATTGTGTGGGAATGTGCGGGCCAGTTGTTGGTATTTTAGGTATGAATACTCAAGCCAATACCACTCGTAAAAAATTATTGTCTGCACTGTGTTACAACTTTGGTCGCATCACAACTTATATGTTTTTAGGTGTGATCGCAATGATCTTAAGTGTTGCAATGAAAGACTTAAAACCAGTACAAGTTGTGGTGCGTTATTTAGCAGGGCTTGTGATGTTTTTTGTAGCACTGCAATTGATCGGCTTCCCACAGTTTTTAGCTTTCATCGAGAAACCGATGAGCAAGCTATCTCGCCCAATTTCTAAATTGACTCGCAAATTCTTTCCAATCAAAACATTATTTGGCTCATATTTGGCAGGTTTAGCATGGGGATTATTGCCATGTGGCATGGTTTATATGGCTTTTGCGATGAGTTTAGGTGTTGAAAATCCATTAGGTGCACCTTTAGTGATGTTATTTTTTGGTTTAGGTACATTGCCAATGATGATCACATTGAGTATTTCAGGCAACTTCTTTGGTAGTTTCTTTACGTCTCCAATCGCACGTAAAGTTGCAGGTGGCATCATTTTATTGATGACAATGTTCTATATGGGAACAATGCTCATGAATGATTTAGGCAAAGGTGGCATGAATCATTCCAATATGAATCATGGTGCAATGGATCATTCAATGATGGATATGTCTACGATGGATCACAGCAAAATGGATCATTCACAAATGAATATGCCAACGATGAATAACGATCAAATGGATCATTCACAAATGGATATGTCTACGATGGATCACAGCAACATGGATCATGGTGCAATGGATCATTCAAAAATGGATATGCCTGCAACAGATAATAAAGCAGTCGATGATTCACAAGTAGATCATAGCAAAATGCAGCATTAATCAGATTAATAATCTAGGAATATTGGGTGATATTCCTAGGTTAAAACACAACTGATCAAAATCCCCAAGGAGAAATCATGAAACAAAAAGCGCTATTTTTAGCGGTTTTAGGCATCCTTATGCCTGAAATTTATGCACAAGATGCTAATAATGCTGAAGCAACAGAAGAAACGATTGCAGCATTGGATGATATTCAGGTCATTGCAAAGATCTCCAATCAGCCGAATGCCCAAACGATTAATACCAAAGAAGCAATCCAACCGATGCCAGCACAAGATGGCGCAGAATTATTAAAATTGATTCCTAACTTAAGCGTTGCTAGAAAAGGCGGTGGCGGCGGCGAGCCAGTATTCCGTGGTTTAGGAGGTTCTCGTTTAAAAATATTGAGTAATGATGCAACGATTCTGGGTGGTTGTGGTGGAAGAATGGATCCTCCAACTGCTTATATTTATCCTGAATCTTATGATGAAGTCATTTTTATTAAAGGTCCACAATCTGTGCAATATGGACCAGGCAATATTGCAGGTGTTGCAAGATTTGTGAGAAATGATATTAAATTAGATGAATTCACCACAAAGTTTAGTGGTTCAGTGATGGGCGGATCTTATGATCGTTTAGAATCCTATGCAGATGCAATCATTGGTAATCAATGGGGATATATTCATGCCAATGGCACGTACAATAAATCCAATGATTATAAAGATGGCGCGGGCGATAAAGTTCATTCCGAATATAAAAGATCCAGTCAAACATTAGAATTGGGATTAACACCAACCAAAGATACCTTGATTGAATTGGGTTATGATCGTAGTCGTGGACATACATTCTATGCAGATAGAATGATGGATGGCACAAAGTTTGATCGTGATAGCTGGCGCTTAAAAGTTAAACAAGAAAATATCACAGAATGGCTGACGAAATTACAGTTTGAATATAGCCACAATAAGATTGACCATGTGATGGATAACTATACTTATCGTACTGTTATGCCAAATAAAATGGGCAAAAAAATGTATGCAGTGAGCAATCCTGCACGTGTCACACAATCTGCTAAATTATTTGCTGAATTATCTTTGGGTGATACAGAAACAGTTTTAGGGATGGATTGGTTTGCAGATCGTCATAAGTTAAGAATGACAGGTATGCAACCTAATATAGAAGATGCAAAGAATTACACAAATATGCCATATCACATGAACCAAAAGTTTAAAAATATTGGTGTATTTGCAGAAACAACTTGGTACATGAATGATGATCAAAAATTAGTTGTCGGTTATCGCCATGATCGTAGTGATGCAAAATATAATCCCAATCAGTTTAAAGGCAAAAGTATTGCAAGTGATACATTATCTAAGCGTTATAACTTAGATTCTGCATTCATTCGCTATGAACATACTGTGAATGATTGGTTGTTCCATGTAGGTTACGGAATGGCACAACGTGCGCCAGATTTCTGGGAAAGAAGTAAAGATAATGGTGAAAATGTTAGTAAAGAAACAAATCATGAGATTGATTTTGGTTTCTTATTTAATAGAGATAATCTAGCGGTTTCTACAACATTTTTCGCTAGCCAAATGAAAGATTATATCTTAATTGATCAAGGCAAATCACGTAATATTGATGCAGATCGTTACGGTGCTGAAGCGCAAATTCAGTGGAACTTTGCGCAGAATTGGAACTTAAGTAGCAGTTTGGCTTATACATACGGTAAAAATAAAACAGATCGTAGGCCATTGGCACAAATTGCACCATTAGAATGGAATACAAGTTTGAATTGGAGCAATGAAGAGTTCAGCGCAGGTGCTGTTTGGCGAGTTGTGAATTCACAACATCGTTATGCTGAAGGGCAAGGTAATATCTTTGGCGCAGATTCTGGACCAGGCGCAGGCTTTGGTATCTTATCTTTAAATGCATCGTGGAAAATCAAAAATGAGTTCACATTATTAGCAGGTGTGGATAACGTTTTTGATAAGAATTATTCAGAGTTTATCAGCCGTTCTGCTTATGATATTTATCCTTATGAAACAAGCAAATTTAGAGTGAATGAACCTGGCCGACGCATGTGGCTTCGTTTGAATGTGAATTTCTAAGGTTATGTTTAAAATCTCTAATATTGTGCTGTTTGTGATTGTTGCTTTTGGCCATGGCGGCATCCTATATATTGTTTTGAGTTCCCCCGAAAAACAGTATGAACAAAAGTTAGCAATTGCAGGCACAATATTAGAGATGACTGTTTTAAATGTGATGGAAGCAGCGCCACCTGAAGAAAAAGTGGTGGAACAAACAAAAGAAGTGGCGAAAATATTAACAACAGAAAAAAGTGATGTAGAGATTGAAAGCCCAATTGAATCACTGAAAGAAAACCGTGTAGAAACACCCAAAGAAAAAGCAGTGCAAAAGCCCATTCAGCCAAAAATAGCACCTAAAAAAAATATTTCTAACCAAAATAGAAATCAAAACACAGCACAAATTCAGCCCAAAAAAGCAGGGCAAGCTATACAGTCACAAGCCTTTGTTGCACCAACTCATGAAGGCAAAGCACTCGGTAATCGTAAGCCTAAATACCCTGAATTATCACTTCGCCGTAAAGAAGAAGGTAGAGTGACATTGAAGGCAAAAGTATTGGCTTCAGGTAGAGCAGAATCTGTGGTGGTTCATAAAAGTAGTGGTTATCCTAGATTGGATAATGCAGCCCAAAAAGCAGCACAAAATTATACGTATAAACCTGCTGAAAAGAATGGGCAAAAAATTAGTTATGATTACTTTTTTACAGTGACGTTTAGCATTCAAAATATGTGAATCCCTAAACCTTATAATGAGTTCTTTTGGTTGATTTAAAATTAAGTTACTAAAAGTAACTATTTCTCAAAAATTCCTCTATACTAATCATATTCAAATATTTTTCTAAGGCAATTGCCTATAAGACGATTACCTGTATTTAAATTTTATTATGAAAAATATTGATATTAATTGTCATATTAAGCGAGGAAATCATGGCATCATTTTTTTCATTAACCGCATTATTGGGTGGTTTGTTAATTGGCTTGGCAGCCATGATCTATTTTCTGTTTTTAGGCAGAGTGATGGGCGTGAGCGGAATTTTAAGTACAACATCAAGTAAACATGGTTTTACATTATGGCGAGCACTATTCATTGTGGGTATTCTGATTTCACCGTGGATTTATAGTGTGTTTGCAGAAGTGCCAGTCGCGGAATTAACCAATAATAAAGCATTGTTGATTATTGGTGGCTTATTAGTGGGATTAGGCGCAGGGTTAAGCTCAGGTTGCACAAGTGGGCATTCCATTTGTGGCATTGCGCGATTATCGCCAAGTTCTATCGTGGTAACAATGATATTTATGGTTGCAGGCGGTGTTTCTGTCTTCATTGTTAAACATTTATTGGGATTATAAGGAGCGCTGCATGTACGCATTTATATCATTCATTGCTGGTATTTTATTTGGCTTAGGATTAATTCTATCAGGCATGGCAAATCCTGCTATTGTTCAAGGATTTTTAGACCCTTTTGGTAATTGGAACCCTGCATTAATTTGGGTAATGGTTGGGGCTTTAGTCATGAGTTTTATTGCTGTCACAATTTTGAAAAAGCGTGGCACAACATTATTGGGTGAACGACATCATTTACCCACAAATACACCGATGAACAAGCGTTTAATCATTGGTGGATTAATCTTTGGTGCAGGTTGGGGATTAGTGGGAATTTGCCCTGCACCTGCACTTGTTTTAGTGGGGCAAGGTTTGCCTGATGGTATTTTGTTTGCCATCGCAATGATCATAGGTTTATTGCTACCAAGATTTTTGTTTAAAAAATCATATTAATTTATGTGATTGAATGAACTGTATGAATTGCTGAATCGGAGGAGAAAGATATTTTTCCTTCGAATATACAATATTGAAGTTTCTGAAGTATTGATCTTCAATATTCAGTGGCACTAAATGATCCTTGTAAAAAGGATTATCCAAGCAAGCTTTAGAAACAAAAGTGATGCCCAATTGATTGAATACGCTGAGTAAAATCGCATCAAATGAATTTAATATAAGCTGCTCAAATGGTTGATGGAAATGTATTGCCAGTTGATGATCAAAAAACTTACGGCTCGCTGAATTGGCTTCTCGTAATATCCATCGCTCTTTGTTGAGTTGTTCATAAGTGACAGATTTTAATTGTGCTAAAGGATGCTGGATGGAAGCCACAACGATCATTTCATCTTTTAGCCAAAATTCATGCCGTAAGGATGAATCTATGGCTGAACTTTCTAAAAGGGCGATATCTAACTCAAAGCGATTCAGTAACTCTTGAATAGAATGAATATTTTCAATGATGATTTCAGGCAGCCAATGATACTGCGTTTCAAATTGCTTTAATACATTGGGTAAGAAAAAGGAGCCAATGGATTTGGTGCAACCAATCGTAATTTTGGGTGTAGATTGATGATGGCTAAATTCATCTTCTATGAATTTCATACGACTTAGAATTTCATCAGCCAATGGAATTAACGTTGTCACAGCAGGATTGAGATAAAGCCGTGAATTTCTACGATCAAAAATGGATTCGCCCAATTGAGTTTCTAACTCTGCTAAGCTTTGTGATAGTGCACCTTTTGTCATATTAATGGCATCAGCTGCAGCTGTCATATTGCCGTGATTAACGATGGATAAAAAGACTTTAAGTTGTTTGATCGTAATATTCATGTTTAATTTCTCTAAACGTTTTGTTTAAAATAACTCGATATACTAAACATAACAGTATCATTAAAATCAAGTTCGAGAGAGAAAAATTGAACGATAGCAAAATCGGCTTAAGTAACCATTTAAGAGATAGTTTTAAGCCGATTTCACTATCAGTAGCATTGTAGGATTAAAAGAGGATAGAAATATGAGACGATTTCATCAACAAATCAGGGGATTGCCAACGCCATTGGGCGGATTAGCTTTAGGGATCGCAAGTTTAGGTTGGTGCATGGAAAATGCATTACCATTGCAAGGTTATGGGCAAATGATTGGTTCGATGATCGCTATTGTGATGATTGCTGTATTATTAGGCCGTTTTGTTCTACATCCTGATACGTTGTGGAATGATTTAAAACATCCAGTTTTGGGGAGTATTTTGCCAACTTTTGCAATGACAAGCATGGTGATTTCTAAAATGGTTGGTGATTATCTGCCAAGTTTGGGCGTATTCATTTGGTTAACAGCAATTGTGATTCACTGTCTATTTTTAATGACATTCATTTATCACCGTGTGCGTGATTTTGCACCACATCATGTTGTGCCAAGTTGGTTCATTCCGCCGATTGGCTTGATTGTGGCTGATGTTACATGCCCAAGCCCAGAATATTATGGCATTGCGATCACATTATTAGTCATTGGCTTGAGTTGCTATGCCATTATGTTGCCATTGGTGATTTACCGCTTAATCTTTGTGAAAGAGATTCCAGATGCAGCAAAGCCAACGATTGCGATTTTGGCAGCACCCGCAAGTTTATCTTTGGCAGGTTATTTAAATGTGGTGAAAGAACCATCTTTGTTGATCATTGCGATTCTATTGGGTGTTGCGATATTGATGACATTCATTGTGTACTGTGCATTGTTTAAGTTACTCAGATTACCATTCACACCAGGATTTGCAGCATTCACATTCCCATTGGTGATTGGTGCAACAGCTTTATATAAGTTGGCAGATTTGGCTAAAGCACATGCGTTAACTGAAGCGATGAGCCATCAATTGAGAATTTTAGCCAATGTGGAATTAGCCATCGCAACATTTGTAATTTTATATGTGTGTGTTTGTTACTACAGTTTCTATTGTGTTAAAAGTAAGGAAGAATTACTCACTAACTGATGTGATAATTATTAAAAGAAAAAGCCACTGTATATGATCAGGCTAAAACTTATGATCTAGCTAATCTCTCGCCCTGTGGGCGAGAGATTAAATAAGATTTGAATTAAATTGTGGTCATAGTAATACAGTGGCTATTTTTATTATGATTTTCTAAAAACTAAAATAATACCCGCAATGATGGAGAACATGCCCAAAATTGCCATGGTAGACATTGCATTACCTAAGATGATGTAATCTAAAATTGCAGTCACAACAGGCACAAGATAAAACAGGCTTGTGATATTTACGACATTACCAGTGCGGATTAATTTGTAGAGTAATAGCTGAGCAATTACTGAAATAACCAATCCCAACCATAGAGCCGGTACCCAAAAGCCAAAATTAAATGTATTGCGAATTTCTTCTGTGGGCAAAAATGCTAAACACATGATTAAAGTAATCGCATATTGCAATGGCAAGATTTGTTGCGGTGCTTGTTTGATGCGCTTTTGCATCAATGTACCGATTGTTATGCACAATAATGCGCCACCTGCATACCATAATCCCAATGTGCTTAAACCATCTGTGCTTAATCCTTTGGAGACAATGAGTGTTAACCCAATGAATGCTAATAACAAACCAATTAAGCGAATTGGGGAATATCTTCGTTCAGATAATAGCAATGTCAAAATTGGTTGTGCACCTAACAATGTTGCTAATAATCCAGGTGTCATTCCATAACGCATTGCTTGGAAATAACAGATAGAATAAGCACCAATCAACAGTGCACCAGTGCATAAAACATATTTCCTTGTGCCCAAATCTGGGAGCCAAACTTTGGTTTTGAAGGCAAGTAATGTTAAAGCGAATAGGGCAATGGCATAGCGCCAAATGAGCAAAATAAAAACGGATGTATTATCTAATCCCCAACGTGTGAAGATCGCGGCGCTTCCCCATAATAGGACGAATAAAGCCATAGCAGCGCCAGATGACGCAAATAAATTTTTAATGTTCATACAAAATCCTCTTGCTTGTAGATCAAGCAAGTTCAAGTTTTAAAAAAGATGGAATTTTTTAAACGGTTACACAACCGCTGAGTTAACGACTACGGATTTGACCGCAGCGTTGACAACAACAGCGCGAACAACACTTGAAACAGGAGATGGCGGAGTTTGTGCACATGGCATAAAAGCGTGTTGCAAATGCTTTGCATTGTATGAAACGATTGCCATGCTGCCTCCTGATAGAAATGATGAAAATTCAAAATGAAAAATAACTATATCATAGAAAAATAAAAAAGCATGGGAAAATTTCTCATGCTTTTCATAGATTATGGATAATTGAATGCGTTAAGCGCTATAAACTTCTTCACTCACTTCATTCTTTTTTTTAGCAAAGTACTTAAAGTAAATCACCAATAATGTACATGTGAAGATGGCAGCAGGAATCGCTAAAACTAGGAAGATTTGTTGTAAATCCATATTTTTCTTAATGAGCTCTGCTACTAAATATGAACCTGCAATTCCGCCAAATCGACCAATGCCAAGCATCCAAGAAACGCCTGTGCTTCTGCCAGCGGTTGGATAAAAGCTTGCAGCAAATGATGGCAATGAAGATTGTGCTGTGTTCATCACAATACCTGCAACAATCGTAATGAATACTAATGCAGCTGTGCCCATATCAATGGAATAGCCAATTGCGCCCACAGTGATGAATGTTAAACCAAAGAATGTTGCGATTAATAAGCTTGGGTTATAACGATCCATCAGCCAGCCATTAGCAATTGCGCCTAAACCACCCAAAGCAAATAAACCTGTCACAATAGCAGCAAGTGATCCGCTGATATGTGCTGTTGTGAATAGTGTTGGCATCCAGTTAGAAACACCATAGAAAATAACTAAGCCCATGAAATATGTTAGCCAAAGCATCACAGAACCAATGGCATAATGCTTGGATAAAATTACGCGAATACCTTCAGATTTATTGGTTGTCACAGCTGTATTATTTTCTGATAAATAGAAGCTTGTATAATCTTTGGCAGTTGCTGAGATACGAGACAATGTTGCTTTGATTTTTTCTTGTGATAAGCCTTTATTGATGGAATAGCGAGCAGATTCAGGCACAAATAACATCAAGAAAATTGCTAAGATTACAGGCACAATTCCACCTAAAAAGAGAACAGATTGCCAGCCAAATTGAGGAATGATCCAAGCAGCTAAAAAACCACCAGAAGCAGCACCCACAGGGAAGCCACAGAACATTGTATTCACTAAAAAGAACTTTCTTTTACTTGGGCAATATTCTGTTAAAAGTGTTACAGCATTAGGCATTGCAGCACCTAAGCCAACGCCAGTAATGAATCGCATGATTTCTAAATGTAATAAGTTTTGGCTGTAAGCAGAAATAAATGTACCAACGCCGAATACTAATACAGAGATCACTAACATGATTTTGCGACCCAATTTATCAGCCAGTGGCCCAAAGCCGATTGCACCAATTGCGATACCAAATAAGCCCGCGCTCATTGCAGTGGCTAAATCAGGCTTTTGAATACCCCATTCTTGAATTAAGCTAGGTGCAATGTAGCCAATAGAGACAGTGTCATAGCCATCTAGCAATGCAACTAGAAAGCAAACAGCAAAAATCATCCATTGAAACTTGGAAAATTTGTTGATATCTATAAATTCTTGAAAATCCTTATCGGATTTTAAATGCAGCCCCATATTTTACCTCCATACAATATTACAAAATAATCATCTAATTCATTGATAAATTTCACTCTTATGTGCTTTTGTAAAATTGAGTGATGAATTCATTATGCGATGAATCATTTGTAGTGAAAATATTGAAAGCCATCTATTAGATATGACAAAAATACATAACTAGCCAGATAGGATTGATTAATCTTTAAAGTATTCATTAATCAAATCATGGATAATTTGTAGCATAGTTGTTTGTGTCTTAGTGATCATTCGTTTATTTGAAGTGGCTAGATATAAGCGACTTTCCAATGATGGCACACAGATGGCTTGGATCTTATTTCGATCATCTTCACTCAAAGTATTGAGAATTTTACGTGACAATAATCCACAGCCCAATCCCTCAACAATCAATTCAATGATGGTATTGATGCTATTCATTTCTAAAATAACATTAGGTTTTAAGCCTGATTTGGTCATTTCCACTTCAATGAGCTTTCTGAATGTATTGGGATAAGATGGCAAGATTAAGGGTAAGCCTGCGATGTCTTGCAAACGAAGCTCTTTTTTATCACCAAATTGATATTCTTTTGGGGCAATGAGATAAAGGTTCTCTTTAGCGAGCACTTGCAGCTCTAATTCTTGCGAGCGATTAGTGTTATACAGTAATCCCATATCTAATCGCCCTGTAATGATGCGATCTTCAATGGCAGAAGTCATCGCCTCTGTGATGATCAAACGAGCTTCTGGCATGGCTGTATGGAATTTTTTGGTCAAAGCCACAGAGAGCATTCTAGCTAATGTCGGTGGAATACCAATCGAGATATGACCAGAAAGATTACCTTGCACCAACTCTTCATAAACATGGCCAACAAGCGTTAATATCTCGCGGCTATATTGTAAAAGTATATGACCTGAATCTGTCAACGAAACGCCGCGCCCATTACGAATCAGCAAGCTTTTGCCCAACGTTGTTTCCAGTTTTCTGATTTGTCGGCTCAGAATAGGTTGGGCGACATCTAAGTGATTGGCAGCTTGTGTGAAGCTTCCAAACTCAGCAACATGAATAAAATAACGCAGCTGTTTTAAATCGATGGGCAAGTTGTTCATGGCGATCCTTAATCAATACATAAGTGATACATACAAGGTACAAAGCAAAGAAATTGAGTTATGCATTTTTGTACTAACTCATAGAACTTATATCACATTTATTCCCCCAAGCAATTTTAATAAGATGAAGATCATTAATCTTCACCCATTTCAATATCTATCAAAATCAAGAGGTCGATATGTCGGAGAAAATAGCCGTTCCAGTGAGTTTAGTTCGTGGCGGAACATCTAAAGGTGTATTCATAGATGCTAAAGCATTGCCTGAAGATATTCAGTTACGAGATAAATATCTATTGGCAATCATGGGATCGCCAGATCCAAGGCAAATTGATGGTTTGGGTGGTGCACACTCTTTGACAAGTAAAGCAGGAATTATTTCAAAATCTACCGATGGTAAAAGTGAATTAACTTTTTTATTTGCACAATTACAGCCGAAAAGTGATGTGGTGGATACAGAGCCAAATTGTGGGAATATGTTGGCTGCTGTTGTGCCGTTTGCGATTGAAAATGGCTTAATTACAGCAAAAGGTGAAACAACAACAGTTCGTGTATTGACACAAAACACAGGAATGTTGAGTGATATCACAGTAGAAACACCCAATGGTCAAGTTCGTTATGATGGCACAGCAAGCATTGATGGTGTACCAGGCACAGCTTCGCCGATTTATATCAAATTTTTAGACATTGCAGGATCCATGTGTGGTTCGTTATTGCCAACAGGTTCTGCTAAAGATCAATTCACATTATCCAATGGCAAACAAATAGAAGTCACATGCATTGATAATGGTATGCCAATGGTTTTGATGAATGCCAAAGATTTTGGTGTCACAGGTTATGAAGCTGTGAGTGAATATAACGAAAACACTGCATTGAAAGCTGAAATTAATCAATTGAGATTAAATGCTGCCATGAAGATGGGCTTGGGCGATGTGAGCCAAAAAAATTATCCCAAAATGTGTTTATTAGCACCAGCCATCAATGGTGGGGCGATTCATACACGCTGTTATATTCCGCATGTTTGTCATGATGCAATTGGTGTATTAGCCGCTGTAACAGTTGCAACAGCTTGTGTCTATCCTGAAAGTATTGCTTATCCATTAACAACGCAACCGAATAAAAATGACAAAGATTTAGTGTTATCCATTGAACATCCAACTGGGGAATTTAGTGTGTCATTGGATATTGAAAATGATGCTGTGAAAGGTGCATCACTATTGAGAACAGCAAGAATATTGATGAAAGGTGAAGCTTATGTTTCACCAAATAAAATCAGCAGCTAAAAATTACAAGAAATTATAGAGGAGAAACAAATGAGTTTAATCATTGATTGTCATGGCCACTATACGACAGCGCCAGCAGCATTGGCAGAGTGGAGAGAGCAACAAATTGCATCTATTAAAGATCCATCGTTGAAGCCAAAAGTGGAAGATTTGGTAATCACGGATGATGATATTCGTGAAACGATTGAAAGCAATCAATTACGTTTGATGAAAGAGCGCGGCATTGATATGACGATCTTTTCACCACGTGCAAGCTTTATGGCGCATCACATTGGTGACTTTGAAGTTTCTTCTACATGGGCAGCGATCTGTAATGAGCTTTGCTACCGTGTTTCCCAATTGTATCCTGATCATTTTGTGCAATCAGCAATGTTGCCACAATCACCAGGTGTGCCAATTGAAACATGTATTCCTGAATTGGAAAAGTGTGTGAATGAATATGACATCGTTGCGGTGAACTTAAATCCAGATCCTTCAGGTGGACATTGGACATCACCGCCTCTAACAGATAAATATTGGTACCCAATTTATGAAAAATTAGTGGAACACCAATTGCCCGCAATGGTGCATGTGAGCACAAGTTGTAATGCATGTTTCCATACAACAGGTGCACATTATATCAATGGTGATACAACTGCATTCATGCAATTGATCGAAGGTGATCTATTCAAAGATTTTCCAGAATTGAAATTGATCATTCCTCATGGTGGCGGTGCTGCACCTTATCATTGGGGGCGATATAGAGGTTTAGCACAAGCATTGAAGAAACCTGAATTAACAGATCATTTAATGAATAACGTATTCTTTGATACATGTGTTTATCACCAAGATGGCATCGATTTGTTATTAAAAGTTGTGGAAAACAAAAACATTCTATTTGCATCAGAAATGATTGGTGCAGTGCGTGGTGTGGATCCATTAACAGGTCATAATTTTGATGATACTAAGCGTTATATTGAAGCATCATCACTGAATGCAACAGATAGAGATGCTGTTTATGAAGGCAACATTCGTAAAGTATTCCCTCGTTTAGATAGAAGATTGAAAGCAAAGCAAGCATAAGGAGTTGGTCATGAGTCAAAGATTAAATAATTTAGGTGTTGTGCATACTGATATCACTCGTGCGGATGCTGCTGTGGTTGCTGAGTTATCTAAATATGGTGTGGCAACAATCCATGAAGCAATGGGCAGAGTAGGCTTAATGCAACATTATATGCGCCCAGTTTATAGCGGCGCAAAAATGTGTGGCACAGCTGTCACAGTATTATTACAACCAGGTGATAACTGGATGATGCATGTAGCAGCAGAACAAATTAAACCTGGTGATGTTGTCGTTGCAGCATGTACCACAGAATCTGTAGATGGTTTCTTTGGTGATCTGTTAGCAACATCATTCAAAGCACAAGGTGCAAAAGGCTTGATCATCGATGGCGGTGTGCGAGACGTGGCTGATTTAGAGGAAATGCAATTTCCAGTATTCAGTAAAGCGATTTGTGCAAAAGGTACAGTGAAGGCAACTTTGGGGTCTGTGAATATTCCAGTTGTGTGTGCAGGTGCTCAGGTTAATCCTGGAGATGTTGTGATTGCTGATGTGGATGGTATTGTGGTTGTGCCCAAGGAAGTTGCAGCACAAGTGGCAGAGCTAGCAAAGCAACGTGAAGAAAATGAAGGCAATAAGCGTCAGCAGTTTGCAGATGGCGTATTGGGATTGGACTTATACAAAATGCGCGAAGGCTTAGAAAAAGCTGGCCTTAAATATCTACCTTAATTAAAATTCTTCAGGAGTTGCTATGTTTGAAATGACACCAGGCTGGTTAGAATTCTATCCAAACCCATCTAAACCAAAATTTGTGATGCCAAAAGGTGCAGTGGATGCCCATTGCCATGTGTTTGGGCCGCACAATGAGTTTCCTTATGCACCAGAGCGTAAATATACGCCGTGTGATGCATCAAAAAATCAATTATTTGCCTTACGTGATTTATTGGGTTTCGAGCGCAATGTGATTGTGCAAGCCACATGTCACGGTGCGGATAATAGCGCTTTGGTGGATGCATTAGAATCAGCGAATGGTTTAGCGCGCGGTGTTGCAACAGTTAAATCAACAGTTACAGATGCAGAGTTGCAAAAAATGCATGATGCTGGCGTTCGTGGTGTTCGTTTGAATTTTGTAAAGCGTTTAGTGGACGAAGCATCACCAGAAGAGTTATCAGCGATTGTGGAAAAAATTAAATCTTTTGGTTGGCACATTGTGATCTACTTTGAGGCAGAAGATTTGCCACGTTTATGGGATTTCTTCACGAACATTGATACAACAGTAGTTGTGGATCATATGGGCAGGCCAGATGTGACAAAATCAGCAGACGGTGAAGAGTTTGCACTCTTTGTTAAGCTCATGGCTGAGAATTCTAATTTCTGGTGCAAAGTTTCATGCCCAGAGCGTTTAAGTAAAACAGGTCCTAAGGCATTGAATGGTGAACAGCAAGCTTATCTAGATGTTGTACCATTTGCGAAAAAGATTGTGGAACAATTCCCAGATAGAGTATTGTTTGGAACAGATTGGCCACATCCAAACTTGAAAGATCACATGCCTGACGATGGTTTATTAGTGGACTATATTCCACAAATTGCACCGACAGCGGAATTGCAAGAGAAATTGTTGGTGAAGAATCCAATGCGTTTGTATTGGCCAGAAGCGTTATAGTCTAAGTAAGGAGGATACAATGGACAAACCGTACAAAGATATACCTGGAACCATCATTTTTGATGCCGAGCAATCTCGTAAAGGTTATCACATTAATCAATTCTGCATGTCTCTGATGAAAGCTGAAAATCGTGAGCGATTCAAAGCAGATGAACGTGCCTATCTCGATGAATGGCCAATGACAGAAGATCAAAAAGTTGCACTGATAGCACGTGATTTGAATCGCTGTTTGGAATTGGGTGGCAATATCTATTTCCTTGCTAAATTGGGCGGTGTGGATGGAAAATCCTTCCAACAATTAGCAGGTAGCATGACTGGCATGAGCGAGCAAGAATATAGAGAAATGATGGTGAAAGGTGGAAGATCACCTGAAGGTAATCGTTACATAGGAGAGAAGAAAGATGGCTAAAATTACAGCGAGTGTTTACACATCACACATTCCTGCAGTTGGGAATGCGATTGATAATAAGTTGACGCAAGATGCTTATTGGAAGCCTGTATTTGATGGTTATGAATTCTCGAAAGATTGGATCAAAGAGAATATGCCAGATGTTGTGTTCCTTGTGTATAACGATCATGCCAATGCATTCAGTTTAAGTTTGATCCCAACATTTGCATTAGGTACAGCGGATCAATTTGAAATTGCGGATGAAGGTTGGGGAAAACGCCCTGTACCTACTGTTGAAGGCCATCCTGAATTGGCTTATCACATTGGCACATCATTGATTCATAATGGCTTTGATTTAACAATTGCCAATGAATTACCAGTGGATCATGGTTTGACTGTGCCAATGTCATTAATGTTTGGTGATGATATTGAAAAATGGCCATGTAAAATCATTCCGCTTCATGTGAATGTAGTGCAATATCCAACGCCATCAGGCGAGCGCTGTTTTGCGTTAGGTAAAGCGATTCGTGAAGCTGTAGAATCCTTTGATGAAGATTTGAATGTACAAATCTGGGGCACAGGTGGCATGAGCCACCAATTACAAGGCCCACGTGCAGGTTTGATCAATAAAGAATGGGATAATCAATTCTTAGATGATTTGATCGACAAACCAGAAGCATTATCAAAAGTGCCACATGTGGAATATGTACGTGAAGCAGGTTCTGAAGGCATTGAATTGATCATGTGGTTAATCGCACGTGGTGCAATGAACTTGGATGAAACGCCAAAAGTAACCCATCGTTTTTATCATGTGCCAGCATCTAATACTGCTGTAGGCCACATGATCCTAGAAGAAAACTCATAGGAGGTTTTGAGTGAGTAAAATCAGAGTTGCATTAGTCGGCACAGGTGCATTTGGTATTAAGCATTTGGATGCTTTGAAAAATATCAGTGATGCAGAAGTGACTTGCGTTGTTAGCCGTGAACTAGAAAATGTGAAAGATGTGGCAGAAAAATACAATGTGCCACATTACACAACAGATTTTGATGAAATGTTAGCAATGGATGATGTGGATGCAGTGATTTTATGTACGCCAACACAAATGCATGCAGAGCAAACATTACAATGCTTAAAAGCAGGCAAGCACGTGCAAGTGGAAATTCCATTAGCTGACGCTTGGAAAGATGCAGAAGAAGTTTTAGAAGTGCAGAAAGCTTCAGGTTTGGTTGCAATGGTTGGGCATACGCGCCGTTATAATCCGAGTCATCAATGGGTAAAAAAGAGAATTGATGCAGGTGAATTAAATATTCAACAAATGGATGTGCAAACCTATTTCTTTAGACGCAAAAATATCAATGCATTGGGTCAACCACGTACTTGGACAGACCATTTATTGTGGCATCATGCTGCGCATACTGTGGATTTGTTCCAATATCAAACAGGCTCCAAAGTTGTGAAAGCTAATGCAATTCAAGGGCCGATTCATCCTGAATTAGGCATCGCGATGGATATGTCCATTCAGTTAAAAGCTGAAAATGGGGCGATTTGCACATTATCATTGTCCTTCAATAATGATGGCCCACTTGGCACATTCTTCCGTTATATTTGCGATAATGGCACATACATCGCAAGATATGATGATCTGGTGAATGGCAAAGAAGAAGCCATTGATGTGACAAATGTGGATGTTTCTATGAATGGCATTGAATTACAGGATCGCGAATTCATTGCGGCAATCAAAGAAGGTAGAGAAGCACGCTCAAGTGTTGCTAACGTTATTGACTGTTACAAAGTACTCGCAGATTTAGAGAAACAATTAGCTTAAAATAAAGTGATATAAAAAGGCCAATGGTGATTCATCATTGGCCTTCATTGAATATAAACACCAAAAGCTTAACCGGAGGAATATCAGGATGAAATATATAGGGTTTGAATCGCAGTTTATTAATGGTGATTGGGTGAAAGGCTCAGCACAAGGTGAAATTAAAGTCGTTAACCCATTTAACCAAGAAACAATATTATCTGTTTCAACAGCATCGAAACAAGATGTTGATATCGCTTATGCTGGCGCTGAAAAAGCTCAACAAAACTGGGGTAAATTATTACCACAAGAGCGAGCAGCAGTTTTGAAAAAATTGATTCAAGTGATTGATGCTCGTTATGGTGAATTACATGAATGGTTAGTTTCTGAATCTGGTAGTACTGCACTGAAAGCACACATTGAATTGGGTAGTGCGAAAAACATTATTGAAGAGTCTATTTCTCTCATTGGCAGAGCAACAGGTTCGATTATGCCATCGTCAATTGCTGGGCAAGAGAGCCGTGCTTATCGCTTGCCGCTTGGCGTTGTCACAGTGATTAGCCCTTGGAACTTTCCCTTCCATTTAAGTATGCGTTCTGTTGCACCTGCAATTGCATTAGGTAATAGCGTCTTATTGAAACCATCTAGTGATACGCCGATTACAGGCGGATTATTGCTTGGCAAATTATTTGAAGAAGCAGGCTTACCAAAAGGTGTATTAAGCGTTGTTGTGGGTAAAGGTTCTGAAATTGGTGATTATGTTGTAACTCATGCTGCTACGTCATTTGTATCATTTACAGGTTCAACGCCAGTTGGGCACCGCATTGGTCAATTAGCAATGGGTAATCCTATCAAGCGTGTTGCATTGGAATTGGGTGGTAATGCACCAATTGTTGTATTGAAAGATGCAGATGTGGATGAAGCAGTGAAAGCAACAGTATTTGGTCGTTTCTTACATCAAGGTCAAATCTGTATGAGCACGAATCGCGCCATTGTGGATGCATCGATTTATGATGAGTATGTGGCAAAACTATTGGCACATGTGAAAACATTGAAAGTAGGCAACCCTGCGGAAATGGAAACAGCGATTGGCCCATTGATCAATGAAAAGCAAGTGAACGAAGTGAAAGAGAAAATCGCTTTGGCTGAAAAACAAGGTGCAACGATTGCTTATGCTGGCGGTATTAATGGTAATTTGGTTGGCCCACATGTATTCATCAATGTTGATCCTAATTCTGCGATTGCGAAAGAAGAAAGTTTTGCGCCATTATTGCCAGTGATTAAAGCAAAAGATGAAGATGATGCCGCATATTTGGCTAACTTGAGTGAATTTGGCTTATCCAGCGCAGTATTTACGAAAGATTTCGAGCGTGGCGTAGAATTCGCACAGCGTATTCGCGTGGGGATGACGCACATTAATGATATCTCTGTGGATGATCAAACGAATGCGCCATTCGGCGGTGAGAAAAACTCAGGTTTAGGCCGCTTTAATGGTGAATGGGTATTGAATGAATTCACGCGCATGCAGTGGATTACTGTGCAGAAAACGCCAAGACCATATCCATTTTAGTTGTCGCTAACTTGAATATATAAAAAACCACCTTGCGGTGGTTTTTTATTAATAGAAATAATTTTTAATACTTATGCTTTCTTTGGTGGTGTACCTTCGGCATTACCTAAAATAGCATCGATTTGAATCAATGCATCGTTAAGAATGGAAGATATTCCAATCACTCTACGAGCTGGTGTACCTTCAGGGAAGAAGGTTTTATACACTTCATCTACAGCTGCCATATCTTCAATATTTTTCACGAAAATATTAACTTTTACGGTATCTGCTAATGTATGGTTTGCACTTTCAACAATAGCTTTGATGTTGTTCAAGCATTGCTCAGTTTGTGCTTTGATATCACCTGAAACGATTTGATTTGTTTTAGGATCAAGCGGTAATTGAGCAGAGATATTGTTGTAGTGAGAAAAAGCTACGATCTGTGTTGATAATGGGCAGATAGGTGCATTTTGTGTATTACTTGCTTCAATAACAATACCATGACGATCTTCCACTAATTGTGGCGGTGTGCCATCACCATGAGAAACAACAGCTTCAATTTGTACAAGAGCGCCCATTGGTAAAGCTTCAACAGCTGCAACTGTTCGTGTTGGCACATAAGCAACGGCACGTGCAATGCTTGAATCAGGGAAGAACGTACTATAAACAGCGTTAACTTCATCAATTGCTGCTAAATCTGTTAAGAATACATTGATTTTCACAATGTCATCAAATGGTACATCAATACTCTCTAAAATTGCTTTTACATTTTTCAAGCACTGTGCAGTTTGTTCTTTCACTCCACCAGAAACTAATTTGCCAGATTTTGGGTCAATTGGTAGCTGTGCTGATAGATTATTGTAGTGTGAAAAGGCAACAGTTTGTGTGGATAAATTACAAATAGGTGCATTAGAAGTGTTATTTGTGAGCTTGATTAAATCACCAGCTTGAGGTGCATTAGGAATAGAGCCTACGCCATTGGATACTAAAGCTTCCACTTGAATTGAGGCATTCAAAGGCAAAGATTTTACTGCAACAATAGTTTGTGTTGGCAAATATGTCGTAAAGAATGAGCGATAAACTTCTCCAATAGCTTCTAAATCTTTAATGTTAGTTACAAATACAGTAATTCTTACGATGTCTGTCATTCTGTGATCAATGCTTTTTAAAATAGCTTTGATATTGTTAAAGCATTGCGTTGCTTGGGCTTTAATGCAACCTTCAACTAATTTTCCTGTTGCAGGATCAATTGGCAATTGTGCTGATAGGTTGTTGTAGTGTGAGAATGCAACTGTTTGCGAATGAAGACTGCTTTTTGGTGCATTATCTGTATTTCTTGCTAATACTGCGTTGTATCCACTCATCATGCTTTCCTTTTAAAAACGCCTTTGAATGCTCGATACTAAGCTCAGTAAATGTTAGGTGTCAAACTAAGTTAAGTCATTAATAAACTTTAATTTAATAGTGAATATTTACTTAAATGTTTCTAATAATCAAACGGTGTTTATTTTAAAAATATTTAGTTGAAAGAAACAATATTATTAAATTAAATGCAGTATTTTATATATCTTGATTTTTAAGGTTGAAAAATTAAAAGGCTAGATTAGCTAGCCTTTTAATCACTTAATATTTTGATCAATCATTCAATTAGAAATTGTTGGTTAAATCGATGCCACATTTGCCTGGGGCAAGAATATTGTTAGGATCGAGTGCGCGCTTAATCGCATGTTCCACTTGACGTTTAACAGGACCATAAATCTGTGCAACGCGTTCTTGGAAATGTGTATTCACACGATAAACGGCATAACCTTCTTTCTCAAACTCATCCAAAAGCTCATTAAAGCAAGCATCCGCACGCTTTGTTTCCTCGGGATCAGCACGGTTATAAAGTACATCGATCACGTGGTGCATGTCGCGCCAACCTACAATGAATTCGCCCACATAATCTAAACCATGCTTATTCAAAATGCGTTTAGCCATAGATTTCTGTTTGTCACATTCTGAACCGCGTGCTTGTGTTACAGGTGCAAACCACATTGAGCCACCGCCGCCGCGCCAGTTGTATAAGCCAAATTCTTGTAAATTTGGTACGCCAGACATTAATTCTGCACGATATTTGAAAGGTTGAGTATTGCCAGCTTCTTCTTGTGTGATTAATTTACCTTTACCTAATTTTTCAACAGCAGCTTTTACAATATTCCAGTTCACATCCACTTGTTCTTGTGTGCCATACAATGCAGCATAAACATTCCAAGCACCTAAATTTTTGTCTTTTTGGATTTGCTTTAAGATCTCATCAGATGTTGAACCAGGTTCCATTGTGTATTGGCTACGGCGAGTGTCACAGGTTGCAGCTTCCCAGAGGATATTAGCGATTACAACAGAGTTTGGAATGATCTGTGCAATGCGCAATGGACGGATCATTTCAACGATTTCGGAGATATCGCTTTCTTCAGAGAATTGAATTTCAAAAGGTTTGTAAACAGGAGGTTTTGGCATCAACCAAAATCCCATTTTAGTACAAATACCATAGTTAGATTGCGTGAACATTCCATCCAATGTTGGACCATAACCCCATTTGAATACTTGCCAAGCTTTATCACCTTGAACGCCGCCCATGCCTGTACGTAATACTTCACCATTTGCTAATACGACTTCCATACCACATTGCATCATGAAATGTTCGCCATAAGGTGTATAGCCAACGCCACGATCCATTGTATTACCTAAAGGTCCTGCGATGGCAGAAGGTGCGGAGAAAGAAAGCATCAAAGGAATATTGTTTTCTTGTAAGTAATCATACAATTGCTGATAAGTTACGCCTGGTTCAACCAAAGCCGTACATAAATCAGGATCAACATGAATAATTTTATTCATTTTTTTCAAATCTAAAATGATTTGACCGCGTTCAACAGGTGCAGCAGAACCATAACCAAAATTACGACCTGTAGAAATTGTCCAGATGGGGATTTTGTATTCATTACAAATTTTAAGAATCGCCTGAATTTGTTCCACTGTCGTTGCAGTCACAACTGCTGATGGCGTATGTTCTGCATTATCAACAGACATCATAATTTTTGTATAAGGCAAAATGTGTTCTGTGCTCACTAGAACATTATCATTCCCCATGAGCTGTGTAAGTTGCTCTACAGCTTTTAAAAAATTCTCTTGTGTTACGCCTTTTGGCAACACCATATTTTTATCTTCTTTCATTGTTTTCCCCATTAGCTTTCAATTAAAAATGAAACGTAATGTTTTTTGAATGCGATATTTTCTGCCATTGCAGGATTCATGATATTGCTTACTAATCCGGAGCCTAATTGAACTGCGGATTCATTGGAATGAATCACATGATCTTTGTGCCATAAAATGCGAGCATTGGTTGTGCGTGCAAAATCCATGATTAAAACTGCACTTGCATCATCCACTAAGCCAAAAATTCTTTGCCCTTTAGTTTTTAATAGGCTTTGATATTTTTCTAAAAAAGGCAGTGAAGTTGCGCTATGCAATGATGATTGAATCACAATGGATTGAACTGTATTAGCACCTTGATAAAAAGCATGCCCAACGTCATCATTTGCCACGATTAAATGAATGGGATTATTAGCAATATTAGATGAAGCCCACAATGGTGAAACCAAGTTCAATGCACTGGCAGAACCCAAAGCAACAATGCCTTTTAATACATTACGACGAGCTGTATTCATGGCATTAATCCTTTTTCTGTGCTGTTGTGACAGGATTCGCGGGTAAATTCTCAATATATTGGGCAGTTTCTAATAATGTTGCATCATCCACATGGGACATTGGAAATGCGGGCATTGCTTGGAAACCGCTTCTCGCCATAGTGATGATGAATGTTGCAGGTAGCTTTCGACCTTTAAAATCAGGGCCAATGCCAGCTTCATGACAACGGCCACAAATTTCTTTATAGGTTTGTTTTCCCTTTGGAAATGATTTCTCTTCGCTATAGGCGGCACTTAGCATTAGGCTACTTGTCAAAATACCAACAAAAGTAGCACGAGATAAAATGGTAAACATTGGATATTTCCTTTGTATAATCAACCATGAATATGCATTTTTTCATTTCATGGGTATTAATTTTTCAGTCTTTATTAGTCTTCATGAATCAATGATTTTGGCGGATTCATGATGACAATAATTTCCGATCTCTCCTCTTTCTCCTGCATTCAGAGACCATTGTGTAGTCTGAATGTAGATTTTATTATGCTAGAAAACTATCAATAAGCTATTACGAAAATGCACTAGCTGATATTTAAATTCATTGCATATTTTAGTTATAGTAATTTTTGAGAAATTAATGTTGGGTTATACAAAACAATAATCGATATTGAGTAACTAAAGTGTATCCATAGGGATATTAAAAATTTCTGTATCGCGCAATGTGAGATGTGACTGTAATTTATAGCGTGAAGCAGGGTAAGTGAATTCTGCATAGCTGATTAATCCGATAGTGCTCCATGTTCTGCGCTTAGTTGATAAACACGCTGAGTTTTCATCGATTTGCAAGAACTGTGCTAATTCCTTCGTTGCAATTAAAGCTTCAATGGTTTGATCCATTTCTACAAGATCATAGTGGCTTAATAAGTATTTACCAGGTGAAATATTGAGAAAATCTTGTTCAAAAAAACGAGGTACTAAAGTGCGTGATACATAACGTTTTTCCATAGCTAGTGGAATATTGTTTTCATGGTGTAGAAGATGACAAAAATAAACAGTTTCACCTTCAGGAATTTCCAGTTTTTTAGCAATGCTTTTAGAAGCTGATTGCAATTTTTGCGCAATCATCTCAATTCGATATTCACTGCCTCTACTTAATATTTCTGTAGATATATCGACGATACGAATTGGCGGAGATGCCACACGTTTACTGGATACAAAAGTACCGCTACCTTGTACGCGTTTCAGAACACCTTGTTGGCTAAGTTCAACGATAGCTCTATTCACTGTCATGCGGCTGACACCAAATTGTTTGGCAAGAATATGCTCTGAAGGAATTTGTTTACCTTCTTCAAAAATATCATTTTCTATGCTTTCAAGGATGTAGTTTTGTACTTTTTTATAAACTGGTATAGACATCTCTTAATTGTAGTTCCAAGTTAGCAGGGTACGATTATAACGTAAATATTAATATAAATATATTGTTTTGCTTAGGTTTTATGGTTATTTCAATATGGCTACATAAATAGTGATTTTTATTAAAGTATATATAATTTCAATTATTGTCTAGACAACTTTTGTTTTGTGTGAATATAATGATTTAAGCCCATACAAAAAACTCACTAGGGCAAATCGGAGGAAAAATAGATAGATGAATGTAGGATCTATGTAGCTATAGATTTAAGGTTTCTATTTGTTTGAATTAATTTCACTATTGGAGGTTGTCATAATGAATGACATGAAGAAGCCTTTAGATGGCATACGTGTTTTAGATTTAAGTCGTGTACTTGCAGGACCTTATTGTACCAGTATGCTTGCGGATCTTGGTGCAGAAGTAATTAAAATTGAAATGCCTGAGCATGGCGATGATAGCAGACATCTAGGTGCTTTTGATGCTAATGGCGATAGCATTTATTATGCATTGATTAATCGTGGTAAACGCAGTATCGAATTAGATTTTAAAGAACCAGCTGATATGGAAAGATTCATTAGTCTGGTTAAAACCGCTGATGTGATCGTAGAAAACTTTCGCCCAGGTGTTACTAAGCGTTTAGGTATAGATTTTGAAAGCTTGAAATATCACAATCAAAAAATTGTCTATACAAGTATTTCTGGATTTGGACAGGATGGACCTTTTGCTAAATATCCTGCTTATGACATTGTTGCCCAAGCTATGTCTGGCTTGATGAGTATTACAGGTTTTAAAGAAACAGGGCCAACACGTGTTGGTGAATCTATGGGCGATATTATTGCTGGGATTTACGCATCTTGGGCAATTTCATCAGGTTTATTTGCAAGAGAAAGAACAGGTGAGGCTCAATATATTGATGTTGCAATGTTTGATGCTTTGCTGTCATTGCAAGTGACTGGTTTAGCAAGCCTATTTTCAGGTGCAAACCCAACATTAGTAGGCAATCGTCATCCTATTTCTACACCGTTTGATACCTATCAAGCTAAAGATGGATTGGTTGTGATCGCAATCGCTAGTGATCGCTTATTCCAGAAATTTTGTGAAAGCATTGGGCAAGTAGAATTGGCAAGTGATGCTCGATTTTTAACAGATGAAACACGCACAGAGAATGAAACAGCTCTTAAATCAATCATTGAAACTTGGGCAAAGCAATTCAGTGTGGATGAAGTGTGTGAAAAGCTGGGCAGTGATGGCATTCCTGTATCTGCCGTGTGGAATTTAAAACAAGCTGCCTATAGCGAACAATCTAAATTTAGACAAATTTTAGTGGATGTGGAAGGGCAAGACTATCCAATTGTGCCACAACCTGTATTTTTCAATGGCCAAAAGCCACATGTGACTAAGCCTGCACCTGTATTGGGTGAAGCAAATGATGAAATTAAATAGTGGAGATGAACAATATGTATCAATTTAATGAAATGGAATTGGCAATCATTGAAGAAGCAGAAAAAGTTGCCGTAGATTTCTTAAAACCTAAAGCTGCTGAATATGATGAAAATAGATCATTCTGTAAAGAAAGTTTGGAAGAGCTTGGGCAATTAGGATTTATGGGCGTGCATTTGCCAGAAGAATATGGCGGTTTAGGTTTGAGTGGCCCAGCAGTTAGTCGTGTTGTTGAAGCAGTTGCTTCTGCATGTGCATCGACATGTTCAGCATTAACAGCGCATTTCTTAGCAACAGATTCAATTTTGATTGGTGGTACGGAAGAGCAGAAACAAGCATTGTTACCAAAGTCAGCAGCAGGTGAATTGTTGGGTGCTTTTGCATTAACTGAACCAGCAGCAGGATCAAACCCTGTAGATATGAGAACAAGGGCAGTTAAAGAAGGTGATGGCTGGCGTTTAACAGGTACGAAACATTACATCACTAATGCAAAAGAAGCAGATTTTATTGTGCTGTATGCAAAAACTGATGTCAATGCAGGTGCACGTGGCATTAGTGCTTTTGTTATTGAGAAAGGTACACAAGGCGTAGAGTTTTCAAGCCCAGAAAAAACTATGGGGTTACGTGGCAGTACGATTTATGAAGTTTCTGTGGATTGTTGGTTACCAGATTCAGCATTGTTGGGCAAAGAAGGTAAAGGCTTCCATACAGCGATGGGTGTTTTAGATCGTGGTCGTATTGAAATTGCATCTATGTCACTAGGCATCGCACGCGCTGCTTATCAGGCAACATTAGGTTGGAGCACAGAGCGTAATGTTGGCGATAAAAAATTAGCTGAATATCAAGGGATTGAATGGATTTTAGCTGAGATGTATACACAACTTGAAGCTGCTCGTTTATTAACTTTGAAAGCAGCAAAAGCACGTGATGATCAAGATCGTTTCAGTTTGGAATCAGCAGTTGCAAAATTTTATGCTGCAGAAGCCGCAGGTTTTATTACAGACAAAGCATTACAGCTTCATGGTGGTTATGGATTTATTCAAGATTTGCCAATCGAGCGCTATGTTCGTGATGCACGCATATTGAGAATTTTTGAAGGAACATCGGAGGTTCAAAAAATCATTATAGCGAGAACAGTCTTGCATAATTTCTCTCAACAATAAGCTTGAAAGGCAAGAGAGATAAAAATCAATCACCTTGGAGGAGGTTTTTATGAGTATTCAGGAGCAAGAAGGCGGTAAAAAGTTATTAGAAGTTAGATCAATTGATTACATTCCAGAAAGCGAAAGACATGGCAGTTTATGGAGCCAGTTTACATTATGGTTTGGTGCGAATTTGCAAATTACGGCAATTGTTGTCGGTGCAATCCCTGTTGTGTTAGGTGCTGATGTATTTTGGTCCATTATAGGTCTGTTCATTGGGCAAGTATTTGGTGGTGCTGTGATGGCATTACATGGTGCTCAAGGCCCGCAACTGGGCTTGCCTCAAATGATATCAAGCCGAGTACAGTTTGGCGTTTATGGCGCTGTGATACCCATTGTATTGGTTTGCATGATGTACATTGGATTCTCTGCCAGTGGTTCTGTATTAGCAGGGCAAGCCATTGGTAAGTTAGCTGGTGTGAATGATGATATGGGGATTTTGATATTTGGTGCATTGATCATTGCCTTTACAATCGTTGGTTATAAGTTAATTCACTTAATTGGAAAAATCGCCACAATTCTGGGAATTTTAACATTCTGTTATATGTTTTATCGTTTGATGACACAGTATGACATTGGTGCTTTGTTATCCATTCGTGAATTCAGTTGGAAATACTTTTTATTCTCTGTCTCTTTAGCAGCATCATGGCAGATTGCTTTTGGTCCTTATGTTGCTGATTACTCAAGATATTTACCTAGAAACACTTCTAAGGTGAAAGTATTCTTTGCAGTTGGTAGTGGCACAGTGATTGGTACACAAATTTCTATGATTTTTGGCGTATTGGCAGCAGCACAAATTGGTGGTTCAAATTTCCGCCATCACGAGATCGAATATATCGTTGGTTTGAGTGCTGTAGGTTTGGTTGCAAGCTTACTTTATTTAAGCATCGCTTTTGGTAAGGTCGTGATCACAACGCTGAATGCTTATGGCAGTTTCATGTCTATGGCAACGATTGTGAGTGGCTTTAGAGGCAATGCACAAATATCTCAAAAGATGCGATTGTTCTATATTTTCATCATGGTTGGTATGTCCGTTTTATTAGCGATTTTAGGTCGTGGTGAGTTTTTGAATAACTTCACTTCTTTCTTAGGCTTCTTATTAACATTCTTTACGCCTTGGAGCGCAATCAACTTGGTGGATTATTACTGGGTAACTAAAGAACGTTATGACGTGCCTGCATTGTCAGATCCTAATGGTCGCTATGGCAAATGGAACATGATCGGTATTACTACTTATTTTATCGGTGTATTAGTTCAAATTCCGTTTATGGATACAGGATTTTACTCAGGTTTCTTATTGAATTCAGTGATGCATGGTGTGGATATTTCTTGGATTATTGGCTTAATTATTCCTGCCATTTTGTATTACGTGTTGACTAAAAAGTATGTTAATAACGTACCTGAACATTTGATCCTACCAAAAGAATAGTCATAAGTTTTAATTCGGAGGTTATATGAAAGTTTTAGTGGCTGTTAAGCAAGTGATTGATCACAATGTAAGAATTAGGCTGAAAGGTGATAAATCTGCTGTTGAGACAGATAACGTAAAATTATCCATCAATCCATTTGATGAAATTGCAGTAGAAGAAGCTGTGCGATTAAAAGAGAAAGGCACGGCATCAGAAGTTATTGCTGTATCAATTGGCACTAAAAATGTAGAAGAAGTATTACGATCTGCTTTAGCAATGGGTGCAGATAAAGCTATTTTAGTGAATACAGATATGAAACTTGATTCATTAGGTGTTGCGAAAATTTTGGCTAAGATTGGCGAAAGAGAGCAGCCATCTTTATATCTTTTAGGTAAGCAATCGATTGATCGTGATGCTAACCAAACGCCACAAATGTTAGCGGCGTTATTGAATGCATCTCAAGGTACTTATATTAATGAAATAGCATTTGATAATAACAGAGCTGTGATTACACGTGAGATTGATGGTGGGATGGAAACATTGTCATTGTCTTTACCTGCAGTTGTAAGTTCTGACTTACGTTTGAATGAGCCACGTTTCATTAAATTGCCAAGCATCATGCAAGCCCGCCGAAAGCCACTAGAAGTCATTGAATTAGATAGTTTAGGTTGCACTATTCGATTGAAAACTAAAGTAGAAGCGCTCAGAGAACCAGAAGGGCGCAAAGCAGGTGTGATGGTGACAAGCGTAGAAGAGTTGGTGAATAAGTTAAAACATGAAGCAAAAGTTATTTAATGAGGAGTGAATTATGAAAGTATTAGTTATTGCAGAACATAATAATGATGCGATTCTTCATTCCACATTGCATGCTGTGACAGCAGCGCAAGCTTTGGGTGAAGTAACATTGTTAGTGGCTGGTTTTCAGCAAGAGAAAGCCGTGGAAGTTGCAAGTAAAATTGCAGGCGTTAATCATGTTATTTCTGTGAATGCAGAACATTATCAACATCAATTACCAGAAGAGTTGGCGCCATTGGTTGCAAGTTTGAAAGGTCAATACGGTGCTTTTACTGCAACCGCTTCAGTTTTTGGTAAAAATTTAATGCCAAGAATTGCTGCTTTGATGGATGTTAGCCAGATTTCAGATATTACAAAAATTGTGAATGCGAATACTTTTGAGCATCCAATTTATGCAGGCAACGTGATTGAGACCATTTCAACAACAGAAGAAACATTGGTGTTAACTTTTAGATCAACAGCATTTGAAGCAAGTGCAGTTGAGGGTGGTAATGCAAATGTGGTGAATATGGATGCCATTGCAGTAACTAATTTGACACAGTTTGTTTCTGCTAATTTAACTAAAAGTGATCGCCCTGAGTTAGGGCAAGCTAAAGTTATTGTCTCTGGTGGCCGTGCATTACAAAGCAAAGACCAATTTGAAACTTTGCTAACGCCATTGGCAGATAAATTAAATGCAGCCATTGGTGCATCACGTGCAGCGGTGGATTCTGGATTTGTCGCTAATGATTACCAAGTTGGACAAACAGGCAAAATTGTAGCACCTGAACTTTATTTAGCCTTAGGTATTTCGGGGGCGATTCAGCACATTGCAGGAATGCAAGGCAGTAAAGTAATTGTTGCTATCAACAAAGATCCAGATGCAGCAATTTTTAAAATTGCAGATTATGGTTTGGTGGGGGATTTGTTTGAAATCATTCCACAGTTAACAGAGCAATTGTAGAAAAAGCCATGGCTGATCTGTCATTTTGGGCAGATCAGCATGACAAAAATGGCAAGATGAATGAGGAGAAAATTAAATGGCACGTGAAAGTATGATGTTTGACGTAGTGATTGTGGGTGCAGGTCCTGCAGGATTGAGTGCTGCCATTCGATTAAAGCAAGAAGCAAGTAAAAATAACCAAGAAATTTCTGTATGTGTTGTAGAAAAAGGCTCTGAAGTTGGTGCACATACTCTGTCAGGTGCAGTATTGGATACAAAGTCATTGAGTGAACTCTTCCCAGATTGGCAAGCGAAAGGCGCACCTGTTTCTCAACGAGTTACAGAAGAAAAGTTTTTATATTTGACTGAGCAAAATGCAAAATCGTTACCTGTACCGCCTTCAATCGACAATAAAGATAATTACATCATTAGTTTGGGTGTATTTATGCGTTGGTTAGCGAAAGAAGCTGAAGCCTTGGGGGTAGAAATCTATCCAGGTTTTGCAGCTAGCGAAATTCTATATGATGAAAGTGGCGCGGTTAGGGGCATAGCAACTGGTGATATGGGGTTGGATATCAATGGTGAACAAACCAGTAGCTATATGGAAGGTATGGAGCTATATGCGCAACAAATAATTTTTGCAGAAGGTTGTCGAGGTTCTTTAAGCCAACAAATTATTGCTCATTTTCATTTAGATCAAGATAGCCAGCCACAAACTTATGGCATTGGTATTAAAGAAGTTTGGGAGGTTGACTCACCTTTATATAATGAAGGTGAAGTTGTGCATACTGTAGGTTGGCCATTAGAAAAAGATACATATGGTGGAACATTTATTTATCACTTGCCTGATAATAAAGTTGCATTAGGAATGGTGGTTGGCTTGGATTATGAAAATCCTTATCTATCACCTTTTGAAGAGCTACAACGTTTTAAGTTGCATCCTAAGATTAAACCTTTGTTTGAAAATGGTAGAAGAATTGCCTATGGCGCTCGTGCATTGATTGAAGGTGGCATTCAAAGTTTGCCAAAATTAACTTTCAATGGCGGTGTATTAGTAGGAGATGCCGCGGGTTTCTTAAATGTGCCACGCATTAAAGGTATTCATATGGCAATGAAGTCTGGCATGTTAGCAGCAGACTCAATTTATTCTGTATTGGCAGAGAAAGGCACTTTGGGTACTATGGATGCCGTTCCTGCGGAAGAAATCACACAATATTCAAGCAATTTTAAAAAGAGTTGGGCGTATCAGGAGTTATGGCGTTCACGTAATATTCGCCCAGCTTTTAAGTTTGGTTTCATTCCTGCAATTTTATATGCAGGGTTGGAAGATTATATTTTAAAAGGTCGTGGCAATTGGACCTTTAAACATAAACACAAAGACAATGAATCATTGAAATTAGCAAAAGATGCGATGCCAATTCATTATCCTAAGCCGGATGGAAAAATTACTTTTGATCGTTCTTCTAGTGTGTATTTATCAGGAACGAATCATCGTGAAAACCAACCTGTGCATTTAAAACTCAAAGATATTACGATTACGATTGATGTTAATCATGCGCAATATGCATCCCCTGAAACAAGATATTGCCCAGCTGGGGTTTATGAAATATTACTGGATGAATCGCAAAAGCCTCGCTTACAGATCAATGCACAAAACTGTGTTCACTGTAAAACATGTGACATTAAAGATCCTCAGCAGAATATTGTATGGTGCGTGCCAGAAGGTGGTGATGGCCCAAATTATGCTGAGATGTAATTAAAGAATCCTTCGTAGTAGTTGTAAAAGTTGATCCTCTTGCCCACGTTTGTATAAGTGGGCTTTTTTTATGAAATGCATCTAGCTTCTTATTCTATAAAAATAGTATGCTAAATGTTTTGCCATCAATATGGCAGTGATATGGATGGTGAAAATATGCTGTTATCTTCGTTAATCTCTGGCTTTATGACAGGCGCAGGTTTAATCATTGCAATTGGTGCACAAAATGCATTTGTGTTAAAACAAGGCATATTGAGAAATCATATTGGCATCGTTGTATTAACATCAGCGATTGCAGATATTGTGCTAATTATTTGTGGTATTGCAGGTATTGGTGCATTGGTGAAAGAATTACCAATATTGATGAATATATTTAGATTTGGTGGCGCTGCCTTTTTAGGTTATTACGGATTTTTAGCAGCACAGCGAGCATGGCAAGGTTCAGGTGGTTTGTCCATTACAGAATCTAGCATAATGGGGAAATCACAAGTGTTTTTAACGTGTTTGGCATTCACTTTATTAAATCCCCATGTTTATTTGGATACGATGGTTTTAATCGGCAGTATTTCCACAAGATATGAAGGCTCAGCACAAGCTATGTTTGGCTTAGGTGCTTGTATCGCAAGTATTGTATGGTTTACATCATTAGGCTATGGCGCAAGATTATTACGCCCAATATTCACAAAACCGAATGCTTGGCGAATATTGGATGCAATCATCGCAATTTTTATGTTTGTATTGTGTTTGTTGCTGATCTTTAAACCATTGAATTAATGTTTTATTCATACAAAGGCTCAGAAATTTCTATTAAATTCAAATCAGGATCACGGAGATAAATCGATAATATTGGTCCTAATGCGCCTGTACGTTGAATTGGCCCTTCAATGATCGGATAGTGTAGCTGTTGCAAGTGCTGAATGACTGCATCTAATTTGATACTCGCAATAAAGCAAAGATCTAAACTGCCAGGTACTGGCAGATGGGCTTTGGGTTCAAATTCATGACCATAAACATGCACATTGATCTTTTGCTCACCATAGGCAAATGCCTTGCGATTATTGCCAAAGGTTTGTAATTCCATGCCTAAAATGCGTGTGTAGAAATCAACACAAGCTACTTCATCGCGTGTTGTTAAAACTAAGTGATCTAATCGTTTTATCATTGTTATATCCTCCTATTTAGAGTCACATAACAGCATTATTTGCTCGGATATTCAATCATATTCATTCATGAAATTACGAAATGATCCAATCGCCAATGGTGGCTAATTTCTCTGATGATCAAAAGAAACAGCGTAAATTTTTGATCTGTCGGGATGTTTGTTGATTGTATCGGTGCGCCATTAATCACATTAATGATTTCATTGAATTTATTTTCTAACAGTTCCGTAGACATCGTATGAGATTGTGGGTAATCAGGCAATAAAGATTGTAACCTTGGATCGAGACATATTGCAGTGAATGGCTGAGATGGCAGTTGATGAATGATCGGCATAATGACATCTTCAATATGCTCGATTGCAATTTCCGCTTCATAAGGTGTGATGGGTGAATGTTGCGGGGTATATCCATTCAAGTTTTCATCACCAATGGGTATAGCAATTTTCCCTGATGATAAAGTCAGGATTGTTTCATGTGATTGAATGGTAATTTCTATCGATTGGCTCATTTTTCACCTTTTATATTAAGAGGCAATACTTGTATATTGTAAGCTCAATTGAACTGTACTTAACTGCCTTATTTCTATTCAAACAAGCATAGTATTTTTAAAAACTAAATTTAAGCGGGCATATAAAAATATATTGAAGTCGACAATTAATAGACTCGTTGATATTATTTGATAATGTTATAAAAATTATTATTAAGAGCTAAATAATATAGAGGCTTGGATGTGGAAATAAAAAGTGTAATGCACGATGCAACTCCTTCTTGGAATGGTTTTAATTATCAAGGTAAAGTTGGTGTTTATGTTTGTTTATCAATGATTTTAGAGCAATTAAAATCTCATGACAAAGATTCCGATGAATTTCAAAAATATTTAAGTGAGCATGCTATTCAATATGAATGGATAGAAGATTTTTCTATACTCAAAGATGATATATATATTTCACATCACCAAGTGAAACACAAAGCTGGCAAGGATTTTTCAACTCATTTAGATGCATAGATTACTATTCGTAATAAAAATAAAAAAATATTATCACATTCTGATTTGAAGAAATACCTTAGTTTTGACATCTTAAAAGGTATATCAGATACACAAGAAAAAGCTAAACAAAAAGAGCAATTATTAAAAGATCATATTAATAAATTAATTGAGCTTGGAAGAGTAAATACTGATGGTAGTTTACATGTTGATTGGGAATAGAACATTGATTTATCAGATGATGAATATGAAGAAAGGCATAAGGTAACTGAATTTCAAGAAAAAATGAAAAAATTGTGCATTCCAGTTTAAATGATCACTCATTCCAACAAATCATGGATACCTGTGCATCAATACGTGACCACCTTATTGACTCAATAACATTGAACTAATCTAGAGTTGTTTTAACTCATTATCTATTGTCCCATTGCTATGTATCTATAAATTAAATATCTATAGATTAGTACTTATGTATATTGTTATAATTGCGGAAATATTAAACAGATACAGTAGTATTAAATTAATAATATTGTGAAATATAAATAATTGGAAATAGCATTAATATGTCAGTATCAGAAGTAGAGGATTCACAGTCAGATCAATCGATTGATTTGGCATTACGAGGATTAGTTTTATTGGCGGGTTTTCATGGCATTGCTGTTAATGCTGAAGATATAAGCCATCAGTATGATGTTGAAGGTAAAGGGCTCACACAATCGCAATGGTTGTTGGCTGCTAAACATCTCGAACTCAAAGCAAAATGCATTAAACAACTAAACAGTCGCTTACACTTAGCAGCACTCCCAGCGTTAGCATGGCGAGAAGATGGTGAACACTTCATCATTGCTCGGGTGGATGATGAACAGGTCTTGATTCATGATTTAAGAACAGGCAAACCTCAGATGTTATCCCGTGAGGAGTTTGATACTCGTTATGAAGGTCGCATCATTGTTGTGGCTTCTCGTGCATCTATTTTAGGTGAACTCCGTAAGTTTGACTTCACATGGTTCATTCCTGCTGTCATTAAATACCGTAAAATCTTAGGTGAAGTTCTATTAATCTCTGTATTTGTGCAGCTATTTGCTTTGGTGACACCTTTATTTTTCCAAGTGGTGATGGATAAAGTATTAGTGCATCGTGGTTTAACCACGTTGGATGTCATTNTTGTTGTGGCTTCTCGTGCATCTATTTTAGGTGAACTCCGTAAGTTTGACTTCACATGGTTCATTCCTGCTGTCATTAAATACCGTAAAATCTTAGGTGAAGTTCTATTAATCTCTGTATTTGTGCAGCTATTTGCTTTGGTGACACCTTTATTTTTCCAAGTGGTGATGGATAAAGTATTAGTGCATCGTGGTTTAACCACGTTGGATGTCATTGTCATTGGCTTAGTCGTCATTACATTGTTTGATGTGGTGTTGAATGGTTTACGAACTTATATTTTTGCCCATACCACAAGCCGTATTGATGTGGAATTAGGCGCTCGCTTATTTAGGCACATGTTGGCTTTACCCATCTCTTATTTTGAATCACGTCGTGTGGGTGAGACTGTTGCCCGTATCCGTGAGCTAGAGCAGATTCGTAACTTCTTAACAGGGCAAGCCTTAACTTCTTTATTGGATTTACTGTTCTCATTCATATTCATTGCCGTGATGCTCTATTATAGTGTGTGGTTAACGATGGTGGTGCTAGCGTCATTACCTTGTTATGCCATTTGGTCTGCTTTTATTAGTCCAGTACTCCGCGCTCGTTTACATGATAAATTCCAAAAGAGTGCTCATAACCAATCTTTTTTGGTGGAATCAGTGAGTGGCGTGGGTACGATTAAAGCGATGGCCGTTGAACCACAAGCAACAACACAATGGGATAAACAGTTAGCTGCTTATGTTCATTCAAGCTTTCGTGTCACACGTTTAGCCACCATTGGCCAACAAGGTGTACAACTGATTCAAAAGATTGTCTCTGTGATGACATTGTGGTTAGGGGCTCAGCTTGTGATTAAAGGTGAAATGACAGTGGGTCAATTGATTGCCTTTAATATGCTTGCAGGGCAAGTGGCTGCGCCCATTGTAAGATTAGCTCAGCTATGGCAGGACTTTCAACAAGTGGGTATTTCTGTAGCTCGCTTAGGGGATATTTTAAATACGCCAACAGAAAACCCTAAAAGCCAGTTAGCATTGCCACCCATTAAAGGTGACATCACTTTTGAAAATATCGTGTTCCGCTATCGTCCTGATGGTCCTGAAATTTTAAAGAATACTAATCTTACCATTCGGGCTGGTGAGATTATTGGCATAGTGGGTAGATCAGGTTCTGGTAAAAGTACGCTAACTAAGTTAGTGCAACGGCTCTATGTTCCTGAACGAGGGCGAGTGCTCATTGATGGTAATGATCTATCTTTGGCTGATCCTGCATGGCTGCGCCGTCAAATTGGTGTTGTGTTACAAGAAAATTTATTATTCAATCGATCCGTAAAAGATAATATTGCACTCTCTGATCCTGGTATGACATTAGAACGGGTGATGGATGCCGCTAAATTAGCAGGTGCCCATGATTTTATTATGGAACTCCCTGAAGGCTATGACACCATGGTGGGGGAACATGGTTCTACACTGTCAGGTGGCCAAAGACAACGCATTGCCATTGCCCGTGCATTGATTGGCAATCCTAGAATTTTAATCTTTGATGAAGCTACCAGTGCTTTAGATTATGAATCTGAACATGCCATCATGAAGAATATGAAAGATATCTGTCGTGGTCGCACAGTATTGATCATTGCCCACCGACTATCCACAGTGCGTATGGCAACTAGAATCATTGCGATGGATAAAGGTGTCATTGTGGAAGAAGGTAAACACGATGACTTATTGCAAAAAGAGAATGGTTACTATGCCTATCTCCACCAGTTACAGAATGGTTAAGGAGATCAAACCATGGGATTATGGAAAGAAGGCTTAGGTGCCATGTTCAAACGTTACAAAGAGATTTGGAAAGCCGTTTGGAATATTAGAGAACAATTAGACCCACCAAAACGTGAAGAAGATGAACGAGCATTTTTACCTGCACAATTAGAGTTGGTAGAAACCCCTTTATCCAATGCACCTAAATGGGCTGCACGCTTAATCATGCTCTTTTTTGTCATCACTCTTCTATGGGCCATCTTAGGTCATATGGAAGTTGTGGCAACTGCGCAAGGTAAAACAGTATTAAGCGGACGCAGTAAAGCCATCAAAAGCTTAGAGGATGGTGGCATTGTTAAAATCTATGTGAAAAATGGTGATGAAGTTAAAAAAGATGACCCTTTAGTCACATTAGATTTCTTAGGTGCAGATCAAGATTATGAAAAAGCAGAGCAATCTTTAGAGGCGGCAACGCTTTTAAAATATCGTTCCGAAGCATTGATCAAAGCATTAACGAATAAAGAAATGCCATTCCTCACAGAAGAACCGACAGAGCGCATCACCATAGATGAACTCAAACAAGCTGAACAACTGGTGCAAAACCAGTATCAGCTATGGCAATCCCAAGATGATCGTTATGGCTCCGCCATTCGTCAGAAGGATGCAGAGTATCGTACGACCCATGCCCAAGTGGAAAAGCTGACACAAAACATTGAACTCATTGAAGAAGAGCTACAAGACTATGAAAAGCTCAGCAATAATAAGAGTAAAGGTGTCTCTAAACATCAATATAACCAAAAACGCCAAGATTACATCAATGCGAAACATGAATTAGCCTCACAAGAGAGCCGACTCATTGAGATCAATGAAGGCAAAATCCAGTTAGAGAAAGAGCGTCAATACACAGAGTACCAACTCAAACAAGAGACATTGAATGGCTTACGAGAAGCCCAAGAACTGATTCCACAGTATACAGCAGACAGCCAGCGAGCAAAACATCGCATGGATCAAGCACACATTAAAGCGCCAGCCAATGGCACAGTGCAACAGCTCAATATTCATACAGAAGGCGGTGTGGTTTCCCATGGTGAAGAGTTAATGGTGATTGTGCCTGAAGGTGACTTTATGGAGGTGGAAGCTTTAGTCCCCAATAAAGATATCGGCTTTATTGAACATAACCAAGAGGTTGTGATCAAAGTGGAAAGCTTCCCATACACGAGATATGGCTACATTACAGGAAGAGTCAAAAGCATCAGCTTTGATGCAATTGAACATCAAGATTACGGGTTGGTATACCAAGCAATCATTAAACTGGATAAAGACTATTTAATGATCAATGAAAAGAAAATACCACTGACAGCGGGCATGAATGTGACGGCAGAGATTAAGATCAGAGAACGTCGAGTGATAGATTATTTCTTGAGTCCTCTTCAAACGAAGGTGGATGAGAGTATGAGAGAATTATAATGGAGATAATATTATGTTAGGACTAGCTGTTTTGTTTGTAATGGCAATTTATTTTATGATTTTATTTTTGGTGATTCGCTTTTGTTATAAAAAAGCGATAAATAAAGGTAAAACTAAGAAAATAGCTTTTTTATTTGGATTACTAGGCTTTTCACTAGTATTTTTACCTGTCTTCTGGGATTACATTCCGAACCGTATTTATTTTAACTATCTTTGTAAAAATGATACTCAATTACAGGTTTATAAAACCTTTGAGGAATGGAATACAGAAAATCCTGATGTTCTAGAAACTTTAACACCTTTTTCTTATGAAGAAAGAGATGAAAAGATAAAAACAGATCCTAATTATCGTAATAGGAGTTTTGATGGAATTACATACGAAGTTCGATTCGCTAATCAAAGAATTTTGTTCTATTGGTCTAAACCGCTTTCTCAAAAACTTGCTTTGCAGATTAAGCGTTCCTCTTATTTATTATTTGACATCAAAAGTAACCAAGTCATAGCAAAAATAGATAAAATTTCAAGTGGACCAGGAAATGTATTAGAGCTTGGAGGAAAAGGTTATAAAATTTGGTTAAACGACGAGTGTCAACACAATAATTATAAGTTAATAAGCAGATTTGCAAGGCAGTTTAATGTTTTTAGGGACTAATTCAGAGGGATTATAAAATGAAAAATTTAGACATGTATGATTATGCGCTGTTAGCAGAAGCATCTTATGCTAATTTAGCAGGAGCTACTACGAATGATGATTATCAAGAGGCATTTGAAAATGAAGGTAAGGGACTTTCGAAAGCACAAGCAGAAGCATTGTTAAAAGACTGGGAAGTTGTTACACACTACACAGATCGTACAACATCTGGAGAAAGTAGCTTTGGAGCAACATTGTTTTATAGCAAAGAAAAAGGTTATGTTTTGGGGCTCAAAGGCACTGCAGAGTTATATGATGATTTAATTGGGGCTGATGGTGGAGACATTGTTGCTGATGGTTTGGCAATGGATCAAATCATTGATATGTATAATTTCTGGAAACAGATTAATACAGCTAAAGGAGAAACTTACCAAGTTGCTGTTTTAGAGAAAGATGAACTATTGACTCAAAGATTAAAATCAAACCCTCTATTAAGAGCGCAATTAAAACAAGGTGGTTATATCGTTGATCAGCCGAATGGGGATGTAAAAAAAGTTGTTTTTAAAAATTCTAGTCAAGAATATCCTGATGATCGTGCTTTTGGTTTAGGAATATCTGTTGGTCAAGTAACTGTGACAGGACATAGTTTAGGAGGTCATTTATCTGCTGCCTTTTCAAGAATTTTTCCAGAAATCACTAATGAATCAGTGATGATTAATGGTGCTGGATTTGGTGTTGGGTTAGCTGGTTTATATGGTGGTATTAATATTGCAAATCTTTTTGGAACCTTAAACCCCAAAGACCAAGGATTTAATAAAGATATTATTACCAATTTAACAGGTGATAAAGGTATAGATTTTGTTGCTCAAGATTGGTGGTGGTCTTTGTCACAACCAGGTAAGCAACCTGAGCTTTTTATAGAGAGTGGTACATCTCATACTTTTGGTCATGGCTCGCCTCAAATGACCAATACATTGGCAGTCATGAATCTCTTTTTTTTGATTGATAAAGAATTAGCAGAAAAGCCAATAGAAGAATCATTAATATTTCTTAATCAGCTGTTTAAGGCCATGGCATTTAATGATGATATTACTTTAGAAAATATAGTGGTTGCATTGACAAAAATATTTTTGAAAGATGAAATTACTATTAAAGAAACCGATAGAGATGGGCTATATAGTGCAATTAATAAATTTTTCGATTCTAATAATAATTTTAAATTTTCAGGTGACTATTCAATCAAATTTTTAGTTGATCAGAGTTCCAATTCAATTGTTGGGTTAGCCCAAAATAATTTGGCATATACATATGCATTAGTACATGGCAATATTTTTGCTATTGAAGGACTAGATTATTCTAGTTTTAATCAAAATGGTGAATTAGAGCATTATAATCCTGATACTCAAAAAGGATCGCTTACTGATCGTTATCTAAAAGATAGAGCAACTTATATTCAAGCACTTATTGAATATAATAATGGTAAAAATATCAGTGATGTAAAATTCACTTATGAAGATTTATCAGCTAATGAAAAATTACCTATATTAACACTTGCTCCTAATCGCATAGTTTTTGCCAGTAACGAAGGTGGAGAAATTAAAAGGCAGGCATTAGGTCATCAAAATTGGAGTATTTATGGTGGAAATGGTGTAGATAAAATAGAGTTTTCTAGCGATTCTAAAGAAAGTAGTCATTATTTTGAAGGTGGTAAAGGCGGAGATACTTATAAACTAGGTGGAAATTCAAATATAGAAATTTTTGATATAGAAGGTAGTGATAAATATATAGCCAATAATATTACTGGTGAATTGTATATTGAAGATGTTGCAGGTAATGATAATTATAAGATTACGGGGAGTGATTCAACTTCAGGATCAGTAACTATCAAAGATTTTGATGGAACTGATACGTATGATTTTACCAATTATGCAGGTAACTTTTCTATCCATGATTTAAAAGGTAAAGATTCATATGTCTTCGGTGGTACATCAACAGCTGGTAATTCTATGAGTGTGGTTGATGAAGAAGGCTATGACACTTACGAGTTTGTTTTAACAAAAGATGGTTTTTCCAAAGGCATTTATAATATTACAGATAAAGATGGTAAAGGAAAAATTATTTATAATGGTAAAAAAATCGATACTTCTGATGCTAAACACTGGATGCCTTTAGAAAAAGGTGAAACAGACATTAATGGTAATTGGACATATAACAGTCAGTGGAATTTCAATGCTGTTCAATCTGGCATTGATAAAAATGGTGATATTCTTTATACCCTAACAATTACTTCATATTCTGATGCTGTCGATAAAAATGTGGGAACAAACATTCGCCCAACTGTTGTTATTCATGACTTTAAAAATGGTGACCTAGGCATTAATTTGGTTACAAATGCTATCGTTTTAACAGATCAAAATACGAACCCATTTTATAAAGAAGGTGGGGCTACTTCTACTGTATTACATGATTTTATTGGCAAAGAGCTCTTTGTTTATATGAGAGTAGTCCCTAAAATTGGTGAAATGATTTATTTAGATTTTAGCCAAGCTAAAAATCTAGGAGTTTCTAATGTAGAAATTAATGGCAAAGATTATAAAATTGATAGTTATGGTCGAGTTTCTTATATTGTTGAAGAAGGGGCTTTTTCACAAGATACTGATTTTGGCTTAAGTATTTATATAGATGGAACACCAGATGAAAAAGGTAAAGGATCTATTTCTGTTAGCTATGCCGGTGGAAATATTCGCAATCCAGGCTCATCAAACACTAATATAGGTGGAACGAATGGTTCAGGTAATACGGAAGATCCAAATAATTCTAGTAATTCAGGTGGAGCGAATGGTTCAGGTAATACGGAAGATCCAAATAATTCTAGTAATTCAGGTGGAGCGAATGGTTCAGGTAATGCGGAAGATCCAAATAATCCTAGTAATTCAGGTGGATCAAATAGCTCAGGGAACCCAAATGATTTAGACCCTAATGATAGTGGATCACAACCTTACGATCCAAGAAATGGCATCACAGGATCTACGGATTATTCTATTGATAATGGTATTCCTAGTGGTAATACTAGACCTACGGGTGAGTTTGGTAATGCTATAGACGATGCTGTTAAGACGGGTAGTCCATTAATTTTTGATCTAGATGGTAATGGCATTACGACAACAACATTAGAAGATGGTGTTTACTTCGATCATGATGGTAATGGTTTTGCGGGAAAAACAGCTTGGGTTGGCAAAGGCGATGGTTTATTGGTATTTGATCAAAATATGAGTGGT
>NZ_MVDN01000012.1 GCF_002006795.1 Wohlfahrtiimonas populi | reverse complement strand
GATAGCATTCGTATTCAGAACTTCTTCCATCATGCTTATTACCAAATCAATGAAATTCATTTTGCTGATGGCAATATCGTTAAACAAAATGAGATTCAAGGATTGATTGATGCTCAAAGCGATCGTTCATTAGTAAGAACTATGAGCCTTGTAGATGATTCATCTAATATTTCTGTGAATCAAGAATTACATTCACTCATTAGTGCAATGGCTGCTTTTGACTCAAGTAATAGTTCAAATGATGAATTAGTAGTAGTTGGTGATAATTCACTATCTAGCCCATTATTAAGTACACCATCATATTAATATATAGTATTGTAATATTTAAAGAAGCCCAAGAAATTAGTTCTTGGACTTCTTTTTATTCATAAAAAATAAATTATATTGGCTGATTATGAATCTTTCTTAATAAGATATGCGAATCCCATAGATCAGCTTTCAACATACAGAATACTAAAAAAAGGATAATTGCATATATTATACAAAATAAAATTAGAGATATTGTTTTGAATCCCATAGGATCATTCATAAAGTGAATCAATGAAATACCTATAAGCCCTATAAAACTCAAAGTAAATCCAACAATAAATAGTAGAAATATAGGTTGTTCAATCCACCAAAAGCCTCTAAGTACTATTTTTTGTCTTCGGGCACTAAGATTCCCACTAAAACATAAAGTAATTCTTTCAGATGAAGAAAGATTATATTTTTTACATTGTTCATCAACCCAAATTTGTTCCGATTTGTTACTGAGTATAAATCCGTAATAATGAGCTTTATGTAATACTTTTATGAAATTAGATAAAGAAACAGAACGTTTTATTATCCTATAATGAGCTAGACAATAGAGTGTGATATAAATATATTTATAAATTGCTGATATTCCTTTAGCAATATAATTTACATCCTTCATTTCATAAAAAGATATCCCAAAAAATATGCTGTTATAACGACTGATTGATGAATCAACAGAATGGGGATTAGTAATCATAAATTAACCCTATAAATATATTTTAGATAATATTTGAGATGTGGATAGTTTTTCCTTGGTATTATTTTTAGAGCTAAAATGTATCAATAATGCATTAGCAGCTTTGAGTTTCATCGCTGGCTCTAAATCCTCCCCTATTTTCATTTCCAATAATGTAAGTTCATTGGCCACTCGTTGATATATTTCAGGTGGGTAATCTTTGTGTATTTGCTCTTTGTGAATCGAAAGCATTAAATACATAAGATCAAAACCTAATTTCTCTATAGCAAATAAAAATTTTGTAGATGGCATTGAATGACCATTTTCATATTGACTAATACTTAGCTGCTTGACACCCGATAGCTCAGCTAATTTTTCTTGAGTTAGCATAAGTCTAATGCGTTCTTCTCTTAATCGTTCACCAAAATGAGTTTCCAGTTCAAACATATTTCGCCTCTCATTGCTTGATTTTATATTAACTCATATAATACTATATGAATTAACATGTGTCATTATTGGATAATATAATAAATTTTTGATGAGGTTTTAAGGATGCTTAAATCCATAAATGAAGTAAAAGCAGAGTTTCGTTATCAAGGCATTACTATTGCTCAATGGGCTAGAGAGCATGATTATCCTTATCATACTGTTCAGCACGTATTATCTGGAAAATCTAAGTTTACCCATGGAAAAGCACATGAAATTGCTACTCTATTGGGGCTGAAACTAGGCGTTATTAATGAATAACTCTGAATTAAAATTATAAAGGAGGGTCACAGTTATAGTTATTTAACACAAAATTAATTTACACCACCCTAACGGAAAGAGGATTTATGGCTGTAACCACAAATCCTCTAAGTGAAGCATCATAATATCGCATCATGACCTTCTTATTATCCGAAGATAGGTTAACTTAGTCAAGTTAACCATAGGGTGCTTTATCCATTATATTTTAAGGAAAAGTACTGATGAAATTACCTGTACAAATACAGCGTTCTGTCATACAGCAAATCGCTTCTTCGTCTATTTTAAGTAATCGATATATCGCAGATCTTTATAAGATTAGCCCTACTACTATTTCCAAGCTTAGATTAAAGTTTCAGCAATCAGGAAAAACTTGGGATGAACTTGCACCACTCAGTGATCATGAGTTTAAAGTTCAATTAGGAACTTTTAGACAGTACCGAAGGGAAAATCCTTTAGTTCACCCTGATTACAGTATGATCCATCAAGAGATGAAAATACGTGATATGACACTAAAGCTATTACATTATGAATACTTGGAAGAGATGCAAGATAACATTGAACAAGCAATTAGTTATTCAACTTTTGCACATACCTATCACTCTTGGCTCACAAAACAAAAAATTAGTATGAGACAAGTTCATCGTCCAGGCGAGAAAATGTTCATAGACTTTTGTGGGAAAACAATGCCTGTGAAAGATCCAACTACAGGAGCAATTACTAAGGCACAAATATTTGTAGCTATATTGGGAGCTTCTGGCTATACATTTATTTATGCTGTTCCAAGTCAAAAACAGGTTGATTGGCTAACTTGCCATATTGAGGCTTTTCAATTCTTTGAAGGTGTACCCAAATACCTTGTCCCAGATAATCTAAAATCTGCTGTGATTCATCATAAAAAAGACTCCATTCTGCTTAATCAGAGCTATGCCTGCTTAGCTGAACATTATCAATGTGCAATTTTACCCGCTAGACGCCGAAAGCCTAAAGATAAAAGCTTAGCTGAAATCATGGTACAAATAGTACAGCGCTGGATTTTAGCTGCTTTAAGAAAACAAGAGTTTTTTTCTTTTGAGGAACTCAATCAAGTCTTGAGTCAAAAATTAGAAATATTGAATAATAAGAAAACTAAAAGTTTTCCTCATAGTAGATCTGATAATTTTTTAAATTATGAATCTCAAGCATTAATGTCATTACCAGAGATGCCTTATCAAATGCATCAATGGAAATACAATATTAAAATCCCCTATGATTATCATGTTGAATACGAGAATCATCTTTATTCTGTTCCATATCACTATATTGGGCAATTAGTTAATATTCGAGCGACTCAAACATCGATAGAAATATTATTGGGTAATTACCGTATTGCAACGCACATTAGAAAGTTTGAACATGGAATATCCACACATTTTGAACATCAGCCTTTGAATCATCAATCACAAACACACAATACACTTGAAGCATTATTGGAGTGGTCAAGTTGCTTAGGTAAATTTGGGAAAGAATGGGTGTGTAAAAACTTACAACAGAGAAAAGATTTAGCCAATGGCCTTAAAGCAGTGAGTCAGTTGAGACGTTGGTTGCAAGAGGAACAGCAATATGACTACGTGGAGCCCGCTTGTGAATTTGCGCTGCAATATAACCAATTAGGCTTTCAAAAACTATTGGATGCCATAAAAAATAAAAAAATATCTGAAAAATATTCGAGAACTATCACAACGACTCCAAGCGCTAATGATCATGAAAATCTAAGAGGTTCTGATTATTATAAACTTAAGGAAAACCAATAATGTTAAATCAACAAACACTAGATAAAATGATACAACTCGGTCTCAAAGGTATGGTTACTTCTTATGAAAATCAAATACAACAACCGAATTTTAGAAAGCTAAGTTTTGAAGAGCGCTTAAATATTTTAATTGAAGCGGAGTATTCGACAAGAGATACACGAAAGATTGAACGACTTTTAAAATCAGCAAAACTAAGATATTCAAATGCCTGTTTAGAGGAAGTTATTTATAAAAACCAGAGAAATTTTGACCAATCACAGTTTATGGAATTAGGAGATTGTCATTGGTTAATCAATAAACAAGCGGTATTAATTACAGGTGCAACAGGTGTAGGAAAATCTTGGCTAGCGTGTGCTTTGGGTAATCAAGCCTGTCGAAAACACTTGAATACAATTTACATATCATCCACAGCTTTAATTGAACAGATTCAATTAGCTTTAGAACAAAATACTATGAATAAATTAAGACGATCATTGGTCAATGCCAAGTTATTAATCATAGATGATTTTGGTATTGGGCAAATACCTTCCCACATTGGTAGCTCTATTCTAGAAATCATTGATCAGCAATCCATGAACGGTGGTTTAATGATTACAAGCCAGTTACCTGTTGAGCATTGGTATGATCTTTTTAATAATCCAACCATTGCCGATGCGATTTTAGATAGGATTGTTCATAGGGCTTATAGAATTGAGCTGAAAGGCGAGTCTATGAGAAAAAGAAATATTAAAACAAAATAAAAGCATAATAGTGATCAGTCTGAATTCAAATTAGACTGATCACGTATGTTGCAACGGTGTCCATGATTTGTTGGAATGAGTGTCCATTTTAAAATGCACAGGTGTCCACGTAAGTCGGATTGGGTGTCCATAATTCATTGGAATATGCATTTATTTAAAGGATCTTTAATCAACTGATTTCCAGTATATTCTCCATTAAAATCAATCAATAGAAATTTACTTTTGCCTATTAACTTTGCCTCAAAATTATTAAATAATTCAGAATATAATTTAGTTAATGTGTTTGATTTGCCACTACCAGTATTCCCAAAAATACCGATATGACTATTGAAAATTTTATACCAAGGAAGAGAAATACTTACATCCTCTTTTAACATTTTTCCAATATTAAAAACCCCTGTTTTTTCTTGGCTAAAAATACTAACAACTTGATCTTCACTTAATAAATAAACTTGATCTTTGATCATAGGCATCAACTTAATGCCTTCATTGAATCTATTCTGCTCAAAATAGCCTATTGGCTTTGCATCTACTTTACGAATATATTCTATTTTATTATCATGCTGATCAAAGCGATTTTCATCTAAATACTCACCTTCAATGATGCAAATAATCAGATTAAAACCTCGTTTAATCCCAATATATTCACGAATTGAAACTCCTTTATATTTTTTTCCATCATAATATAAAGTCTCTAAACTAGATTCATCGTAAATACGCAAAGTGATTTGAGTACCTCGAACTGCAATTACTTCACCAATATTAATACTCATTCTACTTCTCTCAATAATTCAGTATTAAATACTTCACGATTAAAATGAGTAAAATCCAAATTTTGATCATCTAATTTTATAAATTTTACATTTTTATAACCACTGAATTTATCAGACATATTTTGATATTCACTATCATTAAAACAGCAAATAAAGACTAGTAATCTTGGATTTGACAATGATCTTTTAATTAAATTCAAAATATGTTCATCAGCAAATGAAAATGCAAAACTAATCAGAACAGAATTTGGTTCTTCTAATTGGTAACTTAATAAACGCAACATTTGATAATAATGCTCTTCAAATACAGTCTCATGAAATTTCCACTTTGTGGGATTAACTATAGGCAATTTATGATATTCATCCCAAAATTTCTGAAAATCCTCATTATCAATAGTTACTTCAAAATTTATAAGATCTTCTGTATTTTTGGTTTCATCATTTAATAATTCACCAAATTGATCTATCAAATCACAGATTTCATCAGACAATTCAACTTTTGGTTTATTTATAGAATAATCTACTTTAATATTATCTTCTTCTTTCGTCCAATATACAGAGCCATGCAAGTTAATAAAATTAATCTGGGGAAGATCTGAACTATTCTTACCAAAAATGCCTGATTGACACATATAATTGTTGAAATTACGTGCAGATAAAGTCCTCGCTAAAAGACCGCTAGCACCATCATTAAAATAAAACTCTACCTTTCCTTCCTTAATTAATTCATCTGCTGAAAATGGAATACAACCATCGTAATTAGTCGTAAATATATTACATCTTCTCTGAAAAGCTTTCTTTTGTTGTAAAACTCTAATAATAGAATCTAAAAATATTTTGTAATTCTCAATTATAGGCTTCTCGCTTGGTTTATTTATACAAGCAGACATATTAAATTTACATGCAGGCTCAATAATCTTTTTATAGTAATACATAAACAGTAATCCATGATGTTTCTTGTTTCCTAGTCGCTCAAATTTTGTTGCTAAAGTCTCAATTGTTTCTAATTTTGAAGCATCATCAGAGTCCTTAACAGCCAACCACAATGTATCAAATAAACCATAGGATGCCCCCGAACCTATTAAAAAATTCAGCTTATGCTGATAAATTTCATTCAATGGAATATTCAACATGTTTGCTATCCTCTTAAAATATTTATAACAATTTTACTTATCCGACCAAACAGCCAATTCATAACCATCCAAATCTTTAAAATGGAAACGTTTGCCACCAGGAAATTCAAAAATATCAGCTGTGATAATTCCGCTTGCATTCTTTACATTATTTAATGTATTTTCTAAATCATGACTAAATAATATAACTAAAGCGCCACCATTAGAATTTACATCATCTGTTTGGAAGAAGCCACCTTTCAAAGCGCCTGAGTTAAACTCGCAATATTGTTCACCATAATCCACAAATTCCCAACCCAAAGCCGAATAAAATGCTTTGCTTTTGGCAATATTTTTCACATTAAATTCGATGTAATTAATTGCGATCACTTCTGTTGTCATATTAAATCTTTCCTTTTATGTAAAAAATGCACATATATATAAGTATTAACATGTGCATTTTAATAATATTAATTATGTATTATGAATTTAAAATTGAAGCCAATTTTGTTAAATCAATATTACCGCCAGAGATAATCACAACTGTTTTCTTCCCTTCGATATATTCAGGGCCAATTTTGCCACTCAAAATCGCCGCTGTAGATAATGCGCCTGCGCCTTCGCTGATGATTTTATTGCGCTGAACCAACGCAATCATACTCTTTTTAATATCTTCTTCGCTTACAGTTACAACTTCTGTCACTAAGCTTTTCGTGATTTTGAACGTCAATTCGCCTGGCGTTGCAACATCACAACCATCTGCGATCGTACTGTTATCACGATGAGTGACAACTTTATCCGCTACCAAAGAAGCTGCCATGCCATGAACATTATCCGCTTGCACGCCAAAAATATTAATATTTGGATTGAATGACTTCAAAGCAACCGCAATGCCTGCGATCAAACCACCGCCACCAATGGGCACAACGATATTATCGACATCCCATAAATCTTCAAGAATCTCTAAGCCAATCGTGCCTTGCCCTGCAATTACTTTCGCATCATCATAAGGATGCACAAAAACACGACCTTCTTCTTTCACAATCTCTTGTGCTTTTTGCATGGTTTCATTGAAGTTTTGACCATACAAAACAACTTCTGCACCATAACCTTTTGTCGCATCAATCTTCGCTTTCGGCGCTGTTTCTGGCATCACGATTTTCGCATTAATGCCGAGCATACTACCTGATAATGCAACACCTTGCGCATGATTCCCCGCAGAACAAGCCACAACACCACGCTGTGCTTCTTCAGCAGTTAATGAACTTAATTTATTAAATGCACCGCGCATTTTGAATGAACCTGTGCGCTGCATATTCTCGAACTTAACATAAATATCACCTTGGCATTTTTCACTGAGATAATTACTGCGCGCAATGCCCGTTTGATACACTTTTCCATTTAAAGCTTTCTGTGCTTCACGAATATCTTTCATTGTTATTGGTAAATTAAATAGATCCATGGCACTTTCCTTTATTGAGTTAATCAAGTATTTGAATTTTAGAAAAACATTATATAGGAGCGATTTAATATAATGAAATAATATGCCTCATCCTCTACTCATTCTGTAAAAACACAACATATCCGCTAAAACCCTGCATTTTTTCAAGATATTCAGGATTTACCCAATCACTTCGCTGAGCAATGCCAACTTTAAATGAGAATGGCATTTTTTCCATATTTTTTAAATAATCCCCATAATTAGGAATCGTATTGCGCTTTTGGTATGTTTGAATCACTAGCTCATCAATCACATCGCCCAATTGCACTAAATTTTCAGGATTAGCATAACGGCTCCAATCCAGTAATCCTGTGATGCTTAACTGATATTCCTCAGGCAACCAAGCCCTTAATTTTTTTAAAAACTGAATATAGCCAGCAAGCTTTTGTGTGGGTACATCATAATCAATTTGTATGCCGATGACATTGCCACCTTTTTTCTTCCACTCGGCTAACTGCCTATCAATCTCCCGATAAATGGATTCATCCCATTCTAAAGTATGATTACGAAACACAAGCCAAAATTGCTGATCAGACACAATCACACCTTGCCCAGATTGCGGTTTAAAATAGCTCTTGCCTTTATAACCATCAATCTGCCCGCGATGTAAATAAACCACTTTCGCATCTTTCAAAATTGGCTGATATTTCGTGCCTGCCCAATACCAAAACTGCTGATATTGGTTCACATCAATATCAGAATAGGATTTAGATAATAAGGTAAATAATATTACCAATAATATTTTTGTTGTTTTGCCCATTGGCTATCACTGTGCTCTCGTTTCAAAGTATCAAACCAATGCTTGCGTTCACTTTTTGGAATCTCTTTATCATCACAACGATTCATTCCACGGTTATAGCAGTTAACTGCATGATATAAAGCCAATGCGCGATCATCCTTATTCGCTTTAGGATTATCAATTACTTTACGATAACTATCATAATTCGTGATTTGCTGTGTTGCCCAATTTGATGGCTTTAAATGCGTGAATTGCTGGCTCCCCATAACAGTGTAAGCAGGCATTCTTTCCACCATAAAGCTATAACACATTTGCGTATGTGAATCGTTAGGATTATTTTCCAGTTTTTGCATCACATCTATTGGTATACCACATTTATATTGGTAAGCATTTTTGATTGGCTGATTAAAGAAATCAAAATGCGCGACATCTTTTACATCTACATTCTTAAATTGGTAGATTAATTTAATATCTGCAAAGAAAGCTATTGGATTAATGGTTTTAACATCTTTAGTCAGCTGAATATACAGCCATTTAGCGCGCGTTTTTTCATCACCAATATAACCATCTTTGATTAAATCAATGACAAAACCACGACTAACATGATCTTCAATCAAGCTGTCTCTTAAAGCAGGATTTTGCACAATGGAATTAGCTGTAAAAGCAAGATCAACTCTATCTGCAAGCACATAATTATCAGCAATACCTACTTCGATCAACTCACGTTGCAATGGTGTATTTGTGCGCTTGTACAATTCCTGCCAAATAGTTTCAGCAGCGCTCCAACGTTTCTGTGCTTCAAAAGCTTGTGCACGTAGAATTTGTTCGCTTAATTCAAAAGTTGTGAGAGTTTGCTTGCTTTCATCCAATACAGGCAATAATTCCACCACTTTTTTAGGCTGAGGATCAATTTCAGAATAATAAGTGGCAACTAAATATTGATACAATCTTGGCTCATCTTTGAAGTAAGGTTGATATTGCCCAATCAAATCTTCAAAGCTGTAGTTCGCTGATGGATCATAAGTATAATAACGCAGAGATTGCAAAATTCTAACCGCAAGCAATTTAGGGTTCTCAACTTTCACTGACTTATTTTCATAAGGATCAACGACTTTTCGTTCCACTTCTAGCAAGAAAGTTAATAAATTCTGCTGATAACGTTGATCTTTTTTCACAAATTGTGAAGGTGCTTGATACCAGCGCTCTAATTCACGTACAACTTCAGCATCATTACCTGCCAACCAATTTAAACGTCTCAATAAACCTTGTGCTGAGCTGTAATATAAGCCATTAGGATATTGATCCATATATGTTTTAAACTCTGCTCGAGATTGATTAATCAATGCTTTGCCTACTTCATTATCAGAGATCGTGCCTTCCCATTCATCCACCAATTGCTCTTGTGCCTCTTTCAAAGACAATCTTGCTTGCAAATATACGCTCGTTTCTTTTAACCAAGCATTGTCACTTTGCAATAGTGGCTGTGAAGCTTCTCGTGCCAAGTCATATTGAGCGGTTATGAAATATAGTGCCACTTCAAGGTAGCGATAGAAATCACGGCTCACAGTGTCTGATAGATCAAAGCTATCTTCATTCACTGTGTATTTTTCTTTTTCTAGGAATAATTGATAGCGCGCATATGATAATGCGTACTTTTGATCAGCTGGCATTGAACTTTTTTCAACGGCATTAATATAATCTAGCACTGCATCCATTTCTGACATGGAACAGTAATATTCGCAGATTAATTCTGTTTCTGGGCTGATTGACCAAATACCTATTTCTCGTAATGCTTCTTCGTTCTTTTTCCAATAGGAATAATAATCTTGATGTAATTTTTTAACAGTCGCGACTAATTCAGGTGATCTTTCTGCCGTTAAATCATAGTTAGATTGCACAAATGATGAAACATGCACAGGTAAATTGAGAACTTTTTTCTGGCTTTCTTCATCCCAACCTGTTTCCTTAATTGCCATCAAAAGCTGATCTTCCACCACATTATCATTCAACTGAAGAATCACGTTGACGCGCGTATCGTTATAAGGCGTTAAATAAGGGAGATTGCTACTGATTTCAGAATGGCCGAATATAATTGAGTTGTTATATGATGGCTCTCCACCACCTGCACTTGCAAATTGTAATGCGAGGAGATTCAGCAAGGATAATGATTGAATGATGCGCTTGTTCATCAGACAGATTCCTAAATATTTTTATTATATATTATTTTTAAATATTTATTATGAAATCACTGCCACCCGAGGAGATAGATGGCGCCTTTGCTTGAGGTGAAATGCCATCTATTCCTCGGTGACCGTATTAACTTTTAATTAGTGTTTAAAATGACGCTTCTTAGTAAACACCATTGTGATGCCGTATTTGTTCGCAACATCGATTGAATCTTGATCCTTGATAGAACCACCAGGTTGGATGATCGCTTTAATACCTGCTTTCGCTGCCAATTCCAAAGTATCAGCCATTGGGAAGAATGCATCTGATGCCATTACATTGCCTTCAACTTTAGCGCCTGCTTGTTCTAATGCGATGCGAGCTGCACCCACACGATTCATTTGACCTGCGCCAATCCCCAAAGTTTGCCCTTCTTTAGCAACAACGATTGCGTTAGATTTAACATGCTTCACAACTTTCCATGCAAATACTAAAGCTTCTTTCTCTTCTTCAGTTGGTGCACGCTCTGTCACTACATCAAAGTCAGCAAAGTTGATTTCGCCACGATCTTTAGTTTGTAGCAATAAACCACCATTCACAGCTGTTGTTGTGTAAGCGTTATCAAATTCAGATTGAATTGCAGGATTAGCCAACAAACGAATATTTTTCTTAGCTTCTAAAATTGCGCGAGCTTCTTCTGTGAAATCAGGTGCAATGATCACTTCTAAGAAAATTTTACCCATTTCTTCAGCTGTTTTAGCATCCACTGTTTGATTCGTTGCGATGATACCGCCAAAAATTGAAGTCGGATCAGCTTCAAAAGCTTTTGTCCAAGCTTGGAACAAGTCTTTACCTGTACCAACACCACAAGGGTTCATGTGCTTAACCGCAACAACTGCAGGCTCACTGTATTCCAACATGATGTTCACAGCAGCATTCGTATCTTGAATGTTGTTATAAGACAACTCTTTGCCATGCAACTGCTGAGCAAATGCCAACGCATTGCTTTCTGCTAAAGGCGTACGGTAGAACGCTGCATCTTGATGTGGATTTTCGCCGTAACGCAATGGTTGTTGTTTTTCAAACGTCAATGTTAATTTATCGGGGAACACATCACCCAATGTACGCGCAAAGTAATCTGCAATCAAAGCGTCATAAGCGGCTGTTGTTTGGAATACTTTCAACGCTAAACGTTTACGAGTTTCCAATGTTGTATCACCATTGTTTTTGATCTCTTCGATCACAACATTGTAATCTAAAGGATCAGTCACAACTGTTACAAATGCATGGTTTTTCGCAGCTGAACGCAGCATTGAAGGACCACCGATGTCGATGTTTTCAATCGCATCTTGGTACGTTACACCAGGTTTTGAGATTGTTTCTTTGAATGGATACAAGTTAACACATACTAAATCGATGTATTCAATGTCGTTGTCTTGCATTGCTTTTGTATGATCCGCATCGCCACGAATTGACAATAAACCACCGTGAACTTTAGGATGCAAAGTTTTCACACGGCCATCCATCATTTCTGGAAACTCAGTGATTTCAGAGATATCTTTAACTGGAATACCCGCATCAAAAATCGTTTTCTTTGTACCACCTGTAGAAATCAATTCATAGCCTAAATCAGCCAATAATGTTGCAAATTCTACGATTCCTGCTTTATCGCTCACACTCAATAATGCACGCTTTTTAGACACGGTTACTTCTCCTTGTTAAATAAGTTTTCTAAAGTTGCTGGATATAAACGATGTTCGATGGCGTGGATCATCATTTCCACTTCATCCAACGATTCATCTCCAGTTAATTTGATTGATTTCTGAGCAATGATCGTACCTGTATCCATGCCTTCATCCACATAGTGAATGGAAACGCCGATCTCTTTTTCCCCTGCACGGTACGCTTGCCCAATCGCATCCTTGCCTTTATATGCTGGCAATAATGATGGATGGATATTGATGATACGGTTTGGATAAGCATGCAACAACTCTTCGCCCACCAAACGCATGAATCCTGCCAAAATTACCCACTCAACATTCAATGATTGCATTTTTTCCACCAAGACTTTTTCATAAGCCGCTTTCGACTCGAAATCTTTAGGATTAAATACTAATGTTTCTAAACCTTTCCGTTCTGCTTTCGGGATAATGCCTGCATTTTGTTTATCGCACACAACGAGCGCAACTTCTGCCTGCAAATTACCGTTATGAATCCACTTCATAATGGCTTCGAAATTGGTACCACTCCCTGAACCAAAAACTGCAATTTTTGTCATTGGAAATCCATGATTAATCATTATCAATATTAATCTTGCGCCTTTTTAGGCACAAGATAGAACCTAAAAATCAAAACCCCAAACTTTTCATTTGGGGCTTATCTTTATTTAAAGGTAATTTCACCAGAATCTGTTACTTTACCGATGATCTGTGCATCGCTGTTATGTGCCAACACAGTGTCCACATCACCTTTATCCACGATCAGCATGAAACCAATGCCCATGTTAAATACGCTGTACATTTCCTCTTCTGGAATATTTGCTGTATTTTGCATGAATGGGAAAATCGCAGGCATTGTCCAACTGCCTTTTACGAATTCTGCACCCAAGCCTTCAGGCAATGCACGTGGAACGTTTTCATAGAAACCGCCACCTGTAATGTGCACCATCGCATGAACATTCACTGCTTTCAATAAATCTAATACAGGACGAACGTATAACATTGTTGGCGTTAACAATACTTCACCCAATGGGCGATCAAAACCTTCGTATGTTTCAGCCAATGATAAACCATGGTTCTTAATGATGTGACGAACCAATGAGAAACCATTACTGTGAACACCGCTGGATGGTAAGCCAATCACAACATCACCAACTTTTACATTCTCTTTTGTGATGCGTTTATCTTTTTCAACAACACCCACAGCAAAGCCCGCGATATCATATTCGCCATCTTGGTAGAAACCTGGCATTTCAGCAGTTTCACCGCCCAATAATGTTGCATTCGATTGACGGCAACCTTCCGCAACACCTGCAACAATCGCTTCGATTTGTGCAGGATTATTTGCACCACATGCGATGTAATCTAAGAAGAACAAAGGCTCAGCACCTTGCGTTAAGATATCATTCACACACATTGCAACGGCATCGATACCGATTGTGTCATGAATATCCAATTCAAACGCTAATTTTAATTTAGTACCAACGCCATCTGTGCCTGATACTAAAACTGGCTTTTGATAACCCAATTCAGATAAATCAAATGCGCCGCCAAAATCACCAAACAAGTTCATAGCACCAAAACGCATTGTGCTCATGACATGTTTCTTAATGCGCTCAACGGATTCATAACCTGCTTCTAAATTTACGCCTGCTTCTTTATACGCATTACTCATTTATACTGCCTCATCAAACTTAATATTGGTGGGATATTTGTTGGTAAAGCAACCCATACACAATCCACAGTTTGCACCGCGTGATCCTTCATGTTCAGTTGCTTTGATTAGTCCTGCTGGACTTAAGAATGCTAATGAATCCACATCAATGTACTCACGCATTTCTTCATTTGTTTCATGATGCTGTGCCAACAATTCACGAGGATCTGTTGCATCCACACCATAATAACAAGGATATTTAAATTCAGGTGAAGCTACACGCATGTGAACTTCTTTTGCACCTGCTGTACGCAATAATGCCACAATGTGCTTACTCGTTGTACCACGCACGATTGAGTCATCAATCAAAATGATGCGCTTGCCCTTCACAATACTTGTAATGGCAGAAAGCTTCATGCGAACACCGCGCTCACGCAATTCTTGTGTTGGCTGAATGAATGTACGACCAATGTAACGGTTTTTAATTAAACCCATTTCATTCGGTAAACCTGATGCTTCAGCATAACCAATGGCTGCTGAAATACTTGAATCTGGCACACCAATCACGATATCAGCATCCACATGCGCTTCTTTATACAATTCAATGCCACTGCGCTTACGAACAGCGTGAACATTTTTGCCTTCCAAATCACTGTCAGGACGAGAAAAGTAAACATATTCCATAGAACATAATGCATGCGTGCATTTTGTTTCTAGGAAAGTAGAGATCACTTCGCCATTTTGAATTGTAATGATTTCACCAGGCTCAACATCACGGATAAACTCAGCACCCACAATGTCAAATGCACACGTTTCTGATGCAAATACATAACCGCCTGTGCTTAATTTACCCATAGATAATGGGCGAATACCGTTTGGATCACGTGCTACATACAAGCCTGTGTTATGCAATAACACATAGCTGTAAGCGCCTTCGATCTCTAATAAGCTCTTTTTCAAACGCTCTAAGAATGTGCCTTGGCAACGGCGAATCAAATGGCCTAATAACTCAGTTTCACCATGTGTATGGAATACACTGCCATTCTTTTCTAAACGAATTTTAAGCTCTGTTGCATTCGTTAATGCGCCATTGAATGCGATACCGATAGATTCATCTGTCGTTGCAACAACAATTGGATGCGCATTCAAAACACCACGGCTACTATTTGTCGGATAACGAACATGACCAATGGATGTATCACCCACTAAGCTCTGTAATTTTTTAGGATCAGCAAATACTTCTGTCAAAAGGCCTTCGCCTTTGATGCAGTTGATTTTCTGATCTTCTGTAAGCACTGCAATGCCCACACTTTCTTGCCCGCGGTGCTGCAATGCATGAAGACCATAATAAGTCATCGTTGCAGCTTCGCGATTTCCCTGCACCGCGAAGACGCCACACTCTTCGTGTAATTCTTTGATATTCATAATTATGTGCGATCCTTGAGGCGACGATGAATCTCTTCATACGCTTCAATCACACCGCCCATATCTTGGCGGAAACGATCTTTGTCTAATTTCTCACCTGTTTTGCTGTCCCATAAACGGCAAGTATCTGGACTGATTTCATCTGCCAATACGATTGTGCCATCTTTCATGCGACCAAATTCAATTTTGAAATCCACTAAATCAATGCCAACTTCCAACCATAATGCTTTCAAGTAATCGTTGATTTTACGCATTTCGCCACGAATGAAATCTAATTCTTCATGTGTTGCTAAGCCTAATGCAACAGCGTGATCATCATTGATTAATGGATCATTGAAAGAGTCTTCTTTGTAGCAAAATTCTAAAATTGGTGGGTTCAACTTTTTGCCTTCTTCCAAACCAATGCGCTTAACCAAAGAACCTGCTGCAATATTACGCACGATCGCTTCTAACAAAATGATGTCAACTTTATGACACAATTGTTCGCGCTCATTCACTGATTTAATTAAATGTGTTTTGATGTCATTTTTCATTAAATCTATGTAGATCATGCGAGAAATTTCAGAATTCAAACGCCCTTTATCTTCAAACTGAGCTTTCTTAGCGCCATTACCCGCTGTTGCATCATCTTTATAATAGATGATAACTTCATCTGGATTTGCTGTTGAATAGATTTGTTTAGCCTTACCTTCGTACAACAATTCTTGTTTCATTTACTGCTCCTGAGTAAAAATAGCGTGAGAAAAATCTGTCATTCCATCATTATTTGTGAATGTGACATGCCCAACTTTACGGTTAAATTTATTCTCTTTTTTACCATAAAGATGAAGATGTGCATCCGCTGATAAAGATGGTAAGTATTTAAATAATGGCTCAATGTGCTGACCCAATAAATTATACATGGTTGTGGTTTGTTTGAGTGTTGTATTACCTAATGGTAATCCACATACTGCACGAATGGCTTGTTCAAACTGGCTCGTTGTGCAGCCTTCCATTGTATAGTGGCCTGAATTATGTGGGCGCGGTGCTAATTCATTCACATAAATTTCATCGCCTTTCACAAAAACTTCCATGGCTAAAATGCCCACAACATTATATTTTTCCATTAAGTCTTTGAGCATACCATGCAAACGTTCGCATAATTTAGGATCTTCATCCATGTGTGCAGTTGAAATATGCAAAATATTATTAATGTGCTGATTACGTGCAACTGGGAATGTTCTAAATTCGCCATTCTGCCCACGAACACCAATGATGGACGCTTCAAAATCATAATCCACAAATGCTTCAGCAATGACAGAACAATCCATCAAAGCAGATAATTTGCTTGGCAAATCTTCTTGGCTACGAATCACAGCTTGCCCTTTACCATCGTAACCACCTTCCGATGTTTTCACTACGAAAGGAAAGCCTAGTTCTTTAGGTAATTCTAACCATTCATCGCCTAAATTATCCACCATCACAATGGGTGGCACAGGTAAACCTGCATTCACAATGTGCTCTTTTTCGCGCATACGATTCTGCGTCATCCACAATGGAAACTCACCTTGTGGGATGTTTTGATATTTTTCTGATAATTGTTTAACAATCTCTGCATTAATATTTTCAAATTCGTATGTGACAACATCACACTTAGCAACAAACTGACTGAGTGCTTCATAATCATCAAATTGGCCAATCGTATAGTGATTCGCAACAGAAAATGCAGGTGCAGTTAAAGATGGATCATAGACTGATGTTAAGTAGCCCATTCGGTTGGCTGCTTCTATAAGCATCTTACCTAACTGACCGCCTCCTATAACGCCGATTTTTTGTGTAGGTAAAATGCTTCTCATCATTTATTCTCCAATATTCAATTTTTGTTGAAGTACAGAGTCACGCTGATCATCTCTATACTTTTGCAAACGATCCTGCAATGCTGGATCTGTAATAGATAATATCTGAGCTGCCAATAAGCCCGCATTTTTAGCTCCTGCTGTGCCAATTGCAACAGTTGCAACAGGAATACCACCTGGCATCTGGGCAATGGATAATAAGGAATCCATGCCTTTCAGAGCTTTACTTTCAACAGGAACACCAATCACTGGCAATGTTGTCAAAGCTGCAACCATACCTGGTAAATGCGCAGCACCACCAGCGCCAGCAATGATAACGGAGAAACCATTATCAATGGCTGAGCCTGCAAACTCATACATTAGATGTGGGGTACGATGTGCGGATACTACTTGCACGTGGTGAGGGATATTAAATTCGACTAAAATGTCGATCGCAAACTGCATCGTTGGTAGATCACTTTGACTACCCATAATTACGGCAACTTTTGGATTTTTCATCTCACTAACTTCAAAAAAGCAAGTTCATCGGAGCGCAGGATTATAAGGGCTAAAACTTCAGCTGTAAACATTTATTTTCAGTAAAATTCAAAAATGTCAAGTTATCTTTACATAAAGATTTCATATAAACGTTTTTAATTGGGTGCTTCATAATATTCAATATAGCGTTTAACGATCGCTTGTTCTTTGCGATTCATACTTTTTCGATAAACCCAATTGCCTTTTTCATCATCTGCTAAGGGCTAAAACTTCAGCTGTAAACATTTATTTTCAGTAAAATTCAAAAATGTCAAGTTATCTTTACATAAAGATTTCATATAAACGTTTTTAATTGGGTGCTTCATAATATTCAATATAGCGTTTAACGATCGCTTGTTCTTTGCGATTCATACTTTTTCGATAAACCCAATTGCCTTTTTCATCATCTGCTAAGGGCTAAAACTTCAGCTGTAAACATTTATTTTCAGTAAAATTCAAAAATGTCAAGTTATCTTTACATAAAGATTTCATATAAACGTTTTTAATTGGGTGCTTCATAATATTCAATATAGCGTTTAACGATCGCTTGTTCTTTGCGATTCATACTTTTTCGATAAACCCAATTGCCTTTTTCATCATCTGCTAAGGGCTAAAACTTCAGCTGTAAACATTTATTTTCAGTAAAATTCAAAAATGTCAAGTTATCTTTACATAAAGATTTCATATAAACGTTTTTAATTGGGTGCTTCATAATATTCAATATAGCGTTTAACGATCGCTTGTTCTTTGCGATTCATACTTTTTCGATAAACCCAATTGCCTTTTTCATCATCTGCTAACGTCACAATGGCTGTCACATTTTTATCCAAAATAGCCACTTTATAATCCGCAAAGAAATCAAAATAAACGAACTCTGTTGAATATTTCTTACTCTGTTCATCCAATGAAAACACCCGTGACAGTTGCGTGATATGCCCTTGATCATCCAATAATCTATGGCTAATGGCTGTTTTATCAATGGCTTGATACATTAAAGGTGATGTCCATTTTTCAATGGTTGTATCCATCTTATGCCAGTTCTTCAACAACTCTTGGCGATTCAATTCAGCAAAAGAAGTGAGTACTGTTCTTTGATTACCCTGATAAGGCTGAAAATAGACAAAAATCTTTCTATGTACTGTATCGCCATATTTTAGCGTTACAACGGTGGATTCTTTAAAGCCTTTTTGATTATATTTAGTAACAGATAGCGTTCGCATTAAACCTGTATCAGTCATTTCTGTAATGCATTTAACAGGTTGGCTGACTTCATCCACGAACCAGTCATTTTTCACCAATTCGCCTGAGCTAGCAATATTCAGTAACCCCATGGCAATTAAGGTTATGATTATTTTTTTCATGATTCGCTACCTCTAAACTATTATCAAAAATTATCTAATTATTTATGGATAATTGTAACATTTTTGACCAAATACTATTTAAAGATAAAGAAATTAACAATCATAAAAACAATATTTCAATAAGTTATAAATATTTTACGAATCAAATTTTGATCCTCATCAAACATGATATATCTAAATAACTTTAGCTTTTCTTCTTATCATCACAGTCAAGAAAAATCCCAGATAACTATTTAATAAATATTGAAATATAATGAATATTAATCTATTTTTTGCCGAACAACCTACCATTAAAATTTTCAATCTCTTTGGTTTGTAATCGCTTGATCATTGTTGCTGTCCAACTTGCAGATAACCCAGCAGCGGATAGCAAGCGCTTCGTATCGGCTTCATGATAATCTTGATGAAATGCAATCATAACTGTTTCAGCAATGGAAACATCACTGCCACGATTCAATAAAATTAAAGGATCATTCGTACTCACTGTGCCTGCTCGAATCACACGATACAACCAACCAATTTTGCCACTTTTTTGCATCACTAAAGCAAAATCATCCTGTTGTGTTAAGCCACTTAATTTAAAACATGGCGAACGTGGTTGAGTTACTTGGATGATTGCGGTTCCCCATTGATAAACATCACCAATATGCACATTCTCTTCTGTCATACCCATCGTAGAAATATTCTCGCCGAATGCTGATGCTCGAAAAAGTGACTTTAATTCAGGATATTGCGTTTGCCACAATTCATAATGCTCACGAGGATAATGGCACAAAGCACGATCAGGCCCGCCATGCACTCGCTGATCTGCTTGTTTATCTCCCATTAAGCCTAAATTCGTTAACTCAATAGAACCTGTAACAGCCTTTTTCTCCATGGCTGTTTCACCACAATAATCAGTAGAAATCTTAGGACCAATGAATACAAGTGGCAAATATGACATGAGATTATCCTCAACAGAGAAATGATGGCTGATAAACTGCATACAATATCACAATTTAGTCAACCTCAACTCCGCAACATAATAAGTTAATGGCAAGCTATTTTCATCTTGGTATATGGCATATGCATCTGCTAATTTCCGCAATTGAGCTTTGCCCATCAAACCTTTTTTCCGCTGTGGTAAAGCTGTTGCACCAATATTTTGCAAGCTTTTTAACAATGAAAATATATCTTTAAACACCAACTCTTTGGCATAACAACGACAAACAATATGATCAATACTTGGATTCAATTCTAATTTTGCTAAATGGCGCTCTAGCATTTCACCTGATATAAAATCCATCACATGCTGTTCATCATCTACGGTTTGCCATGCTTTTTTTAATTCCCATAATGATGGCTGAATCAGCGTAGAAAAATATAGCTGCCCACCTGATTTTAATACCCTTAATTGCTCAAGTATTGCCATTTCCAACGAATGGCACCATTGCATTGCTAAATTGCTCACAACACAATCAAATGATTCATCAGCAAATGGTAATGCTTCGATATCACCTTGTACATAATCATGCGCTGACTGATGAATTTCAGCTTGGCTCAGCATATTCTCCGATAAATCTAACGCCGTCAGGTGATATTGGCTGTTTTGTTGCAATCGCTGAGAAACATAACCTGTGCCACAACCTGCATCCAAAATTTTCCCTAATGTAATATTCTGCAAAACTTGCTGGATTAAGCTATCGGCAACTTCTCGTTGTAAGGATGCTTGCTGGTCATAGGTTTGTACTGCTCGATTGAATGCGATTGCAATCTCTTTTTTATCCACCAAACGCATGACGTAAAGCTCCTATAACATGATCAATATTCTCTTGTGTATGATTGGTATTCAATGTCATACGAATGCGTGCGCTATTGGCTAGCACAGTTGGCGGGCGAATTGCCATCGCCCAAATATTATGTTCTTTCAACACTTGGGAAACACGTAAACTCTCTTCATTACTACCTATGATGATTGGCTGAATTGGGCTATTGGATTGATTTTCAATGCCTAATATTTTTAATTCCGTTTTAAAATATAGAATCAAATCCTGTAAATATTGTCGTTGTTCATCTGCTTTTTGCACGATTTCTATGGATTTTAATAAAGTATAAGCTTGAGCAGGTGGAATGGCTGTACTGTAAATCAAAGCACGTGATTGCTGTACCAAATATTCAGCAACTAGATCCGAACATAAAATCGCTGCGCCTTTCACGCCCAAAGCTTTGCCAAATGTCACGATCAAAATATCAGGATGAATGCCATATTGATCACATGTTCCTTTGCCTTCTTTGCCATGAATGCCAATGCCGTGAGCATCATCCACCATTAGCCAATTGTTCTGATTGCGTTGAGTGCTTATTTGGATATCCTGTAACGGTGCTTCATCACCATCCATGCTGAATACACCTTCGGTAATCGTTAACACTGCTTTATCATGTTCAATTTTACTCAATAAACGCTTCAGTGAATCCAAATCATTATGGGCAAAGCGTTTAAAACTTCCTTCCGAATTCATCGCGGCTTCCACCAATGATGCATGGCTCAATTTATCAGCAATGATCCAATCATCCTTTTCAATCAATAGTTGAATCAATGCCTGATTCGCTGAGAATCCTGAAGAATACACAATAGCCCTTTCATAACCGAGCCACTTCACCAATTGATTTTCTAATTGCTGTAATGGCTCATAATAACCTGTGACATGACTTGATCCACCACTGCCTACGCCATATAATTCAGCGCCTTTTTGCCATGCTTGAATTAATTCTGGTGAGCGAGCTAATCCCAAATAATCATTGGATGCAAAATTTAAACAATGATCATTCTGCTCTGCCACTTGCCTGACTCGATAACCTTGAGTTCTTTTTCGCTCTTCTAAAGCATGCAAAATACGTGCTTGCCATACATTCATAAGTTCCCCAAACCTTTTCCGATGAATGAAAAGCCATCATCATAGGTGAATTTCAGCTATTATGTAAACTATATATTTAATTAAAAGTTAACATAAGGTTTTTTTATTCAATGAAAATAATCATATTTATGCATGGTATCTTGGGCGATGAAAGAACATGGCCGCCAGCATTTCAATATTTACCAGCTGATATCAATGCCATAAGCTATCGCATGCTAGGTTTTGGTGAAAATGGGCAAAATATTCCTACTGAAGAATTCAATACAGCAATTCATGCACAGGAATTAATTCAATTCTGCGAATCCTTGAAGCAAGAAAAAGTATCAATTGTGGCTTGGTCATACAGCTGTCATGTTGCTTTATTAGCAGTATTGCAAGCCCCTGAATTATTTGAAACCATTTATCTCTATGATTGTATTGTGCCAAGCTATGGTTTAGAAAATGATGCAGAATCCTTCAAATTATTCAGCAAAGATCTCAATAAAATGATGTCACCTGTGATTAAAGCACTGAGAACTCAAGAAGATGATCTCATTATTAATGCCTTTGTTTTAGCTTGTAGTGAGCTGAAGATCGCTTTATCTGACCAAGATTCTAGTATTCAAGCGATTAAAAGAACTAATGCTCACACAGTTTCTCGATTACTCACACAATCAGAGCCAAGCAAAATAACACCTGAAATGTTAGAAAAATTGGCTGTACCTTGTGGCATTTATTGGGGAGAAAATTCCCGCGCAATTTTCACATTGGCTTCACAGGCGCTTTACAAGCATTTACCCGAAAAATTTTGCTTAAATAATTCTGGTGCCATTCCAAATGCTGATCATCTTTTACCTGAAGAATCACCTAACCTATTCATACAGCATGTTTTAAATAACTAATTAGACAGATTGATAAAATATTCTTGCGAATATAAAAAATTGACTTATAAATCAGTTAAAATATATTAGTAACAAAGAACAAACTGTCTTAACTAAAGGATAATATATGGCATATGATATAGGTGAATGTAATGAAATGATCAAAGCAAGCTTTCCTGATCGCCGCTTGCACATCAGTATTGGTCGTTCTGTTCGCATTTATAGCCTTGTATGCTTGGCTGCAATCGCTGTCAGCATCTTGGGCATTTTTCTGTTCAGTGGCGCACTGACAATCAAATTTTTAGCGCTAGGAGTTTTAGCCATTGGCTTCTTAATTGTATTTGCACTCTTTAATCTTAAAAAACTCAAATATCTTTATTCATTAAAAGATAAAAAAGTTATGCCGGTTTTAGTGCCAGTACAAAATATTTATGCAGCTAAAAGCTTACGTGGTTCAGCAACAACCAAAGTTTCTTATCGTTGGCCAATTGGCACGAATCAAGTTGTTACAGCTGAGTTTTCTAGCCAATCTGGCCCGATCATCATCAATTCAGATGATCAAAACAAACAATACGCTTTAGCATTGGTTGTGGACAAAAAAGATAAAGGTGAATTCGTTCCATATTTGATGGATAGAAAATTATCTCGTTGTACGTTAACACATGCAGAACGCCGTAACATTTTGCGTACTGTGCGTAAAATCAACAAAGCAGTTTAATGCTTGTGATTTTCACATCCACTCAAGGTAATAGCCAATGATCCTATTGGCTATTTCTTTATTATTCAGCCTTGTTTTCATTCTATTTTTCCCATTTTCATTCCCGCTACTCATCACAACATTATCTCTGTTCGTGATCATTACTTTAGCATTGGCTTATTTCATACAACGCCATCGACGCTTATGCATTCTCACAGCTATTGGCATTATGCTTGCATCCATATTAGCCATTCCTCAACTGCTCGATTATCAAAAAACCTTTCAGCAACTACCACAAACAGATACCTATCAATTTAAAATCAATAAAATCTATGCGGATGGCAAATCTGGTGAAGTCATCATTACAGCGCCACAACAGCTAAAAAACTATGCCATTCAATTATATAATTTGCCAAAGCATGAACCTTTAGCATTGAATGCTATCTATGAAACGAAGCTCACCATTCAACCCAATCGAGCTAAAGCAACCTTTCATAAACTGAATCCTCGTCTAACCCATTTAGTGAATCACAGAATTGGTACTGCCAATATCAAAGAGCCTTTAAAACTTATTCAACAGCCTGATGCATTGATGGCAACTCGTGTGGATTTATCCAATTACTTTCAAGAGAATCATTTCAAAAATGCTGATTTAATGAGTGCATTGAGCGTAGGTTTAACCAGCTCATTAAACCAACAAACGTGGGATTTATTGCGCCAAACAGGCACAATTCATTTAGTAGCAATTTCTGGCTTACATTTAACTTTCATCGCATTATGGTGTTTCATCATCTTAAAAACCTTGCTAGGTTTCTGCATGATTCAAAAACCTGCACCTTATCAAATCGCCGCAGTCATTAGCTTAATCATTGCCATCGGTTATGCATTATTAGCAGGTATGAGTTTACCGACACAACGTGCACTCATTATGTTTGGTATTTTTATGATTGCACTGCTCATTCGTTATCCGATATTAAATTTTCAGAGTTTAGCCACTGCACTTTTTATTATTTTAGTACTTGCACCATTTTCAGTAGTTACCATTGGATTTTGGCTATCTTTTACTGCTGTTTTAATCTTGATGTTACTCAGCCAATACCGTTTCTCTTTCATCATTGCTTTATTGCTCACACAATTAATCATCAGCACATTAGCAATTCCTATTGTGGCAAGTTTCTTCAATGAAGTTTCATTGATTAGCCCTGTTGCGAATTTATTTGCAATTCCGTGGACAACATTATTAATCCTGCCTTTTTTATTAATTGGTATATTAATTTTGCCGATTTCATCCACAGTTGGCCACGCATTACTGGAACTCAGTGATTACAACATCACGATGTTGATGAAATTTTTACGAGTCATGAATCAAATGCCTTATAGCCACATTGAAGTGCCTTATGTTCCATTATTAACAGCGGTTTTAATCACTGTATTTGCATTATTGATGATTAGAAAAATACAATGGCGATATCGATTATGCTATTGCTTGGGCATTGTGCTCGCCATTGTTTATACATTCAAACCTGATAGAGATGAATACTTATTAGCTTTGCCTGTAGGCGAAGGATTGTCTGTTTTATTGAAAAGTCATGAAAAAACTTTATTATTCGATACTGGCCCATATTTTCGTGGGTTTGATAGCGCGGAAATCACAACATTACCAACTTTGAAAAATATGAACATCCATCAGATTGATAACATTGTGCTGAGCCACGATAATCAGCAACACATTGGTGGTACTAAAACAATTCGCAGAGCCTTTCCTCAAGCTGGCATGATTGTGCACGCAAGTTTACAGCCATTAATCAGTGAAAGTACAGAGTGCCAAGATTATCATTTCCAAAGTGAGCATTTAACCATTGAGCCACTCAATGCTCAAAAAAGCTGTGCATTTAATATTAACCTACATCATCAAAGAATTTGGCTCATTGCCAACATTACACAATCAGAGTGGCTGAAAATATTGCATCAAAATGATAAACCTAATGTTGTGCTATTTCCCAACAAAGGGCGAACACAAGACTATAAAATTCCTAAAAATTGGGATGATGTCATTATGATTGGTTCGACCAAAAATATTCATATAAAAAACCAGCACCAAAATATGCATAATGCCTATTATGGTGCTGTTAAAGTTATGATTTCTCAAACAGAACTAATTACTCAATCCGCTAGTGATACAGCGAACTTTTGGTGGAGTCGATCAATTTAGAAAAACTGTTTCATTCAGTTTGCCGACATGAATAAAAATAAAATTGCCCCACTAAATAGGCATAAAAGCTTTCCCTAGTTTTTTTATAGTGGGAGGATCTCGAACCACGGAAACTGCATTGTAGTAGAAAACGGACTGATTACAATACTATTTCGATTAATATTTTTAATAAGCATATTTAATAATATTAATAATGAATTTTTATTAATAAAATAATCCTAATTGGCGACCAAAATTATATTCAGATATCATATACCCAAACAACTTCAAGTTTTTAGATCAATATTTAACGAATCTTGAAAAGCAATGCGTATAAAATATCAATTCAATAAAATATGGTGAACAATGTTTAACTGGCTATTCAAAAAGAAATCAATCATCCCTCAAGAGCACATTGATTTTCAATTTGAAACTTATAAATGGTTTATAAAAAATAGTGGCCCAGATTATTTCTTTGCGCATACTCAGCTTATTTTACCCACACGTGATTTTTTTCCAACAGTCGTCAATTCTGCCGAAGCAATGGCAACTCAAACCATGCAGACAATTAAAGAGCAGATTGGCATTGTAGCTTGGCCATCTCGTTTGATTTTACAGCCAGAAGAAATAGAGCCGAACATTAATCACAATGCTATAGTACAAGGAATTCCACAAGATCCCGCAGGAACTTTTAGCATTAATAATGGTATTGCTTTGATTAGCTATAGCTCTAAAATTACTAGAGATCCTGTTAATTTAGTGGTAACATTTGTCCATGAGTTATCACATTATCTCACTTATACTTATGAGCAAGCACCGCCAGATGGCTGGGAAAACTGGGAATATGCAACCGATATTACAGCAACAATCATTGGTTATGGCATATTCATGGCCAATACAGCTTTTAATTTCAAAACCAATTCATGTGGCTGGCAAACAAGCCGTTTTGGTTACTTATCTGAATATGAACATAGCTATTTTTCTAGCACTCAAAGACTATTCACCAAAAGATGTAAAGCCTTATCTTAAACAATATCTCTATAAATCCCTCAAACGTGCATTTAAGGAAGTGAAAGCTTCATCACAATTGCAAATGCTTAGAGATTTAAATCCCAAGATTAAAGAATGCTAGATAAATTAATGACTAAGTTTTTCTCCAATAAAATCATTCAAACTTGTTAACCATTGTTCTCGAGTTTCAAAAAACTGTATGGTTAACTCATCATGATTCAATTTTTGGCCTGCGATTTTCTCTTTAGCTTTAATAAACTCTGTTAAACCAGTTTGATCTGCATGCTCACGAATAAATGATTTTGGATAATATATATTTTCAATTCTTCTTAACAAACCTGCTCTTTTAATACTGAGATAAATTTCTTCATATATTTTTTCTTTGACACTTAAATTACGATCATATTCAAAATCACTAATATTGTAATACTCATGAATATTTTGCGGATTAAGCCACTGATGAAGATAGAGATAATTAACACATTTATAGGCATAGTGATCTAATTTATGAGGTTGTGATATATGGATAATAAAATTCATATCAGTAGCCTCAGTTGGCATCAAAAATAGTATTGTTTAGGAAAAGGACCATCTTCATAATGATCATAATCTATATCTCTACCATTGATACATTTGTTTATAGCTTCATACAATTCAACTTCCCATAGCTCAGGCCCAATGGCTTTCGCACATTGAACTAATAATCTTTTAATATGCGCTTCTTCTATTTTACGTTCGGCATCAATCAAAAAAGGTTCTCTTAACGTACTTATATTAAAAACCAAAAAGCCTTTATTAGATTTCTCAAACCATTGATTAACCATATTCATATAAACTTCTTGCTCTTCTTTTGACTTGAGATGAAAATTACTCCAATTAATGGGTGCAAAATCTGTTGCTTGCCATTCATCATAAAAATCAGGGTCATATGCCCAATCACGAGTTTTTAAAAATTCACTCTTTTTTGTATTATAAATTTCTTGCTCTGATTTAGATTTTAATGAAANGCCCAATGGCTTTCGCACATTGAACTAATAATCTTTTAATATGCGCTTCTTCTATTTTACGTTCGGCATCAATCAAAAAAGGTTCTCTTAACGTACTTATATTAAAAACCAAAAAGCCTTTATTAGATTTCTCAAACCATTGATTAACCATATTCATATAAACTTCTTGCTCTTCTTTTGACTTGAGATGAAAATTACTCCAATTAATGGGTGCAAAATCTGTTGCTTGCCATTCATCATAAAAATCAGGGTCATATGCCCAATCACGAGTTTTTAAAAATTCACTCTTTTTTGTATTATAAATTTCTTGCTCTGATTTAGATTTTAATGAAAAATTTAATTCATTTGTTGGTGCTTCAGCTGTAGATAACCAAGATTTATATTGCTTGTGTATCAACTCATAGTCACCAGACAGCTCAAATTGAGCATAACAAATTCCGATCATTAAGAGAAAAATAACAAATAAGCTTTTTATAATTTTTTTCATTTTGGCTCACAAATCAGTGATATTAGTTTTCGCTGTATTTTATTGATTACCAATAATTAAAACAACTATAAAACTCTAATAAAAAAGCAGCATTAAAATAATACTGCTTTTTATAATTAATGATTCATTGAAGCAATCGCACTGCGTATTAATCCCTCATCAATCACTTGGAAATCATTGATGCATTGTTCATCATATTCCCGTAAGCCCATTGAGTTTGAAAGAACTGTAAATCGTTCCAATGCACTTTCGATGTAATGTAATGACTTAAAGTCCAATTCATTCTGTTCACTACTCATAATGATTGTTCGATAAGGTGTTTCGTAAGGTTTGATACTGCCTGCTTGAGGATGGCTCAATAGTTTATGCCCTTGGTGAACATAATCACGTGCCTTCAATAAAACATCCTGATATTTTTGAACAACCACCAATTCATCGTGGCTATATTTATTCTGAATCAGTGGATTATTAGTAATAATGATATAACTCATTATATTTCTTCCTTAACCTGCTTAGCTTTTCTAACGCGAATAGTATCTGCAATCCATAATACGATAAACCAAATTGGTGTCAGCAATAAAGCATGCAATGTATCTTCTTCAAACATCAATAAAACAATGACGAATGCAAAGAAAGCCAGAACTACATAGCACATAGTGATCCCACCAGGCATTTTATAAATAGATTTTTCATGTTTTTCAGGGCGCTTTTTACGATAAGCAATGTAGAAGAGTAAAATAATTGTCCAAATAAACATGAAACATACAGCTGATATTGTTGTAATGACTGTAAATGCACCCATAATTGTTGGGTTAATGAATAAGATGAATGTCGTCAATGCTAAGCATGTAATTGAAAATAATAATGCATTACTTGGGATATGGCGCTTAGATAATTTTGACATGCATTTTGGTGCCTGCCCTTCTTTAGACAAGCCATAAACCATGCGACTAATAGAATAAACGCCACTATTGGCTGCGGATGCTGCTGAGGTTAATACGACAAAGTTAATGATACCTGCCGCAGCTGTAATCCCTGCTAAGCTAAACATTCCCACAAAAGGGCTTTTATCGGGTGAAATTTGATTCCAAGGTGTGACAGAAATGATCGCCATCAGCGCAAAAACATAGAAAATAACAATCCGAACAGGAATCGCATTAATTGCTTTAGGCAAAGTAATTGTAGGATCTTTTGTTTCAGCGGCTGTCATTCCCACTAATTCAACACCCACAAATGCGAAGACTGCAATCTGGAAGCCAGCAAAGAACCCCATCATGCCATTTGGAAAAAATCCGTTATGAGCCCAAATATTGCTTAATTTAGCTTCTGTACCTGTGGGTGATACAAAATTTGTGCTAACTAAATAAATACCCACAATGATCAAAAATACAATGGCAATGATTTTAACCATGGAGAACCAGAATTCCAATTCACCGAAAACCTTCACAGAAACTAAATTCAAACCATATAATAAAACAATACATAATCCTGAAGGTAGCCATATTGGTAGATTTGGCCACCAATACCAAGAAAATTCAACAACTGCTATCACGTTTGCTGTTCCCATTGTGATCCAGCAAAACCAATACGTCCATCCTGTAAAAAACGCCGCACGATCTCCTAATAGATCGCCCGCAATATCATTGAAAGAACGGTAATTTGTATTGGATAATAAGACTTCGCCTAAAGCGCGCATCACGAAAAAGAGCATGATGCCAATGATTGTATATACTAAAAGAATGGAAGGGCCTGCCAAACTGATTGTTTTGCCTGCGCCCATGAATAATCCAGTACCAATTGCACCGCCCAGTGCAATTAATTGGATATGCCGATTGCTTAAACCTCTTTCTAATCCTTCACCACTCTTATTTTTATTGTCCATGGTTGTGACCTCATTGCAGATTAAAGACATAAAGCCGAGATTGAAGAGATGTAAAAATCTCTTCAATGCCCGATTTCGTTATGATTGAGCTAACTTAAAATACAGTTTGGTCATCAATAGAAGTTTCTAGCGCGGACAATGCTTTTTCCACTAAACTTCTTCTCAATAACTTTTCGTCCTCTTTATCTAATTTTGGATTGCCCAAAGGATGAGGAATTGCAACTGCTGGGATAATACGGTTAGCACCAACTGTCAATGAGATAGGAACCACTGTTGCAATGTGAACAACAGGCATAACTTTTTCAATTTCTTTTACGAGCGTTGCACCGCAACGCGTACAGGTGCCTCATGTCGAGGTGAGTATCGCAGCAGATACACCTGCATCTTTCAGTTTTTGTGCAATCGCCGCACCAAATTTTTTCGCATTAGAAACTGATGTACCATTACCCACTGTTGTATAAAACAGTTCGTAAAGTTTACCAATTCTGCCTTCTTTTTCCATTTCTCTCAAAACATCCACAGGCAAAACACGATTGGGATCTTGATTACATGCGACAGGATCATAACCACCATGCGCTGTTTCATAGCCTTCTGGTGTTAATGTGTCCACGCCCACTAAAGAATATTCACCATATTTAGATGCACTCGATGCTTCGATACGATTAGGGTTACCATGAGGTACAACACCCCCTGATGTCACTAATGCAATCGTTGCATGTGCCATATCTTTAATCGCTGGCTGTGGCTCTACACGATCAAATACTGGCATTGGATATTCTGTTTCAATTGCTTCGCCTTTTAATTTACGAACTAGCATTGCAACAGCACGCTCTGCACCACGTTTTTCAGCAAAAGTATTGATACGAATCACGCGTGGCATATAACCATCTTCCTTAGGATCTAAGCCATTTGCGCCCTTTTGAATGAATGCTTCTACCAATTTCACCATATCTGGCAATGCCTGGCGCATACTTGCAGCGCTATTGCCTGTACCAATCGTGAACATAAATGGGCGATACAATTCGTAACCTGGGTTTTCTTCGTACATGCCACTGATCACAGGAATACCAAGCTCAGAAGCAACTTTAGCTGCTTGACCGCAAGCCATACCATAACGGCCCGCGTTGAATGCAGGACCTGCAATTAATAAATCAGGCTTCGTTGCCGTTAAGATCTCTTTAATTTTTGCAGTGACTTTGTCAACGTTTTCGTTAGCATAGTCATCACCACAAATAATTGTCTGAACGATCTCACCTTGGCCTTTCAATAGATTTTGGATTTGACCACCTACAGCAACTGCACCATCAAATGCTTCTATCGGAAAACCAGCAGCTTCTTCACCACCTTTTTGACCAAAGAATTGGTTCAAATAATGAACAATACGTAAACTCATAGTATTCTCCTAACCCGCAACAGTTGTTAGATTATGAAAGCCCAGTTCACTAGTTGCACCAGTGATTGCCTGAATCTCAATGGAAATTGAGCCATCTTGATGCAAAGAGCCTTCAAAACCACCCGCAATCATATCTGCATAATGAGGATGTCCAATCACTCGATCCAATTTTGGCAATTGAATGATTTGGTTAGCATTACCATTACTCACAACAGCATCCGCAGCAGGATGAGCATCTGCCAATGATTGGCTTTCACCTTGCCAACCTGCATATTCATCTGTGAGCAATACAGTTTTAATGCCAGCTTCTTCTAGCTTACGGCAGTTCATCATTAAGTCAGCATCTGGGTTACCAAAACCTTCTTCAGAAATAATCGCCGCATCCAAACCTAACTGCACAGCTAATTTCGTGACCATGTTAGATGAACGCTCTTTATCCGCTAATGTTACGTTCTCATTCGTGATGATCACGCCCACAAAGTTATAATCTTTGCCATGGCGCTTATAGAGCTCTTCGATGATTGGGCTATTTTGATGCACATAAGTTGGGTTCTTATCACATGCAGATACACAGTTACCACTTGTGATCGCACCATCCATCGCTTCTGTTGGATACATTAATGTTGGCACAATTGTTTTCACATCCACACCATAATAATAAGTATCGTGCAATAAACCTTGGCTTTGCAACATATACACATAGCCTACTTTTGGTAAATTAGCATGTTGTTGCAATTGTTGTGGCAATGGCAATGTTTCAAATGATTGAGTATCATTGGGCTGAACATCTTTACCCAATAAGCCAATCCAACGGGCAACAGCTTGACCAACTTTTCTCAACACCGCTTCATGCTGATATTGATTGCTTTTACAATGTTCATTCACTTCAACGCGAACCACTAAGTTCATTGTCTTAGAAAATGGCGTATATTGCGCACCTGGGCCAGTCATATCAATGATGCCTTCTTGGAAGCCTACAACATGCCCAGTTGTCACAACTGCGACACCTTTAAGCACATGTGTTTTTCCTTCACCGACCATTGCTTCTTCACCCGGATTAAAGCCTGGGAAAATGCAACCATTGCCTGCAACTTTAACACGTGGCTCGATCACATCCTTCACAGGCATAATGCGAACGCTATCACCAGGTTTCACAATATCCAGTTCTACTTCTGTGATTCTGGCATCCAATCCTTTGATATATTCCACCAGAGAATTCTTATCTATCGTTAGGATGCTTTGATCAACGCCCATCTTGGATCCAAAACAGAAATCCTTGATATGGATATATCCTACCTCTAACTTCATAACAAACTCCTTAAGCTTGTTTCTTTAGATATCATAAGAGAACAATGATTTATGATTATTTCTTATGCCCCTTTACAACAAAAACTCAAAACGACTGCTAAGCTAAAAATCTTTTTAAGGCTATCTTGGCTTGATCTAATGTTGCAGGATTCACCATCACCACAGGCCCTGTACATCCCATACCTGTTTCAGCATAAATGCCTTCCTGCCATAAAGTAGACTTTGCGTCTTCAATTTCTAAAATATCAATGCCATGAATCTCTTCACTCACGACAGTTTTTTCTGGCATTTTGATGGATTCAGAAGATGGATTAGATATTGGTGCAACTTGTAATTCTTTTAAAATCTCAGCTAAACCCGCTTGATTAGCACTTTGCCATTCATCCTGCCAACGTTGCATCACATTGCCTGCCACAATTTTCCCACAAAATCTCATAGCTTCTGCAATTACAGGGATGCCACTTGCACGGGAAATGATTACGATTGGATTCTTTTGTTCTAAACCTAAACCAACACCATAACCACAACCAACAGTTTCAATATTTCCACCGCTTTGGCTTGCACTCCATAACTTCACCAGTAAATTGCCTGTTAAGCTGTCACATACCATTACATCTGGTGTACCTTGAATTAAGTCATTACCACGCATCAAAGCGCCACCATCAGCACGATGTGAACCTGCCCATGTCAATGAATAACTATTATTGGCTAGCTTATTTAAAGCACGCTCAACACTTGGCGCATTATCAATATTTAAAATTCCCACCGTTGGTTTTTCAACACCTAGAGCTTTTGCTAATGCAATGCCTGAAATGGCATTCTTGATCATTGCTGCAACACGCACAGTATCGCTACTGCCTGTTGTGGATGCCAATACCATTTTTCGGCCTGTCGCTGGGCATACTAAACAGGTAATGGTTGCAACACCCAATGGAAATGGATAATGCAATGTTACGGCTGCATCGATCTCATTTTTTTTAAATAACTCATTCATTTTACAATGTGCATCAGGCAATTCTTCAGAAAGTACATGATGCAAGCCATCTGCTGATTTTGGCCCAATCACCACGGCATTGACTTCATCTGAAACCAACTGAGCAGCCGTCACTAGATCTTCTGCTGGCAATTCACTACCCAAAGCTGTTAATGCCACAGAAACTCTACGATGCTGCCCTTTCAAACCATCCGCAGCGCTTTTAAGTACTTCTGCCAATTCTTTTGCGTATGTCATCGTTAACCTCCATTTTGATCAGTTAACTCTTTCGCAACTTTCAGCATTGCATCACTCAACAACTCTTTTAAAGTTTCCACATCACTGCCTTGAGCCGATGCTTTTTTACCTGTATTTTTCTCGATCAAAATACTGACACCATCAAACTGATTCGTCATGCGACCTAAGAACAAACTGCCTTTGCCCACCAACATAAAGTTATTCATGGTGCCTGCTTGAATACCATGACAACCATGGCCAATGAATGGTGCCCCCGATGGAATATGCCCTTGAGTTGGTGCATAACCTGGCATGCCTTTGTCTTTCACAAACTGAGGCAAATCTTCACGTGCAATCCAACCTTCTTTCACGCTCAACGCCGCAATCATTTTATAGTTAGCCTCTGGCACATCACCGGCACCTGCTGGCTTTGTGATTTCAGGGTTTTGCATCTCTGTGCAATATTTATCGACATCTAAAGTTGTTAAACCATTGCGTTTCAATGGCTCAGAAATCAAAGCACTCATCACAGCTTGTGGCGCTGAACCTGTACCAATTGTATGTCTACCCACAACATTAGTATTAATGATTGGACTTACACCATCATTTGCACTCACAAGCACTGCAAAAGAACCCAAAACATCTTCCAATAGTGGCATACCATTTTTAAGATGATCTTTACCATTCATTCCTAGTTTTGCAACACAGCCACCCGCAATGACGAGTACATTTTTAAAAATACCACTCTGCACAAATGCAGCGGCTTGCAACATTGCATGTGCAGGGCCTGCACAGAAACCACGAACATCAATACCTGTTGCATTGGTACAACCTAAAGATTCTGCAACTGCTTTTGCCAAGTTGCCACCACCGCGCTGATTAATGTCACCAATGGCCTCTTCTGAACATTCAATGATATATTCAACCGTTTTTAATTGCTCTTCAGGAATTTGCCATCCTGCTAGCACTGCGGTTGCTTTTGTTGTTAAATTTTCTAACATGACATGGGATGACAAGTTAATATCTAGATCATGCGCTGCTTTCACACAGCCAATCAATTTGCCATCTAGATATAGATCTGCCGCATGATTCTTTGTCACTAATGTTTGTATTTCTTCAGTTGTTGATGCTTTTGTTTGAGCAAATAATGCTAAATCCTTCAACTTATGATGAGATTTTGCAAGATCTTTCGCAAGATTCATGAACTCTTCTGTGAATACAGTGAGCTCAAAAACATCCACATAATCTAAAACTGTATAGAAAATAATTTCATTTACAATTTCACCAAATTTACCCGTAGCATCTGATTTTGCAGTGGTTTGATGCCAAGGCTGAGCAACCTGACTCAATGCTTCTGGCGTAATATTACCGATGTAACATTGATTCGGTGGATATGAAACCACTTCATCAAATTTTCTCAAATGATCTTTAATTTTAGTTAGATAAACATCATCTGGGTGAGTTTGTTTCGTTTGATACACCACAGAACCATGATGCTCCAATAAGGATGGCGCATGTGCCAAGACGTAACCAAAATTTTTAATAATTGCGTGACTCATGAACACCTCTTTATTCTTATTTTGATAAGAGTCTTGCGCATAAAGCGCAAGACTTTGAGACACTCAATAAACACTAGGTTTAGAGATATTTACAATATTGGTCACGGAACTCTTTGATCTCTGCTTTTAATGCATCGACATCAAGCACCATTTCCATCATACCAACTTGATCTTCATAGACTTCAGGATTAACTGAGTTTTTAATTTCATCTTCTACGACGTGATAACAAAGGAGTCCTAACTGAACTCCGGCCAATGGTCCTGCGAATGTTGGATCGCCGTTTGTTACTGTTTCACATGCTAAGCCTGCTGATTCTGCTTCAGCTCCGCCTAAAATTACGCAGATATTTTCTGCACCATGCTTTTCAGCTAACTCTTTAACGCGACGTTGATTCTCTAGGTCCATTGCACCTGCGCTTGTTCACACAAAGCATTCTGTTGTTGCAAATACCACCTCTGCACCTACTGACTCCATACAAGTCTTAATTGCATCGCCTGGTACCCCATCACGGTCGCCTAAGATAATGATCTTTTTACTTTTGAGATCCATCTTTATGACTCCTTTCTACTAATGAAAAACAATTAAATCTATACAAGGTATGATTTAATAGCTTGCTCGATCTGATCAATGTCCAGATCTTCGCCTGATAGGTGCTCTTTTCTTTCGCCATCTTTAAAAATTAAAAAAGAAGGCAGCCCCATAACCTTTTGCGCCATTGCTAAGCGGCGTTGTCCTGCAATATTTAAAGAACAAAATTTAACTTTATCACCATAAGTTTTTTCAAGTTCATGAACGCTCGGCATTAACTCCATACACCTGCCACAGCTTTCACCCCAAAAATCGACAATGACTAAACCTGTACTTGTTTCTGTATCAAAATTATCTTTATTCAATTCAATCATTTAAAACTCCTTATTTTTATTTCATAAGTTCTACAATAATTCTTCAAAATTAGATTTCTGAGGTTGTGTTAAACGAATGTTTTCTTTGCCTTTGGTCAAGCCCACAATCGTTGGTAATTCTCTGATTTGATAACGTTCTGCCAAGCGCTTATTGCGAGAAGCATCCACAGGTACAATTTTAAAATCATGATCTTGTGCAAATGCTTCAATTTCTGGCATTAAAGCTGTGCTTTCAGCTTGCAATGGCGACCAGAAAACAGCTAATACCGGTTTATCTGCACCCAATACATGCTCTTGCCAATATTCTTCTTGCTCTATGTATTGCAAGGCAGCAACTGCAGCAGTTGCACCATCACCTGTTGCTGTCACAACTTGACGAAGGAATTTATCACAGACATCACCAACAGCAAAAACACCTGCAACTTCTGTTTCTTGCTTTTCATCTACGTTGATATAGCCCCATTGATTCAATGGAAATTTACCTTTAAGCCAATCTGTTTGTGGTACTGTGCCCACAAACATAAATACACCTGGTGTTTCTAATTTTGTTAATTCACCTGTTTTGATATTTTTAAGTTGCACAGATTCAACTAATTCATCACCTTCAATTGCAGCAATTGTGCTATTCCAAATAAAATTAATTTTAGGATTTGCAAAGGCTTGCTCTTGGGCAATTTTATCTGCATCTAATTTACCTTCTTCATGAATCACAACCAAATTCACCTGATTGACAACTTTAGTAAGGAAGACAGATTCTTCTACTGCTGTATTGCCTGAACCGACAACGACAACATCAAGATCTTCATAGAAATCTGCATCACAAGTTGCACAATAAGAAACACCACGACCTTTAAATTCTTCTTCACCAGGAATACCAATGATTCTAGGCTTTGTACCTGTTGCGATAATGATGGACTTTGCAATCACTTCACCATTGTTTTTTAACTGAATATTTTTGTGGAAACCATCAGTATCAATCGTAAAACCGATGACTCGATCTTTTAAAAATTGAGCGCCAAACTTTTTAGCATGTTCATAAAATTTATTGCTCAAACCTGAGCCTGTATCGATGATGCCAGGATAGTTTTCCAACTCTGAAGTTGTCGCACATTGACCGCCCATTTGTGTTTTTTCTTCAATCACTAAGGTCTTTAAACGACCTCTTGCCGCATACAAAGCAGCACTTAATCCGCCAGGGCCACCGCCAATTATCACTACATCATAAACTGCCTTTGTCATTGTATTTATTCCTATTCAGCAAAATTTATTGATTGAAATCGTTATCTTCCTTACTGAGGCATATTTTTTACAACAAAAAAAGGAATGTCTTCTAAAAAAGACATTCCTTTTGAATATTCATTACAATTCTACCAACTATGGTGCAATCTTGGCTTTGCACACCTTTTTCGCTAATAACCACACCGTGGTTACTTGTTAATCCTAATCAATAGCATAAAAGGTAAATCATCATAGTTATATTTTCCATATTATTTTAATAAGTTTTATATAAAAACATTTTTAATTAAAACAAATACTATCATTCATAATTTTATCTAGCAATAGATAAATTACGAATGAATTATAACATGACTTTTAAATAAAAATACACTTAAGATCAAATTTTTATTGACACAAACACAAGAAAATTTTAAATTTTATTTGCAATCAACATGTTAAAAATTTGACCGGTAATACAAAAACTTATAAACAATCAAAAAAATAAAGCCTCAATGAACATATGAGGCTTTATTCAAATTCTTAAAATTATTTATATAATTACTTTTGCTCGCTCAATTGCTGCTTTTACCTGAGCAGGCGCTGTGCCACCAAAATGATCACGAGCATTCACAGAACCTTCCAATGTTAATGCTTCAAATACATCTGATTCAATCAATGAAGAGAAGTTTTGCAACTCTTCTAAGCTCATTTCAGATAAATCACGAGATGTATCTACGCCCAATTTAACAGCTTTACCAACGATTTCATGCGCATCTCTGAATGCTATACCTTTACGAACCAAATAATCTGCTAGATCTGTTGCTGTTGAGAAGCCTAACTTTGTGCGCAAATACATATTATCTTTCTTCGAAATAATTGCAGGCACCATATCAGCAAATGCACGTACTGAACCTAAAACTGTATCTGCAACATCAAAAATCGGCTCTTTATCTTCTTGGTTATCTTTGTTATATGCTAAAGGCTGGCTTTTCATCAATACCAACAAACCCATCAAATGACCAAATACACGGCCAGATTTACCACGCACTAACTCTGGTACATCAGGGTTTTTCTTCTGAGGCATGATGGAAGAACCTGTACAGAAACGATCAGGTAAGTCAATGAAATCAAATGCTGGCGTTGACCACAACACTAACTCTTCTGAAAAACGCGATAAGTGCATCATCAAAATACTTGCAGCACTTGAAAACTCAATCGCAAAGTCACGATCTGATACTGAATCTAAAGAATTTTCAGTCGGTGCATTAAAACCTAATAATTCTGCTGATAAGTGGCGGTTGATCGGGTAAGTTGTACCTGCTAACGCAGCAGCACCTAATGGAGAATAGTTCATACGCTCCCGACAATCTTGAAAACGTGAACGATCACGCTTAATCATTTCAAACCAAGCCATTAAATGATGACCAAATGTAATAGGTTGAGCTACTTGCAAATGTGTAAAACCAGGCATGATTGTGGAATATTCACGTTCAGCTAAATCAATGATACCTAACTGTAAACGTTTTAATTCATCATCAATTAGATCCAATGTATTACGAAGCCACAAACGAATGTCTGTTGCAACCTGATCATTACGAGAACGACCAGTATGCAAACGCTTACCTGCAATGCCAATTTTATCTGTTAAAGCAGATTCAATATTCATGTGAACATCTTCTAATGCAACCGACCAATTGAATCGCCCTGCTTCAATATCCATTTGTACTTCAGTCAAGCCTAGGATAATCGCATCAAAATCCTCTTGAGATAAGATATTTTGTTTAAATAGCATCTCTGCATGCGCTTTAGAGCCTGCAATATCTTCTCTATACATGCGCTGATCAAATTGCACCGATGCTGTAAATGCTTGTACAAATGCATCTGTGCTTTCTGAAAAACGACCGCCCCACTGTTGATTCACTTTCTGTTCAGACATCCTAAATCCTTTCACTCTATTTAACTATTTTCGGGAACTGAATCACAATTTCAGCACCCTGCATTTTTCCTTCCGAATATATGGCAATTTTACCATGATGTTCTTCGATAATCTTTTTAACAATGGCTAATCCTAAGCCTGTACCTTTTGGCTTAGTTGTCACATACGGCTCAAATATTTTTACCATTTGGTCTGGATCAAAACCAATGCCATCATCCTTAATGGATAATATAATCCAATCACTATTCTCTTTGACTTCAACCTCAATTTGACCTTGCTGTTCGATGCAAGCCTCAATGGCATTTTTCACTAAATTATGTAAAAGCTGACGCAAACGCAAGCCATCACCCAAAATACATGCTTGATCACTTGTGATATTAGTATGAATTGCAACGCCCGCAGGATAATCCTGATATAAATACATCACTTCTCGCACTAAACGATTTAAATCCAATTCAACCAATTGCTGCTGTGAACTCTTCGCATATTGACTAAATTCATCCACCATTGTTTTCAAAGCTTTCACTTGTGCAATGATCGTTTCCGTTGATTTATCAATCACTTCTTTATCTTTGTCCACCAGTTTATCTGAGAAACGTAATTTCAAACGCTCTGCTGATAATTGAATCGGTGTTAATGGATTCTTAATTTCATGCGCCAAACGACGGGCAACTTCGCTCCAAGCAGATTCACGTTCGCCACTGATCAATTGTGTAATGTCATCAAAAACAATGATTTCACCACCTTTTAAGCCAATCTGATCATTTTCTTCAGAACCGCGGACTGATAAAATTTGCTGAGAACCGTTATGATAGCGACTAATTTCTGTCCGCCACTCTTTCTCTTCTGTGGATTTTAAGAACTCCAAAATCGGCATCATAAAACTTTTCAACGATTCAGGTGCATTTTGTAATGAAGCCGTAGATAAGCTTTCCATATCCTTTTCTTCAACGCCTAAAATCGTTAAAGCTGCATTATTGAATACACGAATCTTGCCTTTTTCATCCACCACCAAAACACCTGATGATAATTTTTCCAACAATGATTCTAAATGTGCACGCTCTGCTTCCAACAAACCTTGGGAATTTTGCGCAACTTCATGGGCTTTTTTCAATTTTTGAATCATCTCATTGAATGAAGATGTTAAAAAGCCTATTTCATCTTTCGATTTCACGCGAATCTTACGCTCTAAATCACCTTCTGCCACAGCTTTTGTTGCGATGGATAACTCACGAATAGGCTTAACAATTCTGCGAGATGCAAAGAATGATCCACCCAATGCTAATAAAACTGATAACAATGCAACTAAAACAAGAATCACCAATAGATTCATTTTAAAGGGTGCGCGCAATGATTTAAATTGCTTATAATACTGCACAGAATCTCGCGTTGAATTGGCTAACTCTGTGTATTTATCAGGAATTTCATAAAATGACTGAATAATGTATGGTGATGTTTCAGAAACCTTGGTCACAACACGCACGCGCAATTGTGATTCTGAAGTTTGCTCTAATACAACATATTCCATACCTTGTGCGACGCTCATAAAAATAACGTCATTAGGTCTTTCTGGCATCACTTTTTCAAAGTCATTGGATGCAAAAGCAACAACATTGCCACGCCCATCAAATACAGATAATTCCATCGAGTTAATGCTTTCACGAATATTTTCAATATAAAAGCCTAAATCATTGATGGGAATTGTGGTTAAACGCTCAGCTGTACTTTGTGTTAAATTCAAAGCATCTAATCTACGAATATCTAATGAGGATTTTGATAAAGCCAAGGCATCATCAAAACCTTTATCAAGAGAAGTATCAAACCAACTATCAATGCCTTTGAAAACCATTGTGATGGAAAAGAATAACAATATTGTCAAAGGTAATAATGAAATGCCTGAAAAGAACAGCATCATCCTTAAGTTTAATCTCGAACCAATATAACCTTTACGATATGTGCGAATTAAACGAATTAAATAATGCCCAACAAATATGATCAGCAATAAAAAGCATAATCCACCTGCTGCTAATAACCACACAAAGTTATTAGAATACTGAGAAACTGATTCTAATGACTGGCTCATCATTGATAAAATAATGACCAATAACAGTGACAAAATTAACAGTGGAAAAATGCTCTCTTTTTTAGCCTTTCTTACCATGGTGTGAACTCCCAATATTTCCAACCTGTATCCAAATTCCACTCCCGCGATAGATATGCAGGAATTCTTAAAGGTGTTGGTAATTCGTTAATATCCAATTTCAAACGAACACCGCCACGATAAGCTCTATTTGGCTGGCGATTCACAATCTCAATGATCATATTTTTAGGTTCTGCAATATAGGCCAATGCTAAACTCAAAGTCGGAAAATTTTCATATTTCTTAGTGCGATGCGCATGCACGACATATTGCTGCGTCAAAGCATTATAAGACACAGTATAGTTATACGTTTTTTGCTCATTGTCACCTTCTAGCCATGCTAAACCTACTTTTTCTTCCACCACAAAAGTGTAGCTGAATGTCAAAGAAATCCCATTTTGTAGGATTTCTATCTGTTCTTGACTCATTTTGATGGTGGCTTCGATGGCCAATTTATACGTATCCTGTTTATTGCCATTTTTCACATATACAGAAGAGATCGAAAAATCTTCCGCAAAGCTCATGATAAAACATGAGCTCACGAGAATCATCCACAAACAAAAACGCTTAAGCATGAGCCTTTTGAATCAAGCAGTAATAGAAACCATCCATTTTTTCAGGAAGTTCTGAATATATTGGCAAAATTTGATAACCATAAGATGCGCGTTGTGCAAATGGTAAGTCTAATTCTATTTCGCTTGCGTCATCATATCGTCCGAAGAATTTCTTCATTTGCTGTTCATTTTCGTCTTTTAAAATCGAACAGGTTGCGTACAACAAACGCCCGCCTGCTTTTAATTGAGCCCAAGCATGATCCAAAAGTTTTTCCTGAGTTTCCACTAAAAGTTTAATATCCGTTGCTTGGCGTAAACGTTTAATATCAGGATGACGATGAATAATACCAGTTGCTGAACATGGTACATCCAACAACATTGCATCAATCGTTTCATCCACTGTAAAACATTCAAAGAATTCTGGAATCAGTTGAATTTTATCAGCCAATTTACGTGGGAAAACGCGATCAATATTCTCTTGCACACGATTCAAGCGACTTTCAACACTATCAATGGCAAAAATATAATCCAACTCAGGATTACTTTCCAACATTGCAATCGTTTTACCACCGGGTGCTGCACAAGCATCAACGATCACTTCATCTTTCTGTGGCGCTAACAATTTTGCAGCCAGTTGTGCACTTGCATCTTGCACTGAACACATACCAACATCAAAATGAGGTAAATTTGCAACAGATACGGCATCCTTTAATACAATCGCAGACTCAATGAATGCATGCTTTTCATGCTCGATGCCAGCTTCTGTTAATTGAGCTGAATATTCATCACGATTGGTCTGCAATGGATTTACTCGAATGGTCATTGCTGGATGCGTTAAAAAATGATCCGCAATTGCACAGGCATTTTCAACGCCCCAATGATTAATAACGTATGATGACAACCATTTAGGCAATGAAACTTTTGCTAAGTTTTTCGGTAATGGCTGCAAACCTTCACGCAATACTTTACGCAAAATACCATTCGTTAGACCAACAGCCCATTCTCTGTCCATTTTACGAATCAAATCCACCCAGTTATTAACTGCCGCATATTCAGCAGTGTTCATTGTGGTGATTTCATAAATTGCGAGCAAAAGTGCAAGATAAACATGTCTTTCAGATTGTTTGATAGGCTTTTGTAAGTAATGCTCTAATTGAAATTCTAAAATTTCAAACTGGCGCAATGCACCATAAATCAAATACTGTGCAAAACGTTTATCATTATCTGACAATGCACCTGTTTCTGAAGTTAACAATTCTGATAACGATTGACCTTCTTCAATCTTATACAAAATATCTACAGCACAAAAACGTGGATTATTCACTAATTTCAAAAATGGATTAGGCGCAGGTGCTTTTTGTCGTTCATGCATTCTTGGCTTAAAAGTTTTATTTTTACCGCCAAAGCCTCGCGCAGGCTTCGATTGACCATTATCATAATAAGTGCGTTTGCCTTTCTCACTATCTGAACGTTTTTTATGTTCAACTTTAGGCTTGTCAGATTTTGGTTTATAACTAACTTTTACACCATTTAGAGTTGTTTGTTCACTCATTTACTTTAATTCCTCTAAATGAAGCTGTGTGCCTTTTAAAAACTCTGATGCCAACATAGCTTTTTTGCCCGCCACCTGCATCGTAATAATTTCCATCAAATTTGATCCTGTATTCACAAATAGCAATCCATCTTTCACTTCTAAAGTGCCAGGATTCTTTGTACTTGGCTCATTCGTTAAACGTGCAACCCAAACTTTAAATAATTGCTCATTCAATGTTGTATGTGAACAAGGCGCCGGATTAAATGCGCGAATTTTACGATCCAATAACTCAGCAGGTTCTGCCCAATTGATGCGAGCTTCTTCTTTCGTTAATTTCTCAGCATATGTTACGCCCTCTTCAGGCTGAGGAATGGGTTGGGATTTGCCTTCTAAAATCGTTGGCAAAGTTTCAATCAATAAATCAGAACCAATCTGCTTCAATGCAACAAATAGTTCACCAGAATTCATGGTTTCGGTGATAGTAATTTTACCTTCACTCCAAACTGCACCAGTATCTAAACCTTTATCCATTTGCATAATGGCAATACCTGTTTCAACATCACCTGCTTCAATCGCACGCTGAATAGGTGCAGCGCCGCGCCATCTTGGCAATAAAGAACCATGAATATTGATACAACCTTTTTTAGGTGCATTCAAAACCGCTTCTGGTAAAATTAAACCGTAAGCCACAACCACCATCACATCTGCATTCAATGCATGCAATTCTGCTTGAGCTTCTTCTTTACGCAGTGATACAGGTTGATATACAGGAATATTATTTGCCTCTGCCAATTCTTTCACAGGGCTTTTCGTTAATTTATTGCCACGACCTTTTGGGNAAACCGTAAGCCACAACCACCATCACATCTGCATTCAATGCATGCAATTCTGCTTGAGCTTCTTCTTTACGCAGTGATACAGGTTGATATACAGGAATATTATTTGCCTCTGCCAATTCTTTCACAGGGCTTTTCGTTAATTTATTGCCACGACCTTTTGGGCGATCTGGCTGTGTATAAACCGCAATCACATTATATTTTGCATCCAACAATGCTTGCAAAGCACCTGTAGAAAATTCAGGGGTTCCTGCAAAAATGACGCGCGTATTTTCTGGTGAAATCATTAACGCTCCGCCTCCATATCTTTCAAATATTTATCTAATTTCTTTAAAGCACGATCGCGTTTCAAACGAGATAAATAATCAATGAATAAAATACCATTCAAATGATCCAATTCATGCTGCATACAGCGTGCCAATAAATCTTCGGCTTCACGCTCAAAATACTCACCTTTAATGTCTTGTGCACGAATTTTAACAGCAAATGAACGCTCAATCGGCCCACTATAAATACTTGGCAATGATAAACAACCTTCTTCAGCATCCGCAACATCATCAGATTCCCAAATGATCTCAGGATTGATATAGATCATAGGATCGCTCTTATCTTCGCTACAGTCCGTGACGAATACACGTCTTAAATCATTGACCTGATTTGCTGCCAAACCAATGCCTTTATGCTCATACATTGTTTCTAACATGCCATTAGCAAATTCATACAGATCGTTATCAAAAGTCGTCACAACATTCGCTGTTTTGCGAAGTGTTTCATGCGGCACATAAATTACATCAAGTTTAGACATTAATAAGAATTACCCATTGTTTACAAAGAAAATACATTTAAATCCACTTATTTCTTGCGCTAGCTCTATTTAATTTAGTATTGTAACTTGCTAAACACTCAAAAAATTCAGATAATCTTATCAAATTTTTGTTTGCATTAATATTAATAAGGATAATTTATGAATATAAAGCGCCTACTCATTGCAACAAGCTTGTTATGTGCGTCGATTTCAATGGCTGCAACGCTCAAACCTGATGCTCCGCAACACTACGTTGTACAACCAGGCGATTCATTGTGGAATATCGCAAAACAATATACAGATGATCCATGGGAATGGCGTCAACTCTGGAAAAATAACCCACAAATTTCTAACCCGAATCGTATTTACCCTGGTGATGAATTGTCTGTTGTTGATGGTAAAATTGTTTATAAAAGAAATTTCAAAGGTGCTTCTAATCAAAAACAAGGTGGCATGCGTACAGTTAAACTAACACCACAATTAAGAGAAGTTCCTATTGAATTAGGTTTACCTGTCATTTCTTATGATTACCTTCGTGGCAAATTCATTGATATGGAAATTGTCAGTTCAGAAGAACTTAAAACATTACCATACATTGTTGGCTTTGAAGATAATCGACTCATGGGTTACACAAACCTTAAAGCATTTGTAAAAGGTGATTTAACACCAGGTAAAACTTATGATGTTTATGAGCGTGGTACAACACATCAAGGTGTGAAACTCGACAATATTGCCAAAGGTAAGAAAAAGAAAGATATTGAAATTGGCACAGAACTCATTAAAGCAGGTGAAGTTGTCGTTGAAAATAGTAAAGATGGTGTTTCTACAGTTTATATCAAAAGCATCTCCAATAAAGGCTTAGCACCTAGTCAATTATTGATTGAACAATCACCTATGAGTACTATTGGTAATTTATACTTTGATCCTAAATCAGCCCCACAAAAAACTGAAGCAGAAGTAGTTGGCACACCTGGTATGCTGAAAAGTGTTGCTGTTGGTGGCAATGTTGTTTTAGATAAAGGCTTGGATGCGGCATTGTCTCCAGGCGATTTATTATTGGCACAGCAAGCGGATATTTACAAAAATGATCCTATGGATTCAAGCAAGAAAATTCGCATTCCAGGACAAGCAGCAGGTATGATCATGGTCTATAAAGTCTTTGATCGTATGAGCTTAGGGATTGTCATTGAAAGTGCTAAACCAATTCAAAAAGATATGATGGCTGTGACACCTTATTCAGACTATATGACAAAATAAAAAATACACAGTTCATTTTAAATCTTAACAAAGCCTACAAACGTAGGCTTTTATTTTGCACACAATAATTTAAAATAAAAAAATCCCGCCATAATAGCGGGAAAAATTTATGAATCTGGATAAACTTCTTTAAAGATAATTACTATGTCTTAGAGCAAAAAGAAATATGCCCATAAGCTAATCACTACGACGCAGAAAACATTTAATACCAAACCAACATTGATCATTTCTCTTTGCTTGATTAAACCTGTACCAAAAACAATCGCATTGGGTGGCGTTGCAACTGGCAGCATAAATGCACACGAAGCACCAATACCAATCACTAATACCAATACTTCTTTTGGCATTCCCATTTGTGCTGCAATACTTGCAAACACAGGTACTAACAGTGCTGCTGATGCTGTATTACTTGTAAATTCAGTCAATGCTACGATAAAAATCGTTACAATCACAATGATCACAAATGGATGAGATTCACCAAAAGAACTCGCAACTTGTTGACCTAACACTAAAGAAGCACCTGAATCTTTCAATAAAGCACTTAAAGTTAAGCCACCACCGAATAATAATAAAACGCCCCAATCTGTACCATCTGATACTTGTTTCCATGTTGCTGAGCCAAAGAGAATCACCGCAATCGCTGCCAATACTGCAACCCAAGTATCTGGGCTACTGATGCCAAATTTTTCACCAATATAGCTACCACCAATCCATGCAATCGCTGTTGATAAAAAGATGGCCAATGTAATCACTCTTGGCAATGTCCATGGAATGACTTCAGTTGTTATCACAACTTTTTGATTCAAGCGTGGGCGCAATACAATGAACATAGATAACAACATCAATGGCAGTAATACCAACATCATTGGCAAACCATATTTCATCCAACCTGTGAAATCTAAATCTAATGCTGCTGATGCAATGGCATTTGGCGGCGAACCCACCATTGTGCCTAAGCCACCAATACTTGCTGAATACGCAATACCTAATAAGATAAACACAAAAGTATTACGATCTTTCGTCTTATCCAAATGTTGCATCATACCCAATGCTAATGGCAACATCATTGCTGCTGTCGCAGTATTACTGATCCACATGGATAAAAATGCTGTCACACCAAAAATTGACATCGTAGCAACACCTAAATGCGAGCCTGATAACGAAATCAACCAAAAGGCAATTTTCTTATCTAATTGCTGTATATGTAATGCTGTTGCTAAAGCAAAACCACCAAAAAACAAAAAGATAATAGGATCTGCAAATGTACTCAATGCTTTTTTAGTGGATAATTCTGGAATACCGATTGCAACACCTAAGACAGGAATCATCAATGCCGTTACGGTAATGTGCACTGCTTCTGTGAACCACAAAATGGCAATAAATAGCAATAATGCAATGCCTTTATTAGCATTACTATCATAAGGTAAAATATTATATAAAACTATAGACAAAATGGCTGCTACTGCTGTAATAGCAACACCTTTGATGACCTTTTTATGCGGCAACATTTCCGATAATGTAGGTTGATCATCAGACATAGACTCCTCCCTCTTGTAGTTTGTCTGTAATTAAAGAAAGGGCGTATGATAGTGCATAAAAATTATTTATGCATCTAAATTTATCATTTTCTTTTTTATCTTAAAGCCTGCTTTATATTTAATATTGATTAATTTATGAACCATATAAAATTATTATAAATTTTATGGTGATCTTTCCTTTTCAAAATAAAAACCTATAGGAAATATATTCTTATAATTATTTAAATTACTAAACATTTTGTATAGATTTAATAGAAAAATAAAGACGTGTGATTTCATAGACAAACTGTATAATCAAAAAATATTAACCATAGATTAATGATAATCATGACAATAGGTTTGTTACTGATGGCTGCTGGCCATAGCCAACGATTTAAATATGCAAATAAGGGCATTCATAAGCTGCTTTACCCATGCGATGCTAGCAATACTGCAATGCTTGAAATTACTTATCAAAAAGCACACACAATCTTTTCAATGGATAATATTTGTATTGTGACGAATCAGGATGAACCCAAAGTACATGCATTAGCATCTCAATTCAATAGCCCAACCTTGCAAATTCAAAGTCATGGTTTAGGTGACAGCATTGCACAAGCTGTTACTGTCAATCAATCTTGGGATGCACTCTTAATTTTGCATGGTGATCTCCCTTTCATTCAATCACCCACGATACAAAAAGTTTATGAAGCTATGCAACATCATGTCATTGCTCGCCCTATTTATCATGGTCAATTTGGTCACCCTGTTGGCTTTCAAAAAAGCCTATATCCCCAACTGATGGCTTTACAAGGTGATCAAGGTGCTAGCCAAATTTTAAAAAAATTTCCTGTAATGTCACTACCTGTAGAAGATCAAGGTAGTATTCAAGACATCGATCACCCCCAAGATTTAATGAAGCATTTACCATGAAAACACTAGATTTGATTGTCATAGAACAAGCCATTGAATGGCTCAAACAAGCACAGCCCATTTGGCTATGCACTGTATTGCGAACTTATGGTTCTGCGCCACGTTCTGCGGGATCATTATTAGTGGCAACTGCTGATGGCAAATACAGTGGCTCTTTATCAGGCGGTTGTATCGAAGAAGATTTTTTACAACAAATCGCTGCACAAAAATTCCTACAGCCAAGTCAAACCATTCGATATGGTCATGGCGAATCAGAATATCGCCCCAATGTTGCTTTGCCTTGTGGCGGTAGCATTGATTTATTAGTGGAATATATCCAACCCAGTTTGGATAATATTATGATGCTTGAGACAATGAATAAAGCGTTACAAGGTCAATTGACGCTACAAAAAGTAGTGACTTTAGGCCAACATGCAAAGCTAACTCAATGTGAACATCCATTATCCAACACAATCGAATGGCTTGATCAGCAGATCATTATCAATCTACAAAGCTGTACTACGATATTTATTGCATGTATTTCAGCAGTTGCACTCTATTGCATCGAATTTGCAAGTGCCTTAGGATTCAATATCATTGTATGTGAAGATCGCGAGGAAGAACTCAGACAAATTACAGAAAACCCATTAGCTGATAAAGTACAACTAATACAATCATTTCCTTCGAGCTATTTAGATCAACATGGTTGCACAACTCAAACAGCAATTTTATCGTTAACCCATGACCCTAGAATTGATGATCTGACGATGATGTCTGCTTTAGAAACACCTGCTTTTTATATTGGTGCTATGGGCTCTAAACGTAATAGCGAAAACAGATTAGCTCGCCTACGTGAATGCACAGATTTTTCAGACGAGACATTAAGTCGCATTCATGCGCCGATTGGCTTAGCACTTGGCAGTAAAACACCTGCTGAAATTGCCTTAGCCATCATGGCAGATATTGTTAAAACCAAAAATAATATCTAAAGCTATCACAACTCAAAATAACGCCCTGCATTACAGAGCGTTATTTTGATTATCTATTAAGTTATTTCTTCTCTTTTGCGATATCTCTAGCGCTAATTGGTGTGGATTGTCCGCCCCATTCTGCACGAATCCACATCAATAGATCCGCAATATTTTGGTTCTCCATACGATCAGCAAAGCCAGGCATTGCATAATAACGCTGCTGATTGGTATAAATTGTGGTTGCTAAACCATTCAATACAACAGAGATCAATGTTTGTGGGTTATCCATCATCACAATTGCATCACCTTTTAATGATGGCACAACATTAGGAATTCCCATACCATCGNGCGTTATTTTGATTATCTATTAAGTTATTTCTTCTCTTTTGCGATATCTCTAGCGCTAATTGGTGTGGATTGTCCGCCCCATTCTGCACGAATCCACATCAATAGATCCGCAATATTTTGGTTCTCCATACGATCAGCAAAGCCAGGCATTGCATAATAACGCTGCTGATTGGTATAAATTGTGGTTGCTAAACCATTCAATACAACAGAGATCAATGTTTGTGGGTTATCCATCATCACAATTGCATCACCTTTTAATGATGGCACAACATTAGGAATTCCCATACCATCGATACCATGACAACCTGAACAGGCTGCAATATAAGATAATCGACCATTCATCATTCGTTGTTCTAATGGCAGTTCTTCAATCACAGCTAAAGGCTCAGGTTCTGCTTGCGCGCCCAATAATCGCCCTGATTGATCAGTTAATAAATAATTTGCCATCGCAACCACATCTGATTGATTCATCTGGCTTGTTGAAAAATGCGTCACTGTATTCATGCCTGCAAATGAATCACCTTCTAGTGAAATCCCTGTTGACAGGTATTCTGTTAAAGATTCAATACTAAAGCCATGTTTTGATAAAGCTTCAGCTGTGATATCAGGAATGGCTAAACCATCCACAAATCCACCTGTTAGAGCTTTGTCAAATTCCACACCCATCATTAAATTACGTGGCGAATGGCAAGCTCCACAATGTGCTAAACCTTCTACCAAATAAGCACCACGATTCCAAGTATCTGTTCGCTCAGGATTATTGGATGCTTTTCGATCAGGGAAGTTTAATAATGTCCAAAAGTTTAAAAATGGGCGAACTGGCAATACAAATACACCAGTATTCTCTTGATTTGGCACTGCCAAAGGCGGAATACTCATGATATAAGCATACAGTGCATCCAAATCATCAGGCGTTGTAATGTGCGTAAATACAAATGGCATTGCAGGGTATAAATTACCTTGTTTGCCAATGCCATCTTTCAATGCACGATGAAAATCAGCACGCGTATAATTCCCAATACCATATTCTTTATCTGGCGTAATATTTGTAGAGTAGATCACGCCAACAGGCATATCAATTGGCACTCCACCCGCACCCATTGCACCATTGGGTAATGAATGGCAACCAAAGCAGTCACCTGCTAAAGCTAACTCTTTACCACGTGGAATGAGGGAAACCATTTCTGCTTCTGTCAATGGCTGTTCAATATGATCAGCAACGCTAGATTGGCGAAAAACACCCAACAAAATTGGCGCAGAAACCACAATACCTAATATGATAATTCTCACTAACCATTTGCGTAATCGTGATCCACGTTTTTTCTTTCTTCTCATGATGATCTCCTTATCCGATTACACAGCCAGGTGTTTCTAACGCTACTTGTCGAACAGCTTCATAATAACGCACATAACCTGTACAACGACAAATGTGATCATTCAGTGCATCTTCAATGGCTGATTCTAAATTTACTCGTTGAATGGGCTGTTTTTTTAAGCGATCAATGAATACCGTTGCAGCAGCCACAAAACCTGAAGCACAATAACCACATTGGAAAGCAAAATGATCAATGAAAGCTTGCTGAATGGCGGTTAATGTTGCTTTACCCTCAGCATCTTTACCTGCCTGTCCTTCGATTGTAATGATGTTTTTACCATTGAAGAAATGTGCACCATAAATACACGTTCTACTTTCGATAATATTGCCATCTGCTTGCAACTCAACCACAGTACAAGCATGGCAGATTCCTTGCCCACAACCAAAATGTGTGCCCGTCAGATCTAAATATTCATGTAGAAAATCAATCATCATCATATCGACAGGTACATCCATTGGCCCAACTTTCTCACCATTGATGATCATACTGAGTGGCTTTGTCTCAATCATTGGAATTGTATTATTACTCATGCTAATGCCTTTTTAATTTTTTCTGGTGTGATTGGGAAATCATAGAAACGCTTGCCTGTTGCATGTGTTAATGCGCTACTTGTGGCAGGTAATATCGGAATCATACCTAATTCTGCCATGCCTTTTGGTGGCGATGTTTCTGATAATGGCGGTAGATAATCTGTCGTTTGTTGCCAAACTGCAACATCCTTTGCTCTTGGCAATACATAGCGATTAAAGTTCCAAGTGCCATTTCCTGGCCCATCTTCGTACAATGGCATTTCTTCCATCAATGCATGTCCAATACCCATAGCTGTGCCACCTTGAATTTGCCCTGAAACTAATTCAGGCACAATCATCGTACCCGGATCCATAATCATATGATGGTGCATAATTTCCACTTCACCTGTAAATGTATTCACATTCAATTCAACCAAACATGATGCTGGTGTGACAGTTGTTGGATCAGCACCTGATCGATCTGTGGGTGGATAAAATGCTTGTTTACGTTTAATGAAGTGAAATCCACCTGTTGTCATTTGATCACGCAGTTGCTTTGGTGCGCCTTCACCATATTGAACAGCAATCGCATCCAATGGTAGATTCGTCATGCCCACTGTAGGAATATCAAAATCAGCCCTTGCCCATTGCCAGCTAGAATAAGCATGCACAGCAACACCTGTGATCAATCCCATTTCATGGGCTTTTTTAGCCAATACATCAAACGGCAATGGTTTCATACCACCGCCGCCAATACCATCTGGCCCTACGCGAATATCAGATAACTCAACATTCAGACTACTAAAAGTTCCGCCACCAACTCCTTCACTCCAAATTGCTTTAGCTGCTGGCCATAAAGTATTTTCTAATAAAAACTTACCCGCTTGGCGCGTACCAAAGCCAATATAATAAACGCCACTGGATGAACTCATATCTGGAATTAATCCTGGTGTCCAATACGGATCAGTTTTCGATAATTCATCCTGTTTCTTTTGATCAGCCCAACTGGTTTTCAATGGCAATTCATCAAATTCAGTTACGCCAAATTCCACAACATCAGGCGCTTTACCTAAAGCATTCCAAATCATTACTTGCTGTGCTGTTGTGCCACCTGTACCAATTTCTTGCACACAATGACGCATTGTTAATTTGCCATCCTTATCAAAGGATAAAGATAATATCGTTGGTACACCGCTTGAACCATAAACCTGCTGAACTTGTGCAAAACCAACGCCATATAACTTCCCAGGATTCGCTTGATCAAACTCTAATTTCTTCTGATCTCGATTGATCCATAATGGATGTTTCTCTGCTAGATTAAGCATCTCCACATTGCGTGGATCGCCTGCGATGATCCCACCTTGCGTATTAGGATAACCTTCCAAAATCGCATTTCTACGGCGCAACTCAATCGGGCTTATGTTCAATTCTGAGGCTATTTCATCCACCATCAATTCAGTGACAGCCATCGATTGTAATGAGCCAAAGCCGCGCATTGATCCAGCTTCTACAGCTGGCGTTGCCATGGCTAAAGCCGTTAAATCAGAGTTTGGAAAATAATAAATGGACTGTGCGCCACGAACAGCCACATGAGAAACTGCTACAGATAAATTCTCTCGTCCGCCGCCATTACAACTATAAGTACCTTTGATCACTTCAAATTTTCCCGTTGTGCGATCACCCATAATCGTAACATCCATATCCACTGCATGGCGTTTCATACCCATTTGGAATTGTTCATAGCGATCATTCGCCATTCTGACTGGATATTGGCTATAAAAACTTGCTGCCATCGCATAGATTGGAAAAACTGAATAGTCTTTTGAACCATAACCAACGGTTGATCCTGTGAGCAACATAATGGTTTCCACTGGAAATTGCTTTTTACCTTCAGAAAGCTTTGCCGCCATATCAGCCACACCTGCGGGAGATTGCGTAGCTGTCAAAACATGCAATGTTTTATGTTCAGCATCATACCAAGCATTGCAGTTGTCAGGCTCCATCGCACATGGATCAATAGATTGTGAGAACCCTTTACGCTCTAAAACAAACTTATTAGGATCATTTTTAGCACTCTCAATCGTTTGAGATAAATTGGCAGCATGATCCATTGCAATGCCTTGTGTATTAGGCTTTTTATCTGCTTGATGCAGTGCATGAATAAAACCGCCACCACGATCTTTACGAATAATTGCAGGAATGGTTGCAGGCTTTTGATGAGGTGCAAAAGGCGGCCACACAACATTATTACCATCAAATGCACCTTTAATCGCAGCATCTGTATACGGTGAAAAAATAGACGGATCATAAGGCGTTGCACCACCAATTCTTACATAACGTGCTGCGCCATAATTTTTAGGCGGTTTAATACCTGTTATTTCACCATATTTCACAACATCTTGATTAAAACGTAGCATACGCTGTGCGGAATTGAATCGTGCAAAATCGTTATAAATCAAAATTGCTACAGGATGACCTAAAATTGGTGGTGTTACTCCTTGAGGCACTAAAATATTAGCACCATAAAATCCTTTGCCATTGCTTGTATCTTGCGGAATATTGAAACCATCTTTCATCAAATCCTCTTGCAGGATTAAAACATCTGGTTGTAATTCATCGCCCAAAATGGATAAATCAATGCCTTCAAAAGTGCGATCAGCATGAACAGATTTCAACATAAATGCATAGCTTTGTTGCTCTGGCCAACCTGGAATATCTTTGGCACGATAATCACGTGCAAAATTTTTATGCCCTGTGACTTTACGAACAGCATCCCAACGGAACTTAGCTTTTCCTTTCTTGTCAATCCAATCTGTAGATGATGGTCCTGAATTAACCTGTGTTGCATTTGCAAATGGTAATTTGCCAATCATCACTGTAATGCCCGCAATCGCGCCTAATTTGATGAAACCACGTCGTGAAATATGTGCGGCCATTTTGCTCTCCCTAGTTTTATCTCATGATTATTTAATTTTATGAGTATTTTTATTATAGGGTGAATCCAGCACAAACACTACATGTCATTTTAACTCTTTTCTATTGACTCTTTTTATTAACATATATAACATGCAATTTTAGTATGATTTATGAGAATCAATATGCGGTCCATCTTTAAAACTCCCATCCAACTCGTTTTTTCACTTCTGATATTAATCTCAACATTATCCTTTGCCAGTGAAAATACAATTAAAAGCAATGAATTGGCAATAGGCATTGATTTAACTTACGCGCCATATGCTTATTTAGATAATGGTCAACCCAGCGGTTTTGATCCTGATTTCACACGTTTATTAGCAGAAAAAATGGGTGGAAAAGCTGTATTTAAAGATACGCGCATCGAAAATATTATCATTGGCTTAAATGCTGATCATTATGATTTAATTGCTTCTGCCCTTTATATCAATCCTCAACGCGCCAAACAAGTGGATTTTCTGCCTTATTTGCAAACAGGCGGAGTTTTGGTTGTACGCAAAGAAGATAATTATCGACCACGAACTTTGAAGGATTTATGCGGTAAAAGTATTTCTTCCATGAAAGGCGCTTCATGGATTCCAACTTTAAACGATATTACTGCCAGTTATTGTGTACCTAATGGATTAGGTCCAATCGTTGTTAAAGAATATCCAAGTGCACCAGAAGCAGCTCAAGCATTGCTATCCAAAGGTGTGGATGTTCAATATGAAGACGCAGCCGTTGCGCAAATGGTGATGAATCAATTGGGTGATCGCTTAGTCATTAGCACACAAGAGATGATTGATCCTGTATTGATTGGCTTAGCCTTTAATAAACACAACAAAGCATTAAAAGTAGAAGTTCAGCAACACATTCAATCCATGAAAGATTCAGGTGAATATGAAGCATTATTAAAAAAATATAACTTAGCATTCCCTAGTGAAGATTTAATCTTAGCCAATAATTTATCCATTGAAGATGCACCACAAGCTGTACAAAAAGGCTTTAATTGGGAATATTTAGGCAGCTTATTAATCAACAAAGATTTCTGGAAAGCAACATTAACAGTTATTCAATTGAGCACATTGACATGGCTTTTAGCGCTCACTTTTGGTTTTGTCTTAGCATTAATGCGCCAATCTAAAAACTTTGCGCTACAACAATCAGCAGCGACTTATATTTGGTTCTTTAGAAGTTTGCCATTGTTAGTCTTACTCATTTTCATCTATAACTTGCCACAATTTTGGCCTGCAAGTTCTGTGCTATTATCTAGCTCATTCATTGCTGGACTAATTGCATTAGTATTAAGTGAAAGTGCTTACATGGCAGAAATTCATCGTGGTGCTTTGCAAGCAATTCCTAAAGGACAAACCGAAGCAGGTAAAGCATTAGGCATTCCATTTTTAGGGATTCAAAAACTCATCATTATTCCTCAAGCTTTAAGAATCGCCCTACCACCGTTAGCCAATCAATACATCACGATCGTTAAGTTAACCTCTTTGGTTTCTGTCATTTCTCTCACAGAAATATTATTAGTGGGTCAACAATTGTACACTCGTAATTTCTTGGTGATGGAAACGCTATTAGCTGTTGCTTTCTACTATATTTTAATTGTCAGCGTGATCACTTATCTATTGCGTAAACTCGAAAATAAACTAGATGTCACACAACGCAATAATGATAAAGAAGATGATATTAACTTAGATCATCAAGCATTAACGCAATACAGCCAAATCAGCAATGAACGCCAAGGCAATTTTGCAATCGAAATGAAGGCTGCAAGTAAGCGCTACAATGACAATACTGTCTTTAAAGATTTAAATATTGCATTTAAATGGTCAGAAGTCACCACAATCATTGGCCCATCAGGTTCAGGTAAAACAACCTTGTTGCGCACAATTAATGGCTTAGAATCATTAAATACAGGCATCATTCGCCTAGAAGGCACACCATTTTTATATGGTTTAGAATCTCAGCAGAAAGTCGATGTAGCTGATTACAATCGCCGCATTGTTCACATTGGCATGGTTTTCCAAAACTTTAACTTGATTCAACATAAAACAGCGTTAGAAAATGTCATGATGGCGCCACTCTATCATCAATTAGGCACCACAGAAGAGATCAAAATACGCTCATTGGCAATGTTGGATAAGGTTGGTTTATTGGCACATGCTCATAAATATCCGCATCAGTTATCTGGCGGTCAACAACAGCGCGTTGCCATTGCAAGAGCTTTAGCAATGCAACCTTCCATTATGCTGTTCGATGAACCAACATCTGCACTGGATCCTGAATTGGTCAACGATGTGCTAATGGTGATTGAAGAGCTAGCAAAAGAAGGCATGACAATGATCATGGTAACACATGAATTATCCTTTGCTTTCAAAGTTTCTGATAGAGTGATTTTCATGGAAAATGGCAAAGTATTGCACGATGGATCACCAGAAAGCTTTCAAAATACAACAGATCCACGCTTGGCGCGTTTTGTGCAACAGAACAATATTTAAGTTAAATATGCAGGGAGAAAATTATGTCTATGAATGAAGAAATCGGTATTTTACAACGCCGAAAAATTGAGGCTGAAATCATTAAGCCCATTTATGAAATTATGAAACGTGAATTTGGCCTAGAAGCTGCACAAAAAGTTGTGGAAGAAGCCATTGCACAAGCAGCCATTGATGCAGGTAAATCTTTCGCAAGTAAAGAAGCCAATGGAAAAACCAATATTGAAAGCTTTGTTGCCTTGCAATATTTGTGGGAAAAAGATGATGCACTAGACATTGATGTGCTCACCAACAATTCAGATTGCTATGAATATCAAGTGAATCGCTGTAAGTATGCAGAAATGTATCATGGCATGGGATTAGGTGACATTGGGTTCCTTTTATCTTGCAATCGTGATGCTAAATTTATCGAAGGTTATGCACCCAATGTTAAGTTCACTCGCCCACATACCATTATGAATGGCGATGGGTTTTGCGATTTTTGCTATCAAGCTGAGAAACAGGAGTAATGAGAGTTATGGCTATTCAACAAGATTTAGTGAATCAATTAACTGGATTAGATTCACAATCTAAACTTGCACAAGCACGATTAACAAGAGATGTCGCAACTGATAATCTACAACTGGCATTTGAAACTATTTTCACAGCAGAATCAGAATATTTAACGCAACCTGTTAAGTTCTATCTAGCGGAACAAGTGACACGCAAAACTGGCGGTGATTTATTAGCCAATTATTATGCTGAACAATTTAGCCCTTCAGATATTCACTTAGATTCTGCGCAATATGAAGCAGCATTAAAATATGTGGATGTAATCATTGAAAACCCTAAGCAAGCCAATAAAGCTTTAGTGAATGCTGTCATTGAATCAGGCTGGCATGAAAAAGATTTCTTACTCTTAGCTCAATTAGTAACATTTGTAACATATCAATCAAGATTAATTGAAGGCATTTTACTTTTAGAAGGCAAATCTAATCGTACAGTAACTCCGCCAGTCACAGCAGGTGTTTGGAATAAAGAAATTCATACAGCTCAAGGTCGAATTGCACCAACTGCCTTCACACAGGATCAATTGGGCTGGGAAAGCTGGCTCAATGCTCGCGATGCTTCTACATTGAGTGATGAAGAAGCTGATGTGATGAAAAAAATGGGGCAAATTACATCTGAATACTTTTTGCTTTTGGCTCATCAAAGTAAAATTTTAGAACTACGTACTTTAATTGATCGTGGCGTTTTCTATACATCAGAAGGTTTACCACGCTGGGAACGCGAATATGCAGCTGCTGTTGTGAGCAAAGTGAATGGCTGTATTTATTGTGCTTCTGTCCACGCACGAAAAGCGAGTCACTTAGCCAAAGATCGTAAAAATGATGTTGACCAATTACTTGCAACCCAAACAGGGGAAGTATTGGCACAAAACTTTGATGAAAGATTATTAGCAATCACAGATCTATCTGCTTCCCTATCAACTACACCAATTTCTGTTTATCCCACACAGATTGATAAACTACGTGATTTAGGCTTAGATGATTTAGAGTTATTAGATTTGGTTCAATCTATTGCATTTTTCTCTTGGGCAAATCGATTGATGTTGTCATTGGGTGAAGCTTATGAGTTAAGTGAATAAATTTAATTAGTCATAGCAGTGTCATTGATGTAAACATAACCAATGGCATTGTCTATTTCATCGGATATTTCAACATTATTTATAATCATCTAAACAGAACTATTAATTATCATCCCACCACATCCTGATTACAATCACAATGATTGATCAATATCTAAATTTTATCGTTTAATCGCAATAATATTGATCGTAGCTAGGATTACACAATATCTCAATTGTATCTCCCTTAGAAGCGTTCTAGTATGCATCTTAACGAAGACACATTAATTGTTGAAGGATGATAAAAATGAAAAAAATAATCATGACAGCTTTATTAGGTGCAACATTCACATTAGCAACAGCACAACCAGTTTTCTTTGTTCACCCAATGGATTTTGATAATACTGAGGCGATTAATTATTCTTTAGATTACTTTGTAAANGTTCTAGTATGCATCTTAACGAAGACACATTAATTGTTGAAGGATGATAAAAATGAAAAAAATAATCATGACAGCTTTATTAGGTGCAACATTCACATTAGCAACAGCACAACCAGTTTTCTTTGTTCACCCAATGGATTTTGATAATACTGAGGCGATTAATTATTCTTTAGATTACTTTGTAAAAAATGAATGCCAAAATACAGATAAAGTAGCTCAATTAACGGCATTTGAATCATTGTCTCATGGCAAAGATCGTGCAGCGATGGATAAAGCGATTAGCAGTGTTTGTGATGCAGGTTCTGACCAGTGTAATTATGTCGCGATCCAAACAGAATATTTAAAACAAATTTAATCCATTGACTCAGCAAGTTACATAAACAAAAATCCACTTTAAATATTTAAAGTGGATTTTATGTTTTGATCAAATATTATATAAAAATTAAACTAATTATTTTCTGTTAAAACACGTACAACATATTGCCCATCTGCATTTTTATAAACGCCATGAATATCAGTTTCAAAGCCTGGATAATGTGTGCCACGCTCACAAAGCATTTCTAAGAAGCGTAATACTGGCAAATTATCTTTCGTAACTTTTTCACCTGGCATGATTAAAGGTACTCCTGGCGGATATGGCAAAATCATATTCGCACTCACTTTATCCACCATATCTGACAGTAAACATTCTGTGACATTACCTTTGATCTCTTCTTGATAAGCTTCATGCGGTGTCATTTCCATTTCTGGCAAATGATCAAAAGCTTCATACATCAAATTCGGTAGATCATACTTGATCATCAATTGATGAATACCTTGTGCTAAATCTTGAATGCGCATATCCACATAGAATTCAGGATTCACTGCATAGAGATCAGGCATTGCATCACGAATTGTTAAATTAGCATCATAAATGCGTTTGAAATCCATCAAACTGCGTAACAATGTCAATGCGCGCGTTTCATCAATGCCCATGCTGAATAGAAATAATAATGTATATGGACCAGTTTTTTCAATGATGATGCCACGCTCATCCAAAAATCTTGCCACAACTAATCCCGGAATTCCTGTTTTATCCAATTTACCTTGAGCATCCATTCCCGGCATTAAAATAGTGACTTTAATAGGATCTAAATACAAATGATCTTCATCAGGCTTCGGGAAACCGTGCCATTGACTGTTAGGGTTCAACGGCCAACATTCCGCTTCATTAATCTTACTTGGCTGCCAAACATCAAAGAACCAGTCTGGTGATTCTGATTTCAAACGAATGATCTCTTTACGAAAGTTCATCGCACGATCAATCGCCCGTTGCATTAAATTCTTGCCTGATTCGCCCTGCATCATTGCTGCCGCTGTTTCACACGATGCCACAATGCTATATAACGGCGATGTCGTTGTGTGCATCATATAACCTTCATTGAAGGTGCGCTCGTTGATTTTGCCTTTCACATGAATCATGGAAGATTGTGAAAATGCTGCCAATAATTTATGTGTGGATTGCGTTTCATAAATTACTTTACCTTCAATTCGTTCACCGCCCATGCCAGATTTACCTTCATAAATTGGATGAAAATTTGTATAAGGCACCCAAGCAGAATCAAAATGAATGGAATTCACAGGCAATGTTTTCTTAATATAACCCGTATTATAAAAAAGCCCATCGTATGTTGAGTTTGTGATCACAGCATGCACTGGCCATGTTGCTTTCGGCGTTTCATCCACTAATTTCTGAATATGCTCTTCTGTGAATTCATGCTTTGGAATACCTCCTAAAATCCCATAAGCATTGCGCGTTGGACGCAGATAGATTGGTACAAGATTCGTCATCATCATTAAATGTGTAATGGATTTATGGCAATTACGATCCACTAAAACTGTACTGCCAGCTGGGCAAGCGTACATACCCACAATCTTATTTGCTGTGGATGTGCCATTCGTCACAATAAAGCTACGATCTGCATTGAATACTTCTTCAATGAATTCTTCTGCTTCTTTATGTGGTCCTGAATGATCCAATAATGAACCTAGCTCTTCCACAGAGATCGAAACATCTGAACGCATCGCGTTTTCACCATAGAAATCATAAAACAAAGAGCCGACAGGACTTTGCTCAAACGCAGCACCGCCCATGTGCCCTGGTGTGCAAAATGTATATTTCTCTTTACGCACATAATCAAACAATGCTTTCGTAAATGTCGGTAATAGATCATGAATATACTCTTCGGTTTTAAGCTCAATACGATCCACAATATCTGTCACATGATTCAAAATATAATTATGGAAATGAATATTGATGGCTAAATCACTGAAAGCAAAATCTAAAATCGTATTGTCATTGATGAATGTGAATACTGGCAATTTTCCATTGATCTTAGAAATTGCTCGGCTCAATACCAAATTATGATGATCCCAATCGAAAATCACACCACCAATGCGCGCATTTTTCCGTAACAAATCCAATAAATCATCAGCATTTTTAGGAAATATGAGATCAAATCCTGCTTCAGTTAATTCTTCTGCAAGATTATCAAAAACATCAGCCTTGAATACATCAGTGACATCATTCAACATTACGATTGTTTTCATTAAGTGCGTCATCTCCTATTACTTACTGTCTTGGCTAAAATAAATATCAGATCGCCAAATCTAATCAACTGCGTTGAAGATCTTTTGATCACCAACTAAAAAACTCATAAATTCATCCATAGTGCTCTTTTTAACTGTAAAGCTTGTTGCTGCTGTTTTAATAGATATACCACCACTATTCGGCAACTCAGAAACTTCAGTGATATTTTCCAATGATATCAGTTTACGACTGCGACCAACGTTGGTTGCAAAACTTATTAAAATATATTTCTCAGCCATTTTAACCTCTTAATTATGTTTTTATTAATGTCATATTATTTTCTATTTGTTCATTTTATCGCATTTTAATCAATATCTTAAATTCAAATCTATCATATTTTATGGATGATCATTACCATAGATAAATAATAAATATTACTTTTCTATTGACAACATATCTATATAAAAATTAACATTATAAAAATGTTTTCGCAATGCATTCAATTATGGTTCACAAAAAGACATCCATTCTCAAATATTTTCCTATGACATTTTTTTGTATGATTTTTTTATCACTCATTTGGTCAGTGATATTTTTCTATTAAAATCAATATGAAAACAAAAAAGCTACTCGACAAGAGAGATTTAGGAAAAAAGATCCTGTCATCTACAGTATTACTCAGCAATTTGATCCCATCAGCAAAGAGCATCTTAAGTTGCGCCAAGCTGCTACAGAACTGCTGGACTTTCCCATTTCATATAAACACATAGAAACCATCTACTTTAGAAATGAACCTAAGAAGGAGATTATGATCAAAATGCGCTTCACTGGCCGAGATATTTACAACACAGAAAGGCGATCTTGTCTGAGAGCCACATATTCATATCATGGTGAAGAAACAAGCGCGCCTTCATTGTGTGATTTGAGAGCATAAGAAAAAATGCACAAGTTTCACCACATATTCTTTTAATGTACTAACCTAAATTCCCATCAGTAGTTAATAAAGTAAAAAAGGAAAATTAATGAGTAACTTAGATTTAGAAACACATTCCATTAACATTAAGTGCCCTAAGTGCTCTAGAATCGTCCCAGAAACCATTAAAAAACTTAAAGATGATCGTATTGTTTTCTGCGGTACTTGCAATGACAACTTTGAAGTTCAAGAGGATGAAATCATCAAAGGTATTGAAAGAATCGAAGCAAATATTACTAGCCTTAAAGAATCGTTGAAAAAAGGCTGGCAGAGCTAATTATTCAATTCATCAATCAAAAGCCTCAATTCATGAGGCTTTTTTTAATTCTCTCTTCTTATCCCCTCCCGTTTTAGAGTTATTGATGCTCAAAAAAAACCCCAATTTAATGGGGTCAAGGATATAGATGAATTATAATTGTAGTACTAGATTCCTCTAGTGGCACGTACTTTACGCCACCAAAATCGAACACACAAATCAAAAATTAAAAACAATGATTCATATCAACTAACAATACCATGTGCTAATAGCATATCTTGATAGTACAATACATATCATTATAAATAATTTTACAGTTAATCACTCATCATCCTTCCTGCGAACTTCCCTTACAATAAGAATAATAGCAACTAGTGGGAATAAAATTCTTGCATAAGGATGCAAAGGTGAATTTTCATTAAATAACATACCTGCCCTATATCTTGAACCACCTTCCGTCCTAGTTTTGATTGGACCTGTTTCTGGAAAGAAATTAATAGTAATGCTTCCATAAAGCATTAATGCTATAGCGAGATACCTTTTTAAATTGCTGAACATAATACATATGCCTGCTTGTTTATAAGCTAACTAGCCTATCTAATTAACCATTGGCTAGCAAGATTAAAGATATGATGCTGACCAATTCATCTTTATCTATACACTATCTAATAATGGCGATAACCGCGCATTATATTCACCCAAACCTTTTTCAATTCTATACCTACTTTATGAGTCTTACTCATGATCCACAATTGATGAGCATTGCAGATCATCAAATCAAACTGACATAAAAAAACCTCAGTATGAATACTGAGGTTTTCGTGATCATTTTATCAATGATTATAGAAATTCAGGCAAAGTACCTAAATCATCTTTCAATGTATGTTCACCATCAATTCTTAAATATTCTTTATCACCTTCTACAACAAGGCTCACATCATTCAACACTGTCCACAGTTTTTGATTCTTTGAATATGCAGCAGTTTGAATTTTAAGTTTGTTTGTTTTCAAAAGATCACAAATCAATCCCTTAACAGCATATCTAGAACCTTTTACAGTTACCTTGCCATCTTGATCCACATCAACACGTCTAATTCTCACGCCTGCAATATTGCCTTGGCCATCTTTCTTAATTTTGTAGATATAAAAATCTGCAGTTATCATTTTATTTCCTCAATCATCATGTTGTCTTGACAACAACATGGGATTATTACGTAGTATGCTTTCAAAGCATAAAAAACAAAAAGCCCTTGTAACACAAGGGCTTGATCGCATAATCTGGAGGAGAAGGAAGCAGTTGAACAGCATTCTTACCCCCTTTTCCCCTTTTTAAACCGTCAGCTTAGTGATAGATTCTACCCTAAAGCCTTTACAAGATTATAGCAAATTTTGTAAAGACAGAACACCAACGAGCATCATATATATTCATCTGAACAAAATGCTATGTAATCAAAATATTATGACAATTAAATCTCATCCACAATTTGTGAACGACAATTACTAGGTAGCCACTTTTCTTCTAACTCTGTAGATCTAGCGAAACAATTCCATTGTATAGACCCTTCACCAAAATTCGCAGAAGATGTCCCATTTGAGCCATTAATTGCAACAGAAAAAGGTATTAAGGTGAGTATATTATTTCCAGCTGTAGGAAATGATGTTGGTTGAGATGTGGGTACTGCATCTGCACCAGAGATTACTTTATTAGTATAATAAATTGCAATAGTTGAAAACTCTGAAGCATCAAGACCACCTTGATTTACTCCCTCAGTCACCCAAACTCCGGCCACTGCTTGTCCAGTAACAAGATTTCCATTTGCGAGGCCAGCTTCAGCATTCGTCTTTGGCCATTTTCCTTCAGTCGTAAAAGTCTCTGTTACTGCCATTTTAGCTACAGTCGATAATGCTAATCCTTCTGCTACATAAGTTCTTTTTGTATAATCTTGATAGGCTGGTAATGCAAACATAGATAAAATTCCTATAATTGCAACAACGATCATTAATTCTATTAATGTAAAGCCTTTATTTTTCATAGTATTTGCCTTGATTTTTGTGTAGTTATCATCTAATAAAAAATTACACATGAAGATTTACATATATAAATTTTGGCGAATTATATATTTACAAGAAAAAATATGTATAGTTTTATTTACTATTGATAGTAAAATTCATGATCCACATCAATAAAATTAATACTGATGAATAAATTACTTTTATGAACAAGTTTTTATTTAATAAAATTCTGTATAAGTATAGATTAAACCGAATAATACAATAAACAAGCCACTATCTTCTCTATATAGATTTGTATGCGTCTCGGCCTTAGACTCTATTTATCAACTATAATTTCCAATTTAACATTACAATTTCATTTAATATGATCATCAAATAGCGATGGCTTATATGCTATGAATCTGAGAACTTATAGCATAACTGATAATC
>NZ_MVDN01000011.1 GCF_002006795.1 Wohlfahrtiimonas populi | reverse complement strand
GAGTGGGCTTTTTGTTGTTTGGAATATTATAATAATAGAAACTGATTCTAATAGTCTTAGAGACCTAGAATAAGATACTTATAAAGTCACTGGATATAAAATATAAATCAAACTTAAATGTATAGTTATGTAAGATAAAATCTCATTTATTACTATATAAGCTTGATACTTATGAGATATTTTCTACAAAAAATGCTTTTATGTTTGATGTTTTTATATCCTGTTTTTGCAGATTCTTTACAACATGGTAAATACTTCCATGAAGATATGGATATTGATCTCACTAAATACTATGTAAGTGAAAAATTGGATGGCTTTCGTGGTTATTGGAATGGGAAAGAGCTACATAGTAAAACAGGTTATCCTTATAACCCACCTAAATGGTTCACTGAAAAGTTAGGCGATAAACCTTTAGATGGTGAACTGTGGATAGGCAGAGATAAATTTGAAGAGATTATTCCAATTTTAAATGGCACAAACAATGTAGAAGACTGGCATAAAGTGAATTATATGATTTTTGATATGCCAGCTGAAGATATGATTTTTAAAGAGCGCGTTAAGTATATGGAGGAGTATATTCCTTCATTGAAGTTGCCTTATGTTCAAATGATCCCACAAAATCGTGTAGCTAGTATCAATGAATTAAAGAAAGTATTAGATAATGTAGTCGTACAAAAGGGTGAAGGATTGATGTTGCATCATGAAGATGCTTTCTACGGATCTGGTCGAGTGAATCACTTATTGAAAGTGAAGAAATATGATGAAAGCAAAGGTCAAGTCATTGCTTATAAACCAGGTAAAGGCAAGTATAAAGGAATGGTTGGTGCGTTAGTTCTTAAGCTAGAAGATGGTATGATTGTGAATATTGGCTCAGGATTATCAGATGAAATGAGAAAAAATCCACCCAAAAAAGGTGAAATGGTTGCCTTTATCTATAATGGTCTAACTAAACATGGCAAGCCTCGATTCGCTCGCTATAAGCGAATGAGGTTATCTGCAATGGAGTAATGGGTAATTACAAAAACTCTCCATCAATATAAACAAGTCGCTCATTTTCATAAATGAATCGGCTTAATTCATGGATCTTATCTGCTTTGCCATTTTGATTACTATCTTTATATCTTGCGATAAATTCTACAAAATACTCTTGATTATCTGAATTTTCATGAATTTTATTGATTTTTAAGCCTAGCCATTTAGTGGCATCCATATCATCAAAATCATTAGGGCATGTTGTGCTATGCCAAGTTAATTTTAAATAATCGATATTATGTAATACATAAGCACTATACCTGCTGCGCATTAATGTTTCTTGTCGCGTAGGATATGTTTTACCTAAATGATAAGGCTCGCAGCAGTTGTGATACTCAGCTGTAGGATTACATGGGCAAGGTGTTTTTTTCATAATTAGGCTTCATTTAACCATTTCAATAATGATTGATAGATATTAATAGAAATTGGATTATTAAAATCACGATCAAAATCATGATACTGGTTTTCAACGGGATGGAACTCATTATTTGGGATTGTGTTAGATAAATGTACAGAGGAATCATAAGGGACATCTTTATCTGTATTGCTCGCAGTTAAAAATGTTCGTGGTAATTTGGATAGCTCTTGATCCGATAAACTGTAATATTCCCATTGTGAACGATCAGGTAAAATCTTAGATAACCATTCGCCTGTCTGTCTATAATCGATGTATAAAACATAGCGAGATTTAACAGAGGCTTCAGTTAAAATACCTTGATCAGTCAAGTCATATAAATCCATAAAACTATGTTTAGGGAACTGCAAGTAATAATCACTAGGTTTTATGAATGCATCAGATAGCATTGAATAGTAGCCATAAAATGCAATGATGCCTTTTTGATATTTGGATGGATTTTTAACAGATAATAACAATGCTAAATATGCGCCTGCGGATCTGCCAAATAAATAATAATTTGGGGAATTTAACCCCAAAATAGCTTGATGATTCACATGAAACCATTCTAAAGCCTGTGCTAAATAATGATGAATTATTGCAAGATCAGCTTCAGGCGCTAAAGGATAATCTAATAATAATAGATTATAGCCCGCGTCATTGAGCATATTGATGTATAGCTCTGGCAGGTCAGCACGTTCACCTAAGATAAATCCGCCACCATGAATATAGATTAAGGTTGGCTTATCAGAAGGGTTTTTGGCTGGCTTGAATTCTGCTTTGAGCTCAATGTCTTCAATAACAGCATAAGTATAAATAGCACTCACTTTGTTGGATCCATCATATCTAAAGATTTCAATAATAATTAAGATGCTTTCAATAATAAAGGCTATCTATCATTCTTTGTTAATGATCAAATTTCATTTAAATATTTCATCTAACAGATATTATGAGTTTGTTTTTAACATGCTATAAACATAATTTATTCATAAAAATAATATTTACTCTAAATCAATGGAGGATGTATGCCAAGTTATATTGCTGAACTGATCGGCACAGCCATTATGATTCTTTTTGGTGGCGGTGTTGTTGCAAATGTCGTGTTGAATAAATCTAAAGCCGCTGGTGGCGGTTGGATTGTAATTATCATGGGATGGGGGTTTGCTGTGATGTTGGCCATCTATGCTGTTGGGAAATATAGTGGTGGGCATTTTAATCCAGCAGTTACGGTAGGATTAGCTATTGCGAATAAATTTCCATGGGTTCATGTGCTAGGTTACATTATTGCGCAAGTTTTAGGTGCAATGTTGGGAGCTTTTTTGGTTTGGATGCATTTCAAACCTCATTTTGCAGTGACTGAAAATGCAATTGCAAAGCGTGATATTTTTTGCACAACACCAGCAATTGAGGATTATCCATCTAATCTAGTTTCTGAAATTATCGGTACAGCCATTTTGATTTTTGCGATCTTATTCATTGGGATCAATGAATTCACAGGTGGATTACAACCTGTTGTTGTGGGGTTCTTAATCATGGCTATTGGTTTAAGTTTAGGTGGTACAACAGGTTATGCAATAAACCCTGCCCGTGACTTTGGGCCAAGATTGATGCATGCATTAATGCCGATTGCAGGTAAAACAGATTCAAATTGGTGTTATGCATTTGTGCCAGTTTTAGGACCAATTGTTGGTACAATTATTGGGACTGCGCTCTATGGGATTTTTTACCGAACAGGTGCTTCTAATACGANAATTTCCATGGGTTCATGTGCTAGGTTACATTATTGCGCAAGTTTTAGGTGCAATGTTGGGAGCTTTTTTGGTTTGGATGCATTTCAAACCTCATTTTGCAGTGACTGAAAATGCAATTGCAAAGCGTGATATTTTTTGCACAACACCAGCAATTGAGGATTATCCATCTAATCTAGTTTCTGAAATTATCGGTACAGCCATTTTGATTTTTGCGATCTTATTCATTGGGATCAATGAATTCACAGGTGGATTACAACCTGTTGTTGTGGGGTTCTTAATCATGGCTATTGGTTTAAGTTTAGGTGGTACAACAGGTTATGCAATAAACCCTGCCCGTGACTTTGGGCCAAGATTGATGCATGCATTAATGCCGATTGCAGGTAAAACAGATTCAAATTGGTGTTATGCATTTGTGCCAGTTTTAGGACCAATTGTTGGTACAATTATTGGGACTGCGCTCTATGGGATTTTTTACCGAACAGGTGCTTCTAATACGATGAGTTTCTTTGGTAGCTTAGTTTGGTTGGTGATTGGCAGTGTACTGTGTTTTTATTTATTGCGATATGGAAAACGAAAACAAGCAGAAAAACATATTGTAGAATTAAGTTCTGAGATATAAGGAGTGATTATGCAAAAGTTTGTAATGGCCATTGATCAAGGTACAACGAGTACACGAGCAATTATTTTTGATAAAGCAGGCAATATTAAAGGCATTGCCCAAAAAGAATTCCGTCAGATATTTCCGCATCCAGGTTGGGTTGAGCATGATCCTACAGAAATTTGGTCATCAGTATTGTCTGTCGTGACCGAAGTTCTCACAGAAAATAATTTAAGTCCTGAACAAATTGCAACAATTGGTATTACTAATCAGCGTGAAACTACTGTCATTTGGGATAAAGAAACAGGTTTGCCAATTTATAATGCGTTAGTTTGGCAATCCAGACAAACAGATAAAATTTGTAATGAATTGAAATCAGCAGGCCATGAACCATTATTTAAAGAAAAAACAGGCTTATTGTTAGATCCATATTTCTCTGGCACAAAAGTTGCTTGGATTTTGGATCATGTGGAAGGTGCACGCAGTCGTGCTGAAAAAGGCGAGCTATTATTTGGCACGATTGACACTTGGCTCATTTGGAAATTAACAGGCGGTGCTGCCCATGTTACCGATTATTCCAATGCTAGCCGCACGTTGATGTACAACATCTATGATTTGAAATGGGATGAAGAACTCTTAAATATTTTAAAAATCCCTGCTGCAATGTTACCGAAGGTTTGTTCATCTTCCGAAGTCTATGGCAAAACATTGGCGCAAAATTTTTTGGGGCAAGAAATTACCATTTCAGGTGCAGCAGGTGATCAACAAGCAGCATTATTTGGGCAGGCTTGCTTTAAAGAAGGCATGGCAAAAAATACTTATGGTACTGGTTGCTTCATGCTGATGAATACTGGTGAGAAGCAAGTAAAGTCAAAAAGTGGCTTATTAACGACTTTGGCTTGGGGTATCAACGGCAAAGTAGAATACGCATTGGAAGGTTCTATTTTTGTGGCAGGTTCTGCGATCCAATGGTTGCGCGATGGTTTACGTATGTTCCAACATGCAAAATTATCTGAAGACTATGCAAGCCGAGTTGCATCGGCTGAAGGTGTTTATGTTGTGCCTGCTTTTGTTGGATTAGGTACGCCATATTGGGATTCTGAAGCGCGTGGAGCAATTTTGGGCTTAACGCGTGGCACACAAAAGGAACATTTTGTCCGTGCAACTTTGGAAGCGATTGCTTATCAATCACGAGATGTATTGCAAGCGATGGAAAAGGATTCAGGCTTAACATTGACTGCATTGAGAGTCGATGGTGGCGCTGCTATGAATAATTTCTTAATGCAATTCCAATCAGACATTTTAGGCGTGGAAGTGGATCGACCTAAGATCAATGAAACCACAGCATTGGGCGCTGCCTATTTAGCAGGATTAGCGACAGGCTATTGGTCATCTCAAGAAGAAATCCAGCAAAACTGGTCGTTGGATCAAAAATATATGCCAAAAATGGCAGAAGATGAACGTGCTAAGCTATATCATGGTTGGGAATGTGCAATTAAAGCAACACAGGCATTTAAACCGAATATATAATAGATCGTATTGGTTATTTTAAGATAAGGAGCAATTCATGGCATTTTCAGGTATGAATCGTCAAAATACTATTCAAAAACTTCAGAACGAAACTTATGATGTTTTGGTCATTGGTGGCGGTATTACTGGTGCAGGAATTGCTCTGGATGCTTCTAAGCGTGGCATGAAAGTTGCCTTGGTGGAAATGCAAGATTTTGCAGCGGGTACAAGTAGCCGTTCCACCAAATTAATTCATGGTGGCTTACGATATTTGAAGCAGCTACAAGTTGGTGTTGTAATGCATTCAGGACGTGAACGTGCTGTTGTATATGAAAATGGACCACATGTCACAACACCAGAATGGATGCTTTTACCTATGCATCGTGGCGGTACTTTTGGACCATTATCCACATCCATTGGCTTGCGTGTTTATGATTTATTGGCAGGCGTGAAACGTGATGAACAAAAAAGTATGCTCAGTCGTCAGCAAACCATCCAAAAAGCACCATTGGTTCGTCAAGATGGATTGGTGGGGGCAGGCTATTATGTGGAATATCGCACTGATGATGCGCGTTTAACCATCGAAGTGATGAAAAAAGCAGTGGAATTTGGTGCAACTGTTCTAAATTATGTGAAAGGTGAAACTTTCATCTATAACGGTCAAAACCAGATTACAGGCATGAATGTGAAAGATCTGTTTGGTCATTCAGAATTTGCAATTCAAGCTAAAAAGGTTATCAATGCGACGGGTCCTTGGGTGGATGATAATCGTAAAAAAGATAAAGCAACACCGAATAATAAGCATCTACGTTTAACGAAAGGCATTCATTTAGTAGTGGATCAAACGCATTTTCCATTGAAGCAAGCTGTGTATTTTGATACTGAAAAAGATAAACGCATGATCTTTGCTGTGCCACGCAATGGCAAAACATATATTGGCACAACAGATACTGTGTATGAAGCAAATAAAGAAAATCCAGTTGCCACAAAAACTGATCGTGATTATATCATTGCAGCAGTGAACTATATGTTCCCAACTGTGCAATTAACTGCAGATAAAGTGGAATCTTCTTGGGCAGGAATTCGCCCGCTCATTTGGGAAGAAGGTAAAAGTCCTTCTGAAATTTCTCGTAAAGATGAAATTTGGGAATCAGAAACAGGGTTATTGACAATTGCAGGTGGTAAATTAACAGGTTATCGCCATATGGCAGAAGAGATTGTGGATAAATTGGCAGGTATTTTACAGCGTGATTTCAGTTTAGAATTTAAGCCTTGCATGACAAAAAATCAGCCGATTTCAGGGGGCGATATAGGTGGTTCATCTAAATTTTTTGTGTTCATTCAAGCGCAAGCAAAATTGGGTGAATCATTAGGCTTATCTCAATCAGGTAGTGCATTTTTAGCTCAGTTTTATGGCACAAATTCTAATGTCATCTTTGATGAATTTAAAGCCAATCCCATTGAAAATACAGAAGCTTTGAGCCGTTTAACACAACTGAGATTATGGTATGCACTGAATCACGAATGTGTGATGACACCATGTGACTTTTTGATTCGCCGTACTGGGCATTTATTTTTCAATATTGCAGAAGCAATGCAAGAAAAAGAAGGTGTGATTAGTTATATGGCAAAATATTTTAATTGGGATGAAGAGACAATCGCTCGCATGAGAGCCGATGTAGAGCAAGCCTTTAAGTTTGCGACAGATTTTCCTGATGAAAAACAGTAATAAGGCTTGAAATATCCCTCAATTTAAGTAGAATAGTGCGATCGTTTACCAGCGACCCCTAACGGTGGTTGTCTTTTAGAAAAGCTTTGAGGTGAACGGGATGAGAGCTTCGGCTCTTTCATCTTGGGGCAACAATAAGATAGCTTTTAGTTAGAGATTATTTATTTTTTGGAGTTTTCAATGAAAACATTTAGTGCAAAACCTGCTGACGTTGTTCGCGAATGGTATGTGATTGATGCAGAAGGCAAAACACTTGGTCGTTTAGCAACAGAAGTTGCAAAACGTTTACGTGGCAAACATAAAGCAGAATATACACCGCATGTGGATACAGGCGATTATATTATTATTGTGAATGCTGAAAAAGTACGTGTAACTGGTAATAAAATGAAGCAAAAAATTTATTACAAGCATACAGGTTACGTTGGTCACTTAAGACAAACTTCTTTAGAAAAAATGTTAGAAAGCCAGCCTGCGCGTGTTTTAGAACTCGCTGTTAAAGGTATGTTGCCGAAGAACGTTTTGGGTAGAGATATGTTCCGTAAATTGAAGATCGTTGTAGGTCCTGAACATACTCATGCTGCACAGCAACCTAAAGTTTTAGACTTTTAATTTAAGGAAGATAAATCATGGCAGTGAACCAAAATTATGGTACAGGTCGTAGAAAGACCTCAGCAGCTCGCGTTTTCTTGCGTAAAGGTACAGGAAGCATCGTTATCAATGGTAAACCATTAGACGAATACTTCGGCCGTAAAACAGCATGTATGGTTGTTCGTCAACCATTAGAGTTGTTGGAAGCAACAGAGCAATTCGACGTATACGTAACTGTTTCTGGCGGTGGTCAATCTGGCCAAGCTGGTGCAATTCGTCACGGTTTAACTCGTGCGTTGATCGAATATGATGAAGTGAATCGCTCACCATTACGTAAAGCTGGTTATGTAACTCGTGATGCTCGTGAAGTTGAACGTAAGAAAGTTGGCTTACGTAAAGCTCGTCGTGCAACTCAGTTCTCAAAACGTTAATCGTTTTACAGTTCTACAACAATACAAGCCTTTCTATTGCAGAAAGGCTTTCTTTTTATTATTTAGTATTCAGTGTGAATAAGAAAATATATACCTCAGAAGATCATGGCTTAATCTCAAGACAGATCTCCAAAAATGCGTTACAAGTGATCACTACATTGACCAATGCAGGTTATGAAGCCTACATTGTGGGTGGTGCTGTGCGTGATTTATTATTGAATAAATCCCCGAAAGATTTTGATATTGCAACGAATGCACATCCAGAACAGATCAAGCGTTTATTCAGAAACTGCCGTTTAGTGGGCAGACGATTTCGTTTAGCGCACATTTTATTTGGCAGAGATGTGATCGAAGTTGCAACATTTAGAGCAGAGTCCAATGACGATAATGCGAAGCAAGATCGTAAAGTGGATGATGATGGTTTCTTGGTGCGTGATAATGTGTATGGCTCGATCGAAGATGATGCTGTGCGCCGCGACTTTACGCTCAATGCGCTCTATTATGATCCAATTCATAATATCATCATTGATTATACCAATGGCTTTGAGGATCTCAAATCAGGCTCTTTGAAGTTGATAGGTAAACCTGATGTGCGTTTCCGTGAAGATCCTGTTCGTATGTTACGTGCCGTGCGCTTTGAAGTGAAATTGGGTTTTGCATTGCCAAAAGATTTGGTGGAAGCGATCCATCAAATGAGCTATTTGTTGCAAACGGTTTCCCCAGCGAGAATGTTTGATGAAGTGATTAAACTTTTATTGAATGGGCAGGGCAATGCGATTTATCATCGTTTGCGTCATTATCATTTGTTTGGGCAAATTTTCCCGCAAACAGAGCGTGCTTTGATTGAATTGGATAACCCTAAAGAACACTTATTGATCGCAGCGTTGAATAACTCTGATAATCGTATCAATGATGGTTTTGGTGCTTCGTCATACTTCTTGTATGCAGCATTATTATGGGAACCATTCTTCGATGAATATCATGTGTTGATTTCAGACAATGTTGCGTCGAATGAAGCGAGTACGATTGCTGCGGATAAAATCTTGCGTAAACAACAAGATTACACAATGATTCCTAAGCGCATTTCTTCACAAATTACGGATTTATGGAAATATCAGTTCCGTTTAACGAATGTGAAGGCAAGAAAGCAGAAAGGTGGCATTGGTAAAATTCTGCATCATCCAAGATTCAAAGCTGCGTATGATTTTTTATTATTACGCAAAGATGCTTATGAATCTGAAGAGATTATAGATGCTGCAAATTTCTGGAAAAAGACTTGGGAAAGAAACGCTGATTCTCAAGAGAGACAGTAATGTTAAGGTTTGCCTCGCTGGATGATTTTGACATCATGCTGAGTTGGGGCAAACGCTTGAATGAATAATTGAATGGCTTGATTCATATCTTTATTGCCGCACATAAATATATCAATGGCAGCAAAGCCTGCTTCTGGCCATGTATGAATACTCATGTGAGATTCTGCTAGTAGCAAAACGCCAGTCACGCCCAAATCCTCACCAAAATGATGCAAATGCGATTGTAGAACCGTTGCTTTAAGTTCTGTTGCGACGTTCTGCATTATTGATTCAATTAACTTAGGATTGGTTAATCGAGCGTGATTGATGCCATATAAATCTAAGATGACATGTTGTCCATGAGCATGGAATTGTGTATTCATTTATTTATGCCATCCACTTGATGATCCATAACTGCTAGTTCTACCTGAAGAATAACTTCGGTTATTATCTACAGTTGTATAGTTAACAATTGTTGCGATTGTGATGATAATAATTGCATACCAAGTATAAAAAGTTCTCATTGTTATGATGTCCGATTAGTTATTTGAAATAGAATTCAGTAATACACCGACAATGATTGCTGAAATGATAAACTGACTAAAATCCATCAAAAAAATAGGAATGTTGATCACTAAAAATATAATAAGAAATAGTGCTGCTGAGTTGGATCTAGGATGATAATCACTGGAATGTGTGAGCAAGGATGATTGTGCCTTTGGGGAAATCTGTTTCAATCCACCAGAATCTTTAAACCATTCATTCAAACGCTTCATTGAAACGCTCGTTGCTCGGCTCCAGCTCATTTCATTGTCTGTCATTTCCAATGATAGCTTTTGATCTTCACGGCCATAATCAATGTAATAAGTCATATCACCTGGGCTCACTTGATAATAGAATGAGCCAATAGCAAATTTTACTCGGCCACCATAATCATATAATCGTGGCAATTGTTGTCCTGATGGATGAATCGGGCGAAGATTATGTCCGATTTTCGGCCAAATATTTTGTGTATTAGAAACAGCCCAATCATTTGGCCCGCTTTGTACAAGCCACATGAATTGATCAGGAAAAGAGAAGAGCAGATATTCATGCCATTGATCGCCACTGAATGTCACAAAATCTTTTTTCATTTTATTTTGTATTGCGAGTTGTGTTTGATCACCTTCCAATTCAGATTGGCACATCATGCCCAATACAATCCATTCTTTGCCATCAATTTTAGCTTTTTGCCCAATCTCTAAAGCCATGGCTTCACGTTGAATAGCACGTAAATTATGAGCTTTAATTAATTCAGCAACATTATAATTAATGGCAATTTCAGAACCACAATAACGGCAGTTCACATTTTCAGTAACGCCTGTGATCCATTGGATATTACCGCCACAATTTGGGCATTTACTCTCTTGTGTTGCACCTTTTAATTCACCTGCAGTTTCTTGGATATCTCGTTCAGATCGTAAGTTTTGCCAAGAAAGCTGATGGAAATTAACTGCAAATCCCATAAAAACTTCTAAGTTTTTGGGATCTGTGTAATCCAAAGTGATGAAACGCTCTTCAGCGCGTGCATCCACCACACGGATATCTAAATCTTTTTTAGGAATGAAAGGCAATTCACCTTGCACAGCATTTTGTAACAATACTGCATTGCGAATATCACAAGCATAAAATGAATAGCCAGTGCGAGATAATTTAAGCTCTTTGCCGACAGTAATGTCATGAAATGCAGGCAATGGCAGAGGTTTATCTTCTTCTAATGTTAATTGATCGAGATAAACGTAATTACCATTGCTATCAGATAACCAGCCAGTTTTGCCTGAATTGAATTGGATGTACCATTCATTCCAAGTGCCACCGACTTTTTGCTTGTCATCTTTATCATGATATTGAACTTGTAATCGCCCAATTACTTGGAAAATTTCTTTTTTAATCGTGCCTGATGAACCAATTTGAATGGCGCTGAAGTCTTCCAAAATGGCAGAATGTTCCCCAGATAATGCCAAGCTATTGTTGTTGAATAATAGGTTAGATTGACATTTCGGGCAGGCAACCATCAAAGTTGTCTGTGATTGAATGTCAATTTTCGCCCCACAACTTGGGCATGATGCTGAGAAAAATGTTGCCATATTGAATGATTATCCTATGAGTTGACGCAAAACTTCAGCTTTAGCTGTATCGTAATCTTCTGCTGTAATTAAGCCTTTTTGTAGCAGCTCATTAAGTTGAGATAATTTTGCAGTGTGATCATTGGCATTAGTAGGTGCTGTTGCTTGAGCTGCGGCTGGCTTTTGCTGCATTGCTTCAGCCATCATTTGCCCCATCGTTAAACCTGCGCCCATGCTCATGCCAACACCTGCTGCACCGCCTTCATTTTGCGCTGCTAATGGAATGCTGTTCGCCATTTGGTATTGTGTATAAGCAGAGAGATCACCAATGATGCCCATAGAAATGCGATCATCCAATGTCTTTTGCAATGCAGGTGGCAATGTGATGCTTTCGATTAAGAAGCTTTCCAACTGCAAACCTAAGTTGCCAAAATGCTCTTGCAATGATTGCTGAACTAATTTAGATAATTCCGTTAAGTTCGCAGCCATATCAATGAATGGGATATTTTTATTACCTAAAATTGTGGACAATGTTGTCACACATAAATTACGCAATTGATCATCCAATTGAGATTTATAAAACTCTTCTGTAATGCCCGCAACTTCAGTGAAGAATTTACGAGAATCAATCACACGATAACTATAGTTACCAAAACCGCGCACAGAGATTAAACCAAATTCATTGTCACGAATTGTGATCGGTTGTGCTGTTCCCCAGCCAGAAGCTAATTGTTGGCGCGTGTTGAAGAAATAAACATCAGATTTAAAAGGTGATTCAAATAGCTTGTCCCAGTTTTTTAAGTTCGTTAAAACTGGCAAGTTATTGGTTGTTAATTTATAAGAACCCGCTGTGAATTCATCTGCTAATTTGCCTTCATTCACAAACAAAGCCACTTGCGATTCACGCACAATCAATGCTGCGCCATTTTGAATCTCTTCATCTGCAATCGGGAAGCGCCACATCAATAGCTCAGGATTTGGATCTGGCCATTGAATAACATCTATGAATTGCTTTTTAATAAAACGACCTAAGCCCATACATTACTCCTTAATGATTGGCAGTGATTAACTTAATGCTGCACCGTTGATTAAACCGATAGCGATAGAAAACGCCGCGAATAAACAACCCACAGCGATGTTGTTGTTAGCTAATTCCACACTGGCATTTTTCACAATGCGAGTGGCAACGAAATACACTAATAATTGGATAATCGTTGCTAACAATGACCAAATCAAGAAGCCAAGTAATGATAATGATGTGCTCATGCTGGATGTGATTGTGATACAGAAACCAATCAATGCGCCACCAAATGAAATGGCACAAGCAATGTTACCTTCTTTGATGAGTTTGATCTCTTTCAACGGCGTAATGATGAGGTAAATGAATGCGAAGCAACCAGTCATAACGACGGCAAGCGCAATGTATTGTAGGTATAAAATATATTGTGATACTAATTCGTTCATGAGGTTGCCTTTGAAGTTTGGTATTGTAATCACTGGATTTTACTATATTTTCTGACTTTATCCCACTTGAAAACATGAGAACATGCTAATATCTCAGCCTTTAATGATCATAATTATACAGCTCTAAATAATGTTTAATCGTACTCTCATCATCTCAGTTTTTGTGGTGGCAAGCTGCGGGCTTGCTTATGAACTCATCATTGCTGCTCTGGCCAGTTATTTATTGGGTGATTCTATTTTGCAATTTTCCACGATCATTGGTGGTTATCTCTTTGCAATGGGGATTGGTGCACATTTAACGCGCTACATCAAAGATGAAGATGCATTAACACGATTCATTGATATTGAATTGCTTGTGGGATTAATTGGTGGCGTTTGTGCGTTACTGCTGTTTATTCTATTTGGATTATCTTCTGCACCATTTCGTGTGATTGTTTATTCATTGGTTTTCATCATTGGCACGATTGTGGGCATGGAAATTCCGCTTGTAATGCGAGTGATGAATCAATACAAAACAGACTTTAAAGAGTTGGTGAGTAAAGTATTAACCTTCGATTATATGGGTGCTTTAGCAGTTTCATTATTGTTTCCATTAGTATTGGCACCCAAATTAGGCATGGCAAGAAGTGCGCTGTTATTCGGTATTTTAAATACATTGGTGGCAATTTTTACCTGCCATGTTTTCCGTGAGCAATTACCAAAGTATAAAATGCTGATGATCAAAGGTAATATCGTATTAGTGGCACTGTTAACAGCATTTTTCTTTGCGAATGATTTAACAGAAAAAGCGGAACAGCATTACTTTGGTGATCCGATTGTGTACCAATACAATTCGCCATATCAGCGCTTAGTATTGACAAAATATAAAGATGATACGCGTTTATTCATCAATGGAAATTTGCAATTCTCCTCGATGGATGAAGCTCGTTATCATGAAGCTTTAGTTTTACCTGCAATGGAAAATGTTCCCAAAGCAGAAAAAGTATTGATTCTTGGCGGTGGCGATGGTTTAGCAACGCGCGAAGTATTGAAATATCCTGATGTGAAATCTATCGTATTAGTGGATTTAGATCCCAAAATGACGGAGTTATTTAAAACATCTGCTCAATTAACTATTCTCAATGATAATGCTTTGAATAACGATAAAGTCACAATTGTGAATGAAGATGCCGCGAAGTGGTTGGAAAGGCAAACAGAACAATATGATGTGATCATCATTGATCTACCTGACCCTTCCAACTTCTCATTGGGTAAACTCTATTCTGTGCCGATGTATCGTTTAGTGAAACAGCATTTAACCCCGAATGGCGTGATGGTTGTGCAATCCACTTCACCATATTTTGCGCCTCATGCTTTTGGTAGCATCAATAAAACGTTACAGGCAGCGGATCTGCAAACATTGCCATATCATGCTTATGTACCTTCATTTGGTGAATGGGGTTATATTCTTGCCAATCGTGATGGGAATTTTATGATCCCAGAAAGTTATCAGGTAAATACGCGCTATTTGGATAAAGAAACTACAGCACAAATGTTTAAGTTTCCACTCGATATGTCAGTTAGAACAGATCTAGAAGCAAATCACTTGAATACACAAATCCTTGTAAAATACTTTGAGCAAGATTGGCGCAAGGCAACACCATAATATGAGCTGGAATCGACGACAATTCATCATTAATGGCATTGGCTTAACCGCGACGATTAGTTTAGGTAGTTATACTTATTTTTCACGAACACCTGCAAAGCCTACGATTAATGTAAATTTTGCAGGAATGGAATTAGGGCATGCAATTCGTGAACATGCTTTTTCAAAAGATGAGCCAAATATCGTACCCATTGAGATAGATACATTAATTGTGGGCAGTGGCGTTGCGGCGATTTCTGCGGCTTGGCAATTGAAAAAGCAAGGGCATTCACGATTCTTATTGTTGAATGGCCCTGAAAGAAGCGGCAATAGTAGAAGTGGTCATTATGAATTTTTAAATTATCCTACAGGTGCTCATTACTTGGCAGAGCCAACGAAAGAATCCACACACATTCATGAAATGTTGCAGGATTTAGATTTATTGAAAGATGGGCAATATGATGAAATGGCGATTGTTCATGCACCGAGTGAGCGTTTATTCAGAAATAACAAATGGCAACCAGAACTATTACCTGAATTGGATAAAGATGGCGAACGCTTCTTCGCACAAATCCAAGTGTTTCAAGACAGCTATGGCAAGGATGGCAAACGTGCTTTTGTAATCCCCATTGCATTATCATCGCAAGATGAAGCATTCACACAATTGGATCAAGTCACTTTTGCCACTTGGTTAAAAGAGCAAGGTTATCAATCAGAATCTTTATTGTGGTATTTGAATTACTGTTGCTTGGATGATTATGGGCAAGGCATTGAAGAGGTTTCTGCTTGGGCAGGCATTCAATATTTTGCGGCGCGAACCCACGCACAAGATAGTAATCAATTATTAACTTGGGATGGTGGTTTAGGCACGTTAGTTGAAAAATTACGGGATTGGATTGGCTTTGAAAAACTCACAAGTTTCCCTGATCAATTAGCAGAATCTTATCGCTATGAAATGGATGGCAGTGCACTTTCGATTGATGAACAAGATGATCATGTAATTGTGGATGTATTGCTAAATCAACAGCGTTATCGCATTAAAGCTAAACATGTGATCTGTGCTGCACCGATTTATATCACGCAATACATTGTGAAAAATTTCGAGCGTTATGGATTTGATGCGAAGCGAGATTTACCTAATTATGCGCCGTGGTTGATTGGTAATTTTGTGTTGAATGGCTTTCCTACGGAAGATGTTTCTTATCCATTGGCATGGGATAATGTGGTTTATCAAGGGCCAACGTTGGGTTATATCAATAGCACACATCAACATATTTCTGTAGCAATGCCAGAGAAAACAGTATTCACAAGTTATCGAGTATTGGAAAAGAAAACGCCGAATGAAATGCGAGATTGGTTGCAATATCAAGTCACAAAAGATGAATTGATGATGCTTGCAACGGAAGACTTAGAAAAGCTCTATGGTCGTGAATTTGTGAATCGTATTGTGCATGCAGATTTAACAGTGCGCGGGCATGCAATGGCAAGCCCAATGCCAGGCTTTTTACACAATCAAGGTCTGCTGAATTTACGTAATCACCGTTCACGATTGCTATTTGCCCACAGTGATTTATCGGGCTATTCAATCTTTGAAGAAGCAAGCTGGTGGGGAATTCAGGCGGCTAATGGGATAATAAAGGTTTAATGTGATAGGTTTTGCAACGTATCGGATCTGAATATTATGTAATTTTCTATAGTGATAAAAAAATAAGTATTTGATTAATATATAAATAGGTTTTCTGTAATATGATTAAAAAAACAATATTAATTTTATTAGTTTCATTTTTTTCAGCATCTTGTGCGCAAGCACAAGAAGAAATTTGTGCAAACAAAAATGCTGTAAATATAGTTAAAAATGAATACGTAAAGACAATTAACAAAATTGTAGATAGGTTTGGTGGGGCTGATGTAGTTACTAAATATTCTTCAGACATGGCATCTAAAATGGCAGAATCTTCAGGTGAAAAAGTAAAATTTACTCCGATAGTGGGAGGATATAATACTGCCAAATATAATATTGCTAACATAAAAGAAGAAGGAAGAAATGGGATTCAGACTTTTTGTTCAGCAGATTTAGTAATGATAGTGCATGATGGTTTAGGGCAATCAAAAATAAAAATAAATTATGAAATACAGCGGCCAGAAGGGGGAAAATTTTACTTTAAAATAAGTGATGTAACACCCGCTGATTTTGGAGCTTTAATGTCAGCTTTAGTAACAGCGAGTGAAGCCAAATAAATGGGTATTCTGGTACTTTTCTTTATAAACTCACAGCACTAATTATTTGAGTAACAAAGGCTTAAGTTTTTCCCAAACAGATTCCATCATTAATGGTTGTCCATCTTTATTAGGATGGATGCCATCGCCTTGCATGAGATCATTATTACCACCAACTTTTTCTACAATGGATGGCAAAACTGCGATTTGGTGTTTTTCACCCAATTCAGGATAAATTGCTAGAAAGCGTTCTAAATAAGCATCACCATAATTCGGTGGCAATTGAATGCCCACTAATAAAACTTTGCTGTTTGATGCTTTAACTAATTCGATCATGGCAGATAAGTTTTCGGCGATTCTTGTTGCAGGTGTTGCACGCAATCCATCATTGCCACCTAATTCAATAATTGTGATTTCAGGTTTCACTTGTTCCAATAATCTTGGCAAACGGTTTAATCCATTGGTTGTTGTATCACCAGAAATAGAGCGATTGACCATTTCATATTGATAACCTTCGGCTTTCAATTTTTCATTCAATAAATTCACCCAACTATCTTTGGGATTAATACCAAAGCCTGCGCCAATGCTATCGCCCACAACTAAAATGGATTGTGCTTGTGCAAAGCCAATAGTGATGAATAAAACAAGAATGAGTTTGAGTTGTTTGATCAGCATACAATTACATCTTATATTGTTGTGGATTATCGCTAAAATATACAGACATCTTAAGATAAGAACAAATCATCAGGCTAATAATTACGAGAAAATGAATCATGTGTAGGATATAAAAAATGTTGAGAAAACTATTATCAATCCTTTTACGTATTGTTGTTTTTTTCCTCATTACTATAGGAAGCATGCATTTTATTGCCTTAATGAGTACTAGAGATTTGATGTCAGGAGAGAAAGCTTTCAAAAATGAGTTTTATATAGTGCTAACTAATGCATCGAATAAAGATTGGGAACTTTATAATATTTATAACAATGATATTAATATCTCTAATTTCATTTTAGAACCAACTAAAAATAATCAAGAAACCCAAATTGAAGAACAAAGTTATAGTTATAAAATTTTATCTAGAACAGATAATAAGTTACGAATAGAAACAGAATTTAAAACAGAAGATTACACATTACGATCAACATATTCTGTTAGAGATAATAATATTATTTTAGCAAAATCTTACTTGCTTTCTGTTGATTATATATTTGTATCTATGTTTATTAGCTTATGCATTCTAGCTATTGGAAACCCTTTGTATTCGATATTGATACAACGAAAAAAGATAGATTTATAACTTCTATACACAATTTAATTGCTAAATAATCAACCATAATACTTTAAATAATAGAACTCGCCTCAGCCATTTTGTGGGCATCAAAAAATGTTATGATTGATCCTTGAAATTTTAACTCATTTGGACAATACATGACGACTATAATTTTGGATGCCCAACATGTTGGAAAAGCTGTAGAAACAACAGAAAAATTAACAATCTTGCAGGATATTTCATTTCAATTAAACGAAGGCGATAGCCTTGCCATTATTGGTAGTTCTGGTTCAGGTAAATCCACATTATTGGGATTATTGGCAGGATTAGATGTGCCAACCGAAGGCGAGATTTTATTGGCAGGTAAGCCATTAAGCCAAATGAGTGAAGATCAACGTGCATCATTAAGAGCCGAGCATGTTGGCTTTGTATTCCAATCATTCCAATTATTAGAATCCTTAACAGCTGTTGAAAACGTCATGTTGCCTTTGGAATTAGAAGGCAAAAAGAATGCAAGAGAACGCGCAATGGAACTGTTACAGCGCGTTGGCTTAGGCGAGCGAACACATCATTATCCTAAGCAATTGTCAGGCGGTGAACAGCAACGTGTAGCAATTGCGCGTGCCTTTGCATCGAATCCTACAATCTTATTTGCGGATGAGCCAACGGGCAACTTAGATACCAAAACAGGCGAATCCATCATTGAATTACTCTTCCAATTGAATGTAGAGGAAAAAACAACATTAGTTTTAGTGACGCACGAAGCACGATTGGCTGAGCGCTGCCAGCATCGTATTCAGATTGAAGCAGGGCGATTAGTATTGCAGGATTTCAATCATGAATAAGTTATCCACAATTCAATTAGCGGGATTAGCTTTTAAACAATTGATCAGAGAAATACGAGCAGGCGAACTTCGAATTTTGCTCGTGGCTCTGTTGATCACAGTGATGATCAGCACAGCAATAGGTTATTTCAGTACACGATTACATGCTTCCATGGAAGCGCGAGCTGGCGAGTTTTTAGCTGCGGATTTAGTGCTCAGAAGCAATGAAGATGCAACTGATGCACAGCTAAAATTAGCAAAAGATCTAGGTTTGAATCATGCCAAAACTGTGAATTTTTCCACAGTCATTTTAAATAGCGATGATCTGCAATTGGTTGCAGTGAAAGCAGCTGATAGCAACTATCCTTTGCGTGGGCAACTGAAAATTCAGGATGATTTAGAAACACCTGAATACGCAACCAACGAAGGGCCAAAGCAAGGCGAAGTTTGGGTGGAATCACGTTTATTGTATAGCTTGAATCTGAAAGTGGGTGATTCTGTGGATGTTGGCAAATTGCCATTAAAGATCACTAAAATCATTACATACGCGCCAGATCGCTCCGCAAATTTCTATAGTTTTAATCCCTTCGCATTGATGAATCGAGCGGATTTAGAAGCAACAGGCGCAGTGCAAAAAGGCAGCCGCGTGACTTATCGTAATTTATGGTCAGGCGAAATGGATGCAATTAAACAGTTGCAACCTGCATTAAAGAAAACGCTAGAACCGAATCAAAAGATATTAACGATCTCAGATGGCAGTAAAGAAGTAAGTGGTGCATTGAACCGTGCACAGAATTACTTAAATCTTGCGAGCTTGGTTGGGATTTTACTCGCAAGCGTTGCGATTGCATTATCTGCGAATCAGTTTGCTAATAATCGTTATGATGCGAGTGCGTTATTACGCTCTTTAGGCATGCAACAAAAGCAGGTGCTTTGGTTATATGGCTTTGAATTGCTATATGTGAGCGCGATCGGTGCAATCATTGGTGCATTATTAGGTTGGTTGGCGCAGTTGGGATTATTTGCACTGTTACAGGATTTAATCAGTGCTGAACTACCATCGGGCGGAATCATGCCAGCATTGGCAGGGATTGCAACAGGCTTTACAGTATTGATCGGTTTTGCATTGCCGCCATTGGCAGCGTTAGGTAGAACACCGCCATTGCGTGTATTACGTGAAGATCTATTACCAACGCCACTCAAAAACTTTGTGGTTTATGGCATTGCGATTGTGGCGCTATTTTTAATCATGTGGCAATTGAGTTTAAACATCAGCTTAACCTTAGCATTGCTCGGTGGCGCAATTGCAATGGTGGCTGTGCTCAGCTTTGTGCTCTATGTTTCTGTGAAATTTTTACGTAGAGCATTATCGCGTTCATCCTTTGTATGGCGCATGGCTTTGGGGCAAACTTTGCGTTACCCAGTAAAATCTATGGGGCAAATTGTAGCTTTTGGTATCATCTTAATGACGATGGCATTGGTGTTAATGTTGCGTGGTGAATTGTTGCAAACATGGCGAGATCAATTGCCACAGGATGCACCGAACTATTTCGCAATGAACATCACGGAAGATGAAAAGGATGTCTTTAAAAATAAAGTTGCAGCGTTATCGCCAAATATTTCACCATTCTATCCGATGGTTGCGGGGCGATTGACGGAAGTGAATGGCGTTTCTGTCCGTAAAATGAAGTTGGATAATGAGCGCGCAAAAAACTCTATTAATCGTGATTTGAATTTAACTTGGAGCGCAGATTTACCGAATGAAAATAAACTCATTGAAGGACAATGGTGGCAGGAAAATCATGCAGGCATTAGTGTTTCGATGGAGGATGATTTAGCCAAAGGCTTGAATGCTAAATTGGGTGATGATGTAACATTTGTAATCGCGGGCGAAAGTTATAAAGCTAAAATTACGAGCATTCGTACTGTGAATTGGGATACAGTCCAACCGAATTTCTTTGTGATCTTTAACCCTAATTCGATTCAAGATGCACCTGTGACTTATTTAACAAGCTTCTATTTGCCAGAAAATATGCAAAAAGAGCTGATCACATTGGCGCGAGAATTCCCAACGATTACATTATTGGATTTAATGGCGATCGTGAATCAATTGAATGAGATTTTGCAGCAAGTGACTTTAGCGGTGGAATATATTTTAGCGCTAGTTCTGATTGCAGGTTTAATTGTATTGATCGCAGGATTACAAGCAACATTGAGTGATCGATTGCGCCAAGGGGCGATTTTGCGAGTGTTGGGTGCACATCGAAAAATGCTATTCAAAAGCCAATTGATCGAATTTGCTTTAATGGGCGGTTTGGCAGGATTATTGGCTATGATCGGCAGTGAATTCATTAGTTTCTTGCTCTATCGCTCTGTATTGAATTTGGAATGGCAATGGCATCCTTGGTTGTTGTTATTGCCAATCATTGGTGCAATTTTGATCGCGATCATGGGAATATTGGGCACGAAAAAAGTTGTCTTAGTTAGCCCGCTATTGGTACTGCGTGGATAACTCAATATTACAAAGTAAAATCATGAACCCTCTACGTTGAGGGTTTATTTTTGTCTGTGTTACTCTATGACAATTGACCGCGGGAGGAATAATGTTAATTAAAATAATCCAAATGCTGAAGTGGCTATTTTTGCTATTCATCTTAATCTCTGTGATTACAACGATCATCACATTGGTTTTCAATGATTTCAAACCCAATGAAATGTATATGGGGAAAAAGCGCCCGCCGATTAATCGTGATGTGAAAACCCATTTAGATGAAGTGGTTGAGCCTTATTTATTAGAGCATCCCAATGGTACAGGTTTATATTTATTGGATGATAATCTCGAAGCTTATGCCGATCGGATTTTGCTAGCACGCAGTGCAGAGCGAACCTTGGATTTACAATATTATATTTGGCACGATGATTTAACAGACAATATGCTTGGGCGAGAATTATTGGCAGCAGCGGATCGTGGTGTGTTCATTCGCATTTTATTAGATGATATGAATACGGTGGAAAAAGACATTGTATTGTCAGGCTTAGCGCAACATCCTTATGTAGAAATCCGTCTATTTAACCCTATTTATAGTCGCCGCAATTTTGTGACAAGAACTGTGGAAATGTTATTCCGTGGCTTGAGTTTGAATCGCAGAATGCACAATAAATCCATGGTTGCAGATAGCCAGATGGCGATCATTGGTGGGCGAAACATTGGCAATGAATATTTTGATGCTGATCCCAATACGAATTTCTTAGATGTGGATTTACTCTTAGTGGGCAAAGCTGTGAAAGAAGCTGAAGATATTTTTGAATCCTTTTGGGATAGCCAAGCTTCGATTCCCGCAAAACAAGTGAAGTTCGGGCATAAAGATGCTTTAACCACATTGCGAGAAACGCCATTATCAATGAATGAAACAGAACATCAATTGCTGAGTGATTATAAAAAATCACTGCTGACACATTTAACGATTGACGATGTGATGAATAAAAAGGGGCGTTTTGTATGGAGCGATAATGTGCATGTATTATCTGATCCACCTGAAAAAGTCTTTGGTGAGAAAGAGCACAAGTGGCTCATCACGGATATTTTGCCAAAAACATGGGAAATGGCACAGCAATCTCTATATCTGATTTCCCCTTATTTTGTCCCAGGTGAAGAAGGCACAAAGGGATTATCTCAATTGAGTGAAGCAGGGAAGGATGTGGTGATTCTCACAAATTCATTGGCAGCCAATGATGTGCCAATGGTTCATGCAGGTTATGCACCTTATCGTGAAGCTTTATTAAAAAGTGGTGTGAAATTATATGAACTCATGCCATTCAACGTGAATTATAAATTATCGAAAGATTGGAAAATTGGTGCAAGTGGCGCAAGTTTACATACTAAAGCTTTCATCATTGATGAATCAAAAGGCTTCATTGGTTCGTTCAATTTAGATCCCCGTTCAGCGCGCTTAAATACAGAAATGGGTGTATTTTTTGAAAGCCCTGAAATTACTGAAGAACTGATGAAAAGTTATCAAAGCGTGATCACGAAAGATGTGAGCTATGAAGTAATTTTGCGTGATCAAAAAATGATCTGGCTAGATGATAGTAATGGTGAATCTAAGGAGTGGGATAAGGATCCTGAAACAGGCTGGATTAAGCGTGCAATCGTTAAAATCGTCTCTTGGTTACCTGTAGAATCGCAATTATAGTAGTTAAATAGTAGTGCATTAGTGCTAATTTAACTATTTGATAAATAATAAAAATACTCCATTTTTCATCGGGGTGTTTTTTTTTGTTTTATTTGTGATAGCATGAACGGTTCGAGAGAAAGTATTTTTACAGAGGAGGGGAACATGAGACATATCAAGAAGATTGGATATTTGTCTCTTTTGGGGATGTTGCCGTTCGTCAGTTATGCTGATGAAGGGGAAAAGATTTACCTAAAAGGTGGTGAAAAGCCACAAGCACTCGCATGTGTAACATGTCATGGTGCAGAAGGTCATGGTTTAGCAGCAGCGGGTTATCCTGATATTACAGGTATGTCACCTGAATATTTAGCTAAACAATTGCACGATTTCCAAGATGGTTTGAGATCTCATCCAATTATGGATGGCATTGCAGGTAATTTGAATGATGATGAAATTGAAGCAGTGACATTTTATATGTCTGAATTGCAACCTAAAGAAGTACCACATATCACAAGAGCAGCGACACCAACAGATGTTGGCAGTCAGTTAGCTTTACGTGGTGATTGGAGCCGTAATATTCCAGAATGTGTGGCTTGTCATGGTCCTGGTGGTATTGGTGTTGGTGAGTCTTTCCCGAAATTAGCGGGTCAAAGCTCTATGTACATCATCAACCAAATCACAGCATGGAAAACTGGTACACGTAAAAATGACCACGCTGATTTAATGGGGCACATTGCAAAATCTTTAACAGATGAAGAAGCAAAAGCAGTGGCTGCGTATTTTGAATCTATTGGCCAGCAGGGAGAATAATCATGAAAAAGATTTTAGTGACATCTCTTGTGGCTGCTCTTTACACTTCTGTAGCAGTTGCTGAGAATCCAATTAAAATGGATGATCAATCACAATTATCTGATCTTGCAGAAAAAACGACTGAAGTATCAGAATATCATCAACCACCGTTGGAAAAAGATCTACCAGACAATGCTTATGGTGAAATGGTGCGTAAAGGCCATGCGATTTTCGTTGATACGAAAAACCAAGCACCAGAATATGTTGGTAATGGTATGAACTGTGTGAACTGTCACATGGATCAAGGTCGTTTAGCGAATGCTGCACCATTGTGGGGTGCATATCCAATGTATCCTGCTTACCGTAGCAAGAATAACAAAGTGAATACTTATGCTGAACGTATTCAAGGTTGTTTCCAATTCAGTATGGATGGTACACCGCCACCAGCGGACAGTGAAACAATGACAGCATTAGTGACATATTCTTATTGGTTAGCAACAAATGCACCAACAGGTGTTTCTTTACCAGGTCGTGCTTATCCTTCCGTGAAACAACCTGAAGGTGGTTACAGTATCGAACGTGGTGCAAAAGTTTATGCTGAAAACTGTTCATATTGCCATGGTCAAGATGGTTTAGGTCAGAAAGTTGCAGAAAACTATGTATTCCCACCATTATGGGGTAAAGACTCATTCAACTGGGGCGCAGGTATGCACCGTATCAATACAGCAGCTGACTTTATCAAGGCAAACATGCCTTTGGGTAAAGGTGGCTCTTTGACTGATCAAGAAGCTTGGGATGTTGCGGCATTCATGAATAGCCATGAACGCCCACAAGATCCTCGTTTAGTGGATGGTTCAGTAGAGAAAACTTATGAAAAATACCATGCAAACGATGGTGTTAACCTTTACGGTAAAGAAGTTAACGGTAAAATTTTAGGCCAAGGCGTAAAATAACCCTTAATTTATACGGTTGAGTTTTAGGAATTCCCAAATATTATTTGGGAATTTTTTATTGGGCAATATAAATATGTGAGTCACATCAATAAGCTTGATAGTTTTACTCAGACAAAATTAGGATATGCTACATTTCTTATGATTTGATAATAATAAAAGAGAGTAATTATGAGCACAGATAAGCAAAAATATAATGTATGTGGCGTTCTAGTGAATGTTAATACAGAAAACTTTCAATCATTGTTGGCAGATCTTATTGCGATAGAAGGTTGTGACGTCATGGATCATGATCATCAAAATAAAATTGCTTTAGTCATCGAAGATCAAGTGGATAAAAGTGCGTATGACATTATGGAGGAAATTAAAAACCATCAGCATGTTTTAGCCATTACTTTAATTAATCATTTTTTTGAATAGACGCTGTATCTGTTTGGATATAACGTATTGATAATTAATAATATTTTATTATTTTCTTGGTTGATGTAAGTCAAAGTAAATTTCTCCAATAGATGTATTTTATATATATCTATAAATAATGAATCATAAGTATTCATCTGGAGAAAATCATGACTTTATCCCGTCGTCATTTCATGAAGCTAGCAGCCGCAGCAGGTGCTGTTGGTGCTTTAAACGGAGTTTATTCGCCAGCTGTCGCACAGCAAACAGGCGGTGATGGTATTCGATGGGATAAAGGTACTTGTCGATTCTGTGGCACTGGTTGCGGAGTATTGATCGGCACAAAAAATAATCGGGTTGTTGCGACTCAAGGCGATCCAGATGCACCAGTTAATAAAGGGTTAAACTGTATTAAAGGATATTTCTTATCCAAAATTATGTACGGTAAAGATCGTTTAACCAATCCATTGTTAAGAATGACTAATGGTGAATATGACAAAAATGGTGATTTCACAGAGATCACTTGGGATCAAGCTTATGAGTTAATGGCTCAAAAATATAAAGAAGCTTATCAAGATAAGCTTACAGGTCCAGATAAAGTTGCCATGTTTGGCTCAGGGCAGTGGACAATCTTTGAAGGCTATACAGCATCTAAATTCCATAAAGCAGGCTTAAGAAGTAATAACTTAGATCCTAATGCTCGCCATTGCATGGCGTCAGCGGTTGTTGGTTTCATGCGTACATTTGGTATGGATGAGCCAATGGGCTGCTATAACGATATTGAAAATGCAGATGCGTTTGTATTATGGGGTTCAAATATGGCAGAAATGCACCCCATTTTATGGTCACGTATTACGAATCAACGCTTAACGCATCCTAATTGCGAAGTGCATGTATTATCTACTTATACGCATCGCTCTTTTGAGTTGGCAGATAATGGCATGGTATTTACACCGCAAACTGATTTGGCGATTTTGAATTATATTGCTAATTACATCATTCAGAATAAAGCTTACGATCAAGCTTTTATTAATCAACACACTAATTTCAAAAAAGGTGTAGCAGATATAGGTTATGGCTTGCGCCCTGAGCATCCTTTGCAACAACAAGCTAAAAATCCTGATTCAGGTGATGCAACACCGATCAGCTTTGATGAGTTTGCTGAATTTGTTTCGGAATATACATTAGATAAAGCACATGAATTATCGAATGTGCCGAAACATAAATTAGAAAGAATGGCACAAATGTATGCAGATCCTGATAAGAAAGTTGTGTCATTTTGGACGATGGGTTTCAATCAGCATACACGCGGTACATGGGCAAATAACCTCATTTATAATATTCACTTATTGACAGGTAAAATCTCTAAACCAGGTTGTGGACCATTTTCATTAACGGGTCAACCTTCGGCTTGTGGTACAGCAAGGGAAGTGGGAACATTTGCTCATCGATTACCTGCTGATATGGTGGTGAATAATCCTGAACATCGTCAAACTGCTGAAAAAATTTGGAAGTTGCCAGAAGGAACGGTGAATCCTAAAGTGGGCTTACACGCGGTGGCGCAAAGTCGTGCATTGAAAGATGGTAAGCTCAAAGTGTATTGGTCCATGTGTAACAATAACATGCAAGCTGGCCCAAATTTAAATGAAGAAACCTATCCAGGATGGCGTAATCCTGAGGCATTTGTGATCGTTTCTGATCCTTATCCAACTGTTTCTGCATTATCTGCTGATTTGATTTTGCCAACAGCCATGTGGGTAGAAAAAGAAGGGGCTTATGGTAACGCAGAACGTAGAACACAGTTTTGGCGCCAACAAGTAAAGCCTTTAGGTGATGCAAGATCTGATATGCGCCAATTGGTTGAATTATCTCAGCGCTTAAAAGTTGAGGATTTTTGGCCGGAAGATTTGATTGCGAAGCAGCCTGAAGTTCGTGGTAAAACTTTATACGATGTTTTATATCGCAATGGTAATGTGGACCAATTCCCATTATCAGAGCGACAAGCAGGTTTTGATAATACAGAAGCGGAAACATTTGGCTTCTATATTCAAAAGGGATTATTTGAAGAGTATGCGACGTTTGGCCGTGGTCATGGGCATGATCTTGCGCCGTTTGAAATGTATCATAAAGCGCGTGGTTTACGTTGGCCTGTTGTAGAAGGCAAGGAAACTTTATGGCGTTATCGTGAGGGTTATGACCCTTATGTAAAAGCGGGTGAAGAAGTGAGTTTTTACGGTCATAAAGATGGTCGTGCTGTTATTTTCGCATTACCATATGAACCACCTGCGGAGAGTCCTGATCAAGAATATCCATTCTGGTTCTGTACAGGCAGAGTATTAGAGCATTGGCATACAGGAAGTATGACACGTAGAGTCCCTGAATTACATAAAGCTGTTCCGAATGCCCAACTATTCATCAGTGCTAATGATGCGAAAAAATTAGGACTACGTCGTGGTGATAAAGCAAAAGTAAGTTCTCGCCGAGGCTCTGTGATTACAATTGTTGAAACTAAAGGACGTAATACACCACCAGATGGTTTGGTATTTATGCCATTCTTTGATGAAGCTAGATTGGTGAATAAGATCACATTGGATGCGACATGTCCTCTATCTAAAGAGACCGACTATAAAAAATGTGCAGTTAAGATTGAACGAGCTTGATTAGCATGAAAAATCGTAGGCAGTTTTTGGCAACAATGACTAAGGTAGGAGGGGCAGTCTGTTTGGGTACTCTACCTTTGGCTATGTTGGCAAAACAGAGTAAAGCAAGTAATCAGAATGTGTTAAGACCGCCAGGTGCAATCAATGAACAAGATTTTCTGAGTGCTTGCACTCGTTGTGGATTATGTGTGCGAGCTTGTCCTTACGATACATTGAAACTATCTGAATTAAGTCAGCCGACATTTGGCACGCCATACTATGTGCCAAGAGAGATTCCATGTGAAATGTGTGAGGATTTACCTTGTATCGCAGCATGCCCAACTAATGCATTGGATCAAACAATCACAGAAGCTGAAGACATAAGAATGGGTACAGCAGTTTTAGTGGATGAAGAAAACTGCTTGGCATTTTTGGGTTTACGCTGCGAAGTTTGCTATCGAGTTTGTCCTGTGATTGATCAAGCGATCACATTAGAGTTACAAGAAAATACTCGAACAGGTGCACATGCAAACTTTATTCCCGTGGTACATGCTGAATATTGTACTGGTTGTGGATTGTGTGAAAAGAAATGCGTTTTAGAACATGCCTCTGCGATTAAAGTATTGCCCACAGATGTTGCACGTTCAAAACTGCCAGATCATTATCGAAAAGGTTGGGAAGAGCAAGAAAAAAATGATGGTAAACCTTTGGTTGAAGAGAATCTCACTTTGCCATTCCATGATATTAAAAATTTGAAAGGATTTGAGCCATGAATCAGGTGAATCCTAAGAAATATAACAGCACATTGTACTTCGAAGAAGCAGTTGAAAAGAAAGGCTGGTGGCAATCTCATCGATTTTTAATCTTAAGAAGATTGTGTCAGATTACGATTATTTTACTGTTCGCCTTGCCAATTAGTGGTGTGAATAGCGTATTAGTTTCTAATCAAGAAGAAGCATCACCAGATTTAACCGCCATTTTTTTAGATAACTTAAAAAATGAAGATGATGTACGTAATGATCAGTTATGGATCATGAAAGGAACATTGGCCAATAGTGAAATACTCTCTACGGTTCCAATGGGAGATCCCTTTGTATTTGTACAATCATTAGTTGCAGGCAATTTGTATACATTGTCAGGCATATTAGGTGTTGGATTAGTGGTTTTACTTTATATGATTGTGGGCGGAAGAACATATTGTTCTTTTGTTTGCCCCATCAATATTGTCACAGATGCAGCAGCTTGGGTCAGACGACAGCTCAAAATAACCAATCAATTATCACTATCTAAACGTGCGCGCTTTTATATTTTGGGCATTGCGATACTTGTTTCTATGATCTTTCAAGTGATTGCGTGGGAACTGATTAACCCGATTACAGGCATTTTCCGAGAGTTGGTTTTTGGTGGTTTTACCATTACGAATATTGCAGTATCACTGACATTGGTAATTTTCATTGCAGATATTATTGGCGCTGCAAATTTATGGTGTGGGCATTTGTGTCCAGTCGGCGCTTTTTATAGCTTATTGGGTAAGAAAACAGTTTTATACATCAGTGCACCTAAAATCTCAGCATGTGATGATTGTATGGATTGTTATAAAGTTTGTCCTGAATCTCATGTATTGAAGCCCCTGATCCAAAATAAAAAAATATATATTGAAGAATCCATCATACCAAGCGTTGGATTCAGCGATTGTACACGGTGCGGTAGATGTATAGATGTCTGCCCTGAAAGAGTGTTTAGTTATGATATTTCCACTCAACATTCTCCGATCAAACAAAGTAAACCAAAAGCAAAAGTGAGCTGATTATGAAAATAAAATTCTTGATGTCTATTGTATTAATAGGGGCGCTATTCGGATTGGGGCAATCTGAAGTGTTGCAAGGATTACGTGGCGATGTTCCTGTGGATGAGGAAAATATCGAAGTAGAGCCTTATCAAATGCAAGAGGGCATTACATTGTATAAAAACTATCGCCAACAGCCGCCTTTGATTCCACATAAGATTGAAAAATATCAAATCAATTTAAAAGCTAATCAATGCTTACGTTGTCATTCATGGCCATACAATAGCGATTTTAAAACAGTCGCAGCACCAGAGAGCCATTTTATTGATGCTCAATCTGGCACAAGAACAGATCATATTGCAGCAGGTCGTTGGTTCTGTACACAATGCCATGTGCCACAGTCGAATGCTCCTGAATTAATTGATAATACATTTTCACCTTCGGGCCAATAGCAATAGGAGGTTGATATGAAATTCATCAAAAGAGTATGGCAATGGTTTTGGTCACCATCTAAAAGATGGGCGCTAGGTGCTTTGTTATTAGCAGGTTTCATCATCGGTGTGATTACAGTTTTTGCATCCCATAAAACATTAGAATGGACAAACAGTGAAGGATTCTGCACCAGCTGTCACACAATGCAGTTTAACCAAGCTGAATATACAGGCACGGTGCATGATGTTAGTAAAACAGGCGTGCGAGCTACATGTTCACAATGCCATGTGCCAGAGCAAGGGCTGGATTTGATGATTCGTAAAGCACAAGCTGCGAACGATGTTTATCAGCATTTCATCGGTAAAACAATTGATACTAGAGAAAAACTAGAAGAGCGTCGTGGATTGCTTGCAATGCGAGAATGGACAAGAATGAAGAAGAGCGATTCCGCAGGTTGCCGTAGCTGCCATACAGAAATGAATATGGATTTATCGAATCAAAACTTGCGAGCAAGAACAGGTCATACATTAGCTAAAAATGAGAATAAAACATGCATTGATTGCCATAAAGGTATTGCTCATGAACTGCCTGCTAATTGGATGGAACTAGAAAAACAGTTGAATTTAAATTTTGCAAAATAATCCATAAGTTAGCTGTTTTAATTAAAGAAAATCCCCAAATATTATTTGGGGATTTTTTTATTTGTGGTGATAAAGTTACAGTTTTTTGATGTAAACAGGGTGTTTTTAGTTAACTAAAATATCCTAAATATGACATAGCTCATAAAAATAGCTATATACAGTTATATATATGTAATTTTATATTTACATGTAAAGATTTGTTAAATAAAATACGCTTCATAAAGTTAAATTTTTTATACTGAGATGAACTTAATATGAAAGCACAAAAAGATAAAACAGCCATCTTTAGAACAAAGTTCTCAAAACAAGATCACGAGTGCTTGCAATCATATTTTAATTTAGCAGAAACAGTTGCAGACTTGATTGGTCCTCATTGTGAAGTGGTAATTCACTCCTTTGAAAATATTGATCAATCCGTTGTTAAAATCATTAATGGTCATCATACAGGTCGAACATTGAATTCTCCAGTTACAGATTTGGGACTGAAAATGTTACGCCTTTATGAGCAAACAGGGAAATGTGTTTCTAAGAGTTACTTTACAAATGCTAAAAGTGNATCCGTTGTTAAAATCATTAATGGTCATCATACAGGTCGAACATTGAATTCTCCAGTTACAGATTTGGGACTGAAAATGTTACGCCTTTATGAGCAAACAGGGAAATGTGTTTCTAAGAGTTACTTTACAAATGCTAAAAGTGGCGGGCTGATGAAATCCACAACGTGCATTTTAAAGAATGCTTCAGATAAAGCGATTGGCATGTTTTGTATCAACATTAATTTATCCGTGCCATTTCCTGAATTGATCCAAACTTTGATGCCAATGGAAGATCTCACTGCAATTGCGACAAATCAGGCAGAGAATTTTGGTACCAATGCAAAAGAAGTGATTGAAAAAGCCATTGACCATGCAGCGCAAGAAGTGGATGCGATGCAAGTTGGTTTAAAAAATAGAAATAAAAATATTATTAGAGTGCTCCATGAGAACGGAATTTTTGAATTGAAAGAAGCAACCATCATTGTTGCAGAAGCATTAAAAATCACGCGCCATGCGGTTTATAAGAATATTCGACAATTCCAAAAATGAAGCAACACTTTTGAAAAAAGATCCTTTATAAGCGATCAAAAATAAACCTTAATAATAAGGAGTCATTATGAGCGACACATTAAATCCAACCGCAGTAGTAGAGTCTACAACGACATCTCGATCCAGCTGGACAAATTCTGATACAACTTGGATGCTCAGCCTTTATGGCACAGCAATTGGTGCTGGTGTTTTATTCTTACCAATCAAAGCAGGTTCTGGCGGTCTCATTCCATTATTATTTGTATTGCTATTCTCTTTCCCAATGGCATATTTAGCACATCGTGGTTTATGCCGATTCATTTTAGCAGGTAGCAGTGCAGATGGTGATATTACAGTCACAACAGAAGAATTTTTTGGCCCGGTGGCTGGTAATGTGATTACGTTCTTATACTTCTTAATCATCTTCCCAATCTTATTAATCTACAGCGTAGGCTTAACAAATACCACGCTGAGCTTTATGGAAAACCAATTACATTTAATCAGCGCAACGGCTGCAAACTCTCTAGCATTGAAAACAATTGTGTCGTTAGTGATTGTGAGTGGCTTAATGGCGATTATCAATTTTGGTCAAGAAATGACGCTTAAAGTGATGTCTTACTTAGTTTATCCATTCATTTGTGTATTGATGTTCATTGCTCTTTGGATGTCTCAATATTGGTCAACATCAATTTTCTCAACTTGGTCAACAGAAGAAACAGTGATGGGCACTTTGGGTAATATTTGGTTGATTATTCCTGTGATGGTATTTGCCTTCAACCATTCACCAATCATCTCATCATTAGCAGTTGCGAAGAAAAAAGAAGATGCAGGCATGGCTGAACAAAAATGTTCTCGCATTATCAAATATGCAAACATCTTAATGGTTGTTACAGTAATGTTCTTCGTAGTGAGCTGTGCATTAGCATTATCACCAGAACAATTATCACAAGCTGCGTCAGAAAACTTACCGATTTTGTCTTACGTTGCAAACCATTTCGGTACACCATTCTTCTCAATCTTAGCGCCAATCGTAGCATTTGTGGCAATGTCTAAATCATTCTTTGGTCACTATTTAGGTGCAAAAGAAGGCTTTGATGGCTTAGTGACAAGAGGCGCAAAAGCAATGGGTAAAGCACCTTCTGTAAAAACTGTTAACAAGATCACATTTGTATTCATTTTCATCACTTGTTGGGTTATCGCGATCCTTTCTCCAAACGTATTAGATTTAATCGAAACATTAGTTGGCCCAATCATTGCATCTATCTTGTTCTTATTACCAATGTATGCAATTAGCCGAGTGCCAGCATTAGCGAAATATAAAGGTCAAGTCAGCAATATCTTCGTAACAGTATTAGGTTTAATTGCAATCTCAGCAATCGTATTCAGCTTAGTGAGCATGGCAATTGCAGGTTAATCGGATACTCAAGATACTTCTGTAAAATCAATAAAATGAGGCTGGCCATAAAACTAGCCTCTCAAATAAAAAGATAGGAGATTCCCCTATGATCAGCACCTTCGAAATCTACAAAGTCGGCATTGGCCCATCCAGTTCACACACAGTTGGCCCAATGAAAGCAGCTAAATCCTTCACAACAGAATTGATTGATCAATCACTCATTGAAAGTACGACTAGCATTGTTGTGGATTTATATGGTGCATTATCATTAACGGGGAAAGGCCATTTAACAGATACAGCCATTATTTTAGGTTTAGCAGGTAACAATCCTGCAACAGTAGACATTGAAAAGATTCCTGAATTCATGGCGAGATTAGAAAGAACTAGCAGATTACCGATGATGGATAATCAATACTGTGTAGATTTTTCATTAGAAACGAGCATGAATTTCCATACAGAATTTTTACCACTGCATGAAAATGGCATGCGAATCAGAGCTTATCGCGGTGAAGAATTAATTCTAAGCAAAACATATTATTCAATTGGCGGTGGTACGATCGTTGATGAAGAAAGCTTTGGTCAAAAAGCAACGTCAACAGTTGAAGTGCCTTATCCGTTCACAAGTGCAGATGACTTAACAAAACACAGCATCGATAATGCATTGTCCATTTCAGCTTTAATGCTTAAAAATGAATTGTGTATCCATTCAATGGAAGAGATTAAAGAGCATTTTGAAAATGTAATGAAAGTCATGCGCGAAGGCATCATTCGTGGCATGAAAACAGAAGGTTTATTGCCAGGTGCTTTTAAAGTGCCACGCAGAGCACCAGATTTATATAGAGCAATTAAAGCACAAGATAAATTATCCAATGATCCAATGGCAACTATGGATTGGGTGAATATGTTTGCCTTTGCAGTGAATGAAGAAAATGCAGCGGGTGGCCGAGTTGTCACAGCACCAACCAATGGCGCATGCGGGATCATTCCTGCGGTATTGGCTTATTACGATAAATTCATTGAGCCATTAACATTTGATGCTTATTTAAAATTCTATCTCGCAAGCTCAGCCGTTGCGATGTTGTATAAACTCAATGCTTCTATTTCAGGTGCGGAAGTGGGTTGCCAAGGCGAAGTGGGCGTTGCTTGCTCAATGGCAGCAGCAGGATTAGCGGAGTTAATGGGCGCAAGTTCAACTCAAGTTTGTATGGCAGCAGAAATCGGCATGGAGCATAATTTAGGCTTAACGTGCGATCCAATCGGTGGGCAAGTGCAAGTGCCTTGTATCGAACGCAATGCGATTGGTGCAATCAAAGCAATCAACGCAGCACGTATGGCTTTACGCCGCAATAGTACACCAACCATTTCTTTGGATAAAGTGATTCAAACAATGTATGAAACAGGTAAAGACATGCATTGTAAATACCGTGAAACATCACAGGGTGGCTTAGCCTCTGTGATCACAAGATGTGGTTAATATCATTCCCCCGATAATATTAATCATGAAACAGCAAGCCGCATCATAAGATGGGGCTTTTTATGTTTAAACTGAATAAATAATTAATAAAACGTATAATTACCATATTTTATAATATAAATGGTTAATTAATATGGCTACATTAATTCCAATATATAATGCTTGTTTGCCAAGAATGACAGCTGGAGAGAAGCATCTTGCGAAGATTTTGGAATCACAATTAGAGGATGATTACTACTGTTGGTACGATGTTCCGATTGGTGGAAAATCATTGCATCCCGATTTTATTATTCTGCATCCTTATCGAGGATTGCTTGTTCTAGAAGTGAAAGATTGGAAAGCTTCAACGTTATTATCCATTAACAAAGATAAAGCGACGATTTTAGATAAANATGGGGCTTTTTATGTTTAAACTGAATAAATAATTAATAAAACGTATAATTACCATATTTTATAATATAAATGGTTAATTAATATGGCTACATTAATTCCAATATATAATGCTTGTTTGCCAAGAATGACAGCTGGAGAGAAGCATCTTGCGAAGATTTTGGAATCACAATTAGAGGATGATTACTACTGTTGGTACGATGTTCCGATTGGTGGAAAATCATTGCATCCCGATTTTATTATTCTGCATCCTTATCGAGGATTGCTTGTTCTAGAAGTGAAAGATTGGAAAGCTTCAACGTTATTATCCATTAACAAAGATAAAGCGACGATTTTAGATAAAGATTCAGGTAAAGCAAAGGAAGTTGCAAATCCATTTGGCCAATCTCGAGGTTATATTATTGCTTTGATTAATATGTTGAGTCGAGATCCGCAGTTAAATTTACATCTGAAAGATTCAAAAACTAAGCCTCTATTGAGTTATGGTTATGGTGTCGTATTAAGCAATATCACACGCGCTGAATTCAATAAAGGTGAATTGGGTAATGTGATTCCAGATCATTGTGTAATCTGTAAAGATGAATTATCAGGCGTTGCTGCATTAGAAATGTTCCAAGAACGTTTATGGGGAATGTTTCCTTATGTGCCTGCTAGACCATTGACAGTACCGCAAATTGATAGAATACGTTGGCATATATTTCCTGAGCTAAGAATTGGCGAACAGCGAGATATGTTTGATCCTGCTGAAACAAAAGTAGAATTACCAGATATTTTAAAGATCATGGATATTCAGCAAGAACAATTGGCTAGAAGCTTAGGTGATGGTCATCGAATTATTCATGGTGTTGCAGGTTCAGGTAAAACAATGATTTTAGGGTATCGCGCAGAACACTTAGCTAAGTTTATGCAAAAACCTATTTTAGTACTGTGTTTTAATCGACCTTTAGCCGATATGTTAAAGTATAAAATGGTACAAAATAATTTAAATCATAAAGTGCATGTGAGAACATTTCATCAATGGTGCAACCAGCAATTATCAGCTTATAACATTCCACGTTCTCGTAATTCTGATCTCAATACAATGTTTGAAGAGAATGTACAAAAAGTGATTGATCACGCTGAAACAGGCATTATTCCAAAAGGGCAATATGATGCAATTTTAATTGATGAAGGGCATGATTTTGCAGATGAATGGTATAAACTCATTGTGCAAATGGTGAACCCTGATAATCCATGTTTACTAGTTTTATATGATGATGCGCAATCTATTTATAGTAAGGATAAGCGTAAATTAGTATTTTCTAAAGTAGGCATCAATGCTCGTGGGCGAACAATTATTCTCAAGCTCAATTATCGTAATACTAAAGAAATTCTTACAGTTGCTAAGTTCTTTGCTGAGCAACTATTGGTGGAAAGAAAAGAAAATGATGAAGATGCAATACCACTATTAGAACCTGTGGGTGCAGGGTTGAATGGTGATGTACCAGTATTGATTAAGTTACCTAGCATGCATCATGAGGTTCGTAAAATTATAGAAATTTTATATGAACATCAGCGTAATGGCATGGATTGGCATAACATGGCTGTTTTATGTCGTAACAATAAAACCATCAATGTTGTACAAGAAGCAGTGCAAGCTAATGGTATTCCTGTTCATGGCGAAGAGGTCGAAGGCATTGGTGTTCATGTGATGACGATGCATAAAAGTAAAGGTTTGGAGTTTGCTTTAGTGTGTATTGCAGAAGTAGGTAATCGCAATGTTTGTTATGAGGATATTGATAAAGAAGCCCAGCTCTTATATGTGGCTATGACAAGAGCAACAAAAAATTTAGTCATGACTTGTCACTCTTCATCATTATTTGCACCTCAATTATCTGATGCAATCACAGCGGTGAATTACACCACATCAATGGATCAATAACTGAATGGTTGAATATAAAATACCGCATCAAAATTCATGCGGTATTTTTTTGGATTCATGTGAAACATCACATTTGTGGCACGGTGACTGTAATTGCTTGAGATTGATTCAATCCTTCTAGAATAATATCTGCTTGAACTGTCACTTCAACTTTCAATGCATTTTGGCATTCAATGGCAATGGCTTGTGTGAAATATTCTAGATCTCGCACAGTTTTATGCCCAATGAATGCTTTGATGTATTTCTCTAAAGAGAATAACTCTAACAAAACTTGATCTGCAATATAGTGAATGCTGATGGTTGAGCCAGCTTTAGGATTTTGGCTTGCATGGCATAAAATTGGCAGTTGAATCACATGTTTCACTGCTGTTTTTAATTCAGGATATTGGTTGCGAATTAAATCAATGGGGAAATCATGGTGTGTGGAAGCATACTGTAAAACTACAGTATCAATCATAGGTTTTTTCATAATCAGTTAATGTTATTTAATGAGTGGATAAGGTCGTAGAATCGTTATTTTTGGATTTAATGATGAATACTTTGCTAATGATGGTGGAAGCAATTAAGAACTTTGCGATGATATCTGCAAAGATAATTTCAGCCATCATGGGTAATTCAAAAATTCCATAAAATGCAATGAATGTGAATAGTGTACTATCAATAGGAACGCTTGCCGCGTTGCTTGCTAATACACGAACATGCCAAGAATGTTGTTTAAGCTTCTCAAATACACCAGTATTCATTAATTCACTGAACAAGATGGCTAGGAATGATGCCAATAAAAATCGCCATGGAATATCAAAATAGAATGCACAGATGGTATTCACAACCAAAGCAAGTACAATGCCAAATAGCGCAAAGTTCAAACTATAACGATGAAGATGATCGCGTAATGTGAAAACAAAAGCGAAGAAGACTGTGCCGTAACTGAGCATACCAAAGAAGGGCAACTCAATAAAATGATCCAATAATAAATTGGCAACGAGCACACTTGCCACATAGGCAATGAGATAGATATATTTCATAACTAACCTTTTTATTTAGATTGGGGTGAGGGAACCCAAGTGATTCAAGCGGTAAATTCTACACGAATTCATTTATATTAAAAGGCTTAGATGGAAAAGCATTTGTTTGATTTACTAAACTCTCGGAGATCAGTTACTATGTACGCAACTATAAAACCGTGGAGGGGAATAATGAAAGCATTAATTAATATTGATTACACATTTGATTTTGTGGCAACAGAAGGCAAGTTAACAACGGCAGAAGCAGGGCAGAAATTACATGATGATATTTTAGCGCTCACACGACATTTTGTAGATTCAGGGGATTTTGTAGTATTTGCCATTGATTGGCATGAACCTTATGATCAATATCATCCTGAGAATAGATTATTTCCAGAGCATAATGTCGTGGGAACTGTAGGGCGTGAATTGTATGGTGATCTTGCAGAATATGTGACAGAAAATCGTCATGATCCAAAAGTTTATTGGTTGAATAAGCGCCATTATTCAGCATTCAGTGGCACAGATTTAGATATTCGTTTACGTGAGCGTGGTATTACAGAGATTCACTTAGTGGGCGTTTGTACCGATATCTGTGTGTTGCACACAGCGATTGATGCTTATAATTTATGTTACGACATTGTGATTCATGAAAAGGGTGTTGCAAGCTTTGATCCTGTTGGTCATGAATGGGCGATGAAACATTTTAAAAATGTTTTGGGTGCAAAAATCGTATAGAAAATCCATGACATAGTGATGAAAATTAATCATGTATAATTACTTAAAATAAAACTATGGATTAACTATGACAATGACAACAATTTTCATCATTATTTCAGTCATTTTATTACTGATTATTATCGGTATTATCTCTACATATAATCAACTCATTAAGCATCGCCAAATGTCCAATGAAGCATTTGCGAGTATGGATGTTTTCTTAAAAAAGCGTTATGACTTAATTCCTATGTTGGTTTCTGTCACTAAAGGTGCACGGGATTATGAAGCCAATGTATTAAAAGAGATTGTGGAACTGCGCTCGCAAGGCTTAAATGGTAATTTATCTGTGGGTGATTTGGGGAAAAATGAATTAAAGCTCAGTGATCGAATTAATCAGTTATTGGTATTGGTAGAAAACTATCCTGACATTAAAGCGAATCAAAGTTTTCAGCAATTGCATCAATCATTAGTACAAATCGAAGATGATATCAGTAAAGCAAGGCGCTATTACAATGCGACGGTTCGTCATTATTTAACTTATAAGCAACAATTTCCAAATGTTTTTGTTGCTTCTATATTTAAGTTCCCAATGATTGAATATTTTGCTGTGAATGAATCGGCAGAGCGTAATGCACCGACTGTTTCTTTGTAAATTGGAAATAATGATGAAAACAGTTTTACAGCACGTATTTCTATTATTGATTTGCTCGGTACGTATTATATGGGCGGATCAAATAGATCGTTATGATTCTAATATCACAGTATTAGAAGATGGCACAATTGATGTCGTGGAAACTATTCAAATATCCACTAATCATGAAGAGATTAAATTAGGCATTACGCGAGATATTCCCACTCATTATTATTTCATGAATAAAGAAGTGAAAACGTCAGTGAATGTTTTTAGTGTTACTCGTGATGGCAAGCCAGAAAACTTTTGGACTCAAAATAATGATGGATATGTTGAGATATTCACAGGTTTCGTTGATAACGTTGTGGATAACTATTTGGATAAAGGTCCACACACTTTTATCATCCATTGGCAGAGTAAAAATCACATTCGTAGTTTTGAAAATTATGATGAGTTATACATCAATGTGATTGGGCATAATTGGCGTTTACCCATTCATAATGCAATCGTTACTTTGAATTTGCCAAAATCAGTGGAAGCTATTCAATCTACTGCTTATTATGGTGCTGAAGGCAGAACAGATCAGATTAACGCCATTCAACAATCACCACAAAAAATTCAATTTAAAGCGCCTGAAATATTAGGCAATGGCAAAGGCTTTACAGTTGCAACAGGGTTCACTCAAGGGATTGTTCCGAGTATTAAAGCTAATCAATTAGATATTGTTGTGGATCGTTTATATGGCAGTTTGCCGAGTTATATTCATCCGTTTAATTTAGCATTGTGGGCGATTTTATTTGTCCTGTTAGGATATTATTGGATTGTTAAAAAGGTTCACAATGCTTTATCACCGCAAACAAAGAGAGCATTTACTGTGCGTTTTGATCCGCCAACAGGTTCATTGGCAGAGATGTTTGCAATCTTAAAGCCAGATAATGATGATGTAGATAGAGCTATTTTGGCAATTTTATTGGATCTACATACCAAAGATATTATTAAAATTAATCATGAAGCCAAAGCAATTCAATTAGGAAATAATCGTTCAGAAAAATTAAGCTCAATTGAACAGAAGATTGTGAATGCTATTAAAAAACAGAGATCAGCCTTATCTTTCGAGAAGGAAAGTAAGCCTTGGATAGAGTTAGTAGCATTACTTCGCCGTGAATTATCCAGTTTAAATCAACGCTGTTATAGCACGAAAATGCATCGATATTGGTATGCGGTATTTCCCTTGATTATTGGCATGATTATTTTGTCTATAGTTTTCTTTTTTATTCCTTTTGAGCTATTTTTCTCATTGATTTTTATGGGCATTGCTTTGCAGTTATTGTTGATTCCTAATATTCATAGCCTTTATCAAAAACAACAGCAAAATGGCTTAATTAGAAATATCCCTGCATTATTGGGAAGCATACCATTTTTCTTATTTGGTTCGATTTTTGTAACAGTGCCATTTACTTTTATGATGTTAGCAACTCAAGAAAGCATCGGTGCACGTGATTTGCTCATCATTTATTGTTTAGTTGTCATAACGGTTTTAGCCATTAGAAAAGTGTTGATGAAGATTTACGCCATGATTAATATTTTGAATAAAAAATATGGTGCAATGTACCAAGAGTCATTGGAGTTTAAGCATTTCTTGCAATACACAAAATATGAAGAATACAAGATTATTACACCAGATTTGTTTGAACAATATTTACCATATTCAATTATTTTAGGCATTGAAAACACATGGATTAAACGTTATCAAAAATATTATCCTGCTGAATTTCAACAAAGTATGATGGTTGCTATGGCGCAAACTTCTCATAATTCTCTTGGTAATTCTATCAGCAGTAGTTCTACAGCAAGCTCATCTACAACATCAGGTGGATATGGTAGTAGTGGATTTGGTTCAGGTGGTTCAGGTTCTGGTGGAGGCGGATCATCAGGCGTAGGTTCTGGTGGCGGCGGAGGTGGAGGAAGATAATATCCCTATAGATCGCTAACTAAATGTATTGTGTGTGTTTTGTGAAAAATATGATAATAATAAGCATAAATAATCATGGAGGATTTATGTTAGCGATGAGAAAAATAATTACAAGCACTATTATGGTGATTTCTATTGTTGTATCTAATATGTATGGCAATTGCAGACGTATATACGAAGGAAGAGTTAATCTCACTAGATAAAGTTAAACCAGCAGGTGGTGAGGGAACATTGTATGGTCAATTCGCATTTACTCGAGATCAAGCGCCGAAAGATCATGCAATTAAAGAAATTAGGTTGGATGACATTGCAGCCAGGTGATTCAATTGGTTATCATCAACATATTACCAATGAGGATACATATATTATTGTTTCTGGTGAGGGTATATTTACAGATAGTGATGGGAAAGAAAAAGCTGTAAAAGCTGGCGATATTACAATTGCTAGAAAAGGTGATTCACATGCTTTGAAAAATACAGGCACAGAACCTTTAATATTCTTGGATATCATTGCAGAGCAATAAATATTTCACACATTAAAAAAACGCTTCAATCTAACCGACTGAAGCGCTTTTTTGATTTATGTAATTGTGCTAATTAGCCAACGCCATGTTCACGAGTTGCTGTGAATTTCACTTCAGGATAACGCTCTTGTGCCAATGTTAAGTTCACGCGAGTTGGTGCGATATAAACATATTCACCTGAGTGATCCATTGCCATATTGTCGTAACATTTGTTGATGAATGTTTCGAATTTCTTAGAGTCAGAGCAAGAAACCCAACGCGCCGTTGTTACATTCACAGCTTCAAAAATACAATCAACGTTATAGTCAGTTTGTAATCGATTGAGAACAACGTCAAATTGAAGGATACCAATTGCACCAATGATTAAATCATTACTGTTTAATGGTTTGAACAGCTGTGTTGCGCCTTCTTCACACAATTCTTCTAAACCTTTTTGCAATTGCTTCATTTTCAATGGATCACGCAAACGTGCACGGCGGAATAATTCAGGTGCGAAGTCAGGAATCCCTGTGAATACTAAATTTTCACCTTCTGAGAAAGTATCACCAATGCGGATTGTGCCGTGGTTATGAATACCAATGATATCGCCAGCATAAGCCTCCGTTAAGTGTTCACGTTCAGATGCCATGAATGTCAATGCATCAGGAATTTTGATGTTCTTATTGATGCGAACATGACGCGCAGACATACCAGGAGAATATTTACCAGAACAAACACGCATAAATGCGATTCTGTCACGGTGCTTTGGATCCATGTTAGCTTGGATTTTAAATACAAAGCCTGTGAATTTATCTTCAGTTGCTGAAACTTCACGGGTTGTTGTTGCGTGACCTTTGGGTGGTGGGGCAATTTTCACAAAGCCATCCAACATTTCTTGCACACCAAAGTTTGTAACAGCAGAACCAAAGTAAACAGGCGTTAATTTGCCTGCTAAGTAATCTTCTAAGTTGAATTCATTACTTGCCCCACGAACCAATTCTAATTCTTCGCGGAATTCAGCTGCTTTTGCACCTAATATTTCATCCAATTCAGGGTTATCTAAACCTTGAATGATTTTGCTGTCATGCTTTTTGCCATCTTTATGTACTTCATATAAGGCAACATAATCATCGATCAAATGGTAAACACCTTTAAGCTCTTTACCCATGCCGATCGGCCAAGTAACAGGCGCACATTGGATTTTCAATACATCTTCAACTTCATCGAGTAGATCAATTGGGTCTTTACCTTCACGATCTAACTTGTTGATGAACGTCATAATCGGTGTATCACGTAAGCGACAAACTTCCATCAATTTAATGGTTCGTTCTTCAACACCTTTCGCGCAGTCAATCAGCATCAAAGCTGAGTCAACAGCTGTTAATGTACGATAAGTATCTTCCGAGAAGTCTTCATGGCCTGGTGTATCTAAGAGATTGATCATTTTCTCTTTGTAAGGGAACTGCATGACAGAAGATGTGATAGAAATACCACGTTGTTTTTCCATTTCCATCCAGTCAGATGTTGCGTGACGTGCTGCCTTACGACCTTTAACTGTGCCTGCTAAGCTGATCGCACCTCCGAATAGCAAAAGCTTTTCGGTCATTGTGGTTTTACCAGCATCAGGGTGAGCGATAATCGCAAACGTGCGTCTGCGTTCCATCTCTTGAATCATTCCTGCCATAAAATATGTTGCCTACTTATATAAATAAAAATTCGATAAACCAACCATTTTACATGATTTAGTGTTACAAATTAATAAATAAAAATTTGTGGTGAGATATTTAAATTAGGAGTGAGTTTTATGGGGATTGCAGAAGTTAAAGCATTTTTTGCAAAAGAGGGTATAGATAATCGTATTCAGGAATTTGAAGTTTCGAGTGCAACGGTTGAATTAGCAGCGCAAGCTTTGAATTGTGAGCCAAATAGAATCGCAAAATCGTTATCATTTACACTGAAAAAGCAGGATAAAAATATCATCATTGTGGCATCAGGCAATGCACGAGTGGATAATAAAAAGTTTAAAGCGCATTTTGATGATCGTGCCAAGATGATCGCATTTGATCAAGTTGAAGTAATTATTGGGCATGCTGCGGGCGGTGTTTGTCCATTTGCTGTGAATTCTGATGTAGAGATTTATTTAGATATAAGTTTGAAAGCTTTTGAAACTGTATTTCCTGCTTGTGGCAGTGCGAATAGTGCCATTGAATTATCTTTGGATGAATTAGAAAAATATTCTAATGCTTTGACTTGGGTGGATGTTTGTTGATTTAAGTTGATTATGCCACTGTGAAGTATTTATATTTTTCTATAGAATATCTAGCTTCATATACATAAAATAATAAATATTATTAAACACAAACAAGGCAAAATATGAGCAGCCAAACGATTCAAGATCCATTATTAAATACAGTTTTACCCTCAGATTCACTAAAAGTTAAAAAAGTGCTGAGCGATGGCTCAAGTGCTTGGGCAGGGATTGGTGTAATCTTACTAGCATTCGGATTTCTTGTGTTCAGCTATTTTGTTGGGCAAAGCATTTATGATGACTACAAATGGAAGGGAAGTTACGCAGAAATTAATGCCAATATTGATGGTACATGTAAATCTAAAGTGGTGATTTTCACAGATTGCAAAGTGAAGATTAGCTATGGTGGGCAAAAATATGAGAAACAATTTGGCTTTATAGATCTCGGCACGAAAGACTATGAGGTTATTGCATTGCAAAGCCGTTTAAATCTATCAAAAATTACACTTGATTTAGCGATTGAGAAGATTCCTTCAAGAATTTTTGTTGCATCTATTTTTGTTGTATTAGGCATAGGATTGATCTGGTTGGGATGTGTTGCTTTATTTAGAAATTCACCAAGAATGAACAAAGTGATTAATGCATTAAATAATAATGGTGGCATGCAGTTGGCTTTATATCGATATGATGCAGCTGAATGGGAAAAGAAAAAGTGTATTCGTTATCAATTGGATATTGATGGTAAAAAAGAAGAGCTGAAGTATGCAATCGTGAAGAAGAAAGAAGCTGTTTTACCATTGTTTATTACAACATCAGATGATGATTATGTATTAGTTGTGAAAGATCTGAATACTGGATATTTTACAATTGTGGATCATGCTTTAAATCGCTTTGTGATGAATAAGAAAGATCGTAAAGAATTTCGTTCTAGGATTGATCACTATATTGCACAGCAATCATAGATTTTTAAGAGATTATGAAATTACCATTAATATTAGACGACAATGGCTACGCACAAGTTTATTCTTCACAAGAAGAGCTAGAGCAATATGCAGAGGTAATTGATGTCGCTAATGGCGACTATGATGTTATTTATGATATGGAAGGCTACTTATATTGTTTAACAACGGTAGATATATCTAAGATTGTATCTAAAGGTTTGTTTGGAATATCTGGCGTGAGTAGTGCGCCCGTTCATCTTGAAGAATATAAAAATAAACATCAAAATCTGGATGCGCTGAAACAATTGCTAATTAATTCAATTGAATCTTTTGGATTAGATGTGAATGAAGAAAATCGCAATTCTGTCGAATTACTTGTGCTTATCTTGTCACACTGTAGGGCTAAATATTCGGAAAACAAATAAACAAAAGCCATTTTGAAATTCAAAATGGCTTTTTTGCTAAGCTAATTAACTATTGAATTATGCTTCGCGTTTATTTAAGTTTTTAGATTCATCTACAAAAAGTAGAGCGATGATACCAATCACTGTAACTGCTGCTGCAACATAGAAACTCGCGTTTAAGTTGCCTGTTTTAGTTGCAATGAAGCCAGTCATCCAGGGCGCTAAGATTGAACCACACATACCTAAGAAGTTATATAAACCGAAAGCTGTACTTAACAATGACTTAGGAACATTTTCTGCTGTTAATGCCAATAAAACTGGGTTCAAGCTGATTTTACCAATGAAGCCATAAAGCACTAATACACATAACAATAAGATATTTTGTGGGTTAGTTGCTAAGCCTAAGATTGTTGATGTAGTTGTGCTGTTATCCAAGTTACCAGAGTAAACGATACCGAAAATTGATAATAAAGATAAAGGTAACATGAACAATGCAACTGCTTTACGCTTGCCTAAGCGGTCAGAAACCCAGCTAAAGAAGATTGTACCAATGATGGATAACCAAGGAACGATAGAAGCTACACGGCTTGCAACTGCTTTATCCATACCGCGCTCTGTTTCAAGATAAGTTGGTAACCATGTGATGATTACGAAGAAGCCATAAATTGAACAGAAGATTGCGATATAAGCCATTAAAAGGTTGCGACGTTTGAAGAGAGATAAGAAATCTGCCATTGTGACGCTTTTCTTTGGCTCAGTTGTTGCTTGTACTGCATTACCATTATTCACTTTTTCTTTAATGAAGAATAAAATCAATAATGCTGTAATGAAAATAGGAATCGCCATATAAACGAATGCCATACGCCAATCATTACCAGCTTTGAAAGAGCTACTAGATACTTCATAACCTAATGCAATACCAAAAGACATACCAGCACCAATGATCGCACTACCCACAGCCAAATGTTTAGGCGGAATCGCTTCAGATGACAACGCATATTGTGGACCGTAATAGCTACCTTGTGCAGCACCTGCGATCATCCAAATGATGACGAATAACGCATAAGTATTAGCAAAGTAAACTAAACCAACAAAGAGTGCATAAATCATGAAGCCGATAACTAATACACGTTTACGACCAATTTTATCTCCGATAATGCCAGATGGAACTTGTAAACCAGTATAAGCAAGGAAGAATAGGCTGACGACACCACCGACTGAAGCTAAAGTAATGCCATAGGTTGCACCAATTTCAGCCATAACTGGGCTGAGTAGAGAACGGCCTGCATAGATGAAGACCCAGCCGAGGAAGAAGACGGCGACAGCCACCATCCAGTATTTACTATTGACGTTTGGGGATTGTGTTGTTGAACTCATAGAAAGCTCTCCTTAGAAGAAAGTTATAAGTGGAATAACTGCCCTCTAATTTAGTGCAAATAGCATCAGAAATCTTGACATATGTTGCCTTTTTTGGATTGCACTAAAAATGTTGCTAATATCCCTCAATTGATAGAATAAATCTATCTTCCCAACGATTCTCATCAAAAAAATTAAACCAATCTTTTGGCATTGACAGAAATTTTAAAACAGCCTGAATTTCATGACATTTATCACTATTATATTCGAGAAGCATGTTACTTTTTGATTGTGCAATGCCACATCCTAATTGTGATATGGCACACTTAAATTTAGGTACATTTAAACGAGGTACTCAAACTATGATCCATTCTTTTGTGAAGAAAGGCAGTTTTCAGGACTCAGTTAGCTTGATGTTGATTTCACGTAAGCTAAGTGAACATCCTGATGTCGAAGAAATTTCCGTCATGATGGGAACGCCCGCGAATAAAGACTTGTTACAAGCAACAGGTTTTTGGAGCCCAGATTTTGATGAAGCAACCCCAAATGACATTTGTATAGCAATTAAAGCAGAAACAGTAGATTCAAGCATTGTGGATGTGATTGTTGCAGCATTGGAAGAAGAGTTAGCGAATTTAGCTAAGAACCAAGGCGGTAGCGGTAAGCGAATTCCAAAGGCAAGACGTTTAGCTTCAGCAGTACAGAGAATGCCAGATGCCAATACAGTGTTAATCTCAATTGCAGGTGAATATGCAGCAGACTTAACAGATTCAGCATTGGATCGTGATTTGAACGTGATGATCTTCTCTGACAACGTAACATTAGAAGATGAGATTCGTTTAAAGCAAAAAGCAGCAGATAAAGGCTTAATTGTTATGGGTCCAGATTGCGGTACAACCATGATCGCAGGCTCACCATTGGCTTTTGCTAACATCATTCCTGAAGGCAATATCGGCGTTGTTGGTGCATCAGGTACAGGTATTCAAGAGTTATGCTCACAAATCGCACTAGAAGGTCAAGGCATTACACATGCAATTGGTTTAGGCGGTCGTGATCTATCTGTTGATGTTGGTGGTATCAGTGCAATGACAGCATTGGATATGCTAGCCAATGATGCAAATACTAAAGTGATTGCATTTGTTTCTAAGCCACCTGCTGAAGAAGTTCGCCAGAAAATTATTCAGCGTATGAAATCTATTAACAAGCCAGTTGTGGCATTGTTCTTAGGCAGCAAAATTGATCAGCCAAAAGATGGTAATGTTTATTTGATCAATACAATTGATAAAGCAGCGCGTTTGGCAGCTGAATTATCAGAAGTTGAAAAAGATTATGAAACAATGAATCCTGTGCCTAATAGCAAAATTTTAGGTTTATACACAGGTGGTACATTGGCAGCTGAAACAGCATTGATCTTGGCTGAAGGCATGAATGCAGAGATTGATGCTAAGCATGAAAAAGGCACGATGCTTGATGTAGATGGTCATAAGGTTGTGGATTTAGGTGATGACTTCTATACAGTTGGTCGCCCTCATCCAATGATTGATCCATCATCTCGCCAAGAAGAGATCATGAAGCTTGCGAAGCGCCCTGAAATTGGTGTTGTGTTATTGGATGTTGTATTGGGTTATGGTTCTATGAAGAATCCAGCAGAATCCGTAGCAACAGCAGTAACAAAATTGAAGGAAAAACGCCAAGAGCCAATTAACTTCATTGCAACAGTGACAGGTACAAATCAAGATCCACAAGGTCGTGATAACGAAATTGCGATTTTGAAAGAAGCAGGCATTACAGTTGTGAACAATTTACCAGAAGCTGCAATGTTGGCATTTGCATTGATTACACCAAGAGCAGAAACGGGTGAGTTGAAACCTTATCCATTATTAGATGGCGTTAAAGTAATCAACGCAGGTTTACGTGGTTTTGCTGAAGATCTTCAAGCAGCAAAAACAGCAGTTGTACAGTATCAATGGGCGCCTGTTGCGGGCGGTAATAAGAAATTAGCAAATATTCTTAAACATTTGAAATAAGAGGACCTAATTATGACAACTTTTGCAACAATTGATGAAGCGAACCAAGCAGTCGTTGAGCGCATCAAAGAGGCGCGTCCACGTTGGGTAAGTGTTATTCCGGCTCAGGAAGCTGTACCAACATTGGCAGAAGGCAAGAAGTTATTGCACGCAGGTCCTCCTATTAAATGGGAAGAAATGACAGGTCCTGCACAAGGTGCTTGCGTTGGTGCTGCAATCTTTGAAGGTTGGGCTACAGATGAAGCAAGTGCACGCAAATTATTGGATGCAGGCGAAGTAGAATTCATTCCATGTCATTCAGTGAATGCAGTTGGTCCAATGGGCGGTATTACATCAGCAAACATGCCAATGATCGTTGTTTATAACGCAGTACATGATAACTATGCTTACTGTAATATCAACGAAGGCATCGGTAAAGTTATGCGCTTTGGTGCATTTGGTGAAGAAGTTCAAGCTCGTCATCGTTGGATGCGTGATACTTTGCGCCCAATCTTACGTGATGCATTGGCAAAAATGGAAGATGGTTTAGATATCACAGCTCATATGGCACAAGGTGTGACAATGGGTGATGAATTCCATCAACGTAACATTGCAACATCAGCATTATTAGCACGTACATTATCACCAATCATTTCTACGTTGGATTATCCAAAAGAACAAATCACTGAAGTGATTAACTTCATGAGTATTACAGATCAGTTCTTCTTGAACGTAGCAATGGCTTACTGTAAAGCAGCAATGGATGCTGGTGCACAAATCAAAGCAGGTACTATTGTTACTGTAATGAGCCGTAATGGTCGTAACTTTGGTATCAAAGTGAGTGGTTTAGGTGATCAGTGGTTTGAAGCGCCAGTAAATACACCGCAAGGTCTATTCTTCACAGGCTATACGCAAGATGATGCAAACCCAGATATCGGTGACAGTGCAATTACTGAAACTTATGGTGTTGGTGGTTGTGCAATGATTGCAGCGCCTGGTGTAACTCGCTTTGTTGGTGCAGGTGGCTTTGATTCAGCAGTTGAAACATCTGAAGAAATGAGTGAAATCTACGTGGATCACAATATGGCATTGCAAATTCCAACATGGGATTTCCAAGGTGCATTGGTTGGTTTGGATCTTCGCTTAGTGGTTGAAACTGGTATTACACCGCTAATCAACACAGGTATCGCGCATAAAGATCCTGGTGTTGGTCAAGTGGGTGCTGGTACAGTTCGTGCACCATTGGCTTGCTTTGAAAAAGCATTGGTAGCATTTGGCGAGAAAGATGGTATCCAATAACTGATTTTGAATGGTCATTTAAGAGCCAGCTAGTGATTCTAGTTGGCTTTTTTAATTTTATTTACATGAAGTTTGATGGAGAGGCTTGCATACAAACGTAGCAGATTGTATTTTAGCTAGTTATTACTGATGAATTATGAAGGAAGATCCATGCTTGATTTAGAAATGATGCGTTCATTCATTCAAGTGGCGGAGATGAAGAGTTTCTCCAAAGCTGCTAGCAACTTGCACAAAACTTCTGCGACTATTAGCTACAGAATTAAAATGCTAGAGGAAAGTGTTGGTGCGCAGTTATTTAATCGAACAACACGTACGGTTGAATTAACGGCTGCGGGCGAGCATTTGTTAGAGCAGTGTCGTGAGTGGATTATGTGGCTTGAAAACATGCCAAAAGAGCTCCAGCAGATCAATGATGGTATTGAGCCAAGCGTGAATATTACGATCAATAACCTATTGTATGATGTGGATGCTGTGACTGAGCTTTTGGTTTATTTAAATGGGCTGTTCCCACAAACGCAAATTACGATTTCACGCCAAATTTTTATGGGTGTTTGGGATCGCTTAATGTATGACAATCACCATCTTGCGATTGGTGCGCCGGGATCTGAGTCATTAACAAATATCATTGAGTCTAAAGATTTAGGTTCTATTTCTTGGGCGTTCATTGTTTCTAAAAATCATCCGTTGGCTCAACATAAAGGCCCAATTACGGATGCAATGTTACGTAAATATCCAGCGATCAATGTGGAAGATACCGCGCGTAACTTACAAAAACGTACAGCGTGGTTATTGAAAGGGCAGAAAGAAATCAAAGTGCCTAATATGTCCACAAAGTTGAAGTGCCATTTAAATGGTTTGGGTATTGGCTTTTTGCCACGTACAATTTGTTTGCCATACCTTGAGAAAGGCGATTTGGTTGAGCTGCAAATTGCAACACATCGTGTACCTTCTAAAATGATGTTGGCTTGGAATACAGAGATCAGTGGTAAAACAGTGCAAGCAGTGATTGATTTATTCGAGCAAAATCACCCAATCGCACAAGGTTTATTGAAGAATATTGATTTGCCAGCTGGACATACAAATTAAGGAAAAGTAATGTCAGATTTTGAACGTAATTGGGATATTTATTTGAATCATTATCGTCCCGATGTTCTGTTTCCAGAAGTTAAGCAACCTCAAAAAGCGAGTCAACTTGTCTCATCATTATTAGATATTGCAGATGAATTTGATGTGTTGTTATTGGATGGTTTTGGTGTATTGAATGTGGGTGCTGAAACTATTGAAGGCATGCCAGAAATTATTAATGGTTTGGTTGAGCAGGGTAAATCAGCATTTGTGTTAACGAATGGTGCAACTTTTCCTGTGGCAAAGAATGCTGCGCGTTATCCTAAATGGGGCTACAGCATTTCACCTGATAATGTAATCTCTTCACGCAGTGCTGTTGAGCATGCGGTGCCATCTCATCCTTTAAGTACTCGTGGTAAAACTTGGGGCGTGATTGGATCACCTGATTATGATGCTTCAACACTTAAAGTGAAATCTATTCACTTAACAGAAGAAAATGTAGATGTTGTCGATGGCATTATTTTCTTGGGCACAATGGAATGGACAAGTGAAAAGCAGGCTTGGTTATTAGAATCATTATCTAAAAGACCGCGTCCAGTATTGATTGGTAACCCTGATGTATGTGCGCCCTTGATGAGTGCATTTACTGTGGAGCCTGGCACGTATGTTTTAGATATTAAAGCCATTGATGGTGTGGATGTGCATTTCTTTGGTAAGCCATTTCAATTGTGCTACGCATTGAGTTTTAATAAGATTTTAGAAGTTGTGGGCAATATCACGCCAGATCGCGTATTGATGGTGGGAGATACATTGCACACAGATATTTTGGGTGGCAATACTTTTGGTATGAAAACAGCGTTGATGGCTGATTATGGCTTCCTGCGTGGTCGCAATCCTTATGAGTTCATTGAAGAATCTGGCATTGCACCTGATTTTGTTGTGAGTCATCGTACATTTTAAAATGTATATAGATTGAAATAAAAAGCTCATCCTATGTTTAGGATGAGCTTTTTTGTATTTATAAGCATTATGTTTAATTGGCAGGGCGCCAGAACTTCAAGTACCCGATGTATTTTAATCTCTGTGTTGCCTTAAAAGTTGGTACATCATTGGTGCGCATATGAAGAATATCAGCAGGTGTTATCCAAGATGAGTCACCATCAAATAATGGAATGCCAGCATAATTGTATGCATCTAAAACAAATTGCGAACAGAAAAAGCCATTGGTTTGACTTTTGCCCAATTGCACTTTGGCTAATGTTTTTAAGCAAGTGTTGCGAATGGTTTCAGGTGCTAAAGGGATTTCACAAATGCGTTTAGTGACCATCCATGGCGTGAGCATGATGATGCCTTTGTAGTTATAGTCACTATTGTTATTGCGCTCAGAGAATTCACGTAGTTTTTTTGCGTGATCAGAATTTAATCCAAATAATCTCAACACAACCATATTATTTGATTCATCAATGGCTTGTTGTATAGGAATGATTCTTGTGCCACTGCCTATGGATTCAGCGACTTCTTTATCGCCTAAATAGATGGAAACATGACTGACATTGCTTAAACTTGCCAATCGAATGCTCCATGATGTTATGCCTGTTGTGGAAGATAGAATAATATCCCCTGGTAGAAGATCAGAAATGGTGATGACTTTAGATGATTGATTCATAGGGGCAGTGCTAGATTTCTGCACAGTGAATTCTAAGTTTTGTGTATCTTCATTGGTTTTGAGCTGTGTCGAACAGCCAATTAAGAGCATTAGGCTCAAACAAACAGTGATCAAGTAGTGCAGCTTCATTTTTATATTTAGCCTTGAATTATTATTTTTATCATAGGTGAAAGCTAAGTTTAATGATTAGCTTTCTATTGGTGCAGCGAGTTTATTGACCATTTTCTAACGTTTTGAGTTCACAGTTATTGTTAATATTGCCATCAATGATGCATGTTTTTAAGCGCTTGGCTTCATGGATATCAGATGCGCAGGCAGATAGAGTCATGATTGCTAAAAATAAAATGGGGAATTTAATATTCATGTAAATATCCTATTTCGGTCATCGAAAGAATTAATTATATAGGATTGGATGATATATTCTAGGCAATAAAAAAGCTTGTTATTTTGCAATAACAAGCTTTTTTATTAACTGGCGGAGCGGACGGGACTCGAACCCGCGACCCCCTGCGTGACAGGCAGGTATTCTAACCAGCTGAACTACCGCTCCAAGAGATCTTGAAGTATTGAAGAAGTGGCGGAGCGGACGGGACTCGAACCCGCGACCCCCTGCGTGACAGGCAGGTATTCTAACCAGCTGAACTACCGCTCCGTTGTGTCTTCAACTTCAGAAGGATTTGCATTATACATAATAAAATTTGCTTGTCACATCTTTTTTATCAATAGATCAATAATCGTACAAAAAATATGTTTCATTCATTATGCGTTTATCATTGAACCGACCATTTTAGCATGGTAATATCTTTCTAACTGTTTTATTTATTTAACTATTTTTGTATTTTGGGCATTGTGGCATGACAGAAACGATTTTAATCACAGGTGCATCAGGTTTTTTAGGTAAACGCATTGTGCGTTTCTTGCAAAGAACGAGCGATGCTTATTTATTGACCACAAGTCGTCAGCAAGAGAGCTTTCCTAATCATTTAGTGCGTGATTTATCAGAAGCAACAGCAGAATTAACTGCGAATGTTGATACTGTGATTCACTTCGCAGGATTGGCTTCGCATAAAAAGGGTAGTGAGGATGAATTTCATGAAGCTAATGTAATGAATACCATCAATGTTGCTAAAGCTGCCATTGAATCAAATGTGAAGCGTTTCATTTTTATCAGTACAACTGATGTACATGGTACAGAAAGCCAATTGCCTTTAACTGAAGCAAGCCCACTGAAGCCTAAAGGTGCTTATGCTCAATCGAAGCTGGCAGCAGAAGAAGCTTTGAGAATACTGTGCAAAGATAGTGAGATGAATTTAATTATTCTACGTTTGCCTTTGATTTATCATATTGATGCAGTCAATGAATTTGGGCAATATGTTCAAATGGTGAAGGAGAATCGACCATTGCCATTGGATCGAATCAATAATCAACGCACACTATTGGCGTTGTGTAATTTTGAATCAGCATTGAATGCGGTTTTGCATCAGCCAGAGATTAGAAATGAAACCATGATCATTTCTGATAATATCAGTTTATCCACTACAGAAATGATGAAAGGGATTGCTGTAGCGGCTGTCGTACCTATTAAATTGTTTTATGCGCCAAAGTTATTGGCTAAAACTGCGATGAAATTTACAGGGAAAACTGCTTTCTTTGATACTTTCTGGGGCGATTATCAAGTCTCTTCTCAATATGCTCAAAAACTATTGAAATGGCAGCCTTCGGATAGTTATGTTGTAAATTTGTCAAAGTAGCTTTGTTTTCTGATAAAATCTGCAATCACGATTGATAAGAAAAACTAGAGGAAGTCATCATGAAAATTAGATCTCTTGCGGTTGGCACAATGTTGATTGCATCATCTATGACTACGACATATGCAGAGTTGAACATCGCTAATATTGCTGAAGATAATTCAGTGTCATTAACGTTGAATATGGATGAGAAACGTTTTGCTGTAACAGGTGGATGTAATACGATCATGGGTGGCTTTGAAATTGATCAATTTGATGAGTTTATGGCTTCTCGTAATTTAGCAAGTACATTGATGGCATGTAGCGAACCACTAGAGAAAATGAGTGCTCGCATTAATGGATTTTTAGAGAGCCAACCAAAAATGGTTCGTCAAGACAATGCTTTATATTTAGTAGGTACAATTGCCGAAGAAGCTGCAAGTGTTTATATGCCTGTAGTATTAGATCAAGGTCAATATAAAGATGTGAAAGCAGAAGTTTATGAGCGTATTTTCATTTATGTATCCAATGAAAAAGTACCTTGCCCATCAAATCCTGAAGCTAAATGCTTGCAGATTCGCGCAGACAAAAACGAGGCTTGGCAACCATTTGAAGGTTCTATTGAAGGATTTTCACCAGAAGATGGCATTGCATATCGCTTACGCTTGAAAGAGTACAATAAAGGTGCTGAAAATCAGCGTTGGGTTTATGACATGGCAGTGGAACAAGAAATCGTTCAATGATGACAACGTCCAAACAAGACTTAGAGGATTATCATTCTCTCATACTCAATGGTGCGCCTCTAATAGATGTTAGAGCGCCCATTGAGTTTTCAACTGGGCATTTGCCCACATCTCAAAATTTCCCCATATTATCCGATGAAGAGCGAGTTGCTGTTGGAACATGCTATAAACAAAAAGGTCGTGACAAAGCTATTGAATTGGGCTATCAATTAGTTTCTGGTGATAATCGTGATCATAAGATTGCTGCATGGCAACAGTTTTATGTGGATCATCCAGATGCTGTGATTTATTGTGCGCGTGGCGGCATGCGTTCAAAGTTATCGCAAAGTTGGCTCAAAGAAATTGGCATAGAATTACCGCGTGTGCATTTGGGTTACAAAGGGTTAAGAAACTATTTATTGTCTGTTTTGGAAAGTGTTGGGAGTCATCCCATGTTAATTGTGAGTGGTGATACTGGCACAGGCAAAACAGAACTTCTTCAAAACTTTGATGCAATGATTGATTTGGAAGGTTTAGCGAATCATCATGGCTCTGCTTTTGGAAAAAATATTACAGCACAGCCTGCTCAAGCAACGTTTGAAAATGCTTTGGCAGTGAATTGTGTGCAAAAAAAACATCTACCTGTTTGGCTGTTGGAAGATGAAAGTCGTAACATTGGCAAAGTGCATGTGCCTGAAACTTTGCATGCTGCAATGGCTTTAGCGCCAGTTGTGGTGGTGGAAGAACCTTTAGATAATCGCTTACAGCGCATTTCTCAACTCTATTTTGCAGAAATGGTGGAAAAATATCGTAATGCTTATGGCGAAGAGTTGGGTTGGAAAAAATATTGTGATTATTTAAAACAAGGCTTGTTTGCTCTACGTAAACGATTAGGATTAGGTAGATATGCTGTTTTACAGCAAATTTTGGATGATGCATTAGCTATGCAACTATCAACAGGCAAAATCGGATTGCATATAGATTGGCTATCAATTTTACTCACTGAGTATTATGATCCTATGTATCAGTANNNNTTATCAAAACAGGTAACCCCGCAAATATTCAAGAGTTGGAGTATGACCCTGATCGTAATTTAGTCTTGGCTCGTTGTAATGGGCGTTCCTTACAGATAGAGTTAGATAAAGAAGGCTTTGAAAAGCCCATAGAAGTTCGTGAAAAATTGAGTGAATTACAAAATTTTGAACAAAAACATGAAGTTTTAGTGAAAGATACAGGCCATTTAGAGGATATGGTACGCATTGCCACTGATCAGAGGGATAGAGATATCCTAATGCGAGAAATTAAAATAGAACAAGCAAGCCAAGGCTTAATGGGTGTATGGAATAAGCTTACAGGGCAAATCCCTGAACCTTATCCATCTTTGTATGAGCAGCCGTTAACTCATGATGATTTAGCCCGTAGTTTATTGATTGCGGATGTTAGAACTGATCATTTTCAGCAGCTACTAGAAAATCAGTTACCTGAAATGCAACGCTATCCTCAGCAGATTAATGAACAGTTGGACAGAGTGGTTGAACAAAGTAGAGAACATCTAGAAACAGTTAAACTTGAAACAGCAACAATGGTTGCAGGACATGAATTAGAACGCACTGCAAAACAACCGGAGATTGAACCACAACTCGAAAAATCAATAGAAGAACATCCAATCGTTGATGAAAGACAGCAAGATGCTAGACAAGAAGACTTAAATCCAACATTGGCTTTAGATGATCGTGAACTCACTCGACAAGAAAAATTAGAAATCAGCCAAGAGAAGATTGATAAAATCAGAGAGATTTATGTCAATCGCATTCATGAGGTTAATCAAGAATTATCTGATATTAATACAGTACGACAAGTGGAAGGTTATTGGGAACAATCTCAAGAGATCATCCAAGCAGATAATGATCGAGCCGACTCATTACTTTCACAAAGATTAAGCCTTTATGACATATTAGATCGTACGCCTGATGAACAACAAGCCTATTTAGATAATCATCCTGAATTTGATTTAGTATTGAATGAAAGAGATTATGAGAAAGTTCAAACTACATTGGATGATTTATCTGAAAATATGCCAAAGGCAATTAAGCTCGATGATAATCCAGATAATTATAAAGTTGGTGTGTGGGATAGTGTAACGGAATCTATAGGAGATACATTTGTTCAAGCAAAAGATGGTATTTATGATTCATTTACTACCGTAGATAATAGAATTGGAATTGGTGATAATGCGAATAGCAATTACAGTGCATTGGGTTTAACTGAGCGGCAAATAGATCAATATGTTCAGGAAAAATTTGCAGAAGGGCAAAGTGCTGAATGGATAGGATTAAAACTTGCAGCCAACAATGCGCTTTATAATGCTTGGAACTTTGCAACGTGGGGAGCGCTTAAGGAAAACGATATGCTTGCCGTTCGTCACGCTGATGGAGAAATTTCAGAAAGTGAGATGAAAAATGCTCAATATTTGAATGGAGGTATTGCTGCTGCATTCACATTGACTGCGGGCGCAGGTGCATATTCTAAAGCATTAGCGACAGTATCTGATGTGTCGTTAAAAGTTCATATGGTTGGTGCAGGTGTTGGCTTTGTGACTAATGCAGGTATTCAATATGCTATCAATGGAGATATTGATATGGCGTCTGCCATAGTGGCAACTACAGCAGGATTTATGTTACCAGCATATGGATATAAGGGATTGATTGGTGTAAGTAGCATAGGCACCTATGTCGATAATGCTATTACTCATGATAAATCTTTAGTTGATACAGGATACGCCGTGGGATTAAATGTGGCAGCTAGTACATTTGGATATGGCATTTCTTATTCAGCTATAAATAATCAATACGTTATGAATAATTTATCTCAGAGTTACCGAAATAATTTATATAGTAATGGAGGATATAATTATGTCCACAATTATACAACTTTTAGCAATTCTAAAATTCTTGCTAAAGCTATGATAAGAGCCGACGCAATAGGTAATGTAACAACAGAATCGATTAATCAGTTTATTTCTAAGGGCAAAGAGATTGAAAAATAAAAATTTATTTAATTTGGTAATATTGACATTTGTTATTTCTTTAATTGAAACAATGNAGGATACGCCGTGGGATTAAATGTGGCAGCTAGTACATTTGGATATGGCATTTCTTATTCAGCTATAAATAATCAATACGTTATGAATAATTTATCTCAGAGTTACCGAAATAATTTATATAGTAATGGAGGATATAATTATGTCCACAATTATACAACTTTTAGCAATTCTAAAATTCTTGCTAAAGCTATGATAAGAGCCGACGCAATAGGTAATGTAACAACAGAATCGATTAATCAGTTTATTTCTAAGGGCAAAGAGATTGAAAAATAAAAATTTATTTAATTTGGTAATATTGACATTTGTTATTTCTTTAATTGAAACAATGGTTTTAATTTCTTTTATTTGGCTAGGAGTTAATATTCATGCACATGGTTTATCTATAAAACTTTATAGTACAAATTTCATAAATTTAAAGATATGTTTGTATGTTTTTTTATTTACATTATTAGCTACTTCTATATATTTGATCTCTGTAATACTTCCTAACTCAGAAAAGTTTAAAAAACTTAGTGAATTATTAGGATGGTTATTTATTATCGGCTGCTTTAGTGTAGGCTTTTATTTAATATATTTGTCTAAGTCCTAATGATGAGTAAGAAAAGAAGGATACCTAGAAAAGCTGTCTATCAGTATTGGATTATATTTAGCATCATAATAATGTTCTTGGCTTCTATAGCCACTACTTTGTCTTATTGGTTTATCTTAAACTTTTTTGACCATGGAATATTCATTACTCATTACGAACAAAAAACTTTTACTATTGATTTTTATATTCTTTCTTTAGCTTTGTGGTGCGGGATTGTGATAGTTTTAAACGTAGTTAGAATTCTTATTAATTTATCTATAGTAAAAAAATATAGTAGCTTTTTTTTATGGGTATACATTATGTTAGGTGCAACAGGAATGTATTATATTTATTATCTCGCAAAAATAGCACCTAAATAAGTAAAGGCTTTGCTATTTTTGCTATCACCATTTTTCCCTTTATTATGCTCGTATTAGAGTTTTACTGTGAATAGTATAGGCACTTATGTTGATAATGCAATTCTTCATGATAAATTTAGATATATTGACTCTATGTAGATTTTTGGGTAGTTTGCTAAAGACTAAGTGTTGACTAATTTAAGATATAAAAATAAATGGAAAATATAATCAAAGATACTATAAATTCAATTTCAGTTGTAGGACTAAGCTTGCAGGGAAGATTTGGAAGACTAAGTTATTTTAGATCTATTTTGTTATTAAATATCTTAGCCTTTTTAGTTTTCTTGGCTTTGACTTTTCTTGTCGGAATGACAAACATGTGGGTTTTACTTCAGGTGTTGTTTCCGCTAATAATTATCATTTATATATATTTGAATCTGCGTGCTGCAATATTACGATTGCATGATCTGAATCGGCCAGGCTCATTTGTATTATTATTTTTTGTACCATTTATAAATATATGTTTTATGCTTTATTTATTGTTTGCGGATGGTGATAAATCGATTAATCGATATGGTTCCCAAACAAAGCAACCATCATTACTTAATATGGTTATAGTAATTGTGCTTTATATAANGCGTGCTGCAATATTACGATTGCATGATCTGAATCGGCCAGGCTCATTTGTATTATTATTTTTTGTACCATTTATAAATATATGTTTTATGCTTTATTTATTGTTTGCGGATGGTGATAAATCGATTAATCGATATGGTTCCCAAACAAAGCAACCATCATTACTTAATATGGTTATAGTAATTGTGCTTTATATAATAGTTGCAATACTTACAGTTGCAATTAGAAATCTTGTTTACAATAGGTAATGAACTTGCTTTGTAGCAGATTAACCATTTATAGAGTTTTTCAAAAAATAATCAAACTAATTCAATGTGCTTTTTTAAAAAAATCGTACTTGAGCACCAATACTAAATTTTTGATAAAATGCCAGTCATTTAATTTACCCTAATTTTGGTTGAAGGTTATTGGCATGTCAGAAAAGAAAGGCTCATGGTTTTCTCGTCTTTTTAAATCAGATAAAAAAGTAGAAGAAACACCTAAAGTTGAAGAAGTTGTAGAAAACGTTGTTGAAGAGCCTGCGGTTGCTGATGACATTGCTGTGGATTCAGCTGCATTGGCTGAGACAGTTAAACCTGTCATTGAGCAACATGAACATCATAAAGAAACAATTGCTGAGATTGAAAAAGAAGAAATTCTAGAAGCAGTTGCTGAATCTGTTGTGGAAGAGAAAGTTGAACAACATGAAGCTGTTGTTGAATCTGTGCCTGAAGCGATTGCTGAGGTTAAGCAAACTGAAGATGATATTGAAGAATTATTGGTTAAAACGCCAACTGTAGAAGTTGAAGAAGTACAAGAAGTAACTAAAGCAGTAGAGCTTAAAGAAGAAATCGTAGAACAACCAGCTGCATTAGAAGAAGCTGTTGTAGAGCCTGTAATTGAATTACAAGAAGATCATAAAGAAACAATTGCAGAGATTGAAAAAGAAGAAATTCTAGAAGCAGTTGCTGAATCAGTCGTGGAAGAGAAAGTAGAACAACAAGAAACTATTGTTGATTCAGTACCAGAAGCCATTGACGAAGTTAAAACGGTTGAAGAAAATATTGAAGCAATTATCGAAGAGCATGCATTTACAGAAGTTCATCAAGAAAAACCTAAAACGGGATTTTTTACACGATTAAAAGAGCGCTTAGGCAAAACTCGTGATGGTATTACATCAGGTTTGGCTGATTTGTTTGTGGGTAAAAAACAAATTGATGATGACATCCTAGAAGAATTAGAAACGCGCTTATTGATGGCAGATGTTGGCGTTGAAGTGACGCAAAAGTTAATCAAAAATATTACAGAAGAAGTTTCACGTAAGAACCTATCCAATGTTGATGAATTGTTGGCATTGTTGAATCGTGAAATGGTTGAAATTTTAAAGCCAGTTGAACAACCATTAGTTGCAAATAATGATGAACATAAAACTTATGTGATCTTAATGGTGGGTGTGAATGGTGTTGGTAAAACAACCACAATTGGTAAGCTGGCTAAGAAATTCCAAATGGAAGGTAAAAGCGTGATGTTGGCAGCTGGTGATACATTCCGTGCGGCAGCTGTAGATCAATTGAAAGTTTGGGGAGAGCGCAATAATGTGCCTGTGGTTGCACAAAAAGAAGGATCCGATCCTGCCTCTGTAATTTTTGATGCAATGGAATCAGCAAAAGCACGTAAAGTGGATGTGTTGATTGCAGATACAGCAGGGCGTTTACATACTCAAGCAGGTTTAATGCAAGAGTTAGCTAAGATTCATCGTGTAATGAAACGTGTGGATGAAACCGCGCCACATGAAGTGATGTTAGTTGTAGATGCATCGACTGGACAAAATGCATTAAATCAAGCCACACAATTCAATGAAATTGTGCCATTATCTGGCATCACATTTACAAAGCTAGATGGTACAGCAAAAGGTGGGATTATTTTTGCAATTGCTGACAAATTAAAAGTACCAGTACGCTTTATTGGTGTTGGTGAGGCAATTGAAGATTTACGCCCTTTTGAAGCTGAAAGTTTCGTATCCGCAATTGTTGACCAAGCAAGTAATCAAAAGTAAATGACAGCTCAACTGTAGAGAACTCCCCATGAAGAAAATTATCCAACGTTTAACGATTTTAAGCGTCATTGTTTTGGCTGGTTGTGCATCAGAATCCAAGCAGTTTCCTGAACCTAAGGCTATGAAATCGATGGTAACATTCTGGGAACGTGTTTATAGCGAATGGAGTGAAAACCAAGCGGTTTATCATGATAATCGTTATTTAGATGTTATTTATGAGATTAAAGATGTTCCAAGTGCGAATCGCAGAAGTGTTTTAAATAGCCATGAATCGGTATTGCGCGAACGTTTAACGACGATGGTTGATAGTTATCAAACAAAGAAAGCACTAACATCTGAGCAGAAAAAATGGGTCGCAATGCTGAAAAAAGCAGGGGGCGAAAAAGCAATCTATGAAGCGCCAGAGAGATTACGTTATCAAACAGGCCTAAAAAATAATTTTCGTCGTGGTTTAGAGATCAGTGGCTATTACATGCCTGAATTCAAGAAAATCATGAAGAAGAATAATGTGCCAACAGAAATTGCATATTTGCCACATGTGGAATCATCGTTCCAAGGCCATGCTTATTCTTCTGTGGGCGCATCAGGCATGTGGCAATTTATGCCAGCGACAGCACGTGGTTATTTACCAATGCAGCGTAATGTGATTGATGGTCGTTTAGATCCATTCATGGCAGCACAAGGTGCGGCAGTTTATTTACGTGAAGCGCATGATCGTGTTGGAGAATGGCCATTAGCATTGACTGGCTATAATCATGGCGTGGGCGGAATGGTTCGTGCTAAAAATGAAATCAGCCCTGATATCGGTCGCATTGTGTGGGAATATCAAGGTCCACGATTTGGCTTTGCATCACGTAACTTCTATGCAGAATTCTTAGCTGCTAAGAAAATTGCAGAAAATGGTAGTAGCTACTTTCCTGATTTAGTTCATAAAGCACGCAGAAAAGTGGATGGCGTAACATTGGTTCAGCCAATCAAAGTGAGAGATTTAGCAAATGCATTGATGGTATCAGAAATGACATTGATTGAGCTAAATCCTGCATGGTTGCAGAATGTGCGTTTGAACAAAGTTGCAATCCCTGCAAATATTCCTGTTTGGTTGCCAAAAGGTAGTGCTAAAAAGTTGCCATCTGATATTGGCAGAAGAATTGAGAAGCGTTAGGATAATATAGAAATTAAGAAAGAGGTTTGTATGAATCCATTGCAACAATTAAACAAATTAGGTCAAAGTGTTTGGTATGACAATATTGAACGTGGCATGTTGAGTGAAAATGGTGAATTGATTCGCTTGATCAAAGAAGATGATTTGCGTGGTGTTACGTCAAATCCCGCGATTTATGATAAAGCGATTCGCAGTTCTTCAGCTTATGATACGGATATTAAAGCACTACAAAAAAGCTTCAATTCACCTAATAGTATCTTTTTTGAATTAGCAGTGAAAGATATTCAAATGGCATGTGATTTATTCATGCCAGTGTATCAAGCAACTGATGGCTTAGATGGTTATGTGAGTTTAGAAGTTTCACCTGATCTTGCGCATGATGTTGTGGGCACGATTCAAGAGGCTAAATTGTTGTGGAATAAGATCAATCGTAAAAATGCGATGATCAAAGTACCTGCAACGATTGAAGGTGTTGAAGCAATGTCTCATTTGATCTCGGAAGGGATTAATATCAACGTGACTTTGATCTTTTCTGTGAAGCGTTATTTGCGTGTGATTGAAGGTTATATTGCAGGTTTAGAAAAACGTGCAGCAGCAGGAAAATCTGTGGATCATATTGCATCTGTGGCGAGTTTCTTTATTTCGCGCATTGATGCAGCAATTGATCCTTTACTCGCTGAAAATGGCAAAGCATTGCAAGGTAAAATTGCAATTGCGAATGCACAGAAAGCGTATCAACACTTTTTAGAGCATTATGCTGCAAGAAGATTCAAAGACCTTCAAGCAAAAGGCGCAAAGCCACAACGTTTATTATGGGCATCAACAGGCACAAAAAATCCTGCGTATTCTGATGTCTTATATATGGATTCATTAATTGGCACTGAAACTGTGAATACAGTACCACCAGCAACGTATGATGCTTTCCGTGATCATGGTACCGCTAAGTTGACCATCATGGATAATATAGCGGATGTTGATGGAATTTTAGAGCAATTAGATTCATTGGGTGTTTCATTGGAAGATGTGACTAAAAAATTAGAAAGAGAAGGCATTGAGCAATTCCAAACAGCGTTTAATGCTATGATGAACACCATTAACGAAAAATTATTAACTTTATAGAAAGCGTGGAACATTATGATTATTCAACCAAAAATTCGTGGATTCATTTGTACAACGGCACACCCGACAGGTTGTGATGAAAACGTTAAAGCGCAGATTGAATATATTCGTTCAAAGGGTAAATTAGAGAATGGCCCAAAACGTGTATTGGTGATCGGCGCATCCACAGGTTATGGTTTGGCTTCTCGTATTGAAGCAGCATTCGGTAGCGATGCTGCAACAATCGGTGTATTTTTTGAGAAACCAGGGACAGAAAAGAAAACAGGTACAGCAGGTTGGTATAACTCAGCAGCTTTTGATAAATATGCAAAAGAAGCAGGTTTATATTCTAAGAGCATCAATGGCGATGCTTTCTCTGATGAAGTACGTGCAAAAGTGATTGAGTTGATCAAAGCTGACTTAGGCACTGTAGATTGTGTAGTTTACTCATTGGCTTCGCCAGTTCGTAAATTGCCAGCAACAGGTGAAGTTGTGCGTTCTGCGTTGAAAACAATCGGTGATACATATCGTGCACCTTCATTAGATACCAACAAAAATGAAATCATTGAAGCAACAGTAGAGCCAGCAACAGAGCAAGAAATTGCAGACACAATCACTGTAATGGGCGGACAAGATTGGGAATTATGGATGAAAGCTTTGGATGAAGCTGGCGTTTTAGCACCTAATGTTCAAACAGTTGCTTATTCATACATTGGTACAGCAATCACATGGCCAATGTACTGGCACGGCACTTTGGGTAAAGCAAAAGAAGACGTTGAGCGTGCTTCACGTGAAATCAATGCAATGTTAGATGCTAAATACCAAGGTAAAGCTGCTGTTGCTGTATTGAAATCAGTTGTAACGCAAGCTTCTTCAGCGATTCCTGTTATGCCTTTATACATTTCAGCAGCATTCCGTGTTATGAAAGAAACTGGCTTACACGAAGATTGTATCGAACAAATTCAACGTTTATTTGAAACTTGCATGTATGGCAATACAGGCGAAGTGGATGAACAAGGTCGTTTCCGTTTAGATGATTGGGAATTGAAGCCAGAAGTACAAACTGCTTGTGAATTAATCTTGAAAGAAGTCACAACTGAAACAGTTGACAATTTGACAGACTACAAAGGCTATAAAGAAAACTTCTCTCGCTTGTTTGGTTTTGGTTTGGCAGCTGTGGATTATGAAGCAGATGTATCACCAGAAGTTGAGTTTGATGTGATCGAAATGGTGTAATCACCTATGAAAATAGAATTAAGTAAGCCGTTTTTTGTGAATACAGTCACAATCATCGGGATTGGTTTGATCGGTGGTTCTTTGGCGCGTGCATTGAAGAAAAACAATGCCGTGTCTCAAATCATCGCGTATGACAGCAACGAAGATGCTTTGGCAAAAGCTAAAGATTTGGGCGTTGCTGACATTGTAACAACTGATCTTGAAACGGCTGTGAAGGATTCGGACATCATCATCATGGCAACGCCGATCACTGTGATGGGCAAGCTCATGAAAGAGATGATGCCGTTTCTGAAAGAAGATGCAATTGTGAGTGATGTGGGTTCTACAAAAGGCTCCGTCATTCGTACAATTACTGAAGCAGTGGGTTTTTTACCGAAACGTTTTGTGCCAGCGCATCCGATTGCAGGGACAGAAAAACACGGTGTAGAAAACTCCTTTGCTGAGCTATTTGAAAAACGCAGAACATTGATCATTCCACACATTAATAATAATCACACAGCCGTTACGACATTGACAAAAATGTGGGAAGCAGTGGGATCAATTGTGGAAGAGATGGGCGTTGTGCATCATGACCAAGTTTTGGCGGCAACATCGCACATTCCACATCTATTGGCTTATAGCACAGTGGATACATTGGCAAACTTGGATGATCGTGCTGAAATTTTCCGTTTTGCAGCAGGTGGATTCAGAGATTTTACGCGAATCTCAACATCTAATCCTGAAATGTGGACGGATATCTGCTTAGAGAATAGAGAAGCAGTGCTTGAAGTTCTCCGTGCATATTTGAAGAAAATTGCATTGGTGGAAGAAGCGTTGGATAAAGAAGATCGCGAAACAATATTAGAAGTCTTTAGTCGAGCAAAACACGCAAGAGATAACTTTTATCACGAACCTTAACTGATAAAGAAGGAACGGATGTCTAGAGTCGTTGACGAGAAAAAATTGCGGGATTGGTTCACCGAGTGCCACGGTTGTTGGCCCGATGAAGAATATCAATTTTTAATGAAATACCAAGATGATGAACGCTTTAAACGAGCATTGGAAACTGCTTATTTATTGGGTCAAGTCTCTGGTATTCCTCTGCGCGTCACGGCGATGTTCTTTGTGTTGGAAATTCCAATCGATCAAGTGCCAGAATCTTATCGTAGTTTCTTGCGCCAATTGAACTTGTTGAAAGAAACGAGTGATTTGTCAGGTGCGCAGGAAAAAACGAAAGAAATTTTACGAAAAATGTTATTGGCCATTGTTGAAGACGTTCAAACATTGGTGATCATTTTGGCAAATCAAGTGGTGAAAATGCGCCACTTAAAATTTGAAAGTGATGAAGTTAAAATTGCAGTGGCAGAGCAAACGCGCGATGTTTTTGCACCATTAGCGAATCGTTTGGGATTGAGTCGTTTTAAATGGGAATTGGAAGATGAAGTTCTTCACTATTTAAGACCGCAAGATTACAAAATGATTTCTAAAAACTTGAATGAGNTTAAATGGGAATTGGAAGATGAAGTTCTTCACTATTTAAGACCGCAAGATTACAAAATGATTTCTAAAAACTTGAATGAGAAACGATTGGATCGTGAAGTTTATATCCATCAAATCATTGAAGAATTAGAAATGATGGTGGCTGCGGAGCATATTGAAGCTGAAATTTCAGGCCGAGTGAAACACATTTACAGTATTTGGAAAAAGATGACCACAAAAGGTAAATCTTTTGAAGAGTTATTGGATGTGCGTGCTGTACGCGTAATTGTGAAAAACTTATCAGATTGCTATCGTGTTTTAGGCATGGTTCATGAAAAATGGCCACCTTTGCCAAAAGAGTTTGATGACTATATCGCTAACCCTAAACCTAATGGTTATCAATCTTTGCATACCGCTGTTTTAGGGCCGAATAATAAAGCGATTGAAGTACAAATTCGTACACGAAAAATGCATGAACATGCAGAGTTGGGCGTTGCTGCCCATTGGCATTATAAAGAGAGTGATGCATCTTTAAGTCAGCAAGCTAAATTGAATCGCGTTCGCCAATTGTTGGACCAAGAAGCTAATAGCGAATCGACTAAAGAGCTGTTGGACAAAGATCTTTTTGGTGAAAATGTTTATGTATTAACACCGAATAGAGAAGCAATCGAATTAGTGGCAGGTGCAACGCCGTTGGATTTTGCTTATCAAATTCATACAAATTTAGGTCATCGTTGTCGTGGTGCAAAAGTGAATGGTCGAATTGTGCCATTAACTTATGTGTTGAATAACGGTGATGAAGTTGAGATTTTAACAGGGAAAAATGCCTCTCCAAGCCGAGATTGGTTATCACCACATTTGGCTTATGTTAAATCTAACAGAACCCGTGCGAAAATTCGTGGTTGGTTCAAGCAACAGGCACAAGAGAAAAATATTGCAGCAGGTAAACAGTTATTGGATCGTGAGTTCTCACGTTTGAATTTAAACTTATCGCCAGATGCATTATTAAAAATTGCGAAGAAACTGAACTGTAATTCAGTTAATGAATTACATGCTCAATTAGGTTCTGGTGAAGTCACTATTAACCAATTCTTAACACGTGTACCGAATATGCATGTGGCAGAACCTGCCATTACGCCAGATTCCTTGATTCGCCCACAAACGCAATCGAAGAGCAATGATGGCGGCGTTCGTGTTCAAGGTGTTGGTAATTTATTGGTGCAAATGGCGCCATGTTGTAAACCAGCGCCACCTGAAGTGATTGGTGGATTTGTAACAATTAATCGTGGTGTTGTGATTCATCGTAAAACTTGTTCAAACTTCATCAATATGGTGGAGCAATCGCCAGCGCGTGAGATTGATGTGGATTGGGGCTATGATGCTGATCAAAAAGCAACATCTGATTTAATTATTAAAGCACATCCGCATCATGACTTATTGAAAGAAGTGAATAACTTAATCACGAATGAACAATTACGAATCATTGATATTACGATTAAAAATGATGAATCAGGCATTGCGACAATCTTTGCTACGGTTGAATTGAATCATTTAAATCAATTAAGTCGTTTGATTGATCGCTTAATTCAGTTACCATTTGTGATAGAAGCTCACAGACGATAAATCTCAAAAGAGGTCATTATGAAGAAAATTTTAATGTCAGCAGCAACATTACTATTAGTAACAGCATGTGCAAGTGAAGGTAGTGAAATGAATCAAGGCTCACATGTTGTCACAGCTAAAGATCTTCAGCATCATAATTATGTTTTGACGGAAATTGATGGCAAAGCTTATCGTACAGCCAAGAATGCAATGTCCCCAAATATTGCGTTTGGCGAAAAGATGAATATCTCTGGCGAAATGTGTAATAACTATTTTGGTCAAGGCGAGTTGAAAAATGGTGTATTAATGGCTAAAGGCGTTGGCATGACTCGTAAATTCTGTAGTGATGCAACATTAAATCAACTCGATCAAAAAATTAACCAGTTGTTAGAAAATGGTGCGAAAGTTTCATTGGAAGATGATGGTAAGAACTTAATTTTATCCAATGATAAAACAACGTTAAAATTCTGGTTAAAAGATTATATGTAATCAGATATTTTCAATATGAATGATAAAAAGCTCACAAAATGAACTGACCCCATAAACTTGGACAGTTTATAAATTATAAAGATAAGGACTGATTTCGATATTCTATCGGACTCAGTCCTCTTAGTTTGAGTTTAATTCGATCATTATTGTAATAATCGATGTACTCATGAATTTCTTTCTCTAGTTGATCGACTGATTCAAATTTTTTCACATGAAAACACTCAGACTTCAAAATACCAAAGAAGTTTTCAATCACAGCATTGTCATAGCAGTTGCCTTTACGAGGCATACTTTGTCTGATTTGATGATCTTTTAAGGATTGTTGATAGGGTTTCATTTGATATTGCCAACCTTGATCAGAATTTAGAATCAGCTTCTTGCGACTTTTCTTCTGCAGCTTTAAATGTTTCAATGCTTTACGCAACATTTTGCCCACTAATTCATATTTGGAATTCCTAGCAACTTCATAGCTAATAATCTCCTGATTGTATAGATCTAAAATAGGCGATAAATACAGCTTTTCACCATTTACCTTAAACTCTGTTACATCCGTTACNTTTTGCCCACTAATTCATATTTGGAATTCCTAGCAACTTCATAGCTAATAATCTCCTGATTGTATAGATCTAAAATAGGCGATAAATACAGCTTTTCACCATTTACCTTAAACTCTGTTACATCCGTTACCCATTTTTGATTCGGCTTTGTGGCTTTGAAATTACGTTTTAAAATGTTTCTTGTTATTTTCCCAATTTGACCTTTATAAGATCGATATTTTTTAATCCTAACTAATGATTTAAGGTTCAATAATTGCATGATTCGTTGAACCTTTTTATGATTAATCACAAACTCTTTTTGCAAGATTGCTGTAATTCGACGATAACCATATCGGCCTTTATGCTCATGGAAAATAGCTGCAATTCGCTCTTTGAGACTTTCATCAGAATCAGGCTGAGCAAGGGCTAGTTTATGGTAGTAATAAGTACTTCTAGCAAGCTTCATGATTTTAAACAAAGATGGTAATGAATGTTTTACTTTAAGTTCTTCTGCGATGATTGTTTGCGCCTTAGCGCTTCTTCCTTCGCATCTAGCTCCTGAAACTTTTTTAAGACATCATACTCCGCACGAAGATAAGCTAATTCAGCTTGAAGCTTATCAATCAGTTTTTCTTGTTCTGTACGATTATCAGGTTTCTTTGGTCGCTTCATCTTTTGAGATATTCCTTTCTTACGTGGCTCAAGGGCTGTTAAACCACCTTGTTCAAACAGAGATTGCCATTCTAATACAGATGTAAACGCAGGAATATTGAAATATGCAGCAGCTTCACGAACAGAATAATAATGATCTGACATAAACCTCAATACATGGTGTTTAAATGCAGCAGAATATGATCGTTTTGTTGTTCTTGGTTGAATCCCTGCTTTACCATGATATCCATAGGCTTTAATCTACTTTCTAACAGTGGATTGATCGATATTAAAATGATCAGCTGTAGAGCGATAACCATTACCTTTTTGATAGAACTTAACGACTTTCAATTTGAAGTCAAAAGAATACTTCGCCATATAAAAACACCCCAAAGTTGTGTCCAACTTTTGGGGTGCAGTTCAAAAACAGTGAGCTTTTTTCTTATGTAGTATGATATTTCTATGAATCATTCATAATAAAAATACTATGAAATATATAAATAAGTTACAGCCTTTAATTTTGCCAAGTTCTGTAATACTAGGCATCTTTTTTGCCCGTATTATTTTGTACATTGGTTTTGGTATATATTCGGAACAAACAGTATTGGTAAGTGGTTTTCTGTGGCAACAATTAAATCTTTATACATTGTTGTTAGTTATCTTGCCAACATTAGTCATGGCAATGCTGATATTTCAGCATTAACCATTAGTAATCACACTGAAAAACTTAGTTACATTAATTATTTTGAGCTGTGCACTGTCATTAATTTTATCTTTATTGATGATGGGACTATCTTTGGGCATGATTAAAGGCTTAGAAGGAAAAATATCGTACGAAATTTTACGATGGCTATCATTTTATTTTCTACCTTTTTTGGGTATGTTGATTGAACCTTTATTTGCACCATTACTTTTATGGTTAGTAATTGCTTTAGGTTTTCCTGTTAAACGTGCCAAAGATGTAATGCCATTGAGTCATGGTATGCAATTGTTTCTAGTATTTTGTACAGTTGCCTTTTTGTTTTACTGGATGGTTGTAATTTTTCAATTATCTTTAGCGCAATTTTCTATTTTCAAAATACAGATATCGTTAGCTGTATTAATAGTTTGCTTAATATATGATCGCGTTCAATATGCTGATATTTATGAGGTAAATAAATTTATAAAATTGCGTTTAGTGATAGTGGTAATACTATTAGTGATATCACTATTTGTGAGTATTTTATTTGCTAATTACTTGGTGCAAATTTATAGCGGTAAATATATTGCTAATTTAATCATTCAGATTTTTATCAATGGATTAATGATGGCATTCTTAACACAATTATGGATTCGTAAAATCTTGTATAGAATTTGAGGATAATAAAAAGACGCTTTAAGCGCCTTTTGTTTTATTGGTGAATTATGATTGCTCTTTCGGTGGTTGTGGTGCTAAATAACCGATCACTAAGCAGAATAAACCATAGCCAATGAATGAAATAATACCTGTAACATTGCCAAGATTGCTTCGGTCAATGAGTAATAGTTTCAATAAAACTAAGCCCATCAATGCAGCACCAATATTCCAAATCAAATGAGAACGTTTTTTAGAGCCATAAACCCAGAAGGTAAAGCCCAATAATGTCCAAATAATTGTGAAAGCGATTTGGATATTTTTATCGAACAATAAGCTGATTGACCAATGAGTTAAGCCAAGATAGAAATAACATGTACGCACAATCATGAGTGTGATCATGATTAAGCTAAGGCTTGCTGACCAATAGATATAATGTTTGATTCGTGCAGTAATGAAAAAATGTACAACACAAGCAATCAATAAGATTTGTGCCAAGTCATAAGCATTGAAAATTGGTAACCATATTGGCAATAAGAACATTTTGCCTGCTGTGTGGAATAGCCCAATCCATATAAAGAAAATAATAGCGATGAGTGAGAGGATAAAGCTTCGACCTTGGATTAATCTATTATCTTCAAATGGGGCAATGAGCCACTGTGGTTTGCATGTTAAGATATAATAAAAACCTATTAAAGGTAATGCGACAAATACCCACGATAATTGAATCTGGCTAGCATTATCGACCAACACATGAGCAAAGCCATTGAAATCATAGCAAAGCATGAATAGGCTAATGCACCAAAAACAGAGTTGTGAAGATTGAATAATGGGCGATTGTTCTTCGCGCAGAACCCAGAAAGCTAGCCAGAATAAACCGATGAATAGATATCCTAATAAGAAGCTACCATTGAGCCATCGAGCAGTATCTAATGTTAAAGGCAAATGGCTTAATAATGGTGACATGTAAACCACAGTACCTACGATAAATATGCCGAATGTAAGGTCTGGATATAATATGCTCTGCGCTAATTTTTGGATAAATTGTGTATATACCATCGCGATAATGAGAGCGGTACCAGCAAAGAAGAAACTTATTGCAGTTGTTGTATGAGTAATATTGCTATCTAAAATTTGCAAAATCCCTGCCAATAGCCAAAAGAATAAACCATTTGCCAACATGGCTTTTTCTAAATCATGACGTTGATGTCGGATACATTGATATGTGATGAAGAATGCAGAGAAAGCTAATGCAATGAAATTAGCTGTATAAGCTATTAATGAAAAACTAGCCATCACGCCATAAATGACAGTGAATACAGATAAGATATGGAAGAGAATCGCAATTGCTCTAGTGTAAGCATCATTAGATTTTTCAGCCCACCAAAAGAGCATTGTGCCAAATAATGTGTAGATGATGCCTGTTTGTTTCGCTGCAAATGCCAATGGTATTGCCAAAATTACAAAGAGCCAGAATAAAGCTGTATAAGCAATTTTGAGTAAACGATAATCTGTAATTCGACGAATAGAATAAGCTAAGGCACAATAAATTAGCGCAAGTCCGAAAGCATTGAGTGTTAATGAAGATCTTGAATACTCTAATAAATACGCTTGAATAGACAATGCAATTAAAGGATTTCCAAAGACTAAAAATGCATCGACAATTTTCTCTTTGTGATCTTTCATTCGGTTTGCATAGAAAATTGGAATGATGAGATACAACACAAAGAATAGAATTAAAAACGGCTCGGTTGTGCTGAAATTTTGTGGTGTATATTTTAAAACGCCCCAAGTAATCCCAACACCAAAAGTAAAAATAAAGCCAAGCAGATTAAGTTTTTGCCAAGGCTTAAACCATGCAATGGCAATGATTCCAAGATTCAATAATGTGTAATATGAGAATAGGGCAATGTAGTTATTGCTGCCTGATGATAACCAAATAGGCGCCATGAATCCTGAAAATATTGCAAAGATGGCAAGGGCGATTGCATTTTGCCTCACGGATAAAACAGCCGTTGAAACAATTAAGGCACATGATCCTGCAAATGCAGTATTTAAGGAAATGAGTTCCTCGATTTTTCCTGCGGTGAATAACGTTAATAAAAGAACACCAATCGAGCCACCTTGTACCGTTAAGGAAAATAATCGGTGAGATTCTCGTTTGTAATAAGCAAAAACAAAAGCACCAGATGCAGCAACACTTGTGAGCAATAATGCGTGTGTCATTGTGAACCATGATTGATCCAATGCGTATTTTAATAACGCTCCAACGCCAAATAATAGAATCAACATACCTACTTTGACTGGCACATTGCCATCACTTAGCCAATCAATGCCTTTTTGAATCCAGCTTTTAGATTGAGGTTTTAAATCAACGGTTGGGGCGATTTGTTTCACAGCTGGTCGAGGCGTTAATTCCTGAGCAACCTGCATTTGAATTTCTTGTAATGTCTCCTGATCTAAGAAGCTCTCTAAAGTGGCTTCTTGAGATGTAATAGGTTGTTCAATATCAGGTATAGCAACGTTTTCAGTCGGTGGAGATAATTGTTGTAAGAACAATTTTCTTTGCTGATCATAACAATTTTTAGTTGTAGGCTGAGTAAGTTGTTTTTCTTTGAGCTCTTTTTCTAATCTATCCACTTTATACTGCAAGAGATCTAGAATTTTTGTGAGTTCTTCAATGCGATTTTTATTTTCTCGATTAGGTTGGCGAATGAATATCAGCCATAAGCCTATCGCGCCGATGATGAAGATTAGTATTTCACCCATTGTAGATTTCCTTTAAGGGACTATTATTTTTATAATTATACATTGTTTTATTGTTTGGTAAATGTAATTACAAGTTTATAAATAATAAAAAAGCAGATCATGAGATCTGCTTTGATTGAGTTTAAAAAGTAGCGATTGAAATCACAGTTTCTTCTTATTCAACAATAATGAGTTCGTTAATACGCTCACAGAGCTGAATGCCATTGCGCCACCTGCGATGATTGGGCTCAATAAACCAAAGGCTGCGAATGGAATGCCAACTGTGTTGTATAAGAATGCCCAGAAGAGATTTTGGCGAATCTTTTTCATGGTTTCTTTGGATAACTGCAAAGTACGATCTACATTAATTAAGTCACCATTCATGATTGTGATGTCTGCACTTTCCATTGCGATATCTGTGCCTGTACCCATTGCAATGCCAATATCCGCTTGTGCCAATGCTGGTGCATCATTCATGCCATCACCAATCATGGCAACTTTTAAACCTTTGCTTTGTAGTTCTTTCACATAGTTTGCTTTATCTTGTGGCAATACTTCTGCAAAAATATGTGATTCATCCAAATGAACTTGTGAGCCGATATGAAGGGCTGTGCGCTTGTTATCGCCTGTCATCATATAAACATCGATACCTTTCGCTTGTAAGCGTTGAATTGCTTCTGCTGTCGTTGGTTTCACTTGATCCGCTACGGCGATTAATCCAACGAGCTGCTGATCCGAACCCAATAACATCACAGTTTTACCAGTACTTTCTAATTGCTGGATCACATCAATATGTGCATCAACATTGATGTTTTGTTGATCCATAAAACGCTTTGCGCCCACATAATATGTTTTGCCATTCAAATCGCCCGAAATACCAAAACCTGTGTGTGATGTAAAATTATCAACAGTTTGTGGTTTGATTGCTTGATCATTGGCATAGTTCACAATGGCTTTCGCTAAAGGATGCTCCGAGAATGTTTCGAGGGATGATAATACCGTTAGAATTGTTTGATCATCATTAGAAAAAGCTTGGAAATCAGTTACAACTGGTTTGCCTTCTGTTAATGTGCCAGTTTTATCTACGATCACAGCATTGATGATGGAAGCTGTTTCTAGTGCTTCACCGTTCTTGATTAAAATGCCATGGCGAGCACCTAATCCTGTACCCACCATAATTGCAGTTGGCGTTGCTAAACCTAAAGCACATGGGCAAGCGATTACTAATACTGAAACGGCATGAATAATAGCTGTGGTTGAATCTTTCGTGATGTACCAAGTGATTAACCAAGTTAGAATTGCGATAGCAATCACTGTTGGCACAAAGATTGCAGAAATTGTGTCGGCTAATTTTTGAATCGGTGCACGGCTACCTTGTGCATCTTCCACCATTTTTATGATTTTAGATAATGTGCTGTCATTGCTTGCTTTCAATACTTTTGCAGTCAATGTACCTGTGCTATTCATTGTGCCACTGTAAATCACATCGCCGATGTTCTTTTCTACAGGCAAGCTTTCGCCTGTGAGCATGCTTTCATCAATGGATGTATAGCCTGAAACTACTTCAGCATCCACAGGGATAGAACGCCCTGGTTGGATTAAAATCAAATCGCCCACTTTAACTGCTTCTACAGGAATTTCTTTGGGTTGATTGTTTTCATCTAAAACTAGTGCTGTTTTAGGTTGAAGATCTAATAATTGTTTTAACGCACTGTTTGTACGAGATTTTGCTAAATGTTCTAGATATTTACCTAAGAGAATTAATGTGATGATTACAGCACTAGCTTCAAAGTATAAGTGCCCTTGAGGATTGCTAAAGAAACCATTATAAATACTTAATAAATATGCGCTTGTTGTGCCGAGTGCAACGAGAACATCCATCGTTGCTGAGCCATTTTTTAAAGATAGATACGTGCCTTTATAAAAACGTGCACCAATATAAAATTGAACAGGTGTTGTTAATAGTAATTGCACCCAAGGTGTATGCACAAAATGAACCCATGCAGCTTCACTTTTCAGCATCATGGCGAACATACCAATCACCATTGGGAGAGATAATAAGCTACTTATGATGAGTTCTATTTTTAGTTTTTTAAGCTCTTTAATTTGAGCTTTTTCCAAGGATTCTTGGTTTTCTGCTAAATCTAGGATCGCACCATAACCAGCTTTAGTAACGATGTCTTCGATTGTTTCTGTTGTCATAACATTTGTATCAAATGAAACAACCGCTTTTTCTGTCGCGAAATTCACATACGCATTTGTAATGCCTTCCTTTTTATTTAAGGCTTTTTCAATACGTGCAGAACAGTTGGTGCATGTCATTCCTGTGATGGCAAATGTCTCTTGGCGAATTGTTTCATTTGAACTCATATTATGCTTCCTTTACATCAAAACCGATATCATCAAATGTTTCGATTAACTGAGCAGTTGTTACTGCATCGTCAAACTCAATGGTTGTTGTTTTTGTTGCTAAATCAGATGTTACTGAATGAACACCAGCAACAGCACTTAATCCTTTTTCAATGGAAGAAGTACAATGGCCACAACTCATTTCTGGTACAGAAAATGTTACTTTTTTCATGCGATTTTTCCTTTTTTAATACTCTCAGAACAACAATCATCAATGCATGTACATTGACCTTTAATGCAGTTACACGGAACTTTATCGAGTGCAACCAATGATTTTTTCTCTAATGCTTGAGCAATTAAAGCAATATCGCTGTGGGAAAGAGGGTTTTCCTCTAGTAATGCAGCAATATATTTACCCATTTTCGTGGAACAAATATGGTGAGCCAATTCAGCGCGAGTTTGTTGGAGCGACTCTTTTTCTGAAATGGTAGGGAAGTAACGATAGCGATTACCTTCAGCATGTTTACCGACATAACCTTTATTCACTAAACGTGCGATTAAGGTTTTAACGGTTGAAGGTTTCCATTCAAATTTTTCAGACAGTAATGTGGTGACATCATTGCTATAGCATTCACCTTGCGTCCAAAGGATACGCATCACTTCCCATTCTGTTTTCGTAATTTTAATGTGTGACATTCATCTATCCTAAAATTAAATGACTACAATTGTAGTCGTTATTGGTAGAGATAATAATCTTTGATTGTGAATAATGCAAACATTTTTGATGTCTATGAGTGATATAATTTACTAAGATGATGATTTTTCATTAAATTGTCATCTACAATTGTAGATAATTTTATTAATAAAGAGGAAAGATATTTTAGATATAAAAAAACCTAGCGAAGGCTAGGCTTTTCTTTTTGTAATTAGAAATCAAAGTGCTTTAATCGCTTCAATTACAGCTTCTGCATGTTCTGCAACTTTTACTTTGCGCCATTCTTTCAAGAGATTGCCTTCATTATCCAATAAGAAAGTGCTGCGCTCGATACCAAAGCCCAATTTACCAAACATGCTTTTTTCTTTAATGACTTTAAAAGCATTACAAACTTGGCTTTCTTTATCTGAAATCAGTGGGAATTCAAGGTTATATTTATCCACAAATTTCTGATGTGATCCTACAGAATCACGAGAAATACCTACAATTGCTGTATCCAATGATTGCAAGGTTGCCAAATGTTCTTGGAATGCTTTTGCTTCATTGGTGCATCCTGGCGTATTATCTTTAGGATAAAAATAAACAACCAAATACTTTGCAGTGCCAACAATATCACTTAAAGATTTTTCTTCTGATTGCGTTGGGAATTTGACATTCCAAAGGGATTGGATCGTAATAGACTCTGACATAATGCTCTCCTAAGTGAGTAAAATATTATGAGATAATAGCAGAAAATAACTGATGGATGACCAATAAGCATGACCAAGATTTTAGTCGTTGAAGATGAAAAAAGCATTGCGGATACAATATTGTTCGCATTACAGCAGGAAGGTTTTGAATGTGATTGGGTGACTTTGGGGACAAAAGCGCTCGAACAACAGCAAAGCAATGCTTATGATTTCTGGGTTCTAGATGTAGGTTTGCCTGATTTAAATGGTTTTGAAGTGTGCAAGCAACTGCGTAAATTTTCAGAAATCCCAGTGGTTTTCTTAACAGCGCGTGATAATGAAATTGATCGCATTGTGGGTTTAGAAATTGGTGCAGATGATTACATTGGTAAGCCTTTTAGCCCAAGGGAATTGGTTGCCCGCGTTAAAGTGATACTGAAACGTGTTCAACCAATTGACAATAAAATGATATTGGAAGAACCAATTTTAAGCACAGGTTTTTCAATAGATGAAACATGCTTTGCGATTACTTATGATAACGAGCGATTATCTTTAACGCGCCATGAATATCAGATTTTGTCCCATTTATTGAATCACCCTAAGCAAATTTTAAGTCGAGATCAATTATTGAATGCTGTGGGTGTTTCTGCTGATGCGAGTTATGAGCGCACGATTGATACGCACATTAAAGCTATTCGTGCCAAATTGAGAGAGATTAATCCTGAATTGGATGTCATTAAAACACATCGTGGTTTTGGTTATAGTTTTGAGCTGGATAATTAAATATGGCGATTTCCAAGCGAATATTTATCTTCTATTTTCTCTTTGTGGCGCTCTGTGGTTATTTCATGGTGCATCTATTTTCGCGTCAAGTTTATCCAAGTGTTCGCCAAACGACAGAAGAAACATTAGTAGATACAGCAAATCTTTTAGCAGAAATTGTGGCGTTTGATCTACAAGATGAAAAAATCACGCCAGAATATTTACAGCAAAGAATGCTCGCGTATCAACAGCGTGATCCTAAAGCTAAGATTTGGGATGTGGAGAAAAGTGATGTGAGCTTGAATGTTTACATCACAGATAAAAATGGCATTGTGCTGTTTGATTCAGAAAATCGTGCAGTTGGGCAGGATTATTCTGAGTGGCGCGATGTTTATCTCACTTTACATGGGCAATATGGCGCGAGAAGTTCTAAAGGGATTTCCAAATATGATATTAAAGGCGTTTCTTCCATTATGTATGTGGGTGCGCCGATTTATCATCAAGGTGAAATCATTGGTGTATTAACAGTTTCTAAGCCGAATAGCACAACGGATGCTTATATTGCGAGTGCAAAATCAGAGCTCACATTTTTTGCTTTGATTCTATTTGGCACAAGTATTGTGGTTGGGGCGATTTTATCGTGGTGGCTAGGTTTTTCATTCAGAAAATTGATTGATTACGCGAAGAAGCTTGGGAAAGGCGAGCGGGAAGTTCAGCCACAATTTTATGGTAAAGACCTCAATGTATTGGCTTCAACTTTATCCAATCTACGTGAAGAGTTGGATGGCAAAGAGTACGTTGAGCATTATGTGAATACATTAACTCATGAACTAAAAAGCCCATTGGCGGCGATTCGTGGCGCAAGTGAGTTATTGCAAAATGACATGGATAAAGAAACTCAGCGTAAGTTTTTAGGAAACATTGAGCGAGAAAGTGCTCGTTTACAGAATTTAATTGATCGCGTATTAAAGCTCAGCATGGTTGAGAAAAAGCAATCACTGGAATCCAGCCAAAGTTTAAATTTATCTATATTGATGAATGAAGTTCTAGATGGCTTTGCACCATTGCTTCAGCAAAAGGGGATTAATGTGCAATGCAATCTACAGCCGAATCTAACATTCATTGGTGATCACTTTTTAATGACACAAGCATTATCCAATATCATCAGTAATGCGATTGATTTTATGCCAAATCAAGGGCGACTGAGTATTGATGGCAAATCTCATAATCATCACATTGAGATTAACATTCACAATGAAGGCGTGCACATTCCGGATTATGCATTGTCACGCTTATATGAACGATTCTATTCTTTGCCGCGCCCAGATTCAGGCGAGAAAAGCACAGGCTTAGGCTTAAACTTTGTGAAGGAGATTATTGCTTTACACAAAGGTGAAATTTCCATCGAAAACAAAGATAATGGTGTGAATGTTTGCATCCATATTCCAGAAGGGCATCGCTAAATGAATATCCATCCTCTATTCATCACCATTGGTTTATTAACCTTGAGCAATGTATTTATGACATTTGCTTGGTATGGGCATTTGAAATATATGCACTCTCGCGCTTGGGTGATTGCGGCTTTAGTGAGTTGGGGAATTGCGCTCTTTGAATATTTGTTGCAAGTGCCAGCTAATCGAATTGGTTATGAAGTCGCAACAGCAGGGCAGCTTAAAATCATTCAGGAAGTTTTAAGCTTGTCTGTATTCATCCCATTTTCACTATTCATATTGAAAGAACCTTTTAGATTAGATTATATCTGGGCGGGATTATGTTTATTGGGCGCCGTATTTTTCATGTTCCGTAAAGAAATCATGAGTGGATGGATGTAATTATGGTAGGATTTCTGCCCATTATTTTATGAATAGCATTCAACCGTAGATCCAACTCAAATGAACAGTAAACTTTCTTTCTCCGCATATTTAACCATTGGCTCGATGTTATTTGGGCTTTTTTTTGGTGCAGGCAATCTCATTTTCCCAATTCATATGGGACAAGAAGCAGGTGCTTCCACTTATATCGCAACATTAGGCTTCATTTTAACGGGTGTTGGTTTGCCATTTTTAGGCGTGCTTGCCATTGGCTTTTCTAAAAGTAATGGTTTGTATGATTTATCAAGCCGCGTTTCACAGAAATATGGTTTGTTCTTCACGATGGCGCTGTATTTAACGATCGGACCATTTTTTGCATTACCAAGAACAGCAACAGTGTCCTTTGAAATTGGTTTTACGCCATTTTTAAGTGCGGATATGTTGGGCTATGGATTATTAGCATTCTCCTTGGTTTTCTTTTTATTGAGCTGGTTATTATCTTTGAATCCAACGAATATCATGGTTTGGGTTGGCAAAGTATTGAATCCATTATTCCTAGTGTTTTTAGCATTTTTGATTGTGAGTGCTTTTGTGAAGCCAATGGGTGCAATTGAAACATTGCCTGTTCATCCAAGTTATCAGCAAAATGCTTTCTTCAAAGGATTCACAGAAGGCTATAACACAATGGATGCGTTGGCTTCTTTGGCTTTCGGTATCATTGTTGTGAGTGCTATTAAACGCTTTGGCGTAACCAATCCAACAGATATTGCCAAAGATGTGATGAAGTCAGGCTTTATCAGCGTTGTTCTAATGGCATTGATTTATGGTTGCTTGGCATATATTGGCGCAACAAGCTTAAATGTATTCTCATTATCCGCAAATGGCGGCATTGCATTGGCGCAAGTTTCTCAGCACTATTTTGGTTTCTTAGGTTCAATTTTATTGGCGATCATTGTAACGATTGCCTGCTTAAAAACAGCGATAGGCTTAATCACGGCTTGTTCTGATATGTTCCATGAATTGTTTCCATCTATTTCTTATCGTAATTTTGTGCATGGATTTAGTATCGCAGGATTGTTAGTTGCGAATGTTGGTTTAACTTCTATCATTCAAATCTCTGTGCCTGTATTGATGTTCTTATATCCTTTAGCGATTACATTAATTCTATTGGCATTGTTATCGCCATTGTTTCAGCATAAAAGAATTGTGTATCAATGCACGACTATTTTTACGTTACTTGCGGCGATCATTGAAGGATTAAAAGCAACGACAGATGTGATTAGTAAAAATCCAATCGTATTGAACATCACCTCATACGTGGATGGCATTTTGCCTTTTTCAGATATCAATATGGGCTGGATTACACCAGCATTGATTGGTCTTGTGATTGGCTGGGCTTTGAGTTTTAAGCACCAAGCCCCAAATTAAATATTAACAGAGACTACCAAAAGCAGGCTTGATTAAGCCAGCTTTTTTGTTTTCTTGTTGTAAGATGTTCTGAATAAATAAAAGGAGAATTTCTTGTGAATCTGCAACCCAAAGTTATTCCTACAATAATACTTTGCATATGGATGATTGTGACCGCTATATGGGCATTTGATCTATTAGTATTACCTAGTGTTTTGGCAATAGTCAGTACTTTATGTTTATTACTAAATATTAAATGCAAAGATTTAACTAAAAAAATGA
>NZ_MVDN01000010.1 GCF_002006795.1 Wohlfahrtiimonas populi | reverse complement strand
TTTTTTTTATGTTTTTCATCAAGAAAACTTAAGTCAAATAATAGAATCTAGATATAGCAGCTACAAAATTGCTACTAATTTATAATTGACTTAGGAGGATTGTATGAGATTTCAAGGTATTTATGTGCCATTAGTTACACCATTCAAAGCAGATAAAAGTTTAGATGTTGAAACATTAAAAATATTAGTGCAAAGCTTTATTGATAAAGGTGTCTCTGGTTTAGTGGCATGTGGTACGACTGGTGAATACTATACTTTTTCAGAAGAGGAGCGCAAGACAGTATTAACAACAGTGGCAGAAATTGCTAAAGGGAAAGTTACATTAATTGCAGGGATTAATGATCTTTCGACAGAAGGTGCTTGCCGCCGTGCAAAAGAAGCAGAAGCATTGGGTTATGAAGCCTTTATGTTGTCTCCACCTGCGTATAGTTTACCTGATCAAGCAGGGGTTATTGCGCACTATGAAACAGTTGCTCAAGCAACAAATTTGCCAATCATTATGTACAACTTCCCAGCACGCGTAGGTGTTTCAATTGAATATGAAACAGTGGTGCATTTGGCAAAAAATCCTAATATTGCAGGAATTAAAGAAAGTAGCGGTGATTTCAGTAGAGCTTTACGTTTATTGCAGACTGATTTCAAAGATTTTGAAGTTGTTTGTGGTTGTGATGATCAGCCTGTTGATTTCTTTTTCTGGGGCGCAAAAAGCTGGATTGCTGGTGCAGGTAATGTATTCCCTGAAGAACAAGTGGCATTATTTAATGCAACGCAAAATAATGATTGGGATCTGGCTCGCAAGATCATGAAAGAGATCTATCCGGCCATTCACTCTATGGAATCAGGTAACTATAACCAAAAAGCAAAACTAGGTTGTTTGAAAGCAACAATTGATGTAGGCACAGTACGTTTACCATTGTCAGATCTATCTCATGAAGAGAAAGAAGAATTTTTGAAATTTTTTCGTTAAGGGAGGCAATTATGATTAAGACAAAAGAAGAAATATTTCAGTTAGCGAAAGATGGAAAGCTTTGGGCAGGGAATTTGATTGCAGAACATACTAGTTCAGCTGGAAAAATTGAGTGTGTTTCTCCCATTGATAATGTTGTGATTGGTTATATTGCTGATGGGAATGCTCAAGATATTGATGCGGCAGTGAAAGTTGCTCGAAATACATTTGAGGGTGGTGAATGGAGTCAAAAATCGCCAGCTGAGCGAAAAGCCGTAATGTTGAAGTTTTCTGCATTGTTAGAAACACACAGTGAAGAACTAGCTGCATTAGACTGTGTGGATGCAGGTAAGCCCATTACAGAATGTTTAAATACAGACATTCCAGCGACGATTGATACATTTTATTGGTATGCAGAAGCGATTGATAAAGTATTCGGAAAAATTGCACCCACAGCGAATGATGTGATGGGTTTGATTGTGAATGAGCCCATTGGTGTTGTAGGCGCGGTTTTGCCATGGAATTTCCCTGCACAAATGTTCGCTTGGAAAGTTGCACCTGCATTAACAGCAGGGAATTCAGTAATTGTTAAACCGGCAGAATTAACCTCACTCAGTGCTTATCGTATGGTGGAACTAGCCTATGAAGCTGGTGTGCCTAAAGGCGCTTTGAGCTTAGTGTGCGGATTTGGGGAAAAAGTAGGCGAGCCGTTGGGTCGACATATGGATGTGGATATTGTTTCCTTCACAGGTTCCACAGAAGTTGGGCGTTATTTCTTAAAGTACTCCGCAGAAAGCAATTTAAAAGAGATTGTTTTGGAATGCGGTGGTAAAAGCCCGCAAATTGTCTTTGAAGATGCTGATCTTGATGCTGCCGTTCCCCATATTTTAGCTTCAGCTTTTTGGAACATGAGTGAAAACTGTAGCTGCGGTTCTCGTTTGCTTGTTCATGAAAATGTTAAAGATGCACTATTGACTAAGTTAAAAGAAGGTTTGAAATCGTGGAAAGTAGGCAATCCACTAGATCCTGAAGTTTCAATTGGCCCAATGGTGGAAGAGGCCCATTTCAATAAAGTTAAATCTTTCATTGATGTCACTTTAAAAGAAGGTGGCAAGCTAATTACAGGTGGGAATATTCATAGTGATTTAGGTAGTGGCTGGTATGTAGAGCCAACGATTTTTGATCATGTCACAAAAGATATGACACTTTTCCAAAATGAAGTTTTTGGCCCTGTTTTAGCTGTGTGTAGCTTTACAACAGATGATGAGGCGGTGACTTTAGCCAATGATTCACATTATGGATTAGCAGCATCGTTTTATACCGAAAATCTCAAACGTGCTTTTAAGGTTGCCAATGGCATTAAGGCTGGAACAATTTCAGTGAATGGTTTTAGTGAAGGTGATATTACAACACCATTTGGAGGTTTTAAACAGTCAGGTTTTGGCGGCAAAGATAATGGCTTAGAAGCTTTTGAACAATATATACAACAAAAGGTTATTTGGTATATGAATTAACCTAAATTAAGGGATTAAACATCTATTAGAGTTTCCTAATGGATGTTTATAAAGAGGTAAGGATATGAAGAAGAATAAGGCATCAAAAGAGTTAAAATTGGCGGTTGCTGCTTCTACAGTGGGATCCGTTGCTGAATGGTATGAGTTTTTTCTATATGGAACTGCATCTGCCTTAGTTTTTGGGCAAGTATTTTTTAAACAAACAGGTAATGCTATTGACGGCATTTTGGCGGCATTTGCTTTGTATGCTGTAGGTTTTTTAGCAAGACCTTTGGGTGGATTGGTATTTGGTCATTTTGGTGATAAATATGGCCGTAAAAAACTATTACAAATTAGTTTAATTATGGTGGGAATTACAACCTTTTTGATGGGCACAATTCCAGGTTTTGACAGCATTGGTTATTGGGCACCCATTTTATTAGTTTCACTACGTTTAATACAAGGTTTTGCATTTGGTGGTGAATGGGGTGGTGCTGTGATCTTAGTGTCTGAACATAGCCCACCAGATCGTAGAGGATTTTGGGCAAGTTGGCCGCAAGCAGGTGTACCATTAGGGAATTTAGTTGCAACGATTGTTTTATTAATTCTCTCTACAACTTTAACGCAAGAACAATTTTTAGACTGGGGATGGCGTGTTGCATTCTGGTTCTCTGCTGTTGTTGTATTAATTGGCTTATGGATTCGTAAAAGTGTGGATGATGCTCCCGTATTTAAAGAAGCACAAAAACAGCAAGAACTTAGAGAAGATAAACAGTTGGGGATTGTAGAAGTTTTAAAACATCACAAAAGAGCAATTGTTGCAGGCATTGGTGCACGATTTGTAGAAAATATTTTGTATTACATGGTTGTAACTTTTTCAATTAGTTATTTGAAGTTGGTTGTTGAAAAAGACACGACTGAAATATTACTGATGATGTTTGGTGCCCATTTTGTACATGTATTTTTTATCCCATTAATGGGGCATTTAAGTGATATTCACGGTAGAAAGCCTATATTTATGATAGGTGCGGTCTTGACTGCAACATGGGGGTTCTTTGCATTCCCAATGATGGATACAGGCAATGACTGGATCATTATATTAGCAATTATTATTGGGTTATTTTTCCAGTCAATGACATACTCGCCTTATTCTGCATTGATGACAGAGCTATTTCCAACACATGTACGCTATACATCCTTGTCATTGTGTTACCAAGTTGCTCCTATTTTAGCAGGATCATGGGCGCCATTAATTTCTTTAGCATTGTTAAATAAATTTCAGAGTTCAATCCCTATCGCTATTTATTTAGTTTTTGCAAGTTTGGTATCAATCATCTGTATTTCATTGGTAAAGGAAACAAAAGGAAAAGAGTTAACATTTGANTCCAGTCAATGACATACTCGCCTTATTCTGCATTGATGACAGAGCTATTTCCAACACATGTACGCTATACATCCTTGTCATTGTGTTACCAAGTTGCTCCTATTTTAGCAGGATCATGGGCGCCATTAATTTCTTTAGCATTGTTAAATAAATTTCAGAGTTCAATCCCTATCGCTATTTATTTAGTTTTTGCAAGTTTGGTATCAATCATCTGTATTTCATTGGTAAAGGAAACAAAAGGAAAAGAGTTAACATTTGATAAAGCAGAATAGAAATATTGCAATCTTGAGTTGAACTGGATAAATTCTATAGAGTTTATCCAGTTTTTTATGGCTTGAGTATTGAGAAATAGCTATGTTGAGTGAAGCAGGTTTTGATTTTGAATTAAGTAATGCGGCATTTGAAGTCGATGATTTACAAGGCTTCTTAAAGCATATTCGATTAGTTATGCCATTGATTAATCAACTACAAAATATTACTTTTTTCGTAAAAGATACTGAGGGTAATTATGTGATTGCCAATCAGAATTTAGTTTATCGTTCGCAAAAAAAAGATGTTTCTGAATTAATTGGTCAAAAAGCAGAAGAAGTCTTTGGAGTAGTTGGTGCGGCATTCACTAATCAAGATTTAGAAGTCATGACAAATAAACCTCTCATTAATCATTTAGAATTACATCACTATAAATCGGGTTTATTGGGATGGTGCATGGCAACAAAAATTCCATTAATAGATCCGATGGGTATTGTTGTTGGAATGGTTGGAATGGCAATAGATTTACAAGATGAAAAAGAAAATAGGCCAAAGATTAACTCTAAATTGAGTAAAGTTGAACAATATATAAGCCAAAATTTTCAAGAAAATATGACAATTGAAGATTTAGCACATATTGCCAACTTGTCAAAGTCACAACTCAATCGTCAATTTAAAAATATTTTTCAGATGACACCATTACAATTAATCCATAAGAAACGTTTTGACTTAGCGATTTCTTTATTATCTCAAGACATTTCTATTACAGAAATTTCATTAAAGTGTGGCTACAGTGACCACAGCGCATTTAGCCGAAAATTTAAAGAAGTGACACAAATGTCACCCAGTGAGTTTAAAGAGAGAGTTTACCAAACTAAGTCTTAAGTTTAATTACTTTCATTAGTTACGTAAGTAGTGAAAATGTAGTTTGCCATGTTACAAAGAATTTACTTTTTATAGTAATTTTGGGGACTCAAACATGGCGGAGAATAGTAGTTTTTCTAATAAAGGCAAGTGGATGGAGATGCAAATAGGCATTCTTCCATTACCTGTTTATATTGTATTGGCAGCCATTATTTTATTAGCTGCTTATGTGGGTAAATTACCTGTCGATATGATTGGTGGTTTCGCGCTTATGATGATTATAGGTATGTTATTAGGCGATTTGGGCTTAAAAATTCCTATTTTAAAAGATATTGGTGGACCAGCAATATTATCTATTTTTATTCCATCAATTCTCGTTTTTTATAATGTTTTTAATAAAAATACCATTGATGCGATTACTGCTGTCACTAAAACATCTAACTTCTTGTATTTTTATATTGCTTGCTTGGTTACAGGTAGCATTTTAGGCATGGTTAGAAAAACATTAATTAGTGGATTTGTACGATTATTTGTACCATTAATTGTTGGTACAGTGGCATCTTGTATTGTTGGTACATTAGTAGGAACAGTATTGGGTTTAGGGACATTTGAATCTTTCTTCTATATTGTTGTGCCAATTATTTCTGGTGGTATTGGTGAAGGTATTTTACCTTTATCTATTGGTTACTCTGCTGTTTTGGGTAAAAGCCCAGAAGATTTTATTGGTATGTTAGTACCTGCTGCGATGTTGGGCAATGTTGTAGCAATTATGTCTGCTGGCTTTTTACATCGTTTAGGCATCAAGAAACCACATCTAACAGGTAATGGAACACTTGTTAAATCAGGTGATGAAATTTTTGAAGAAAAAAAAGAGCTTCCATTTAATGTTTCTTTAATGGGGGCTGGCATGGTTTTAGCATGTAGTGCTTTTATTTTGGGTGGTTTGTTGAATACGATTATTCCAATTCCCGCTCCAATCATTATGATTATCAGCGTTGCATTAATTAAATTACTTGCGATTTTGCCAGAAAAAATGGAAGTGGGAGCCTATCAATTCTATCGCTTTGTTGCGACTAATTTAACATGGGCATTATTGGTAGGTGTCGGGGTTTTATACACACCATGGGATAAAGTATTACAAGCTATTAGTCCTGCTTATGTCATTACCGTTGTTGCAACTGTTTTAACAATGATTACATCAGGCTTTTTTGTGGGTAAATATATGAAGATGTATCCGATTGAGGCAGCTATTGTTACAGGAACTCACAGTGGATTAGGTGGTACAGGCGATGTTGCAATTTTATCAGCAGCAAATCGTATGGAGCTTATGCCTTTTGCACAAATTGCGACCCGTTTAGGTGGTGCAGGTGTTGTTGTGCTTGCTGTCATTATCATGCGATTGATGGCTTAAAATTTTGGAGACCAACATGATTAAAGTAAGCGCAGGCACACTAGAATCTAATGACATTTGGATAACATTAGAAGTTTTAGAAAACGGTGACGATATCACTATTGAGTTAGAAAGTATTGTCATGGCTCAATTTGGTGATTCTATTAGAGAAACATTATTAAATTTGGTTCAAACGAGAGCTAAGAGTTGTGCCCTTTTGATTAAGGCTATAGATAAAGGTGCTCTACCATACACTATCGAAGCAAGAATGGTAACTGCATTATCGAGAGCCAATCTTTTAAAAGGAGAAAAATAATGAATTTATTAAGATCGTTATTATTCTTACCTGGTAACAATCCTGGGATGTTACAGAATGCTGGAGTCTTTGGAGCAGATGGTATTATTTTTGATTTGGAAGATGCAGTTTCTCCTCTTGAAAAAGATTCAGCAAGGCACTTGGTTTATTATGCATTGACTAATAATGAGTATGGTCCAACCAAAACTATTGTAAGAATTAATCCATTAATTTATGGTGGGCGTGATGATATCGCAATGATTGCTCAGGCAAAACCAGATGCTTTAATGCTTCCTATGATTCAACATCCGAATGAATTGTTAGAAATCATTGAATTAATAGATCATCATGCAGATGGTAAAAAAATAGATGTTATTCCATTAATTGAAACAGCTGGTGGAATCGCAAATATTGATGCAATTGCAGGCACAAGTGACCGAATTTTAGCATTGGCTTTTGGCGCTGAAGATTATAGTGTTTCTATTGGTACAGAAAGAACAACAGAAGGCACAGAAATATTATTTGCAAGGCAAAAAATAGTTAATGCCGCTGCTGCGCACGGCTTAACTGCGATTGATACACCGTTTACTGATGTGCAAGATAAAGAAGGTTTATTGAAAGATACTCTTTATGCTAAGCAAATAGGATTTAAAGGCAAATTAGCGATTAATCCACGACAAATTGATAGTATTCACAAGGCTTTTACACCATCTAAAAATGAAATTAAGTGGTCAATGAGGGTTTTAGAGGCAATCAATATTGCAAAACAAACAGGTTCAGGTGTGATTGCATTAGATGGAAAAATGATTGATGCCCCGATTGTATCACGCGCAGAAAGAACAATTAAAATCGCCCAACATTTAAATTTAATTATGGGGGAACAATAATGAAAAATTTAGTTGGTAGAGAATTGCCAGAATTTATAGAAGGTTATGGTGTCGTTAAGCCATTTAATGGTGCATTCAGCACAACACCAGATATGAATCGATATGCGCCTAAAGTTAAATACTCATTACCTGCTCAGGATAAAATCTTAGAGGATTTAGAGGCTGTATTTAAGAAAATTCCTATAGTTGATGGTATGACATTAGGTTTCCATCATCATTTTAGAAATGGTGATTTTGTTGTTAATAAAGTGATGGCTGTCGCGCATAAGCTCAATATTAAAAATTTAACAGTCGCACTGAGTTCTATTTTTCCTGTACATGCGCCATTAGTTGATTACATGAAAGATGAGACAGTTACTCAAATTGATACAAATTATATGTCAGGGCCAGTTGCTCAGGCAATTTCTGAAGGCAAGCTGAAAAAACCTGCCATTTTGAGAACTCATGGTGGAAGGGCAAGAGCTATAGAGTGTGGACAATTAAAGGTTGATGTTGCTTTTATTGCAGCACCTTGTGTTGATACATATGGCAATATTAATGGTGTAGAAGGTGATGTTGCATGTGGCTCTTTAGGTTATGCTTTTCCTGATATGGAATATGCTGAACATGTCGTGGCTGTAACGAATAATATATTGCCTTATCCTTTGAATCGTATTTCTATACCACAAACACGAGTCGACTATATTGTAGAATTGGATGAAATTGGTGACCCTAAAGGAATTGTGTCAGGCACAACTACTATTACAAAGGACCCCGTGCAATTAAAGATTGCTTCACTAGCCGCAAAAGCGATTGAGTGTTCAGGATTATTAAAAAATGGTTTCTCTTTTCAAACAGGTGCAGGCGGTGCATCTTTAGCAGTGGCTGAATATATTCGAGAAATGATGAAAGAACAAAATATTACGGGTAGTTTTGCACTAGGTGGTATTACAGGTTATTTAGTTCAAATGTTAGAAGAAGGATTATTTAAGAACCTATTAGATGTTCAAGGGTTTGATTTAGAAGCCGTTAGATCTTTAAGAGATAATCCAAATCATATTGAAATTGGCGCTGGCATGTATGCTAATCCATTTAATTCAGGTTGTGTTGTCAATCAACTAGATTGCGTAGTATTAGGGGCAACTGAGATGGATACATCATTCAATGTTAATGTTACCACAAGCTCCAATGGTTTAATTATGGGAGGATCAGGTGGGCACAGTGATACAGCTGCAGGTGCTAAATTAACAATTGTAACAGCTAATTTATTACGTAGCCGTTTACCAATTATTTGTGATGACATTATGGTAATCACTACACCTGGTGAAACTGTAGATGTGTTAGTGACAGAGTATGGTATTTGTGTGAATCCACGTAGACAAGATTTAATTGAGTTATACACGCAGAATAAACTTCCATTATTTAGTATTGAAGAGATGAAAGAGCTTGCTGAAAAGAAAGCTGGCAAATCTCAGGTTGCTGAAGTTAATAAAGATCGAATCGTTGGCATTTTAGAATATAGAGATGGCACTGTTATTGATCTTATTTATTCAATAAAAAAATAATTAGTTAGATGATAGGTTTTACATTGTGATAGTAAAGCCTATCCTAAAATAATATGGGAGCGATATGTCATATATTTATAATCATATTACGAAGGAGCATAATGTTGCGTACCAAGAAATAAAAGAGTTTCTAGAGCAAAATAATCTTTTAATGGATTGTAATGTGACAGATTTTATAGAAGTACGCGATAAGTCTATGTTGGTAGCTTGTGCAGGTTTGGATGGCAATATTATCAAATGTGTTGCAATTAATGAAAATAATAGAGGCTCAGGAATATCACTGTCTATGCTGAGTGAAGTACAAAAACTAGCGATATCACAAGGTTATTCAGAGCTTTTTTTATTTACCAAGCCATGTAATGTAGAGCTGTTTAAAGCCGCAGGATTTTACCCAATCATCATCCATGACCAAGTGGTACTGATGGAGAATAGCCAGAATCGTTTCGCAAAATTTTGTCATCATTTAACACAATATCAAAAAATCGATGGTGTAAGTGGTGCAATAGTTATGAATGCTAATCCTTTCACTCTAGGCCATCAGTATTTAATCCAGAAAGCTTTAGAAAATTGTGATTGGTTACATGTTTTTGTTGTACAAGAGAATTTATCATTTTTTAGTTTTGAAGATCGTTATCAGTTAGTTCAAGAAGGAACAAAACAGTTCGATAGGGTAACGGTTCATAAAGGATCTGACTATATTATTTCTCGTGCATCATTTCCTAATTATTTTTTAAAAGATACTAATTTAGTATCAAGCAGTCATGCTGGCTTAGATCTATCAATTTTTAGAAAATTTATTGCGCCAGCATTAAACATTAGTTGTCGTTTTGTAGGAACAGAGCCCACAGATATGATTACTCGGCAATATAATGGAGAAATGGTGCATTATTTACAGGAAACACAAGATGAGTCTCTTACCATTAATGTAATAGAGATTCCTAGGATATCAATCACAGAAAATGTTATATCAGCATCTTCTGTTAGGCGATATTTAGCAGATCAAAATTTTGATGCAATTGCTCAGTTAGTACCAGATTCTACGTTGAAATATTTAGTAGAAAGGTATAAGAAATGAAGTTGTTAGAATATACATTCTTGAATAATCTTGCAGTAACAGCTTTAAAGTCTGAAGTGTTATTGAGCCCGAAACCTGGCTTGGTTGATCGTTTGAACAATGGTGCACATTGTGACATGAATGTTGAATTATTCATGAAAAGTGCAGACATTATTTCAACTTACATGGAACATTTTGTATCTATAGGGTGGGAAAATAGGTTTTTGCCATCAAGTATGCTGTTGTCAATTATTAGAGAAGTTGGGATCCAGTGTGAAGCAGATATGTTTAATGTAACGCATGGTATTAATACACATAAAGGCGCAATTTTTTCGTTTGCTTTGATCAGTGCTGCTATGGGGAAGCATTGGGATAATATTGGTAAGGTTTCAATTGATGATTTATGTAATGAGGTTGCTAATATTTGTTCGGGTATTGTTAACAAAGAGTTGAAAAATTCAGATGAGCAGAATACTGCTGGGCAAAAAATTTTTAAAAAATATGGTATTGCTGGCGCACGAGGAGAAGCTGAAAATGGCTTTCGGTCAGTGAGACTGATTACTTTGCCTATTCTAGAGGAGTTATCAGGTCAGCATTCTGAAGAACAAATATATTTACACATATTAATGAGCCTAGTTGCATATACCAATGATACAAATATTATTTCACGCAAAGATATGAAAGGATTGATGTTTGCACAAGATATTGCTAAATATTATTTAGATTCAGGCAGCGTTTTTAATGATCACAATTTAATGCGTTTAAAAGGTATTGATAACCTTTTTATCCTTAATAATATCAGCCCAGGTGGTTGTGCTGACTTATTAGCTATTACATTATATTTAAAAGCATTTCAGGAATGGCAAATAAGTAGAGGTATTTAAGTGATGCAATATCGCGAAATGCTAAATGGTACACAAGTCACACTAGATGAAGTTTTATTATCTAAAGAAACTAGACAAAAGACACAATTACAATTGTTACATCAGCATGATGGCACACTTGTTTACTTGACCTTAGTAGCTCCTGGTAATATCAAAAATAATGATGGTTTTAGATATGTTTTCTATAGAGCATTACTGGACTTTGAGAAACAATGCATACAACAGAAACTATCAATCATTTGTCATGGACGAATTATTGAAAACACTGGATTAGAAGCATATTGGATGGTTAAAACTGAAGACATGTATAGTGTAAAAAAGCTCTGTATAAATCTAGAAGAACAGATGATATATGGGCGATTATGCGATTTTGATGTCATCATTTGTAATGCGATGAGTCATCATATAGTTTCTCGAAGTGATTTAAATTTATCAGGTCGGAAGTGCCTTGTATGTGGTTCATTTGCACATGTTTGTGCTAGATCACAAAAACATTCTTATACAGATGTTTTAGATAGTGTAAGTGATATTATTTATCANCGATTTTGATGTCATCATTTGTAATGCGATGAGTCATCATATAGTTTCTCGAAGTGATTTAAATTTATCAGGTCGGAAGTGCCTTGTATGTGGTTCATTTGCACATGTTTGTGCTAGATCACAAAAACATTCTTATACAGATGTTTTAGATAGTGTAAGTGATATTATTTATCAAAGTATTCAAGATACATTAGTGATTTAATTCAAAGTAATAGACTTATCATATGATGAAATTTTTCAGTAAAATAAAGCTGCAAACTAAAATATTACTCTTAGGAGGAGTGATATTAATCTTAGCCATCAGTGTGGGTGGTGTAGTTATTTTAAGGATTGTGGATACATATTTTAATGATATTGCTTTAAACAGAGGCAATCATGCAATGAGTGAAATTATTAACCAACCACTCGTTGCTCAATCGCTTATAAACCCAACACTTGAAAACTCGAAAGAATTGGTGAATTTAACAAATATTATTCAACGTGCATCAATTGTAGATTTTATAGTGATCATAGATATGGATGGCATTCGTTTAACACATCCTAATCCAAACAAAATTGGATTGTTAGTAGAGGGTGATGATGTCAGTGATGTATTTTTAGGCAAATCTTATATATCTACAGCTGCTGGCACTTTAGGAAGATCTTTGAGGTTGTTTGAGCCTGTTTATAATGGAAAACAACAAGTTGGTGCTGTCATTATTGGCATTACAGTAGAGTCTATTAGTTTAATGGCAGCTAAAATATATATGCCAATTATGTATTTTTTGGCCTTCATTTTATGTGTGACAGTTGTATCAACAGTTTATTTAGCTAAGCATATTAAAAAAATATTAAATAATTTAGAGCCACATGAAATAGCAAGGATGCTGGAAGAAAAAAACTCTATGTTTCGCACAGTTAAAGAAGGCGTCATTGTGATCAATACGTCTGGCTATATTTCACTGATCAATGATGCAGCTAAAAGAATCTTAGGATTAGATAATCGAATTGAAGGAAATTTTTTTCAGCAGAATATTTATAAAATTGATGATTATTTGGCTAATTCTAGGTTGGAAGATGTTATGAAGTCTCAGATGCCTGAATATGATAGCGAACAAAAATTGGATAATACGATTATTATCACAAACAGAGTACCATTAATTGTCAAAGGAAAAGTCGTTGGAGCAATGGCGACTTTTAGAGATATGACTGAACTCAGAAAATTGGCTGAGCGATTAACAGGTGTTAAGCGTTATTTAGAAGCACTTCGAGTGCAGCAACATGATTTTTCAAATAAGATGCATGTTATTCACGGATTATTCAGTACACAAAATTATAGCGATTTGGGGGATTATCTTAATGAACTCATGTATGAATTGAATGAAGAAGAATATAGTTTAACTGCATCTGTGAAAGATCCAATTTTACAAAGTTATTTACACAGCAAGTTAAGACATGCTAATGAGTTAGGTGTTAACTTAGATATTGATATTCATAATAATATTGATGTCATAGACAATAAAAGTATCGCCTATTCTTTAGTGACTTTATTAGGTAATTTAATCAACAATGCATTTGATGCTGTCGCCAATGAAGATGCTAAGGATGTTACTGTTATTATGTCATTACATGAAGGTCAGCTTTTATGCATGATAGAGGACAGTGGAAAAGGTATTAATCCTGATGATTTAGATAAAATTATGAATAAAGGTTATTCTTCTAAAGGAGAAGGTCGAGGTTATGGCTTATATATTATTCTTAATATATTGAGTGAGTTAAACGGTAAAATTAGTTTTGATTCTGGAAAAAAAGCTGGCTTTGGTGTTAGCATACAAATACCTCAGAAGAATATTTGGTAAGTTATGATGATATCAGTTTTAATAGTTGAAGATGATCCAATGGTAGCAGAGCTGAATCGCTTGTATACTGAGAAGATTGATGGCTTTCATGTTATTAAAATTGTTAATAATGGGCGAGATGCTATCGATTTTTTGAGTAATCATAGTGTGCATTTAGTTTTACTGGATGTGTTTATGCCACATATGCAGGGATTAGCAGTGCTCAAAAAAATAAAATCATCATTCTCAGATGTGAATGTCATTATGATTACTGCTAATAGGGCAAGTTTAGATATTAAAACTGCATTAAATCATGGTGTGATAGATTATATTGTGAAGCCTTTTACCTTTGAAAGATTTCAATCAACACTTTTAGCTTTTAGTCAAAGATACAAAATATTGCATTCAGAGGAAGAGTTGACACAATCTGCTTTGGACAAAATTATCTCTATAGATATACCTAAATTACAAAGCCAACACCCTAAAGGAATTAATGAGCAAACATTATTAACAATTAAAAAACTCATAAAAGATTTTACTCATACTTTTACTGTGGCTGAGATTGCCGATATTAGTGGTTTGTCACGCATATCATTAAAGAAATATTTAGACTATCTTGAAAATCAAGGAGAATTAGAAAGTGAGTTGCTCTATTCCACAATGGGTAGACCTGCGAAGCTATACAAAATATCTAATTAGTTTCTAAAAAGGCTGAATACATTTCATATCCAGCCTAGTTATGATTACTTAATTTGCGGATGTAATCTCAAGATCATATAACCCAATCCACCTGATAAGAATGAGCCTATGAATACGCCGATTTTGCTTAAATCCTGCAATTCAGGTGAAACAAATGCCAACATGCTGATGAATAAACTCATTGTAAAGCCAATGCCACACAATAATGCAACACCATAAACTTGTAGCCATGTTGCACCATTTGGACGCTGGAATAAGCCTAATTTTTCGCCCAAATATACAATGCCAAAAATACCAATTTGCTTACCAAAGAATAAGCCTAAAGCAACACCTAAAACGACAGGATGAGCAAGCATAGATAATTCTAAACCAGCAAATGAAACGCCAGCATTGGCAAAGCCAAAGATAGGAATGATTAAGAAACTTACCCAATTGCTTAAGCTATGTTCCCACGCAATCAATGGTGGTTCACCTTTTGCATTAAGCGCAACATTATTGAGTGGAATGGTTAAGGCTAAAGTTACACCTGCTAAAGTTGCATGAATGCCTGATTTTAAAACCATGAACCATAAGATTAAGCCAAAGATTAGATATAAATACGGCGATGTTACTTTTTTGAAGTTCAAGAATACGAGCGCAATGATGCTGCCTAATGCGCCTAATAGATAGACTAAACTCAATTCTTGTGTGTAAAACACAGCAATGATGATAATGGCTGCTAAATCATCAATGATGGCTAAAGCAGTTAAAAATATCTTGAGTGATAAAGGTACTCGGCTACCTAACAAAGCCAAAATACCTAATGCAAATGCGATATCTGTCGCTGTTGGGATCGCCCAACCATTCAAAGCAGCAGCATCGCCTTTGTTGAGATAGAAATAGATGACAGCTGGTACAGCTAAACCTGCCAATGCCGCCAATCCTGGTAAAATTCGTTGTGAATTAGTGGCCAATTCGCCCACTAAAAATTCACGTTTAAGCTCTAAGCCAACGTAGAGAAAAAAGATAGCCATCAACGCATCATTAATCCAGTGCAAAATGGATAAACCTGCAACATAGCTATTTAAAATTGAGAAATATGATTCTGCCAATGGACTATTGGCAATGAGTAATCCCAGCAATGCCGAGATCATTAAAACGATGCCACCTGCTGTGGGTAAAGCAAAAAAGTACTGAAGTTTTTTATACATCCATTCTCCCAAAGTTGTATTTTATAAAAAACGTAAATTTACTAGAAAGTGATAGTAAAACACAATATTTTTATTTAAAAATCGATAAAAATTATAAATATATTTATTTTAAATATAAAAATTAGCATTGTTTTTGGAAGATTGTCCTTTGTTTTTAAAGCATAAAAAAACAGCCATAAAAATATGGCTGTTTATGTTGAATAATGAATGAGTTAGGCTATTTATTGCACATTGCTTTTATCAATGACAATTAAATCTTGGTAGAAACGCTCAGGAACTTCTTCTTTTTTGATGCGTTTAACTGCAAATTCTAAGCCTTTTGCTGCTTGTGCGCCTGGACCTTGATCAATTGTATTCAGCATTTTACCTTCTTTAATGTATTGCAATGCCAATGGTAATGCATCATAGCCAGAAACCAATACTTTACCTTCTAATCCAGCATTTTCGATTGCTGTAATTGCGCCGATCGCCATATTGTCATTCGCTGCAAATACACCGACAACATCAGGATTCGCAGTTAGAATATTTGTCATCACATTCAATGCTTGTTCTGTTTCCCAATTAGCTGTTTGTGATGCTACAACAGTGATTTCAGGTGCTTCAGAGAAAGCTTTCATTGCACCAGCTTTGCGTTGCTCGCCATTATCAACACCTGGGATACCTTCTAGAATAACTACTTTACCTTTGCCACCTAATTCATCCACTAGACGCTTTGCTGATTTATAGCCACCTTCAAAGTTATTCACACCAACATAGTAATAAGTTAAGCCAGCAGCTTTTGCGGCATCTTTATCTAATTCTACGTCTAAATCAATGATTGGCACGCCAGCTTTTTCAGAATCGCTGAATACAGAAACGAAAGCATGAGAATCGTTTGGCGTCACAATGATTGCATCAACTTTAGAAGCAATCATATTTTCAACTAATGATACTAATTGTTCTGTGGAATCTTCTTTTTCTGCCACTTGAACAATGAGATCAATATTTTGTTCTTTTGCGGCTTTATCTGCACCTTCTTTCATAGCAATGAAATATTCATTACTGAGGGTTTTCATGATAAGTGCAATTTTAGGTTTATCTGCTTGACCGAAAGCCATAACACTGAGTACAGTGATTGTTGCTAATAATGTTTGTAATAGACGTTTCATACTGATTTACCTCTGATTAATTGATATAGTAAAAATAGAGAAATCACAACAAAGCATGATTATTATGTAGTAAAATTGTTAAGCAAGCAAATCTATACAGTAGTTGAAATTTTCATTAACTATTTAATTAAAAGAATAATGATATGAATGAAATAGATAGAAGAATTGTTTTCGAGATGCATGAGGTAACAAAGGCTTTCAATCAAGTGGAAGTCCTGAAAGGCGTAGATTTTACATTACATGCTGGCGAAGTTCACTGCTTGGTAGGTGAAAATGGCGCAGGTAAATCAACANATTAAAAGAATAATGATATGAATGAAATAGATAGAAGAATTGTTTTCGAGATGCATGAGGTAACAAAGGCTTTCAATCAAGTGGAAGTCCTGAAAGGCGTAGATTTTACATTACATGCTGGCGAAGTTCACTGCTTGGTAGGTGAAAATGGCGCAGGTAAATCAACACTTTGTAAAATAATTGCAGGCGTTTATCCTGCCAATAGCGGATCGATGACGTTATTTGGGCAAGATTACAAACCTACTACAGTGAAAGAAGCACAACAAAAAGGCATTGGTTTTATTCATCAGGAATTATTATTAGTTTCTGAGCTGACAGTTTTAGAAAATATATTTCTTGGTAGTGAAAAGCACAATGCATTTGGTCAGATGAAATGGAAAGAGATGTATGATCGTTCCAAGAAAGTGATCGATGAGTTGGAATTGGATATTTCCCCAAATGCTAAAGTTAGTTCATTATCCATCGCACAGCAACAAATGGTGGAAATCGCCAAAGCTATTTTACATGATTATAAAATCATCATTTTTGATGAGCCAACGGCATCCATTTCTCGTAAAAACACTGAAACGCTCTTTAGAATCATTCATCAATTGAAAGCAAAAGGCGTTGGTATGGTTTATATTTCCCATCGCTTAGAAGAATTTAATCATATTGCCGATCGTGTCACTGTTTTACGCGATGGCGTTCGTACAGGCACAATGCTTTATAAAGATACTAACAATAATGAGATCATTAAATTAATGGTTGGCAGAGAGATCAAAGCATCCAATGAAGAAGATTATACGGATTATAGTCATGTCAAACTCAGCGTGAAAAACCTCGAAAATTCCCATGTGCAGAAATTATCTTTCGATGTGCATGCAGGTGAAATCTTAGGCTTTGCAGGCTTAGTGGGATCAGGGCGTACAGAAATTCTCCGTGCCATGTTTGGCGCAGATGAAAGCAGTGGTGAAATTTATATTGATGGCATTCACAAAGCCATTCGTTCCCCAAAAGATGCGGTGGATGCTGGCATTGGTTTATTAACAGAAGATCGAAAAGGGCAAGGCTTAGTACTCGGCACAAGTATTCGTAAAAATGTGACATTACCAATATTGCATCGCTTATGGAATGGTCTGTTCATTGATCAGAAAAAAGAGAAAGATTGCGTTCAAAAGAATCTAGAAAAGCTCCGCATTGTGGCAAGTAGCCAAGAGCAAACGGCAGGTACATTATCAGGCGGCAATCAGCAAAAAGTAGTGTTGGCTCGCTGGCTAGAAAGTGGCGTGAAAATCCTCTTTTTTGATGAGCCTACACGAGGCATTGATGTGGGTGCTAAAGCTGAAATTTATGATTTGATGCGTGAATTTACAAAAGAAGGTGGCACTGTAGTAATGGTTTCCTCAGATTTACCTGAGCTTTTACTATTATCTAATCGCATTATGGTGATGCGACAAGGCAAAATGGTGGGTGAAGTTGCACGCAAAGATGCAACAGAAGAGAAATTGATGCACTTAATGGTGGGTGTATAAATCCATTAATCGAAGAATTTAAAATATTTGGGTGACATAATTATGCAAAAACTAACAAAATCATCTGCACTTGCCATTATTTCCAATCTCGGGATTGGCCTCGTTTTAGTCGGGCTTGTGATTGGTATGAGCTTCGCTTCGCCTGTTTTCTTAAAAACAAATAATATTGTGAATATTCTCTTGCAAGTGGCAACCATTTCCATCATCGCAACAGGGATGACTTATGTGATTTTAACGGGTGGAATTGATTTATCAGTAGGATCAATTGTTGCATTGAGTGCTGTATGTTTAGGCACGTTCATTCATGCTGGGATGGAATGGATTGGTCAAGATCCATCACAATTCATGGTGCTTTTGGTTGTGGCTCTGTCTATCATTGGGGCGATTTTAGTTGGCACGATATGTGGCTTAATCAATGGATTTGTCATTGTGTGTATGAAGGTTCCACCATTCATTGCAACATTAGGCATGATGGGGATTGCACGTGGTTTAGCATTGACAATCGCTGGTGGTAAAACGCTTTACAGTTTTCCTCAATCATTGCGTTATTTAGGCAATGGTAAAATACCAGTGACTCAGAATTTTAGTTTGCCTGTGCCTGTTATTATCGCTTTTGCAGTTGTGATGGTGAGTTATTATGTATTAACTCAAACGAGATTTGGCCGACAAATTTATGCATTGGGCGGTAATCGCGAAGCAGTGCGTTTATCAGGGATCAATGTTTCTTGGTTAGAAATTCGTGCATATATTATTAATGGTGGCTTAGCTGCATTAGGTGCAGTGATTTTAGTGGGGCGCTTGAATGCCGCGCAACCAATCGCTGGTGATGGTTATGAGTTGGATGCTATTGCTGCAACTGTGATTGGCGGAACAAGTTTAGTGGGTGGTGTAGGTTCTGTGATTGGCACAGCAATTGGTGCATTGATCATGGGCGTTTTACAAAATGGTTTAACACTGCTTAACGTAGCATCTTACTCACAAAGATTGATTATTGGTGTTGTGATTATTCTTGCAGTTTTCTTAGATCAAGTACGCCGAGGTCAGGTTTCTTTTACATTCATTACACGTTGGTTTAAGCGATAATAATTCCAGGAGATGATATGAAATCTACAAAAATATTATTAACCACAGCAGTATTGGCAACTTCTATGACAATGACTATGGCAAAAGAAAAAGTAATTCTAGATACAGATATGGTGGAACTGTTTGATGATGGTTTGGCTATGATCATGCTCGCGAATTCAGATAAAGTAGATCTTCTTGGTGTGACAACAGTTTCTGGTAATACTTGGTCACGAGAAGGTACAGCGTATGCCATTAAGCAATTGGAATTGATTGATCGCATGGATATCCCTGTTGTCGAGGGAATTCGTTATCCTTTACGCGCAAGCCGCCATGAAGGCATTAAATTAGAACAGCAAATGTTTGGCATTGGGCCTTCAAATTATTTAGGCTCATTGGGCTATGATGAAAGATCAACAGGTGAACCTAAATCATGGGACATTTTTTATAAAAAGATCTACCTAGAACCACCAAAAATGAAGCCAATTGAACGAGATGCTGTTGATTTTATTATTGATACGATTCATAAAAATCCAAATGAAGTCACAATTGCAGCAATTGGGCCATGCACTAATGTTGCAATGGCAATTCGAAAAGATCCTGACATTATTCCATTGGTGAAGCGCATTATTTATATGGGTGGCGCTTTCGAAGTACCTGGTAATACATCGCCAGCGGCTGAATTTAATTGGTGGTTTGATCCTGAAGCTGCAAAAATGTGTGTAAGAGCACCATTTAAAGAGCAAATAGTTGTTGGACTAGATGTCACAGATAAAGTATTTGTGACGAAAGATCGCTATGAGAAAATGAAAGCGTTGCCACATTTATATCCAGAATTGAAAGATATGTTTTTAACAAGTTGGTATGAGCGTAAGTTTAAAGATCCTAAGGCAACTTCATATGTTTGGGATTTATTAGTGTCAGCGATTATCATTGATCCATCGATCATTACAGAATCGAAAAATCAGTGGATTGATGTGAATACTGAATATACGCAGGATTATGGTAGAAGNAGCACCATTTAAAGAGCAAATAGTTGTTGGACTAGATGTCACAGATAAAGTATTTGTGACGAAAGATCGCTATGAGAAAATGAAAGCGTTGCCACATTTATATCCAGAATTGAAAGATATGTTTTTAACAAGTTGGTATGAGCGTAAGTTTAAAGATCCTAAGGCAACTTCATATGTTTGGGATTTATTAGTGTCAGCGATTATCATTGATCCATCGATCATTACAGAATCGAAAAATCAGTGGATTGATGTGAATACTGAATATACGCAGGATTATGGTAGAAGTTTAGCTTATACAATCCAAGGGCCATTGGGCACAAAGATCGCGAAGGTCGTCCATACCATTGATGAAGATAAATTCTGGGATTTAACGTTTGATTTGATTCAACAACCAGTTGTGAAGAAATAATGGAAAGTAGATATAAGCATCATCCTAAAAGATGATGCTTATATTTATAAAATTATTTAACCCAGCAATAAGGCATCATCGCTAACTTTGGTGCCTTTTTTATGTTCAAATAATTCTAGCAAATCAGAAATGCTTAAATTCTCACGAACTTCGCCTGAAACATCCAGCATGATTTCACCTTGATGTAACATGATGGTTCTCGTGCCATACGTTAAAGCCTGCTGCATGGAATGTGTTACCATCAATGTTGTGAGCTTATTTTGGCGTACAATTTTATCTGTCAATTGTAAAACGAAAGATGCTGTTTTAGGATCAAGTGCAGCAGTATGTTCATCCAACAATAAAATTTTAGAAGGTTGCAGGGATGACATTAGCAAGCTAATGGCTTGGCGTTGTCCACCTGATAATAAGCCCATGCTATCGCCCAAGCGATTTTCTAAGCCTAAATTCAATGTTGCCAAATGTTCACGGAAGATTTGTCTGCGCTCTTCTGTAATCGCTGAGCCTAATCCTAAACCTGATTCATCGTTTCTACCATAAGCAAGTGCCATATTTTCTTCAATGGTTAATGCTTCACAAGTGCCCACCATTGGGTCTTGGAAAACACGTGCCACCATATTTGCACGCTTAGAAACTGAATGATTCGTAACATCGATATCATTGATTTTGATCGTGCCTTCTGTCACAGGAATATCGCCACTGATCACATTCAATAACGTGGATTTACCTGCGCCATTACTGCCGATTACCGTCACAAACTCGCCTTCACGAATCGTTAAATTGATCTTTCTAATTGCGATATTTTCCAAAGGAGTATGCTCATTAAAAATGACACGAATATCTTTTAATTGCATCATGATGGTTTTCTCCTTCTCATTCTTTTAAATTTTGTTTTGATTTGTGGCAATACCAAGGCAATCACAACTAATACCGCTGTGATTAAGTTTAAATCCTGTGCGCCAATGCCGATTTTATTCAATGGCCCGCTGTGCAATGCTAATGCGATGAATAAGCGATATAAGATTGCACCTACAATCACAGAAAGGGTAATCCAAAAGATTTTTCTTGAAGTGATCAGCGTTTCACCAATGATCACAGCTGCTAAGCCAATTACGATTGTACCAATGCCTATGGAAATATCCGCACCGCCTTGTGTTTGCACATATAAAGCACCGCCCAAAGCAATCAAAGCATTTGATAACATCATGCCCAAATAAGTCATCACATTAGTATTGATGCCTTGCGCGCGGGACATGCGAGGATTAGCGCCCGTTGCACGGAGTGATAAACCAGTTTGGCTTTTAAAGAAGCGATCTAACAAGAGTTTAATCGCGATGACGAACAAGAGGATGATTAAAGGTTTCACCCAAAACTGATTGCTGTAATCTTCTGCAATGAATGGGCTGAAAATCGTTGGATCCCAAATGATTGGCACGTTTGGTGCCCCCATGATTCGTAAATTCACAGAATAGAGTGCGATCATTACCAAAATACTTGCCAATAATTGCATGATTCTTAATGAAACATTGAGCCAGGCTGTGACAAAGCCAGCCATTGCACCGCCTAATGTGCCAAGCAATGTTGCGAGCCAAGGATTCATGCCAGAAACGATACAAATGGCACAAATTGCACCGCCTAAAGGAAAACTACCATCGGCGGTTAAGTCAGGGAAGTTTAAGATACGAAATGAAATTAAGACGCCAAGGGCAACCAATCCGTAGATTAGCCCAACTTCCAAGGCGCCAAATAAAGAAATTAAAGACATCGATGCTCCAGAATAATTTACTCAATAACCTTAGTTGCCGAATCAATCATAGATTGTGGCAATGTTGCGCCTTGTTGTTTTGCTGCTTTTACATTGACATACAATTGTGTTTTTTGTGGTTTTTCAGAAGGAATGTCACCTGCTTTTTCACCTTCTAAAATGCGCACAACCAATTTGCCTGTTTGTCTGCCCATGCCGTAATAGTCACCACCTAATGCTGCAACAGCACCACGTTCAGCAGATGAAGTATCCGATGCAATCAATGGAATTTTAGTTTGCACAGCAGCTTGATACATGGATTCATAAGCAGAAACCACATTGTTATCTGTGCTTGTATAAATCACATCTACACGACCTTGTAAACTTTTTACAGCAGTAGAAATGTCTGTCGTGCGTTGTGCAGGTGCTGCCACAACTTTAATGCCATCTTTATCTAAAACTTCTTGAAGTTCTTTTAACACAATTGTTGAGTTCACTTCGCCAGGGCTATAAACAAAGCCGACATTTTTTACAGTTGGCACAATCGCTTTGATCAATTCTACTTGTGGTTCTAAAGGTAAATGATCCGAAACGCCAGTTACATTACCGCCTGTTGCTTCCCAGCTTCTCACTAAGTTAGCAGCTACAGGATCTGTCACGGCGGTATAAACGATAGGCACAGTTCTTGTAGATGCAATCAATGCTTGCGCGCTTGGTGTGCCGATTCCTACGATTACATCAGGATTATCGCCCGCATATTTTTTAGCAATTTGCGCTGCGGTTGCAGTGTTTCCTTGTGCGCTTTGGAATTCTACTGTTAAGTTTTGACCTTCCACATAACCTGCATCTTTCAGTTCATCAATCACACCTTGGCGCGCTTGATCCAATGCAGGATGCTCAACAATCGCAGTGATTGCCACGCGCTTGTTGGCTTTTTCTGCCAAGNTTCTTGTAGATGCAATCAATGCTTGCGCGCTTGGTGTGCCGATTCCTACGATTACATCAGGATTATCGCCCGCATATTTTTTAGCAATTTGCGCTGCGGTTGCAGTGTTTCCTTGTGCGCTTTGGAATTCTACTGTTAAGTTTTGACCTTCCACATAACCTGCATCTTTCAGTTCATCAATCACACCTTGGCGCGCTTGATCCAATGCAGGATGCTCAACAATCGCAGTGATTGCCACGCGCTTGTTGGCTTTTTCTGCCAAGGATAATGTGCCCACTGAAAATGGCATCAAAACTGACAATAACAATAAAATTTTACTTGTTCTCATAAACCTTCTTCCTCCCAATTTTAGTAATTTTGCTTACTTTCTGAACATAGCACAAAAGCAATAGATTGAGAATATGGGCGAGAAGAAGTTGTTTTAATCACTAATGATTAATCTATTTTTTCTTTAGTTTCACTGTAAAAAGTAAAATCTTTTCTTTCAAAAAAGGCTAATGCAACTTTGTCATCATTAATTTTTCGTAAGCCTGTGCATTCTGAACCTTCGCAATCGAGTAGATAGATATTTTCTTGTGTAGCTTTTAACATTATGTGGTTATGGGATTTCAGATATTTGTCATCTAATATTTTAATTAATATATCTTTTCCAGCTGATTGACCATAGTAACTAGCTATATAGTTATTAACGGAGACTGTACCAATGGGATACCAACTAAAACTGTAGACTAAAACACAATAAGAAACACTATATAAAATTATTTTGTCTTCTTGTTTTTTGGCAGGTTTATTATTTTTATTAGCTGAATATTGAGCATACGTTAAGAAGGTAGTAAATGCGCATATGTAGAAAAAGTAATACCATAATGAGCTTATTCTAAAGAATTCAAAATATGAAAATCCAATTACAAATGCTATGCAGAAACTAGATAAAATTTTTCTAAATATGCTAGATGTTTGAGGCTTTATGGCATCAATCCAAGCCGTAATATAAATAATTAGTAATATATTAATGCTTACAAATATTGCTATGAGTATTTGAGGATGTGAAATATAGAAAGACCACGAATTTATTCTATTTAATCCTTCCAAATAAGGAATACCAAGAGTTTTGTAGTAAGATTCATAAAATTGTGCAGCTGAAGAATAAAGTGAATATAAAATGAAGGCCGTAAACATAATGCTGGCTGTTGTAGCAAAGAATTTTTTTGCATATAAAGGAATGTTATTAACAAATGCTTCATGTCTCGTAATAGGTGTTTCTTCTACTGTTGTCTTAATAGTAGTTGTGGGCTTTGTATTTATAGTTGAGGCATATTTATTTTCTAAAGCTGATAATTTTGTATGAAATTTATCTTGAGTAGTTTTTAATAGTTTATTGGTTGTTCTTAATTGCTTAAATAAGATAATAATTAAGACTAAGCAAAGAACAATCAAAGATATATAGATAATATTGCTAACCAAAATATTTTCTTCCATTTCTATTTATAAATAATGAAGGAAATTATATAGATCAATAATATAAAGTCTATGATTAGCTGAGTTACTAATGAATAAGCATTAAAAAAGCCACATAAGTGGCTTTTTTAATATTTGGGAATTATTAGATATTAATCATTATGTTCATCTAAAAACGTATGAATCGTGCGGAGCACCGCATCGGTTTTTTGAGCATGAACCCAATGGCCAGCACCAGCGATCACTTTAGCAGTTGCATTAGGAAATTGTGCTGTGATCAATGCTTGATCTTCTTTGCGAACATAGCCAGATTCACCGCCAATGATGAATAATGTTGGCTTTATGAAAGCAGGAACATCCTGCCAACCAATGATCTCTAAATAACGATCTTGCAAGGTTGCCACATTAAATTTCCAAGTACCTTGCTTGAATGATTTCAATAAGAATTGAATTACAAATTCTTCATCCAAAATCGTGCGCATTAACTCAGCCGCTTCTTTGCGATCTGTAATTTTAGCATCGCTCACAGCATTCAATGCTGCAAAGATTTCAGTATGGCGATGAACGTTGTAAGCCACAGGTGCAACATCAATCACAATAAGATTTTTGATTTTTTCAGGGATATATTCCGTGACTTTCATTGCAATTTTACCGCCCATAGAATGTCCGATAATTGTGACTTCAGGAATATTTAGATCATCGAGTAGGGCTACGATATCTTGCGCCATCGCAGAATAATTCATTTCATCGGAATGGCAAGAATCACCATGATTACGTGCATCCACTTGGATTGTTGTGTAATCCGTCAAACCGCGTGCGATCATGCCAAGGTTATTCATATCGCCAAATAAGCCATGAATTAACAAAATAGGTGTTGCATGAATCTCGGTTTCAGGTTGGGTGATTTTATAGTTTAATAATGTTGCCATTCGATCATATCCTCAGTGACTGCATAACATAGTGGGATATTATGCCATGAAAAAAAGCAAATGGCGGGAGGAACGCCATTTGCTTTGAAAGATGAGATTAGATCGCCAAAGCTTCTTTACATGCTTCCCACGAACGTGCTTGGGATGAAGCATATAACTCTAATTCATCGATTGTTTTTGTACCTAAATCTCTCATGAATTCTTCTTGATTTGAGCTGATTGTATATTCCGCTTGTGCATTGTCGCCCAAGTTAGATTGGAAAATACCTGCAGCGCTCACTGGCAAGAAATCTTCATAAACGATTGGTTCATAGCTGATTGCACCAGCTGCGATTAAATCTTCAATCGTAGCATTTGCTGCAAATGAACCTGCTTTTGCGATGCCATCTTGTGTTGGATAGTAAGCAAAATATGCTAATTTGTTATCGTGCAACTCTTTGTAGCTGTCTGGGAATGCTGCAAAGTGTTTTGCCAATGCTGCACGATATTGATCAGCATTAGATTCATTGGTTGTACCAACTTCTGCACGCGTTTGATTCAACAATTGATCATACAAAATTCTGCCTTTTGGCGTTAATGCTGCACCGCGTTGCTCAATTTCACCGAAGCGAGCAGTGTGATTGCCTGTGCCATTTTGATCTGCTTGATCTGTAAAGCGTACATTTTCTTGTAGTGCTTTAAAGCTTGTTTGACGAAGCAAAATAGGGCATTTACGTGAAGGTGGGCCTTCCACAACTGCTTTTGGCGTAATGCCACGTTTTGGCATCATATCTTGCACCACATCAATGTCCACAGTTCTTGGCGTTAAGTGGTTAATGTGTGGGCCTTTGAATGCTACAACGTCCGCGATTAAGCGGTGTTGATCATGCAAAGTTTGGTATTGATCAGCTGTTACTGTTGCATTTGAATGCCAGCGGAAAGTTTCTAGCACTTCTTTAATGAATTCATCAGCATCTGCTTCATTCAAACCGCCTTCTTTCTCATTCTTTTCAATCAAGCGAATTGCGCCATCAGTGAAAATATTGCGTTGAGAAAGAATTTCTTTAACTTCTTTTTGTAAGTCAGCATCATCAATCAATTCCAAGCGCAATAATGATGTGAATACGCGGAATGGACTGACATTCAAAGAATCTTCATGAATCGCACGGAATGCTGTTGAATGAACTGGAACACCCGCAGGAGTTAAGTCATAATAACCAACAGGGAACATGCCCATGACTGAAAATAAGCGGCGAATTGTGTTCAATTCTTCTGCTGTACCCAAACGAATTGCACCATGGCGTTCTTCATCTAAGCGCTCGATTTCGCCAGTTTTGATCAAGTGTTTATGAAGCAATGGATTGCTGTCCAATGTTGATTGGTTTACATCAGAAACCAACTGCATTAAGTCACCATATAATGGTACTTCATCGCGGTACATGTGGGACATTGCTCTGGAAAATTTCGCTCTGATTAAATCAGGCGAGATAAATGCTGTATTTGACATGGTGAGTTCCTCCAAATGAATTCTTTACTATTGTTATTGATTTGCTTCAGCTAAACATTCGCCTAAAATGTTCAAGCCTTCTTCTAATACTTCAGGTTCGATTGTAATCGGTGCTAATAAGCGGATGATGTTGCGGCTTTTACCACTTGGCATTAATAGCAAACCACGTTCACGAGCACTTGCTAGTACTTTTGCCAATATTTCTGTGCCTGCTGAACCATCTTTATTCAATAAAGTAATGCCACGCATTGCATCCACACCTGTTAATGGGCCAACACATGTTAAGCCTTCAGTTTGCCATTTTGCATGGTACTTTTCGATCATTTGTGTGTATTGCTGATTCCATTGTGCCATTTGCTGATCATCAGACATAATTTCCATAGTTGCCAATGCCGCAGCACAAGCAATAGGATTGCCTGAATAAGTACCACCTAAGCTACCTTTTGGTAAATTATTCATCAAATGCTCTTTGCCCATTACCGCACCCAATGGCAAGCCACCTGCGATGCTTTTTGCGAGCAATAATAGATCTGGTTCAATGCCTAAATGTTCAAAGCCAAAGCGTTTACCTGTACGACCAAAGCCTGATTGGATTTCATCTAACACTAATAAAATGCCATTTTGGTCACAGAATTCACGCAAGTATTGTGCGAACTCTTTATCCATCAATTGGAAGCCTGCTTCACCTTGGATTGGCTCTAGGAAAATACATGCGATATTTTGTACATCTACTTCTACACTGAATAAACGTGCCAATGCTGCTTTAGCTTCAGCGCAAGTGACACCTGTGTCTTTACTTGGGAAAGGTAAATGATAAACAGGACCAGGCAATGGGCCAATGCCTTGTTTGTAGGGTGCAACTTTACCATTCAAGTTCAATGCAGCCAATGTACGGCCATGAAAGCCACCATCAAATGCGATTACGCCAGTGCGCTTAGTTTGTAAGCGTGCAATTTTCAAAGCATTTTCTGTCGCTTCTGCACCGCAGTTAGTGAACATGCCCACCATTGGCTTTGCAGTTGGAACAAACTTTGCCAAAGCACTCATTGCTTTCGGATATGTGCCATGTGGTACAGCATTGTAAGCATAATGAGTTAATTTTTGTGCTTGTTCAGTAATTGCAGCAACGATCTTAGGATTACAGTGACCTAAGTTTAAAACACCAATGCCACCAACGAAGTCGATGTAAGATTTACCGCTTTCATCCCAAACTTTAGCATTCAAGCCGTGAGACAAAGTGATAGGGTGCACGATAGAAAGTGCTGATGTAATGCTCATGTAGTTTCCTCCAAAGATAACACTGATGGCTTTCCTCTCATGGAAAAGTATGATCAGTGCTATTGATTATGGAGTTATGAAATCAAAAATCTGAAAGTGGTTCAAACGAAAAAAATGCTGTGAATTATTCCTTTTTTTCCGATTCTAGGGCACTCATGTTCGCTAAGTGACTTTTTAGCCAAGTAATGAATTTTTTAATTCTAGGAATATCAATGGATTGTGCTTCATAAGCTAAATAATAAGCGCCGTGGCTATCAAGTTCATAATCCCAAGGAATGATCAAAGTTCCGCGTTCTAATTCTTCTTGTGCTAAAAATTTTGGCACTAAAGCGATGCCATAACCCATTTCAGCAGCACGAATACAAGCCGACCAAGTCTCGAATTCAGGGCCTTGATAACAATTATCTATGTTGGCACCTTGGCTAGAAAAATATAAGTACCAAGAAGCTACACGAGATTGACATTGTAATAAGGTGTAATGTTTGAAATCTTCCAACTCTTTAATGGGATGACCTTTATCTTGAAGGAATGTTGGATGACAAACAGGTATCATCCATTCATCGAATAATTTGATACATTCAATATCTTCCCAAACGCCACCACCAAATATGAAGGCAACATCAATGCCTGCTTTGGCTAAGTCAAAAGGTTGAACATAATCTTTAAGGTTTAAATGAATGTTGGGATAGATATCATAAAATTCTTTGAGTGCAGGAATAAGCCAGCGCGCACCAAATGTTGGGTGAGCGGCTAGGCTTAAAATTTCACGATCGCCACCATAAGTGAGCATATGCAAAGTAGAATCTTCCACGATACCGAGAATTTTTCTTACTTCTGGCAAATAAGCAGCACCAGCTGCGGATAATTTCAAACGCTTACGTACACGGTAAAATAAACTTGTTTGTAACGTTGCTTCTAATTGCGCCACTTGTTTACTCACAGCGCTTTGAGTCAAAAAGAGTTCTTCAGCTGCTTGCGTGAAACTTAAATAACGCGCTGAGGCTTCAAAACACTGCAAAGAAGCCATCGATGGAATCTGTTTGCGCGGTATTTGAGAAAGGTTCATACATCTTGTCCTTAAAAATATAAAACTACTGTTCAATCCAATATGGAATGAATTAATGCGGAAAGCTCGCTTGCATTTATAACACATTTACTACTAATCTAGCCGACTGCATGACCTAGATCAAATTATAGGTTATGTTCATCAAAAATTCTGGACATCAGTTGTATCAGTATTTTACCGAAGTCGTCAATCTTTGGATTGATATTTTCATCGGTAAAAATAAGAATGTTTTAAGGAGGAATGTAGTGAAGTTGTTGTGGAATTGGTACATGAGCAAATCTTTTATGCTCAAAATTACGGTAGGTTTTATTCTTGGATTGGTTTTTGGTGTTGTACTGGGCCCACAAAATGAAATTTTTTCACCGCTAGGTGCGATCTTTATGAATTTGTTGAAAATGATCGTAATTCCGCTCATTTTCTTATCATTAGTTGTTGCTGTGAATCATTCAAGCCCATCTGAGTTGGGGCGCATTGGTGTAAAAGTTTTTCCAATCTATATTGTAACGACAGCATTATCTGTTGTGATTGGTATTGTGATTGCAAAATTGATGAATCCTGGTGCTGGCGTAAAGTTAAAAGAAGGTCTTTCTGTGACTGTGCCTGATCGTCCAAGTTTCTTGGATACGATCATTAATATGGTGCCAACAAATATTGTGAAAACATTTGCAGATGGTAATATTTTAGCGATCGTATTTGTGGCGATCATCATTGGTATCTCTATGTTGTATATGCGCCATTCTGAAAATGACGTTCACAAAGATATGGGTGAAACTCTCATGAAATTTGTGGAAGCTGCGAATGAAGTGACGTTAAGAATCTTGAGCGGTATTTTGCAATATGCACCGATTGGTGTATTTGGCATTACAGCGGCAACAATTGGTGCGCAAGGCTTGGATACTGTGATTGCATTGGGTAAATTTATTTTAACTTCATACATTGGCGTTGGCTTATTACTAGTGGTTTTCTATCCACTCATTTTGAAATTATGGGGCTGTAAGGTTATTCAGTTCTACCGTGATATCAAAGAATGTATGCTGACATCATTTGTGACAGCAAGTAGCTTAGGCACATTGCCAATTTCGATTCGTGCAGCGAAAAAAGCAGGCATTGATGAAAGCATTGCGAACTTAACATTGCCAATTGGTGCAACTGTGAATATGAACGGTACAGCATTGCGCTTAGGTGTTGCGGTGATCTTTGCATCAGAAATCATGGGCATCGATTTAAGTATTGTAGAGCTTGTGTCGATTATCTTAATTGGTACATTGACAGCAGTGGGTACAGCTGGCGTTCCTGGCACTGGTTTGATCGCGATGTCTGCAGTATTTGCTCAAGCAGGTTTGCCAATTGAGATCGTTGCGTTAACAGCAGGGATTAATATCATTGTCGATATGGTGTTTACATTAGGTAATGTAACAGGTGACTTGGTTGCAGCTAAAATGGTGGATCTATCAGAGAAACGAGCAGCAGCTAAACTTGGTGAATCAGGCAGTTTAGCAACTGTGAATGAATCATCAGTAGAACCTTCTTGACTTCTTTTTTTAAAAGATTATGATCAATCTGTTATCTAAATTATTTTAACTGAATATCTATGAACCAATTTTTTGCGAACTACTATTATTACTATTATCTCCACAAGCGGGAGATATGGCTGTTCGTGAATGAAAAATAGTTCACCCTATATCAAATGAAAGCCCGCTAGAAAGCGGGCTTTTTTTATACCTAAAGGAAATGAAATGGCAGTGTTAACACAATTGAAAACATTACAATCGAAAGAATCCATAGTCAGTGGCATTACGAATCGTACAGATTTAATAGCGGCGCATGCTGCGGGTGCAACTTATGCGGGCTTTATCTTCGTATTGACGTCGCCTTATGGTATTGCGATTGAAGATGCCAAAGAGATTGCCAAGGATTCACCTTTAAAGCACATTGGTATTTTTCAAAACTCAGATTTAGCAGATATTTTATATGTGGTGAATGAAATAAAGCTCTATGCAATTTTGTTGAATGGTTGGGAAACGCAAGCTTTCATCACTAAATTGCGTGAACAACTGCCTGAATCCATTAAAATTATCAAAATTGCTCATTTGAAAGATGATGCACCGAAAATGAATTACCAACATGTAGATTTTTACTTATTAGGTGGGCATGTTGGTGAAATTTTAGAGCCAAATTGGACATTACTCAAAAATATAGATTTGAGTAATGTGTTTTTATCAGGGAATTGGAAAGATAGTGCTTTGTTACCCAATATTCAATCTCGTCCATTAGGCATTGAGCTAAACTTTAAGATGTAAGCTGCAAAAATGCATTCGTGCCATTAGAACGAATATCAATAGGGAAGACTTCGATGGGCGATTTGAAAATTGGCCCATCTATGACCAATGTATGGAATTCACCTGCTTCGCCACAAGGATCAATACCACGATCTTCTAAGTTTTGGATCATCTCTAATGTAAGTATTTTGCCTAAATCTTCAGTTGTCATGCCCATTGTGAGGTTCACTGAAACAATCATAGCTTTAAAACCACGATTCACAAACTCTTCAACAATTTCTCTGCGGGGGCGATTCCATAATGGTATATGTAAATCTAAATCTACTTTTTGTACGATTTGTTCATGCCATGATGCATGTTCTGGCACATCAATATCGCCGGTGACTAAAAGCTCTGCACCTTTAAGTTTGGCATCTTCCAAGAGCTGTAAATAATTCACTTCATAATCATCCCAGCTAGATTGTGCGCTGAGAATAGGGAAGTTCAATGAATCAGCCTGCTTTTGTGTGATGGACATTGGCACACCGTGTGAGCGGGAATGATCGCCTTCATCCGATAACATCATGATTAAGCCAACACATTCACCATGTTGTAATGCATGATAGAGCGCCAAGATACTGTCTTTACCACCACTGAAAGATAAGATGAATTTAGGATTGGAGTTTTTTGGCCATTGATTGAGCATGGGAATCCTTTTGAGAATGATTTTTGCCAAATGTTCAAAATTAAGCATATTAATCGCTAATTTTTCGCTATGATTAATATTAACATTTGATAATGATTTTGATCAAAGGAGATCTCATGGATTTAGGAATTAAAGATCGCTGGGCGATTGTATGTGCGGGTAGTAAAGGTTTAGGTAAAGCGTGCGCGAAAGCATTGGCGAGTGAAGGTGTGAATGTTGTGATCAATGGTCGTACTGAAGCATCATTATTGGCAACACAAAAAGAGTTAGAAGCTCTGCCTAACGTTGGCAAAATCATCACTGTTGTTGCTGATATTACAACACCAGAAGGCCGTGAGAAAGTATTAGCGGCAGCACCTCAAATTGATATTTTGATCAATAACGCAGGCGGCCCACCACCAGGAAACTACTTAGATTGGACGACTGAAGATTGGATGAAGGCATTGAATAACAATATGCTCACAGCTATTGAGCTAATCAAAGCTGTCACACCAAAGATGCAAGCACAGCAATTTGGTCGCATTGTGAATATTACCTCGAGTGCAGTGAAAGCGCCGATTGCTGTTTTGGGCTTATCCAATGGTGCACGTGCAGGTTTAACTGGTTTTGTGGCAGGTGTTGCGCGTACAACTGTGCACGATAATGTGACGATTAATAGCATTTTGCCTGGTGCATTTGCAACAGATCGTTTATTGCAAACAATTGCAGCAGAAGCTGATAAAAATGGTATTTCACAAGAAGCAGCAGTGGATGCACGTATGCAGAAAATTCCTGCTAAACGCTTTGGTCAACCTGATGAGTTTGGCGCATTGTGTGCATATTTATGTAGTGCACAAGCAGCTTACATAACTGGACAAAATTTTCTAATTGATGGGGGTGCATATCCTGGTACTTTCTAATATGATGGTTGTGCTGTAATAGTAAATTTAAATAATAAGTAAAAATTATACAGGGTAGCTCAATATCTGTGATTTTGTACTACTCTGTTAGCTCTTCAATTTTATAATCATATAAGTGAGATAATTATGTTACAAGAATTTAAAAAGTTTTTATTGCGCGGTAACATCCTTGATTTATCAGTGGGTGTTGTGATCGGTAGTGCATTTACAGCGATCGTAAATAAAATTGTAGAGGGTTTATTAACACCAATCATTAGTTTGATTTTCGTAGTAACCACAGGCAGTAAATCAGCAGATGATGCTTTGGGTAACATGGTTTTCCAAGTGAAAGGCGTAACTTTCAACGTGGGCTCTGTATTGAGTGCTTTAATCACATTTTTAATCACAGCAGTTGTGTTGTTTGCAATTATGAAAACTGTGAATAAAGTGATGGCAGCAACTCAGCGTGCGGAAGAAGAAGCGGCGGCAGCAGCGCCAGCTGAACCAGCAGCACCAACTTCAGAAGATTACTTGAAAGAAATTCGTGATTTGTTGGCGAAACAAGCTGAAAAATAAATATTGAGCATTAAACATAAAAACCAGTTCAAAGAACTGGTTTTTTATTATGTATATATTGTTACTTATTGTGTGATCACTGGAATCTTACCAATTTTTGCTTGCCATTTAACAGGTTCAGTTTTGTGAACTGATTGACCTAATGTATCAACAGCAACAGTCACAGGCATATCTTCTACTGTGAATTCATAGATTGCTTCCATGCCCAAGTCTTCAAATGCTAATACTTTAGATGCTTTGATGGCTTTAGAAACCAAGTAAGCAGCACCGCCAACAGCCATCAAATAAACAGCTTTATTATCTTTGATTGCTTCGATGGCAATATCACCACGTTCTGATTTACCAATCATACCGATTAAACCAGTTGTTTCTAAGATTTGGCGAGTAAATTTATCCATGCGCGTTGCCGTTGTCGGGCCAGCAGGTCCAACAACTTCATCATTGATTGGATCAACAGGGCCAACGTAGTAGATAAAGCGGTTAGTGAAATCTACAGGTAGCTTTTCACCTTTATTCAACATGTCGATCATGCGTTTATGCGCAGCGTCACGACCTGTTAAAATTTTACCTGATAACAATAAAGTATCACCTGGTTGCCATGTTGCGATTTCTTCTTTTGTGATGTTATCTAGGTTAACTTTTTTACCAGCCGAACTATCATTTGTGATTTTTGGCCAGATATCTAAGTTAGGTGGTGTTAATACTGCAGGACCATTGCCATCCAATGTGAAATGAACATGACGAGTTGCGGCACAGTTTGGAATCATTGCAACAGGCAAGTTTGCAGCATGCGTTGGGCATTCTAGAATTTTAATGTCCAATACTGTTGTTAAGCCACCCAAACCTTGCGCGCCAATGCCCAAAGCATTCACTTTGTCATAAAGCTCTAAGCGAACTTCTTCTGCACGAGTTTCAGCACCTTTTGCAATTAAGTCTTGGATATCGATGGGTTCCATCAATGACTTTTTAGCCATCAACATTGCTTCTTCAGCCGTACCGCCAATACCAATGCCCAAAATTCCTGGTGGACACCAGCCTGCGCCCATTTCAGGAACCATTTTTAAAACCCAATCCACAACAGAATCAGAAGGATTTAGCATTGCGAATTTACTTTTTGCTTCACTGCCGCCACCTTTGGCTGCTACATGAACTTCGATTTTATCGCCAGGTACTAAATCGTAATGGATAACAGCAGGCGTATTATCTTTAGTATTGATGCGCTTGCCCATAGGATCAGCCAATACAGATGCACGCAAGATATTGTCAGGATCAGTGTAAGCTTTTGCAACGCCTTCATTGATTGCTTGAGTGACATCAAAGCCATCTTCAAATTGTACGGATGTACCAATCTCTACAAATACAGTCACAATCCCTGTGTCTTGGCAGATTGGGCGGCGACCTTCTGCACACATTCTAGAGTTAATAAGGATTTGTGCCATTGCATCTTTAGCTGCTTTTGACTCTTCGCATTCATAAGCCGCTGTAAGATTTTTAATATAATCTTCAGGATGATAATAGGAGATGAATTGCAAACTATCGTGGATAGATTGAACAAGATCTTCACGTTTGATAATGGTCACTATGCGCTCCTTTAGTGAATTGATGGTAATTATCGAGCTGAATCATACCATAAAAGAGCGCATTAAATGAATGGCTAGCCGTGATAAGGCGAGCGATTTAACGTATTGAAAGTACGATATTGGAGGTTTTCCACTTGCAAAAATTGATCCAGTTGAACTTGTTGTTCAATTGTTGGTTCATCAATATAGATACAAGAACCTGTGCCTGTAATTTTAGGTGATAAACCTAAATCAGTTAGAGCTGTCATGTAACCTTGCATTTTAGGGTAGAGCGCATAAATTGCAGAGGTACAATCATTCAAATAATCAGGGTGATCTGTCTTTTCTAGAATTGGATTAGTGCGCGATAGGGCAGGATACTGAAAAACTTTTTGCGTACTGATGGAAATATTGGGAATGATCAAGCCATATGCTTTTTCTTTAGGCTGCATTGGGATGAATAAATCACCAATCCCTTCTGCCCACGCACTTTGACCATAGATAAAGATTGGTACATCAGCACCTAAAGTACGACCCAAAGCTTGGAGCTTTTCTGAGCTGTAATCGAGTTGATATAGCTCATTGATAGCCATTAATGTGGTTGCTGCATTAGAGCTTCCACCACCTAAACCTGCGCCCATTGGAATATTTTTATTGAGCTTGATGTTTAAGCCAGTTGTGATGCCACTTTCTTTTTGCAATAAACGAATGGCTTTAACAATGAGATCATTCTCTTCTGTGATGAATTCATTGTGATAATCCGCAATGATTTTGTCATCGTTGCGTAATTCAAACCCTATTTCATCTTGCAATGAGATGAATTGAAATAGGGTTTGCAGATAGTGATAGCCATTCGGTTCTGGACGAACAATGCGAAGAAATAGGTTAATCTTCGCAGGAGATTTGAAAAATTGCATCTTAATATAACCAGTGCTCAACTAATAAACGTAAACGAACATCACCGCGTGTTAATTCGATGCTCTGTGGAATGTCACGTTTTTTGTAGTTCATCCATTTTTTATATTGGATGTTCCAGCCATCTTCTTTAAAGGCAATGATACGATTTTTATCATCGCGTTCAATGCTGGTTGCTTTAGCATTGGGTGTGCCCACTAACCAATTTTGCATGCCAGAAATTGGCCAATCAAAGCCTGTAATTTCTGTGAATAATTCATCAGGTGATTTGCCTGTGTAAGTTTTCTCTTCTGTTTTTAATATACTTTCATTCGGTGCAACAGCCAAGTCAATTCTGCCACTACCCAAAGGACCTTGAACAATCAGTTTTAATTCTTCAGGTGTTTTTTGTTCCCAATTGAAGCTTGCTTGGCCACTGTTTTCAGGTGCTTTTAATGCGGCGCGACCAATGGCTGTATATTTTTCTAAAGGCTTATTAGGATCAGGAATTGTCGTTGCACAACCTGCTGTAATTGCAATGATTGTGAGTAGGCTACCAATGCGTTTTAAGTTAAGCATGAATGGATTCTCATGAGTGAATAAAATTATAGAAACTTTAACACAAAAACACCCGCTATTGGGCACGGGTGTTTTTCTTGGGGGATTTTTTATGTTATTAGTCTACATTGCTTTGGCGATCCAAAAATGCTTTAGGGTATTTCCTAAATCCTTTGGTCACAATTGCTAGGTAGATAATGCCTAATGCACCCCATACTAAACCAATTTTCAATGCCATCTCTTCTAAGTTGTACCATAAGTAACCAATGAAGAGCATGCCACAGAAAGGTAGGATTAGATAATTCATAGTATTTTTAAAGCCATCTTTTTGACCATCTCTGAAGTAACATTGTACGATTACGCACACGTTAACAATAAAGAAAGCTGTCAATGCACCAAAGTTAACCAAATGTAATGCAAAGTCTAAGTCAAAGAAGCCAGCGCTTAAAGATACAATCCCAACGATTACAATGTTAATTGAAGGTGTTTTGTATTTTGGATTAATATAACCAAATGCTTTTTTAGGGAAAATACCATCACGACCCATTACATACATCATACGAGAAACACCTGTATGAGCTGCCAAGCCTGATGCAAATACCGCAAAGATTGCTAACCATAAACCAATAGATTGGAAGAATGTTGATGCTAAGAACTTACCGATTTGCACACCGCTCATCGCTTGTTCACCAGCATATAACAATACTTCTGGTTGGCTTTCTTCAGGATTAGTGAATGTATAACCTTCGAAAAACAACTGCATAAAATATGTGATGAAAATGAATATCACACCACCAATTAATGTTGTTAAAAAGATCGCTTTTGGTACAGCTTTAGCAGCATCTTTTGCTTCTTCTGATAGTGAACTTAAACCATCAAAGCCTAAGAATGAGAAGCAAAGAATTGCAGAACCTGCTGCTACAACGCTGATTGACATTTCGGGGCTAACAAAAGGTTTAGAACTCACTAATGTTGCAGCACCTACGCCATCAAAATACAGACCTTTTAAAACTAAAATAACAAAGATAACCATTAACAATAACTGGAAGAATACGATGATGCTGTTAAAGCTCGCCACCATTTCTACACCGCGATAGTTAATGTAAGTCATCAATGCTGCCAATGGAACAACGTAGTACCAAATATTGATGTCACCAAATTGTGATTTCAAATAAATAGTTGCTAGCAAAATGTTGATCATTGGATTGAACAAATAGTCTAATAATGTACACCAGCCGACAACGAAACCTACTTTAGGATCAATTGACTTTTGTGTATATGTATAAGCTGAACCTGCAGAAGGATAACGGCGAACCATCTTGCCGTAACTTAATGCAGTGAACATCATAGCGACTAATGTGATGATATATGCAGTTGGAACGTGTCCACCTGTGTCCTGACTTACAATACCGAAAGTATCGAATACAGTCATAGGTTGCATATATGCTAAACCGATCATGACAAGCTGCCAAAGTACTAATGTTTTTTGTAAGCTTGCAGAACCGTTATTGGTAACGTTAGGAGATAACGTTTGTGTGTTTGATAACATAAGTTTATTTCCCCCAGCCTTTCCGTGGCATGTTGAAAGAGAGATAAATATGCGCGTTAATTCAAAAGAATTATTGCCCCCTTGTGTGCGAGTTAAAGACCCAATATAAATTTAACTCTAAAAAAAATTCCTCATAACTAGATGAGGAATCAGGGGATTTTACAGCATTTTTCTCATTTGGCTACATTTTTTTATTTTGAACATTGATAATTTTTATCCAGATCGCTATTTTTTCAATCTAACAATTATAATTTCTTGATTATTAATCAATAAAATTTAAAAGGCTAAAGGTAAAAAGTTTACTTCAATGTGAAAATTCAATGATGCTCTAAGTGAGGTTATGTCATTTGACTAACTTTTAAGGGTGTAATGTATTTAATTTTGAGCATGCTTCTGCAACACGTTGTGCGCAAGCTTTGTTATACCAATAATATGCTTCGCCACCATTTCTTCTAGTGCCACGGCCAATATTGTACCAATGGGCAACTGTTAAAATAGCACGCCAATCATCCATATAGGCTAATTTTTTATACCAAATCAGTTGTTCATTAGGATTGTCTGAATTCATGGCAGTCAACATCAAGAAAGATTCAGGCGTATTTGCGCGTGCTAATAAGGTTTTAGCACGGATTTTATTTAAAGGTGCACCATCATAACCATTCCACATAATCATGCCCATGTAATAATCTACATAAGGCGATAAGTAACCATATGCCCCAACTTTTTGGAAATATTGTAGAGCTTTTTTATGATCTCTTTGGAAAGGTACGCCAGCATGATTGTGGTAGCCTAAATAATAGAGTAAACCCACATAAAATGCGTGTTCAGGGTGAGCTTCTGTTGCATAATCAATGAGCTCTTGCGCTGAAAATCTGCTGTTATTCACCACATTAAAGACATTTGTTTCCACAGACGTATCACGTTTCCATCCATCCCAAAAGTTAGGATCATCAACGTTGTATGCAAGTGCTATGGAAGACATGATCATAATCATGACTGATAGTATATATTTAACCATAATGGGCACCTTAAAACTCTGTACAAAAACTTTACTATTTAAGATTGTATGTTATTTATACGACATTTTTATAACAATATTTAGATTTTTTTTGACTTAAAAGGGTGGAAATATTGTTTTAGAGTTTCACTCATTGATTAAATCAGTTACTTATAGCGGTTTGTTTTTAATCAAGAATAAAAATATTGCGAGTGCAAATGCAATGCAAACGGTGTATATCGGGTAAATCGTTGCTAAGCCTAAAAATAATAATGCTAATAAATAACAGGCAAAGAGAATGGCACCAATCCAAAGAATGATTCTATAAAAACTTTGATATTTAAAGGCAAATATAGCGATAGCAATATTGAGTAAGAAGAGATATTTGATTGCTTTGAAAAGAGTTTCTAAATCAACATTCCAATTCATTGATAACAATAAACGACCAGATTCAAACCAAACTTTAGCCACAAAAGGATACAAATAAGCAAAGACTGGAAAATATTCTTTATTGATGCTCATGACCAAATAATGGCTAGCTAAAAAGAATATAAATCCAGTCAGTACTGTAATGCGAATGGCTTTATTCATTAACCAATCGAGCTTTTAATTGGTTCAATTCAGGGTTTAATGGATCAGCTTTTAAGCCTAAATCCACATAATCCAATGCTGAAAAATAATCATTACGACTGAATTCTTTTTGGGCAAGATTCAAATAATGCGTTGCTAATTTATTTAAACCTGTCAATGCGGCTTGGTTATTAGCGTCCGCAGCTAATGCTTGATGATAATAAGCAAGGGCAGAGCCTTGATAAGGTTCACTCAATTGTCCACGATCCCATGCTGCGTTGGCTTGTTGAACCATTGAATTAGATTCTGGGTTGCTAGAAACTGTATTTTGTTCAGCAGGCTGTGATGAAGATTCTAACTGTAATGATTCCATATTTAAACCAAATGGAGAATCACCATAGAAGTTTTCTGCATTATGTTCTGCTTCATCATCTTCTGTCGCAGAAATTAAGCTCAGTGCAGGTAAATCTAAATTAGCTGTTGGATTTTTAGCAGCTTCACTCAATAATTCAATTTCATCTAATGCTGGTTTTTCTGTAGCTTTTGGACGTCTCACAGGTGGTTTATAGACAAATGATTCACGCTCTTCCTCTGATAAAGCAGGATTGTAGATTGCTTTGCCTAGATCATTAGTGCGATCAATTGAATATTTCGGTAAACCTGAGCGTGTTGTTTCGCTGCCCATCATAAAATAAGCAAAAATTAAACAGATAGTTAAAAAGCTGCCTGTAATGAATAAGTTAAAGCCCTGAAACCATCCCCAGCCTAAAGAACTACCATATTTTTTGGATTTCTTTTTCTGGACAATTTCAGCTTCTTTATTCTGCTCATTGACATTTTTGGTTTCAATGGCAACAGATTCTTTATTACCGCTTTCTGGATTTTTGATGTATTTGAATGATGGTTCCATATTAAATCTTGTCTAGTTGCATGATCTATGAAAAGGCTAATGAAGAATCATTATACCCAATTTCTCGTAAAGCTTCGGATAATTCAAACAGCGGTAAGCCCATGATGCCAGAATAACTACCTTTAATTTCTGCTATGTATCTCGCCATTAAGCCTTGAATTGCATAACCGCCAGCCTTATCGCAAGGTTCATGAGTTGCCCAATAATCTTTGATAAAAGTTTCAGGTAATTTTACAAAAGTAACTAAGCTCACACTAGTTTTCACAATAATTTTATCTTGATATTGCACAGCAATGGCTGATAAAACTTGATGTGTCGAACCTGATAACATTGTCATCATTCTTAGAAAATCAGCATAATCTTCAGGTTTGCCTAAAATCACATCATCTTTAATCACGCTGGTATCAGCCGTTAAAATTGGATGCTCTACAGTGCCCAAAAGTGATTGTGCTGCAATGGCTTTTGAATGCGCCATACGCGCCACATAATCATGGGGATTTTCATTTGGTAAAACTGATTCATCAATATCGGTATTGATCACTTGATAATCAACACCGATCTGTTTCAGCAGTTCTTGTCGCCTAGGCGATTTCGATGCGAGTAAAATCATTAGCCTTTAACAATCTCATCAATGGCTTTTAATTTCATCAATAATGCTTCTAATTCTGACAATTTGATTGCATTTGGACCATCTGATAATGCTTTATCAGGATCTGGGTGAGTTTCCATGAATAAACCACCCACGCCCACAGCAACTGCCGCTTTAGATAACACAGGAACGAATTGACGTTGACCGCCAGAACTCGTGCCTTGTCCGCCTGGCAATTGCACTGAATGCGTTGCATCAAATACAACTGGGCAGCCGATATCTTTCATCACTTCTAATGAACGCATATCTGAAACTAAGTTGTTATAACCAAAAGAAACACCGCGCTCACAAGCCATGATGTTTTGGTTGCCTGTTGCACGTGCTTTTTCGATTACATGTTGCATATCCCAAGGTGCTAAGAATTGACCTTTTTTGATATTCACAGGTTTCATTGTTTTTGCAACATTTTGGATAAAGTTAGTTTGGCGGCATAAAAATGCTGGTGTTTGTAATACATCCACAACAGCGGCCACTTCATCTAAAGGTGTATCTTCATGCACATCTGTTAATACAGGCACATTTAAATCTGCACGAATTTTCTCAAGAATTGCCAAACCTTTTTCAATACCAGGACCACGATAGCTATTGATAGAAGAACGGTTAGCTTTATCAAATGATGACTTATAGATAAATGGAATGTTGAGTTTTTCACACATCTCTTTTAAACGACCTGCAACTTCAAATGTCATTTCTTTTGATTCAATTACGCATGTACCAGCGATCAAGAAAAAAGGTGTATCATTGCTAACTGGAGTTTTAAATAGAGAGATATTAACCATTGTATTAACCTTTTTGTGAGTAAACATGAGTGAGACCTGTCATTAATAGGTCCGCTGTACCTTGATTACAAGCCATTGGGATATTATAAAGTGTTGATAAACGAATTAATGCTTTAACATCAACATCATGTGGCATCGGTGTTAATGGATCTGTGAAGAAAATGAGCAAGCCCAATTCGCCAGTACAAATCAACGAGCCTAATTGTTGATCTCCGCCCAATGGCCCACTTTTTAAACGTGTTAAATTCAAATCAGGGTAGGATTCTAAAATCACTTTACCTGTTGTACCTGTTGCATAAAGAGGGAATTGTTTGAAAAATTCGTAATGTGGTTTGATCCATTCGACCAACTCTAATTTCTTTTGGTCATGTGCGACTAAACCAATGCCTTTATGAAGCATAACTTCTCCTATCATTATTGAAGTCTTTCAATAGATTGAACTTTTTTGTTTTTATCAAATGTCACTTTGACGCTTTGATGAGCGACTTGCTCGCCAGTGGATAATGAGCTCATGAAGGTATAGTGCCAAACATCAGGATGATATGCATCACGCACTAATGGCGTGCCTAAAATACGTTGAACATCCACTTGCGCCATGCCTGGTTTAATTTGTTCTAAGCGTGAATCTTCAACTTGATTGCCTTGAAGAATAACAGTTTTGTGCAAGCCTGGCATATTTGAACACGCCGAAGCAAGGCCCGCGATTAATAATAGACTGCTGATCTGCATTACTCTCTTTTTCATCATCATTTCCATGCAAAGTAAGTCGGTAAATAGTGCTAATTCTATACTAGAACGAATCTTTATAAAAATAATCTTTGTTATTGTTGAATTTACTCTATAATTTCGCCATGTTTTTAAAATAACTGGACAGCATGGCTAGAGAATATCTTTTCATCGATAGTGATGAAGCATTAAAAAACTGGTTGGCCAATCAACAAGATTTAACAGCGATAGCGGTGGATACAGAATTCATGCGTTTTCGTACTTACTTTTCAAAATTATGTTTAATACAGTTGGCAACAGATAAAGAAGCCATTTGTATCGATCCATTAGCAATCACAAATTTTGAGCCATTATTGGCGATGTTAACGCATCCAAAAATTGTGAAAATTTTCCATTCAGCAAGCCAAGATTTGGAAACTCTATATACGACTTTTAATCTGATTCCTAAGCCAGTTTTTGACACACAAATTGCAGAAACAGTTTTGGGTGCGGATCATTTGATGAGCTACCAAGATACTGTGGAAATGCGTTTAGATGTTTTATTAGAAAAAACAGAAACGCGCACAGATTGGGAAAAGCGCCCATTATCACAGAGCCAAATTGATTATGCCTACGATGATGTGACGTATTTATATGATCTTTATCTGTTAATGAAAGGGAAGATCGAAACGAAAGAAGAACAACGTATGTTTTTTGATAAAACCGAAGCCTTATATATGGTGGAAAAATATGCACCGAATCCTGAAATGGCTTGGATGAAAGTTAAAGCGCGCAAGACTTTACGCGGCAAACGTTTGCAGTTGTTGAAAATGCTCGCTAAAAAAAGGGAAGAAGTTGCTATTGAGCATGATATGCCTAAACGTTGGGTTGTGGATGATGCTGCTTTAATCAGTATGTCTAAAGATTTCAACCAAGCAACAAATGAAAAAACGTTGGTTTCATACTTTCAAAAACAGAGAATGGCTCCATATTTCCAGCCTGTGATTGATGAGTTTTTATCGAATTATAGTTAAATAAAGGAAGAGTAATGCGCTTATTATTGGCATTTTTATTGCCTTGGTTACAATTTTTCACGATCGCTCGCCCAATTGCTGGGATTGTCTGTTTAATTCTGCAATTAACAATTATTGGTTGGTTGCCTGCAATGATTTGGTCAGTTTATGCTTTATCACAATACACAACGGATCAGAAAATCAGAGATGCTCAAATGTCAGGTAGACAATTTAGAGATTAATGGCTTTGTAGGTGCTTTAAGCGTTGTGGCAGATTATTTTGTAAGAAATCAACACAGACACGTAGTTTGGCGGAATGATTAAGTCTTGTAGGATAAACTGCCCATATATCTGCATTTTGCCAATAATTGGGTAAAATTTGAATGAGATCTTTACATTTGAGTTCTTCATGAATATCCCATAAAGATCGTAACATAATGCCATGGCTATTTAAGGCCCAATATTTGACTAAATCACCATTATTTGAAGCTAACTGCCCAAATACTTTGACAGACACTTTTCCCTTTTTATTATCCAATTCCCATAGCCCAAAGGGATGATCACGCTCCTTGATTATTAAGCATTGGTGGTCGGATAGTTCATTGAGTTTCTTAGGTGTGCCATATTTTTTCAAATAATTAGGTGTAGCACATAAAATACGGCGGTTAGAGAATAATTTCCGTGCAATTAAATTAGGCGCAATATTATTGCCAATCCTGATATCTAAATCTATTTGTTCGCTGGCCAAATCTAAAATTTGATCAATAGTATCAAAACGAATTGTTAATTTTGGATATTTATTGGATAACTCGGAGATTAATGGCGCTACATGTTGCCTACCAAAGCCTAAGCTGCTGGTAATGTTTAATGATCCACTAGGCTTATTCATTTGGTTAGAAATACTTTCTACAACATTTTCTATATCTAATAAGATATCGATGCCTTTTTCATAAACTAATAGCCCGTGACTAGTAATGTTTAAGGATCTTGTTGTTCTATTAAGTAATTTTACGCCTAGACAATCTTCTAATATTTGAATTCGTTTACTAATATAGGCTGGTGACATACCTATTTCATCTGCAGCTTTTGCAAAGCTTCCATTTTTTACCACTTGAATAAATACATTTAAATCTTCAGTTTGCGGTAGATTCTTCACGATTCATGTCCTTTGTATTCATAGATGGAGGATTAGTTACAAAACAGATACAGGGTACTATATTTTTGCTCAGATAGTGAATTGAGTTAAAAGATATGCATAACAGTGAGGAAGGATATATGTCAAAGGTTTATAAGGTTGCAGCATTGGCTGGCGATGGGATTGGTAAAGAAGTAATGCCTGAAGGGTTAAAAATTTTAAATACAGTTAAAGAGAAATTCAATTTACCTATTGAAATTGACATATTCGATTGGGCGAGCTGTGATTATTATATTGAGCATCAAAAAATGATGCCAGATGATTGGTTTGAAAAATTGAAAGGTTATGATGCTATCTATTTTGGTGCAGTTGGTTGGCCTGATACTGTACCGGATCATATTTCTTTATGGGGATCATTATTGCAATTTAGGCAGAAATTTGATCAATATGTCAATCTTCGACCAGTGCGATTGTTTGAAGGTGTCACTTCGCCATTGGCTGGATTTAAAGCAGGGGATATTGATTATTATGTGGTGCGTGAAAACACTGAAGGTGAATATTCTTCAGTGGGTGGTAAAATGTTCGCAGGCACAGATCGAGAATTTGTAACACAAGAAGCAATTTTTACACGCCATGGCGTAGATCGCATTTTAAAATTTGCTTTTGAATTGGCAGAAAGCCGTCCTAGACAGTTATTAACCTCAGCAACTAAATCTAATGGTATCGCAATTAGCATGCCGTATTGGGATGAGCGAGTAGAGGTGATGGCAGAAAAATATCCTTCTGTAAAATGGGATAAACAACATATTGATATTTTATCTGCACGTTTTGTCTTACAACCTAATCGATTTGATGTTGTTGTAGCTTCCAATTTATTTGGTGATATTTTATCTGATTTAGGTCCTGCAACAACGGGCACAATTGGTTTATCAGCATCTGCTAACTTAAATCCTGATCGCAAATTCCCTTCGTTGTTTGAACCTGTACATGGTTCGGCACCTGATATTTATGGAAAGAATATTGCAAATCCAATAGCCATGATTTGGTCAGCAGCAATGATGTTGGAATTCTTTGGCCAAGAAAATGAACAGTTTAAGAAGGCTCATGATTCAATTTTACATGCGATTGAAACGATTTTAGTTCAGGGCCCAATCACAAGAGATCTAGGTGGAACTGCTTCAACAACTGAGGTAGGTTCTGCAATTAATCAGTTGATTGCAAAATAATCCATGTGTTAAAAAATAATAAAATACAGCGAATGGTATCAAAGGAGTTAGATATGGTTAAGTCACATAATAAATTTCGTTATCAAATATTTTTCTTGGTTTTGGTGGTTGCTTTAATTAACTATATTGACCGTGGTGCATTATCTTATGCTGGGTCTCAGGTTATGGGAGAGTTTGGTTTTAATAATCAAGATTGGGGAAAAATTTTAGGATATTTTGGCTATGGTTACATGTTTGGTGCATTGATTGGTGGTGCATTAGGCGATTATTGGGGACCAAAGAAGGTTTGGTTGATTGCAGGTATTGCATGGTCAATTTTTGAAGTAGGTACAGCATTTGCTGGTGAGATAGGCATGATGTTTTTTTGGTGGTTCTGCTTTAGCAGGCTTTGCAATTATGCGTGTATTATTTGGCTTCTCTGAAGGACCTGCTTATTCAATTATTAATAAAACAATTGGTAATTGGGCAACACCTAAAGAACGTGGCTTTGTTGTAGGTATTGGTTTATTAAGTACACCATTAGGAGCATTGTTAACAGCACCTGTGTCCGTTGGCTTATTAGCATTAACAGGCAGTTGGAGAGCAATGTTTATCATTTTAGGTATTGTTGGGTTAGTTGCATTATTTTTCTTAATGCGTGTATTTACGAATAGCCCTCGCGAAAGTAAATATGTATCAGAAGAAGAGTTAGCTGAAATTGAAGCAAGTCAAATAGCATCTGCAAATGCAGCTGAACAGGCTAGCCAAGAAGGCTCTAGTTTAAGATGGTTTGATTTCTTTCAAAGTCGTACATTAATTTTTAATACTGTAGGATATTTTGCATTCATTTATGTGAATTTCTTATTGTTAACTTGGACTCCAAAATTTTTGCAAGATCAGTTTAACTACAATTTGTCATCGTTATGGTATATGGGGATGGTTCCTTGGGTAGGTGCATGTTTCACAGTATTGTTAGGTGGACGTTTTTCAGATTGGTTATTCCAAAAAACTGGTAAATTAACGATTGCAAGAAGTTGGTTTGCGGCAAGTATTTTATTTTTCACAACGATCTGTTTCATCTCTGTTAATTTTGTGAGTAGTGCTGCTGCTGTGATTGCATTGATATCGATTGGTAATGCTTTAAATGCATTAGCAAATACGGTTTATTGGACGGTTGTGATTGATACCACACCTAAAGCGAAAATTGGTACATACAGTGGAATGATGCATTTCCTTTCTAATATTGGTGCGGTATTAGCACCAACATTGACGGGTTACTTAGTCAGTCAATCGGGCTATGGCGCTATGTTTACAGCAGCAGCTGTAGTGACTTGTATTGGTATGGTTGCAATGTTATTAGTGCGTCCAGGAAAATTGAAGTAAGGAATATATTATGACTACCATTAAAATTTCACTTGGCTCCTTAGGTGGCACAGTCAGTATGACTAAAGAAGCAACGGAAGCTGGTGTTAAACCGCGCTTGACTGCTACAGACTTGATTGCTTCTGTTGGGCAACCTTTGGATGGTTTAGAAATTTTTGCTGAAAATATTTTGCAAGTACCCAGTAGTTATATAACCTTTGAACATGTTTTACAATGTTATGACTGGGCAAAACAGCAAGTGAGTGAAGGTGCTGAAGGTATTGTATTAACGCAAGGCACAGATACTTTAGAAGAAACTGCGTATTTATTGGATTTACTTTGGGATTCCGATGTGCCTTTAGTCTTGATGGGAGCAATGCGATCGCCTCAACAAGCGGGTGCAGAAGGTCCTGGTAATTTATTGGCTTCACTTCTAACAGCATCTTCTGTTAATAGTTGTGGGCGTGGTGTGTTGGTTGTGATGAATAACTGGATTCATGAAGCGCGATGGGTTCAAAAAAATCACACTGCCGATGTTGATGCATTTCAATCACAAGTTGGAGTTTCTGGAACTGTCTTTGAAAGTCAGTGCCAATATTTTAAAGCACCATCCAAAAGATATGTTTTTGATAGACCTCAACAATCTATTCCTCAAGTATTTTTATGGGAATCATCGTTAAGTGATTCCGTAAAATTACTAGATATGATTGCTGCTGAGTATCAAGGTATTGTCGTGTCTGCTTTTGGTGCAGGGCATGTATCAGAAGATATGGCTAATCAATTAGGTGAGCTAGCACAAAAGCTACCTATTGTTGTTTCTTCTGCAACACTTAAAGGTTCAACTGCATCTCAAACTTATGGCTATGTTGGTGGGGAGATAGATCTTCAAAATAAAGGTATAACGATGAGTGAATGGTTGAGTCCTAAAAAAGCTAGATTGTTATTATCCGTTGTTTTGGCGAATGGTTTATCAATGGATGAGTATAAGCAGTATTTGGCAAGTCTCACGTATTAACACTTTTTTATCATGACTTAAATTTCAACAGCCCCTTAAATTTTTATGGGGCTTTTTTATTTTGCTAAATTCTCACCAATTTATATTGCGGGAAATTATGCTTAGGATTAATCACAACAAACTCATAGTTTTCAAAATCTGTTAATACTTTTTGAAACTCTACTGTGGCTTTCTCTAAGCTCCAATCTTTCGAAAAATAAAAACCATCAAAAGCAACATCATTTAAATCTGTTTTAAATTGATGAATGAATTCTGTGAATCCGCTATAAAGCAGTGCAATATCACCTTGCCAAATAATGTGGAATTTACCATCATTTTGTTGGTTAAATGTGATTTCATGATTAGCACAAGCATCATGCCCTGCAAGATAAATACTAAAAGCGAATTCTTCATCTTCTAAAGATGGTTCATCATCAATGTGAAATGTCTTTCCATTCAATGCTGAAAACTCAAAGGGATTGTCAGCATCACCCACTGGAAAACCTTGCTCATCTGACCAATGAGTCGAAGATAATATGCAGTTATGATAATTATTCCAAAGGTCTTTCGCTTGCCAGTAAGCCAAGCTTGTATGTTCATCATCTTCTGTTTCTTCATCTTCAAAATCATCAGGTTCATTGGCATCATAATCTTCGCTGATTAAGTGCAAGTCAAACCATAATTTACCCTGATCATCTAATCGACCCGACCAAACAAATTCACGTAGATTATGTGGCTCAGGATATGTGCTATCAATAAAAGTAATGGTTTGAGTCATGATTTGCTCGAAAGATTAGGATTGAGAATAGTTTGCCATTGTAACGATCCTCAATATTGATTACCATCATCGTTTTAGGGCAATATCGCAATCGGAGTAACTATGTTAAAAATCTTAGGGCTTTTAGCCATTATGGCGGCAATATCTGCGATTGTTTATAAACTCTTTTTTTCATTCAGAAAAAAGCATATTGGCTCTGGCAATATTTTTTATGTCTGTGCGAATGGCGCTTTTAATGAAGTTTTAGAGACTGAAAAAGTTCATCAAGAAAATTTGCAAATCATCACAGCGCGATCAACTGAAACAGTGAATATTATGGATGGGATGATCACACAAAATATATTGAGTCGAGATAATCATGCTCAGCATCGTATATTGATCAATGGCATGCCTGTGGGGCATTTGAAAGCAGAAACCGCACAAGCGCTCAAACAAGAGAAAGAAGAATTAGGTATTCACAGTGGTTTAATTTACTGCAAAGTAAAAATCACGAAAGCGCCAAATAATGAAATGCAGGCAACAGTGGATTTACCGCCCATTGAGCGACTAGCTAAAGTTCTATCTAGCCAATCTTTCGAACATAGTGCAGAGAAATTTTCTAAGCTGAAATAATTAAATTTTCTAATTTCCTTTGGGTTTCTTTATGATATGATAAATTTAAGTTACCTTTGGTAATTTATAAAATGAGGAGAGAAAATGAAAAAGAATATTGGTACAACTGATATGGTGGTTCGCTTCATTATTGGTCTATTCATATTGAGTTTAATTTTTTGGGGACCAAAAACATTGTGGGGTTTAGTTGGCTTGGTGCCAATCTTGGCTGGAGCCATCCGCTTTTGTCCGTTATATCCATTGTTTGGCATTAATACTTGTAAGAAAAATTAATAATAATGACTGAGTATGAAAAAGCACCTAAGGGTGCTTTTTTTATTCCTACATAATATTACTGTGGAATGTTTTGAACACATCCACCCAAATCTTTCACAACCACAACTTTGTCTGAAAGCTCAGGATACTTTTTGAAAAATTCATCTAACCTTTGATCAAAGTTTTTAGAAAACTTGAGTAGTTCTACTGTATGTGCCCATGTTTCTATAGGCTGTTTATGAGTGATTTGCGCACCAATAAAACGCTTAATTAAGCGAAAAGCACAGAGCCAATAAGGAATTTTTAAGCGAAGAATCGTGGATGATTCTTGAAAAAAGGGCAGTAAACGTTTGTCGTAAGCGCCTTCCATGATCCATTGATCCAATTGCAGGATTGCTTGAATACGTACATCCATATTTTCTTGTGAGCTTTTCACATAATGCTCATTAGATAAATCCCAATAGATATCATCAAATTCATGATTGGTGATATTCAATCTACAAGACAATTGTTGGGAGATACTTGTTTTGCCCACACCAGATGGGCCAATGATACAAATTTTCATAAGATAAGGTGGTTGAGTGGAAAGAAAAAAGCTCTTGGTTTTCAAGAGCTTTTTGTTTGGTTTATAGGCCTGATTTCAAGCTAGCTTCAATGAAGCCATCTAGATCGCCATCCAATACTGCTTGTGTGTTACCCATTTCGTAACCAGTACGAAGATCTTTAATGCGTGATTGATCCAATACATAAGAGCGGATTTGGCTACCCCAACCCACATCTGACTTAGAATCTTCTAAAGCATCAGATTTTTCACGACGCTTTTGCATTTCAAATTCATATAGCTTGGAGCGCAATTGGTTCATTGCGACTTCTTTGTTACGGTGCTGAGAACGATCATTCTGGCACTGTACAACGATATTCGTTGGCAAGTGAGTAATACGTACTGCAGATTCAGTTTTGTTAACGTGCTGTCCGCCAGCGCCCGATGCGCGATAAACGTCAATACGTAAATCAGCAGGGTTGATTTCGATTTCTACATTGTCATCAATTTCGGGTGAGATAAACACAGCGCAGAATGATGTATGGCGTTTGTTGTTAGAGTCGAAAGGTGATTTACGAACTAAGCGGTGAATCCCTGTTTCTGTTCTTAACCAACCATAAGCATGATCGCCTTCGAATTTGATTGTGGCAGATTTTAAGCCTGCAACATCGCCAGGTGATTCTTCTAGGATCTCAGTTTTGAAGCCTTTATCTTCGCCCCAGCGCAAATACATACGCATCACCATAGAAGCCCAATCTTGTGCTTCTGTACCGCCTGCGCCTGCTTGAATGTCCATAAACGCACTTGCGCTATCTAATTCGCCAGAGAACATACGACGGAATTCTAATGCTTCAACATCTTTTTCATAAGTAGCAATATCAGCTAACACTGCTTCGAGAGAATCTTCATCATTCTCCATTTCACAGAGTTCTAATAAGTCTTTCGCATCGCTTAAGTGAGCAGTCAGATCACGAATGTTGTAAACGATGTTTTCTAGAGAAGAGCGCTCTTTACCGAGCTTTTGTGCATATTCTGGATCATTCCAGATTTCAGGGCTTTCAAGTTCCATGAGAACTTCAGTTAATCGTTCTGACTTTGTATCAAAGTCAAAGATACCCCCTAAGATCGTGCAATCTTGTTAAGAGGTCATCAATTTTTTCGTAATGTAAATTGAGTTCCATTGTGTTTCCTTTCGACTGATGAAAATTTTAAGTCGGCTATTATAGCGCTAAAATTCGATGTGCTTCTATAAAAAGCTTTGATCTCCAAATTATTAGAATTAAATGGGTACTAAATTTTTGATTTATTTTTCTAATTAATAGTATGATAGATTTTGCACTGTAAATGATAATCATTATCAATATTTTAATAAAATTTTATTTTAATTGATGTAAACAATATAAGGAGCTTTTATGAAAGCAGCAGTTGTCAATCAAAATAGTGACGGTAAAGTTGAAATTAAAGAGCTAAAAGTTCGTGATCTAAAGCCTGGTGAAGCATTGGTGGATGTAGAATGTTGCGGCGTTTGCCATACTGACTTACACGTTGCAAAAGGTGATTTTGGTAAAGTGCCCGGGCGAGTGATTGGTCATGAAGGTATTGGTAAAGTTTCTAAAGTTGCGGATGGCGTAACAAGCTTGAAAGTGGGCGATCGCGTAAGTGTTGCTTGGTTCTTTGAAGGCTGCGGCGTTTGTGAATATTGTATTACAGGCAAAGAAACCTATTGCCGTAGCGTGAAAAATGCAGGTTATTCTGTGGATGGTGCAATGGCAGAGCAATGTATTGTTGCTGCTGATTATGCGGTAAAAGTACCAGATGGCTTAGATTCGTTCCAAGCAAGTAGTGTAACTTGCGCGGGTGTAACTACTTATAAAGCTGTAAAAGTTGCAGATGTGAAAGCAGGGCAATGGATCGCGATTTTTGGCGTGGGCGGTTTGGGTAACTTGGCTGTGCAATACGCTAAGAAAGTATTCAATGCCAAAGTAATTGCCGTTGATATTAATGATGATAAATTGCAGTTAGCAAAAGAAGTTGGTGCGGATTTGATTTATAACTCAGCAAAAATCAAAGATGTTGCTAAACAAATCCAAGAAGATGTTGGTGGTGCACATGCAGCGGTTGTTACGGCTGTATCAAAAGTTGCCTTCAATCAGGCTGTAGATTCACTTCGTGCAACGGGTAAAGTTATCGCAGTTGGCTTGCCATCAGAAACAATGGATTTAGCAATTGTTAAAACAGTGCTAGATGGCATTGAAGTGATTGGTAGCTTAGTTGGCACACGCCAAGATTTAACAGAAGCATTCCAATTCGCGGCAGAAGGCTTAGTTGTGCCAGTTGTGCAAAAACGTAAGTTGGCTGATGTGAATGCTATTTTTGAAGAAATGGAAGCAGGTAAAATCCAAGGCCGAATGGTTGTGGATATGAAAGCTTAATTAGCTTCTGTATTTAACTAAGAGTCTCTACAATCCCTTGCTACGCAAGGGATTTTGTTTTAGTAGTAGTTTTAAATTTTCATAGAGATTTATTCTGATGTATTTTTATCATCCCTTTTATTTATAGCATCTTGTAAATTTTTAGGGATGAGATTGTACAATGATTCAATTTCTTTTTGATTGCTAATTTTTTCTTGTATTAATAGGTTTACTAGTTTAAATAAAGCATGAACAATATCTTTATTATCTTGTAGATTTAGCCCAATTTTATCAGGATGCACAGCATTATTACCTAGCACTCTTAATGTGTCACAAGCCTGTTGCAAGTGTCGTGGTAAAATATCTTCTTTAACTAGAAAGCTGATATCTTTATCAATAGTTTTTCCTGGGCTACCTATATGAATTAAAAGGTTTTGAAGACATAATCGCAATAACGCAGCCGCTCCTCTAGGAGAATCTTTGGCAATTTTTCTCGCTTCTTCAAAATCTACTTTTATTTCTTCTGGCATATCAGGATGAGCTGGTTCTGCTGTGATAGCTGAAGGGTAAACTACGTGAAAAACATCTGGTGCTTCTCTACAATCCCAGATAGATAGCTGATCACAATGATAACAACTTAATGTAATAAAACTTTCATCATTTTCTGTATTGGTTTTTGGGTACCTTAATATTATTTTTGCATGGCTGGTATTGATAGGGATATTTGTATTGCAGGCTGGGCATAATAATTTATTAGACATAATTTTCCTTCAAGGTTTTATTATAAGTATTAAATCACGCTTAAATAAAAAAGGCAGTTTCCTGCCTTTTAAATATCTGTTTCTTAGAAAATTATAAAGATTTTGCAACTTCCAATGCTTTGTCATAATCAGGTTCGTTAGTCACTTCCTGAACATATTCAACATGGCGAATGATGTTGTTTTTATCTAACACAACGATACCGCGAGATAACAATGCTAAGCCTTCGATTTCGAAGCCATATTCAACACCAAAATCATGGGTTTGGTAATCAGACAACATGCTTTGATGGTTGATAGAGTTTTCATCTGCAAAGCGTTTTTGTGCAAATGGTAAATCCACAGAGATCGTTAGTACTGCAACATCTGCCAATGCTTTTGCTTCTTCTTCAAAACGTTTAGTTTGAATTGAGCAAACACCTGTATCGATCGATGGCACAACGGAGATGATTTTAATTTTTCCGTCAAAATTATCCAAAGTAACAGGATTCAAACCTAAATCAACTACTCTAAAGTTTGCGCCTTCTTGTCCAACAACTGCTTCTGTACCCAATAATGTGATTGGATTGCCTTTCATTGTAATGCTAGATCTTTGTGACATTGTCATCTCCTTGAGAATCGTTCAATAACGGAAAGCTTTTAGAATTATAGTTGAAAAATGATGCAATAGATATTTCGGGTATTTAAGATGCAAAAAAGGCAGGAAAACCTGCCTTTTAAATACTGTAATCTAATGAAAGATTAGATGTTTTTGTTGATGAAAGCTTCTAATGCAGCTTTAGGAATTGCACCAACTTGCGTATCAACAACTTCACCATTTTTGAAAATCATCAATGCTGGGATTGAACGGATTTGTAATTGAGTTGCGATTGCTTGGTTGTTTTGAACATCCAACTTAACAACTTTCAATTTGCCTGCAAACGTTTCAGCAGCAGCTTCAACGTGTGGGCCAATCATCTTACAAGGGCCACACCAATCAGCCCAAAAATCCACTAAAACAGGTAGATCTGATTGCAAAACTTCTGCTTCAAATGTAGCATCTGTTGCATTAACGTAATTACTCATGATAAAACTCCTTAAAATAATTTATAATAGACAATTTTAGTCTGTTATTTAAAATTCTGGTTTATTAAAACGGAATTAGTTAGAAATAACAAGCATAGTTTGTATTTAAAGTTTAAACGCTTTCAGTAAAAATTGTTTATTACACATTTCAATCAAAGGTCAAGATACACATGGCAAAACCAGAATTAAGTCACATAATGTTTAAGGATTTACCGCTTGATGAATCTTTGCAAGAAGCGTTAGAAGATAACAATTATGTGCAATGTACTCCAATTCAAGCTTTATCATTGCCACTTTTATTGGCAGGTAGAGATATAGTTGGCCAAGCGCAAACGGGCACGGGGAAAAGTGCGGCGTTCTTATTGGCAACCTTGAATCGTTTGATGACTGTTCCAGTTCAGCAAGGCAAGCGTGGGCCTTTTGCCATCATCATGGCACCAACGCGCGAATTAGCGATTCAGATTTATGAAGATGCAGAAATGTTAGGTCGTTACACAGGCTTAAAATTCAGCTGTATTTATGGCGGTACTGGTTACGAGAAGCAACGCAGTGATTTAGCATCAGATGTGGATGTAGTGATTGGTACAGTTGGCCGCATTTTAGATTTCTATAAGCAAGGTGAGTTGAATCTTAAAGAGATCGAAGTTGTCGTATTGGATGAAGCAGATCGCATGTTCGACTTGGGCTTTATTTCTGATATTCGTTACTTGTTCAAAAAAATGCCAGACGTAACAGAGCGCCAAAATCTATTTTTCTCAGCAACGTTCTCTCAGCGCGTTTTAGAATTAGCGTATGAGCACATGGATATGCCAGAAAAAGTTCAGATCGAAGCGGATAACGTAACGGCTGATAAGATCAAACAATACTTAATCCATGTAGGTTCACCTGATAAAATTTCATTGCTATTCGGTGTGTTGAAAAAAGAACAACCAGCTCGCACAATCATTTTTGTGAACACAAAACGTGCAGCGGAAGAAATCTCTAATTACTTAGCAGCAAATGATTATAAAGCTGGCGTATTATCTGGTGATATTCCACAAAATAAACGTGAACGTTTATTAGGTGATTTCAAAGATGGAAAAATTTCCATCATGGTAGCAACGGATGTTGCAGCACGTGGTTTACACATTTCTGATGTAACGCATGTCATCAACTATGATCTACCACAAGATGTGGAAGATTATGTTCACCGTATTGGCCGTACAGCGCGTGCTGGCGAAGAAGGCACTGCAATCAGCTTTGCATGTGAAGAATATGTTTACTCATTACCTGACATCGAAGAATACATTGAGATGAGAATCCCAACCATTCAGTTGGAAGATGATTTATTGGTTGAACCTAAAAAGCCAAGCAGAAATCAATCATCGAATAAACCTCGTCAAAATCAGAATCGCAATAAGCCAAGAACTGAACGTCCACAATCAACTGAACAATCAGAGAAATCTGAAAAAGCTGAGAAAGAACCTGTATTCATCGTAGAAGATGCTGTGGAAGAATCTTCAGACAATAATGAAATGGTTCAATCAGCAGAAGATAAGATCGAGCGTAAATTTGATAAGCGCCGTCGCCCACGCAATATGCACACGCGCGGTCGTAGCAAATCACATCAACGCAATAATACACAAGCACCGACAGAAAATGGAGGCAATGGTGAAGGTTAAATTTTTAACAGCTGTATTGACAGGTTTAATGGTTGTGGGTTGTGCAAATGCACCTGTACNAGAAAGAACCTGTATTCATCGTAGAAGATGCTGTGGAAGAATCTTCAGACAATAATGAAATGGTTCAATCAGCAGAAGATAAGATCGAGCGTAAATTTGATAAGCGCCGTCGCCCACGCAATATGCACACGCGCGGTCGTAGCAAATCACATCAACGCAATAATACACAAGCACCGACAGAAAATGGAGGCAATGGTGAAGGTTAAATTTTTAACAGCTGTATTGACAGGTTTAATGGTTGTGGGTTGTGCAAATGCACCTGTACCTGAAGATCAAAAATCGGCTTATACAGGCAATGGTGAAATCTCTTCTGTGATTATTCGTGAAGATAACCAACAAGAAGTTGGTGTGAAAATTGAAGAACAAGGTTATATGGTTGTGATGTTGAAAGAACCTAAAGATCTTTTCCCAGGCCAAAAAGTTCATGTGAAAAGACATGCAGGTGGTTACGGTGAGGTAACGGTTCGATGAAGGTTGAGTTAGATCTTCCTGAGCTAACAGACGATGAGCGCGCACATAGTGCGCGTTTAGCGCATTTGTTGGTTGAGAAAATCAAGGCCAATGGCTCAATCCCATTCAGCGAATACTTTGCTGAGTGCTTGTATCATCCTGAGCTGGGCTATTACACCGGTGCTTTACCTAAATTTGGCAGTTCAGGTGACTTTGTGACTGCGCCGATGATTTCACCTTATTTTTCTTATTGCTTAGCCAATCAGATCGCAGAGATTTTAGCACTGTGCGAATCGCCTTCTGTCATGGAAGTGGGGGCAGGCACAGGCGTGATGGCAACAGATATTTTAACGCAGTTAAAAGCGATCAATGCATTGCCAAAGCATTATTATATCCTAGAAATTTCACCAGTTTTGCGTGAAAGACAGCGTGAAAGTATTGCCAAAACACATCCTGATTTGATTGACCGTGTGATTTGGTTGAATGAGCCACCGAAAGAAGCATGGCAAGGTTGCATCATTGGCAATGAAATTGTGGATGCATTGCCTGTGGAACGCTTTACGATTCAAAATGGCGAAGCGTATTATGCAGATGTTGGTTATGATGAAAAATCTGAACAGTTCATCACAGTTGCACATCGCCAAGATGAGCAATTAACAGAGTTTATGGCACAATTGGCGGAAGAAAATATCACATTGCCCGATGGCTATTTGAGTGAAGTTTGCCCGATGGTGAAAAATTGGTTGGCTAATCTCACTCAAACACTCACAAAAGGTGCTGTATTGATGATTGACTATGGTTATAGTCGTCAGCAATATTATATGCAAGAGCGTGTAGAAGGCACGTTGATCGCTCACTTTAAACATCGTGTGCACAACAGTTGGGAATTATTCCAAGGCTTGCAGGATTTGACTGCGAATGTGGATTTCACATTGTTGGCAGAAGCAGGTTTAGAAGCTGATTTAGATTTCTTAGGTTATACATCCCAAGCTTATTTCTTATACGGTAATGGTTTGGAAGCGATGCTTACAGAAGCTAAAGAGCAAATCAGTGATGAAATGGCATGGTATAAAATCGCGCAGGCGATCCAAATACTCGTTTTACCAGCCGAAATGGGTGAACGCTTTAAGGTATTAGCTTTGGGTAAGAATATCGCAATAGAACCGCAAGGATTTACGTTGTACGATATGAGTCAGCAATTATAACTCGAGGAAAATAGGATGCAGATTAAAGTTGCCTATATTGCAACGTTGGAAGAATACTATCATGCAGATGAGGCTTTCCGTCAGGCTTTGAATAAAGGCTCAGTAGATTTATATGTGCAGATTGCTTTATGGCTCATTGCGATTGCTTTCATGGCAATTGGTCAGTTTTTTTTAGGTGGAACCATTGCTGTGATTGCGTTCATTTTGCATCAAGGTTATGCAAAACGTTGGATTGTGCGTCGTAACTTTTATAAAATGGTGAATGCAGGAGAGCTGGAAACGCTGACTTTCTCTGAAGAAAAAATTATCTATGAATGTGGCATGGTTGCCGAAGTAATTACATGGGATGATTACGCAGCTTATTTAGAAACAGACGAGTTATTCATAGTATTTTATGATTCATCAGATCATTATATGATCATTCCTAAACGAGCCCTAAAAGATGATGCAGAGATTGACCAATTGCGCCAGTTGTGTGTTCGTCAATTAGCAGATTATGAGGTGACAAATGTTTAACTTTGAAGGTGATCTCCGGTTAACAGCGGAAGGTGTTCATTTTGGTAACCCACAACAGATTAAATTATTGAAAGAGATCCAAAATACAGGTTCTATTACTCATGCAGCGAAAGCTGTGCCAATGAGCTATAAGGCTGCTTGGGATGCCATCAATAAAATGAATAATCTATCGGATGAACCTTTGGTTGTTCGTGTTACTGGCGGCAAGGGCGGTGGTGGCACATGTTTAACGGAGCGTGGCTTACAATTAGTTAAACATTTTGATTTAATCCAAGAAGCTCATTCAGCATTTTTGAAAAGTATGAGCCAATATTCTCAAAGTTTTGCAGTAGATATTAACTTGTTACAGCAGTTACGCTTTCAAACGAGTGCGCGCAATCAGTTATCAGGCAAAGTTGTGAAAATTGAATCATTTGGGATTCATGATGATATCTATTTTGACATTGGTGCAGAGAATATTCTAAAAGCAACCATCACTGATGAAAGTACAAAGCTACTAGAGATTGAGGAAAATGGCCGTTTCATTTTGCTCATCAAAGCGCCAAATGTAGATGTTGTACCAAATACAACAGAGAACTGCATTTTAGGCGAAGTCATTTCTCATAAATCAGATAAAGATGGCTGTGAAGTAACATTGAAAGTAGGTAATCAAACAGTTGTTTCCAGTAACATTTATGCAGATGTTAAGGCATTGAATGAAGGCGATTCAGTAGGAATTAGAATTGATCCTAAAAATATCATTTTAGTGAAGGTATAAATCAATGAGATATCTTTGGGTATTGTTATTAAGCTTTGTTGTGATGGCTTGTGGTGATAAACCACAGAAATATAATCGTTTATCATCAGGTGCAACGGTATTAGCATTTGGGGATAGCGTGACATTTGGCTATGGCGTTGATCCCAAAGATTCCTACCCTACAATTTTGGCAGAATTATCCTATTGGAATGTGATCAATGCTGGAATTAGTGGCGAACGTGCTGATCAAGCTAAATCACGCATTGATGGTGTTTTGGCAGAGTATAATCCAAAGTTAGTGATCATCGAATTGGGTGGCAATGATTTTTTGCAAAGACGCAATGCTAAAGCTGTTAAGGAAGATTTAAGAGCCATCATTCAAAGCGTGAAAGCTCATGGTTCGATTCCTGTATTGGTTGCCGTACCTGCATTGTCACCAGTTGCAGCGATTACAGGAAAGCCAAGCGATGCTGATATTTATAAGGAACTTGCGAAAGAAGAGAAAATTAATCTTATTCCAAACGTATTTTCAGATATTTTAGGGCAAGAGAATTTAAAGCAAGATCATGTTCACCCAAATCAAGCAGGCTATAGAGTTTTAGCTGAAGGCATTTATCAAGCTTTGAGTAAGATGGGTTTGTAATGATTGAGCGATTTTTTGACTATGTAAACAGTTAATATTATGATAATCGCCATGGATACCGTTGAAATTTTCAAAGCCCTCGCAAATGATAAACGTTTAGAGATTTTGCAATGGCTTAAAGAGCCAGAGAAACACTTTGATACTAGCAATGAGAAATTAATGCTCAGAGGCGGTGTTTGTGTGGGCGATATCCAAACAAAATCAGGTTTGTCCCAATCTACGATTTCCCAATATTTATCCATGATGCAAAAGGCAGAATTATTAGAATCTGTGCGTAATGGGAAATGGACATATTATCGCCGCAATGAAGAAACCCTTGCCAAACTTGCGAGTTTTATTGGTCAAAATCTTTGATCTACTAAAAAACTTGATGTTATTAGAAAGCACGTTAGAATAGCATCCGTGGTTCGAAAACCTCCCACTTTAAAAAACTAAGGAATTAATATGCTTTCTTCAAAAAAGGCATTGGTGATCTTTTCTGGCGGACAAGATTCCACCACATGCTTATTGCAAGCCATTCGAAATTATGGCATGCAGAATGTTTCTACGATTACTTTTCAGTATGGCCAGCGCCATGCAATTGAGTTGGATAAATCTAAACTCATTGCTGAAAAGTTAGGTGTTTCCCAAACTTTTATTGATACTTCTGTGATTAAAACTGTAACGCACAGTGCGTTAACGGATGATTCTGTCACGATTATACATAATGATGGTGAACCTTATCCCAACAGCATTGTGGAAGGGCGCAATGCGCTATTTCTACTATTGGCAGGTTGTCACGCCAAGGAAAATGGCATTACAGATATCATCATTGGCGTATGTGAAACAGATTTCAGTGGCTATCCCGATTGTCGTGATGTGTTCATTAAATCCATGAATGTGACGCTGAATTTAGCGATGGATTATAAATTCAATCTCATCACGCCCTTAATGTATTTAACCAAAGCTGAAACATGGGCATTGGCAGATCAAATGGGGCAGTTAGAGTTTATTCAAGAATATACACACACTTGTTATGAAGGCGTGGAAGGCGGTTGTGGGCAGTGCCCAAGTTGCCAATTGCGCGAACAAGGGTTAGCGACATATTTAGCAGAAAGGGAACATCATGTATAGTTTTACACACGAACAACGCCACCGTGCTTTGTATCAGTTATCGTTTTTTCATATTTTAATCATTGCATCCAGTAACTATTTGGTGCAGTTGCCATTTACGATTTTTGGCTTTCACACAACATGGGGCGCTTTCACATTTCCATTCATCTTTTTAACCACAGATTTAACGATCCGCGTATTTGGGGCATCCCTTGCACGTAAGATCATTTTTGTAGTGATGATGCCAGCGTTATTAATCTCGTATGTTTTATCCGTTGTATTTTTTAAAGGGCAATGGATGGGCTTGAGTGAACTTTCTCAATTCAACATGTTTGTGGCACGTATTGCATTGGCAAGTTTTGCTGCTTATTTAGTTGGGCAGTTGATGGATATTACTGTGTTCAGTTATTTGCGCCGTCAACAAAAATGGTGGGTTGCGCCAAGTGCTGCTGCGGTTGCAGGTAACTTGATTGATACGATTGTGTTCTTCAGCGTTGCATTTTATATGAGTGAAGATCCATTTATGGCGGCAAATTGGCAAGAAATCGCAATGGTGGATTATGCGTTTAAGATCATCATTTGTGCGCTATTTTTCTTGCCGTTGTATGGTGTTTTGCTGAATTACATCTTGAAGAAAATGGCAACGGATCATAAAGATCAGAGCCATTTAAATATGGCTTAAACTTGTTGAAATATCTCGCCTTTTGGCGAGATATTTGTTTGTGGCTAATTAAAATTACTACAAGAACAATCCTATATCGTTCCCAATAATACTATTTTTGTGCCTAGCTCCCATAGGGAACAAAGTTAATAGTTAATATTGTTAAATTCTGTTTGATTGTAGGTTGTATAAAGCACGCTATCCCACATATAAGCCAATAATTCATTGATCTCTTCATCCGTTTCGAGATCCATATCTTCCCAATCTTCATCTGTAAAATAATAATCACGCATATTCTGTCGACTATCTTCTAGTAATGCTTTAGCTTCGTCTGTTGAAAAGAGCTCTGCAAAGAGTGGGAAATGCTCATGTTCCTGCATGGATAAAATGCACTGAATATAAACGCGAATGCTCTTTTTAGTTACGCCATATTTTTCCATAAATACAGGCGTAAAGAGCGTTTGAATGCATTGATGCTCATCATCAGAATTTTTGAAATAACGAAGCGTGAGATCAAAATATTGTTCATCCAATAACGCTAAGGCAAACACAGCAAATGTGGATGGCATCGCACAAGGATCTTCCAATTCAGGATTGTTATAACTGTGCCATTTATGCTGTGCTAATTGGATATATTCCACCATCAAAGGATGTAACGCTGGGTATTTTATGGCTTCTGCAAATAATTGATGGGGCGCACAAATCGGTAGATCTTCAATTGGTAATATTGTAAATTCTACACCTGATTCAACCTCAAAAGTGAGCTGATAGCTTTTAGGGAATTCTTTCGTAGCTAATAGCTGATTAATTGCTGTTAATGCAGTTTTTAAAGCTTCTTCATCTGTTTGATGGAAGATAATGTGAATGGTGGCAAAGTACTCATTGTATTGAAAAGTGATCTGTTCATTTTGAGCTGTATTATCAACTTTCAAAGTTTCATAAAATTCAGGTGATAACTTTTGAATGATGCCATACAAACGATTGGCTGTGACTTGATCATAGCTTGCACCATATTTCATGTGGCACAGTGCCAAATAAGCCAAGGCTTTTAGAATATCTGCTTGAATGGGAGAAAGTTCCTCATTCAATGTAGTTTGCACTGCTTGATCAAAAGATTTCAGCATTGGAAAGTGCTGAATTGCAACGCTTTCTACGGCTTTAGTGAATGGATAACGATACTTCTCAAAATTCTCAGCAGGATTAAAGGATTCACATAATGAATGAATACTTGAATAGCTAAATTCATTGTGATCAAAATACTCTAAAACGAGCGCACGATAGTCTTGCATGTAAATCCTTGAGGAAAATAGAGGAATGTGGCAGGTTACTCCATTGGCTCAATTTGAGCAATTTTCTTGTGTACTAGCTATTATGTGTTGTTGTGCTCACTTCTCTCCAAGGCTGATAGAGAGTTAAATAAGCAATCACCGCTAAGATGCCTGAAATGCCCATGACTGGCACTAACATCTCTTGATGATGGGTGACGATTAAACTTGCGATTGCGCCCACAAAGAATTGTGTGGAAGAATTCAGTGCCATTGCCGCGCCAGCACGATGGTAATTGAGTTCAATAATTTGCGAGACAATATTATTACCAATAAAGCCAGAAACACACATCAGCAAGAATGTAGAAACAAAGAAGCCAATCAAAGAATGATCACCGATCACCAGCATCACAATACCGGAAAGGCTCATCCAACCTAATCCAAATATTACCAATGTAATCACATTAAAACGGCGCAAACAGAAAATGTTTAAGAGCGCGCTCACAATTACACCCACAATATTTAGCCCAAAAATAATACTAAAATGGAGCTCTGAAATGCCGTACTTTGCTTGATAGAGATAGGATGATCCTGTGAGATACGCAAATGTAATACCGGAAGGAAACGCACAGCCAAGCATCGCACCTAATGAACGACGATCTTTTAAGATTAAAAAGTAATTATTAAATGTTTCACACAACGTAATATTGGGGCGATCTTCTTTCTGATAAGTTTCTGGCAAAAAGAAAAAGGTGAGAAAAAATGCCATAGAGCCAAAAAAGGTTAATGCCCAAAAGAGTGCGCGCCAGCTATTAAAAATATAGAGCAACATTACGCCAACTAATGGTGCGAGCAAAGGTGCAATCATCATAATCACCTGCACAACTGACATCATTACCGCCACTTGCTTGCCTTTAAAGACATCTCGGATCACTGCTCGTCCGACAACCATACACGCACCTGCACCAATTGCTTGTACTAATCGTAACGCTTGCAATCCTTCAATATTGGCAATAAACGTACTCGCAATACTCGTTAAGGAATAGATTGTTGCACCAATTAAGATAATGTTTCGGCGACCATATTTATCCGACAACGGCCCATAAAACATCATGCCAATGCAAAGTCCTACCAAAAAGAGCGTTAAGGTCTTTTTTACTTCGGAATCTGTCGTTCCTAATCCTTCCTGAATTTGTAAAAATGCCGGCAAATAGAGATCTATCGACATTGGTGCAAATGCGCCCATCAGAGTAATAATAATCACCAACAACGGCGCATTGGGGAGTTTTTTAGGAGTAAACAAAGTCATAAGATTGAAGTGCCATTTATTAAAGATCGGTTGAGTTGCTAGTTTTTATCAGCGTGAAGATCAAAATAAAAATGAAAAATTATAGCATAACTATTCCTATCCCCATTCTTGCGCTCGATAGCAGTCATTACGGCTTAAGTAACTTGGCAATATAATATGTATGAGTTATTAAACAAAATCAGAATAAAATAATAAATAAAGTATGATGAATTAATCATAATCTGCTAATTAGTAGTGTGGGGATATACTAACTACGAAAAATAGAGAAGGAGAAGATGTGGTTAATCGAGAAAATCTAGGATTCATTGCGCTACTATTAGTAGCGACTTTCTGTATGGGATCATCATTTCCCACAGGAAAGTTCTTAATTTCAACAGAATCATTACCACCATTTTTCTTAGGTGGCGTTCGTTTTGTGGTGGCCGGCATGATTGTTTTAGCCATTTGTCGCTATAAATATGGTTTAGCTGGCGTGATTCCAACATTCCGAGACTCGATGTTCTTTGGCTTCTTGAATGTTACCATTGTGGGGATATTACAAACAGCAGCTGCCATGGGATTTTTAAATCTAGCATTGATGCGTATTGATTCTGCATTAGCATCAGTTCTATTCTTTACGAATCCTTTATGGGTTTTGATTTTGGCACATTTCACTAAAATGGAGAAAATGACAATGAAGCGTTTGATTGGCTTATTGCTCGGCATTTTTGGTGTGATTTTGTGCTTAAAATTAGGTAAAGGCGGCAGTTATTTGGGGATGATGTTTGCATTGTTGGGTGCATTGAGCTGGGCATTATGCACGATCTCTGTACGAAGCTTTTGTAGAATTGATAGCACGCCATTTAGTTTGGCAGGTTGGCAGATGTTGATGGGCGGTTTCATATTGTCTGTGATTTCGCTTTCTTCATCAGAATCGTATGATTGGGCACAATTGAGTGGTTTAGGTTGGTTTAACTTGATTTGGTTAATCATACCTGCATCGATTGGCTCATTTTCATTATGGTTTATGGCATTACAAAAAGGCGGTGTTTCTCAAACTTCTTCATTCCTGTTTTTAGTGCCAATGTTTGCGACAGTGTTTGCCATTATTTTCTTGGGCGAAGCATTAACATTAAAATTTTTCTTAGGCTGTTTGTTTATCTTTTTGGCGATCTATTTAGTGAACCAATCTTCAAAATCCAGACAAAAAGAAAGAGAAAACAAAACGTCTTCTCTGATCGGAGAAATGATCAAAGACTAGCTTTAATCATGGTGAGAATAGGGCGCATCCCAATCAGCAAGGGTATCACATCTCAGATTAAAAAGATGGGACGATAACTTGGGAGTAAGGGGGCTGATTGGAATGCATTGTTTGTGAATTTGTTAGCTAGTTAATCCCGCTGAAGTCAGCATGAATCGTATGATCAAGGCAATGATGAATAAGCCACCAACGCCACTGCACCATAATAAAAACATCCAGCCATATTGTTTCAGTGTTGAGTTTTGATTAGACATTAGTAATGCACCTCCGATGAAACCTTGCCGCGAAATACGTAGTACGTCCAACTTAAGTAGAGCAGAATGATCGGGAGCATGATCAATGTGCCTACAAGAGAGAACATTTGACTTGCACCCGATGATGCTGCATCGACCAATGTTAAGCTTGGTGGAATGATGTAAGGGAAGAACATTGTGATGAAACCAATCATGCCCAAACATACAATGCCAAGCGTTAATAAGAATTTCGTCATATCTTTAATCTTTGCAGCAAACAAGATGATTGCGATCACAAGGATTAAGATGAAACATGCTGCAATGATGATTTTTCTGCCATTGCTCAAGTCATAAGAGATATTGCTTGAATAGTGCATCAAGATTGCAATTAAAGCTAAAGCAACGATCAATGCGATTAAAATAGGCTGACTGAGTTGGGCAAGGCGATTTCTGATGCTAGTTTGACATTTCATCATTCCCCAATAATTACCAATCAATGCAAAAGCGATCACCAAGCCAAACCCAGTCAAAATTGAAAACGGTGTGAACCAATCCATATCTGTACCGACAAATTTCTGAGCATCCATATCAAAGCCTTGTAAGAATGCGCCAGCCATAGCGCCTTGCATGAAACTTGCCACCCAAGAACCGATGATGAATGAACGTGTCCACAATAATTTATGGTTAGAATGCACACGGAATTCAAAAGCAACACCGCGTAAAATTAAAGCAAATAGCATGATGACAACAGGAATTGTGAAGGCTTCTAAAATAACTGCGTAAGCTAATGGAAAAGCACCCATCAATGCTGCACCGCCCAAAACTAACCATGTTTCATTGCCATCCCAAACAGGTGCAACACTATCTACAAATTGGTCTTGTTCTGCTTCATCTTTGAGGAATGGCAATAAGATGCCAATCCCTAAGTCAAATCCATCTGTGATGATATAAATCGTGACCCCAATTAAGATCAAAGCTGCCCAGATGAATGAAGGATCAAATGTTGTGCTCATTAGTTTGCTCCTTGTGTTGTGTTAACGCCTTTTTTCATTAGCTTGATCATGTATAAATAACCTGTGATGAAGACCAATGCATAAACGATGATGAAGCTGATTAAACTGATGCTCATGTGTAAAGTAGTATGCGGTGAAACGGCATCTTTAGTGCGCAGCAATCCATAAACTACCCAAGGTTGACGGCCAACTTCTGTCACAAACCATCCTGCTAAGATTGCGATTAAACCTGTTGGGCCCATTGCGATGGCTAGACGAAGCCAGTTTTTGTTGGTGTAGAAAGTCTGCTTTTTACGTTGATAAACACTGATCACTGCTGTGAGTAGCATTAAGCAACCTAAGCCAACCATGATGCGGAAGCTCCAGAATACTAACGGTACATTTGGGCGATCTTCTTTAGCAGCTTCCTTCAACGCTGGCACTTGTTCAGTTAAGCTGTGTGTCAAAATCAAGCTCGCAAGCGCTGGGATTTTGATTTCAAAATGGTTCTTTTCTTGTGCCATATCTGGGATTGCAAATAGGATCAATGGTGTTGGCTCATTGCCCACATTTTCCCAATGTCCTTCCATCGCAGCAACTTTCATTGGCTGATGTTTGAGTGTATTTAAACCATGCATATCGCCTGCAAAAAACTGTAATGGAATCACTGCTAATAGTAACCACATCGCCATTGAGAACATTGTTTTGTTTTCAGGGCGTTGATCGCCTTTCAATAAATGCCATGCACCCACAGCACCAATGAATAATGCTGTTGTCATGAATACTGCAATTGCCATGTGCACTAAGCGATAGATGAATGATGGGTTAAAGACAACGGCAAACCAATCTGTTGGTACCACTTGATTGTTGATGATTTCGTAACCTGCTGGCGTTTGCATCCAACTGTTGGATGACAAAATCCAGAACATAGAGATATTTGTACCGAGTGCCACCATACATGTTGCAAAGAAATGCATGCCTTTGCTGACTTTATTGCGGCCAAACATCATCACACCTAAGAATCCTGCTTCTAAGAAGAATGCTGTTGTAACTTCATAAGTTAATAATGGGCCTGTAATACCGCCTGCGAATCTTGAAAATTCACTCCAATGTGTGCCGAATTGGAATGCCATAACAACACCTGAAACAACGCCCATGCCGAAGTTAACGGCGAAAATTTTGCTCCAGAAGTTAAATAAATTGATGTATTTGGGTTGATTTGTTTTGAGCCATAAACCTTCGAGGACAGCAAGATATGTTGCCAATCCGATTGTAATGGCTGGAAAGATAATGTGAAATGAAACTGTGAATGCGAACTGTATGCGCGCCAGATCCAGCGCTTCTAACCCAAACATGATTTGCTCCTATAACTGCAATGACTAGCACTTTTGGTAGCGCTCATTCTACAAGCAGAATAAAAGCAGTACAGATACAGTTTTTAGTTAAAAACCATAACAGTTTTGCTGAATATATTGATTTTATTTATACATTATTAATTAAATTCTTTAATAATAGCGCCCAATTTCATCATGGCTTCTTCTAATTCTAATGTCCATTCCATCCCATAATTCAGACGAATACAGTTTTTAAATTCATCAGATGCTGAGAAAATGGGCCCAGGCGCGATGCTGATCTTGTGTTCTAGCGCTTTTTGACAGAGTTCTAGTGCATTCACTTTAGGATTAAGTTCAATCCACAAGAAATAACCACCTTCAGGCTCTGTTACCGCAATGTCATCAGGGAAGTACTTAGAAACTGCTGCGAGCATTTTGCGTTGTGACAGTGCTAACACATAGCGCAATCGCTGTAAGTGGCGATCATAATGTTTATGTTGAAGATAATGGCTGAGTGCCAATTGTGATGGCATGGATGGCGAAATCGTCGTCATGAGCTTTAATCGTTCAATTTGATCAGTAAATTTACCACCAGCAACCCAGCCAATGCGAAAGCCTGGTGCTAAGCACTTAGAAAAAGAGTTGCAGTGAATCACTAAGCCTGAGCGATCTAGTGATTTCAAAGAAATCGGTGGATTTTTACTGTAATACAGCTCAGAGTGAACATCATCCACAATCGTTGGTAATTGGTGCTTTTCGATAATCTCGATGAGTTGAAGTTGCTTTTCTTTGGAAAGGCTTGCACCAATAGGATTTTGAAAACTTGTCATCAACACAACAGCTTTGATATTGAACTTCTCGATGGAATCTTCCAACGCATTTAAATCCATACCATGTTCTGCAGCCAATGGAATTTCAACAGCTTTAAGCTGTAAGCGTTCTAGAATTTGTAAAATTGCATAAAAAACAGGAGATTCAATGGCAACTAAATCACCCGGTTGTGTTGTGATTTGAAGGGATAAGCTTAAAGCTTCCATCGCACCATTGGTGATCACTAATTCATTGGGCAATAATGGAATACCACTCAAAATATAACGGAGTTCAATTTGACGAATGAGCTCAGTATTGCCCGTTGCAACATCTGAAATCAGCTTATAAGGCTGGCTTAATAAAGCATGCAGTGATTTATTCATGCTTTGTGATAATTCTGCGATGGGGAACAAACTAGGATCAGGAAAGGCTGAGCCAAATTGCACAGTATCAGGATCTTTCAATACTTTGAGAATAGAGAAGATGAAATCACTGACTTCCACAGTGGTTTCATGAATGTATTTTTCGCTCGGGCTTGGCGCTTTTAATGTGTGATTAAATGTAGGTTTAACATAAAATCCCGAGCGCTCTTTCGCGTAGATAATCCCTTGAGTTTCTAATAAATAATAAGCCTCGATTACTGTTGCTTGGCTAATGCCATAGCGTTTACTAGCATGACGAATGGATGGCAACTTTTCAGAGCCTTTGAGCGTACCATTGCGGATCAGTTCGATCAGTTCACTGGCAAATTTTTCATATAACTTCATGGGGAAATAATGGTCAACTTCGATTGGGGAAAGGCTTGATAGCGTTGGCTATCTTTGGCTTCGTTCGTCACATTACGAATGTAGATAGCTTCAACACGATCAGAATAATTTTGGACAATATCCAAATAAATTTCTGGATCATTTTCACCTGAATCACCCAATAAAATCAAAGTTTTATTAGGATAAGCATCTAACAATTGTGTAATGCTGGATTTTTTATGTGCCATGGATTCTTCTTTCGATGCTAAAACTTGGTTCCAAGCTGTGCTTTGTCTTAATTTAATAAAGCCTTGCGGATAGTTTTTCGCGATGAATTGATCTAGCGTTGGCAATAATTGAATGGGGCTTGATGAAACATAAGTAAACAGTGGTGATTCTAAATCTTGTTGGAATTGTTTGAACAGTTCTGGCATGCCTTTGGCAATTTTAGGCTCATGCAAGAAAGTATTGCGAAGCAATGTTTTTGTATCCAATACAGAGGAATCTTTGATCGTATCATCAATATCAGAAATCACGAGATAGCCTTTGTCTTGTGAATAGAGTGCGTAGCCTTTGGCTCGCTCATCATTTTCTATTGTGAAGTGAATGCGATTATCTTTGATTAAATGTTGAGCTTCGGCGATATCGAATGTGAAAGTATTGTTGCTGCGACCAGCGCGATCTGTAGCGATTAATGGTTTCTTTGTGCCATTTTCAAATTGGACAGTGAATACTTTATTGCGCTCAGAATCCACTTTAAAAAGGGCAGTTTGCTGTTCAAAATAGGCCAATTGATTTTTCGGTAATGAGGCACGATCAATTTTTAAATACGAACTTAAAACTGTATTAAAACCAGGACGAGACTCTTTTTCATAAACCCAAACATTCACTTCCACATGAAGCTGATTGTCCTTCACATAAGCAATGCTTGGTAGGAACATGACATGTTCATCAGATTTTAAAGGCGATGCATAAGCACCCACAAATGACAGTGCATTAGAAATAAAAAACAGAGTTTTCAGCATTTTTCTCACGATTTATTCCTTGTAAAGTTCTCGTTCGAGTTGGCTCATTATCTCATAAGGCACAAAAACCTGACGATTTTCGATGGTGATGGGCTGTAAACGAGGAAAACTACCTTGAGCTTGTGCTGTTTTATTGTCTTTCTCGCACTCTCTGAAGCCACTTTGCAAGTTTTTATTCTGTGTATAAACAGCATCGCCAGTGTTTAAATTGTAAGTTAACTCTTTAAAGTGACAGCCACCATCAAACGATTTAGATGTATGTTCAACTAAGATTAATTGTCCATCTTGAAAGCGATATTTATCAGTATAAGACCATTTAATCTGGCTACCACCAAAATGGCTGATGTTGAGCGTATCGTTATCAAAATGCATGCCCATAAAAGGATCGCCCATAATTCCACCTGCATTGGCATCTAAAACTGCGGATTTTGAACGAATCCAAGGGATTAATGCACCTTGATGATCAGCTTTATAAAAGACCAATTCTCTTGGTGATCCAAAGTTAGCATCTTCAGGATCTGTAATGGTATATAGAACCATTAATTCATAGTTTTTATCTTTATCAATGTCCATCATGGATGAATCCAAAATGGTGTATTGTGGCTCCGCCAACGACACAGGAAATAGGCATAAAAATAGCCATGAAAAACGCATGATGAACTCCTAAAAGTTAATAAAGCCTTTAAAGTGATGGGGTTATAATTATTGGGGTGTTTACTCTATAATACATAAATGTTTTTAATTTAAAATTTTATTTAAAATGGCATTATCTAATAACCGTTCAGTGAAAGAACGTATTTTTCACGCATGTACTTTTGAGTTTTTTGCGATTGTTTTCACGATATTAATTGGTGTATTTTTATTGAATAAACCCATTGAATCCATGGGCGTTTTATCAGTATTAATTTCAGTCACAGCTTTACTATTAAATATTGTATTTAACTGGTTATTTGATCGATTTTTCCCATTTGTGAATGGTGATAGACCTGTCAAAATTCGTATGCTTCATGCGATTGGCTTTGAAGGAACTTTAGTATTATTCACAGTGCCAATGATTGCTTTCTTTCTAAAAGTGAGCTTTGTGGAAGCCTTTATGATTGAAATTGGCTTTTTGATTTTCTTCTTGTTTTACACCTATATTTATAATTGGTGTTATGACAAAGTTAGAAAGAAATTGATGGGATAACGGAAAGGTAAGCTCAATATTGCTCTTCATGTTTTATACTGAATAATTTAATTACCATTATTAATAAAGTGAAATAAATGCGCTGGGAAAATGAAAGACGTAGTGACAATATCGAAGATCGACGTGGATCAGGTCGCCAACAAGGTTTTGGAAGATTGCCAATACCAAAAGGGAAGGTGGGCGCTGTTCTATTAATCGTTGTATTAGTGGCAGGTTATTATGGCGTGGATTTAACGCCATTATTGAATGGTGAAATTCCACAACAAGTACAAACACAAGGTCAAATACAAACTAAAGCTTCACCACAAGAAGAGCGCATGGCGAATTTCACAGCAGCAGCTTTAGGAATGACTGAGGATTTATGGCAATCTGAATTCAGAAAATTAGGTAAAAATTATCAAGCGCCTAAATTAGTTTTATATACAGGGCAAACTTCAACTGCTTGTGGTTATGGTCAAGCGGCAATGGGGCCGTTTTACTGCCCAGCGGATTATAAAGTTTATATAGATTTATCATTTTATAATGATATGAAACGCAATTTAGGCGGTGGCGGCGATTTTGCACAAGGTTATGTCATTGCACATGAAGTTGGGCACCATATTCAAAACTTGTTGGGCGTTAATCAACAAGTGAGAGAAATGCAAAGCCGAGTGAATAAGAAACAAGCGAATCAATTATCTGTGAAACAAGAGCTACAGGCAGATTGCTTTGCGGGCATTTGGGGCAAATATGTTCAAGATAAAGGCTTGATGGAAGTAGGCGATTTTGAATCTGCCATGAATACAGCTTCTGCAATTGGTGATGATCGTTTACAGCAACAAAGCGGTGGTCGAGTTGTACCAGATAGCTTCACGCACGGCACATCTAAAGAGCGCCAAGCTTGGTTTAATAAAGGCTTTACAACAGGTAGTATCCAAGCTTGTAATACGTTTAATTAACCCTCAAAAACTGGCCAAGCTTTAATGGCGTTGCAAATGATACGGTTCAATGTTTCTAGATCAGCGCCATCGCAAGCTTTAATGGATAAGCCATTAAAGATCGTGAGATAAAAATCTAAAATGTCTTGAATTGGCGTGTTGGGTGCAATGTCGCCATCTTCAACGCCTTGCTGTAATCGTTGCATCAACAATGTTCTGTAGCTTTCTTTCTTTTCTTGAATATTGTGTTGCACTTCTTGGATCTGTTTAGAATTGCCCAAAGTTGTCGTGACCAACATACATCCCATAGGTTTATCAGGTTGTACAAGGCGTTTTGCTGTATCGTATAAAAACAGTTCAAAGGCAACTTTTGTGGTTTTGGCTTGTTTTAAAATGGGCACAATAGGGCAAGCTTCATTAGCTAAATAGTAATCAATGCAACGGTTAAAAAGTGTTGCCTTATCACCAAAGCTGCAATATAAGCTCGGTGCTGTGATGCCCAATGCTTTGGTTAAATCACTGATGGACGTCGCAATATAGCCATTTTCCCAAAATAATAGCATAGCTTTTTCGAGTGCAGCTTGCTCATCGAAAGTCTTTGGTCGTCCTAGTTTTACTGGTTTTGTCATGATTCATCATCTCTAAAAACTTATTTTATAGTGATCGTTATAAAATAAATTGACAGCATTAAAATTTCGATAAATAATACCACACTATTTTTATAACGATCGATATAAAAGTATTTCTTCTTTCGCTTTTGGAATCTATATGACAACCTCAAACTCTTCACTGCACAATGGCAGCTGGCTCGCTTTATTGTCCGCAACATTTGCATGCTTCATCATCGTCACAGGAGAATTCTTAGCCATTGGTGTATTGAATAATATCGCTGATGATTTTCAAATCTCCGCAGGTACAGCAGGTTTAACTGTGACTGCAACATCTATTGCGGGCATGATTTCCGCACTTTTGATTCCTATTTACACCAAAACAATGGATCGCCGTTTTATCTTATTGGCGCTCATTGTATTGATGATGATTGCAAACTTAATCACAGCTTTTTCCAATAATTTCAATATTGTTCTATTAGGGCGATTTGCTTTAGGCATTGCTTTAGGTGGATTTTGGGGCGTAGCAGCAGGACTTGTTTTACGCTTAGCACCACAAACTTTATCAACCTCTATGGCGATCACAATCTTCTTTTCCGCAGTAACATTAGTGACAGTGCTTGGAGTACCTATTGGCTCATGGTTAGCGAACCATTATGGTTGGCGCGTGCCTTATATGGTGTTGGCAGGCTTGGGTGGTGTTGCTTTGATTGCACAATATTGGTCATTGCCTTCATTGAAGCCATCTTCAACGTTACAATGGAAAGAGTTGCTATTGATGCCAATGCATCCAATTGCTCGTAAGGGATTGATTTTATTTGTCTTGATTTTCTTGGCACACTTCTCAGCTTATAACTATTTCACTGCATTCTTTAAGCAAGCAGCAGGTTTTTCTGATGCACAGATTTCAGGTTTATTATTAGTATTTGGCGTTGCTAGTGTATTAGGAAATTTATTGGCAGGTTATTTAGGTAAAATTAATGTGCGTTATAATTTTGCTGTGATGGCTTTATTGTTAACGATTGTATTTTTAACATTTGCTATCATCAATATTGGTTTAGTTCATGCGGTATTATTGATTCTATTGTGGGGCATTGCAGCAGGCATGGTACCATCGAGCATCAATATTTGGATGTATATTCATGTGCCACATTTGACTGAAAAAGGTTCTGCATTGATCACATTTATGTTCTTAATTTTGATCACGATCGGTAGTTTAGTGGGTGGCTTTTTGATGGATAAATTTAATGGCACTACTTTGATGGCAAGTATGTTAACCATCACAGCATTAGCATTTTTATTGGTGTTTACGATGACAAGAGGCTTGAGAAATGAGCCAACCAGTGAATGTGATCAGTGTTGTTAATGTTCTTTAGATAATGTTACATATAAAAATAGCCTTGCGTAAAAGCAAGGCTATTTCTAGTGAGTTGCATTGTTAATGTATTTTATTATTTAATTGCTCAAAGATCAACTTACCCACTTTTTGTGCACCAATAACAGAAAAATGAGATTGATCACTATATAGAGATAAATTATCTTCAATTTGTATACATGTTTGGTCTGTACAAATAGCATCATTTGGATTAATGAACTCTAACCAGTCTTCAGTCTGTGCAAGCGTTGCTAATTTTTTATTAAAGTTCTCAACCTTATCAGTATATTGTCTCAATGCATTATCTTGACAGTTGGAGAGATGGAAGAAAGGCTCAAAAGTGTCTTTGATGAATTTTTGTGAAATACATTCCTCAGGTGATGGACCTATAAAACCATTATTAATACCTATTAATACGATTTTATTCATATTTAGATCATTTCTCATTAGTATTAATTCAGATTTTAGGTTGTTGATAAAATCATCCATATCATTATTAATCACTGCTTGAGTTTTCTTGTCTTTCAAATTTTGAAGGATATGATGCCATGATTGAGCAATTACTAAAGTATTACTTGGATTTTTTTTGATCCCCGCTTTAAGTAAATCATACAGCTCAATGCAACGTGCATCATATGAGAAATAATTTGGTGTACTAAAACACTCACCTTCATAGATATTAGCAATACTTTTATCTTGCTGAGTAAAGTAATCAGTATATTGGGCGCTAAAACTATCACCATAAATAATATAATCGACTTGTTGAGTATTATCTTCTAGGTTAAATGTGTGCCATTGTTTGGCAGCCCAGCCAGTATGACCGTGTGATAATGATTTTTGTGAAACATCAGGAACAGCAAAACGTTCTTTACCCGATGTTTCTCGTGCATAAATTGCTATGAGTAGTATAACAATATAGGCGATCAATAATCCCCATTTGTAGTTACGGCGTTTCTCAACGGTATAATATAAGAGTATTGATAGTACTAATGTAGTGCCTAAATAAACACCCATGGATAAATTCCAGTCCAATAGAATGCTTAAGGATAATAGTGGCCAATGAACCAAATAAATAGAGTAAGACCATAATCCAATTTTATTGATGGGGTAAAACCTTAAAAAAGTGGATTGATTGTGTGCCAATATACATAAATAAGTACCAAATACTGGAATGATGGCCATATAACCTGGCCAAATAACTGTATGATCTATGAGAAAAAATGAAGCGATAATGAGAGCTAATCCTGCCAATTCAAAAAGTAATTTATATTTTTGACGCAAAGAAGACAAAGGATATAAAAAGGCTACACCGCCTAACATCATTTCCCAAGCGCGTGTATAAAATTGAAAGTATCCATTGATTGGATTCTTATATGTAATATAAACGGATAGAATTAATGAGATAAACAATAAAATAAGAACAAATATTTTGAGAGTTTGAATTTTAGTAAAGCGTTTCAGTATTAAGAGAATAGCAGGATAAATAAGATAAAATTGCCATTCAACGGATAGAGACCAAGTGTGCAATAGCAATTTGTATGTTGATGAAACATCAAAGTAATCATTCTCTTTTGCATACGTGATATTAGAGATAAAAAGTAAGCTATCCCTCGCGTGTTTGCCTAGTAATTTATAAGCATCTTGTCCTAGGCTAATGTATCCAATCACCAATAAAATTAAGACAATGGCTAATAATGCGGGAACAATACGTTTAGCTCTATTAATTATAAATGTTAAATAGGAAAAATTTTTATTTTCAAACCCGCGGAAAATGATAGATGTCATTAAGAATCCTGAAATGACAAAAAATACATCTACACCTATGAATCCGCCTGGTAATAGGTTAGGCGAAAAATGAAATAATAGGACAGATAATACAGCAATAGCTCTTAACCCATTAATATCATATCTAAAGTTTGAATTATTAGAGTGAGTAGTTTGCATATTTATATAGACTTAGACTAATTATAAAAGTGGCAAGATTGTAGCAATTACTGTGGGGCAATGTTAAATATATTATTTGCCAAATTTCACAAGTTAATTCATAATATAGTACGTATGCTTACTAATTTAAAAAGCGAGATTATGTTAGCGCAAAAACACACAACGTTTATTGATCTGATTCGCACAAGAAATCCTGATAATTTGGAAAAAATTATCTTGTGTATGAAGCTATTGGCGACAACAGATGCAATAGATAAATCCTGTGCAGAGAAGTTGGATTGCCATCAATTGTCAGAATCGCGATTGTTGCTTTTGACATTGTTGAATGAAAAGGGCGCTTTGACACCACAAACAGCTGCGGAATTTTGTGGCGTAACAAAAGCGACGATGACGCAACAGATCAATACATTATTTAAAGATCAATTGATTGATAAGCAATCAATTGAGGAAGATCGTCGAAAATATTTATTGATGATCACAGGCAAAGGGCAACAAGTGATCACCAAAGCCTTAGCCGAACATACAGCATGGATTGAGAAAGTGACAAGCTCATTAAGCGATTCAGAAATGGATCAGCTCAGCGAAATATTAGCGAAAATTAAACACAACATTAGATAAGATGTAAGGAATTATTATGCATTTAAAAGCAACTTTAACAAAAATTCAAAATGAAATGGCAGAGCAATTACCGAGTGAAGTTTTACAAGCATTTGGTGCGAATTTAAATGAGTTGATTGAGCAAAAAATCGATCAGAAAGCTTTAAAAATCGGTGATCAAGCGCCTGATATTTCTATGTTAGATACAGATGGCAAAGAGATTAAATTATATGATCTATTAAAAAATGGTCCTGTTATCATTAACTTTTTCCGTGGTAACTGGTGCCCTTTCTGTATGGCAGAATTAGCAGATTATCAAGAATCCATTCAGCAATTCCATTTGCCGACAACGCAATTTTTATTCATTTCACCGCAGATGCAGGCTTATAGTGCACAGTTGAAATCAGAAAAAGACTTTGATTTAACGTTGATTGCTGATCAGCACAATGAAATTGCTCGTCAGTTTGGTTTAGTGTTTACGTTGGATGAGAATATTCGCGAGATTTACAAGAAAATTGGTGCAGATTTATCAGCAATCAATGGCGATAGTTCTTTTGAATTGCCGATTCCTGCGACTTATGTGGTAGCACCTTCTGGCAAAATTACTTATGCATTTGTGGAAACAAACTATATGATGCGCGCAGAGCCAAGAGAAGTTTTGGCGATGATTTAAAAGTAAAAGCCCATAATATTTAGATTATGGGCTTTGTTGTATACACATTATTTAATAAGAAAAATTACTCATCATCAGGCTCATAACCCAAGTTCGGAGCAAGCCATTTTTCAGCTTCTTTCAATTCCCAGCCTTTGCGTTTTGCATAATCAGCCACTTGATCACGTCCAATTTTGCCAACACCAAAATATGTCGCTTCAGGATCAGCGAAGTAAAAGCCTGATACAGAAGATTGCGGATACATCGCATAACTAGATGTTAAACTCATGCCGATTTCTTCAGGTTTTAAGAGTTCCCAAATTGTACCTTTTTCAGTGTGCTCAGGGCAGGCAGGATAACCAGGTGCAGGGCGAATGCCAACATATTCTTCACGAATTAATGCTTCATTATCCAAAGTTTCATCTTTTGCATAGCCCCATAAACTTGTGCGCACTAATTTATGGAGATATTCGGCAAAGCTTTCTGCAAAGCGATCTGCCAACGCTTTAAGCATAATGGATGCGTAATCATCATGCTTTGCTTCAAAAGCTTCTAAATATGGTTCAATACTTAAACCTGCTGTGCAAGCAAATGCACCCACATAATCTTCGTTGCCCACAAAATCAGCGAGTGAACGATTTGGCTTGCCTGCTGGGCGCTCCGTTTGTTGGCGAACATGGTGCAATGTTGCTAAAACTTCTGTACGAGATTCATCCGTATATAAAATTGTATCTTCACCTGCATTGCTTGCAGGGAATAAACCCACACGCGCTTTAGCTGTGATCCATTTTTCATCCAAGATTTTAGCAAGCATCGCTTGAGCATCTGCATAAACTTTACGAGCTTCTTCACCCACAACTTCATCTTCTAATACACGTGGAAATTTACCATGTAACTGCCAAGATGAGAAAAATGGCGTCCAATCAATTGTGCCGACTAATTCATGTAAATCTACAGTGATTTCATGAATCCCCAATTGCAACGGTTTCACTGCATTTTGTGCAATCGGCGCATGGTTAGCTTTGGCATCCGCAAAAGGAATTAAATCCACTTTTTGCTGGCGAGATAAATAGAGCTCACGACGCGTTGCGTAGAGCGCTTTGGTTTCTTTAACGAAATTATCACGGAGTTCAGGGCTAATTAAGGACTGTGCAACACCTACAGAGCGTGAAGCATCCTTCACATATACAATGGCATTGTCATAGTTTGGATCAATTTTAACCGCTGTATGGGAAAGGGAAGTCGTCGCACCACCAATCATTAAAGGTTTTGTGAATCCTAAGCGCTGCATCTCTTTTGCTACATGCACCATCTCTTCTAAAGATGGTGTAATTAAGCCTGATAAACCGATCACATCCACATTTTCTTTAATTGCAGTATCGAGAATAGTTTGGCAAGGCACCATCACACCGAGATCAATCACTTCAAAGTTATTGCATTGGAGCACAACGCCCACGATATTTTTACCAATATCATGAACATCGCCTTTCACAGTTGCGAGTAGAATTTTGCCGTTGGATTCATGGGTTTCACCGCTTGCAGCTTTTTCTTCTTCAATGAATGGCACTAAATAAGCCACTGATTTTTTCATCACACGCGCAGATTTCACCACTTGTGGTAGGAACATTTTGCCATCGCCAAAGAGATCACCCACGATGTTCATGCCTGTCATCAATGGACCTTCAATCACTTCAATCGGGCGCGTAAATTGCTGGCGTGCTTCTTCAGTATCTTCAATGATGTAAGTATCAATACCTTTGACAAGTGCATGAGTTAAGCGCTCTTGGATTGGCAATGAGCGCCATTCTAAATCCTCTTTTTTGCCTGAACTACTTTCTTGCCCTGCATATTCTTGTGCGATTTCTAAAAGTTGTTCACCTGCTTCAGGATGTGTATTTAATACAACAGCTTCTACAGCATTACGAAGTTTTGCAGGGATTTCATCATAAATTGCCAATTGCCCTGCATTCACAATACCCATGCTCATACCTTTTTGAATGGCATGATATAAGAACACTGCATGAATCGCTTCACGTACGAGGTTATTGCCACGGAATGAGAAGGAAACATTAGAAACACCACCAGAGATATGTGCATACGGTAGATTATTATGAATCCATTCTGTGGCATTGATGAAATCTACAGCGTAGTTTGCATGTTCTTCAATCCCTGTGGCAATGGCAAAGATGTTTGGATCAAAGATGATATCTTCCGCAGGGAAGCCAACTTTTTCAGTTAATACTTTGTAAGCACGGGCACAGATTTCTGTTTTGCGTTCATAAGTATCCGCTTGGCCATCTTCATCAAATGCCATCACAACAGCAGCCGCTCCGTAGCGTTTCAGCAATTTTGCATGTTCAATGAATAGCGCTTCGCCTTCTTTTAAGGAGATAGAGTTAACAATTGCTTTGCCTTGTACGCATTTTAAGCCTGCTTCTAAAATCTCCCATTTGGAAGAATCCAGCATGATGGGCACTTTAACAATGTCAGGTTCACCCGCAATCAAATTCAAAAATGTGATCATGGCTTGCTTAGAATCGAGCATGCCTTCATCCATGTTGATATCGATCACTTGGGCGCCACTTTCCACTTGTTCACGGGCAACGGATAGCGCTTCTGCATAATTGCCTTCTTTAATGAGGCGCTTAAACTTGGCTGAACCTGTGATGTTTGTGCGTTCACCCACATTCACAAATAACGATTTGCCTGATTCGATGTTACAAGCTTCTAGGCCTGATAAACGTGTGACTTTTGGGATTTCAGGCAATTGTCTTGGTGCATAGCCTGATACTAATTTTTTAATGGCAGCGATATGTTCTGGTGTTGTGCCACAGCAACCACCCACAATATTGATTAAGCCTGATTTTGCCCATGATTCCATGGATTTTGCCATATCATTGGCAGTTAAATCATATTCACCAAAAGCATTCGGTAAACCAGCATTGGCATGGACTGAAATTGGATATTCAGAAATACGGGATAGCTCTTCTAAATAAGCACGGAGCATATCAGGGCCGAGTGCACAGTTTAAGCCCATAGAAAATGGCTCAGCATGACGGAGCGAGTTATACATCGCTTCAGTTGTTTGGCCTGATAATGTTCGGCCAGATGCATCCGTAATAGTTGCGGAAATCATCACAGGCAAATGGATATTACATGCTTCAAACACCGATTCAATGGCAAAGATCGCTGCTTTTGCATTCAAAGTATCAAAAATCGTTTCCACCATGATGATGTCCGAACCACCATCGATTAATCCATTGATCGCTTCTGTGTAGCCTTCCACTAATTGATCAAAGGATGTGTTTCTAAAAGAAGGGTCATTCACATCAGGTGATATGGATGCTGTTTTACTTGTTGGACCTAATGTGCCTGCCACAAAGCGTGGCGATTCAGGTGTAGAAAATTCAGCAGTGGCTTGCTTTGCAAGTTTTGCGCCTGCCAAGTTAAATTCATACGCTAAATTTTCCATGCCGTAATCAGCAAGCGACATACTGGTTGAGTTGAATGTATTGGTTTCGATGATATCTGCACCTGCTTCTAAATAAGCACGGTGAATATCCAAAATTAATTCAGGTTGAGTTAAAGAGAGCAGATCATTATTGCCTTTTAAATCTTTGTGCCAATCTTTAAAGCGTTCCCCACGAAATGCATTTTCATCCAATTTATGTTTTTGGATCATCGTCCCCATTGCGCCATCGAGAATTAAGATTCTTTCAGCAAGCAGTTGTGACAGACGCAAACAATCATCCATTTTATTATCCCTCAATTCAGTAAAACTTTTCTTGCGGCATTAAAAAAGCCAACATTCTTAAATTTTTATCAAGAATGTTGGCTTTAAAATCCAATCCTCTTATCTCTCAAGTACAGTACTTGTGGGAGTTAGCACCTTAAACATTGTTCAGGTTGCCGGGTTTCACAGGGCCTATCCCTCCACCACTCTTGATAAGTGTCCTTTACAGAACGTGTTTTTATTATTAGCATGTTTGTGGCTAAATGCAAAGATAAAAGTGAATTTTTTGAATATTTTTGCTTTGGGATATTATTGAAGTGATTTTGAAATACTCTTTATTGATTTACTTAATAATTATAATCATTTATGTTTTTTAAACTAATATTTAATTAAATTAAGAGTTATAGGTATTTATGAATATCGAAGAATTAGTAGAAGCTTATTATAAAAATAAAGATCAAGAAGATGACTATGTTTTTGGAGAAGAACTTACAGAAGCTATTCGTAGTCAGCATGCGACTGGTGAAATAGATGTATTAAAGCTTTTTGTAGAGTTAAAAAAAGATAGCCCTCATTTTTTCACATCATTCTATATATTAGAGGAATTAGTAAAGATTATTGACCTTGATATTTATTTGGTCTTCGATTGTTACTTGCATCTTGCGAATGAATCTGGGAATGATGGGGCAAGCGGGGAACCTAAAAGAATTTTTATCAATTATTTATCTACTCAGAAAGAATCATTCGATACCTTTTTTGAAAATGTATTGAAAGAAGATAAATATAATCAATATTTAGATTGGTTTTTATTAGCAGGTTATCGCATTAATAAGCAGCTATATATAGAAAAATCAATAGAGTTGCTAGAAACAGATAATGAGCATTTATTGAGATTAGTAATTTTCTCATTGAGTTTATGTGAAACTATATCTCAGGAATATATATTTATAATCTTAAAAAAAATAGGGAAAATATTACAAGAAGAAAGTACAGAATTATATTTAGTTATTCTTAGATTTTTAGTTTCTGTAGGTAATAAAGATAGTTGTTATGAAACAGAAATATTATTACTATCTGATAGAATTTTGTTACATATAGATGATGATTTAATTCATAATTGTGCATGCTTTCTACGTTTTAATAATAATAATATGTTAGGTGAACTAGAATTAAAATTTATCGAAGTGATTTTAAGAGTAAATCCAAATAATAAAGGTACATTACAACAAATAGATTATTGGCTTATGAATTTAGTTAGCAAAAAAGAGATCACCAAAATTTTAGATTTTGTTGCAACTTTTAATCATAAAAATAATATTATTTTAGATTTGAGTATTTTTGATCATTTCAGTAAAAGTTTTTTTAATACACAAGAAACGTTGGAGAAATTAATCACAGCCATTTTTTTATCTCAAAATTTTCGTTTAATAGGGAGCTTTTACCATATTTGGAATGTCATGCTTCATGATAAAAATAATATCTCTGTTGATATCAACCAACTTCATAGCACTGTTATTCATAATCCATCACTTTACTTAGCTAAAAAAGCATATAGTTGGCTGTTCATTTACCCTGAAAGTATGGTTTCATACATCTTTTCTTTGTTACTACATACTAAAAAAAATGAACAAGAAGGCATGAAAGAGATCTTACGGTATATCGTGCTTAATTATCCAACATTATTTACTAAATATTTTCAAAACCATATTAAAAATAATAAGAAAAATAAATGGATATATGATGAAAAAATTTTAATAGATCAATATCTTGAAGATTTAAATAAATTACCTAAGCTTTTGGAATTACATACATCAAAAGAAAATAGAGCTTATAGAAATATGATTTGGCAAGATCAAGTAGCGATAGGTTTTAAGAGTGCACATAAAGATGGTTTTTTATCCTTAATTAGCAGGCAAACTATTTTATATGGTCGAGGAAGTATTTCTAAAGTTGATAATTTTCCTAGACAAGAAAGCGTATTGCACACAATGGGTAGAAATACATTTTTACCAATGATGCACTCCCTAGATCCACATGGTCATGGATTAATTTTAAAGGAATACAAAAAAGATAATTGTAAGGAAGATTTATAATGCGTTTGGTTTTAACTGAATATTTATCGTCACTTAGAGAAAGAGATGAACTTGATGTTGTTCTGCCAAATCTATTATCCCAAATGGGGTTGAATGTTTTTTCAACTCCTTTGCAAGGAGGAAGAGAATACGGTGTAGATGTTGCAGCAGTAGGAAAAATTGATACTGAAGTAAAAGTTTATCTTTTTTCAATTAAAGCAGGGGATTTGGATAGAAAAGAATGGGATAGTAGTGTGCAATCACTAAGGCAGTCAATGAATGACATTAAAGATGTATATCTTAGGTTACGTTTACCAAAAGAATATGCAGATCTCCCTATTGTTATTTGTCCTACTTTTGGTGGCAGAATGAAAACAGAAGTCCGAGATAATTATGAAGGTTATGTCAGGAATAATAGTACTTCTCAAATTACTTTTGAAGAATGGAATGGGGAGGTAATTGCTGAAAAGATTGAAAAATACTTATTAGATGATTCTTTATTTATTCATAATGAAAAAGAAATTGATTTTAGAAGTTTATTACGTAAATCATTATCCATGATTGAAGAGCCTGAAATATCTTTTAAGTATTTTAATCAAATTATTAATTTGTTATGTATTGATTATGATAAAAATGAACAAGTATTAACTGCGTTACGACAATTATATTTAGCTAATGGCATATTATTTAATTGGGCAAAATCTGATAATAATATAAAAAGTGCACTTTTAGCTTCTGAAAAATCTCTTTTATTTGCTTGGGATATGGTGAAAAAATATGAAAGTGATACGAATAAAGTGCCAACACAAATTAATAGTATTTTCCAAAAAATAATGGGTTTGTATGCCTCAGTTTTGGAGTGTTTTACAGCCAAGCTAATCAATTCTTGTAAGGTGCAATTTGGATTATCATGGCTTATTAATGCAAATTGTGATGTTGATGTTAATTTAAAACTTTATGAGGTTCTAGGTCAATTATCATTATCAGGATTATGGTTGAATTATTTATATGATAATTTTAAAGATGAACAAGAGAAACAAGCGCAATTACGCGAAGCTTTGGAATTAAAATTATTAATTCTAAAAAATATTATTCAAAATAATCCATTACTTTTTTCGCCATACTCAGATGACCAAACTATTGATTTAATGTTGTGTATTTTATTTTTAATGCAAGTTGATCAAGATGAGAAATTTATATTAAATTATGTATCACAAATGCTCGATAGAATAGCCAGCTTGTTTATAAGTAATGGCAAATATCCTACTGTTTTTAGAGAATATAGAGATCTGTATCATCACCCTAAAGATGATACAAAAGAATATTTTGAAGAAGCAACAACAGCAAGCATCTTATATCCTTTCATACAACTGGTTTCATCTATTTTTGGTTGGAATGATATTTATTCAGATTTAGCAGCAGCTAAAGCAGGTATTTTAAAAAAATGTACTTTTCAAACTTGGTTTCCCGATGATTTTTCTGAAAAGTATTATTTTAATAATAATGATGCACATGGTAAGGTCTTCATTCATACAAGTAGTAATTCTGAAGAAATTGCTATAACTGAATATAAGAGGTTGTTAGAGGAAGAAATTAATTCTAATAAATATTTTGAAGAACTTAGTGCCATTAAAGGAGGCTTATATCCATTAATATTAACAGCAAGCCGTCATTACAGAGTACCTATACCTCCACAATTTTTTGTTAGCATGTTTACTGCTAAATGCAAAGATAAAAACGATAATTTTATGACATGAATAAAATTTTTATACACTACAAACCATTATAAATAGAACTAGGCTATGATAGGCGTACTTCTAAACAATACAAGGTGATACACAGATGACCAAGAAAATAATTTTAGATTGTGATCCAGGCCATGATGATGCCATTGCAATACTTCTAGCGCATGGTAATCCTGAGATTGAATTGTTAGCAGTCACAACAGTTGTTGGTAACCAAACATTAGCAAAAGTAACACACAATGCATTGGCAATTGCTAAAGTTGCAAATATTGTGGGTGTACCATTTGCAGCAGGTTGCGTTAGACCATTAGTAAGAGATATCGAAATCGCTCCAGATGTTCATGGTGAATCAGGTTTGGATGGTCCAGAATTACCAAAACCAACATTAGAATTAGATTCTCGTCATGCTGTGGATTTGATCATTGAAACGATCATGAATCACCCACCAAAAACAGTAACAATCGTACCAACAGGCGGTTTAACAAATATTGCAATGGCTGCAAGAAAAGAGCCAAAAATTGTTGAGCGTGTGAAAGAAGTTGTATTGATGGGCGGCGGTTATCATGTCGGTAACTGGAGTGCAGTTGCAGAATTCAACATCAAAATCGATCCAGAAGCAGCGCACATTGTATTTAATGAAAAATGGCCATTAACAATGGTTGGTTTAGACTTAACTCATCAAGCATTGGCAACCCCTGAAGTGATTGAAAAGATTACTAAAGTTGGCACAAAGCCAGCTAAGTTTGTATTAGAGCTTTTAGAATGCTTTGGCAAAATGTATAAAAAGGCACAAGGCTTTGATTATCCACCTGTACATGACCCATGTGCTGTCGCTTATGTGATTGATCCCAAAGTAATGACAACGCAGAAAGTGCCAGTGGATATTGAGTTAACAGGTACTTTGACATTGGGTATGACGGTTGCTGATTTCAGAAATCCGCCAGAACCTGATTGCCACACGCAAGTGGCTGTAAAATTGGATCATGCTTATTTTTGGGATTTAATCGTGGATGCGCTAGAGCGCATTGGCGAGGTGGACTATGACAAATAGCACTCCGCTTAAGGAGAAAACCAATGTAGTGCCACTCATGGTGGCGCTGTTAATGGCATGTATGGCATTCCAGCTGAATGCCAGTATGCTCAATCCTGTATTGGTGACGATTGCAAAGAGCTTAGGCACATCAGAAGCGACTGTAGGTTTAACGCAAACGGCATTCTTTATGTCAGCGGCGTTATTCTCAATCTTTATCCCTCGTTTGAGTGATATTGTTGGTCGTCAAAAGGTCCTCTTTACTTTGATTGCAATTACAACTGTTGGTGGCGTTGTGGCGGCTTTAGCACCCAATATCGAGATCTATTTCTTATCTCGTGTGATTCAAGGTGTTTCAGGTCCAGTTGTGCCATTGTGTTTGTTGATGCTTCATCATGAAGTGAAAGATCCTAAGCAATATGGGATTTTGATGGGCATTATCACAGCGGTGAATGGTGGTATTGCAGGGATTGATGCTTTCTTGGGTGGTTATATCGCAACGAACTTTGGCTTTAGACCAGTATTTTGGTTCATTGCTGCCGTTGGTGTGATTACATTGCCATTCATTTTGAAAGGTGCGCCAGAATCTAAACCGAACGCAGGGCAGAGAATGGACTGGGTTGGCGTTATCTTCCTAGTGATCACTTTAGCTGGTTTCTTAACGGCATTGAACTTCACAAGCAATATTCCATTAGTGATTGGTTCTGTGGTGGTGGCTTTAGTTTCTTTCACTCTGTTTGTACAAGTGGAAAAGAAAGTGATCAATCCATTGGTGACCATTGCGGATCTCAAAAAGCGCTCAACGTGGGCTTTACTGTTAACGACAGTCTTAACCATGACAGGTATTTTTGCGATTGTGAATGGCTTGGTGGTTTCATTCGCACAAAATGGTGAGATTGGTTATAGCTTAACTGCAAATGCTACGGCGATTTATCTATTAGCACCTTATGCTTTGATCGGCTGGTTAGTCGGTCCATTCATGGGTAAATTAGCACCTGTTTATGGTTATAACAGAATCTTGCGTGTAGGTTTAATTGGTAGCTTACTCGGCGTTGTGGCGTTGATGTATTTAGGTTTAAATACTATGGCAATCTTGATTGCAGCGACGATCTTCATTGGTGTGACTTATGCAGGTACAGCTAATATCATGTTGAATGGTTTAGGTGTTGTATTATCACCCAAAGATAATCCAGGCTTTTTGCCAGGCATGAATGCTGCCGCTTTCCATATTGGTGCAGGTTTAAGTTTTGCGTTATTACCAGCAATGCAGGCGATGAATGCAACTTCTAAAGATGGCTATTTCAATGGTATGTTGCTCGGTTTAGGCATTACTGTATTGGCTTTCTTGGTATCATTCTTGATTCCAAAACCAGTGGATGCAGAAGTGCAGAGCGCTTAATTAACATAAATGAATATCAAATCCTGCTTCGGCAGGATTTTTTATTGATCAAGTTCAATAATGTGATGAATATTATTTGTTACCATGAGTAAATTAATCATAGATATCTATAGAGCACTATAAAATGATGAGAGCATTTATCTTGGGTATGATTTTAACTGGCATTGCGTTAGTCTCTTTCAATGTAATCATGCACGAGAAACCAGAAGTTAAAATGGAAATTGTCCAAGTGGATGATGTTATTGTTGACCCTGATAAAATCCCCAAGTTTAATGAGCAAAATACACCGAAAAAAGGCATTGAATATAATGGTACTTATGAAGGTATGTTGCCATGTGCTGATTGCAAAGGTACTAAAATTACGTTGAATTTAATGGATGGTCATTACAGTCAAACAGTGACAAGGATTGGCGTAGCGAGCAATTTAGATGAATTCCATACAGGTTTATATCAATGGGATGAAACAGGTGAAAAGTTTCAGCTAGATTCACCTGCTCAAAGTAAATACTTATTCAAAGATGGTAATCTTCAACAGTTAAACATGAATGGCATAGGTTGCCTAAGTGTGGATGGCAATCCATTTACGTTATATAAGGTTGAATAATCATTCAAAATATTTTTGTTCTAAAAATTAGAACAAAAGAATAAATTAATTTTTGTTGCTAAGTTGTAATCTTTTCCATAGTGTACTTTATTTGTGAACACGGTTGTAGAAGAGGATGGCAGCATGAATTTGGAAGATCGTATGATTCCAAAACAGACAACACCGAATTGGGATGGTGTCTTTACAGGTAAAATCATTGAAAATGAAGATGAATTAGTTAAGATTGAGAGCAGTGATAGAATTTTGTGTCAGTCTTTTTACTATGAAAATAAGATTGATGGCGCATTACCAGATATCTGGTTACGCAAGAATGTAGCAGAAAAGTTGCAGTTGATGGTTTCAACGTTACCGAAAACCATGGGCATTATCATTTTAGATGGTTGGCGCCCTTATCGTGTCCAAAAGGCATTGCGCGATGTTGTCGGTGAAGTGATTCATGAACAAGAGCCACATTTAACTCAAGAAGAATTTGAAGCACGTTTAAGTGAATTTGTGGCAGAACCACGCACGCAAAAAGATTCCCCAAGCCCACATTTAACAGGTGGCTCTGTGGATATTACTTTGTGTGATTTAGAAGGCAATGCTTTAGATATGGGCACAGCGTTTGATAGCCCAGAAGAAGATTCATGGACGGCAGCCTTTGAAGTAGAAGGAAAATCTTTAGAAATCCGCACGCGCCGCCGCATTTTATTCAATGCAATGGCAGATGTTGGATTCACCAATTTACCCACAGAATGGTGGCACTTTGATTATGGCAATCAATTGTGGGCGCATTACAGCGCTGCTAATCACGCCGTTTATTCAGCAACAAGCTTATAAAAAGAGATAAAAGGAGAGAGTATGGAAACTTGGATTTCCGCCGATAATACCATTGGTTTATGGGCGTTTTTATTGATTGCAGCAACCGTTTCCATCGTATTGGAGCAAAAGTATCAATGGGCAGCGAAGTTATCGGGTGCTGTGATTGCGTTGATTATTGGTTTGGCAGCCACTAACTTTGGTTTAGTGCCACAAGATACTGCTGTGTATGATGCTGTTTGGGCTTACATCGTACCATTAGCGATTCCTTTGTTGCTATTTCATGTGGATATTCACGCAATCTTTAGAGAAAGTGGTCGTTTATTGGCGATGTTCTTATTGAGTTCGATCGGTACAGTTTTGGGTGTCATCATTGCATTCTTTGCTTTGAAAGATTACATTCCAGAATTGGATAAAGTGAGCGCAATGATCGGCGCAACGTATACAGGCGGTGGTGTAAACTTTGCAGCAATGGTTGCAAAATATGAGCCAACAAAAGATATCGTAGCTGCAACAACAGTTGCTGATAACTTGGTGATGTCTGTTTACTTCATCATGTTGATTTTGATTGCTGGCATGGGCCTTTTCCGTAAGAAATATCCAACACCGCACATCAATCAATTTGAAAAAGAAGCGGCAGAAGGTACAAATGATAGAACGATTGCAGAAGCTTATTGGCAGCCTAAAACGATCGGTTTGAAAGATATTGGTATTTCAATCGCTGCATCTGCATTATTGGTGGCATTAGCATTTAAAGCATCAAGCTTATTGAAAGCATTCTTCGGCGCACCAAGCAATATCTTAGAAGAGATCGCTTTTGGTTTGATTACTGATAAATACTTATTGTTAACAACATTCACATTGGTTGCATTGTTAATTTTCAGAAAGCAATTTGCAAAATTACATGGTGCACAAGAGTTGGGAACATACGCGATTTATCTATTCTTCGTAGTGATCGCAATGCCTGCATCGATTGCTTTGATCGTACAAAAAGCGCCAATCTTATTTGTATTCGTGATTGTCGTAATGCTTGTGAACTTAATTTGGTCATTGGGTGTTGGTAAATTGTTCAAGTTTACATTGGAAGAAATTATCTTAGCGTGTAATGCAAACGTGGGCGGCCCAACAACAGCAGCTGCATTGGCAATCAGCCAAGGTTGGACGAAGTTAATTGGCCCAATCTTGGTTGTAGGTACAGTGGGCTATATCGTGGGTAACTACATTGGCACATTGTTATATATTTTCTTATCGAAACTAATGTAATGCACTGATTAATTTAATATAAAATTAATGTGAAAAATCCCGCTCAATGCGGGATTTTTTATTAGGAATTAATTACTTGTTCAATAAAGAGATTATTGACGATAATATGGGTATCTATTTATATTGTGTGAGTTGTTTTTTAAATTGTTACAAATTAGATAAGCCCATGGACTATTCATGAAAAATAAAATATTAATTAGCATCATACTCTTTCGACTTTTTTCATTTTCTTATGCTGAAATGAGCAAACAGAATAACTGTAATGAAATTATTAGAGATAAAGAACGGCTATATTGTCTAACTAACCATTTAAAAGTGAGTGACTTCCTTTTAAATAGTAGTTATCAAAAGCTACAAAAATTTTTAGATAAAGAAAATATTAAAAATTTAAAGAATGCTCAACTATCTTGGCTTTCGTATCGTGATAAAGATTGTTCTCTCATATCTTCTGCATATTTAGGAGGAACATTGGAAGCTGAAATAGAAACACGTTGTATTACAGATAAAAATGTAGTTAGAACAGAAGAGTTAAATAAGATTATTGATGCATGGAGTATGTAATATGAAACATAGATATTTACTCAATAATTTTTTAAATTGTTAAATGTTGCAAATAGATAATCAAGGATTATTCATGAAAAATAAAATATTAATTAGTGTCACACTCTCTCTATTTTTTTCATTTGTATCTGCGAATGAATTGTGTACTGATGCAAAGTCTGAAACTATTCGTAATCAGTGTATTAGCCAAGAATACCAAAAAATAGATGATAGTCTGAATATACTTTATAAAAAATATAGATCTTTATTAGATGATGAAGATAAAGAATTGCTAAAAGCAGCACAAATAAATTGGATTAAATATAAGGAAATAGATTGCCAGTTGTATGGTGATCGATATAAAAATGGTTATCTGTATCATTATGTCGTAACTAATTGTTATATCGAAAAAGCAACAACTAGAGTAAGTGAAATTAGTTTATTAATAAATTTAAAAATGGAAGATCAATAGGAGATTAAAGATGACAAATTTCATTAATCAATGAATGATAGGCAATTAGTATTTATGCTAATTGTAAACAGCAACACATTAATAATATAACAATTTAAGAAATCATTTATGCTACATGAGTTATTTTTTAAGTTATTTAAAATAAAGTGAAATTAAGGACTATTCATGAAAAACAAGATATTAACAGGCATAGCTTTATTACTACCCCTATCATTTTCGATGGCGAAAGAAAGCACTGCATCACAGATTTGTTTATCAAAACCTGAAACTGAAATAGCGCAGTGCCTTGCTGATGAATATACAAAATATGATTTAGCATTAAATAATAA
>NZ_MVDN01000001.1 GCF_002006795.1 Wohlfahrtiimonas populi | reverse complement strand
GAATTTCATTAAATCCTGACCTTGTTAAAAAATTTGTATCATTGTTCACTAAGTTAATGAATCATATATTTAAAAAATAGCCGACTATTGTAATCTAGAAAAAGAAAGTTGTAACTATGATTGCATAATTACAACTTATAATTTTGTACTTGTTTTACGTTTGTTATTGAATAATCTCTGTTAATACTTGCACATATTCTTCCATTGATTTGGGGTTCTGAGCACTTTGACTTTCAATATTTAATCTTAGTAAGGGTTCAGTGTTGGAAGCACGAACATTTAAGCGCCAAGCACCAAAATCTAAGCTGATGCCATCAGTTGTATCAATACTAGGATTTTGATTTGTGAAGTGATCCATAATTTTTTGGATTGTTACTTGAGTATTTTCTACTTTAAAGTTAATTTCACCGCTACATGGGAATTTTTCAATCATATTTTCCACAAGGGATGATAATGACTGCTGAGTTTCTGACATCACAGAAATTGCTAGTAACCAAGGAATCATACCACTATCACAATAAGAAAAATCACGGAAATAGTGGTGTGCACTCATTTCACCACCATAAATTGCATTGTGCTCACGCATCATTTCTTTGATGAAAGAATGACCAGACTTAGATTGTATCGCTATTCCATTATATTGATTAATAATGTCAAAAGTGTTCCAAGTTAAGCGAGGATCATGCACAATTTTTTCACCAGATTGTTTGAGTAAGAATGCTTGAGCCAATAAGCCTACAATGTAATAACCTTCGATGAACTGCCCTTTTTCATCAAATAGGAAGCAACGATCAAAGTCGCCATCCCATGCAATGCCTGCATCTGCATTGTGTTCTATTACTGCATTGGCTGTCGCTGCGCGATTTTCCACTAAAATAGGATTAGGGATGCCGTTAGGGAAGTTGCCATCAGGATCATTATGTATTTTGATGAACTCTACAGGAATATTAAGCGCCTTGAATTTAGTTTCCAATGCATCTACAACATGACCTGCTGCACCATTACCTGCATTCATCACTAATTTCATTGGACGAATTTTAGCTGGATCAATATAAGTTAATAGGTGTTCGATGTATTCAGGCAAAATATTATAAAACTTAGTTGTACCCTTGTTTTGAACTTCATCGAAATTACCTGATTCTGCCAGAGTTTGAATTTCCTTCAACCCACTTTCTGCACCAATTGGACGAGCATTTTCACGCACTAATTTCATGCCATTGTAATCCATAGGGTTGTGGCTAGCCGTGATCTCAATACCGCCTTGGACATCTAAATGAAATGCGCCAAAGTATACTTCTTCTGTACCTACTAATCCAAGATCTAAAACATTGACACCTGCATCATTCAATCCATTGATCGTCGCTTGTTTCAATGATTCGCTAGTTAAACGGACATCGCAACCGACAACGATAGTTTTAGGTTGGTAAATTTGACCATAAGCTCGGCCGATTTTATAAGCAATCTCTTCGTTGAGTTCTGTGCCGAGTTTGCCACGAATGTCGTAGGCTTTGAAGCAGGTAAATTTCATGGAATAATCCTTTAAGTTAATAATTGTAGATTTCTCAAATACATTTATCAAAGTCAATGATGAATGTATTTTCTTTTTGTCTAATTTGGTAAAAATGATTGCTTTCTAATAAAGGAAAGTCGCATTTTTGTAAGATTAATTCTTCTTTATTTGTTGACCAGTTGAACCAATAGTAGGTTGATAAGCTTTTGACTCCCCAATATTGGTCTTCTGACAAATGGTTGGGGACTAATAAATGCATGATAGGATACTTGTTATATAGTAATAAGCTTCTAATCGCTGGTGGTGCTGATCCTGCAATAACAAGCTCTATTTGTTCGTCTGGTACAACACTGGTGAGTTTATGAGTGATTTCTGTTGCTAAAAGATTATTATAATCATCATTATTTTTTAGAATGCTACCAAATATACTAGAGAGTACGAACGAGTAACTAAATAAAATAATGTAAGCAATTGTTGCAATGTATTTAAGTAGCTTTTTCTGATGCGTAAATAAAGGTTGTATAAAAATTGCTAGGATAATGATAAAAATAGGAAAAACTATAAATGTTCTAGCAGTTAACCACATAGTTTCCAACAGAATATTGGGAAATACTGAGCATATCATCACACCCAAAATACATAGGATTATAATCAATATTTGTTTAAGTCTAACTAACATAGAGTCTATTTTATATAATTTTATGGATAGACCGCAGATTGCACCTATGATTAAGAGTGCTGTTGCAGTTAGGTATTTACTAGATATGAATAATGTTTTATAAATATTAATATAGTCCGATAATCTATTAATTATAATGTGCATATTATTGATAGACATGGGTAAAAGAGCTGCGCGCTCTATAGTATAACCACGGAAATGCAATATTATTTTATATGCAGCAAATGCCAAGAAAAAGCTAATAAGAGAATAGAATAGGACTTTCCAAAGTATTTTTTTGTTATTAATAGAATGAGATATTTGTAGGCATAACAGCGCAGAAAAATATAACATGCTAGAGATTTGATAAAGTCCAAAAATTAAAAATAAACATATGCTACTAATTAAAATGAAAAACTTATGTTGATAATAATAGATCGGCAAAATGGCTAAAAATATTGACAGTGCCATATATAAACTGTCGAATCTGAATGCTAAATTTTCTAGTAGAAAAGGGGGAATTAGTAATATAAGACATGTGAGGTGAGAAATATGAAACTGTTTTGATGGTGTATATAGACCAAGTGTGATCGCTAATATTGTTCCTGATATAAAAATGATAATTGCAGAGATGATAATGGAAAAAGGATATAAAGATATTGCAATATCTTGAAGTGATAGTAGTTTGGCTACCAGTGATGCAATGAATCTACCGTCGTGCCCCCAACTATATCCTAATATTGCTCGCCCCATATCATCTAGATAATATGTGTTAGCCAGAATAATAGGTAGAACATATAATATTGCGATAGATAATAGTATATAATTGATTGGTTTAATTGTTTTCATCATCTGCTTTTACCTTCTACTTCTAAAATATACCTTAGGTATTTGTTTGATTTTGATATGAGTTTTATGTGTGCATTTATCTCAACTTATTAAATATTACTTTTTAGTAAGATATAAGTGATATCTTCGTTGAGTCATGCACAGAGGTGCTATAAATATCCCAAAGTCTAAAGCAAGAATAAACAGTCATAATATTTAATCTATCAAAATCGAGTATTGTCATAGTTTATTCGGGAGATTGCAATTAGGTTAATTTATTTTTGGGTGTCAGTCACAGATCTATAAACTATAACTTCTTTTTTAGAATAAACTTAGGGCGCTGTTTAGTTTCAATATAAATTCTACCAATGTATTCTCCTAGCACACCAATGCCAATTAACTGAATGCCACCTAAAAATAAAATAGACACTAATAATGATGGATAACCAGGCACAGGATTATCAAATAAGATTTTATCTAGCATCATGTAAGCACCATATAGGAATGCGAAACTAGCAACAAAAAATCCTAGGTATGTCCAAATACGAAGTGGTGCAGTTGAAAAACTAGTAATGCCTTCCAAAGCTAAGTTCCATAATTTCCAACCATTGAATTTTGTATCTCCAGCAGAACGTTCCGCACGAGTATATTCAACGATAGCTGTTTTGCCACCCACCCAAGAAAGAACACCTTTCATAAATAGATTACGTTCAGGGAGCTGTTTAATATTTTCTACAACTTCTCGAGACATTAGGCGAAAATCACCAACGTTTTCTTCAATTTTTGGCTGGCTAATTTTGTTATGTAATTTATAAAAAAGCTCTGCCGATTTTCTTTTAAGTGCAGTATCACTTGAGCGATCTACTCTTTTTGCTAAGACAACATCATAGTCTTCTTGCCATTTTTGAATCAATTCAGGGATGATTTCTATAGGGTCTTGTAGGTCAACATCAATAGGAATAATGGCATCGCCTGTCGCATGTTCTAAACCAGCAAACAGTGCAGGTTCTTTGCCAAAATTTCTTGTAAAACTCAAAGCTTTTACAGATGGATCCGAAGCCTCTAGCATATTAATCAAATTCTCTGTTTGATCTTTACTGCCGTCATTGATGAATACTAATTCCATTTGATAAGGCTTCAAAAATTCTGCATTTTTAATTGCTTGATAGAAGATTGGAATGGCAGCTTCTTCATTATAAACAGGGATGATTAGAGATATTTTCATAATATGTGNAGCATATTAATCAAATTCTCTGTTTGATCTTTACTGCCGTCATTGATGAATACTAATTCCATTTGATAAGGCTTCAAAAATTCTGCATTTTTAATTGCTTGATAGAAGATTGGAATGGCAGCTTCTTCATTATAAACAGGGATGATTAGAGATATTTTCATAATATGTGTATCTTTCAATTTATTTAAATACGATCCATTTTGAATATAGGTAACCTAAAATTAGACTCAAAGCTGAAAATGAAGCAAGAGTTATAATAGGGTGCAGATTTAATTTTTCCGCAATTAATCCCGTAGTATAGCTCAAAATCCCCATGAAAATGGTGAATAAAATATATCTTAAACTAGTAGGTGTTTTATTGAATGTGAACTTAGCATTCATAAAAAAAGAGAATGTCACTGCAACGATAAAACCTGCCAGATTTGCAATAGATTGCTCAAAATTTAGCAAGAGAATAAAAATTCCAAAAATTAGCCAATGTAAGCCTGTATTAAGAATGCCAATTGATACATATTTTAAGAACATAATGATTCTAATATTTGATTATTAAGAGTCGCATTGTAAACTTTTAAAGATAATCATGTAAAATCATTCTACTTATTACCAACATCTGGAAAATCATGTCTAACAAAACTTTCTTAATCATCGATGGTTCTAACTTTTTATTCCGTGCTTATCATGCTTTGCCACCTTTGACGACAAGATCAGGTCGTCCAACTGGGGCGATTCGTGGTGTCATCACGATGTTTCAAAAGTTATTGGATAGTTTTGATCCTGCTTATGTTGCAGTGACATTCGATGCGAAAAGTAAAAGTTTCCGTAGTGATATTTATGCTGATTACAAAGCGCATCGCCCGCCAATGCCAGATGATTTGCGTGAACAAATTGCACCATTGATGGATGTTGTGGATTTGATGGGTTTGCCTCGTTTAATCATTGATGGCATTGAAGCTGATGACGTGATCGCAACTTTATCCATTGAAGCTAAGCAGAAAGGTTTCAATGTGATTATTGCATCAAGTGATAAGGATTTAGCACAGCTCGTCGATGATCAAATCAAAATGTATGATGGTATGAAAAATCAGATGCTAGATCGTGAAGGTGTTTTTGAAAAACATGGCGTTTATCCTGAAGCCATTCGTGATTATTTAACCTTAATGGGCGATAAAGCCGATAATATTCCAGGTGTTGAAGGTGTTGGGCCAAAAACAGCTGCCAAATGGATTACTGAATATCAATCCTTAGAAGGCATTTTGGCTAATGCTGAGCAAATCAAAGGCAAGGTTGGTGAACGCTTACGTAATTCTTTTGAGCAAATAGAGCTATCCAAAAAGCTCACAACATTAGTCATGGATGCAGAACTACCTTATAAAGTTGAAGAATTAGAATTACGTGATGCAAATGTGGAAGGCTTAAAAGAGCTTTATACAGAGTTTGAATTTCACTCTTTATTGAAGCAGTTGGTTGCAGGTAAAGCTGATAATGCATTTAAACCGATGTTGAATACTATTGTATCAGCACCGAGAACAATGGAATGGATCATGCCACGTAAACCTGATTTTCAGGATTATCGTGTCATTACAAGGATTCAAGATTTAGATGATTATATTGCCTGTATTCCACAAGCTTATCGTTTATCGATTGATACAGAAACTGATGGCTTGGATTTCATGCAGGCAAAATTAGTTGGCATTTCTTTGTCCATTGCGGCTGGTGACGCTGTGTATATTCCTGTGCAACATGATCTATTGGTTGCGCCAGAGCAATTGGCGTTGCAGGATGTAATCACACGATTGAAGCCAGTTTTAGAAAATCCTGAAATTTTAAAAGTAGGGCAAAATCTCAAGTTTGATTGGCACATTTTACAGCGCTATGGCATTACATTGAATGGTATTGCGGATGATACGATGTTGGCTAGCTACGTTTGGGATGCGACAGAAAAGCATAACATGGATGATCTTGCATTGAAATATCTTGATCATACAACAACGCCGTTTGAAGAGATTGCAGGCAAGGGGCGCGCGCAAAAGACATTCAATGAAATTCCACTAGAAACGGCAACTCATTATGCCGCAGAAGATGCAGACATTACATTGCGTTTATGGCAGGCTTTAAAGCCGAGAGTGGATTCTATTCCAACATTGAAATCATTGTATGAAACGATTGAAATGCCATTGTTAACTGTGTTGGCAAAAATGGAACATGATGGGATTTTGGTGAATGTTCCTCATTTGGAAGCATTTAGCCAAGAGCTATCAGAGCGCTTAACAAAATTAGAAAATGAAGTTTATCATTTGGCAGGCGAAGAGTTTAATTTGAGTTCACCAAAGCAATTGGGTGAAATTTTATTTGGTAAATTGGGCTTGCCTGTGATTAAGAAAACAGCAAAAGGGCAACCGTCAACAAATGAAGAAGTATTACAAGAATTGGCACTTGATTTCCCATTACCAAAGCACATCATTGAATATCGCGAATTGGCAAAATTGAAATCCACTTATACAGATGCATTGGTTGCTGAGGTTGATGCGACAACAAAACGTATTCATACATCATTTAACCAAGCTTTAACATCTACAGGGCGTTTGTCTTCATCAAAGCCAAATCTTCAGAATATTCCTGTACGTACAGAAGAAGGTAGAAAAATTCGCCAAGCATTCATTGCGAAAGATGGTTATAAAATGATTTCTGCCGACTATTCACAAATTGAATTGCGTTTGATGGCGCATTTTTCAGGTGATGAAACTTTGATTGCAGCGTTTAAGAATGATTTAGATATTCATAGAGCAACGGCTTCAGAAGTTTTTCATACGCCATTGGAAGAAGTTTCGGGTGAATTGCGTCGTTCAGCTAAAGCTATTAACTTTGGTTTGATTTATGGTATGGGCGCATTCGGTTTAGCGAAGCAATTGGGCATTGCTCGTGCACAAGCACAAGATTATATTCAGCGTTATTTCAGTCGTTATCCTAGTATTTTGCAGTTCATGGAAGATGCTAAAGAGAAAGCGCGTCAATTGGGTTATGTGGAAACATTGTTAGGTCGCCGTTTGCCATTGTCTGATATCAATAGCACGAATCATATGATGAAATCAGGTGCTGAACGTATTGCTGTCAATGCGCCATTNGAAGAAGTTTCGGGTGAATTGCGTCGTTCAGCTAAAGCTATTAACTTTGGTTTGATTTATGGTATGGGCGCATTCGGTTTAGCGAAGCAATTGGGCATTGCTCGTGCACAAGCACAAGATTATATTCAGCGTTATTTCAGTCGTTATCCTAGTATTTTGCAGTTCATGGAAGATGCTAAAGAGAAAGCGCGTCAATTGGGTTATGTGGAAACATTGTTAGGTCGCCGTTTGCCATTGTCTGATATCAATAGCACGAATCATATGATGAAATCAGGTGCTGAACGTATTGCTGTCAATGCGCCATTGCAAGGTACAGCAGCAGATATCATTAAATTGGCGATGATAGAAGTGGATAAGCAATTAACCGCATCAGGATTAGATGCAAAAATGCTTTTACAAGTACACGATGAATTGATTTTGGAAGTTTCTGAAAAGGATGCAGAAGCAGCAGTGCAATTACTGAAAAATGCTATGGAAAAAGTGATTGAGCTAAAAGTGCCATTGAAAGTAGAGGTAGCGGTTGGCAATAATTGGGATGAGGTGCATTAAAATATTATGGAAATACCTTTTTTAGCAAAAATGAAAAAAGCTCAGAAAATATTATTGGCTGGTGCAGGTGGTGGATATGATATTGCCAATGGTGTGTTCTTATATCTTTATTTAAGAGCGCAAGGTTGTGAAGTTTATTTAGCAAATTTATCATTTGCCACTGTTGGTTATAGTGATTGTGAAGAGTGGACTCCAGGATGTTACGATGTTTTAAGAATATCAAATATTTCTGAAGATGCTCGCCATAGTGATTATTTTCCTGAAAAACATATTTTAGAGTGGCTTTATGAAGTACATGGTGAATCACCTAAAATGTATGCATTTTCTAATCAAATTGGCGTTTTACCTTTGACCAATGCTTACCAAAAAATTATTGATGAATATGATATTGATACTGTTGTTTTAGTTGATGGTGGAACTGATAGTTTAATGTTTGGTGATGAATCAGGTGTTGCCACGATTGTTGAAGATGCTTGTTCAATGCTAGCTGCAACGGAAACTAATATTCCTAATATTTATTTAATGTCGATTGGATTTGGTGTCGAAAATTTCCATAAACTCAATCATTATGCTTGTTTGGAAAATATTTCAACGTTAACTAAATTGGATGCATTTTTAGGTTGCCTATCTTTAACAAAAAATATGAAAGAAGGGCAAGAGTTCTTGGCGTTGACAGATTATCTCAATAATCATTTAAACCATCAAAGTATTGTTGTAAATTCTATTGCTCATGCAATGAGAGGAGAATATGGTGATTTTCATCACTCTAAACGTACTAAAAATTCAGAGCAATATATTAATGCCAATCTGTTGGTTTTTTGAGGCTAGAACTATTGCACAAAAAATAGTGTTTAGAGAAAGAGCGCTAGATACTTATACAATGCAAGGTGTTGTACAAGCATATCGCTTATATTATGCAACTCATACTTTACGACCAAATATGAAAATACCATTAGTGTAGTGACATAAGCGCAATCCATGGGATGGCGCTTTTTTATTGTACAATGATAAGTCTATTAATAATTAAGAATAAAATCATTATGAAAAATCTTTTGTGGATGTTATTAGATGTATCTAAGATGATATTGGGTGTTTTTTCTGGCGTTATTTTAGTATGGGTCGTTCTATTTCTTTGGATGAATGATACAGTGGAAAAAGATCAAGAGCTTCGCACATATATTTCTGAAGGATTGGCTTTGTCAGTAGGTGTTAAATTAGCAAGTATTGATTTCTATGAAAAAGAACAACGGTTCCCAAATGATAATAAAGAAGCTGGTTTAGTTGAGCCGAATAAAATTCAAGGTGCACGAGTGAATGCTATTGAAATTTTGCCTGAAGGAAAAATCATCATTCATTAATTTTGGTCTAAAAAATGATGAGAAACCTCAAATTTTATTAGAAGCACAAGTTGAAAATGGGAAAGTGAATTGGACGTGTAGAGATAATCCAAAAGCATTAGACCATTTTGATCAAAAGCTTTTGCCCGCTTCATGTAGGGAATGAAAATAGAAATATGCAAAATATATCAAAGACAGATAAGTCAAAGATAAAAAAATGGAAGAGAGTATTTGTTATATTTTTAGTCATTGCGATTATTATTAGTGTTGCTAATATGTTTTCGATGTGTGCTTTAAAAGATTATGGAAAACGTACTTATGTTGCTGAAGGATTTACAATAGCTTCAAAAGTAAAGATTGCTATCGCTGAATTTTATGAAAAAGAAAAGCATTTTCCGAATAATAATCAAGAAGCGGGCTTACCTGAAGCTAATCAGATAGTAGGGCAATCGGTTAAAGCTGTTGAAATTCTACCTAAAGGCAAAATCAAGATTACCTACAATAATAAATTGGCTGATAATGCCTTTATTATTTTGGAGGCAGTTTTGGATGATAAAGATAAAATCACTTGGCAATGCAGAGAATCGGATTTATTAGAAATTAGGATAATTCCCGCTCTTTGTCGTGGGCAGATTGATGATTTCAATTCACAAAATAAAGTTGGTTATCTTTAACATAAACATAAATGCATTGAAAATAATCGAATGTTATCAATGAAGCCCTGTAGTATGTAATATATAAACCACTTATTAAAATCAGGAATGCAGATGAAAAAGACACTATTGAAATCAGCTTTATTGATGATTTCATTTACAGCACCGCTTTATGCAGAAGAAGTTACTAGCGCAGATCCATTGGCGCAATGCTATGAAACAACTCAAAATGTTAAGACGAATGTGAAGCAAGCTGTTCAAACTTGTTTGGTCAATCCAAAGCTGCGTTAGAAGGCATTGATTCAGTCTCAACTGTAGATGCTGTTAAGGCATTAGAAAAATCCCAGGCTGTTTTTATTGAATTTAGAGATGCAGAATGTGAACGTGAATCGGCTGCTATGATGGGCGGAACAGGTTCAGGTAATATTTTGTTATCTTGTAAAGCACAGTTGAATAATTGGCGCGTTGATCAATTATCTAAGCAATAAATTAAAGGTTAAGTTGTTAATATGAAAATCATTACATGGAATGTGAATTCCGTTAATGTGCGCCAAGCGCATTTAGAGGAAGTGTTGAAAGATGTAAAGCCAGCGATTATTGGTTTGCAGGAGCTAAAGTGTGAAACTGCAATGTTTCCTTTTGATGCTGTCAAAGCACATGGTTATCACGCAATTGCAAGTGGGCAGAAAGCTTACAATGGCGTTGCTTTAATCAGCCAAATTGAGCCTCAAGATGTTGAAATTCAATTGCCCAATTTTGAAGATGATCAACAGCGCTTGATTGCAGCAACAATTGGCGATTATCGAGTCATCAATGTTTATGTTCCTAATGGGCAAGAAGTTGATTCTGAAAAATATGAATATAAACTCAAATGGCTCGCTGCATTTCATGATTATTTAAAAGATGCTTTAGAGCAATATGGGAATGTCATTGTGATGGGCGATTTCAATATTGTGCCTAAAGATGAAGATGTTTATGCGCCTGAATTGTGGCAAGGTAAAATTCTGTGCTCAGGTAAAGAACGAGAAGCATTTAACAATATGTTGTCATTAGGTTTTGTGGATGCTTTACGTGTATTTGCAACACAAGATCCAATGTTCACTTGGTGGGATTATCGTCAAGGGCAGTTTGAAAAAGATGAAGGAATGCGCATAGATCATTTCTTATTATCTAAAAATGTATCGGCTCGCTTGATGAAATCAGAAGTTTTGCGGGATGTTAGAGCAAAAGAGCGTCCTTCAGATCATGCGCCTGTGGCTATTTACTTAAAGGATTAAATAAATTATTGTATAAAGAATTTGTTTATCGTATTGAATAGCATTAATGGAGAGGAATCATGTTTACGGGAAGTATAGTTGCAATTGTTACGCCAATGTATCCAGATGGTCGTGTTGATTATGGTGCTTTAGAAAAGCTCGTAGAATTTCACGTGGTCAATAAGACGGATGCAATTGTCGCAGTTGGAACAACTGGTGAATCGGCAACTCTCGATTATGAAGAACATCGTCAAGTGATTCGTAAAGTTGTAGAGTTTGCAGATGGTCGTTTACCTGTGATCGCGGGAACAGGTTCTAACTCAACATTAGAAGCATTAAAACTAACACATTGGGCAGCAGAAGATGGTGCTCAAGCATGTTTATTAGTTACGCCTTATTACAATAAACCTACACAAGAAGGTTTATATCAGCATTATAAATTGATTGCAGAGTCTGTGGATATTCCACAAATTTTGTACAACGTTCCAGGACGCACAGGCGTTGATTTGTTGCCTGAAACTGTGGCACGTTTAGCAAATATTGATAACATCATTGGCGTTAAAGAGGCATCGACTTTAGAGCGCATTGATGAGTTATTAGATAAAGTCTCCAGTGATAAGTTTTCTGTTTGGTCAGGTGAAGATGGCTTAGCATGTGAAGCTATTTTGCGTGGCGCAAATGGCGTGATTTCAGTATCAGCAAATGTTGCACCATTGCAAATGCATAAAATGACTCAGGCTGCGATGGCAGGTGATCGTGAAAAAGCAGAAGCTTTTGATGCAGAATTGAAAGAATTACACCGTTTATTATTCATTGAATCGAACCCAATTCCTGCCAAATGGATTTTGAAAGAGATGGGTAAAATCCAAGGCGGCATCCGTTTACCATTGATTAGTTTAGATAAACAATATCATTTAACGATGCAAGATTTGATTGCTAAATTACCGAAAGCGTAATTTATTGCTATAATATCGCACAATTTTATGAAGTTAAATTGTTGATCTAAAACTATTCGGAAATTTATATGAAATATAACAAAGCATTAATAGGTGGTCTTGCCGGCTTGATTGTACTTTCAGGTTGTTCGACGAACTCAATCCAACCTAAAGGTCGATTAGATTATCTACAAGCAACATCTGTTAATCCATTGGAGTTACCGCCTGATTTAGTAGGTCGCGGTGGCAACGTGGATAGCAATAATCGCACAACTCAAATGTTGAGTGATTATCAGAAGCAAGCGAATAACAGAAATAACATGACGAATAGAGTGTTGGTATCATCTGATTCTGTGCGTATTGAGCGTTCAGGCGATACACGTTGGATTGCAACGACTTTGCCAGCTGAATACGTTTGGTCAAGATCAGTTCAGTTATTCCAAGAAGTTGGTTTACCGATTGAAATCCAAAACCCAGAAGCTGGTATTTTGGAATCAGGTTGGGCTGAAAACAGAGCTGATGTTCCAGATTCATGGATTCGCCAATTGTTGAAATCTACTATGGATAGCGTATTCTCATCACCAACACGTGATAAATTTAGAATTCGTTTAGAACGTAGTGGCAAAGGTGAGATCTTGGCTTATGTAACGCATTACGGTATGAAAGATCAAACTTCAGGTCGTGATAATGAATTCCATAAATGGGTAGATCGTCCAAGAGATTCTGAGTTAGAAGCAGAAATGATTTCTCGTTTAGCTGCTAAATTAGGCGCGGCAAATGCTAAAGAAGTAAAAAGTGCTAACTCTATGATCATGGAAGAAACAGCACGCGGTGTTGTGATCAACCGCCCATTGGAATCTGTATGGATTCAAGTGGGTAATGTACTAGATGATGGCGCAACATTTAAAGTTGAATCACAAAATAGTAATGAACATAGCTATATGGTATTACAGCGCGATCCTAACAAAACGAAAGGTGGCGGCATTAAATTCTGGCAAGAGAAAGAGTCTATCTACTATCGTTTCAAAGTGACAATGAGTGCTGATGGTAAAAACCGCACAGCAATCAACATTGAGTCATTGGATGGCATGCCAAAAGATGAAATTATGCAACGTTTGAGAACAAGCTTGCATTAATTCAGTCAAGAATCATTAAAAAGCGCCTGTTTGACAGGCGTTTCTTTTTTGTGTGATGGAAATTATGAAAAGAATCCAAAAATTATCTCCTCAAGTCATTAATCAGATTGCTGCTGGTGAAGTCATAGAGCGGCCAGTTTCTGTTGTTAAAGAGCTTGTGGAAAATAGTATTGATGCTGGTTCTACTGAAATCATTGTAGAAATTCATGAGGGTGGCGCTAAAAAAATCACGATTCGTGATAATGGCAGTGGGATTCATGAAGAGGATTTGTTGTTGGCATTGACGAGCCATGCAACGAGTAAGATTCGTGATTCTAATGATTTGATTCGTGTACAGAGTTTAGGGTTTCGAGGGGAAGCTTTGGCAAGTATTGCATCAGTTTCCGAATTAACATTGATCACTAAAACAGCTGAATCTTCTCACGGTTTTAAAGTGACAGGTGTTGGTAATGATGAAATTGAAAAGCCAATGCCAGCAGCACATCCATTCGGTACAACGATAGAAGTTAAGGACCTTTTCTATAATGTGCCAGCACGTAAAAAGTTTCTAAGAACAGAGAGAACAGAGTTTAGTCATATCGAAGAGTTGGTAAAGCGTTTGGCTTTGGTTCGATTCGATATTGCATTTAAACTCATGCATAATGATAAAGTTGTATTTGATACTAAAGTATGTCGAACACAAGAAGAAAAAGAGAGACGAATCGGTGCGATTTTCAGCCAAGAATTTTTAGATAATAGCTTTTATTTCACACATACAATAGAAGATTTACGTGGCACGTTAACTTTGCATGGCTGGATTGCCAAACCGACATTTTCACGGAATCAAACAGATTGGCAATTTGTGTATGTGAATGGTCGCATGGTGAAAGATCGTTTGATTGCCCATGCAATTAAACAAGCTTATCAAGATGTCTTATATGGGCATCGACATCCTGCATTCATTGTTTATTTAACAATGGATCCTGAAGGTGTGGACGTGAATGCACATCCTGCTAAGCATGAAGTTCGTTTTCGCGAATCACGATTTGTGCATGATTTTTTATTCAGAACAATTCATCAAGTGGTGGCAAAGCCATTGCTTGAAATGCAAGGCAATCAGCAATCATCTAATGCTGCATCTGAATTTATTCAACCAATGTCGGAGCCTGTACAGCAACAAAGCCGGTTGAATTTTAATCCTTCATATAACTCTAATAATGCATCTTCAACTTTTCAAGGTTCTCGCAATGATCAGCCTGTGAATGTTTATGCGGCTTTAGGATTGGATCAAAAATCTGAACAGATTAACCCTGTGCTTTCGACATTTCAGCCACAATCATTGGCTGGTGAAAATGATCAAGTAGATGATGCGCCATTAGGTTATGCACTAGGGCAGTTGCATGGTGCATATATTTTGGCGGAGAATCAGCAAGGTTTAGTATTGGTGGATATGCATGCTGCGCATGAACGTATTATTTATGAACGATTCAAACGTAACATTCATGATCAACAAACTTTAGTTCGTCAGCCTTTATTGATTCCAAAAGTGATGCAAATGCAAGGTAAACATGTTGCAGCAGTTGCAGAGTTTCAAGTGGAATTAGCGCAAGTTGGCATTGTTGCAGAGGCATTTGGAGATCATGAAATTGTAGTGCGAGAAGTGCCTGCGGCATTGATCAATGCAGATATTGATCGTTTAATTACGGCTGTGATTGATGATTTTGATCGTTATGGTTCAAGTGAAAAAATTAAGGCTGCGGTGAATGAGATTTTAAGCACAATGGCTTGTCACAGCGCGATTCGTCATCACCGTAAAATGACATTGCCAGAAATGAATGCGCTATTGCGCGATATCGAAAGAACAGAAAGGGCAGATCAATGTAATCATGGTCGACCAACGTGGACTTCTATCGGAATGGTGGATTTAGATCGCATGTTCTTACGCGGACAATAAGGAGAGATTATGCAGTTGTACGGTGTTTTAGGTAATCCCATTGCCCATTCAAAATCCCCAATGATTCATGCAATGTTTGCGAGAAATTGTGGCATTGATTTGGAATATAAAGCGTTCTGCTTAGCGAAAGATAATTTTGAAGGTGAATTGGCAGAGTTGATTCATCAAGGTTTACTGGGTGCAAATGTCACAGTGCCTTTTAAGGAAAATGCATTTCGATTTGCTCATGAGTTAACCATTGAAGCAAAAGAAGCTGGTGCAGTGAATACATTACGTTTCTCTGATGATAAATTCATTGGGCACAATACAGATGGTAATGGCTTGCTGTGTGATTTGGTGGAGCGCCATCAATTAGAATTAGCAGGCAAACGAATTCTAGTTTTGGGTGCAGGCGGTGCAACTAAAGGGATTTTAGGACCTTTATTGCGTGCAAAACCTGCGGAAGTTGTGATCAGCAATCGCACCCATGAAAAAGCTGTGCAATTGGCTCAAGATTTTAGCCAAGAAGGGAATATCAATGCTTGTGAATGGCAGCAATTATCAGGGCGATTTGATGTGATCATCAATGCAACCAGTAGTTCATTAAGCAATGAATTTACGCCATTACCTTGTGAGATTGATGCTAGCACGATTGGTTATGATTTGATGTATGGCACAAAACCAACAGTATTCATGGAATATTTGGCAGATAATGGTGCAGAAAAGAGCTTTGATGGTTTAGGAATGTTGGTGGAACAAGCGGCGCTCAGCTTTGAGTTTTGGCACAGCGTGAAGCCAGAAACAGAAATGGTTTATCAAGATTTACGCCAAGTTCTGTTATCATATACCGCAGATTTTTGAATGAATAGGATTAAAGATCATGAGCGATAAAGAACAGATCGACTTTGGCTACCAAACCGTTGATAAAGATAAAAAAGAAGAGAAGGTTGCTGAAGTTTTCCATTCAGTTGCATCGAAATACGATGTGATGAATGATGTGATGAGTTTTGGTATTCATCGTTTGTGGAAGCGCACGATGATTGAATTAACAGGCGCGCGTAAAGGGCAAAAAGCTCTAGATTTAGCAGGTGGCACAGGCGAAATTGCCATGAAAGTTGCTAAACGTGTGGGCGATTCAGGTCATGTAGTTTTGTCTGATATTAATTCATCCATGTTGGAAGAAGGCAAAAAGCGTGTCATTAATTCAGGATTTATTAATAATATTTCTTTTGAATTAATTAATGCTGAAGAAATTCCATTTCCAGATAATACTTTTGATTTAGTGACGATTAGCTTTGGTTTGCGCAATGTGACAGATAAATTGAAAGCATTGAAAGAAATGCAACGCGTCATTAAACCTGGTGGTCGTTTGGTTGTGATGGAGTTTTCTAAAACGAACAATCCAGCATTGACGAAATTATATGATTTCTATTCGTTCTCAGCATTACCTTTCATGGGGAAAATTATTGCGAATGATGAAGAAAGCTATCGTTATTTAGCTGAATCCATTCGTATGCACCCAGATCAAGAAACAATGAAGTCAATGATGTTAGAAGCAGGCTTTGATGAAGTTGAATATAAGAATTTAACAGGCGGTATTGTTGCGATTCATCGTGGTTTTGTTTATTAATTGATTTCACAAGGTTGGCTATGTTTTCACGTTGGTTAAGAGTTTTAAAAATCCATTGGATCTTAATGCGTTATGGTTTGTATGAACTTGTGTTTCTGATTCCAGTGTTTCGGTTGTTTGTGTTTTTAAAGCCATTAGCTAACCTTTTTAATCAGCATAAAAAAACGCCTTTGGCGATTCGTATTCGTTTAGCGTTGGAAGCTTTGGGCCCAACATTCGTGAAATTAGGGCAAGCATTGTCTACAAGAAGTGATCTTTTCCCTGATGAATACATTGATGAGTTTGCAAAATTGCAAGATAACGTGCCTGCATTTGATTCAGCTCTAGCCATTCAAATTATTGAAAAATCACTTAAAAAACCTTTATCAGAAGTGTTTAAAAGCTTTGATGAAGCGCCAATGGCTGCTGCATCCATTGCGCAAGTTCACAGTGCTGTATTGAAAAATGGCGATGAAGTTGTGGTGAAGGTTGTTCGCCCGAATATTCAAAAAGTGATTCTACGCGATATCCAATTGATGGAAATGATTGCTCATGCGGTTGAAAACTATGTTTCAGGCGGTGAGCGTTTGCGCCCTGTGGAAGTGGTTCAAGAATATCGACGTACAATTTTAAGTGAGTTAGATTTAACGCGAGAAGCAGCCAACGGTATGCAATTGCAACGTAATTTTGAAGGTTCGACAGAAATGTATATTCCGCATATTTACATGGAATATGCGTGCAAAGATATCATGATCATGGAAAAAATTTCTGGTGTGCCAGTGGATCATGTGGAGACTTTAAAAGCGCTGGGCGTGAATATTCCCAAATTGGCAGAATTGAGCGTGGAAGTATTCTTTAAGCAAGTATTTGTGGATAGTTTCTTCCATGCGGATATGCATCCTGGGAATATTTTTGTGGATGTTAAAGATCCTAAAAATCCATCGTACATTGCATTGGATTACGGAATCATTGGCACTTTAGGTGAAGAAGATAAGCATTATCTTGCTAGTAATTTCTTAGCATTCTTTAATCGTGATTATCGTAGAGTTGCTGAATTGCATGTGGAATCAGGTTGGGTGCCAGCAGATACATCAATCGAGGAATTAGAATCTGCAATTCGTTCCATTTGTGAACCTATTTTTAATAAGCCTTTGAGTGAAATTTCATTTGGTGGATTCTTGTTGTCATTATTTCAAACAGGCCGACGTTTCAAAATGGAAGTTCAGCCTCAGTTGGTTTTATTGCAAAAAACTTTATTCAATATTGAAGGTATTGGTCGTAAGCTTTACCCAGAATTAGATTTATGGAAAACAGCGAAACCATTTTTGGTGAAGTTTGTGAAGTCACAAAAGAGCGTGAAATCTGTTGCGCAAAAATATCAACGTGCGATTCCTAATTGGGTTGATAATTTACCAGAAGCAANTTAGATTTATGGAAAACAGCGAAACCATTTTTGGTGAAGTTTGTGAAGTCACAAAAGAGCGTGAAATCTGTTGCGCAAAAATATCAACGTGCGATTCCTAATTGGGTTGATAATTTACCAGAAGCAATGCAGAATATGTTTCTGATCTCCCAAGATATGGTGAGAGGAAAGCTTAAAGTTGATATTAATGATAAAGTACTAGAAAAATATCAGAAGATTCAAGCGAAACAAACAACACGAAAAATTTATGCATTGATTGGTGCAGTGGTATTTGTTTCCACAATGATTGGTTGGAATGGTTTAGATGAATGGCTTGGGGGCGGTTTGATAGTGTTGGCAATTTTAGCCTTTTATCAAGCTTTGCGAGAGTAAAGAGATGTAAATATGCCATGCAGCTATAAAATTTCGCTATAATCGAGCAGTGATTTTTATCACAAGTGGTTAGAATTATTAATATATAAGTATAAGGGAGTTATACAATGAAAAAGTTAGCTTTGTTAGCAACATTAGCAGTTGCAACAATGAGCGCAGGTTTTGCTCAAGATATGGAACAAGTAAAAAAAGTGCGTAAAGCAATGTTCCAAGTATCTGCATGGGAAATGGGTACATTGGCTGGTATGGCAAAAGGTGAAATTCCTTTTGATGCAACGCAAGCAGAAAAAGCAGCAAAAACAATGAATTCTATGGCCGTTTCTTTGAATGAAGTATTCTTACCTGGTAGCTATGCTGGCAGTAAAGTAACGAATGATATCAATACTAACCAAGACAAGTTCAAACAAGATTTGGCTAACTTTGTAACAGAAAGCAATGCAATGATTGCAGCAGCTGCAACTGAAGATACATTGAAAGCACAAATGGGTAAATTAGGCGGAACTTGTAAGAGCTGTCACGATACTTTCCGTGCAGACTAATATTTTAGAGTATTAATGAGTTTAAAAACGAGGCAGCTCGACAGTGTAACTGCCTCGTTTCCATTGTTTTTTGGGGAGAATGTATTAATGAAAACTATGGTTCGTAAAATTAGCCGTTTAGCGGCAATCACTGGGTTAATCGCATTAAGTGCAACAGCAGTTGCCAAAGAGGTTAGAATTTATAACTGGACGGATTATATCGATCCAGATTTAATCACTGAATTTACAGAAAAAACTGGCATTGATGTCGTCTATGATACATTTGATAGTAACGATGTATTGTTGGCCAAAAGTTTAGCAGGTAATTCAGGTTATGACATTGTTGTGCCTTCTGATTATACCGTTGCGTATTTAATCCAAGCGAACAGATTAGATTCAATTAATACAGATAAGTTACCGAATTTAAAAAATATTTGGCCTTTTGTGACAGAACGATTGGCTGAGTTTAAAGGCATGAATGAGCATTCAGTTCCTTATTTCTGGGGAACAACAGGGATTGCTTATGATGCTAAAAAGATTAAAGAATTAGTGCCAGATGCACCGTTGGATTCTTTGGAATTAATCATGAATCCTAAGTATGCTGAAAAATTAGCAAGCTGTGGCATTTATATGATTGATAGCCCAAGCGAAATGCTGCCAGTGATCAATATGTATTTGGGCATTCCAGCAGAATCAACAGATAAAGCAGATTTAGATAAAGCGTATGATGCTTTGAAACAAATTCGTCCTTATATTAAAAAGTTTCATTCGTCTGAATACATTACAGCTTTAGCTAATGGCGATGCTTGTGTTGCATTAGGTTGGTCAGGTGATATTTATTTGGCGAAAGCGCGTGCAAAAGAAGCAGGCACAAATGTAGATATTCAGTATTTCATTCCAAAAGAAGGTAGCTTAGTTTGGTTCGATCAGTTCACTGTATTGAAAGATGCGCCCAATAAAGATGAAGCTTATGAATTTATTAACTTCATGTTAGAGCCTGAAAATAACGCACGTGCTGCAAATTATGTTGAATATGCAACATCGAATGAAGCTGCGTTTAAACATGTGGATGAGTACTTAATTAAGGATGAAATCTTGTATCCAAGTCAAGAAGACTTGAATAAGCTTCACATAAAACAACCTTATCAGCACTCAGGGCAGAAAAAGTTGGTAAAATTTTGGCAAGATTTAAAAAATAGAAAATAAAAAGGAATCCTCACTATGGATATCATGCGTCGTGAAGAAATTTTGAGCTCAATCATCAGTCGCCAAGCTACTTTGAATGATTATAGTTTGCGTGTGCAATTTGAGTTGAAATATGGAGACTCGGCCAATTTATCTGGGGCAATTTTGGATTATTTCATCACATCAGGGGCGAATAATAATATTGATCGCCTCGACATGGTGAAAGAATGCATGTTGCAACTTGAAGATAATTGGTTATTATTCTTCTATGACAACATGGATCGTAAAGTGCTACCAAGTACGCCAATTCCGAAGAGTTGCAAAAGTATATTGACGGAAGATGTGCAAGGTAAATTTGATTTTATTGAGAACCCTTATTCCTAAATAGATCTTTAATATGACAACAATAATAACGTTAATTGGTGCAGATGCTCGCTTTAGTGCGAGCGTTGCACAACTACTAAAGCTCAAAACAAAAGGTCGTTTTGCATTGGGTGATCATGGTGATATTACATTAGTGGATGCTGATTCTATTGAAGGCAAACATGCGATTGATCAGCATTTAGATGATCGCACAATTATATTGACAGTTTCACCAGATCACTTTGATCATAATTTAATTGTACGTAAACCTATTAAGATTGAAGAGCTGTTACAGTTTTTGGATGGTATGGCAAGTCAGCCAAAGAAAGCAATCGCAAAAGTTACAGAAGAAGTTGCACCTAAGAAAGAAAATAGTGCAACTGGTAACCCTTTTGCTAAATTTATGGATCCTGATTATTTAACAAAGCGCAAACAACAAGAAAAAGAACCAAAACCGGTTGTAGAAGTAGCGAAACAAGATCCTGTAGTATCAGCAGCAAAGGTCATTAATGAAGATCAATTATTGAGCACAGAAACAACCTTTGCTCATTGGCATGAACCTTTAAAAGAAATTAAAAAGATCACAGAATATACGCATAATGATGGGTATTTTGTACAGATGGAAAAATCTCAACTGCATGAAATGTCTAGTATTTATTCTCAAACCAAAGATATTTACTATGACATGTCAGATTATGCAAGTTTGAAGATGTTTAAGAAGATTTATCAGCATAAATTAGATCATCAGCTGAATTATTTTGAATTAGAAGGCGGTATTGTTTTTTTATTCGGTGATGGCATTATTTTGTCTAATTTATCTGTTGAATACATTTTATCTTTTTCAGAAATGTCTCAAAGTGATATTCGTATTAAAGAAATTAATTCTAAAGAATTATTTATGGAGTTGATTAATAGATTCGATGCTTACCATTATAGTAATGCATTGAATGCGATGATGCGCTCGATTTTATTAGCAGCCAAAGGCCGTATTATTAATGGTAAAGACATTAAAGATCCTTTAGGGTTAATGAGAAAAAAAGAAGCATATAATAATACGATTGATGTACCATATGCTAAAGAATTAGACAGCGTATGGGGCTTTAGAAATGTATCCTTAAGAGATACAGCAGAGTTATTACCAGAAGTTAATCCATATTATATTTTCTCATATTATACATTATGTGATTTATATGGTTTTTTTGATAATGAATTAGTGGATAATAAATCAAAAAATCAATTAGATTTAAATGCGTTGTTGTCAGAGTTACAAAAGTTGTAAATTTTAAGAGTTTGGAAAAGCTCAGATAAGTATAAAAAAGGTAAAAATAATGAATCAGTATAAAATGCTTTTTGTTGGACCCATTGCAAGTGGTAAAACGACAGCAGTGCGCAGTTTATGTGGTGAAAATATTATCACTACATCTAAAAAAACAAGCGANATTGATGTACCATATGCTAAAGAATTAGACAGCGTATGGGGCTTTAGAAATGTATCCTTAAGAGATACAGCAGAGTTATTACCAGAAGTTAATCCATATTATATTTTCTCATATTATACATTATGTGATTTATATGGTTTTTTTGATAATGAATTAGTGGATAATAAATCAAAAAATCAATTAGATTTAAATGCGTTGTTGTCAGAGTTACAAAAGTTGTAAATTTTAAGAGTTTGGAAAAGCTCAGATAAGTATAAAAAAGGTAAAAATAATGAATCAGTATAAAATGCTTTTTGTTGGACCCATTGCAAGTGGTAAAACGACAGCAGTGCGCAGTTTATGTGGTGAAAATATTATCACTACATCTAAAAAAACAAGCGATGAAGTATCATCTTTGAAAGGTGATACAACTGTTTCGTTGGATTATGGTGTTTTGCAGTTAGATAGCTTAAAATTACACATATATGCAGCACCAGGACAAGAACGCTTTAGCTTTATGCATGATATACTTGTTAAAGGTAGCATCGGTGTTATTTTGTTACTAAGCATGGAACACATAAAGATTGAAGAAGTCGGGCAGATATTATATGAATACTTACAAGTTATAGAAAAGAATCCTTGTGTGATTGGTGTGACACGAAGTGAAAACTTTGATGCTAATCAGATTGAACTATTTTTAAATGCAATTTTTCAATATCACCCATCTCTTTCTGATACAATGGTTGTGGACGTTAGGAAAAAACATGATGTTCTTAAACTGGTTGAGAAGATGGTTGTAAAGGCTAACGAGCGATGACAGTAAAAAAGTACATTACAGTAACAGCGCAAGGCGCACTATACGCGGTACAGCAGACAACTACTAATCAAGCAGTTCGTAGCGTTCTGTTAAAATTACTGAGTTTGGATAAAAGTCCTGAATTATCAGATGACTTAATTTGCCAATTGACAGGATTTGAAACTGATCAAATTAAATTGGCAAAGGCAATCTTTTATCAATTAGAGATTATGCATTTTATCCAATCCGAAACAAAAGAAGTTGCAGTACCTCTTATCAACTTTGAGAATGATCTGCCGTCGCTATTGTCTATGTTTTCTAGCTTAGATAAAGCGTTATTATCAGATCAACTAGGTTTTTTATTAGGAAACGTAGGTTTTCCTGAAGAAGAATTGAATCAAATAGCAGCAATGAGTACTCGATTATCGAGTTTGTACCAAGACAGTTATGATACAGTTTCTAAAATTGTTAATGGCCACAGCCACATTGGTGTGGGTATAACAAACTATCAAGGTATGACTCAATTGGGTATTTATGCGATGGACGTTTCGGGTAATAAGTTTACCTTGACGATTGCGGGCATACCTTTTTTGAATCAAAAAGCTTTTCGAGATTTGATATGGGTGTTAGTATATCGATATGGCAATGTTAGGTTCAAAAAGAACTAAAGATATAATAAAAGGACAAGTATATGCGTGAAGAAGTGTTGAACTCAATCTTAAGTGAATTGAATGGTACATCAGCGGATATAGAAGCTTCGGCAATTATTTCGACAGATGGTTTGATCATGAGTTCACTCTTGCCTGCAAGTATGGATGAAGATCACGTTGGTGCGATGAGTGCTGCGATGTTATCGTTGGGTGAACGTATTGCTAAAGAATTAGCAAGAGGCGAGCTAGAGCAAGTTTTGGTGAAAGGTGCTTCCGGTTATGTCATCATGACATCAGCAGGAAGTGACGCTGTATTATCAGTGATGTGTAAAGCAAATGCTCGTTTAGGTTTGATTTTCTTAGATATCAAAAGAGCATCAGAAGCAATTAAGCCAATGCTGTAAGATTGGAATAAAGAAGCCCACTTATTCGAGTGGGTTTTTTTGTGCCTTTTAAAAATGAAATCTTTTGTATAATGATTCCTTTGGATTAATTTGGATTGATAAAATTATGGAAGAGAGAAAAATTTATCCGCTGATTATTTTAGGATCAGGGCCAGCTGGTTATACAGCTGCATTATATGCTGCGCGCGCAAATTTGAAACCTGTGATCGTGACAGGTATTCAGCAAGGTGGTCAGTTAATGACAACCACAGAAATTGATAACTGGCCAGGCGGCGAAGAAGGTTTGACAGGACCTGTTTTGATGGCCAAGTTGGCAGATCATGCTGAGCGTTTTGGTACAGAGATGATTTGGGATCATATTGAAAAAGTTGATCTGTCAGGCAAAACTTTCATCTTAGAAGGTGGTAGCGAAACTTATGAGTGCCAAGCATTGATCATTGCGACAGGCGCAACAGCTAAATACTTAGGCTTGCCATCTGAAGAAGTTTATAAAGGCAAAGGTGTTTCTGCATGTGCGACATGTGATGGATTTTTCTATAAAGACCAAGAGGTTGCAGTTGTCGGCGGTGGTAATACCGCTGTCGAAGAAGCACTATATTTAAGTGGCATTGCATCTAAAGTTCATTTGATTCATCGCCGTGATACTTTCCGTGCTGAAAAAATTATGATCGAAAAATTGTATCGCAAGGTTGAAGAAGGCAAAATTGAGCTCCATCTAGATAGCACCTTGGATGAAGTTGTTGGTGAAAATAACTTAGTCAATGGTGTAAAAATTAAACATGTGCAAACAGTCGCTGTGAAAGATATCTGCTTGCAAGGCGTATTTATAGCGATTGGGCATCACCCTAATACAGATATGTTTGCTGGGCAGTTGGATATGGTGAATGGCTATATTAAAGTGCGCTCAGGCATTGAAGGAAATGCAACTGCAACAAGTATCGAAGGTGTGTTTGCATGTGGCGATGTCATGGATTCTGTCTATCGTCAGGCGATTACATCGGCAGGAACAGGCTGTATGGCAGCTTTGGATGTTGAAAAATATTTGGATAAAATTAATTAAGGGGATCAATTTATGCGTTACAACAAAATGGAAGCATTGGATCTGAATGGGAAAACAGTTTTAATTCGCGAAGATTTAAACGTACCGATTCACGATGGCAAGATCACATCTGATGCTCGTTTAGTTGCATCAATGAAAACGATCGAACAAGCCTTGGAGCAAGGTGCTGGTGTATTAGTAATGTCGCATTTGGGTAGACCAGATGAAGGTGTTTACAGTGCAGAATTCAGTTTAGAACCTGTTGCTGCATGGTTAACGAATGCTTTAGGACAAGAAGTACCTTTAGTGCGCGATTGGATTGATGGCGTAACAGTTGAACCAGGTAAGGTTAAACTATTAGAAAATACTCGCTTTTTAGTGGGTGAAAATAAAAACAATGTTGAGTTGGCAGGTAAAATGGCTCAGTTATGTGATGTGTTTGTGATGGATGCATTTGCAACAGCACACAGAGCAGCTGCTTCAACCGTTGGCGTTGGTGGTCAAGCTAAAGTTGCATGTGCAGGTTTAGTCTTATCAGAAGAATTAGATTCTTTAAAGAAAGGCTTAGTTGCACCTGAAAGCCCAATTGTGGCGATTGTTGGTGGCTCTAAAGTTTCAACAAAGTTAACAGTATTGAATCAATTATTGGATAAAGTTGATGTATTGATCACAGGTGGTGGCATTACGAATACTTTATTATTAGCACAAGGCTTGCCAGTTGGTAAAAGCTTAGTGGAAGCTGATTTGGTTGAAGATGCGAAAGTATTGTTAGCAAAAGCTGTAGCAACAGGTAAAAATATTCCATTGCCAGTGGATGTTGTTGTGGGTAAAGCATTTGATGCCAATACTGAAGCGACAGTGAAGAAAGTTGCTGATGTTGCAGTTGATGACATGATTATGGATATCGGGCCTGAAACAGCGAAGTTATATGCTGAATTAATTTTGAAAGCAAAAACAGTTGTGTGGAATGGTCCAGTTGGTGTGTTTGAATTTGCAAGCTTTGCTGAAGGCACGAAGGCATTGGGCGAAGCAATCAAGCAAAGTGGCGCATTTTCTATCGCAGGCGGTGGAGATACAGTTGCGGCGATTGAGCAATTTGGTTTAACATCTGGCATCTCGTACATTTCAACAGCAGGCGGTGCATTCCTTGAGTTCTTGGAAGGTAAAGAATTACCAGCCGTTGCAATGTTGGAAAGAAGAGCAAACTAAAAGGAAAATTATGAGTGATGAAATCTTAATTAATAAAACACCATACGAAACTCGCGCAGCAGTCATGCGAGATGGCGTCTTGCAAGAAATATTAATTGAGAGGACAGATCGCAATCTTTTAGTCGGTAATATCTATAAAGGCAAAGTTGTCAGGGTATTGCCAGGAATGGAAGCAGCATTTGTTGATATTGGTTTGGAGCGTGCTGCTTTCCTTCATGTGAATGACATTCATACGGTGAGAAATTCTTTAGAAATTGAAAAAGAAGTTCTACCTGATGAATGTGATGATGAGAATATTGAAAAGCCTGTGATCATCCCGCCGAAAGCAGACATCACAGCGATTTTGTATCAAGGGCAAGAGATCGTTGTCCAAGTGATCAAAGATCCGCTCGGGACAAAAGGTGCGAGATTAACCACACAAGTTTCTATTCCTTCATGTTATTTGGTGTATTTGGCAGAAAGTGATGTGATTGGTGTTTCCATTCGCATTGAACAAGAAGAAGAGCGCCAGCGTTTAAAAGAGCATTTAAGTAACTTCCAAACAGAATTAGGTGGTGCTTATATTGCACGTACAGCAGCTGAAGGCGTTGATCCTTGGGTACTCAAAGCGGATATGCAGTTCTTATCGCGTCTTTGGGATAATGTTTCTGTCAAAATGAAAGAGTCCAAAGCTGGCGATTTGGTTTATGGGAACTTTCCTTTAGAGCTTAGAATTTTGCGTGATTATGTTGGTCGTGGGATTCAGCAGATTCGTGTAGATGCAACAGAGCCATTTGAGCGTATGTTAGGCTTTGCACAGGATTTCTTACCTGAAACATTAGGTAACATGCAATTATACAAAGGCTCGCGCCCAATTTTTGATCTCTATAATATTGAAGAAGAGATCGAAAAAGCATTGTCGAATCATGTGGCTTTGAAATCTGGTGGTTACATCATCATTGAACAGACTGAAGCGATGACGACGATTGATGTCAATACTGGCGCTTATGTTGGTCATCGTAATTTAGAAGAAACAATTTTTAAAACGAATTTAGAAGCGGCTCAAGCAATCGCACATCAAGTGCGTTTACGTAACTTGGGCGGCATGATCATCATTGATTTCATTGATATGATCAATCCAGAACATCAACAGAGTGTTTTGGATGAATTACAATTACACTTATCTAAAGATAATGCACGTACAACAATCAGCGATGTGACAAGCTTAGGTTTAGTAGAAATGACGCGCAAACGTACACGTGAAAGCTTGGAGCATATTTTGTGCGAAAAATGCCCAACGTGCCAAGGCAAAGGTTACATTAAAACTAAAGAAACCATTTGCTATGAGATTTTTAGAGAGGTTGTGCGTGAGGCAAAGCAATATCCAAATATTAATAGTATTTTAATTTTGGCATCATCTGATGTGATTGAGCAATTATTGGATGAAGAAGCCCATCATTTAGCTGAATTGCAGACATTTGCAAAATTGAGTATCAAGCTACAAGCAGAAGCACTATATAATATAGAGCAATTCGATATTATTTTATTGTAGGTTGATGCTATGAAAAAGATCGTGGTTGCCATCACAGGCAGTATTGCAGCATATAAATCTGCCCATTTGGTGCGTTTATTTAAAAAGTCAGGTTGCGATGTGCGCATTGTGATGACACAAAGTGCTAAAGAATTCATTACGCCGATGACAATGCAAGCGCTATCAGGCAATGCTGTGGTGGATAATATTTTAGATCCTGCACATGAAATGGGCATGGGGCACATCGAGTTGTCTCGCTGGGCAGATGCAATTGTGATCGCACCGTGTAGTGCAAATATGCTGGCAAAGTTAGCAAATGGTATTGCGGATGACTTGGTGAGTGCAATGTGTTTAGCTTCACCTAAAAAGATGCATATTGCCCCAAGTATGAATCGATTCATGTGGGATAATCCTATGGCGCAAGCCAATGTTCAAAAATTATTGGCAAGTAATTTGTATTTAATGATTGATCCTGGCAGTGGTGAGCAAGCTTGTGGTGAAGTCGGACAGGGTAGAATGGCTGAACCTGAAGCAATTCATGATCGTGTCTTAGCAGATTTAATGCCAAAACATTTACCTTTGTTAGGTAAAAAAATTGTGATTACAGGCGGACCAACAAGAGAAGCAATTGATCCTGTGCGTTATATTAGCAATCATTCCAGTGGAAAAATGGCTTGTAGCTTAGCGGATGCATTTGCAGAGCAAGGTGCTGATGTCACCTTAGTGCTTGGCCCATGTGAAGCAAAGCCGAAATTACCAATGAATATTGTATCAGTAGAAAGTGCGCAGAATATGTTGGATGCAGTTTTGGTGAATATTGATAATGCAACTGTATTTCTAGGTGCAGCAGCAGTTGCGGATTATCGAGTTGCCAATATTGCAGATGAAAAAATGAAAAAAACAGATGATCAGGATGGTTTAACATTATCATTTGTGAAAAATCCTGATGTATTAGCAACTGTTGCAGCATTACCAAAAAAGCCTTTTGTGGTTGGCTTTGCTGCAGAAACGCAGAATGTCATTGAATATGCCATAAAGAAACTCAATGCGAAAAAATTAGACCTAATTTGTGCCAATGATGTTTCTCAGGGCAAAGTTTTTGGTCAGGATGAGAATAGTATTGTCATTATTGATACAAATAATGAAAAAATTGAGCTGCCCCGTTCCACAAAACAGGATCAGGCTAAAAAAATTGTTAATTTAGTGATAAATAAATTAGGTCTTGAAAAATAATTGTATCAAAAAAACAACATTATAATTATTTGATATTTAGTGATATTTTACGTTTTTTATTTTTTGTTGGAATATTAATACAATAAAATGTATTAAAAATGAAAATAAAAGTTGCATTAAAGTCACAAATAGTATTAAATTAGCCACATGGATAAATATGAGCAGAAACTCATTATCTAATTTATTTTTAATCAATTTGGAGCTTACAAAATGAAAAAGAGCTTAGTTGTAGTAGCATTAGCGGGCGCAATGGCGTTCACAGCAGCATCAGCTGAAACAGTATTATACGGTTCTATCCGTTTAGGCGCTGAAGTTGCTAAAAACCACATCAACCAAGATGGTAAAGCAAAACGTGGTTTAGCGATGGAAGATTTCGGTTCACGTTTGGGCTTGAAAGGTTCTGAAGATTTAGGTAACGGCGCTAAAGTATTATTCCAATTGGAGTGGGGCTTTAACGGTATGAACGGTGGTTCATTCGGTTCAGGTTTTGAAAACCGTTTAGCATGGATCGGCGTTGCAGGTGATTGGGGTACAGTAGCTTTGGGTCGTCAAAACAACCCATTCACAGAATCATTGAACGCAGGCACAGAAGCTGATGAATTCAACGGTAACTTAGGTGCAACTTCTGCATTGCGTTATGCAACTGGTACAGTAATGATGTCAGCAGCTGGCAACAACCAAGGTAGCTTTGCTTCTATGCCAACTCGCGTAGGTAACTCAATTGCTTATGTTTCTCCATCATTCTCTGGCTTTAACTTTGTAGTTGCTGGTGTTGCTCAAGCGCCTACAGCAGCAGATTTACAATTAGCTGGTTACGATGCAGCTTATAACTCAAGCAAAGGTTTTGATATCTATACTGTTGGCTTGAACTATGAACACGAATCAGGTTTCTATGCTAAAGCAGCTTACTTAGGTGCAAACTTAACTAAAGATCACAAAACTTCAAATGTTTACGGTTTGAACGTTGGTTTCCAAAACGAACAATTCGGTGTTAACGTTGATTTTGGTGCTGGTAACCGTGGTAATAAAAATACTACTGATAATTGGGGTAACGTAACTTCTTCAACTGGTAAAGTAACTTCAACTGGTTGGGACTTAGGTGGTCACTTCTCATTTGGTCCTGATTACTTCAGCACAGTACGTGCAACAGTTGGTCAAGCTGATATCAAATATAAAAATGGTTCTTCAACAGTTAAAGATAAAATGACTGTATGGGCTGTTGGTTTTGAACAAAAATTGTCTACACGTACTAAAGTATGGGTAGAATACGGTAAAGAAAACCGTAAAACTGGTAAAACAGCTGGTTTCNCTGATATCAAATATAAAAATGGTTCTTCAACAGTTAAAGATAAAATGACTGTATGGGCTGTTGGTTTTGAACAAAAATTGTCTACACGTACTAAAGTATGGGTAGAATACGGTAAAGAAAACCGTAAAACTGGTAAAACAGCTGGTTTCAAAGGTGACAAATTCAACAATGATGCAGTATCAATTGGTATCCGTCACGATTTCTAATCTGACTTTTATCAGAGTATAAATTTGTGTAATATAGAGCCCGCATAGCGGGCTTTATTTTTACCTGAAATTTAAAGGGGGATAAATGATTGGAGTTTTAGGCAGTGGCTCATGGGGCAGTGCATTGGCTATTCACATTGCACGTGTAGAACATGTAATGTTGTGGGGGCATAATGAGGATAATATTAAAACCATTCAAGAAACTCGTTATAACCCAAGATATTTACCAAATGTGCAATATCCAGAAAATATCATTGCAACGAGTTCTTTGGAAAAATTAGTAGCGCAGTGTGATCAATTAGTGTTTGTTGTACCTTCTTTTGCCTTATTGGATATCTTGAAGCAGATTAAATCTTTTGGGAAAAAAGATTTAGCATTTATCAATGCAACGAAAGGCCTAGAGCATGATAGTAATCACTTTTTTTCAGAAATGATTGATGAGCTATTTGATTCACCTGTGCAGGCGGTATTATCTGGCCCAAGTTTTGCATCTGAAGTTGCTCGTCATTTACCAACAGCCATTACGATTGCCTCTAAAAATGAACGTGATGCGAAAAGCTTTTTGCCTCTATTTCATCATCATCACATGCGTGTTTATTTGAATTCTGATCCCATTGGCGTTCAGCTGGCGGGCACATATAAGAATGTGATTGCAATTGCGGCTGGTATTTCGGAGGGATTAGGTTTTGGTTTCAATGCAAGAGCTGCATTAATTACGCGTGGTTTAGCAGAAATGACTCGTTTAGGTGTTTCATTGGGTGCATCATTAGAAACATTCTTAGGTTTAGCTGGCGTTGGTGACTTAACCTTAACAGCAACGAGCACTGAATCCCGTAACTATCGCTTTGGTAAATTTATTGGTGAAGGTTTAACGAAAGAAGAAGCCTTTGAAAAAGTTTTTCAAGTGGTAGAGGGCGCTAACAATGTCATCAATATGAAAGCATTGGGTGAAAGACAAGGTATTGAATTGCCAATTGTGGCAGAAGTTTATAAAATTCTGACAGAGAATTTGGATCCCAAGATCGCGATGATCAATTTATTAGAGCGTTCCGCAAAAAGTGAATAAGAAAAAAGCCTCTTAAAAAGAGGCTTTTGAATATTTGGTGTTACTGCTAAAACTCAATTATTTGTAACGAGTTTTAGAGAAATAACGATCGAATTGTGCTTGTGTGTTTAAAGCAATGCTTTTCGCTTCGTTTGCAGTTACTAATGCTTCATCAGCAGTTTTTTGTGCATTTGTTGCGCAGCCTGTTGCTACTAAACCTAAAGCGATTAAACCAGTTACTTTTAATAAACCTTTCATTGTATAACTCCTTAGTAAGTTAGGTCACAAATTGACTTCTATATCATGCCCTTTTTTTAGACATAAATCAATTCTCAAGACAATTATAGTCCATTTATTGAGAAGTGGAAGATGCTGTGAAAAATATTTATTGAAGAAAATTTATAACATCAGCATAAATCATATCATTTTGAAATATATAGCTAGAATGATCGTGATTTTCTAATATCAATAAGTTAGATTTTTGAATGTTTTCGTGAATTTTTTCAAAAGTTCCTGCTTTATAGAGATCATTTTCTCCACCGATGATTAAAACTTTTGCTTGAATATTTTGGAGATCTTCAGCTTCAATATTGGGTTCATCCAGCATCATTTTATATAAAGGGTTAGGATCATTTTTGTATAAACGTTCTACGTAACGAGCACAGGCATCTGTAAAATCACTTGGTTTTAGATTTGGCCCTAATAATATTACTCGATGAGCTAACTTGGGATGTTGCATTGCCAATAACATTGTGACAATCGAGCCATCGCTGAAACCAATGATGTTCACCTTTTCAAAGTGCATTGCTGTGATTAAAGCATAGAGATCATCCATCATCGTTTGATAATGGAATTGATCTGTCATTTCGCTCTGCCCATGATTGCGGCTATCAATGGCATAACAAGTAAAATGATTAGCAAGTTTAGCAATGAGAGGATCAAATGTACGATGATCCTCACCATTGCCATGTAGAAAGATTAAAGGCTCGCCTTTACCTTGCTGTGTATAGAAAAGCTGAATACCATTCACTTTGATATATGCCATTGAATACTCCTAGAAACTTTGAAATATCACTTATGATAATCAATTTTCCCAAGCAGGTGGCAGATTATAAAAAGAAGGGAAAGTTTGCTTTACATAATCTTTATAACCTTGGCTATTTACAATTTCGATGATCGCTTTTGCCCAATCTTCATCTTTATTATTTTCAGCAATGACTATCCAGTTCACAAATAATTTTCCTGGTTCTGTTTGGAGAATATCGCTGTCTGGAATGTTAGCATCTTGTGCAAAGTTACCATTAATGATGGCATATTCAACATCGGCACGAGCACGGACAACTTGTGGTGCGTCAATGGCGAGAATTTCCACTTGCTGTGGATTGGCGATGATATCTTTTTCACCCACAATGATAGGATCAGCGTTAGGATCTAATTGAATCCAGCCTAAGGATTCCAAGATTCTTAAGCCACGAGCAAAATTCGTCACATTGGATGGAATGGCAATTTTACTACCAACTTTTACATCATCTAAAGATTGTGCTTTCGCTTTGTAAATTGCTAAAGGTGCGGTTGGCACTTGCACTAGTGGATATAAAGTGGTTTTAGCTTGAGCATTATATTCATCCAAATAAGGTTTATGTTGGAATAGATTTAAGTCAGCAGAACCATCCACAACGCTTTGGTTAGGCAGAATACCATTGGTGCTTTCTTTCAGGTCATATTGATAACCACGTTTTTTTAATTCAGGGCCAATGTAGTTGCGAATCATGTCTGCAAAATCTCCAGGGGAAGAGATAATACGAATCGTTTTTTGTGGTGTTGTGCTGTTGGCTTGAGTAGCAGAATCATCTGAACAAGCGGTGATAAAAAATAGTGAGGAAAGTAATAATAAGATTTTTTTCATGGGATTGATCTCGAGTAATTTTGTTATGCCAATTGTGGCAAATCTGAATAGTGTGCAACGGCAACATCAGGATGTGAGCGTAAACGACCTTTTAAGAAATTCTTGCCAATTTCTGTAAATAAAGGATTTTTAGGATCTTTAGTAATGGCAAAATTCTTTGGTTGTAAATGTGCGGGCAATTCTAAAAGTGGCACAGTTGCATTCAATTGGGATGTTAAGAAGAAGGCAAGTGAATAGCGGTCAATACCAACAGCTGGTGTTATGACACGATGTTGTGTGGCTTTGAGATAACCTTGAGATGCAATTTCCAATAATTCACCAATATTCACAATAAATGTGCCTTTAATTGGTGTTGCTGGCACCCATTCATCATTTTTTAATACTTCTAATCCAGAATGTTCATCTTGCAGTAAGAGTGTGAGATAACCACCATCTTTGTGTGCGCCAACACCTTGTTCCGCTTGTTCTGTGCCTGGGTAATGAATAGCTTTGCAAAGTACAGAAGGGCTTGTTGAATAAGTATGTGCAAAAGCATCTGGCGATTGTCCTAGAGATTCAGCAAATGCTGTTAACAATACTTTTGCGAGGGCAACTTTTTGGCGCTGTAATTCCAATAAAGTAGGTTTTAAATCTGGAATGGATTCAGGCCATTGATTTGGCCCTTGAATGCGTAACCAAGGTTGATCTTTTGGGATTTGATCTAATGGGATTGCCTTATATTCAGGCATGTAATCCAATTGTTCGCGTGAATCAGGTTTTTCACGTGTGATTTCATCTTTAAGCTTGGTGTAACCACGAAAATGTGGTGATTTCACCATTTGGATTTCTAGTTTTTTTTCAATAGGCAAAGCAAAGAACTGCTTAGATAGATCTAAAGCCTGATCCAATAATGATTGCTCAATGCCATGATTTTTAAGGTAGAAAAAACCAATGTTGTGCGTAACATCACCCAATTCTTGAATGAATTCAGCTTTTGCTGTGCCACCTTCGCGGAATTTAGCAAAATCCAAAATGGGTAAATTCTGTTGAGTCATGAGATCTCCTTGATATATCAAATAAATATTGCCTTTGATATTGCGCTTGCCTCTGTGATTTAGAGGTTTCTAAACATGGAGATCCCTTGGTTTGACCATAAGGATGGACGCTTTAGCTGTTTTATGCCCGCAAGCTGTTTTTCAAATCGGCATGTGAATATTTTTAATTCAATTAAACATATATGTCAAGTATATTTATTTTTGCTGTAGTTTCCAAAGGGAAGAATATAATCCACCTTGTGCTACCAAATCAGTGTGAGAGCCAGTTTCTACAACTTTTCCATGATTGATCACAACTAAGCGATCCATTTTAGAAATAGTAGATAAACGGTGGGCAATTGCGATTACAGTTTTACCTTCCATCAATGTTTCTAAATGCTCTTGAATCACGGCTTCAGATTCTGAATCTAGGGCAGAAGTTGCTTCATCCAAAATTAAAATCGGTGCATTCTTGAGTAGAACACGTGCAATGGCGATTCTTTGGCGTTGCCCGCCAGAAAGCTTCACGCCATTTTCACCCACAACGGCATCCAAACCTTTATTGCCATATTGATCCACTAAATCATAAACAAATTCATGGGCTTTGGTCTGTTTTAACACTTGGGCGATCATGTCATCGGTTGCCGTTGGATTACCATACAGAATATTGTCGCGAATAGAGCAGTGCAACAACGCGGTATCTTGCGCTACAACGCCAATATTGCCACGTAAACTCTCTTGCGTAACGTTTTGGATATTCTGCCCATCAATCGAAATAGAGCCTGATTGTGTATCAAATAAACGGAGTAATAGATTAATCAATGTTGTTTTACCAGCACCAGAAGGACCAACCAAGGCAATCTTTTCACCTGAAGCAATGTTTAAATTTAGATCTTGGTAGATCGGCTTGTCAGGATGATAGGCAAAATTGATATTGGTAAATGCAATTTGCCCTGTTGGCACAGATAATTTGTCAGCATTGTCATCATCCATAATTTCACGATCAGCAGTCATGATTTTGATACCATCTTGCACGCTACCGACATCTTCAAAAATCCCGCTCACAACTTTCATCACCCAAGTGGACATTGTGTTTAAACGAATCACTAAACTCAATGCGAAAGCAATCGCACCTGTAGAAATCAGAGCATCCTGCCAAAGTAGCAATGAAACAATTACCGTTGCGGCGATTAATAAGCTATTCAAGATCATCAATGAGAAATCTAATGTCGTAATCAAGCGCGTCGAATAGAGTGCAGCATTGGTTTGATTAGCCATCAATTGATTAGTTTTTTCTTGTTCTCTTGCTGAATGAGAGAAGAGTTTTAACGTCAAAATATTGCTATAAGTATCCACAATGTGGCCCATTAAACGAGAACGAGCTTTCGCTGATTTATGAGAGCGTTCGCGAGTTTTGGGTAAGAAACATTTGAGCAGTAGAATATAAACAATGATCCAAAGTACAATCGGCACAGCAAGCCAAAAGTTCAATTCAACAAATAGCACAACAGTGGTGAGTGCTGAAATGATCACGCGCCACATAGAATCAATTGTCATTAACACAGAATTTCGAACAGATTGCCCAGTGCTCATCACTCGGCTTGCAATCCCACCAGAGAAATTGCTATGGAAAAAGTTAAGGCTCTGTTTGATTAAGTAATTGTGTTGCTGCCAGCGAATCAATGATGTGAAGTTGGTGGTGATCACTTGATTCATCATGATGTTATGAATCAATGAAACGATGGGGCGAATGAGCACAATAACAGCCAACATCCATAAAAATGTAGATTTGTGTTGTGCAAATAATTCTGAAGGGGATTGAACAGATTGAATGATATCAACAATATCACCAATGTATTTGAATAAGATAATATCCAATAGCGCAGCAAAGAAACCCACGATGAATAGGATCACAAATGGACCTTTTACTTGCTTGAGATAAAACCAATAGAAGGCAAAGAGCGTTTTGGGTGGGGCGATATCTGGGGAATGTTTGAAAGGGTTGATGATTCTTTCGAATAGATTGAGTTTTTTCATGTTTGATTATTGTGTGCCAATTAAGATATAGATATATCTTATTCTAATTGGGAACGATTATCAATTATAGAATGATCTGATGAATGATTTCATCGTCTTTCAAAGTTTGCGAAATATTGATTGAAAAGCCTTCTCGCTGTAAGCGAGAAGGCCATAATTTAAATCTAGGATTTTAAACTAATGAAAATAGAAACTTTGCCATCCGAACGATACTCTTCATAATCTGCATCATATTGACGATCTAGTTCACCATTTTTTTCCATTTGCCAGATATTTTGCCAAACTTCCACAATACTGCTGGGTTGATTCAATGCAATGGGAAACTCACGATAGTTATGACCTAAAGTGATTGTATTATCTTGCAATTGCTCAGTCGTAATTGAAATGGATAAATCATAATCACCTTGATAATTACTGTCATAATTGTGATAAACACCGTAAATGCTGCCATGATGATCAGTAAGTGTTTTGAGTGCTTTTGCCCAAAGATCCGTAACTTTTTTGATGATTTTAGGATCGCTAAAGTTGTTCGTGCGAAGTGATAGTATTGGCTGAAGCATAGGATTCCTTATAGAAATAGCTCATAAGCTGGATTATCAGTTTCTTCAATATAATCGTAGCCAAGTTGAGATAGGAACTCTTGGAAGAATGCTTCACTTTCTGGTGGAACATTGATGCCAACTAATGCGCGACCATAATCTGAGCCGTGATTACGATAATGGAATAACGTGATATTCAGCTGAATATTCAATGTGGTTAAGAATTTGAATAGTGCATTTGGTTGCTGTGGGAAAATGATGCGAAGTAAGCGTTCATGCTTAATGGTGCGAGGCTTTTTACCACCAACCATATGGCGAATATGCAATTTAGCCAGTTCATTATCGCTCAGATCAGTCACAGCCAATTTGTGCGATTCTAGTGCTTTAATCACTTCTTCTTTTTCAGTTTTACCATGTTGTAAATGAATACCTACATAAACAATCGCTTGGCGATCTGTTGAATAACGATAGTTAAACTCTGTGATATGGCGCTGACCAATCACATTCACGAAGTTTAAGAAGCTACCAGGTTCTTCTTGAATCGTTACTGCTAACAAAGCTTCTTTGCCTTCACCCAATTCTGTGCGCTCTGCAACATATTGTAGGCGGTCAAAGTTGATGTTTGCGCCACTTAAAACATTGCCAATATTTTTAAATTTGCATTCAGGGTTTTCTGCCAAGTATTTTTTAATGCCTGCAACACCCAAAGCGCCTGATGGTTCTGTGATTGCGCGTGTATCTTCAAAGATATCTTTCATCGCAGCACAGATTTCATCTGTTGTGACACAAATAATATCATCCACTAATGTTTTAGCAATTTCAAAAGGATTTTCACCAATTTGTTTAACTGCTGTGCCATCCGCAAATGTGCCCACTTGTTTTAATTTGATGCGCTCATTTTTAAGTAATGCTTCTTTCATTGAAGCTGATTCAACAGGTTCTACACCAATCACTTTGCAATGTGGTGCAATGAATTTAATGTAAGATGCAACACCTGCAATTAAACCACCGCCGCCAACTGGCACGAAAATAGCATCTAAGTCAGGTTGTTGCTCAATCATCTCTTTGCCGATTGTGCCTTGGCCTGCGATTACGCTCCAATCATTGAAAGGATGAATGAATGTTTTGCCACTTTCATTAGCTAAACGTAATGCATATTCGCTGGCATCATCAAAGTTGTCTCCGTAAAGTACAACGTTTGCACCACGCGCTTGGCATGCTTGAACTTTTAAAGCAGGTGCTGTAATTGGCATCACGATTGTTGTATCAATACCGAGAGCTTGACCACTTAACGCAACGCCTTGTGCATGATTGCCCGCAGAGACACAAATCACACCTTTACGACGAGCTTCTGTATTCAACTGATAAATACAGTTATAAGCGCCACGAATTTTGAAAGAGAAAACAGGCTGAGTATCTTCACGCTTAATCCAAATGTTGGTATTCAGATTTTTAGATAAACGTGGCATGAAATCAAGAGAAGTACGCTCAGCGACATCATAGACGCGAGCAGTTAAAATATTGCGGATCAAATTATCCATGAGAAACCTTTGTTGGTAGTCGAGTAAATTTCTAATGAATATACGAAGATAGCATTACTTTATTCAAAAAAATAGGGGTAAACAGAATCTAGCAGATATGCTTTATGTTGTTCAGGATCATTGCGAAGTTTTGTGGCAGATATATTAATTTTTGCACGATCAGGATCAAACAATTCCACAGGCAAATCAAAATATTCACCATACAATGGCGCATCTTGTGGCTCGCTACTGAATACAACATCAGGTTGAATATTGAGTTCTGCTAATGTTAATTTCACACGATTAGACCATTCAAGCCAACCATTAGGATAAGTTGGAGTACCATCTTCATTAAAATCTATTGGGTGAAGGTTTGGATATTGTTGTGCTAAAGGTTTAAACCATGACATTCTTTCAGCCCTTGTTGGCATTTTGATCATTTGGCTTTGCTCAAAAAGCTTTTGATCACGTTCTGTATCACTACAAACAAAAACGTAGAGCTCATTGACAGTTTGCAATGCTTTTTCCATCATAAGAATATGCCCAGGATGCAATGGAAAAAATTTACCAAAAATTAAGCCTGTTTGATACTTTTTCATAGTTTTCTGTTACCGTCCGCTATACTAAGAGAAATAGTATAACAATTGAATAAAAAGGAAGATAAATGCACGGAGTGTTTCTTGATATTATCACAGACTGGGGCACCTTTATGGGGATGTTTGCGATCCTCTATTTCTTAGCTATATTGAGCGTGACTGTGATCATTATTAATAACGAAGAAGGGGCGACTAAAACCCTTGGCTATTTAACATTGATTTGGTTTGTTCCTTTGTTTGGTGTGATTCTTTATTTCTCATTGGGCGTGAATTATCGCAATAATCAGATGTACTCTAAAAAGCTCGAGATGAATAAATGCCTTGAGGAAGAAGCAGATGATTATATTAAAAAGATATCAGCCGAAGCTTTAAGTCATGATAGCCAAGCTGTGAGCCAATTCAAAACCATTGCAAAATTGGTTGGTCATGATTTTGCAGATCAGATCAGCGTTGGTAATAAAATTGATGTATTGATTGATGGTGAAAATGCTTTCCCTGTGATCATCGAAGCATTGAAAAATGCGAAAGAAACGATTCACTTAGAGTATTACATTATTCGTAATGACAACATTGGTAATCAAATCAAAGATATCTTGATTGCTAAAGCGAAAGAAGGCGTGAAAGTTCGCCTCATTTATGATGATTTTGGTAGTAAAGCGATTCGTGGCACCTATTCTGATGAGCTCCGTGCAGCAGGTGTTGAGGTTTATCCTTTCCGCAAGATCATTTTAGTCGCATTTGCAAATCGATTAAATTATCGTAATCACCGTAAAATTATTGTTGTGGATGGCAAAATTGGCTTTGTAGGCGGCATTAATATTGGTGATGACTATATTAACTTACCAACTTCTAAAGTTTATCACCGCGATATGCACATGCGAGTGGAAGGCCCAATTGTCTATTCATTGCAGTATATTTTCTTGGGCGATTGGCAGTTCTGTGCCAATGAAAAACTCACAGTGGATAATACTTTATTTCCAAATCATGTACGCCAAGATGATGGAAAAATCGCACAGATTTCTGCAAGTGGGCCGGATTCTAAATACCCAATGATCATGTATACAATCTTGCGTGCAATCATGTTAGCAAAAGAAGAAATTTTGATTACAACGCCATACTTTGTGCCATCAGAAGCGGTGATTGAAGCGATTAAAAATGCAGCTTTAAGTGGTGTGAAAGTTAAATTATTAGTGCCTTATGAAACGAACTCTTTAGTCACTCAATTAGCTTCAAGCTCTTATTATTCTGCATTTATGGCTGCCGGCGTTGAGATTTATCGCTATAAGAAAGGCTTTATTCATGCCAAAACCTCTGTATTTGATGGGCAATTCAGCATCATTGGCACAGCGAATATGGATAACAGAAGTTTTAACTTAAACTTTGAAGTGAATGGCATGATTTATGACGAAGAGTTAGGCCAGCAAATGCGTGATGAATTTGCAAAAGACTTAACTCACTCAGTGCGTTTAGATCCTATTGAGTGGGAAAAACGAGGCTCTGTGAAACGCTTTGTTGAAAAACTAGCACGTTTAACTTCATCATTGCTTTAAGTTAATTTTGCATGCTGAACAGTATTGTGGGCAATCTCTATCACGGCTTTCATAGCGACAGATTGCCACGCATCTTTTCGGCGCATTAAGATAGCTGTTCGTTCAAATTGCTCGCCAGGCAAGGGAATTGCAATGAGGTCCTGCTTATGGCGAGTGATATTTTCAGGAATGATCGTCACCAATGATGTCTGGCGAATGATCTCTAAAATTGCACTGATGGAATCCACTTCAGTGTGCGCTTGTAGATGAATGCCAATGTGGCGGAAATGATCATCAATTTGCACGCGCGTTGCGAAATTTTGATTGAGCAAAACCAATGGGTAATCATGCAGTTCATCAATGGTAATGGATGAGTGATCCGCTAAAGGATGATGATTAGAAACTACAAGCGCCAATCGCTCTGTTAATAATGGCTCTGCAATAATATTAGGTGAATGGCTTTCATCAAACGCAATGCCCACATCAATTTCATCATGCAATAGCATATGTTCGATTTTATCTTGTGTTGCGCTCTGAATTTGCAAATGAATGTTTGGGTATAACTCGTATAACTGCTTAGATAAAGGCCCAATAAAATAGGTGATAAATGTTGGCGTTACGGCTAAACGAATATTGCCTCGGCTTAAATCTGCAATGTCATGAATGGCACGTTTGCCTTCATTCAAGGCTTGAAAGGCTTTACGGATATATTCCAAATAGACTTCGCCAGTATCTGTTAAGCGAATCTGCCTACCGCTTCTGTCAAACAGTTGTGTACCTAAATCTTCTTCTAAGGATTTTATATGCTGTGATAATGCAGGCTGAGAGACATGTAAAATCTCTGCTGCACGCGTAAAACTCAATGATTCAGCCACTGCTAAAAAGTATCTCACATATCGTAAATGCATAGTTTTAACCTATAAGTATTTTGAATAGATCTTATCATAAATAAGACTTTTACCTTATGAAGTATAGGGGCTAATATTCAATTAAGAATAAGGGAGCGAGCAATCATCCTCTCTATGTTTGGGTGCTGAGTTGCTCGAAGTGGTTGTTTAGGTTTTGTAATAATAAGGTGACGATATGAGTCTAAGTATAGATCGAAAAACCGTAGGCATATTTGCCGTTCTTCTGGTGTGTTATGTGTTGGCTTTCCTTGTGAAAGGTAATACTGAAACCACTTATTATCAATTAGTCAGCGTATTACCATTGATCGTTATTTTGGTGCTGTTATTCATGCAAGTGGATATGTTAGTTGCAGCATTAGCAGGCGGTGTGATGGCGATGATCATTGGTGGTATTGGCATAGCAGGCGCCAATAAAATCATGATGGATACTGTACCAAAAATGTTATCCAACACTGTGCCAATCATCAACTCTGCTGTGGCAACAGCTGTATTTAGAGCAGGTGGTTATACTGCGGCATTAACATTGGTTCGTCGCGGTATTGGTGGTCGTTTAGAGTTTGTTGCAGCATTCATTGTAATTCTACAAGCAGCCGCAACTTATATGTCCGGTATTGGTGGTGGTAGCGCAATGGTGATCGCGCCATTAGCATTCGCAGCGTTAGGTGCTAATCGTTATTTAATTGCGGGCATGTCAATTGCGACAGCGGCATCCTTCACTACTTCTCCTGCATCATTGGAATCCAGTGTTGTATCAGACTTATCAGGCACACCAATTGCTGAATATGTGGCGGCAATGCAACCTTATTGGTTAATGTTCTTGGTTTTATCCATTGTGATCGCATTTGTGGGCACATCGAAAACTAAGCAGCTATTTACAGCAGAAGCTGATGATGGTTTTGCGGATAAATCAAAAGCTGAGCTTTGGAAATTAACAGTACCTGCAATCTTCTTATTGTTCGCTGTAATTGCTGGCCCAAGCATGAACAAATTATTGATTGCATCAGGTTTAGTTGAAACAGCAGTATTTGGTCCATTAATGTACACAATTGTAACGATTGCATTGATTTACTTCTGTAGTAGCTTGAGTGCAAATGAATCCGTTGCAGCGATGGTGAGTGGCTCTGAATACATCTTGAAATGCTTATTCACAGTTGGATTATTCTTAACATTCATCTATGTGATCGAAGCAACAGGCGCATTCAAAACAATCGCTTCAGTGGTTGCCTTAGCACCATCATCTTTAGTTGTGCCAGTTGCAGTATTAGTTGGTTTCTTAATCGGTGTGCCCGCAGGTGCTTATGTCGGTTCAATCTTAACGTTAGTTTTACCGATCACAGTTGTCTTAGGTTTTACGCCAGTACAAATCGGTATGGTGGCAATCGGTGTTGGTTTTGGTAGCCAGTTAAGTTTAGTGAACATCACTATGCAGGCATTGTCAGCAGGTTTCAGAATCCCAATCATTCAAGTATCTCGTGGCAACTTGCCATTCGTATTGGGCGCAGTCGTATTATTGTTAGTAGTTTCAGCATTTGTATAGTCTGAGAGGAGAATATAATGAGTCATTCAGTAGATATGATCATCCGTAATGTAAAAATTGATGATGCTAAACCAGTTGTAGATGTTGCGATTAAAGATGGAAAAATTACCGCGATTGAATCTAATTCAGCTTTAACAGCAACCAATGAAATTCAAGGCAATGGCCATGTATTGATTCCAAGTTTTGTGGAAAGCCATTTGCACTTAGAAAAAGCATTTGTGATGGATCGTAAAGCTAATCGTTCAGGTACATTGCAAGAAGCAATCGCTGTAACAGCAGAGCTAAAACCAACATTTACACATGACGATATTATGGAGCGTTCTCGCCAAGTGATCCGTACATTGGTACAAAATGGTAGTACACATGTGCGTGCACATGCAGAGTTTGATCCAGGACAAGGCTTTACAGGCTTTGATGCCGTATTACAACTGCGTGATGAGTTTAAAGGTATCATTGATATCCAAGTGGTGGCATTTCCACAAGAAGGCATTTTTAAATATCCTGGTACTGAAGCTATGATGGTGGAAGCGATGGAAAAAGGTGCGGATGTTGTGGGCGGTATCCCATACAACGATCGTGATGCAAAAGAGCATGTAGATTTTGTCTTTGATTTGGCGAAAAAATACAACAAAGATATCGATCTGCACCAAGATTTCTCTGATAACGCAACAAATATTTCGATTGATTATGTGGCACAAAAAACCATTGAAATGGGTTGGCAGGGAAGAGTAAACGTTGGTCATTTAACAAGCTTGGGTGCATTAGAACCTGCTCGTCGTGACGAAATCATTGCTTTGATTAAGGAAGCAGATATCAGTGTGATGTGTTTACCTGCAACAGATCTTCACTTAGGTGCACGTAAGGATGAATACAATGTTCGCCGTACATTAACGCCTGTTCGTGCATTGCGTGATGCTGGTGTGAATGTTTGCTTAGCAACGAATAATATTCGTAATGCCTTTACACCATATGGTACAGGTAACTTGTTACATATCTCAATGCTTGCGGTTCCAGCTGCACATTTAGGCGGTGCGGATGATCAAGTCACAGTATTACCAATGTTAACGACAAATCCTGCAAAGGCGTTAGGTTTGAAAGATTACGGCTTGGCAATAGGTAAAAATGCAGATTTAGTATTATTGAATACAGATAAAATTTCTTCAGTAATTTTGGACATGCCAGCACCATTGAAAGTGATTAAAGGTGGAAAGATTGTCGCAGAAACAGAAGTGACGCAGAAACTAGCATTTTAATGTTTCATTGTTAGAAAAGCCCTGAAAGGGGCTTTTTTATTGTTCTAAATTTGGAATGGCTAATTGAATTTTTGCTTGTTTATCTAATGTTAGAAAGCCATTAATATATTCTCCATCAACTCAATTAATTCAGGATAATAGCAATGAAAAAAGATTACGTTCGTTTAAATAAAGATGATGCAGTTGTTCTATTAGTAGATCATCAAGCAGGTTTATTATCATTGGTTCGTGATATTGACCCTGATAAATTTAAGAATAATGTATTGGCTTTAGCAGAATCTGCAAAGTATTTTAATTTACCAACAATATCTGCACCATAAGTTTTGAAGAGGGTCTAAATGGTCCATTGATGCCAGAATTGGTTGAAATGTTCCCTGATGCACCATACATTGCGCGCCCTGGTCAAATCAATGCTTGGGATAACGAAGATTTTGTGAATGCGATCAAGGCAACAGACCGTAAGCAGTTAATCATTGCAGGCGTTGTGACAGAAGTTTGTGTAGCTTTCCCTGCATTATCCGCTTTAGCAGAGGATTTTGATGTATTTGTTGTGACAGATGCTTCAGGCACATTCAATCAAATCACTCGTGATGCAGCTTGGGATCGAATGTCTAGCCAAGGCGCACAATTGATGTCATGGTTTGGTGTTGCGTGTGAATTACACAGAGATTGGCGCAATGATGTGGAAGGTTTAGGTGCATTGTTCACAAAATACATTTCTGACTATCAAAACTTGATGACAAGCTATGTAAAGCAAACATCTAAATAAATTTTATTTTGAATAAAATAGGTCAATATCCCCACTTTTTGTGGGGATATTTTTTCTATTGATGAGAATTTTTGGTCTGAAAAATATCATCGGTTGATTGATGATCGTATTCATTATAGAGTAGTGACATCTCTGTTAGAGCATCAAATTTAAAAGTTTTGGTTTAGCATATAAGTTAATAGAATTATCATAGCGTTGCATATAAAAATCAGCATTATCAAGATGTTATATTAATCAAGAACAGATTTCACACAATCATTTTCTAAGATAAGTGCTATAATTGTTTTTCTCTAGAGTAATCGAGAGAAACATTGAAAAATGTTCTACGCGTGAAAATTGATATTTGTATTTTTGATTTTCTCGCTTTTTTATTTTTAAATTTCAGTAAAACTTGGGTGAGGGATAGTAATGATTCGGTACATTGTAAAAAGCAGTGGCGAAAGAGAGGATTTTGACGCTGATAAATTGAATAAATGGGCCGAGTTTGCTGCTCACTATGAAGTTGATTGGAGTACGATCGTATTAGAAGCTTATCGTAAATGTTACGATGGCTGTACAACTTTGGAACTGCATAAAGCGATGATTGATGCGTGCGTAGAGCGCGAAGATCATAATCACTTAAAGATGGCAGGCCGTTTCTTAATCGGTTCTATCTATAAAGAAGCTTTCGGTGGTTTCCGTAAAATTCCTTCATTGACTGTATTCTATAGCCACATGATGCGTTTAGGTCATTGGGAAAGAATGGATTACTCTGAAGAAGAGTTAGTGGATTTAGATCGCATCATTGATCATAGCATTGATATTAACTATAACTACACAACTTTGCGTCAAATGAAAGATAAGTATTTGATTCAAAATCGTGTGACTGGTCACTGCTTAGAATCTCCACAGTTCATGTTCATGGGAATGGCGATGCAGAATATGCAAGGTCAGCCGAAAGAACGTCGTATGGACGATATCAAAAAACTATATCGTTACTTAAACGAATTAAAGATCAACACGCCAACGCCAATGTTGATCAACATGCGTACGCCACATAAAGGCTATGCATCTTGTTGTGTTTATACAACAGCAGATAATGTAGATAGCTTATCAACGGGCGATCACATTGCTTATATGATGACATGTGCATCAGCGGGTATCGGCGCGCACTTATTGACGCGTTCAAAAGGTGATCCTGTTAAACAAGGCCGCGTGATTCACCAAGGTAAATTGCCTTATTACCGCATGATTCAAAGTGCTGTACATGCAAACATGCAATCCAGCCGTGGTGGTAGTGCAACAGTCTATTACAACGTGTTAGATCCAGAAATCTTTGATTTGTTGGTATTGAAAAATCCAACAACAGTAACGCAAAAGCGTATTCGTGACATTGATTATGCGTTGTTATCTAACCGTTTATTCGTAGAAAAAGTTGCAAAAAATGAAGATTGGATGTTGATCAGCTATCAAGTTGCACCTGATTTATATGATGCTTTCTATGCAAATGATTATGATCTATTCAAGCGTTTGTATGATGGTTATTTTGCTAAAGATTGCAAAAAGCAGATCGTAAAAGCACGTGATATCGCAGTGAAAGCATTGACAGAATCTGCTGAAACTGGCCGTATCTATATGACATACATTGATGAAATGAATCGTCATACACCATTCAAAGATACAATTTATTCAAGCAATTTATGCTTAGAAATTGCATTACCAACGAAGCCATTCCGTGATATTCAGGATTTATATTCTGAAAATCCTGAAGGTGAAATCGGCTTATGTAGCTTGGCATCAATCGTTGTTGGTCGTGTTGAGGCAGATGAGTATGAAGATGTTGCGTATTACACAGCATTGATGATTGATAACGTAATCGAGTTGATGGAATATCCATTCCCATCATTGAAAACAACTGCGCAAGCGCGTCGTTCAATTGGTGTTGGCATCACAAACCTTGCGCACGAAATGGCAAGAAAAAAATTAAGCTATGCATCTCATGAAGGTAAAAACTACATTCATCAGATCGCAGAGCGCCACAGCTATTGGTTGCACCGTGCATCACTTCGCTTAGCGAAAGAGAAAGGCAACGCATCTTGGATCAATAAAACTAAATATCCTGAAGGTTGGTTGCCTGTAGATTCTTACTGTAAAGCAGTGGATGAAGTGCACAACCAAGCATTGTTATTCGATTGGGAAGCATTACGTACAGAAATCAAAGCACAAGGTGGTATTCGTCACAGCGTGTTAGAAGCAATGATGCCAGTTGAATCATCTAGCCAATTAACAAACACAACGAATGGTGTTTACCCAATTCGTAATCTTCGCGTGATGAAAACATCGAGCAATAATAAGAACTTATTGTTAGCACCAGACTTAGAAGAATTGGGTCCATTCTATGACATAGCATGGAACTTAGATTCTAAGGATTTGATTGATATGTATGCGATCATTCAGAAGTTCACAGGCCAAGCAATCTCTGCTGACTTGTACTTGAATCTAAAAGACGAAGCGAATATTTCAACGAGTAAGTTGCTTAAAGATTACATCTATATGATGAAAATGGGCTGTAAAACTCGTTATTACTTGAATAGCGCATCAGGCATTATCCACGAATCATTTGTCGAAACAGTGGAAGACAAAGGTTGCGCTGGCGGTGCTTGTACTCTATAGGAGATTATGATGGAAAAAAATGAAATGACTTCAATCTTTAACCAAGATAATACGGCGTGGCAAACAGGTCGTTATCCGTTGGTTTTAGGTGAGCCATTGGGTTTGTATGACAGTGTGAACGTACCTTATCCAAAACTATTTGATTTGTATAAGCTACAAAAATCAATGGATTGGACTGAAGATGAAGTGAATCTTGAGCAATCTCGTATGGATTTGATCAACTGTTCTAAAAATAACTATGACATCATGGTTAAAACATTGGCATTCCAATGGGAATTAGACTCTGTTGCATCACGCTCTATCGCACCATTGTTTGCACCATTTGTGACAAACAGCGAATTGTGGGTAATGTTATCTAAGCAGTCAGAAATTGAAAACTTACATGCTTTGACATACTCAGAAATCATTCGTCAGTGTTTATCTGATCCTAAAGAAGTATTTGAAGCAGTGATGAAGAATGATGAAGTATTGAATCGTTCAACAACTGTAATCGAAGCATTCGATAAATTATCTGAATTTGGCGCTTTGTACAAATTAGGCAAAATTGATAAAAATGACTTGGAATTAAAACAAGTTGTATTAAGAAGTTTTGTTGCTTTGTACTGCTTGGAAAAAGTTGAGTTCATGAGCTCATTTGCATGTACTTTCGCATTGGCAGAGCAAAATATCTTCCAAGGTATTGCAAAATTGGTTCAAAAAATTGCACAAGATGAGCAAGTTCACGTAATGATGGATGAAGCAATCTTGGAAATCTTGCTAGCAGATGAAGAGTGGATTGAAGTGTTCAATACAATCCGTGATGATGCTGCAAACATCATTAAGGAAGTGATCGAGCAAGAGTTCTCTTGGAACAAATACTTGTTCAGCGAAAACCGCTCAATTGTTGGTTTAAACGAAACTTTATTGAATGAGTGGGTTTTATATAACGCACAAGATTTGTATCGTTTCTTAGGCATTGATAATCCATATCCTGTGATCAAAAACAAACCATTGGTTTGGATGGATAACTGGTTGGATTTGAACAAAACGCAAAATGCTAACCAAGAATCTGATAACACGAACTACCGCTTGAACAGCGTACTCGATGATTCAGAAGATGAAATCTTTGATATTTAATTAAAGAATAAATAGATCAAAAAAGGGCTAACTGTTATTAGCCCTTTTTTATTGGAAAACGAGGCAATAATTATGAATATAGATAAATTAATTGAAGCTTTAAATAACGAGCCTGATGATGTGATTGAGCTATTAGAACAAATCACAGATGCCAATATTCAAGAGCTGAAAGATCGTAATTGCACACAGGAATTAGCAAATCTTAAAGCAATGGCACAAGACGTGTTAACAATGCTCCAAACGACTGCTTCAGGTGGGCATTTGGTTGATGTGGAAAGAATTAAGAAGTTAGGAGAATGATATGTTTTATCATGTTTTAGTTGAAATAGATGATTCTAGTAAAAAAAATAAAATTTCATATTTATATGAAGCGGATAATCAGTCTTTAGATGATATTAAAGAAGATGTTTTATTACCTTATAGTAAGGAAAAACAGATTTATATTGATGGTAGATATATTGATTATAAAAAAATACGTAAATTAAAAGTTTTTAAATCTATGGATTCTGTAGATACTCTTGTGAATCGTGCATACAATGGCTTACCATCAGGTGTTTTTGCTATTTATAATCGTGATGATGTAATGAATAGTGATTATATGTTTGATATTACTAAAGAAAGTATAAAATCTTTAAAGTGTAGTTCGCTCAATATATCTAATAATACTGTTGAAGAGAATGAAGTGGTAGATAATCAGAAAGTATTTTTAGTTCATGGGCGTGACGATGGGGTCAAGAATGAAGTGGCAAGATTCATTCAAACTATGGGATTAGAGCCAGTTATTTTGCATGAACAAGCAAACAATGGAAATACACTAATAGAAAAAATAGAAGAGAATACAAATGTTGGTTTTGGCATAATTCTATATACACCATGTGATATTGGTGGATTATCTGAGGATAAATTATCCCCAAGAGCAAGGCAGAATGTTATTTTTGAACATGGCTATTTGATTGGAAAACTTGGGCGTAAAAAGGTTGCGGCTTTAGTGAAGCCAAATGTAGAACATCCTTCAGATATTTCGGGTATTGTCTATATTCCACATGATAATCACGATGGATGGAAAGTTTCCCTTGCACGAGAATTAAAGTCAGCAGGATACAACATCGATATGAACAAGATATTCTGATAGCATTGAAATTCTCCAATAATCAGGCAATATATGCTTCGGGAGTAAGTGGTTAATCCATTTATTAAAGGAGCATGATTCATCATGAATCACTATGATTGTTTATTGGAGAAAATCCAAGAAATCACGCCATTTCTCGCCCAAAATTCAGCTCAATGTGAGCAAAATCGCATGGTTTCACATGAAAACATTGAAGCACTACAATCCATCGAGCTTCACAAAGCATTCATTCCTAAAAAATATGGTGGTTATGAATTATCTCTGCCTGAATTTTCCAATTGTATTACAGAACTAGCTAAAGCTTGCGGAAGTACAGCTTGGGTTTATGGCTTATTTTCTGCCAATAACCATACGTTGACGTATTTCTCTGAACAGTTACAAGATGAAATCTGGAAAGACGGTACGAATACTTTCACAGCTTGCACTATTGCGCCAATGAACACAGTGGAAGAAGTGGATGGCGGAATCATCATCAATGGTGAAATGGGCTGGAGCAGTGGCATTGATTATGCCGATCGTGTGATCATCGGTTGCAATCGCATTAATTCAGCAGGGCAAAAGGTTTATTCATTGGCAGTTGTGCCAAAAGGTGATTACGAGATCATTGATGATTGGTATGCAATGGGCTTAAAAGGCACAGGCTCAAAAACAATTCGCATGACTAATGTATTCATTCCTGAATATCGCATTGAAGCAATTATGGGTTTGATGGGCGGGAAATCCTCAGGTGCATGTTTATATCCTGAAAGCATGATCTATTCAGCGCCATTTCGCCCATATTTCTCAAGCGTATTTGCCGCGGTTGGTTTGGGCGTTGCAGAAGCATCATTGACAGCATTTAAGGATAAAACGAGAAATCGTATTCGTGCTTATACTGGCGCACATGTTGGTTTATCTACACCAACATTAATGCGCTTGGCAGAATCAACACATCAAATCACAGCTGCACGGTTGTTATTAGAAACGAGCTTGCAAGAGATTAAAGAATTTAGTGCTCGCAAGGAATATCCAAACCGCACAACATGGATCAATTGGCGCACGAATCAAGCTTACGCATTGAAAATGTGCAAAGAAGCGGTAGAACGATTAATGGATTCAGCAGGTGCTTCTGCATTGTTGGAAAACTGCATTTTACAAAGATTACTTCGTGATATTACGATCATCACAGCACATGCTTATACAGATTACGATATTTGTGCACAGATTCTCGGACGAGAATTGATAGGCTTAGAACCTGATCCTGCCATTTATTAGCTGCATCTTCACACAATCTACATATTAATCACATCTTGGCTTTCTATAATCTTCAATATTAATTCTACATTGAGTGAGAAAGCCATGAATTCAACAAAATTAACCTTTTTAGGGCAGTGCGCTGTATTNTTTTACAAAGATTACTTCGTGATATTACGATCATCACAGCACATGCTTATACAGATTACGATATTTGTGCACAGATTCTCGGACGAGAATTGATAGGCTTAGAACCTGATCCTGCCATTTATTAGCTGCATCTTCACACAATCTACATATTAATCACATCTTGGCTTTCTATAATCTTCAATATTAATTCTACATTGAGTGAGAAAGCCATGAATTCAACAAAATTAACCTTTTTAGGGCAGTGCGCTGTATTTACTTTAAGCCCGTTGGTTGTGCCATCATCATTGTGTTTCATTATGTTGTTATTAGCGATTTTTGATCCAAAAATGTTGGATGTATTTTCAATCCCGATGATCTTCTCAATGGTTTTGGGCATGTTGCCAGCAGTTGTTGTTGGATTCATATCTACAACGATTCGTCATTTTCTGAAACTTAAAAGTCATAAATTTAATATCATGATTTGGTATGTGCTTTCTATTGTGATGAGTTCATACATTTCAGCAAAGTTTATGACTAAAATGAGTATGGATTTAGTCACACTTGCTTATGTCACTGGTGCAATTTCTGCAATCATTGCATGCAGTTCAATTTTATTGTTGGAGCATTTCAGGAGCATGATTATTTTTTCACGTTTTTATCATAAAAGTACAGTGCATGTGCATTAAGTAAAAATATAATTCATTGAATTTATTTATATTTTTATAAATTTTCCGTTGAATAGATTCAACTCAAATAAAAGATAATAATTATCATTCTCATTAAAATGGGCTATTATAAGTGAACGATCCACTTTAAATTTTGAGCCATTATGTCTATTTTTGATAAACGAGTGACTTATAAGCCTTTTGAATATCCTGGCATTTACCAATTTACAGATGCAATTAACAATGCATTTTGGGTGCACAGTGAAGTTGATTTCACCGCAGATACTCAGGATTTTCACGCACATTTAAGCAAAGCTGAACAATCAGCCATAAAAAATAGCTTGCTTGCCATTGCACAGATCGAAGTCGCTGTGAAATCATTCTGGGGTAATTTGTATCACCATTTTCCTAAGCCTGAATTCAATGGATTGGGCAGTACATTTGCCGAGTGTGAATTCCGCCATTCTGAAGCCTATTCAAGATTGCTGGATGTGCTCGATTATAACGATGAATTCCAAAGCTTGATGACTGTGCCTGTGATCAAAGCGCGCGTTGAATATCTCACAGAAGCTTTAGAATTTGCCAATAACAGCACAGATCGTAAGAAATATGTAATTTCCCTAATTCTGTTCTCATTGTTGATTGAGAATGTTTCATTATTCAGCCAGTTTGCGATTATTTTGTCATTCACACGTTTTAAAGGGTGGATGAAGAATGTCAGTAATATCATCGCTTGGACTTCTGTGGATGAGCAAATCCATGCCAATGCTGGGATTTATATCATCAATATTATCCGTAAAGAATTTTCTGATTTTTTTGATGAAGAAATGACGGAACATGTGCGAGACGTTGTGAAGCATTCATTACAGATTGAAGGGGAAATCTTGGATTGGATCTTCTCGGAAGGCGAAATCGAAACAGTGAATAAGCATGATTTGCTGAACTTCATGAAATTCCGCGTGGATGAAAGCTTAGTGAAAATCGGCTTGGATAAGATTTATCACATTAGCCATGCAGATTATCAGCCGATGGCTTGGTTTGAAGAGGAAGTCTTTGCTAATAGCTTGGATGATTTCTTTGCTAAGCGCCCAACGGATTACACAAAGCACGATAAAAGCATTACAGCGGATGATCTTTTCTAAGATCACACAATCTCTCCAACTAATATAGATGATCTCGCTGCAGGGCGAGATCTTATAAAATTATGATGACAAATTACTTATTACCGTTTGATACGGAAACTCAAAACATTCAACACGAAAAATTATGGTGGCTCAATTCAGAAAGCGAGCAAATCTTAAATCGTGGTTATTTGCTGAAAGGCGAAACTGTGAAAGGGGCGATTTATCGCATTACTAAAGCAGCTGCTGATCATTTGAAACGACCCGAATTGCAATCGCAATTTGAAGAGATCATCGAGCGCGGTTGGATGAGTTTAAGCTCGCCAATCTGGGCAAATATGGGCACAGAGCGTGGTTTACCAATTTCATGCTTCAATGTGAGCTTACCTGATAAGATCGAAGGCATTACCCATAAATTGGGCGAAGTAATCATGCAAACCAAGATTGGTGGCGGAACTTCTGGCTACTTTGGGCATTTGCGTGAACGTGGTAGTGCAGTCACTGATAATGGTAAAAGTAGTGGCGCGGTGAGCTTTATGAAGCTCTTTGATACTGCGATGGAAACCATTTCTCAAGGCGGTGTTCGCCGTGGTGCATTCGCTGCGTATTTGGACATTGATCATCCCGACTGTGAAGAATTTTTACAGATTCGTAACATTGGTAATCCGATTCAAAATCTCTATTTCGGTGTGTGTATTCCTGATTATTGGATGCAAGAGATGATTGATGGTGATCGTGAAAAGCGCACATTGTGGGCGAAAGTTTTGGAAAGCCGCCAAGAGAAAGGGATGCCATATCTATTTTTCTCAGATAACGTGAATCGTCATAAGCCACAAGTTTATAAAGATCACAATATGCGCATCTATGGCAGTAATTTATGTACAGAGATTATGTTGCCATCGAGCCAAGATGAATCCTTCATCTGTTGTTTATCCTCCATGAATTTAGAGTTGTACGATGAGTGGAAAGATACAAAAGCTGTGCAATTGGCGATCCATTTCTTGGATGCAGTATTACAAGAGTTCATCGAGAAAACAGAAGGCGATTATTATTTAGGTGCAGCGAATCGCTTTGCAAAGCGCCATCGTGCTTTGGGATTGGGCGTTTTAGGTTGGCATTCTTATTTACAGCGTAATCGTATTCCATTTGAAGGCATGCAAGCGAAGTTTTTAACTGGCTCTATTTTCAAAAATATTTTTGAAAAAGCAGAAGAAGCCACAAAAGAGTTAGCAATGTTGTATGGCGAGCCTGAACTGTTGAAAGGTTATGGCAGAAGAAATACCACAACAATGGCGATTGCACCAACAACTTCTTCCTCCGCTATTTTGGGGCAAAGTTCACCAGGGATTGAGCCATTCAGCAGCAACTATTACAAAGCGGGTTTATCGAAAGGTAACTTTATGCGTAAGAATCGTTACTTGAAGGATTTGCTCGCTGAAAAAGGTTTGGATAATGAAGAAACATGGCGCACGATCATGCTGGCAGGTGGTTCTGTTCAACATTTAACAGAACTTACGGAAGAAGAGCGTGCAGTATTCAAAACTTTTAAAGAAATCAGTCAGCTAGAAATTATTCAGCAAGCGGCGATTCGCCAAGAGTTTATTGATCAAGGGCAGAGTATGAACATCAATATTCCTTCTGCATTGCCAATTAAAGAAGTGAATCAGCTATTGATTGAAGCTTGGCGTTCTGGCGTGAAAACTGTTTATTACCAACGTAGCCAAAGTGTTGCAAAAGAAATGGTGGCAAACTTAGTGGCTTGCACAAGTTGTGAAGCATAATTTAAGCCGAACGTGATACATATCATCACTGAATGATCGAAAAAGCGTTATTGTATTGATTCCAAATGAATAGGGAAGTTTACATGGCAACGATGAAAGTATTAATCGCATATTCTAGTCGATTTGGTCATTCTCTGAAGATCGCAGAAGAGATGGGCAATGTATTCAAAAATAATCATGTTGCTGTGGATTTTTGTAATTTAGAAACAGTGACAACATTGCCTAATCCTATCCAAGAATATGACGCTGTGGTCATTACAGCATCGATTCGTTATGGTAAATTTCATAAAAAGCTCAATGAATTTATCGCACAATATAAAACTGAACTGAAAGATACATTGGATGTATTCATTCCCATTAATCTTGTGGCACGTAAACCGCATAAACGTTTATTAGAAAATAATAATTATGTGCAAAAATTTTTGGAAGAAGCAGGCTGGCAACCTTCCAGAATCAATATCATGCCAGGCGCTTTGGAATATCCTAAGTATAATTTTTTAGATCGATCCATGATCAAATTCATCATGTGGATGACGAAAGGTGAAATGGATACATCCAAAACCATTGATTACACAGATTGGGATGAAGTTCGCGCATTTGCAGGAGAGATTCAGCAATCTCTATTGAGTAAATCTATTTAAGTAATGAATCAATTGTGTGCTATTTTCTTAGCATGATGATATTTCATGTGACTTATTTGTGGGTTCAGCATTATGAAAATTAATAAATTATTGGCAAGTCTATTGTTAGGAGTAGGATTGATGACAAATACTGTGATGATCTCCTATGCAAATACAAGCTTTGCTGTGCCGAAAGATAGCTTTGTCAATGTTGTGGATTACACGTTGGATACTTTGGATGAAGCAAAATCTATCGAAATCATGACGTATAAAATGCCAAATGTTTGGGGGAAAGATGCAGATGCTACTGCATTAGTTTTATTCCCTAAAAGTGAGAAGCCTAAAGATGGCTGGCGCGTTGTGGTTTGGACGCATGGTACTGTTGGCGTCAGTGATAGTTGTGCGCCGAGTTTAAGTTTATTGAATCAAGGCTTCAAAGTTGCTGCTAAAAGTTTATTAGATGCGGGTTACGTTGTGATTGCACCTGATTATGAAGGTTTAGGTGTGGCAGGCATTCATCCTTATTTGAATTTAGAAAGCGAAGCAAAAGCAGTGATTTATGGTGTGAAAACATTACAGAATCAATATGCTGGAGATTTTAATGGTGCTTGGATGGTGGCAGGGCAATCTCAGGGTGGACAAGCTGCATTAGGCACAGCGGAATATGCCAATGAAGACTCAACATTTAAAGGCGCTGTTGCGGGTGCACCCGCATCGAGCTTAGATAAAATCATTCAAGAAGTTGCACCTGTTGCATTGAGCAGATTAGAAGATCAAGAAAAGCGTGCCAATACGAATTTAGAAGATCGTAATTCCATTCATTCCTATGCAACATTATTATCGTATGGTGCATTCATTGGCATGGGGATTCGTGCAGAGCATCCTGACTTTGATTACTTGGATCTATTTCAAGAGCCATCACAAATCATTGCACAGAATGTTGCAGGCACGACAGGTGAAAATGGCCTATGTTTAGGGCCATTACGAGAGCTATTTAAGGATGATTTGATTCGCTATTTAACTGAAAATCCTAATGCAAAATTAATGTCATATCCTGGATTGGATTTAGATTCTTTTGAATCCAATGATGTATTGCAGAAGTTCTTTGTGGATAATCAGCCAGGTACAAAGCGCTTGGATAAACCTGTGTTAGTGATTCAAGGTGAAATGGATACGAATGTACCTGCGATCGTGACAGAAGCGATGGTTCAGAATATTCAATCTTTAGGATCGCCTGATGTTCGCTTAATTTTAGTGCCAGAAGCAGGTCATCGCGATGCGATTGTTTGGAAAAATAGTGATCTCGTTGAGTTTATTCAAAAGCACATGCCTGCGAAATAACTATGATTGGGCTTGATTGGCGAGTTTAATCCAATGGCGCAAGCCAAAAATGGATACGATGAAATAGATCATAAACAGAGCGCTAGATGCATAATCACCTTGATTGAGCAAAAGCGCTGCTGTGATCAAATTAGCAGGAATCAATAAACACCATTGTTCTGCCCAAAATTTTGCAGCCATCCAAATAGCAACAACGCTGAGTGCAGTTGCTATGGTATCGCCCATTGTGATTTCTTCTTCATTGATTGTGAAGCCTTTGAGTAGAAGATAGATGGTAATGCAGGCGGTGAAAATGAAGAATGAAATTTGGCCAATTTGGCGTTGTGGCATTCTGAGAATAGTTACAGTTTTGTGTTCATTCCATTTGAGCCAACCATGAATGGAAGCGATAAAAAAGTAGCAATAAACAATGCTCATGGCATAAAGTTGGCTTTGATAAAAGATATAGATATAAAGCGCTGCCATGATGATACTGGCAATCCACATAGCTTTTTTAGCAGTAAACTCTAAATATAAATAAACTAAGCCAATGACTAAGCCAAAAAGATCAAGATAATTGGTTTGTGCGTAATGAAGTAATTGATCCAACATAGTTAATTTGTCGCGCAACCACCAATTTTTCCAAAAGTAATCAAACAGAGACTGCCTGTTAAAAATTGCCAGATGCCTTGAGCTGTTCCTGTGATGATTAAAAGAGTGCCGGGCACAATATTGCGAATTGTATCAAATGGATGGAAGATTGCACCAACAAATATGCCAATGATGGAATAAATTAAGCCGACAAATATCTCAATTAAATCAATCACAATGCCTAAAAGTGCATCGAGGATTTGTGTTTTCTTGCCAGAAGCAAGCAAAGAAATTTGATAGAGCAAATAGTTCAATTCTTTTTGTGGGTAATTCACAAGAGAAGTCCAAGCATAAACTAAGTGAGAAACTGCATCCCAACGAAAGAGATTGAGCTTGCCTAAACCGTGATGATCATAAGTCACAAAATGAAAGCCATTGGCCCAAGTGCCCAGCATATAAGCTCTTTCTAAATTTCTGCTGCCAAATAATCTGAACATTGGGCGTTGCTTTTTCCACGGGCGAGCGCTAGAGCGATCTAAGTAATCATGTAAGTGCGTATTGATCCAAACAGTATTAAGATGATGTCCGCCACCTTTTTCTTGTTGAATGAGGTGCTGAGATTCGCAGGTTGTATTGCGGTTGCCAGTTAAAAACTCAACAGGATGGCGAAGTGTGCAATAGCCTTTACCGATATTTTTATTGATTGCGTAAGCATTGCTGGGGATGAGGAGCAGGATGATAAAACGAATCACCCGAAAGAGGGATTTCATAACTACCTTAGAATAACTTGAAATGCTACAAAGGTTAAGGATTATAACAAATTTATAACCAATAGTTATGATCAAAAAAAAGCCTTGCGATTGCAAGGCTTTTCGGGGAAGTATAAAGTTATACTTGTAATGCGTAGATCAAGTCGATCATAAACGCAATTTCTTCTTTATCTTCTAAGATTTTCCAATCAGCAACACCAATATCATCCAAAATAGATTGTCCATTAGGGATATTTTTCATATTTTTCAATGTATTTTTGATAGGCTCTGCATATTCAGCCATTTTTGGTGATAAAACAAAGCAGTGCGCAACGCTTTCAATATCATGAGGCTCTGTAGATACTAATGCAGTTAAATCATTAGAAATTGTTTTACTCAAGCCTTTATAAATATTCGATGGAACCATCGCAATATCAGCATTGCCAGATAATAATGCCTTGATTGCTAAGATGTGGTTGCTCACATCCACAAATGTGAAATCATCTTTAGTTAAGTTTGCAGGTTCTAAAAGAATTGCGCCTAACATACGAAGATCAGCATTATCCGCAGCAGATGCTTTAACACCATTTGGAATATCAGAAACTTGTTTGATGTCAGAATTTGCTTTAGTTACGATTGTAACTTCAGCAACATCACTCATTGGTTGAGCCAATGCAATAAATTTTTGTTCACGAACTAACCAACCCGCATCGTATGGATTAGCATATAAGAAATCGATTTTTCCATCTAGAAGTGCTTGTTTTTGCTTCTCAAATGAAGAAAAGTCAGTCGTCGTAAGTGGTGCATCAATTTGCTTTTGTAACCATGTTGCAAAGATATACCAACCTGGTAGACGCTGTGGTGCAATGTCTGGTGCTATTGAAAAAGAGATTGTTGACATATAATACTCCATGTTATTTTTTATCGTTTTTGCACTGCTCTGAAGATTTAGTATTAATTCTATCAGAAAGTAGAAAAATTGATCGTTAATTTTGTGCTTTTAAAGGCAATGTAATGTCGTCAGTTACAATTTACATCTAATATGAGGGAAATATGGAACAATTTTTAAAGGTTGCACTTATGGCCGCTGAAGAGTCGAAGAAGCTGATTCGCAAGGCATATGAAGCACAAGGCTTTAACATTACAATCAAAGGTGATTATACACCAGTTACAGAAGTGGATGTTAATGTAGAAACATTAATTAGATCAATAATTGTTGAGAATTTTCCTGAACATGGCATGTGGGGCGAAGAAGGTGGCGTAATTAACCCAGAATCTGATTACCAATGGTTGGTGGATCCGATTGATGGTACTAAAGCTTTTATTCGTCGTCGTCCATTTTTCTCAACGCAAATTGCATTAATGTATAAAGGTGAAATGATTTTAGGCGTATCATGCGCACCTTGTTTTGGTGAAGGTGAAATTGCTTATGCAACGAAAGGCAATGGTACATTCATCGATGGCAAAAAAGTTTCTGTCAGCGACATTAGCGAATTGCGTGATGCAGTATTTTCATCGGGTAACATCAAATCATTAACAAAGAATGATGCAGGCTGGTTGAAATATGGTGAATTATTAAGAGCCATTAATAGCACACGTGGTTTTGGTGACTTCTTACATTATCATTATACAGCAGCAGGTAAAGTGGATATCGTGGTGGAATCGGATGTGACGATTTTAGATGTTGCAGCTTTATCTATTATTGTGGAAGAAGCAGGCGGTAAAGTAACAGATCTTCATGGCAATAAATTAACATTAGAAAGCACAAGCATTGTGGCAACTAATGGTTTATTACACGATCAAGTTTTAAGCTATTTATCTTAGTGATCTAAGGGTTATATGAAAAATATTTTCATTGCTATATGCTGTTTATTTGTTGTGGCTGCTTGTTCATCAACATCACAACGCGCATCTTACATGACAGATGCACCTTTAGAGCAACGTTTAAGTAAAGTGCGAGCAAAGCAGGGTGATCCCATGTTTATTCGCATCTTTAAAGAAGAGAGAATGTTAGAGGTTTGGTATGGCAAGAAAAACGGGAAGTTTAAACGTTTTACTGATTACCCTATTTGCTACTATTCTGGTCCTTTAGGGCCGAAGAAATACCAAGGTGATAAAGTTTCACCAGAAGGTTTCTATAAAGTTACACGCAGAGCATTGAATCCTTACAGCCAATATTATCGTTCATTTGATTTAGGTTTCCCAAATCAATATGATCGCTTTAAAGGTTATACTGGTAATTACTTAATGGTGCATGGTGATTGTGTTTCTGTAGGCTGTTATGCAATGACTGATAAACAAATGGATGAAATCTATAAGCTTGTGGAATCTTCTCTGAAAGGTGGGCAAGATGCAGTTTCTGTTCATGTGTTTCCATTTAGAATGACAGATGCTCGTTTAAGCCGTGAAAAGAGCTCACCTCACTATCAATTTTGGATGGAATTGAAAGAGGGTTATGATTACTTTGAAAAGTATAAACGTGTTCCAAATGTTGGCATTAGCAGTGGAAAATATACTATAGGTCGATAGGTTGCTATTTTATTTAGAATCAGGTATATTTCTGCCCTGCAAAAGAATTGGAGAAGTGGCCGAGTGGCTGAAGGCGTTCGCCTGGAAAGCGGATATACGTTAATAGCGTATCGAGGGTTCGAATCCCTCCTTCTCCGCCAAATTATGTGATAAAAGCTAGCTTAACGGCTAGCTTTTTTGTTTATACCAGCATAAAAATATTGGAATTACAATTTATTGCGCTGTCATATTAGGAGCTGTTGAATATTCGTAAATTTCTTCGCTTATTGTTTCTTTTCTTGGAATATTATTATAATCAAACCTTGAGATTTTTCAGTATCATAGTTTTTATTAGTCTTTACAGTACTAGTTCCATTTATGTCTATTAACGATAATAAAGTCTGTCTACTTATTAATATAATGAGTAGCATCATCACTAATTATAAAAACCAAGCGGATTGCTTGAACATCAATAATTAAATGAATTCCAAAGTCAGTATTTTTTTTGATGAGCTCTAATTTGAGAATTATCTATTTAGTATCCAGTTTTGAAACTAATAGTTTGAATAACTTCTCATATGGTAACTCGTTTTTATTCAATACAGTATTTCAGTAATGATATTTTTTAAATTTGGTTTGTCATGGATATTTAAACCTAAGAGAATAGATTTAAGCATTCAGTTAATGCTCGTCATTAAGTAATGTTTGTAGTATAAGCTAGAGAGAGGTTAATAATTTTTTAGTGATAACATATTACCGCTCTCTATTTAAACTATTTCAAATGTTTAATAGCCCATAACAAACAATAAACCACATAGTATTATTTTTTTAAGTAGCTTATTATGATTAGTTAGAAAGTATACCGGTAACCTATATTGATCTGTTTTTGATCAAACTTATTACCTTTATTAAATTCTAGATTTCCATAAATATTGTGGTTTTTATTAAAGTTAACATTTGCACCTACTTCCATCTGATACCAATTACCTTTAAAGCTATATTTCTCTTGGCTATTATTTAACCAATAGGCGCCATCATCAGAAAATTCTCTTAAATATGCAAATTTTGTAAATATATTGCCTGAAGTATTTTCATTTTTTGCAAACTTATAACCTAACTCGACACCTATACGGCCTAACAAAGAGCCTCTCTTGTCTGCCTTGATAACTAATCCATTAGTTGCTTTATATCTTGCCGCACTAAAAGTGCTATAAACTAACTGCACCTGAGGAGTGACATATCCTCCGAGCTCTTTAGATGAATCAAAGTAAAATCTTTGTCCTATTTCAGCAGATATAGAAAACGCATGCGAATTATCATTTCCATAGACTTTTAAACCAGCACTATCCGAAACAGAAAAAGAATTTTTCATATAAGAATATTTAACCAATCCATCAATATATAAATGATTCTCATTCTGATAAACACCATATAAAGAGATGCTATAACTTTTTATTTTGCCATCAGATGACCCTCTTCCAACTATCAGAGATTTTTTACTAGCATCATCAATATAGCCGATTTTTCCGTAATAATCATGTCTAGGACTTCCATCTAAATATGAAACAGCGCCACCAATATACATTTGAGCATTATCTAGAGGAAAGAAGTAATCACTTCCTATTTGAATAGTATGGTAGCTCATTTTGAAGCCTTTTAATAGATTACCCTGAAAAGAGCTTAAATTCCCTGTATAGGCTCTTGCCCATATACCAATACTATCAACATTACTATTATTTAATTGGCCCATTCTTTTTAATAAATTTTGTGTTTCTATAAAATTAACTAAATATGTTGTGATAATAGTACTTGCTGCTGCATTTCCTGTAGAAGTAACCGTTTTAGGTGGATTACTAGGTTCAGGCTCTTCTTTTGGGGAACCTGATAATATCCACTCTTCTGGGTTATCACTATTTCGGCTAAATTTATAAGAATACCCACCTAATTCTACTAATCTATTTGCATAAAAGGCATTGTCCTTCACTGCATTATTAGTGTTAATGATTGCTAAAATCTCTTCACCTGTTGTTTTTTGAGCACCATCATTTTGAACTTCTACTCTATGTGTGCCCATGACATCATTATTGACTACCATAAAATCTGTAGTAGTTGTTTCTATATTTGTCTTAAAGTTGAAAACACCAGCACCAGCTAAGTTATCAACAATCAATGTTTGACCTGTATAACTAGGTAAAGAGGATGCTAATTGATTGTTTTCACCATACAAATAGATATTTCCATTCCCTTTTGCATTTAAATTTGTGACTAAGGAGTCTTGTGTCATATACCAATTAGAATTGGTACTGGATAAATTAAGGTTCACAATACCAGTACTGTCTTTAGAGGCTTTGCCTACTAATGAGCTAGATTCACTTAAAGATAGATNTCTATGTGTGCCCATGACATCATTATTGACTACCATAAAATCTGTAGTAGTTGTTTCTATATTTGTCTTAAAGTTGAAAACACCAGCACCAGCTAAGTTATCAACAATCAATGTTTGACCTGTATAACTAGGTAAAGAGGATGCTAATTGATTGTTTTCACCATACAAATAGATATTTCCATTCCCTTTTGCATTTAAATTTGTGACTAAGGAGTCTTGTGTCATATACCAATTAGAATTGGTACTGGATAAATTAAGGTTCACAATACCAGTACTGTCTTTAGAGGCTTTGCCTACTAATGAGCTAGATTCACTTAAAGATAGATCAACAATTCCATTATCTGTAGAGTTCAGATTACCAGTCATTAAACTTAAACCACTCATTCTGAGCTTTGTTATACCTGTAGTAGTTGCTTCCAAATCACCTGCAAATAAGCTTCCATCTTTTGCGATCAAGTTAATCTCACCACCGGCGGAGGTTCCTATATTCCCCTTAATATCAAAAATTCCTCCTGTAGGAGAACTATTTCCATTGCTGTCTACTCTAGATTTACTTGCAACAAAAGACCCTTCTCCATCTGCCTTGATTGCATACCCTGTATTTGGAACATTAATTTTCACAGAACCTAAAAGATATATTTTCCCCCCTCTATCTTTAAGATTCTCTGCATAGAGTCCATAGGCATTACTGTTGTGAGTTGTGATATTTGTATTCCCTAAAGCGATATCTCCACCTCTCATAGCATATACAGCATGAGCTAAAGATCCAGTTGTAGAAATATTACTATCATTCCCAACAGTAATGACTGCATTGCCTGTATTATTTGTATATGTCCATTGATCAATTCCCAAGGTACAGTAAAAAATATTACGTTGACAAAATCTATCTCTTATACCCGCAAATAAACCATATCCAAGCACATCTTCTCTATGAGAAGCATCCCCTTGTGTAATAATAGTTAACCGATCACCCAAGGTAATTTGGCTTGTAACACTTGTATTGAGTGCTAAATTAATTCTGATCCCCGAACCTTGTTTTGAACTAATATAGGCATCATTTCCGACGATTATTTGTTTAGCACTATTTTCCTCACCAAAGTTAATCCCATCGGCGCTACTACCTGTTACAACAATACGGAGGTTTTTTATGGTAAGAAGGCCGTTAGGATTAGAATGTCTATTCATTATTCCATCTGCTTGAGCGCCAGAAGTAGTTATATCGACATTCTCTAAAGTAACATTAGGAAAATTACTGGCCACGTAAAGTCCGTATGCTCCTCCACCATTAGCACCAGAATGATTGACTGTGTTTTTGATAATAATATTTTCAGCAATAGTGTTATTTTTACTAATTGGGCCTGTATTCCAAATTTCTTCATTAATACATTCAACTGTTTTTCCATCCATTGAAAATGTACAAGTAGCCTGTACTAATTCTGTTGATCCTAAAATTATTATAATTAAAATTATTTTTTTTATTATGTTCATAGTATCCCTTCAAATAAATCTGAATTAAAGGTTAATTCTTTAAATATTTATCTGTGAAAAATTATTTTGAGTGTAATATATTTTCTCTCATACTATACTCCTAATCTTTTATAAGGTTTTTTAAAAATTATATGAAAAAATTTCAGCATATTAGAATATATTCGATAAGAGAATGGGGGATAGTATAATACCTAGATAAGGGCTGCTATAAGTAAAGCCACTATTGATGTCCTTCCACGGTATACTTTTTCATCTTTACCATCAGGTTTTGGAAAAGAATCATCCAAGTTACCCCATACGTGAATTAATGTGTCTGAATCAGAAATGGATAATTATGCTTTTGGCTATTGGCATAATAAGCCTGTCCGTGTTTCATAAGCACCTTTGGCTGATGAAACATATGGGGTAAAAACAACTATTGCTAGATTTATCTCGTTGGGCTCAGGTTAATGTGTATCAAAGATACTGAGCATGTTAAAGTTGCATTGAAAATTTTTAATGAGTTACAACTCAATACAGATATTCAGAATTAATCATCAATATATAAAAGCCAAAAGCCCTTAGTGAAAGCTAAGGGCTTTTTGTTTGTGCGGAAAAAAGATCGATATAAAAACTTATGATAGATAATCAATAGCTATATCATATAGCTAGATTCACCTTTAAATTCATTCATTGATTCGTTGTCAGCATTGCTATATATTGCGCCTTCGAAATTTACCTAACGGTAGGTGGGTTATTCAAAGCAATCTTGAACAACGAAAGAATGGATTTTATGAACACAAGTCAAACGGCACAGAAACGTGTCATCATCAGCGCCTCTTTAATCATATTGATGGCATTATTAACAGCATTGGATTCTATGGCGATCGACATGTATTTGCCAGGAATGTTAGATATCGGCAAAGATTTCAATGAATCACCAGGCAGAGTACAGCAAACATTAGCAATCTTTTTAGCAGGTTTGGCAATCGGACAGGGCTTATATGGCCCAGTTTTGGATCGTTATGGCCGTAAAATTCCTTTGTTAATTGGAATTATGATCTTCATTGTAGGCTCAATCATGTGTGCGTTAGCGCCAACATTAGAATGGTTATTGGCTGCACGTTTTATTCAAGCCATTGGTGCAGCAGCTGGCTTAGTCACACCAAGAGCAATTATTTCAGATACATGTGACTTAAATGAATCTGCCAAAGTATTCTCCTTATTAATGAATGCAATGATGTTAGGGCCAATTGTTGCACCAATTTTGGGTGGTTTGGTTTTAGATGTGAGTAACTGGCGCACAATTTTCTGGGTGATTGCATTCATTGGTTTTATTAGTCTGATTTGGGGCTGGAAGCAAATTCCTGATTCATTGCCTGTTGAAAAACGTGTGCCAATGAATGTGAAGAGCATTGCGATCACTTATGGTTCACAAATGACGAATCAAAAATTCATGTGTTATGCATTGTCATCTGGTTTTGCTATGAGTGCTTTATTCTTATATGTGAGTGGTTCATCGTTTGTCTATCGTGAGCATTTTCATTTAAATTCATCACATTTCAGTTATTTATTTGCACTGAATTCAGCAGGCTTAGTATTTTGTGGTTGGTTGTCCAATCGATTCTTAATGAAAGGTGCTTCTGCACATAAATTATTAGTGATCGGGATGTTGATTCACACGCTATCCGCATTAGTGTTATATTTCTTAACTAAATTTTTCCAAGTGCCGTTGATTGGTTATACTGCCTTAATCGCGTTATCCATAGCATCATTAGGATTAGTTTTGGGTAATGTCACAGCATTAACAATGTATCATGGTGGTGAGCAAGCGGGTGCAGTTTCAGCTGTGATGGGAGTTTTACAATATTTACTGCCTGCAATTACAGGCTATATTGTGAGCTTATTCATACAGAGCGCAAGCATTTTGCCATTGAGTATTGGTATCTGTGGTTTAGTTGGATTTATATTCTTATTATTTTGTCGAAGTGAGGAAGAATGACAGCATTAAAGTTACAAAATGCGGCATTAATGAGGTTTGCAGTTCAAGGCTTCAATGCCACAACTATGAATGAAATTGCCAGTGATGTTGGCATTAAGAAAGCCTCTATTTATGCACATTTTAGTAGCAAAGATGATCTGTTCCTCAGCCTTTTACCCATTTTGATGGAAGAAGAATATCAATATATTCAAACGATGATCAGTGGTGGTGATCAGATAGAATCTCAATTATTAGCATATTTAACGAATATTAATATTCGTTTTGAAGAGTCTTATCATATGCGATTTTGGTTGAGGATTTTATTTGCACCGCCTGTACATTTACATGATGAAGTTGTCGCTTTGATGCGACAACTCATGGATGATATTGAATTATGGATTGAAGCTGCAATCGCAGCTTCTCCATTAGCAAATTCTTCTAGGAATTTGGATGTGAAAACGCTCACATCATCTTATGTAGCAATGATCGATAGTTTACATACAGAGTTGTTATTTGCAGGTCCTGAAAAGTATCAAACACGCTTAACTGCAGTTTGGCGCCTATTTGAAACAGCAATTAAATCAATTGAATGATGGCGTCTAAATGTTGTTGATATTCGTGAATATAGCTTGGAACATCAGGATTTTTAATCACATCATGCACAATAAACGTTGGTAAACTTTCCATGCCTAAAAACTGATTAGCTTTATGAAAATGCATGTAGACATTATCAACGCCAGTGCCATGGAAAAATTGTTGAGGATCGCTGAAAGCTTCTGCAGGTGCATTCCATGTGAGTGATAGCATGTATTTTTTACCTTGAATCAATCCGCCAGAACCATATTTTTTACTAGGATCTGAACGTGTTCTACCATCATTGGCATATAGCGTGCCTTGTCCTTCAGTGAATACATCATCAATATACTTTTTCACTGTCCATGGCTCGCCCATCCACCAGCCAGGCATTTGGTAAATGATGACATCTGCCCAAAGATATTTTTGAACTTCTTCTTTGGGATCATATGATTGATCTGTAATTGTGATCTGTACGTTAAAACCTTGAGCTTCTAAATGTTCTTTAGCAATTTCAGTGAGTGCATTATTCAATTTGCCATTGGAATGAGCAAAAGTTTTGGCACCATTAATGATTAAAATATTTTTCATTGTTTATCCTTTTCTAGTTAATCCCATTCTGGTGCTAAGCCTTCTGGGCTAACTAAACGATCATTGGATTCTAGAGTGGCAATTTTGAGCATGTCATCTTGATCTAATTTTAATGTTGTAGATTGTAGGTTGCTTGCTAGATTTTCTCGCTTTGTAGATGATGGAATAACGCTATAACCCAATTGCATTGCCCAAGCTAAGATAACTTGTGCAGCCGTTGCGTTGTGTTTATGTGCAATCGCTTGGATCATTTCATTCTTGAGTGCTTTTCCATAAGCTAATGTCATATATGAAGTAATGTGCAAATTATGTGCTTTGGCCCAATTCACTACTTTATGGTTTTGTAAAAATGGTGATAACTCAATTTGGTTGGTTGCGATATTTTCAATACCAATAGCATCAATAGCTTCTTGCATTAATTCAACAGTAAAGTTGGAAATACCAATTTCACGCGTTAATCCTAATTTCTTTGCTTCCATTAAAGCCAACATAGTTTCTTTAACGCTGATCTCATGATTAGGTGATGGCCAGTGGATCAAAGTTAAATCAACGTAATCAGCACGAAGCTTAGCCAAACTTTCTTTTAAACTAGGAATCACTTTATCTTTGCTTAGGTTTTCCACCCAAATTTTTGTTGTGAGATATAAATCTTCACGCTTAATGCCAGATTTTGCGATTGCATCACCGATTGCCGCTTCATTACCATAAATTTGTGCAGTATCAATTGCGCGATAACCTAATTCAAGTGCGTTAGTCACAGATGCTTTAACAACTTCATCTTCTAAACGAAATGTACCTAAACCAATTTTTGGAACTGTCATGAAAAACTCCTTAAGTTTTCTCTTTCAATAAATGTTGCGTGTATTGTAGGGATGATCTTTGTTGTGATAAAGTCATGAAAATGCAATTTATTATTGAATAAAAATCAATAAAGGTATTGAAATGAAGGCAACCATTGATGAGTTACAGACGTTCATAACAATTGTTGAAGCCGGTTCCATTGTGGATGCTTCTGTGCAACTAGCACAAACAACATCTGCTGTGAGCCGATCTTTAAAAAGGTTAGAAGAAAAGTTAAGTGTGACGTTATTAGAACGCACAACGAGAATGTTGCAATTAACAGAAGCAGGTGAGTTATTTCTGCAATATGCCCGAGAAATTACAGATAAGTTAATGGAAGCTGAGGATGCAGTTTTAGAATCTGATATTAATTTATCTGGAATGATTAGGATTGATGCAGCAACGCCAGTTGTTTTACATGTGTTAATGCCATTAATTGTGGAGTTTACGGAACAGTATCCTGATATCACTATAGAATTAAGTAATCATGAACATATTATTGATCTACTGAAAGAAAAAGTAGATTTGGCGATCAGAGTTGGTAATTTAGAGGATTCGAGTTTACACGCGAAGCTTTTAATGCAAAGTCAGTTGCACATTGTTGCGAGTGCTGATTATATTGCAAAATATGGTATGCCAAAAGATGTCGAAGCGCTAAAACAACATAAATGTATCGGTTTTAGTCAGTTGATTAAATTGAATGATTGGCCAATCTATGATGGTGATGAGCTTTATACAATTACACCACAAATGAGTAGCACTAACGGTGAAGTTATTCGTAGCCTTGTGCTTCAAGGTGCCGGCATTGCATGTTTATCAGAATTCTTGATTACCAAAGATTTACAAGAAGGGAAGTTGATAAAAATTTTGGATAAGCAAACGGAGCTTCAGAAACAAAATATTTATGCGGTTTATTATAAAAAGGCATATTTGCCTAAAAGGCTGCGTTTATTAATAGATTTTCTATATGAGAAATTAAAAGTTTAAAATTTCCATGCCTTCAATGTTCATAAAAGTATCAGGGAATAAATAAGAACCTTTAAATGGACCAAAATCTATGGTGTGCCATTCTAATTCAATGTTGGGGCGCAGCTGTAAAAGTGGCTGTTCAATTAAAGTTGTGCAGTAAAGATTTTCTTCTTCACGGCTTTTTAATAGATAAGGAATACCAAGTTTAGAATGAATATTTTTTGCTAGGCTGAGCTTTTCATCCAATGTTAAAAAGTTTGGGCGAATGATTAAAAAGTTACGTGCAAACTTGGGTGAAGTAAAAACCTCAAAAGATGTTGCAATTACTTGATTAGTATTTTCAGGATCATCATCAGTGGTTGAGTGTACAACAATAATTTCAGGGTCAGTTTGTGTGATGATGCCAATGTGAGAATATTGCACTTTGCCGAGCTTCTGAATGGCTAAGCTATCCATATTAGAACCAGCGCGCAGTACAATATCACCAATGGCTAAAGTAGTATCATTAGCATAAGAAAATACACATAAAAAAAGTGTTGTGAGAAATATCACAACACTTTGCTGTAATCTCTTCATAAATTAAAGAGAGATTTTCCAGCCTTTGTCTGTTTTGATTGTGTTCATGTCGCCAGCATCTTCAGTGTCACCTTTTTTGAATTTCACTGTGAAGTTTACTGTTGCACGAGTTTTTTCAGTATTTGTGTATTTAACATCTTTGATATTAATGGATGCTAAGCCACCATTTTTTTCAGCTTCTTTTTTCGCTTCTTGTGCAGCCATGTTCATTTTGCCAGCGATCATTTGTTGTACAGCTGGATCTTCAGCATCTTTACCTAAATCTAAAGATTTAATCAAAGCATCGCCATCACCTTTATAGGTGCTTTCAATAAAATGTTTAGTAATGCCTTCTGGGCTATCAGTTGAACCAGAGCACGCAACAATAAATAACGCCATAACTGCTAAAGCTGGATATAAAAGAATTTTTTTCATACGGTGCTCTTTGATTTAAAAAATTTAAGGGTGGCTATAATATCACAGCTGTAAGCTTTTCATACAGCAAATATATCGTTCTTCTGTTAAATGGTATATAATTGGGAGTTTATTAATCATTCAGACCGTGGAGTATTAAATGGTTGTTATTACCCTGCCAGATGGTAGTCAGAGAGAGTATCAAAATCCTGTATCAGGTTTTGATATTGTAGATAGTATTGGTCCAGGCCTAGCAAAAGCTGCTGTGGCAATGGTTGTTGATGGCACGCAAAAAGATCTCTCTACGGTATTGACGACGAACGCTACGGTAAGAATCCTCACGTTAAAAGATGAAGAAGGCTTAGATGTTGTGCGCCATACATTGGCGGCGCAAGTTTTGGCTCGTGCGGTTAAAAACTTATATCCAGAAGCTTTATTGGCAATTGGCCCAACAATCGATACAGGTTTCTACTATGATATCGATTTTAAAGCACCAATTACACCTGAAGATTTGCCTGCAATTGAAGCTGAAATGCAAAAAATCATCAAAGAAGGTTTGGATGTAACACGCGAAATGCACCCAAGAGCAGAAGCAATTGCTTACTTTGAAAAACGTGGTGAAATTTATAAAGCAGACATCATTGCACGTGCACCAGAAGATCAAACAGAGATCTCTTTGTATCGTCAAGGCAATGAAGGGCAAGATGTTTTCACTGACTTATGTGTTGGCCCACACTTGGCAACTATTAAGAAAGCGAACATTGCGTTCAAATTAATGAATATTGCTGGTGCTTATTGGCGTGGTGATTCTAAGAATAAAATGTTAACTCGTATTTATGCTGCTGCATTTGCAACAGATAAAGAGTTAAAAGCACATTTAACATTCTTAGAAGAGGTGGGTAAGCGCGATCACCGTCGTATTGGCAAAGCACAAGATTTGTTCCATCTTCAAGAAGAAGCACCAGGTATGGTGTTTTGGCATCCAAATGGTTGGCAGTTATGGCAGACAATCGAACAATATATGAGAAAGCGTCAGCAAGACGAAGGCTACTCAGAAATTAAAACTCCGATGGTTGTGGATCGTTCATTGTGGGAAAAATCAGGTCACTGGGAAAACTACCGTGACAATATGTTTACAACATCTTCAGAAAACCGTGACTATGCAGTTAAGCCAATGAACTGCCCATGTCACATTCAGGTATTTAACAGTGGTTTGCATTCATATCGTGACTTACCATTACGTTTAGCTGAATTTGGTTCTTGCCATCGTAACGAGCCATCAGGTGCATTACATGGTATAATGCGTGTTCGTGGATTCGTTCAGGATGATGCGCACATTTTCTGTCGCATTGATCAAGTTGTGAGCGAAGTTTCAGATTTCCACAAATTCGCAATGAGCGTATATGATCGCTTTGGTTTTGAAAATATCTCAATTAAATTAAGCTTGCGCCCAGAAGAGCGTGCTGGCTCTGATGAAGTTTGGGATAAAGCAGAAGAAGGGTTGCGTGTTGCCCTCCGTGCTGCGGGCGTTGAATGGGAAGAATTACCTGGTGAAGGTGCTTTCTATGGCCCGAAAGTCGAATACCACATTAAAGATGCTTTAGGTCGTTCTTGGCAGGTTGGTACAATCCAATTGGATTTCGTATTGCCAGAAAGATTAGAAGCAGAATTTGTGGATGAAGATAACACGCGTAAACGTCCTGTTATGTTGCACAGAGCTATTCTTGGGTCATTTGAACGTTTCATCGGGATCTTGATTGAGCATCATGCAGGGTCTTTCCCATTCTGGTTAGCGCCTGTTCAAGTATTTGTTGCAGGGATCACTAGCCAGCAAGACGATTATGCGAAAGATATTGAAGCTAAACTTAAAAAAGCAAATATCAGAACCAAAATTGACTTGAGAAATGAAAAGATTGGATATAAAATCCGTGAGGCTACGATTGCGCGAATTCCATACATTTTAGTAGTCGGTAAGCGTGAAGCTGAAGAAGGCTTAGTCTCTTTGAGAACGCGTGAAGGCGAAGATTTGGGAACAATGTCATTAGACGCAGCAATCGAACTAATGAATAACGATTAATACTTAATGGAGATAAAGTTATTAGCACACAGAATGAACATAGATTAAATGGCGAAATCACGTCGCGTGAAGTACGTTTGATCGATGCAGAGGGTGAAGCAAGAGGTGTTGTTCCTCTTGCAGAAGCAATTCAATTAGCTTATGATAGCGACCTTGATTTGGTTGAAGTTTCGCCAACAGCTGTGCCACCTGTTTGTAAGATTATGAATTATGGTAAATTCAAATTCGAACAGCAGAAGAAGCAGCATGAAGCACGTAAGAAACAGAAACAAATTCAAGTGAAAGAAATCAAGTTCCGCCCAGGAACTGATGAAGGGGATTATCAGGTAAAACTACGCAACCTGATACGTTTCCTGAGTGATGGTGATAAAACCAAAATAACACTACGTTTCCGTGGTCGTGAAATGGCTCACCAAGAGTTGGGAATGAAGCTTCTGAACAGAGTTGAGGAAGATTTAAAAGAATATGGTGTGGTTGAACAGCGTCCTAAATTTGAAGGTCGCCAAATGGTTATGGTTTTAGCTCCTGCTAAGAAATAATCCGATCACTGTATACATTCCTATTATTTTTTTATTTTTAGAAATGCGAGTTAAATACTATGCCTAAAATGAAGTCAAACAGCGGCGCTAAAAAGCGTTTCCGCAAAACAGGTAGCGGTGGCTTTAAGCGTCACGCATCACACCGTAGCCATATCTTAACTAAAAAATCAACAAAACGTAAACGCCATTTACGTCACGCTACTTTAATCGCTAAAGTAGATACACAAATGGTTCGTCGTATGTTGCCTTACGCATAATTGAGGGAGTTAGATCATGGCAAGAGTTAAACGTGGTGTTACCGCTCACGCGCGTCACAAAAAAGTTTTAAAGAAAGCAAAAGGTTACTACGGTGCACGTTCGCGTGTTTATCGCGTTGCTAACCAAGCGGTTATCAAAGCTGGTCAATACGCATACCGCGATCGTCGTCAGAAAAAACGTGATTTCCGTTCTTTATGGATCGTTCGTATCAATGCTGCTGCACGTGAGTGTGGTTTGTCTTACAGCCGTTTCATCAATGGCTTGAAGAAAGCAAACATCGAAATTGATCGTAAAGTTTTAGCTGATATCGCTGTATTTGAAAAAGAGGCATTTGCAGCTTTAGCAGAACAAGCAAAAGCAGCTTTAGCTTAACTATCAGTAGATTAGTATTAAATACTAATTGACTGAACCTTCAAGATTGATATTATCAAAGGAAAAGTAAGCATAGGCCTACTTTTCCTTTTTTTATGGATATAACTATGTCACTAGAAAACATTCTTAAGACAGCATTAAGTTCAATTGCTGAAGCCAAAGATTTATCAGATATCGAAGCCGTTCGTGTGGGGCACTTTGGTAAGAAAGGTGTGATCACTGCGCTAATGCCTGAGCTTGGAAAATTAAGCCCAGAAGAGAAAAAAGTTAGAGGGGCTGAAATTAATGCCGTTCGTCAAGAGATTATTAGTGCGCTCGATAGTAAAAAAGCAGCTTTAGAAGATGCGCTTTTGTTAGAAAAATTAGAATCAGAACGAGTTGATGTAACTCAGCCTGGTCGTGGACAAGAGCAAGGTGCTGCACACCCAATTACAATTACTTTAAATAGAATTAAATCATTGTTTGGATCATTAGGATTCGAAGCTGTGGAAGGTCCTGAAATTGAATCAGCTTTCTATAACTTTGAAGCTTTGAATATCCCAGCGCACCATCCTGCGCGTGCAATGTTTGACACATTCTATTTTAATACAGATATGTTGTTAAGAACGCATACATCGAATACACAAATTCATGTAATGCAAGCACAGAAACCACCAATTCAGATGATTGGTTATGGTCGTGTTTATCGTTCTGACTCGGATCAAACACACAGCCCAATGTTCCATCAAGTGGAAGGTTTGGTTGTGAATAAAAATGCAAATTTCAGTGACCTTAAAGGTTTATTGACTGAGTTTATGCAAAAATTCTTTGAAGAGGATTTGAAATTACGTTTCCGTCCATCTTTCTTCCCATTTACAGAACCTTCAGCAGAAGTTGATATCGAATGTGTGATGTGCCACGGTGATGGTTGCCGCGTTTGTAAGCAAACTGGTTGGTTAGAAGTATTGGGCTGCGGTATGGTTCATCCTAATGTTTTACGTGCGGTGAATATCGATCCGAATGAATATCAAGGCTTTGCGTTTGGTATGGGCGTAGAGCGTTTAGCAATGTTACGTTATCGTGTGAATGACTTAAGATTATTCTATGAAAATGATTTAAGATTTTTGAATCAATTTAAATAATCTCCGAATCCTAATTTTAAGCAAAGAATTATTGTATGAAAATATCTATTTCATGGTTAAAAGAGTGGATTGATGAAATTCCACAAAATACATCCAATCATTTGACAATGCTTGGTTTAGAAGTTGACTCAGAAGAGTTGGCGGCACCAGAATTCACAAATATTGTTGTGGGTGAAGTGTTAACGGTTGAGCCACATCCAGATGCTGATAAGTTGCGTGTAACAACAGTCAATGTTGGCGAAGCAGAGCCATTACAGATCGTATGTGGTGCGCCTAACGTTGCAGTTGGCATTAAAATTCCAACAGCTGTTATCGGTGCTGTTTTGCCTGGTGATTTTAAAATTAAGAAATCTAAACTCCGTGGTGTTGAATCCATGGGTATGTTGTGTTCAGCACGCGAATTGGGCTTGAGTGATGATCATGCAGGCTTGATGATTTTGGCTGAAGATGCACCAATTGGTAAAGATTTCAGAGGGTATTACAATCTTAACGATACGATCTATGAAGTTGATTTAACACCAAATCGTGGTGATTGCTTGAGTGTTTATGGCGTCGCACGTGATGTTGCATTGAGCACAGGCACAGCAATCAAAGCATTGCCAGAGCACAAAATTGCAGCAACGATTGCTGATAAAATTGATGTTAAAGTTGTGGATACGCAAGCTTGTCCTCGCTATTTAGGCCGTATGATTACTGGCTTAAATATGAACTCTGAAACACCGTTATGGATGAAAGAGCGTTTAAGAAGAGCAGGCACTCGTCCTCATGGCATTTTAGTGGATATCACTAACTATGTAATGTTGGAATTGGGTCAGCCTTTGCATGCGTTTGATGCATCAAAAATCAAAGGTGCAATCAAAGTTCGCCAATCAGAAGCAGGCGAGCAAGTTGTATTGTTGAATGATGATACTTTGACGTTGAAAGCTAATACATTGTTGATCACTGATGAAGAAAAAACAGTTGCGTTGGCTGGTATCATGGGCGCTGCAAACAGCACATGTGATGATCAAACAACATCGGTATTTTTAGAATCAGCATGGTTTAATCCTTTGGCAATTGCAGGCCGTGCACGTGAATATGGCTTGCATACAGATGCATCTCACCGTTTTGAGCGTGGCGTTGATTTCAACTTGCCTATGACTGCTTTAGAATATGCAACGCATTTATTGGTGACGTTGGCAAATGGTCAAGCTGGTGAAATTACAGTAGCTGAAGATGTTGCTTTATTGCCAAATAAAGAAGCAATCAAAGTGCGTTTTGAACGCATTAACCAAATCGTTGGCCGTTCATATTCAGTAGAGCGTATCACTGAAATCTTGAGCCGTATTGGTCAAGTAACAGTTGCTGATGATCATGTTGTATTGGTTCCACCGTCACATCGCTTTGACATTGAAATCGAAGAAGATTTGATTGAAGAAATCGCGCGTATTGATGGTTATGATAACATTGGTGCTTTGTTCAACAATAGCATTTCAACAATGACGCCTTTCACAGAATTCAAAACACCTGTGAATAGCTTTAAGAATGTATTGGTAGATCGTGGCTACAATGAAGTGATCACAATGAGCTTCGTTGCACCAAAATGGTTATCAATCATTGATCAATCACAAACGCCAATTGCCTTGAAAAACCCGATCTCAGCAGATTTATCTGTAATGAGAACAACATTGGCTGCAGGCTTAATCTCAACAATTGATTACAACTTGAAGCGCCAACAAAAACGTGTGCGCGTATTTGAATCAGGTTTGACTTTCAAAGGTGACATCGATAATGTTGAGCAGAAAGCTTATTTAGGTGGTGCTGTGACTGGTGATTTATTGCCAGAACAATGGGGTGAAAAAGCACGTAAAGTTGATTTCTTCGATGTGAAGAATGATGTGGAAGCTATGCTTGCATTGTCAGCAGATGCTAAAGATATTAGCTTTGTTGCAAAAGCGTTTGATTTATTACATCCAGGCCAAAGTGCTGAAATCTTGATTAAAGGTGAATCAGCAGGTTACATGGGTAAAATTCACCCGAAAGTAGCAAAAGAGTTAGATGTATCGACTGAAATTTACTTATTTGAGTTAAATTTAGCAGCGATGCAAATGACTGTACCAACGGTATTTAAACCATTGTCTAAATTCCCATCTTCTCGTCGTGACTTAACGCTAGTTGTGCCACAAGATATGACGGTAGATTCGGTAATTAAAGCAATGGGGCAAACTCAATCATCTTTACTTCAGTCTGTTCAATTATTTGATATTTATAATTTTGCAAAAGAAGATAAAAATGAGAAGAGCTTCAGCTTTGGTCTTATTTTCCAAAATGATGAGGAAAATATCAAAGATGAAGAAATTGATACTATACTAAATGATATCCTAGAGAATCTTAAACAGGTTCAGGTATTTTTACGTCAATAGAAATGAATTGTAGGGGGTACAATGGCAACATTAACTAAAGCGGAAATCGTTGAGCATTTATATCATGACTTCAACCATATCCAACGTGAAGAAGCGAAACAATTCGTTGAAGATTTTTTTAATGAAATTCGTGAAGCTTTAACAAAAGGTGAGTCAGTTAAATTATCAGGTTTTGGTAGTTTTGAATTACGTGATAAGAGCGAAAGACCAGGTCGTAACCCTAAAACAGGTGAAGATATTCCAGTTTCAGCACGTCGTGTTGTAACATTCCGTATTGGTCAAAAGTTAAAAACTCGCTTGGCGGGTGTTGCAACTGAAGAGTAATCAGTTGTAATCGTATAAAACAAAAATCCCACAGTAGGGAGATGACTGTGGGATTTTTTTATGGATGAAATAAATTATTTGGCGATTGGTGCAATGAAGTCAAAGCCAACGGATTTTTCAACATGCTTCGCAATATTGAATACAGTTGCTTCATCGAATGTTTTGCCGATGATCTGCATACCAACAGGTAAGCCTTCCGCCATGCCAACGGGAATTGAAAGTGCAGGTAATCCCGTTAAGTTGCTTGGACCTGTAAAGCGAATCACATGGTTTAATAAATCTACTTCTTTACCATTGATCATCGCAATATCACTGCCAATATCATTAGGTAATACTGGTAATGTTGGTGCAATGATTACATCTACTTCATCCAATACAGCTTTGAATTGTGCTTTGAGTTCTCTACGCATTTGTTGTGCTTGGAGATATTCAACGGCAGATGGTAGTGCGCCTAATTCAAAGAGCATGCGAATGTCATCACCATAGTGGCTAGGATCTTTTTTGAGCTGCTCATAATGAATTGTGCCAGCTTCTGATAAACTTGTGATGAGCTCTGCATATTCAGAGTTTTGTAATGCAGGGATTTTCACTTTTTTAATGGTTGCACCTTGTGCTTCCAATTTTGCAATTTGTTCACGCACGAGTTTTTCAATCGGAGCATCAACATCTTTAAAGAAATATTCTTCTTCAATACCAATCACTTTGCCTTTCAATGAATCATTGATATTGGCTAAATAATCTGATTTTGGCGCTTGTTTAGATGTTGGATCGCATTGATCAAAGCCTGCAATTGCTTGTAATACAATGGCTGCATCATCAACTGTACGAGCCATTGGGCCTATGTGATCTAATGTCCAAGCCAATGGGAAGCAACCATATTTAGCAACTAAACCATGTGTTGGTTTTAAGCCCACTAATCCACAGGCAGAAGATGGAATGCGGATAGATCCCGCAGTATCTGTACCCAATGTTACTGGCGTCATACCCGCTGTTACCGCAGCACCTGAACCACCACTTGATCCACCTGGGATTTTCTCTAATTTCCAAGGATTTTTAACAGGGCCAAAATGTGGGCTGTTATTGGTAATGCCCCAAGCAAATATCAGCATCTGCTAGCTTTGTTGTTTGAATGTTTTTACGCATTTCAACAATGGCTTTCCAACGGGATTCAACTTCGTCAATTCTCTTTGGGTTAACTTTGATTTGGCGTTGTTCTAACAACTCTTTCGCTGAATAGGACATCTTTTCCTCCTTGAAATGTATAGACGTCGAACAAAATTTCCCAAAAATCTATGGAATGATTGGGATTTTAAGTACTGAGAGTGCAATAACTGACTAGGCGACGTAGCCAATGGAATATTTCATGAATGTTAAGCATCCTAATACAAGTTTGTTATATTAGGCAAACTTTGTTTAATATTTAATCCAAAAATCAACTTAACATGATGTAAAAAGATATGACTGAATGATTTTATGAAAACATCTTCGTCACTTCTTGGAGGAATTTATTAGCAGCAGGCGGTAATTGTCGACCTAATCTGCTCATAATTTTGGTTTGAGTTTGATTAAAATATTGATGTTCAAGGTTTTTAAGTACAATATTTTTATCATCTTCATATCGCATAAAGTTTGGTAATAATGCGATGCCGCCTTCACTTGCATAGCTTTTTAATAAATGAAGATAATTGCATACCAAACTTGGCTTTAAACGAATGCCATCATCATCTGCTGCTTTTTGGATGATCTGTTGTACGCCGTGAGAAATATGGCTTAAAGCTAAACGATATTCTTTTAATTCTGACAATTGAATTGGGTGATCTGCTTCGTTCAAAGGATGATTTGGGTTAATGAACATCATCATTGGATGATTGATTTCAAAATGTGTACGAATATTTGGATCTAATTCAGGATTAAAGGCAATGCCAATGTGAGCTTCATTTTCAATGATGCTTCTCACAACATTATTACTGCCCACAACATCTACGCTGATTTCGATGTTGGGATGCTTTGCAGAGAAATTAGCAATCACTTTGGATAATAGGCGTAAATAGCCTTCACCAGTCGTAATGATCAGTTTACCTTGATCCAATCCTTGTAGAGATGATAGGGATGCTACGAGATCTTCTTGTTGCTCTAATGTTTGTTGGAAATATTGTAAAACTAATTTGCCTGCTTCAGTTGGAATAGCACCACGTAAATTTTTTTCTAAAAGAGAAACCTTTAACTCATTCTCTAATAAGGTAATTTGTCGGCTCACAGCTGAAGGTGCAACATCCATCATATCTGCTGCATTGCGAATACCACCATATTTAACAGCTTGATGAAAGTAATAAACTCTATGATTTTTAACCATTGAATATCCATTTGTTGCCTAAAAAGCAACGAAATACAAAATATGCTCTATTGTTGTATAAACATACCATGCCTATACTGAATAAAACAAATAAACAATATATCTGTAGGAGGATTATATGAAAGATGGATTTGTATCAGTCATTGGCTTAGGCAATATGGGCAGAGGAATGGCAGAGACACTATTACGAAATGACTACAAAGTAATGGGTTATGATCTCTCAGAGGAAGCAAGATCACAAGCAGAAAAAATTGGTGTAATTGTGGCGCCATTGGCTCAATTATTGAAAGAAAGCAAAGTTGTTGTATTGTCATTGCCAAAAGCTGAACATGTGGAGGCTTTGGTGTTAGGTGCAAATGGTATCAGTGAATTAGGGCATGATGGCTTGATCATTGTGGACACCACGACTTCAACAGCCGAAACAAGTCGTAAAGTTTATGCTGAATTAAAAACTAAAGGTATGACATTCATTGATGCACCTGTTTCGGGCGGACCAAGTGGTGCTAAAAGTGGCACGATGACAATGGTTGTAGGAGCAACTGAAGAAGATTTTACTAAGATTCAACCATTTTTAGCGGATCTCAGCGCTGTGCAAGTCAATGTTGGTGAATGTGGTGCAGGTAATGTTGTCAAAATCTGTAATAACCTATTAGCAGCAGCACATTTGATCACAACAGCAGAAGCTGTTGCTTTAGCAAATAAAGCAGGTGTTTCTCCTGAAAAATTATTATCAGGTTTGAATAAAGGTTCTGGGCGAAGCGCTGTGAGTGAAGTGAATTTTCCTCGCTGGGTTTTAAATGGTGCATTTGATTCAGGTTTTACGATGGGATTAATGCGTAAAGATGTTGGTTTAGCCGATGCACTAGCAACTGCTGAAAACATGAGTTTACCATTGAGCAAAAAAGTGATGGAGCTATGGAAAAAGAGTGCGGAAACATTATTAGATCAAGATGATTTCAACGCAATTATCAAAATGACAGATGCAGATTTATTTGAAGGAAAATAGTATGAACCAAGAAATTTTAAGTTTGTTGAATCAATGGGTACCAGAAGCAAAAACTGTGGGTAGTTATGTGAATGGGCAGTGGCTTGAAGGACATGGTGAAGCAATCACTGTATTCAAGGCGCATGATAATACTGTTTTGTATCAATACAAAGATGCAGATGCTTCGATCATTCCAACATTGAATGAATGTACAGCAAAGGCACAAGCTGAATGGGTTGCATTAACAGGCGCACAGCGTGGCCGAATCATGTTTGAAATAGGGCGATTGATTCGTGCGAATGCGGAGCAATTAGCATTGTTGGAATCCAAATCATCCAATAAACCTATTCGTGATGCACGTGGTGAAGTTGCGAAAGTTTCTGAAATGTTTGAATACTATGCAGGTTGGGCAGATAAATTGCATGGTTCGGTCATTCCTGTGCCAACAACACATNACAGCAAAGGCACAAGCTGAATGGGTTGCATTAACAGGCGCACAGCGTGGCCGAATCATGTTTGAAATAGGGCGATTGATTCGTGCGAATGCGGAGCAATTAGCATTGTTGGAATCCAAATCATCCAATAAACCTATTCGTGATGCACGTGGTGAAGTTGCGAAAGTTTCTGAAATGTTTGAATACTATGCAGGTTGGGCAGATAAATTGCATGGTTCGGTCATTCCTGTGCCAACAACACATTTAAACTATGTCGTTTATGAGCCGTTAGGTACTGTATTACAAATTACTCCATGGAATGCCCCGATTTTTACTTGTGGTTGGCAGATTGCACCAGCAATTGCTGCAGGTAATGCTGTTATTTTGAAGCCTTCAGAATTAACGCCTTTAACCTCATTGATTGTGGGTGTTTTAGTTGAAAAAGCAGGTGCACCAAAAGGTTTAGTCAATATCATTGCAGGTTATGGCCATACTATTGGACAAGCATTGATTGCAGATACTGATATTAAGAAGGTTGTATTTGTAGGCTCTCCATTAACAGGTGAAAAGATTGCAGTGGCAGCAGCGAAGAAAGGTGTGCCATCTGTTTTAGAGCTCGGCGGAAAATCAGCCAATATTGTATTTGCTGATGCTGACTATGAAAAAGCATTGCGTGGCGCACAGAATGCAATTTTTGGTAGTGCAGGGCAGAGCTGTGTTTCAGGCTCACGTGTATTAATTGAGAAATCTATTTTTGATCAATTTGTGAAGGATTTAGCGCAAACGACTAATCGTTTTGTTGTGGGTAATCCAGATGATGAAACCACACAAATTGGTCCAATTCACAATCAAAAGCAATATGAACATGTTTGCAATATGATTAAAAAAGGTTTGGCAGAAGGTGCAGTGATTCCTAGTAATAATGCTGAATCTATACCGAATGTTGCTGGTTATTATGTGAACCCAACAGTTCTAGTGGGTAATAACAAAATGGCGTGCGCTCAAGAAGAGATCTTTGGGCCAGTTGTGATTGCGATTCCATTTGAAACAGAAGCGGAGGCTATTAGCATCGCGAACGATAGTCAATTTGGTTTAGCTGGCGCTGTATGGTGCAAAGATGTTTCAAAAGCACACCGTGTGGCTTCTAAAGTGAAAGCAGGCACATTCTGGATCAATGGTTACAAAACTATTCATGTGAGTTCACCTTTCGGTGGTTACGATGCAAGTGGTTATGGTCGCTCTTCTGGTATAGAAGCATTACATGCTTATAGCCAAGTGAAAAGTATTTGGGTTGAGCGCGCAGAGCAACCATTGGTCAATTTTGGTTACGGCGCACAAGAGGAATAATTGCGATGTAATCAAAAATAATAAAGCTTCAAATGGAGGATGGATTATGAACAGAACAACGGGTTATTCATTATTGTTGGATTGGCGATTACATTTAATTGTCATTGTTACATCAGTAATTGCTGAGTTTATTGGGATTTTGAAGTTTGATATTGGCATTGGTATCGTGATTTTATTGCCACTGTTATATGCTTTTGTATTCTCTGTATTTTTCAATGGGAATATCATTCCTAAAGCTGCAAAAATCATAGGGCCGGCATCTAATATTGCAACTTATTGGGTGTTGATTTGTGTGATGCCATTCATTGCGAAGTTTTCTGTGGGCATCGGCCCAAAGATTAATGACATTATTGCTGCGGGTCCTGCATTGATTTTGCAGGAGCTTGGTAATGTCGCGACTGTATTATTTGCTCTACCTGTGGCTGTACTGCTATTTGGTATGGGCAGAGAAGCAGTTGGTGCAACACATTCCATTGCTCGTGAACCTAATATTGCTTTGGTTGCAGATCGTTTTGGTATTAAAAGCCCTGAAGGCATTGGTGTGATGGGCGTTTATGTTATGGGAACGCTGTTTGGGGCGATTTATTTCTCCTTATTGGCAGGTTTCATGGCATCTTGGGATCTGTTTGATATCAGAGCGTTAGCAATGGCTTGTGGTGTTGGTAGCGGCAGTATGATGGGCGCTTGTTCTGCATCCTTGGCTGAAGTTGTACCGGATCGTGCAGATGATGTGATTGCATTTGCAGCAACATCTAACTTGTTAACTTATGGTACTGGTTTATTTATGAGCGTATTTGTAGCATTACCATTGGCGGAATTTTGTTACAAAATTTTAGTGAAAATTCGTAAGCCAGTGGCTGAAAATACCAAGGCAGAGCATGAGTTGGAAGATGAAGTAGCACAAATGGAAGTGAGTGATGATGAAGAAGTTCCATTAAATGTTACGCAAACTTTAGTGGCTTTAGCTGTGATGTCAGCAATATTGTTAATCACAAACTGGGCAGGTACAGGCGTTAGTCCATTGGAAGCATTGCCTGGTATGTTAATCATCTTTGGTTTCTGCGCTGTGGGTGTTTTGATTGGTAAAGTGATTCCCTTTAAGATTCCTGCCATTGCATGGATCTCTTTAGTTGCGATTTTCTTTGCATTGCCATTCATGCCAACGGATAGTTACGTGATGGAAGCAACGAATAAACTAGGTTTATTGCCATTAATTACACCAGCATTGGCTTATGCAGGTATTGCAATCTCTCAAAGGGAAGTTGCTCTATTTAAAAAGTCAGGTGTGAAGATTGCGATTGTTGCATTGTTAACATTTACAGGGACATTCGTTGGTTCAGCAGTGATTGCCAATATTTTGTTGTAATGCAATAATCCTTTTAGATTGGTTTATTAAGGCTAAATTCGATATGATCGGGTTTAGCCCTTTTCATTGGATGAATTTATTATGTATGGCATTACATTTTCATTGATGATTATATTTTTATTGAATATTTATATATTTGTTAATCCTATAAAGATTAATCGATCATTGATGGTTCATTACAAAAAATATAGACGAGCTTTTGTGATGTTTGGGCAGGCTTTATTGTTAGTTTCAACAGAAAAGAGATATGCATTTTTTACACTGTTTACAATTGCTTATTATGCATTTGTTTATGTGGGTACAAATATATTGTTTGTCATTAATGTTATCGGTTTGTGCTTAATGATTAATTTTCGATGGATATTAGTTCATTATAAAAAATTCAAAAGAGATGTTTCAAAAAGAGACAAGCAGCCATTAAGTAATGAGAAACAGAGTCAAAAAATTCAATGCCTGATTCGATATTTTCTACCGCAATATTTTGCTTTTCTTTTTTATTTTGCCATTGGCGGATTACCCATCGCATCTTTTTATGCTTATTGTTTATTTGCCTGTAAAGATGAGAGGCATATAGATTATTGGTTGTATTTGCCAACAAGAATATATTGGCTATTACTGATTTTGGCATTGTGGGTGTTTTCTCAAGGTGTCGCTGAATATCATTTGAATTTTAAGCAAAGAAATTTAATAAACACGCTCAATGGTACATGGTTGGAATCCTTGATTGCAGGAATGCTGAATACCAAATTTATAGTTGAACGTGATGATCAAAAAATTGTGATTGGAGATGGTGAGCAACCAATCACAATTGATCAATGCCTTTTAGTCTTTTATGCACTTAACTTATCGCCATTTCTTTTGATTTTTGCATGGTGATATTAATTCAACTGCAATGATTTCTTAGATTCCATCAATAAATCAATCACATCAGGTGCTGTGATAATAATGGATTCAGCGATTAAATCTTCTTCTTTAACGCCATTATGAATCATACAGGCTTTGCAAACTTTGAGTTTACCGCCAGCTTTGATGAAAGCAGGCAGTAATTCATTCAAAGGTTTGAATGGCGCGCCAATATCAATTTTATCATCGTAGTTCTTTTGCGCGAGCGCAACAGCATTGGATAATAAAACGATTTCTACGCTGTGACCTTTCTCTAATGCTGTGTTACCCATTGTGAATGCTATCGTAACATTATTAGAATCAGCTTCGTGTTGTGTTAATGTAATGAGTAGATCAACCATATTAAGCTCCTTAAGGTTCGATTAATTTCCAAATTAAACGTGAAATATTTTCAACGACTTCATCTTTTGTGATGAGTTGATTTAAAAACATACCGCCCACAGTGCAAGTTGCGCCAAAGATCATCATTAATATCACAGTTGGAATTTTGCTATTTTCGGGGAGAAAAGGGGAAAGCGAAGCTTCCAATGTTTGACAGAAAAATGTTTGAAGTTCTGAGTCGATCATCTCATATTCAGGATAAGCTTTGAGTGCAGCGATCATCGCAAAGCAGGATTTGCCATGTTCTGCAAAGCACTTCATATAAGTTTTGGCGAAAACTTGAATGGCATCATCCAATGAATTAGCTTCTTGATCGATGCCTGTTTCCATATTGTGGGCAAGTTTGGTTAAGGTATCTTGAAAAAGCGTGTACAACAAAGCTTTACGATTCCCAAAGTGACGATAAGGAATCGGTTTAGTGACGCCAGCTTTATCAGCAAGAGAAATCAGGGTTAAAGCATCTGTGCCTTCTTCATCAATGATCTGATGAGCAAGTTCTAACAGTTGTTCATAACGTTCATCTTTGTGTAATCGGCTTTTCAAGGGAAGCATCCTTTAAGGGTTGGAAATCAAATCAACCTTTGGAAAATCAATGGTTGGATCGACAATATTATTAACCCAATTACTTAAAGTATTCAATGCTGTGAGTGCAGTAATTTGAATAATTTCTTGATCTGTGACGCCATTGTTTTTTGCATTTGTGAGCATTTCATCTGTTAAATGCGCGTTAGTTTTTAGGATATTTAGGGCTAAATCAATGATGGCTTGATCTTTCGCATCCGCATTTTTACCTTTCTGCGCATCCATACATTCTTCTGCTGTTAAGCCAATACGTTTGGCTGAAAATGTATGTCCACTTACGCAGTAATGGCAACCGTTATAATTCGCCACAGCAAGGGCGATTAATTCACGTTGTTTAGCAGTCAATTGCGCATTGTTATTCAATGTTTCTTGAAATGCTAAGAAGCCACTTAATGATGCGCCATCAATGCCAATTGCAGCAAAGAAGTTGGGAATCATGCCGAAATTTGTTTTTGCATGATTTAAAATTGGCTTGGCTAAATCATCTGCTGTTTCTAATGTTGTTAAAGGTAATTTTGACATTCTATGATCTCCATTGTGAATAAAGTTACTATTGGTTACTTTTATTGTTACTAATAGTAACTTTAAGGTTAAATAAAAGCAATGGGATTGTTCAATCATCTGTTTTGATAAGTTTTTATGAATTGTAAAATTCTCAAATAATCAGGATTGTGGTAGATTATGAACACGTTGTAATCACAAGTTTTAGAGAAANCATCCATACATTCTTCTGCTGTTAAGCCAATACGTTTGGCTGAAAATGTATGTCCACTTACGCAGTAATGGCAACCGTTATAATTCGCCACAGCAAGGGCGATTAATTCACGTTGTTTAGCAGTCAATTGCGCATTGTTATTCAATGTTTCTTGAAATGCTAAGAAGCCACTTAATGATGCGCCATCAATGCCAATTGCAGCAAAGAAGTTGGGAATCATGCCGAAATTTGTTTTTGCATGATTTAAAATTGGCTTGGCTAAATCATCTGCTGTTTCTAATGTTGTTAAAGGTAATTTTGACATTCTATGATCTCCATTGTGAATAAAGTTACTATTGGTTACTTTTATTGTTACTAATAGTAACTTTAAGGTTAAATAAAAGCAATGGGATTGTTCAATCATCTGTTTTGATAAGTTTTTATGAATTGTAAAATTCTCAAATAATCAGGATTGTGGTAGATTATGAACACGTTGTAATCACAAGTTTTAGAGAAAATTGAATGAGTAAGAAAAAACCTGCGTTTAATCCGCAAATCGCAGCCAATAAGAAAGCGTTTCACGATTACTTCATTGAAGAGAAGATCGAAGCGGGCATTAGCTTAGAAGGTTGGGAAGTTAAAAGTATCCGTGCTGGTAAAGCGCAGATTAAAGAAGCGTATGTGACATTTAAAGATGGCGAAGCATTTTTATTTGGCGCACATATGTCACCCTTAACATCAGCATCCACACATGTTAAAGCTGATCCTATTCGTACGCGTAAATTATTGTTGCATAAGCATGAGATTGATCGTTTGTTGGGTAGCATTGATCGCAAAGGCTATACGATTGTGCCTTTAAGCTTGTACTGGAAGCAGGGCATGGTTAAAGCTGAAATTGGCTTGGCGAAAGGTAAAAAAGATCACGATAAGCGTGCATCAATCAAAGAGCGTGAATGGAATATTGAGAAACATCGCGTATTGAAGGGAAGCTAAATGAAATCTGTTTCTAAAAGTCGTTTGGATGAAATTGTCGCCAATGCGCGTAAGGAAGCTGATAAACGTGCTTCAGGTTATCGTGAGCGTGCATTAGGCATGTATCCTTGGATTTGTGGTCGTTGTACACGTGAATTTACGCGTGCAAACTTATTTGAATTAACAGTTCATCATAAAGATCACGATCATGATAACAATCCTGCTGATGGTAGTAACTGGGAATTGTTGTGTTTGTATTGTCATGACAACGAGCATCAACGTCAAGAAGAGGCTTTGCGTGCGCAATATGTCATCACTGAAGATCAAAAAGTTGATGTAAAACATAATCCTTTTGCGGGATTAGCAGATATGCTTAAAAAATAGACGCAAATAGAGTTTGACAGCTTCAGAAATAACGATATAATGAGCGCCTCTTTTGAGATATGCGCCCATAGCTCAGCTGGATAGAGTACCTGGCTACGAACCAGGCGGTCGGAGGTTCGACTCCTTCTGGGCGCGCCAATTGATAGAAACCCTGAAATTTATTTCAGGGTTTTTTGGTATTTGCCTTCTGAAAATAATCTCACAATCATTGAGCATGTTTTTCTATTTGATAGATTAATATGATTTGGTTGTTTATTGATCACATCAGCCTGTTGACAGATTTGAAATACACGATATAATGTTCACCTCTTTTGAGATATGCGCCCATAGCTCAGCTGGATAGAGTACCTGGCTACGAACCAGGCGGTCGGAGGTTCGACTCCTTCTGGGCGCGCCAATTGATAGAAACCCTGAAATTTATTTCAGGGTTTTTTGGTATTTGCCTTCTGAAAATAATCTCACAATCATTGAGCATGTTTTTCTATTTGATAGATTAATATGATTTGGTTGTTTATTGATCACATCAGCCTGTTGACAGATTTGAAATACACGATATAATGTTCACCTCTTTTGAGATATGCGCCCATAGCTCAGCTGGATAGAGTACCTGGCTACGAACCAGGCGGTCGGAGGTTCGACTCCTTCTGGGCGCGCCAATTGATAGAAACCCTGAAATTTATTTCAGGGTTTTTTGGTATTTGCCTTCTGAAAATAATCTCACAATCATTGAGCATGTTTTTCTATTTGATAGATTAATATGATTTGGTTGTTTATTGATCACATCAGCCTGTTGACAGATTTGAAATACACGATATAATGTTCACCTCTTTTGAGATATGCGCCCATAGCTCAGCTGGATAGAGTACCTGGCTACGAACCAGGCGGTCGGAGGTTCGACTCCTTCTGGGCGCGCCAATTGATAGAAACCCTGAAATTTATTTCAGGGTTTTTTTGGTATTTGTCTTTTATAAAATTCTATCGAGTGAGTTTGATATATTCTGATTTTCTCGCCTACGGCAGGAAGATCAATCCGCCTATAAGATAAATAGGGCTGTTGAACTAATTGTTATTTGTCTATCCTTTTAGCTCAGATAATAAAAAAGCGCTCACATGGAGCGCTTTTCTTTGGCTTAAATTTTATTAAAGCGTTTTGATGGATGCGATCATATCGTTAACCATCTTCTGAGCATCACCGTAAACCATGTTAGTGTTATCTAAATAGAATAGGTGGTTTTCAATGCCAGAGAAGCCAGCGCCTTGTCCACGTTTCACAACAAACACTTGTTTTGCCATGTCAGCATTTAAGATAGGCATGCCGTAGATTGGGCTTGATTTATCTGTTCTAGCAACTGGGTTAACAACGTCGTTAGCACCGATTACTAATACTGCATCAGTATCTTTAAACTCTTCATTGATTTCATCTAAGTCAAAAATCAAGTCATAGGGAATACCCGCTTCAGCTAATAATACGTTCATGTGGCCAGGCATACGACCTGCAACAGGGTGAATTGCGAATTTAACATCAACATCTTTATCTTGTAGAAGTTTTGTTAACTCAGCAACTTTATGCTGTGCTTGTGCAACTGCTAAGCCGTAACCAGGAATGATGATAACTTTTTGCGCATAAGCCATTGTCATTGCAGCATCGACTGCAGGAACAGGTTTTAAGCTACCAGTGATCTCTTCTGTACTTGCTTGTGCTTCACCAAAGTTAGAGAACAATACATTAGACAATGAACGGTTCATCGCTTTCGCCATCAAGATTGTCAATAGTGAACCTGCTGCACCTACAACCATACCTGATACAACTAAGCCATAGTTGTTAGTTGCGATACCTTCAAATGCAACTGCTAAACCTGTCAAAGCGTTGAATAATGAGATCACAACTGGCATATCCGCACCACCAATTGGAATCGCAATTAAGATACCCAAAGCAGCAGCTACGATGAATAATAAAATGATCAATGTGTAGCTTGGTGCTGTATCTTGTGCACCAACGTTCGCTAGCATGATTACAAATAAGATTGCTGACATGAGTAATGCGCCATTGATCGCATTTCTGCCTTTGATGCGCACAACTTTGTTCATACGACCATCAAGTTTCATCCATGCAATGATAGAGCCTGTGAATGATACTAAGCCGATCAAGCCACCAACACCCGCCAATAACAACATTGGAGGTAAATCGCGGAAAGTGCCTGCAACATTGTGTGATTCTACTAATGTGCCTGTGCGTAGCAATGTGATTGCAGCGATACATGCTGCTGAAGCTGAGCCTACGCCGTTATAGATCGCGATCATTTGTGGCATATCTGTCATTGCTACGTTTTTAGCTGTAACGTTTGCGATGATTCCACCAATTAAGATTGCGAAAATCATTAAGAAGTAGTTGCCATGAATTGCAGGGTGAACGAATGTTAAAACAGTGGCAAATGCCATTGCATAACCGGCCCAAACGATTCCTGAGCGCGCTGTAGATGGATGGCTCATGCGCTTTAATGCAAAAATGAATGTAATTGCAGTTGCGAAGTAGCCTAAATTAACAATGAATTGTAAAAGACCTGTTAACATCATGATTTATTTCCCCTTTTTATCGCTAGGTTTGAACATTTCTAGCATGCGTTCAGTTACAACGTAACCGCCCACAGCGTTTGCTGCACCAAATACAACAGCGATAAAGCCTAATGTTGTCTGCCAGAAGCCTTCTGCTTCACCTAGTGCAATCATTGCACCGATTAATACAACACCATGAATAAAGTTAGAGCCTGACATCAATGGTGTATGTAAGATTGCAGGTACACGAGAGATGATCTCAAAGCCCACAATCGCAGCCAAAGCTATTACGAAAAGTGTAATCATAATTATTTCTCCAATGCTTGACTAACGCGCTCATGCACAATCTCGCCATCTTTTGTTAAAAGGCATTGCGCGATGACTTCATCGTCATAGTCTAAAGTTAATTGTCCTTCAGCCATGAATGGTGAAAGTAAATTCAATAGGTTTTTAGCATACATTTCTGAAGCATGTAATGGTGCATGGGATGCAACATTCACTGGGCCAGAAATTGTGACATGATTGTGATGAACAATGCTGTCAACTTTTGTTAACTCACAGTTACCACCAGTTTCAGCAGCAAGATCGATGATCACAGAGCCTTCTAGCATGCCTTCAACCATATCTTTAGTAATGATTGTTGGTGCTTTACGACCAGGAATTGCAGCAGTACTGATTACAGCATGTGCTTTGCTTAAATGCTTTTTCAAAGCTTCAGCTTGCATTGCAACTTCTTCAGCTGTTAATTCGCGAGCATAACCACCTTCACCAGCTGCGTTAACGCCTGTATCAATGAGTTTTGCACCCAATGATTCAACTTGTTCTTTAGCATCAGGACGAATGTCATAAGCTTCAACTTGTGCACCTAAACGACGTGCTGTGCCGATTGCTTGTAAGCCTGCAACACCAGCGCCAATGACTACAACTTTAGCTGGGCGAATTGTACCTGCTGCTGTTGTTAGCATTGGGAATAAGCGTGGCGACAATGATGCTGCCATCAATACGCCTTCATAGCCAACGATAGTTGCTTGAGATGACAAGGCATCCATGCTTTGTGCACGAGTGATTCGAGGAATCAATTCCATCGCTAAAGATGTAATTTTCTGCTCTTTCAAAGCTTTTACAACTTCAGGGCTTTGATATGGATTCAATAAACCCACTAAAACTGTGCCTGGTTTGAGAGATTTGATAGTTTCGATGCTAGGCGATTGAACGCAAAGCACGATATCATTTTCACTAAATTTAGGCGCTTCTACAGTGATATCTTGATAGCTAGAATCAGGGAAGTAAGCGTCTTTACCTGCATTTGGTGTCAAAGTAACTGTGAATCCAAGATCTTTAAATCTTTTTGCTACTACGGGATCAAGCGCAACACGCTTTTCTTTCGCAGCTCCTTCTTTAAGGACAATAATGTTTTGTGTCATGTCTACACCTTAAAATTGCGGTTAATCATAGGTTCGATAATCCTACCATATTTTTAAATTATCCGTATTTACATGAAATAATTTATTAATTTTGCTCAATCTTTGTACTAATTGATGTTCTCATTACTTTGTAAGTTTGAGGAGATGATCTTTTGTCTAAAGGTACTTAATCGAATAGACTGATCATCTTCTCTTTGAATTTCATAGATAATTTCATAAACAACAGTAGGGTTTTCTGCATCAGGTGAAATATTGGGTGAATCTATGGAATATTTGGATAAAACACCACATAAACGTTTATTTCGAGCTTCATCAAAATATAGCTCTTGGTTATTATCGTAAGTTTGTATGGTGAGATTAACATCAGGGGATGTGCGTTGAACCAATTGTGGTAATCCTTGTGCTAACACTTTTTCTAATAAAACAGTGACTTCAGGATTTGTGCATTCTTCAATAATTAAAGATTTCTCAGGTTGAATCTCTGCTGTGATGACTTCTTCAGTTGATTCTGATCGTTGATTTTGTTTGGACTGTTCAGGTTCAACTTCAGGTGCTTTAACGTCTACAGGTGTTGTTTGTGGCTTTGGTGCGATTGCAATAGGCTGATCAATGATGTCATCATTCAAAAATGGTAATTCAATTAAGCCAGATTGCCATGCATAAACGCCACCGCCAGCAACGATAATTGCCAGTAGGGCAAGCGGTAATACTTTAGATGCTTTCTTTATTTTTGGTTCAGGCTCTGTAATTTCTTCAGGGTTATAATAAGTAGTATTGTCTGGTTCAGTGTATATTTCCTCAACGATCGCTTGTGGTTCCTGCTGAGTAGATAATTCAGCATGTAGCAAAGGATCAGACTTTGCGACTAAACCAATGTGTAATAGTTGATTGAGATATTGTTCACACTCAGCAGCAGATAAATTCTCCTTTAATATGTGTGGTGTACCATCAAAAAGAATCACAATTTTCTCTTCACTCAGTTTAAAGACAATTTGTGCGCGTTTCTTAACCTCTTCTGGGTTAAAGTTGCCGGCTATTTCTCCATCAAAATATATTTTATAGCTCTGTTGCATTGAGTACCTCTATAATTCGTCGTTATAATTAGTATTGCCGTAATCAATTGTTGTTAAATCTGTAAATCTTGAGTATTTACCTTGGAAGGCAACTTTTACTGTACCAATTGGGCCGTTACGTTGTTTACCAATGATGATTTCTGCGATGCCTTTATCAGGGCTGTCTTGATTGTATACTTCATCGCGATACACAAAACAGATTAAGTCGGCATCTTGCTCGATCGCACCTGATTCACGTAAGTCACTCATGATTGGGCGTTTGTTTGGGCGCTGCTCTAGGCTTCGGTTTAACTGTGATAATACAATAACAGGAACTTCTAGCTCACGAGCCATTAATTTTAGGGAGCGCGAAATCTCGGAAACCTCTGCAACACGCTGATCGCCTAAGCCAGGAACTTTCATTAACTGCATATAGTCCACCATGATTAAGCCGAGATCTTTATGATCACGTTTTAATCGGCGCGCACGCGCACGCATTTCAGATGGGCTTAAACCACCCGCATCATCAATGAATATTTTTGTTTGGTTGAGTTGTTTAGTTGCACTCACTAAACGCTGCATTTCGTGCGTATCTAATTTACCTTTACGTAGATTTGTTTGTTCAATACGGCCAAGAGAAGAGAACATACGCATCACTAGTTGTTCTGCGGGCATTTCTAGGCTGAATACAGCAATTGGCTTTTTAGTTGAAATAGCTACAGCTTCAACAATATTCATGGCAAAGGTTGTTTTACCCATGGAAGGACGACCTGCGATAACGATCATGTCGCCATTTTGCAAGCCTGATGTCATATTGTCGAATTCAGACAAACCTGTTGGGGCACCTGTAATACCGTCTTCAATTTTACCTAATTCTTCTAAGCGTTGAAGAGAAGCTTGTAAAACTGTATTAATGTCTAGTAGACCTTCACCTGCTTTTGTGCCTTGTTCAGCAATTGAAAATACGCTTTTTTCAGCTTCTTCTAATAATTCAGCGCAAGTTCGACCTTCTGGGTTAAAGCCATTATCAACAATTTTGGAGCCTGCACCGATCAATTGGCGGATAATCGAACGCTCACGAATGATATCAGCATACGCTGTAATATTGGTTGCTCCAGTTGTTTCAGAGGCAAGCATTGCTAAATATGAGCGGCCACCTGCGTCATCTAGTTTGCTTTGCTGTTCTAAGTGATCAGAAACAGTTAAAATATCGATAGGTTTGCCAGATTCTGCTAACTGCTGAACAGTTGTAAAGATTAATCTGTGATCACCTCGATAGAAATCAATAGGATTGAGTTTTCCATCAATTCTTTGCCAACCTTCAATGTCATAAAGAAGCGCGCCTAAAAGTGCTTGTTCTGCTTCAATTGAATGAGGTGGTATTTTAAGTTGTTGAATTTGTTGATCATCCATGATTTTGCAATGTTCCAAACATAAGGTGAAGATAAAGAAATGATTCTAGCATATATCAATATTCTTTTATCTAGCGTGACTCTTTTTGATATTTCTCTTGCATGAACACTTATATATAGTTAGAATTATTCTCATCTATTGTATTTTTAGAAGAATTTGTCTTGCGGATTTACAATATTAAATTTGTAAATCAGAGGTGTAGCATTTTAAAATTAAAAGAAAGAGGTAGTATGGATACTCTCGAAAATAATCAACCAAGCATCATTCAAACGGTTGATGATACCTTATTGTATGAGCAATATATTTCTGCACATAATGATTTAGTGTGTGAAAATCGTAGAAACTTATTAAAATTAGCCACAGGTGCTATAGCAGCAACTTCTTTAATGGGTGTATTTGCAATGCAGCCAGCACTAGCAAAAGAAGCTGTGACTAAAGAGCGTGAATTGAGAATTTTCACACCAGCCTTGGGTGAAACAAGTCGCATCATTTATTGGATTCCTGGCGAAGGTTATATTCGTGAATCACTAGATGAAATTTCTTGGGCATTGCGTGACCGCAGAACTAAAACTGCAAAATTATATGATCCGCATGTTCTAGATCAGTTATTCGCATTGCGCTTGCAGTTAGATTACCATAAACCAACTCATGCATTGAGTGGTTATCGTTCACCGCAAACAAATGCTATGTTAAGTCGTACAACACGTGGTGTTGCAAAAGATAGCTTCCATATGCGTGGACGTGCAATTGACATTAGAATGCCAGGTACATCAACATCTAACATTAGACGTGCTGCGCTTTCATTGAGAGCAGGTGGCGTTGGTTATTACAGTCGCTCTAATTTCGTACATATTGACAGCGGACAAGTGAGAACTTGGGGACGTTAGTTTTAAAAGAGTATAATCAGCCATGGTAACATGGCTTTTTTTTCGAATATTTTTTATATTTTAAGTTTAGGAATCATCATGAAGGATCATCAAAAAGCATTCATCGAGTTGGCAATTCAATATGAAGCGTTAAAATTTGGCGAGTTTACATTAAAATCTGGCCGTGTTAGTCCATATTTTTTCAATGCAGGTGCATTTAATACAGGCGAAGCATTAGCAAAATTAGGTGAGTTTTATGCTGAGATGATCAAAGAGCATCAATTATCTTTTGATATGATGTTTGGTCCTGCTTATAAAGGTATTCCTTTGGTTTCAGCAACAGTATCAGCATTGTATAATAAGTATCATCAAAACTATCCTTGGAGCTTCAACCGTAAAGAAATTAAAGATCATGGTGAAGGTGGTATGATCGTGGGTTCAGCATTACAAGGTGATGTGTTGTTGATTGATGATGTAATGACAGCGGGTACAGCAATTCGTGAGTCTATTGAATTGATTGAAAAAGCAGGTGCAAGACCAACTTGTGTGGTATTGATGTTGGATCGTCAAGAGCGCGGTCAAGCTGAATTATCGGCAGTACATGAAATGCGCCAAAATTATGGTTTAACAGTATGTTCTTTGATTTCTATGGGTGATTTAATCAGCTATTTAGAAGCATCTGGTGATAATATTGAAACATTAGAAAACATGAAGAAATACCGCGACCAATACGGAGTGTAAAATGACATTGCCCGATGCTCAGAAAATTAAAGTAAAAAGCTTAACTCGCAAATATGATGGTTTCTTTAAGATTGATGAGTTAATTTTTGATCATCCCACTTTTAAAGGTGAGATGATTGAAAATATTCGCCGTGAAATATTTGTGAGGTTAGATGCTGTAGCTGTTTTACCTTATGATCCTGTTCATGATACTGTTTTATTGACACGACAATTGCGCATTGCATCTGCAGGTAAAATGGAATCACCATGGATTGTTGAGTTGATTGCTGGATTGGTGGATAAAACTGATGAAGCTTTTGTGAATGTGGCTGAGCGTGAGGCATTGGAAGAAGCAGGTTTAAATATCAGTAATTTGATACCGATTTGTGATTTCTTCCCATCAGTTGGTGGCAGTAATGAAAAATTATATCTATTTTTAGCTTTAACTGATTTATCACAGGCAGGTGGTTATTTTGGCTTAGCTGAAGAGCATGAAGATATTGATGCTTTTGTTGTTTCAAGAGAGCAAGCAATGGATATGATTTTTGATGGTGAGATTCAAACTGCTTCAACAATTATTGCGTTACAATGGTTGCAATTGAATCATCATAGATATCAAAGAAAATAGTTTGAGGTTGTTATGATTTTATATATGCATCCAGAAAATCCACAGGCTAGAGCAATTTTACAAGCTGTGGAGATTTTGCGAAAAGATGGAATATTGGTTTATCCTACAGATTCTAGTTATGCTTTTTGTTGCATGATTGGTAATCAACAGGGAATGGAACGTATTCGTCGTATTCGTGAAGTGGATGATGATCACTTTTTCTCATTGGTATGTCGAGATTTATCGGAATTAGCAACGTATGCAATGGTGGATAATAGCCAATATCGTTTGTTGCGTGCTGTATTGCCTGGTCCTTATACTTTTGTATTAAAAGGTTCTAAAGATATTCCGAAAAAATTGCTGACGCCAAAACGTAAAACAATTGGTTTGCGCGTGCCAGATCATCAAATTACTAAAGATTTATTAGAGGCTTTGGGTGAGCCTTTGTTATCAACGACGGTAACATTGCCCAACTATAGCGCTGAAGATTTGCGCGAAATTTATCAAATTGAAGATCTGTTAGAAAAGCGAGTAGATGCTATAATTGATGCAGGAGATTGTAGCCATTCACCGACAACGGTTATTGATTTGACTTCTGGCGTGCCAGAAATTATTCGTGAGGGTGCAGGTCCTATAGATATTTTTATCTAGCATGAGACAAAAAATATGCAATTTATTTTTAAATGGTATACAATGCTCTCCTTTTTATGGTTACCAATTATTATAATTGGTTTTGAACAATAGGTTTATCAATTATGAATATCGTACAGCAATTAGAGCAAGAGATGATGAGCCGTCAGCTTCCTGAATTTTCAACAGGAGATACGGTTGTTGTCAACGTTAAAGTTAAAGAAGGAAACCGTGAGCGTATTCAGGCGTTTGAAGGCGTAGTTATCGCTAAACGTAATCGCGGTATGGGTTCTGCATTCACAGTTCGTAAGATTTCTCATGGTGTTGGTGTTGAACGTACGTTCCAATCATTCAGCCCATTAATCGCTTCATTAGACGTTAAACGTCGTGGTGATGTTCGCAAAGCGAAAATCTACTACTTGCGTAATCTTGAAGGTAAGGCAGCTCGTATTAAAGAGAAGCTTACTATCAAAGCTAAATAATTTTAGACAATTATTTATGAAAAACCCTAGAATACCCTTCTAGGGTTTTTTTATTTCTGGATTATGAAAAAAATAATTTATTGCATTACAGATGGAAAAATTGGGCACTTTAGACAAAGTGAAGGCTTAGCAAAAGCATTACAACAATTAAAATCAAATGATTATGATATTCAAGTATTACCAAAATTTTCATTATGGCAATGGCTCAAAAGTTTTGGTCAATGTGCAAAAGGAGTCGAAGCTAATAGCATAGTGATTGGCGCTGGGCATAGAACACATTTTAGTTTGCTATATTACAAATGGAAGTGTGATGCAAAATCGATAGTGATCATGAAGCCATCATTACCAAAATCTTGGTTTGATTATTGTATTGTGCCAAAGCATGATGGATTGTCTGAGCAGGGTAATGTATTAGTGACAGAAGGCGCAATGAATGCATTATCATTAATGCCTGTGAATAAAGAAGCTCAAGTTTTGATTTTGATTGGCGGGCCAAGTTCTGCATGTGAGTGGAAAAATGAAGATATTTATGAGCAATTATCGCAGAAAGTCCAATTGGCAGATGTGAATACAAAGATTATTCTATCAACATCACGAAGAACACCTAATGATTTCATACAAAATTTACCTGAAGATATTATAGATAAAGTTGAATTGATTGATTTTAAAGATATTGATGCATCGTGGTTGCCAGAGCAATTATTAAAAAGTAAAGAAGCTTGGGTGACATCAGAATCAATCTCGATGATTTATGAAGCTTTGAGTGCTGGCTGTATGCTAAAAACAATTGATGTCATGGGATTAAAAGGTAAAATAGCACAAAATTTAGAGCATTTAATCTCTACCCGCAAAGTGAATAGTAATTTTATTCAGTTTGAGAGATTAAATGAGTCTACTCGAATTGCACAACAATTATTAAAATTAGGATTATGAATATGATGAACTGCCTGAAAGAAAAGATGACGCAGCAGAATATAGCGTTGTTTCTTTTTGTTGCATTTTTTTGGTTATATATTGCAAAAATGGGTGTGTATAACGGGGTTGTTATAGCAACAACGTTATGGGGGATTTATTTTTGTGTGCGTAATAGAAAAGATGTGTGGCAATACTTTAAAGAAAGTTTTTTTATCTATCTTTTTGGTCTATTGTTTATTCCAATTGTAATTTCTGCGTGTTTTAGTGTTTTACCTAAAGATAGTTGGAAGACAGTTTTAAATTTTTCTAGATTCTTTTTTATTGCGGGTTTAATTATTTTATTTAATTTATCGGCATTGAACAAAGTGCGTTATGGCGTGCTTGCTTTTATCGCTCTGATTGCCCTAGATGCAACAGTTGAGTGGTTGACAGGTTATCATTTAACTGGGGTGAGCCGTGATCGTAATCGTATCATGGGATTGTTCCAGTTCTATCATTTAGGTTATGTATTAGCAACATTGACACCAATTATTTTTTATCAAATGATTCTCTCTTTTATGGATAAACAAAAGAGTAAATATTTTTGGTCTATCATTTCAATTTGTTCAGTTTTGGTAATATTTGTAGCAGGCGCACGTGCTGGTGTTATTACACTTTTGGTGAGTTGGAGCTTAATGGTTCTATGGTTGATTGTACAAAAGAAAGTTTCGTTAAAAAAAGTTTTAGCATCTTTAGTGGTACTTGCTGTTATAGGTATTGGTATTTCTCAAATTCCAACAGTAAAAAATCGTTACATTAATCCTTATCAAGAAACAGAAAAAGTTGAAATTGGTAGTTATGAATGGTTTGATAAACTTTCTTCTGCACGTTTAGTTTTATGGGAGTTTGCATGGAAGCAGTATCATGAAAACCCAATTATTGGTGCAGGCACAGGAACTTTTCATCAGGAATTCTCTTCTCAGCCCAAAGAACTAAAGAGGCAGCATGATGAAGCTTTTTTTCCTCATTTTCATGGACTTGAAGTACTATCTCAGACGGGCACTTTAGGATTTATATGTTATTTGCTAGCAGTGAGCGCAGTGTTGGTGATGTTATTAACAGCAAAGCAGTTTTCAGTTTGGTTAACGGTCGCATTTTTGGCGATGATGCCTATAAATTTACATGTAGCATTTTATGGTAGCTTTTGGGCGGTGTTGATTTGGATACCATTAATTTTAGGGCTTCGTGAACGTTACCTATTAATGCAAAAAGATCCTGTGAATGCTTGAAAAAATCTACAGTAACACCATTATTGGTTCAATAAATTATTGAGGGAATTATTGATATGTTTAAACGTATGATGTTATGGGCTGTGACGAATATTGCTGTCATTGCCGTTATTACTGTAATTTTGTCTGTGACAGGATTAGGTGGAGCATTGAATGGTGGGCAGGGTTTATTGCCAATGTTGCTAGCAGCTGCTGTCGTTGGTTTTACAGGCTCAATCATTTCATTATTGATGTCCAAAAAGATGGCCATTCATGGTATGGGCGTTTATGTGATTCAGCAACCAGAAAATCAAATGGAAGCCTGGTTGGTTGAAACAGTAAGAAGACAAGCTGAAGAAGCAGGCATTGGTATGCCAGATGTAGGTATTTTTGATTCTGCTGATCCTAATGCTTTTGCAACAGGTGCAAATAAAAATGCTTCATTGGTTGCCGTAAGTACAGGTTTATTGCACAACATGAACCAAGATGAAGTAGAAGCTGTGTTAGGGCATGAAATTGCACATATTGCGAATGGTGATATGGTAACATTGACCTTGATTCAAGGTGTTGTGAATACATTTGTTATTTTCTTATCACGCATTGTTGCTGGTATTATTACAAATGCATTGCAGGGCAATAGCGACAGTGATAATGATGCACCTGTAGAAAATAGTGGTACATTCTTTATCGTTTCATTTGTTCTACAGATTGTATTTGGCTTTTTAGCATCGATGATTGTTGCATGGTTCAGCCGCCAAAGAGAATTTAGAGCTGATGAAGGTGGTGCGCGTTTAGCAGGTAAGTCTAAAATGATTGGTGCATTGCAAGCGTTACAAAACCAGCATGCTAATGAAGATTTACCTGGTAACTTGGCTGCATTTGGTATTTCAGGCAAGTTCACTAGTTTATTCAGTAGCCATCCGCCTTTAGAAGTGAGAATTGAAGCATTACGTAATAACTCGCAATTTTAATTAGAAACAGTATATAAAAAATAGCCCATTTTAAGATGGGCTATTTTTTTGAGTAAAATTTAATATTTAATCAATTTCATAAGGATTAGCAATTGAGAGCTTTTCTAGAATCTCTATCTCTAAACTTTCCATTTCTTCTGCTTCTTCTTCGATAATATGATCATAGCCTAAAAGATGCAAAACACCATGTGTTGTCATATGTGCTAAATGGTTTTCAAAAGTTTTATCTTGCTCGATAGATTCAGCTTCAACTACTGTTAGGCATATGATCAAATCACCCATGAAATAAACTGAAGAATCAGGAATTTCATAATTTGCAGGAAATGATAAAACATTCGTTGGTTTATCTTTACTGCGATAATCATTGTTGAGTGCTTGAATTTCTTCTGCATCCGCGAAACGAATGGTTAACTCAACTTCATCTTCTTCAATATCAATGAAAGATAATGCATTATTTACCCAAAGCTCTAACTGTTCCTGTGTCGGAATATTTGGATATTCTGTAGCATTTTGCACATCTAAAATGAGGTTAGTCATTTTTTGCATCCTCAGCAGCTTGATAAGCATTGATAATTTTTGCAACCAAAGGGTGGCGAACGACATCTTTTGAATCAAAGAAAGTCATTGTAATGCCATCAACGTTGTTTAAAACAGTCATTGCATTTTTTAAGCCTGATTGAACGTGTTTTGGTAAGTCGATTTGTGAAATGTCACCTGTAATTACTGCTGTAGAATTGAAGCCTAAACGTGTTAAGAACATTTTCATTTGTTCAACAGTTGTGTTTTGTGCTTCATCTAAAATAATGAAAGCATCATTTAATGTACGACCACGCATGAATGCTAATGGTGCGATTTCAATGACATTGCGCTCAATAAGTTTTAAGACTGTTTCAAAACCTAACATTTCATATAAAGCATCGTATAAAGGGCGTAAATATGGATCGACTTTCTGTGTTAAATCACCTGGTAAGAATCCTAGTTTTTCTCCAGCTTCCACAGCAGGGCGAACTAAGATGATTCTACGAATATTTTGGCGTTCTAAAGCATCGACAGCAGAAGCAACAGCTAAGAATGTTTTACCAGTACCCGCAGGGCCAATACCAAAGTTAATAGCATTGTGTGCGATTTCAGATAAATAGTGTTTTTGATTGGTACTACGACCGCGAATCAGGCCACGTTTATTTTTAAGTACGACTTCTTTATGATTTTCGAGGGTCTCTTCAATGAAATCATCCCTATCAAATTGGGTGCTGTGCAAAGCTAAGCGAACAATATCTTCATCCAATATTTCTTCAGCAGTGGAATCATAGAGATGCTCTAAAATTGTTTTTGCTTCAATTTCTGCTGCTTCTTCACCAGTGATTTTGAATTTAGGTCCACGATTCGCTATTTCAACTGCAAAATGTTTTTCAATCAATTGTAAATGTGAATTTAGGTTACCGCATAAATTAGTAAGACGCTCATTATTATCAGGAAAAGTTAGCTCAAACATTAATAATCAATCATCCAAAAATGAGATTCATTATACACGGAGAAGAAAGGGAGTCTAAGCTATTTCTATGGTAGAAATAATCGGCTATAATCAATAAAGTATAAAGAATTTTCATTTCAAACAAGAGAGAATTGGCGTGGCAATAAATCCAACACAAACAGATGCAAACCCAAGCACTCAATCACAGAGCTTAACAATGATGAGATTAATGCAGAATAATCTTGTGAGAGCTCTGCTAGCAAAATCAATCATTACAAAAGAGCATCTTGATAGAGCAGATACTTTGATGCAAGCAGAGAAATACTCTTTGGTTAAAGCATTATTGACATTGAATATTTCAGCGAATGAAATTTATAAAGTGACGCAAGAGTTATCAAATGCACCACGTTTTGATATGCGAGCATTTGATGCAAGTACTAAGCTACCAGATTTTTTAACTACAGAAGAGATGGAAAAAAAACTGGTTTTTCCATTGCGTTTAAGAAATGGTATTTTGTATGTTGCAGTTGCAGATCCCTTTGATGCTAGAATGTTAGAAACGTTGAGATTTAAATCACGTGCGATTATTGAACCGATTTTAGTAGCACCATCACAATTGGTGGCTCAATTTCAATCTCAAGGTGGTGTAAACCGCGAAAAACTGCAAAGTCTCTTTAACCAAATGGAAAAAGAGAAGCCAGCAGAGCAAGAGAGTGAAACAGCTGTAACTTTTGATTTGTTGAGTGAAGCAGATAGTTCTCCAATTGTACGTTTTATCAATGGCGTTCTAGCTGATGCGATTACACGAGGTGTATCGGATCTTCACTTCGAACCTTATGAACATAGTTATCGTATTCGTTTCAGAATCGATGGTGTTTTACAAGAGGTGTACTCGCCCCCTGAAGCATTTAGAGATCAGATTGCCGCACGTATTAAGGTTATGTCACAATTGGACATTACAGAAAAACGTGTGCCACAGGATGGCCGTATTAAGGTTTCCTTAAAAGGAAAAATTATCGATTTCCGTATCAGCGTTTGCCCTACATTATGGGGCGAAAAAGTTGTAATGCGTATTTTGGATAGCTCGGCTGCAAACTTGAATATTGAGATTCTAGGTTTTACGGATATCCAAAAGAAAAATATCTTTGATGCAATTGCGAAACCTCAAGGTATGATTCTTGTAACAGGGCCAACAGGTTCTGGTAAAACAGTTACATTGTATACATGTTTAGGGATTTTAAATAAACCAACCACTAATATTTCAACGGCAGAAGATCCTGTTGAAATTAACTTGGAAGGCATTAATCAGGTACCTGTGAATCCTCGTGTGGGTTTAGACTTTGCGGCTGCATTGAAATCATTCTTACGACAAGATCCAGACATCATCATGGTGGGTGAGATTCGTGACTTAGAAACAGCGGATATTGCCATTAAAGCTGCTCAAACAGGTCACTTGGTTTTATCTACATTGCATACTAACTCAGCACCAGAAACATTGACACGTTTGATCAATATGGGCGTGGAGACATTTAATATTGCATCTACTGTTCATTTGATCATTGCTCAACGATTAGGTAGAAGATTATGCTCATATTGTAAAGAGCCAGTGCGCATCGATCCTCGTACATTGGAAGGATTGGGTTTCACATCCATGCAATTAACAGGTGAGATTTTTGGGCCTGTGGGTTGTGATATGTGTAATAAAGGCTATAAGGGTCGTGTTGGTATTTATGAAGTGATGCCGATTTCTGATACGATGGAGCGCATGATCTTAGATAAAGCAAGTGCTGTTGATATCGCAGATCAAGCAGAATTGGAAGGCGTTGATAGTATTCGTAAATCTGCAATCAAAGCAGTCGTTGCAGGTGTTACAAGTATTGACGAATTATTGCGTGTAACCACAGATTAATTAATAGTTGGAGACAAAGAATGAAAAAAGTAGTGAATTCACCACGTGCACCTAAGGCTGTAGGTCCTTATTCTCAAGCACAAATTTTTAAAGATTTATTGTTCACATCAGGGCAAATTCCATTGGATCCAGAAACGGGTGCAGTGGTTGGTAATGATGTTAAAACTCAAGCACAACGCGTGTTTGAAAACTTGAAAGCAGTTTTAGATGAAGCAGGTGCATCATTTGATACAGTTTTAAAAGCAACATGTTATTTAAAAAACATGGAAGATTTCGCTGATTTCAACGAAATTTATGCGCATTACTTGGGTGAAAGCTTACCAGCACGTTCATGTTTTGAAGTTGCTCGTTTACCAAAAGACGTTCTATGTGAAGTAGAATTAATTGCGTACGTTAAATAAATGCGTTTAGATCAATTTCTTCAGAAAACTTTAGGTGTTTCTAGGCAAGATGCAAGAAGCATCCTAAAGAGTAAAAAAGTGGTAGTGAACGAAGAAGTGGTCAAACAAGCAAAACATCAACTCGATCTATCTCAAGATCGAGTTTTTTATTGTGATGATGAGCTTGTGTACCAAGAGTTTTTCTACTTTATGTTGAATAAGCCCAAAGGCTTTGTTTCAAGCCATACACATGATGGTGGCACGCCAATCTATGATCTATTGGAAGATTATTCCTTTGTGGGTTTGCATTGTGCGGGGCGATTGGATGTGGATACAACTGGATTAGTTTTAGTGACAAATGATGGGCAATGGTCGCATCGTGTTGCGCATCCTAATCAAAATTGCTTTAAACGCTATTTAGTTACTTTGGCTGAAGACATTACATCATCATCTATTCAGCAGCTTGAAGAAGGTGCTGAGTTGCATGAAGGTAAAGCTTTGCCAGCAAAAGTTGAAGTGATTTCACCACAGCAGATTTACTTAGAAATCAGCGAAGGAAAATTCCATCAGGTTAAGCGTATGTTAAAAGCTGTAGGTAATGAAGTGGTTGAATTGCATCGTGATCGAATTGGTAATATCAATTTAGGTGATTTAGCTGAAGGTGATTATCGTGAATTGACGGATGCTGAGATTGAGGAGTTTTTATCATGAATGAAGCGTTCAGTGCTTTATCAAATTACGCACAAAAATATTCAAGTTTAAATTCCCTATGGTTTGTGGATGAAAACTATGATGTTTCTGCAAACCCTGTTTTCATTACATCTACTGAAGCTGTCACAAATCGCATCGATATTGCTGATTATTTAAAGCAATATGGCTCTGTGAATTTATCTGATTATGATTGCACGCAATATGCTGATGCAAGCTTTGATATTGTGTATTTACGTGTGCCAAAAGCCAAAGCTTTATTGAATCATTTGATTCGTGAAGCTATGCGTATTTTGAAACCACAAGGTAAATTAATTTGTGTGGGTTTCAATGATGAAGGCATTAAGAATACTTTCAAGAAAATTGAAAAAGCATTTGGTGAATTGGTTGAACAGGAATTATTAGGCAAAGGTTTAAGGATTGCAGAATTTTCTTTGATTAATCCAAGGATTGATCAAATTGAAGATCGCGATTATGCTGTTATCAAATCGATTGCGAATGAATTATCTCTGAGTTTATCGAGTAAAGCAGGCATTTATGGCGCTGAAAAAATAGATCAGGGAAGTTTGTTTCTATGTGAAACAGTGCTCCAACATTATGATCATCAAACTTTTGAGAAAGTATTGGACATTGGCTGTGGCAATGGTTTGATTTCATTGGTGCTTGCCAAGACATTTGCATCTAGCGAATTCATAGCAACGGATAATAATATTACGGCGGTAACATTGTGTGAATTGAATTTTACTAATAATGATGTGAAAGGTTCGGTCATTTTAGATGATTGCGCTGATACAATTGCATCTAAGCAATTTGATTTGATTGTCAGTAATCCACCTTTTCATCAAGGATTTGATACATCAGAAAATCTCACGATTCGATTTTTAGCAGCAACAGAGCGTTTATTGACTAAAAGAGGCGAAGCTTGGTTTGTCATGAATCGTTTCTTAAAAGTTGAATCTTTAGCGAAAAAAACTTCTTTACAAATGGACCTAATGAGTGAAAACTCACAGTTTAAAATCTTAAGATTTAGAAGATAATGATGAAACATTAAGCTATAAAAAAATCCCACAATTCTCAAATTGTGGGATTTTATTTTATTGGAAAAAACTAAAATTAGTCTTTCTTAGGGCCAGCTGCAACCAAAGATGCACCTAAATCTGTATCTGTATAACGTGCAAAGTTAGTAACAAAACGACCGGCTAAGTCTTGTGCTTTAACTTCCCATTCAGATTCAGCTGAATAAGTTTTACGTGGATCTAGTAATTTAGCATCAACATTTGGTAATTCTGTTGGCATTTCTAAGTTGAAAATTGGCAATGTTGCTGTTGGCAATTGATCAATTTCACCACTTAAAATAGAGTTGATGATTGTACGTGTATCTTTCAAAGAAATACGTTTGCCAGTGCCATTCCAACCTGTGTTAACTAGGTACGCTTCAGCGCCGGATTCTTGCATTCTCTTCACTAAAACATCAGAGTATTGAGTTGGGTGAAGTAATAAGAATGCCGCACCAAAACATGCTGAGAATGTTGGTGTTGGTTCAGTGATACCGCGTTCTGTACCTGCAACTTTAGAAGTGAAGCCTGATAAGAAGTAGTACTGAGTTTGTTCAGGTGTTAACTTCGATACAGGTGGGAATACACCAAATGCATCAGCTGTTAAGAAGATTACTTTCTTGGCAGGGCCAGCTTTTGAGATTGGCTCAACGATATTTTCAATGTGATTGATTGGGTAAGAAACACGAGTGTTCTCAGTTTTTGAACCATCATTAAAATCAATAGTGCCATCTTCTAATACAACAACGTTTTCTAGCAATGCATCGCGGCGGATTGCACCATAGATTTCTGGTTCAGCTGCGCCAGATAAGTTGATTGTTTTAGCGTAGCAACCACCTTCAAAGTTAAACACACCATCATCATCCCAACCATGTTCATCGTCACCGATTAATTCACGATTTGGATCTGTTGATAATGTTGTTTTACCTGTGCCAGAAAGGCCGAAGAATACTGCAACATCACCATCTTTGCCAACATTAGCAGAGCAGTGCATTGAAGCAATACCTTTCAACGGTAATAAGTAGTTCATTACAGAGAATAAACCTTTCTTCATTTCACCGCCGTACCAAGTACCGCCGATCAATTGGATGTTTTCTGTTAAGTTGAAAGCTACAAAGTTTTCTGAATGCAAACCATGTTCTTTCCAGTTAGGATCAGAGCATTTTGCACCATTCATTACTGTGAAGTTAGGTTCGAATTCTGCTAATTCTTCAGCTGTTGGACGGATGAACATGTTAGTCACAAAGTGAGCTTGCCATGCAACTTCAGTAATGAAACGCACGCTTAAACGTGTGTCTTTGTTTGCACCACAAAAAGCATCAACAATGAATAGCTTTTTGTTTGTTAATTGATTCGTTACAACGTCTTTCAATGCAGACCATGATTCTTGTGATAAAGGATCATTGTCATTCTTTACACCGCCAGTGCCATTCCACCAAACAGTATTTTCAGTTGTTGCATCTTTGACAATAAATTTGTCTTTTGGAGAACGACCAGTAAAAATACCAGTGTCCACTGCCAATGCACCTAAATTTGTTAAGGTTGCTTTCTCGAAACCAGTTAATGATGGATCCATTTCTGCTTCATATAGCGCATCATAGCTAGGATTATGGATAATCTCCGATGCTACAATGTTCTGTGATTGCAAAAATGCCTTAATCTTGTCGATCATTTCAATCTCTCCGGGATGATTGTCAGTGTAAAGTAAAAAATATTAAAGTTCGATATTATACTCGAATGCTACTCTTTTACTACAGCTGATTGGATTTAATACTAAAATAACTGTGTTTTAACCTTTTGAAATTTGTGCTGGAATTTGTATTTAAACTTATCCCAATAGCGCTTTACAAAGCTTGCTTCTTCGATCGTGCTTTCCGCATATAGTGGCGTTGTTAAGATCGTTTTATTACCGTTCTTAACAATAAATTTGCCGATCGGAGCGCCTTTTTCAATGGGTGCTAATAATGGTTTTTGAACTTCAATGGATGATGTTAACTCCGCATATTGACCGCGCGGATAAGTTACATAAACATTTTTATCTGATACTAATTTTACGTAATCAGAAGTACCTTCATGGACTGGAGATTCTAAAATTACTTGATTTTGATCATATAATTTTTTGTGTTCAAAGTTAAGAAATGCATAGTTGAGTAGCTCTGTGGATACTTGAGCTCTTTCTTTTTCATTGTTGGTGCCTAAAACAACAACAATTACCCTAAAACCATTACGAACTGCGCTTGATGCAAGGTTATAACCAGCTGAGCTTGTGTGACCAGTTTTAATGCCATCTACGCTTGGGTCTGTCCATAATAAAGTGTTACGGTTTTTTTGTGTAATATTATTCCACGTGAAAGATTTTTGTGAATAAATTTTATAGTGACTTGGGAAATCATTGATTAAGTGGCGAGAAAGTACTGCTAAATCGTAAGCGCTGCTGTAATGATTTGCATGTGGCAAACCTGAAGCATTCATGAAATTACTATCATTCATGCCAAGTTCTTGTGCTTTTTTGTTCATTTCCATGGCAAAGATAGATTCGCTACCGTGTAGATATTCAGCTAAAGCGATCGAAGAATCATTGCCTGATTGAATGACCAAGCCCAATACTAAATCATGGACAGTTACTTTTGAACCAGCTTCTGCAAACATGCGTGAGCCTTCTTGTGACTGAGCGTAAGGTGAGATTGTCACTTGTGCATCTTCTTTGATGACACCGTTCTCAATTGCTTCTGCCACTAAGTAACTTGTCATGACTTTTGTTACGCTAGCTGGTTCTAGGCGTTGGTTGCCGTTGTAATCTGCTAATACTTCACCAGTATCATAATCCATGATGACCCATGCTTTAACTGGTAGATTAACAGGAATAGGGGGTAGTTGTTGCGCAAATCCAGCTCCGCTTGTTGAAAGAACTGAAAGGCACACTAAAAGAATTTTTTTCATAAAACTACTCTATGCTCTATGGTTGAAGATTAAAAGTTTTTGCAGAAAGCCCTTGATTCTTTAACGAAACAGCGGCTGATTCTGCATCACGTTGGTTATTATAGCGATGAACAATCACGCGGTAAAATTGACCGTCATAGTGAACTTCAGCAGGCAAGCTGTAAGCTTGTCTGATTTGGTCTTGGTAATTGCTGGCATTATATTCACTGCTATAAGCATTCAGTTGTACTGTATATGATCCATTTTGATTAGAAGGTGGAATGTAAGTATTTTCATTCGTCACTTCAATTTTGTCACCACGAGAATCAGAAAATGATGTTTCTATCGGTGGTGGCGTATATGTATGTCCATAAGCGGCTTTACTACCACTCAGATATTGATAAGGTTTCAAAGCTTCTACTTTAACTTTTGCAGTACCTTTCGCAATGACGCCTAAATCTTTTGCAGCTTGATAAGATAGATCGATGATTCTACCTTTTGAGAATGGACCGCGATCATCCACGCGAACATTAATAGATTTACCATTTTCTAGGTTGGTAACTTTAACATAAGTAGGAATGGGTAAAGTTTTATGGGCAGCAGAATAGTTATGCATATTATATGGCGTGCCACTTGAAGTGCGTTTGCTATGAAAATCTTTGCCATACCAAGAAGCAATACCTACTTCGCTATAACCTTTAGATGTTTCTTTGACTTTATAGGTTTCGCCCATGACTTTATAGCTTTTGGGGTTACCATATTTGCTCACAGGCTCTTCTTTGGGGATAGCACCATTTTTAGATGCTTTACCGTCAGAGCTGCTACATCCAGCGATAAAGAGAGAAAAAATAATTAATAATATAAGATTGCGATTAGGCATAAATTATTTTCTTTCGTTGATAGCATTAGCTAGTTGAGAAACAGCAAGTGCATACATATTAGAATGGTTATAGCGTGTGATGACATAGAAATTATAGAAGCCAATCCAGTATTCATTATTGCCAGGCGAAACTTCAAACTGCATTAACGTTACAGGATTTGTCGTATTAATCGAAGTTTGAACGCCCAATTGTTTCAAAGTTGCTAAATTGGTTTTTGGAGGGCGAACTGGGCCACGTTGGAAATATGGGCTTGCAGCACTAACATTCGTCACATTAACCTGTGCAATTAATTCGCCATTACGTTTCCAACCATGTTTTGCTAAATAATTAGCAACAGATCCAATAGCATCTACAGGGTTATTCCATAAATCTTTAATGCCATCACCATCAAAGTCAACAGCATATGCCGTATAGCTTGATGGCATAAATTGCGGATAACCCATTGCGCCAGCATAAGAGCCTCTGAAGCTGAATGGGTCACGATTCATATTGTAGGCAATCACTAAGAATTTTTGTAATTCGTTAGAGAAGAAATCTGCACGACGAGGATATTCAAAGCTTAATGTTGATAATGCGTCAACGACTGCCCAATTACCACGATTTGCACCATAGCTTGTTTCTACACCGATGATTGCAGTGATGACAGCAGCTGAAACACCATATTCTGCTTCAGCACGCTGTAATGCAGCTTTATGTTGGTGGTAGAAATCAACACCACCTTTAATTCTATTTTCTGTCATGAAAATCGGGCGATAACGGCCCCAATTCATTTTTTCAGCAGGGCGGTTCATTGCATCTACAATACTTGGCTTGATGGATGATTTATTCATAGTATCCGTTAGCCATTGCTTATTAATGCCCGTTGCATTATGTGTTTTTTCAATAAAATTTGCGACATCAGAGCGCTGAGCAAGATTTGTTTCTGCACGTACTGAATGAGTTGCTTGATTGTTATTGTTATTAGCTTTTTGTTGAGGTGCAGTAGGGTTACTCGTACAAGCTGAGATGAATAGGATTGTAGAACTGGCTAACCATAGATTTAGTCGTTTCACGTAGTGTATTCCTTTTCTTTTTTAGGCTCTGGGTGGGCAAATATGCTCATTATTATACCAAACGATAGGAACAAGGTCACAACGGAAGTTCCGCCGTAACTAATAAAGGGCAATGGTACGCCAACGATGGGAAGTAATCCACTTACCATACCAGCATTGACGAAAATGTAGAAGAAAAAACAGGAGGTAATTGCAGCACCAATTAATTTATTAAAAGGGTCTCGTGCACAATTAATGAGATAGAACGATCTTAAAATAATTAACAAATATAAGCTTAATAAAATGGTAATGCCGACAAAGCCAAATTCTTCTGCTGTAATGGCGTAAATGAAGTCGGTAGATGATTCTGGTAAGAATTTTAAAGAGGCTTGCGTACTGTTAAACCAACCTTTGCCGTACATTCCGCCTGAACCTATGGCAATTTTGGATTGGATGATTTGATAACCTTTACCTAAAGGATCAGATTCAGGATCAAGCAATGTTAAAATACGGCCCTTTTGGTATTCTTGTAAGCCAAATTCCCAAACCATAGGCAATGCAACTGCAACTAGAGCGCCAGCTAAAATAATATAGCGCCATTTAAGTCCGCTAAAAAATATTGCGGTAATACAGGCAAATAATATCAATAGGGCAGTGCCTAAATCGGGCTGATATAAAACTAATGCAAAAGGTGCGACAGTAATGATTAAAGCAGCAACTGTGACTAAAAAGCTAGGTGGTAAATTTCTATTGCTTAAATAGTAAGCTACCATCATTGGTGCTGCTAATTTCATGAGCTCAGAAGGTTGGAAGCGAATCACTTTCAAGTCTAACCAGCGATGCGATCCATTCACTTCTACACCAATGAAATAAATGAGAACAAGTGCCACAATGCTGATGGCAAAGAAATAAGGCGTTAGGCTTTTAATCACATAAGGTGGAGTGAAAGCAATGATCAGCATTGCAAAAATCCCAATTCCCATTCTGACAGCTTGTGCTTGTACAACTGCGAAATTACCACCTGACGCACTATATAATATTGTTAATCCACAAGCACAAACTGCTAGTAGTAGTAAAAATAAAGTTGTATCCAAATGAAAGAATGCAAGTAAGCCTCTTGGTTTGATGGATTGAGTTTTTGTTTCTTCGTAATAACTCATTATTCACCTGCTCTGACATTGGTGGATGGTGTTTGTGCTGGTGCTTTAAAGCCTGACATCCAAGCATTGATAACCTCTTTAGCAAGAGGTGCGGCAACGCCAGAGCCAGAGTTACCATTTTCAACGAACACAGTGACCACAATAGAAGGATCATTAGCAGGCGCAAAAGCAGTAAACCAAGCATGATCATGATGCTTTTTAGCTAATGCGGCTCTGTTATAAACAGCATTTTGAGCAATTGATTTAACTTGTGCAGTGCCTGATTTACCTGCGATTTTGTAATTGATACCAGTACCAATACGTCGTGCAGTACCTTGGCTACCATGAACTACGCCCACCATGCCATCAATGACACCTTGCCAATATTCTGGCTTGCTAACTTTAACAGGTTCAATAGGGACAAGTTCATTGCTGGTTAATTCTTGTGTTGCTGGATTACGAGTTGCTTTCAATATATGAGGAATGAAGGCTTTACCACGTTGCGCCACAATTGTGGTTGCTTGGTTAACTTGTAACGGTGTTGTTAACCAATAACTTTGACCAATACCTGCTGTTACTGTTTCACCATCATACCAAGGTTGGTTAAACACTTGGCGTTTATAGGCTGGTGTTGGTGAAACACCATGGCTTTCACCCAATAAATCAATACCTGTAGGTTTGCCTAAAGAGAACTGCTTTAGGTAATCAGTCATTGGCGTAATGCCTATTTTATAGGCTAAATCATAGTAATAAATATCACACGATTGAACGAGTGATAAATAGAGATTTACTTTACCATGTCCCCAACGACGCCAATCGCGGAATTTATGTTTACTACCAGGTAATTGATAATAGCCTTGGCATGAGACTGTTGATGTTGGGGTAATAATACCTTGCTCTAAACCAGCCAATGCTATTTGTGGTTTGATAGTTGAGCCAGGTGGATATCGGCCTTGCATTACACGATTTAAGAAAGGTTTTTCTGGATCATTATTAAGATTGCTAAAATCAGTATGACTGATACCATTTACAAATAAATTGGGGTTGTAATCTGGTTTAGATACGAATGCAAGCACTTCACCTGTTTTTGGGTCAAAGGCGACGATTGCACCAGTGTGATCGCCTAACACTTCTTCAGCAATGCGTTGTAGACGAATGTCTAATGTTAGATAAATATCTTGGCCAGGTGTTGGTAACGTCTGTTCTAATCTACGGATAATGCGACCGCTTGAGTTTGTTTCTACTTCCTCAAAGCCCATTGTGCCACGTAGAATATCTTCAAAACTTTTTTCAGCGCCTTTTTTGCCGATATGTGTGAGTGTTAAATATTGGTTTTGAATATTTTTGGCTTCAATATCTTTAACATCACTAGCATCAATTCTGCCAACATAACCTAATGCATGGACTGCGCTATTGTATTCAGGGTAATGACGAGTTAATTGTGATGTGATTTCGACACCATCCAACTGATACAGATTAACTGATAATGTATGAATCTCTTCCTCAGTTAGTTGTTCCTTGATTGGTACGGGAGTTTGTCGTGATGTGACACGATCAATGCGCTGATATTTATTGATTTCTTGCTCAGAAATAGGGATCCATTGTGATAAAGTTTGAATGATTTCATCTGTTGGTTGTGAAATATTCTGGCGCGTAATTGTGAGATTAAATGATGGGATGTTAGTTGCTAAAACAACACCGTTGCGATCAAAGATATGGCCACGAGTTGGTGGCATTGGAATGAGTTGAATTCTATTGGAGTCGGATAATGTGGAATATTTTTTGTGTAGGTTAACTTGCAAGTGAAATAGCTGAGTCAATAGCAAGCTAAAGCATGCCAATATCAATAGAATGACAAAAAAAGTTCGATTGCGAAAGATGCTCTGCAATTGTGCTTTGCTTCTTTTTTTTCGCTCAATTGTCTTTGAGAAGAATGACATAACTATTTATTTTGATGTTATTTTAAGGATATAGCATAACTCATAAAGCAATGTATATACTAATGGCCAGAGTAAGATTGAAGAAACAACAGAGCCAAAAACCCAGAAGTTGAATCCAGTTGTATATCCAATCATGTTGTTCAGAATTAAAGATAGAAATATTTGTAGAATGTAAAAGCCAGCAAAAGCTGCTGAGATTTCTGTAATAGATAGTTTAGATAACCATTTTTGATTACGTTTAGTGATATAAGCAGTAATTGCAAAAGTTAATGCATTAATACCTAGTGGATAAAGCAACGCAACATCCATTAAAAGTCCAACTAGCCAAGCTGAACCAACGCTGAATTGAGTTTTAGTAGAGTAAAGCCAAAAAAGCACAATCATTAATAAAAAATGAGGGCGAAATGGCTCTAGATAATTTGAAATAGAAACGAGCTCTAATGTTAAGCCAAATAAAATAGAAATAATGAGTGCGACATAATATCTCATGGTACTACCTCCTTAATTGTTGTTGCTGGAGGTTGTGCAATGATAGATTTTAAGACTAAAACTTCTCTGATTTTATTCAATTCAGCAGTAGGTTTAGCTGTGATTTTTGCAAAGTGATTAGTTGGATCATGCTCAATATTGCTCACAACTGCAACAGGATAGCCTTGAGGAAAGCGTTGATCTAAACCTGATGAAATGAGTAAATCTCCAACTTTAATATCTTCCTCGATGGGAATATTTAATATGTTAAGAGATTGGAAGCTGCCTGTACCTTGAGCAAGCCCACGAATGCCATTACGATTCACTTGCACTGAGAAGATATGTTGTGGATCAGAAATTAACAAAGCTTGGCTGGATAATGGGCCGATATCGATGATTTGTCCAACAACACCGGATGTGTCAATAATCGGTTGATTGATTTTTACAGAATCTTGAGTGCCGCGATTTAACTCAACAATATGACGATAAGGATTAGTATTAGTTGAAATAATTTCAGCAATGATGGATGGATATTGCAGATTATTGGATGAGCGCAGTAATAACCTTAAACGGCGGTTTTCTGCCAATAATGAAGCATTTTTCTGTACTTCAAACTCCAATGTATATTGGCGATCTTGCAGTTTATTGATGGTATCAATTAATTCTGCTTTATCACTGAACCAAATTTTTAAATTTTTACCTGCAGAACTAGGTAGTTCTGCCAATAATTTAATGGGGTAAATCCCTGTATTCACAATAGATTTGGCGGGTTTTGTATAATCTGTTTTTGCATCTACATATAATAAAACGATAGAAAACAGAACAATCAAAACCATTTTAATGGTTAGGATGCTCTGAGTCGGTAATAACTGCTTTTTCTGTGTAGATACAGTATGCATTGAGGTTTATTCAAGCGCAAAAGCATTTAAGCCATATAAACCTTGCATTTCCAAGGCTTTACCCCCGCCACGTACAACGCACGTTAATGGATCATCTGCAATGATTGCATCCAAGCCAGTTTCTTCAGAAATTAACTTATCAATGTTACGGAGTAATGCACCACCGCCAGTGATGACAATACCTCTTTCAGAAATATCAGCTGCTAATTCTGGAGGAGTTTGTTCCAATGCTAAACGAACAGCACTTACGATGCCTTGTAGTGGCTCCATTAACGCTTCTAAAATTTCATTGGAAGTTAATGTGAATGTACGAGGAATACCTTCGCTTAAGTTACGACCACGAACTTGAGTTTCTAATACTTCATTCAATGGATAAGCTGTACCGATGTCTTGTTTAATGCGCTCTGCTGTTGGCTCACCAATTAACATGCCGTAGTTACGACGCACATATTGGATGATTGCTTCATCAAAGTGATCACCACCAATGCGGATTGAGTTTGCATAAACAATGCCTGTTAATGAGATAACAGCAACTTCTGATGTGCCACCACCAATATCTAAAATCATAGAGCCTGCTGCTTCGTGAACAGGGATACCTGCTCCTAATGCTGCTGCCATTGGTTCTGGGATTAATTTAACTTCTAATGCACCAGCCGTTTCTGTAGCTTCTTTGATGGCACGTTTTTCAACATGAGTAGCACCTGACGGAACGCAAACAATAATGCGAGGCGTTGGGCGAACAAAAGCACGCTTTTGTAATACACGACCAATAAAATTACCTAACATATCTTCTGTACGCTCAATGTCAGCAATCACACCATCTTTCAATGGGCGATAAGCTTCGATGCCATCAGGAGTTCTACCTAACATGCGTTTTGCTTCATGACCTACAGCGGCAACTCTTTCACGGCCTGTTTTTTTATCTTTTTCCATCGCAACAACTGATGGTTCATTTAAAACGATGCCTTGTCCGCGAACATATATAAGAGTATTGGCTGTCCCTAAGTCGATTGAAAGGTCACATGAAAAAAGAGACTTTAGTCGTTTTGGTATCATAATTAGTCCATCTGCCATTAGGTTAGGTTAAAGTAAGAGAGCCATTTTACATGGTTTTATGCGAATATAAACTATGTGTGCTATAAAAAAAAGTCACAATGCGTTAGTATACAGCACAATATATATATCGCTCGTTAAAGTAAAGGTTGTGTATGAAAAAGAAAATAATTGCTGGTAACTGGAAGATGAATGGTGATACAGCTTCTGCTACGGAAATTGTTGAAGGTATTTTAGATGCTGCAAATGCAAGTAGTCATGATGTAGTGATTGCGCCACCATTTGTATATTTATCATCCGTTGCAGAAAAAATTTCTGACTCTAAAATTCGTTTAAGTGCACAAAATTTGGCTGATCATGAGAGTGGGGCTTTTACTGGTGAAATTTCAGCGAAAATGCTTTCAGATGTTGGTTGTACTTATGTTTTGGTTGGTCATTCTGAGCGTAGACAAATGTATGGTGAAACAAATACTGTTGTTGCACAAAAAACAGCGTTAGCTTTATCGAATGGTTTAACCCCTATCTTGTGTGTGGGTGAGACATTAGAAGAGCGAGAAAGCGATCAATGGAAGGATGTGATTTTGGCTCAGATAAATGCTGTGATTGAGCATTGTGGCATTGAAATATTTCAAGAAACTATTGTTGCTTATGAGCCAGTATGGGCAATTGGCACAGGCAAATCTGCAAGTGCTGAAATTGCGAATGAAGTGCATGAGTTTATTTACTATACATTAACTAGTAAAAGTGATAAGATTCGCCCTTCATTAAAGGTTCTTTATGGTGGAAGTGTGGCTGCTGATAACTCGGCGCAGTATATGTCTCAGACATATATTGATGGAGTATTGGTCGGTGGTGCTTCTTTAAAACCAAGTGTGTTTTCGGAAATTATCCGAAGTGTAGAGTAAATTTGAAGGTCTAATATGGTATTAACAACAATCATTACAGTAATACATGTTTTGGTAGCAGTTGCTATTATTTGTTTGGTTTTAGTTCAGCATGGTAAAGGTGCTGATGCTGGGGCTGCATTTGGTAGTGGAGCTTCAGGTACGGTATTTGGTGCAGCAGGTAAAAGTAACTTCTTGGCTAAATTGACTAAGTGGATGGTTGTTGTATTCTTTGTGACAAGCTTTTCTATGATGGTTTTATATGGCAAAGCAGCAACAACTCAAGTAGAGAGTGTATTAGATGCACCTGCAACATCTTTAGTTCCAAATATTGATGATGCAAAATGAGTCTCGTGCATAAAATATACAGACAAAAAAAATAATTAAGATATACTATTGAAATTCATTGCCGGCGTGGTGGAATTGGTAGACACGCTACCTTGAGGTGGTAGTGCCTGAAAGGCTTCCCGGTTCAAATCCGGGNGCATAAAATATACAGACAAAAAAAATAATTAAGATATACTATTGAAATTCATTGCCGGCGTGGTGGAATTGGTAGACACGCTACCTTGAGGTGGTAGTGCCTGAAAGGCTTCCCGGTTCAAATCCGGGCGTCGGTACCATAATAATAAATATATGGATGTATCCTTATGGCTTTAGATAATCGTAAAGAAGTCGACTACAATTGGGTTGGTCGAGACAAGCTGGGGAATCGTGTTGAAGGAATTTTAAAAGGTTCCTCACCAACGAAAATTAGAGCATTATTGAATGCTCAAGGTATTCAGCCATTAAAAATTGTTAAGGCAAAAGTTAAAAAAGGCAAGGGCGGAAAAGTTAAGCCTGAAGATATAATGCTATTTACGCGTCAGCTCGCAACAATGTTGCAGGCTGGTCTGCCGTTATCTGAAGCATTGGCAATGCAGGCCTCTGGCGCAGGTAAGATTGCATTAAGTGAATTATTGTATGCTGTTAAAATAGATGTCGATCGTGGTGGTGGTTTATCCAATGCTTTGGCAAAACATCCATTGATATTTGATCGCACATATACTGGTTTGGTTGCCGCTGGCGAACGTTCAGGTACTTTGGAAAAGATTCTAACTCAATTAGCTGATTTTTTAGAAAAGAACAGTAAGATTAAGAAAACAATTAAAAAAGCTTTGGTTTATCCAATTATTGTTATATGTATTGCTTTAGGTATTACAGCCTTAATCCTTTGGAAGGTTGTTCCTGTCTTTGCGGATATGTTTAAAGAGCAAGGTCGAGAATTGCCTGCGGCAACTCAGTTTGTTGTGAATTTATCTGAAGGTATTCGTTCTTGGGGGTTTGTTTATACAGTCATGGGGATTGGTGTCTTTATTTTTCTATTTAAACGAGTATTACGAACCAATCAAGCCTTTAAACGTAAATTTGACCAGCAGGTTTTAAAATTACCAATTTTTGGCAATTTAATCGTCTTGTCTAACAGTGCAAATTTTGCCAGTACCTTATCAACCATGTATGAAGCAGGTACGCCAATTATTGCTTCATTAAATACTGTATCTAACTCTACAAATAATACCGTGTTTCAAGATGCAATTGAAAAAATTAAAGGTAATGTTGCAATCGGACAGGAATTAAATTTTGCCATGCGCCAATCTAAAATGTTTCCTGATATGGTAAGCTATATGATTGGTATTGGTGAGAAATCAGGTAACTTATCAGAAATGTTGAACAAAGTTGCTGAACTATATATGGAAGATATCGATAATGCTGTTGGTGCAATGATGTCTATGATTGAGCCTATTTTGATTGTAATTTTGGGTTCATTGGTGGGTGGTATTGTTGTTGCCATGTATTTACCATTGTTCAGTATGGCAGAAGGTACTTAGTTTGAGTTTAGAGCCAATGGTTTTTATATATAGTATCGTTTTTATTTTAGGAGCTGCCATTGGCAGCTTCCTTAATGTAGTGGCTTATCGTTTTCCAAAAATATTATTTGATCGAAATTATCAGCTGATTTCTGAATTTTTGATAGAGGAATCTCATAAACCTTGTAGGTTCCTAAGTGGTATAAAATTATTCGATAAATTATTATCACGAAAAGATGCGACATTGTTATTAGAAAAAAAAGAAATATTACCAGCTAACGGCTTATGGTATCTATCAACGCCTCAATCATCTTGCCCTAATTGTGATTATAAAATTAAGTTTTATGAGAACATTCCTATTTTTGGTTGGTTATTTCTCAAAGGTAAATGTTCCGGTTGTCATCAAAAAATTTCTGTTCAATACCCTATTGTTGAATTTTTAACAGGGCTTTTATCTGTTTTAGTAGTTTATGTATTGGGTGTAAATATTGAAGCTTTATGCTTTGTATTTTTTACATGGATCTTGATTTCTTTAACACTTATTGATCTAGAATTTAGAATTTTACCTGATGAATTAACGGGCCCAATGATTTGGCTGGGGTTAATACTCAGTTATTTTGGTGTAATCTCTTTGTCATTTAAAACTGCATTTTTAGGTGCAATCATTGGTTATCTCTCTTTATGGTCAATTAATCAATTGGCTTTGTTGATTTTGAAAAAAGAAGGTGTTGGTGCTGGGGATTTTAAATTATTAGCAATGATTGGTGCATGGCAAGGTGTTGGTAATCTATTTAATGTGATTTTAATTTCTTCAATTGCAGGTGCTATTGTTGGGGTTGTTGTGCAGATTTTGCGTAGAAAAAACAATAATCAAGATGATGCAATACCTTATGGGCCATTTTTAGCATTAGGCTCTATAATTGTTTTATTATGCGATTTGAATGCTGAATCATTTTTCTATCTCGCTAGATAATGAAAAATAATATTGTATTAACGGGTGGTATTGCTTCGGGTAAAACTTTTGTTTCTGATTATTTAGCATCACTGAATGCGCATGTTATTGATACTGATGTCATTGCTCGAGCGCTATTAATGCCAAATCATCATAAATATTCAGAAATTGCATTAAAAGCTGTGCATGTTTATTTTGGTGATCAAATATTTGATGATGGTGTTTTGAATAGAAAAAAACTGCGTGAGATTATTTTTAGTAATCGTGATGCTAAAAAGCAGTTAGAAAATATTATGCATCCTTTGATTTTGAAAGCTGTTCAAGAGGATTTATTAGTAGATCATGGATTATATAACGTGATTTCGGTACCATTATTGCATAAAGGTTCTCCATATTTAACATTAGCAGATCATGTGTTAGTGATAGAAGTTAATCCTGATATGCAATTGCAGCGTGTTATGGCTCGAGATCGGATTGATGAACAATTGGCAAAAAGCATTATTGCATCACAAGTGAGTAACCAAGAGCGCCGTAATTTAGCTAGCACAATTATTATTAATACGAATGAATTACACACTCGAAATATATTGAAACAATTAGATAAACAGTATAGTCTAACTCCATTCTAAGAGGGGATGGTGAAATAGTTTATGGTTTATGAATTTCCATTGAGTGAAGGCGTTCGTCGCTTATTAAGAGCTGAGATGCTGTTTAAACAAAGTAAAGCGCACATCGAATATGATGATCCGTACAGTACCATTGCTGCGCTTGCTGCTTTAGTGGATTTGGTTGAGATTATTTCAAAGAATAACTTAAAAATAGAAATGATCAAGCAATTGGAAAAATTGCAATTTAAAGAAGAAGTGACTGATGAACAGCGTTTAGTGATTAAAGATTTAACACAGAATTTAGTTTTTGGTAGTGTTAAAACTTTTGACGAAATCAAAGAAAATATTTTCTTGAACGTCATTCGCCAACGATTAAAAGTCATGGGCGGTATTGGAAGTTTTGATTTGCCTAATTTACACCATTGGTTACGATTTTCTCATGAGTTGCGCAGTGAACATATTGAGCGCTGGTTCTCATTATTTGAGCCAACAGAGAGTGCGCTAACGTATTTATTGTCTGTATTAAGACAAATGAAAGATGAAGAAGTATGCCAATTTAAGCAGGGTTTATTCTATAAAACTGTTAAATGGGATGCAGAATTGGTCAGAATTGATGTGAAGGATGAATTAATTTATCCTGAGTTTAGTGGTAATAAACAGCAGTTAAGTATTCGTTTAATGGAACAATCATCGCCATTTGATCCTGTTGTGCAGGTGAAAAAGGATGTGGAGATGATTGTTGAGCGTTGTGGTTAAAAGAGGACATTATGAGTCAAGAAAAGAAAATCGCATTAGTGACAGGTGCAACACGTGGAATTGGTAAAGCCATTGCAGAGTCATTAGTTGCCGCTAATTATTTTGTGATTGGTACANTAAGTATTCGTTTAATGGAACAATCATCGCCATTTGATCCTGTTGTGCAGGTGAAAAAGGATGTGGAGATGATTGTTGAGCGTTGTGGTTAAAAGAGGACATTATGAGTCAAGAAAAGAAAATCGCATTAGTGACAGGTGCAACACGTGGAATTGGTAAAGCCATTGCAGAGTCATTAGTTGCCGCTAATTATTTTGTGATTGGTACAGCAACCTCTGAAAATGGTACAGCAACCATTCAATCTTTTTTGGGTGAGAATGGTGATGCATTTGTGCTAAATGTATCTGATGCAGAAAGTATTGAAACTGTATTGAAAGCTATTTCTGAAAAGCACGGTGCAATCTCAGTTTTAGTCAATAATGCAGGGATTACAAAAGATCAATTGTTGATGAGAATGAAAGATGAAGATTGGTCTGATGTAATTACAACAAACTTAACAAGCATTTATAAGTTATCGAAAGCAGTAATGCGTGATATGATGAAGGCTCGTTTTGGACGTATTGTGAACATTACATCTATTGTGGGTGTGACTGGTAATGCAGGGCAAACAAACTACGCAGCAGCAAAAGCAGGTGTCATTGGATTTACAAAATCTATGGCAATCGAAGTTGCAAGCCGTGGAATTACAGTGAACTGTGTTGCACCAGGTTTTATTGATACGGATATGACAAAAGATTTACCTGAAGCAGTGAAGGAATCATTACTGAAAAGTATTCCTATGAATACATTGGGTAAACCAGAAGATATCGCTAATGCTGTTAGATTTTTAGCAGCAGAAGAAACAAGTTATATTACTGGTGAAACTATCCATGTAAACGGTGGAATGTTTATGCCTTAAAGGCAAGATGTTAAAAAGTCTTGGACTTTAGCAAACATTTTTTTTAAAATACAGATTGGTAATTTGATACCTATTTTTTTATTAAGTTAAGGATTTTTAAAATTATGAGCGATATCGAAGCACGTGTTAAGAAGATTGTTATTGAACAACTTCAAGTAAAAGAAGAACAAGTAAACAACTCATCTTCTTTTATTGATGATTTAAGCGCGGACTCTTTAGATACAGTTGAATTGGTAATGGCTCTTGAAGAAGAGTTTGATTGTGAAATTCCAGATGAAGAAGCTGAAAAAATCACAACAGTTCAACAAGCAATTGACTACGTGACAGCAAACTTAGATAAATAATTTTATTCAATGTCATAATTTGAATAATCTGGTCAGAATTTGTCAATAGAGCGGTTCTCATAGGACGATTAAATGTCCTACGAAGCCGTTTTATTTTTTTATGGAATCAAAAAAGGAATAGTTATGAAGCAGCGAGTAGTTGTCACAGGCTTGGGTATCGTTTCTGCATTAGGAAGCAGTGTAGATTTAGCTTGGACGAATATTTTAGCTGGAGTAAGTGGTGCAGCGCCAATCACTGCATTTGATGCAACTGGCTATCCTGTTACTTTTTCAGCATCCACAAAAGATTTTGATGTATCAAAATATATGAATCCAAAAGATGCTAAGCGCATGGATCTCTTTATTCAGTATGGTATTGGGGCTGCGGTTGACGCAATTAAGGATGCAGGTTTAGAAATTACGGATCAAAATGCTGATCGTATTGGTGCAATGTTAGGTTCAGGTATTGGTGGTTTGCCAGGTATTGAAGAGAACTGTGAAACTTTATTGAATAAAGGTCCAAATAGAATCAGCCCTTTTTATGTGCCACGCTCAATCATTAATATGCTACCAGGTCAATTATCCATTTTAACTGGATTTAAAGGACCATCAATTTCAGCAGTAACAGCTTGTGCTTCAGGCACACATTCCATCGGCATGGCTGCAAGAATGATTGCTTACGGTGATGCGGACGTTATGATTGCTGGCGGTGCTGAAATGGCAACTACGCCAACAGGTATTGGTGGCTTTGCTGCGGCACGAGCATTATCTAATCGAAATGATGAGCCAACTAAGGCTTCTCGCCCTTGGGATAAAGATCGTAATGGTTTTGTTTTAGGTGATGGTGCTGGTGTTTTAATCCTAGAGTCTTATGAGCATGCTGTGAAACGTGGTGCTTGTATTTACTGTGAATTGGTTGGCTTTGGTGCTACAAGTGATGCATATCATATTACTTCTCCAATGGAAAATGGTGAAGGTGCAGGGCGCTGTATGCAAATGGCATTGAACGATGCAAAAATGAATGTAGATGCTGTGGATTATATTAATGCACATGGTACATCAACAAAATTGGGCGATATGGCAGAGTTAACGGCTGTAAAATCTATTTTTGGTGAGCATGCATATAAATTAGCAATGAGTTCTACAAAATCTATGACGGGGCATTTGTTGGGTGCTGCTGGTGGTATTGAAGCTGTATTTGCTGCTTTATCTATTCGTGATAATGTTGCGCCACCAACCATTAACTTAGACAACCCTGATGAAGGTTGTGATATAAATCTTGTGCCTCATACGCCACAAGAAAGACAGATTGATGTTGCAATCTCTAACTCATTTGGATTTGGTGGTACAAACGGCACATTAATTTTCCAAAGAGTTAAAAGTTAATGAAGCTTTTAAATTATCTTAAGAAAGTACTGCTTTTTTTTGTGAAGTATGTGCTTTCTCGAGCAATTCTTTTAGTATTATTTTTAGGTCTATTTATTGGCCTTGCACAATTTGGATATAATTTTTTAAATTATATGAAATCGCCAATGTTGGCGACAGATAAAAGTATCTTGATTGATGTGAAATCTGGCATGAACGCTGATTCAGTATTGCGTGCATTAAAATCAGAATTGCCAAATACTAATACAAGCTTTTTGAAAATTTATGGTCGCTTAACAGGCACGTTGAGTGACATTAAAGTGGGCGAATACGAAATTACTGAAACTATGCGTCCCACAGATTTTTGGGCAATGGTCACCAAAGGGCGCAGTGTTCAATACAGTTTTACCATTGTGGATGGTTGGAGTTTTAAACAAATGCGCGAAGCATTGGCTAAATCCCCTAATGTTGTCCAAACACTATCTGGTAATGAAACACCTGAAGAAATTATGACATTGATTGGCTACGAAGGTCAGCCTTATGAAGGCTACTTCATGCCTGAAACATATTTATTTCCACGTGGTTATCAAGATGTTGAGGTTTTAAAACGTAGCTATGAATCTATGAATAGTTTTGTGGATGAAGTTTGGCAAAATCGAGATTTAGATTTACCCATTCAGAATAAACATGAATTATTGACGTTGGCTTCTATTATCGAAAAAGAAACAGGTGTTGCGCATGAACGCCCTGAAATTTCAGGTGTATTTGTTCGTCGTTTGCAAAAAGGCATGCGNCAGAATAAACATGAATTATTGACGTTGGCTTCTATTATCGAAAAAGAAACAGGTGTTGCGCATGAACGCCCTGAAATTTCAGGTGTATTTGTTCGTCGTTTGCAAAAAGGCATGCGTTTACAAACGGATCCTACAGTCATTTATGGTTTAGGTGACAAATATCGCGGTACAATTTATCGCAGTGATTTACAGCGCGATACGCCATACAATACTTATACAAGAGATGGTTTACCACCAACACCAATTGCCATGCCAAGTGTTGCAGCAGTTTATGCTGCTGCAAACCCTAAAGAAGGCGATAGCTTATATTTTGTGGCAAAAGGTGATGGCTCAGGCGAGCATGTATTCAATGCAACATTAGATGGACATAATAAATCAGTGCGTGAATATCGTGCACGATTGAATAATGGAAAATAATCATGTCAAAAAATCTTGGACGTTTTATTACGTTTGAAGGTACAGAAGGCGCTGGTAAAAGCACTCAAATTCCAGTCATTAAAGATTGGTTATCAGATCAAGGTATTAATGTTGTCACAACTCGTGAACCTGGTGGTACAGATCTTTCTGAAAAAATCCGTCATTTATTATTAACAGAAAATATGTGTGCTGAAACAGAGTTGTTATTGATGTTTGCAGCACGTAAAGAGCATATTGAACAAGTGATTAAGCCTGCATTGAAGCGCGGTGATTGGGTTTTGTGTGATCGCTTTACAGAAGCAACTTATGCATATCAATCTGCAGGCCGAGCGATCGATCGACAATATATTGCATATTTAGAATCTTGGTTGCAAGGCGAGTTAAAGCCTAATTATACTTTCTGGTTTGATATTGAAGTGGTAGATGGTATTGCGCGCGCCAAAAAACGTCAGGCTTTGGATCGCTTTGAAAATGAGCAAATAGAGTTTTTTGAAAAAGTTCGTTCAGGTTATGCAAAATTAGCTGAAGAGCGTCCTGGCCAGTTTGTCAAAATCAACGCGGCATTATCCATTGATGATATTACATTGCAGATTAAAACTGCATTGCAGAAATTTCTATGAATAATTCAGTGACAAAATTTGAATGCTTGCCTTGGTTTGAAAATCAATTGACAGAAATGGTCAATCGTTATGATGTCAAAATATTTCCTCAGTCATTATTAATTACGGGTGAGCAGGATATTGGTAAATCAATTTTTGCCAATGATGTTGCAAAAAGCATTTTATGTTTAGATCGTAAAAGTCATCATGCTTGTGGGCAATGCCAAAGTTGCTTATGGATTGGTAAAAATAGCCATCCAGACTTTATGAATGTTGCTTCAGAAGAAAAGAGTAATTTTATTAAGGTTGACCAAATTCGTCAGCTCATTCAATTTGCACAAATGACGAGTGAAACAGGCAGGAAGGTCATTGTGATTCATGACGCGCATGAAATGAATCTCAATGCTGCGAACGCTTTATTAAAAACATTAGAAGAGCCTGTCAATAATTGTTACTTAATTCTAGTGACAAGTTATCCTAAGAAATTACCCATTACCATCACAAGTCGTTGCCAAAGACAATTATTGTCAATAGTTGGTCAGAAAGAAGGCATCTTTAATTGGTTGCAACGTGCTGTGAGTGATACAAATGATGCAGATATTCAGCAGATATTAACATTAAGTTATGGACGACCAGTTTTGTCGTACCAATTTTTGTCAGCTGATGTTTTATCAGTTATGAATGAGTTAGAAAGGCTCTGTAGTCGATATTTACAGCACAAAAGCAATTTGGATGAGCTGTCTGATTTCATTGTCAAAAATTGGCAGTTTGCATCTCATTTGATTTTATATTGGTTAATGAGTGCAATTAAAGGCGCTCAGAATCAAGAGAATGTGATGGTATCGTTGGTTAGCCTATCATCTACTGCGCTTTTTGAAAGCTATGAATCATTTGTGAAAATTATTGAATTATCATCAACAAGTGTTAAACAGGAGTGGATGGTTCAAGAATGGCTGATGAAACTATAAAATTTAATTTTATAATGTATTGAATTTTAATGATTTTATTTTAATGGTATCTATTTTGCTTATTTGTAATCATGTAAAAAGATATAAATAAATTTTACAGAATTATAAATAATAATAGCATCTCCACTTCAGCCCACATCCATTTGGATGTGGGCTTTTTTTATGGCTTTTTGTAATTATGATATAGTTGTGCCTGAAGAGATTTTATAAAGTGACCATTTAAGTCATATCATTCAAAATTATCTTCGGCTAAAGCTTAGTGGTGATGTTAATATAAATATATTTTTATATATGTAATTGATTTTATTGTATTGTTTTTAATTTGGCATGTGTTTTGCTTTGTATCAAACGTCACTAGACAATAATAATTAATTTTTGGAGAGAAAATTATGTTACAGAAAGGTTTTACATTAATCGAGTTAATGATCGTTGTTGCTATCATCGGCATCTTATCAATGTTCGCATTGCCTGCTTATCAAGACTACACTAAGCGTACTTATGTATCAGAAGGTATTGCTTTAGCAACTGCTGCTAAATTAGCGGCGACTGAAGTATTCTCAACTACTGGTACATGGCCAACAACAAATGCATTAGCAGGAATTTCACCTGCTAATACTATTGTTGGTCAATCAGTATCTGGTGTTGAAATTATCTCAGGAACAGGTTACAACGGCAGTAATACTAAAGTTAATTCTTCATTGACTTTAGTACCTGGTAGTAATGTAACTAATATTTTGATTCACTATAATCAAAAAGTTACAGGGGCTTCTGCTCAAAATACATATACTGCAGGTAATGGTGCAGGTGTTTTGACTATTGCTCCAGTGTTATTTGGCGCTGCTGAGCAAGGGTCTGTTAAATGGGCTTGTATGCCACGTGCAGCTACAAATACTAATGCTATTGAATCAAAATGGTTACCGGCTAACTGCCGTACAGAAGCTCACTAAAGATTTAGTGGCAATCCAAAAAGAGCCCCGCTTGCGGGGTTTCTTTTTATCTATAGAATTTTGAATGGTTACAAAATAAGAAACTAAATAAAATGTCTTTTTAAATAATCAATCTCATCACGCACTTTAGCAGCCTCTTCAAATTCTAAATTCTTTGCATGTTCCATCATCTGTTTTTCTAGGGCTGCAATTTTTTCAGTGACGATTTTAGGATCTTTAATTTGATTTAAGTCAATATTTGATGTCCAGTTTTGTCGATCATCACCATTATCCTCTATATCACGGGCTTCACTCATAATATCTGCAACTTTCTTGTGGACAGTTTTGGGCGTTATGCTATGCAATTCATTATATTCTTCTTGTTTTGCTCTGCGTCGTTCTGTTTCGCCAATCGCGGCTGCCATTGCCTTAGTGATTTTATTGGCATACAAAATTGCTTTACCTTCAGAGTTACGTGCTGCTCGGCCAATGGTTTGAATCAATGATCTTTCAGAGCGTAAGAATCCTTCCTTATCTGCATCCAATATTGCAACTAAGGAAACTTCAGGAATATCTAAGCCTTCACGCAATAAGTTAATCCCAACTAAAACATCAAATACACCTAAACGAAGATCACGGATGATCTCTGTACGTTCTACAGTATCAATATCTGAATGGAGATAACGAACTTTTACTTGATGCTCATTCAAGAAATCTGTGAGATCTTCACTCATGCGTTTCGTCAACGTTGTGATTAATACACGCTCACCTTTAGTGACGCGTTTATAGATTTCGCTTAATACGTCATCCACTTGTGTGTCCGCTGGGCGGACTTCTAAAATAGGATCTAATAACCCTGTAGGTCTCACAACTTGTTCTGCAATATTATCTGCATTGTCTGCTTCATAAACACTTGGTGTTGCGGAAACAAATATAGATTGTGGCATGAGTTTTTCAAATTCATCAAATCTAAGTGGACGATTATCTAACGCTGAAGGTAAACGGAAGCCATAAGTTACCAAGTTTTCTTTCCGTGATCGATCACCTTTATACATTGCACCCAATTGTGGAATGGTTACGTGAGATTCATCGATGAAAAGTAGTGCATTGGCTGGCAAGTAATCAAATAGCGTTGGCGGTGCATCGCCTGAATTTCTCCCCGATAAATAGCGCGAATAGTTTTCAATGCCTTGGCAATAACCTAATTCTACGATCATTTCGATGTCAAATCTTGTACGTTGCTCTAATCTTTGTGCTTCAACTAATTTGTCATTGGCGCGAAGGTATGCTAGTTGTTGAACCAATTCTTCTTTAATCTCTTCAATGGCTGCCAATAATGTCTCTCTTGGTGTGACATAATGGCTCGAAGGGTAAACAGTTAAGCGTGGCACTTTACGCTCAACATGACCAGTTAATGGATCAAAAAAGCTTAAACGTTCTACTTCATCATCAAACAATTCGATGCGAACAGCATAGCGTTCACTCTCAGCAGGGAATACATCAATGACATCTCCACGAACTCTAAAATTACCACGTTCAAGTACAACATCATTTCTTGTATATTGGAGTTCTGCTAATCGTTTTAAAATACTGCGTTGATCAATCATTTCACCCACTGAAAGATGTAGAATCATCTTCATATAGTGATCTTTATCACCCAAGCCATAGATGGAAGAAACCGTTGCCACAATGATTGTATCGTTACGCTCCAAAATTGCTTTGGTTGCGGATAATCGCATCTGTTCAATGTGATCATTCACAGAAGCATCTTTTTCAATATAAGTATCTGAGGCTGCAACATAAGCTTCGGGTTGGTAATAATCATAGTAGGAAACAAAGTATTCAACAGCATTATTTGGAAAGAATTCTTTCATTTCCCCATAAAGTTGAGCAGCTAATGTTTTATTGGGCGCAAGAATAATGGCAGGGCGCTGTGTCTGAGCAATAATATTTGCCATGGTAAAAGTTTTACCCGAGCCAGTTACGCCCAATAATGTTTGAGATGAGAGACCATTTTCTAAGCCATTCACTAAACTTTGGATGGCGGTTGGTTGATCACCCGCGGGTTTGTAATCACTTTTTAGCTCAAATAAGTTCATTTTTAATAAATATTTAATAACAGGATTGAATTTTAATGGTGGCGCCTCCATTGATAAACAAGTGTGAAATTTTAAATTGTATGATTTAAAAAATCAGTTACGATGGTACAGTTTACCAGTCGTTATCTAAAAATTATTTTGGAGTCGTTATTATATTATGTCACATTCCCAAGAAATTCATCAGCGTCCAATTATTGCGATTCGTGATTTAGTGGTATTCCCAACATCAACAGTGCCACTTTTGATTGGTCGTCCGCTTTCTATGGGCGCATTGCAAGCAGCCGAAGATTTTAACAATGAAGTGTTGCTCGTGACTCATATATCTATGGATAGCGAAATTGTAGACATGGAAAGTGTTTATGGTACAGGTGTTATCGGTCGTATTATTCAAAAAGTTCAAATTGAAGATGGCACATATAAAGTGCTCGTGGAAACGGATGAGCGCATTAAATTACAGGCGATCAATAAGGTTGTAGCAGATGATAGCGAAGAGGATTTGGATTATTGCATTGCAGATTATTCATTGGAACCAATTGAAGAGGATTTATCAGAAAACTTATCTAAAGTTTATGGCAATGTGATTCGTAACTTATTCAATAATATTTCTACATTGACGAAAATCCCTGAAGATTTATTAAAAAATATTAAACATGAAGATGATTTGAAACAGTTGGCAATTAAAGTCATTAATTATTTGCCTGTTTCGATTGCGAAAAAACAAGAAGTTTTAGAAGAGCCTGCATTGGGTCAATTGGTGAAAAACTTAGTATCACAATTGACTTATGAAGTGGATGTTTTAGAAACGCAAAATCGTATTCAAGCTTCTGTACAAAAGCAGATGAGCAAGAATCAGCGCGAATATTATTTGAATGAACAGATCAAAGCGATTCGTACTGAATTGGATGATTTGAATGAATCTGGCTTGTCTGAATTGGATCAATTGGAAGAGAAAATTCTTGAAACAAAAATGCCAAAAGAAGCAGAAGAAAAAGCATTAACAGAATTGAAACGCTTGAAATCTATGCCAGCCATGTCATCAGAAGGTACAGTTGCGCGTACTTATATTGATTGGTTATTGAAAATGCCATGGAACAAACGTTCACGTTTGAAATATGACATCGTGAAAGCGGAAGATCGCTTGGATAAAGATCACTCTGGTTTAGAAAAAGTGAAAGAGCGCATTTTAGAATATTTAGCAGTAACTAATCATACGAAAAGTGTGAAAGGTAATATTTTATGCTTAATTGGTCCGCCGGGTGTTGGTAAAACAACATTGGCGCGTTCAATTGCAGATGCCACTGGCCGTGAATTGGTGCGCATGAGCTTGGGCGGTGTGCATGATGAATCAGAAATTCGTGGTCATCGTCGTACTTATATTGGAGCTTTGCCAGGTAAAATCGTACAAATGTTGTCTAAAGCTAAAACTAAAAACCCATTGATGTTATTGGATGAAATCGATAAAATGGGTTCGGATTATAAAGGTGATCCTGCTCATGCAATGTTGGAAGTTTTAGACCCCGAGCAAAACTCTACGTTCAATGATCACTATTTGGATGTGGATGTGGATTTGTCTGAAGTGATGTTCATTGCAACAGCGAATAGCTTTAACATTCCTGGCCCACTCCGTGATCGTATGGAGATCATCGAATTATCAAGCTATACAGAACTTGAAAAATTAGATATCGCTAAGAATTACTTGTTGCCAAAGCAGTTGAAAGAGCACAAGTTGAAGGAAGATGCGATTAAGGTTTCTGATGCAATCATGTTGGATATCATTCGTTTATATACGAAAGAAGCTGGTGTACGTTCTTTAGATCGTGAAATTGCAAAAGTTTGCCGTAAAGTGATTAAAGAGATCATGAAGAAATCTGATGGCAAAAAAGGCAAAGCTGCAACGAAAGTGAATGATCATAAGCCTGTCACTCTAACGAAGAAAATGTTGGAATCATATTTAGGTGTTCCACGTTTCCGCTTCGGTGTGAAAGAGAAAGAAGATCAAGTGGGCTACGTGAATGGCTTAGCTTGGACGCAAATGGGCGGTGAATTGTTAGGCATTGAAGTTGAAGTGATGCCGGGCAAAGGTAACTTAATCACAACAGGTAGTTTGGGTGATGTGATGAAAGAATCTATGCGTACAGCAATGAGTTTGATTCGTTCACGTGCGAGATCTTATGGTTTAGCGCATGATTTTGCAGATAAATTGGATATTCATGTGCATGCACCAGAAGGTGCTGTGCCAAAAGATGGTCCAAGTGCTGGTGGTGCAATTACCGTTGCAATTTTGTCTGCATTATTGAATCAAGCGATTCGCTCAGATATCGGTATGACGGGTGAAGTAACGTTGCGTGGTAACATCTTGGCGATTGGTGGATTGAAGGAAAAATTGTTGGCAGCCGCACGTGCTGGTTTGAAAACAGTTCTGATCCCTGAAGAAAATATCAAAGATTTAGAGGATATTCCTGCTGAAATTAAGAAGCAATTAACCATTATTCCAGTGTCACATTTCGATGAAGTGATTCAGCACTCTTTTGTGAAAAATATCGAAAAAGATGATGAATTTCAAGGATATAATGCATTGGAAGACTTTTCAGTACCTATGAGCAACATCAAGAGTACAGAGAAACACTGCTAAAATTTCTTGACTACCTAGGAATTGCAACGTATAAAGCATATTGTATCCCCTAAAAGCTGGGGATCAGTATGTTTGAACTTGTATATAATAACTAGGTAGGTAATTTATGAATAAAACAGAACTAATTGCAGCAGTTGCAGAAAAAGCAGACATCAGTAAAGTAGCAGCAGCTAAAACAGTTGATGCAGTGATGGAAACAGTTAAAGAAACTTTGAAAAATGGTGACAGCGTTACTTTAATCGGTTTCGGTACTTTCTCAGTACGTGATCGTGCTGCACGCGTAGGCCGTGACCCACGTAACCCAGAAAAAACAATTCAGATCAAAGCATCTAAAGTACCAGCGTTCAAAGCAGGTAAAGGCTTGAAAGATGCAGTAAATGGTCCAGAAGCTAAAAAAGTAGCTAAGAAGAAGTAATTGCTTCTCTAAAGAACTCTAAGTCAGATGTGATTTAGAGTTTTTTTATATGTAGATGATGTTGTCGTACTGTAGTTATTTGCTGAAAAAAATAAATATAAGGTGGCCATTATGGTTGTATCATCGGAAAACAAACTTGCGAAACATGCAATATGGATCGTAATTGCAATATTAGGGGCAATTAGCCTTGGTTATGTCGCCTTGAATCGTGGCGAAACAATTAATGCAATGTGGGTATTAGTTGCATCAGTGTGTATTTATCTCATTGGTTATCGTTATTATGCGTTATACATTTCTAATAAAGTTTTAGGTGTTGATAAAACTCGTTTAACGCCAGCGTATCGCCATAATGACGGTTTGGATTATGTTCCAACTCGTAAATCTATTTTATTTGGTCACCACTTTGCAGCAATCGCAGGTGCAGGGCCATTAGTCGGACCAGTATTAGCTGCGCAAATGGGGTATTTGCCAGGTATGCTTTGGTTATTAGCAGGTGTTGTATTCGCTGGTGCAGTACAAGACTTTATGGTTTTATTTGTTTCCACTCGCCGTGATGGTAAATCATTGGGCGAGCTCATTAAAATGGAAATGGGGACAATTCCGGGCATCATTGCTTTAGTTGCGTGTTTTATGATTATGATTATCATTTTAGCTGTATTAGCGATGATCGTTGTTAAAGCATTGACTCATAGTCCATGGGGTACGTTTGCTGTTGTCTTTACAATTCCATTAGCTGTCTTTATGGGGCTTTACATGCGCTATATCCGCCCAGGTAAAGTCATGGAAATTTCTATTGTGGGCTTTATTTTGTTAGTGGTTGGCATCATTTATGGCCAAGATGTTGCAGCGCACCCTGTGATGAAAGAGTGGTTTGATTTATCAGGCGTTGGTTTAACATGGGCATTGATTATTTATGGTTTCATTGCTGCTGTATTACCTGTTTGGTTATTATTAGCACCACGTGATTATCTATCAACATTCTTAAAAATTGGTGCAATTTTTGCATTGGCAATTGGTATTGTTGTGATCATGCCTGAAATGAAAATGCCTGCAATTACAAAATATGCAATTGAAGGTAATGGCCCAGTTTGGTCAGGTGATCTGTTCCCATTCTTATTCATCACAATCGCTTGTGGTGCTGTTTCTGGTTTCCATGCGTTGATTTCCTCAGGTACAACGCCAAAAATGTTGGAAAATGAAGATCAAGCGGCATTGATTGGTTACGGTGGTATGTTGATGGAATCATTCGTTGCGATTATGGCTTTGATTTCAGCAGCGATCATTGATCCAGGTGTTTATTTCGCAATGAACAGCCCAATCGCTTTCTTGAATCCTACAGGGATGGAAGATTTAGTATTAGCAGCATCTCAAACTGTGAGTAATATTGGCTTCCAAATTACACCTGAAGATCTTCGTCAGATTGCGGCAGATGTAGGTGAAGAAAGCATCATTTCTCGTGCAGGTGGTGCGCCAACACTAGCAGTTGGTATGGCGACGATTTTACATGGTGCAATTGGTGGCCTTGTTTCTATGTCATTCTGGTATCACTTTGCGATCTTGTTTGAAGCATTGTTCATTTTGACAGCGGTAGATGCTGGTACTCGTTCAGCACGTTATATGTTCCAAGGTTTATTGGCAATCATTCACCCATCTTGGGGTAAAACAGATTTCTTACCTGCAAATTTACTCGCAACGGGCATTGTAGTTGCAGCTTGGGGCTACTTCTTGTACCAAGGCGTTGTGGATCCATTGGGTGGTATTAACACATTATGGCCATTATTCGGTATTGCAAACCAAATGTTAGCGGCAATTGCGTTAATGTTGTGTGCGGCAGTATTGTATAAGATGAAACATCAACGCCATGTTTGGGTTGCGATTTTCCCAACAGCATGGTTATTGTTAGCAACAATGTGGGCAGGTGCTGAGAAAGTATTCTCATCAGATCCTAAAGTAGGTTTCTGGGCAACTGCGGATAGCTTACAAGCTAAATTCATCGATGTTCCATTTGTGCCACAAGGTACTTTCAAATCAGTGGAACAAGTTCAACAAGTTATTTTCAATAACAATTTGAACGGTGGTTTAACATTGTTCTTCATGATCGTTGTGGTTGTATTAGGTTTCTATTCCATTAAAACTGCACTGTCAGGTTTGAGAAACCCGAAACCATCAGCGAATGAAGTCCCTTATGAAGCATTTCCAGAGAAATTACCTGCATCACATTAATGTGTAATATTTCAGGCTAATCTTTGGATTAGCCTGAATTTTATTAAAGGAGATTGTAGATGTTTAATAAATTAGCTAAAGCTGGTAAATATCTAGGTCAAATGGCCAATTTGATGGTGGGCATTCCTGATTATGATAATTATGTTCAACATATGAAGTTGAATCATCCTGATAAAACGCCAATGACTTATGAAGAATTCTTCAGAGAGCGCCAAGATGCGCGTTATGGTGGTAAAGGTGGATTTAAGTGTTGTTAAATAAGGATTAAAAAGGTGGGGCGATGTTACCAGTTACAATATTGACTGGGTTTTTAGGTTCAGGCAAAACAACTTTCATTAATTATTTGTTAACGAACAATCAGGGTGAAAAGCTTGCGATTGTTGAAAACGAATTTGGCGAAGTGAGCATTGATAGTGCTTTATTGAAACATAGCCAAACGATGGAATTAATTGAGTTAAGCAATGGCTGTATTTGTTGTAGCGTTCGTGGTGAATTAACTGAAGCTCTGCATGAACTCCTCGATAAAATTGAACGTGGTGATGTGGCGATTGATCGCTTAATTTTAGAAACAACGGGATTGGCAGATCCTGGACCGATCATTCAAGCTTTCTTTGTGGATGAACGAATCCGTAATTCTGTCTATTTAGATGCAGTGATCACATTAGTGGATGCAGAACATGCATTGATCCAGCTCGATGAACATCGTGTCGCTTCTGCGCAAATTGGCTTTGCTGATCGCATTGTATTGACGAAAGTTGATCGTGTAGATAGTGAGCAAAAAGAAGCTGTATTGAATCGCTTGAATCGCATCAATCAGAAAGCAGAAATATTAGAAGCAGTTTTAGGTGCATTGCCTAAAGCATCTTGGTTGGATATTAAAGCCTTTGAAATTGATAATAATCTCAATGTCCAAAAGGGCAGTTATCAATTTGAATCCACAGAAAGCCAAATGAGTTTTCAGCCATTTTCATTTGATCCTAATGAACGCTCATGGAATGATGACATTAAATCCTACGTATTTCGTGGCAAGCGAATGGACATTGATGCCATTGGCAGCGTGATGGAGCAGATGATCGAAAATTATGGCAATGATATGCTCCGCTATAAAGGCATTTTAGCAATTGCCAATAATGAAGAACGCTTAATTATTCAAGGTGTTTATAAAGTTGTGGGTTTTGATTATGGTGATGAATGGCAAGCTCATGAAACTGCCGAATCAACTCTAGTTGTGATTGGTAGAAATTTACCTTTTGAAGAATTAGAACAACAGTTTCTATCAGCAGAAGCGTAAAATAAACTGATTTGTGATAACCTATGACACTATTTTATTTTTACTGAATATGTCATGAGTCAGAATTCTTTGTCATCGCTGTTTGAGTTATTACCGCAAGTTGAGCTAAAGCGTGCTCACTTTTTTCGTCGTACCTTGCATCAATTTAAGAAAAAGGATGCATCACCAGAAGAGATCGAAAAACTCGCAGCTGAGATGGCAGAATCTTGTGCCAATGTTCAGGCTAAATTAAAACAATTCCCTGAAATTACATACAATGAAGCATTGCCAATTGCACGTGCGCGGGATGAAATTAAAGCTGCATTGGCTGATCATCCTGTGGTTGTGATTTGTGGTGAAACAGGCTCAGGGAAAACAACGCAATTAGCAAAATTCTGCTTAGAATTGGGTTTAGGCGCGAAAGGTTTAATTGGCCACACGCAACCAAGACGATTAGCGGCAAGAAGTGTTGCTGATCGCATCGCAGAAGAACTCAAAGTGCCAATTGGTGGGTTTGTGGGCTATAAAATGCGATTCTCGGATCAAACAGTGTCAGAAACCACTGTGAAATTAATGACAGATGGTATTTTATTGGCAGAGCTCACAAAAGATCCTTATCTAAATCAATATGAAGTCATCATCATCGATGAAGCGCACGAGCGCTCGTTGAACATTGATTTTTTATTGGGAATTTTAAAGCGCATTTTAGAAAAGCGTAAAGATCTCAAAGTGATCATCACATCAGCAACGATTGATCCTGAAAAGTTTGCAAACTTCTTTTCTACGCCTAAATCAAAAGTTCCCATCATCAATGTTTCAGGTAGAACTTATCCTGTAGAAATTCGTTATCGTCCATTATTGCAAGATGATGATGGCGATGATCAAGATATGATCGAAGGCGTTGCAACGGCTGTGCGTGAGCTGTCACAAGAGCAACCGGGTGATATTTTAGTATTCTTGCCAGGTGAACGTGAAATCCGAGATGCAGCGGATGTTCTGCATAAAGAATTTTCTCGTTATTATGATGTATTGCCCCTATTTTCTCGCTTAAGCAATGCAGAGCAAAATCGTATATTTGCCCCACATCATAAGCTTCGCATTGTATTGGCAACAAACGTTGCAGAAACATCCTTAACAGTACCAGGCATTAAATATGTGATCGATACAGGCGTTGCTCGTATTAGTCGCTATAGTCCAAGATCCCGTTTACAGCGTTTATTGATAGAGCCGATCGCACAAGCTTCTGCAAATCAACGAAGTGGTCGATGTGGCCGTGTGAGTGAAGGTATTGCCATTCGTTTATTTAGTCAGGAAGATTTTGATAATCGTCCATTATTTTTAGATCCTGAAATTAAGCGCACACAATTGGCTTCTGTAATTTTACAGATGGCACATTTGCGCTTGGGTAATCCTGAAGATTTCACATTCATTGAACCGCCAGAGCTTCGTCAAATTAAAGAAGGCTACATGGCGCTTCGTGAAATTAAGGCGATTGATGAAAATTCTTACTTAACTCAATTGGGTAAAAAGCTTGCATTATTACCATTGGATCCTCGTTTTGGTGCAATGATCTTTAAAGGCATTGAACATGGCATTGGGCAAGAAGTTTTAATTTTAGTTGCTTTGCTATCCATTCAGAATCCGAATGAGCGCCCGATTGATAAACAACAAGCAGCCGATGAAAAGCATCGTTTGTTTAAGGATAAGCAGTCAGATTTCATTGGTTACTTGAACTTATGGTTCTGGTATCAAAATCAAGTGAAAGGCAATTCACAGTCCTATTTGCGTGAATTGTGCCGTAAACATTTTATCTCATTCATGCGTATGCGTGAATGGTTTGAGTTGTACCAGCAAATCAAAGATATGCTCAAAGCTTCTAAAATTACATTGAATGATTTGCCTGAAATTTCAGGTGAGCAAGAGAGTAATTATCAGTTCCCAACTTTTGCCACAGATATGATCCATCAATCTTTATTGGTGGGCTTATTGGATCACATTGGTGCGCTTGGGGAAGATAATGCTTACCAAGGTGCAATGGGACAAAAGTTCCGCGTGTTCCCAGGATCAAGCTTGTATAAAAAACCACCGAAATGGTTAATGGCGATGGAGATTGTAGAAACTTCACAAGTTTATGCGCGCATGTGTGCGGGCATTAATCCTGAATGGTTGGAATCCATCGGTTCTCATTTGATCAAAAAGCAATACAACGAACCCCATTGGAGTAAGAAGCAAGGGCAGGCTGTTGCAGATGAAACGGTGTTCTTGTTTAACCTCGCGATCATTCGCAATCGCCCTGTGAGCTTTGGACGTATTAATCCTGAATTATCTCGTGAATTGATGATCAAAGAAGGATTGATTCAAGATGACATTGCAACGCGTGCGCATTTCTATCGACAGAATCGAGCTACGATTGAAAAAGTGGAAGAGATGGAAGATAAAACGCGCCGCCGTGATATTTTGGCAGAAGAAGTTGTGCTTTATGAATGGTACGATTCGCGTTTACCAGCGGATTGTTATTCGGTACAAAAGCTCGAAAAATGGTGCCAAGTTCGTAAAAATAATGATGCTTTGATCTTCACTGAATCAGATATTCTCGCGCACGATGGAGATCTGAATCTCGATGATTTTCCTGAAGTATTGGAATTGAATGGATTAAAACTCAATACACAATATCTATTTGATCCTGCACATCAAGATGATGGTATGACGTTGCTTGTGCCAATTGCAGCGCTCAATTTATTGGATCAAACACGATTGGATTGGTTATCACACGGTTTGATTTTAGAAAAAATTACGGAATTACTTCGCACTTTGCCAAAAAGTTATCGTCGTCAATTTGTGCCGCTGCCTGATTTTGCGGATAAGATTTTTAACGAGATCGAATTTGCAGAAGGTAATCTCTATTATCAATTACAAACCATCATTAAAAAGCTTCGTCAGATTGAAATTGAACCACATGAATTTGATGAATCAGCACTCGATAAACATCTGCGTATGAACATTCGCATCATCGATGCAGGTGGTAAAACATTAGGGCAAAGTCGTGATTTAGAAAGTTTGAAGCAGCAGTTTTCCCATAAAGCGGAAACAGCTTTCCAAGCATTGGCAGCTTCCCCAAATAAGCCTAAAAAACAGAAGCAAAAGCAAGTTGATACTAGTGAAAATAGCTCAGTAACACAATCACAATCGGCTGAGAAAGTATTCACAACAGATGATTGGGCGATTGAATCAGAAGTTAAATTCACAAGAAACGGTATTCAATTGGTTGGATATGTTGCGTTAGAAGAAGTTGAAAATGGCGTGAAGGCAAAATTATATGATCGCCAAAGTGAAGCGAACCGTGCACATTTGCAAACTCTGATTGATTTGAGTTTAAAAGAGCTTCGCCAAGAAGTTAAATATCTACAAAAGCAGTGGCCTCAATTTGGCAAATTGGCTTTGATGTTCCGCCAAGTAGGTAACGAAGCGATCCTCAAAGATGATTTGATGAAAGCTTTGATTCGCGATTATTTGGATGAAGCAAAATTGCCAAAAGATGCAGCGACATTCAATGCATTGCTGAATAATATGCGTAAAACAATCGTGAGTGAAGCAACGGACTTAACGAAGCTTGTGATCGAAATTTTTATGGAAAGTGAAAAGGTTTCCGATGCACTTCGTGCAATGCATCCGATGAATCGAGCTATGATCGAAAAGCCGATTCAAAAAGCGAAAGATCGCTTGATTTATGCAGGTTTTATTAGCAATACGCCACAAGAATGGCGCAAGCAATTGCCACGTTATATGAAGGCAATGGTAGTTCGCGTGGAGCGCTTTAGCCAAAATATGAGCCGTGATGGTGATCATGCCAAAATCATTGATCAGCATTTATCTCAGCTCAAAACAGCGACCATGAAAGTTGGTGAGATTGTGGAAGTTGTGGAGTATCGTTGGATGATTGAAGAGCTAGCCGTTTCACTGTTCGCGCAACCTATGAAAACGGTCGTGCCTGTTTCTGAAAAGCGCTTAGAGAAAATTTGGGAAAAGCTTGATTTGATGATGAAGAATCAGAGGTAAATTCAAATAGCTTTTATGTCAAAATAAGCAACTCAATTGAGTTGCTTATTTTTGTTTGATAGCTTTATCAATAAATCCTCTTGTATAATGCCAATCTAATTTAATCGACTGAAAAATAAGTATTAAAAAGTAAAACAAAGGATTTGAATGGATTTTATATTATTAGTTGGGAAGTTTATTGGTGCGGCGATTGTGGCTGTGATTATTGTTGTTTTGTTGGCGATTATTGGCTTTCGTTTTTGGATCAGCCGAATGATGAAAAAAGCGATGACAATGCCAAATTATGGCATACCAATCATCAATCAGCCACGAGTGAAATTAACTGCATATCGTGGTGAAACTGCACATCAAGCTATGATTGATCAATTGATCCATGAAGCTGAGCATCTAGACTTTCATTTAGTTCAGCCGAATTATTTATTTGTGTCAGATTTACCTGCGGGTATTTATGTTTATTTCCTGCAAAACCGCATTAAAACTCAACACATTGCGATTTATGATAGCGAGCAACTAGATAAGCCAATGATCGACATGATGCAGTGTTATCAAGATAAAACCATTCGCGGTGTTTCCAATAGCCCATTTGCATCTTTGCCGTACCCAAGCAATGTGAAAACAGAAAAATTGCCACCAGAAACATCATTGACAGAATTATTGCACTATATGTCTACAGAGTTTTCTCAAGATGGCATTTTTGCTGTACAAGGCGAGAAGTTAAGTTCTATCATTGAGCAATTATATGCGATGCAACAGGACTATTTGATTCATCTAAACTTTGCGGATTATGCTTATGCAAAGTCTCAAGTGGACAAATTTGCTCAAGATAATCCTAAGCAAAAGCAAAGCCCAGAAGAGCTTCAAGAGATGATCCAAATGATCCAAGATAATATGCGCGAAGGTTATGAGCATAATATTCCTTTCATTGTAAAAGATCGTTTTTTGAAAGAGAACAAAATGGATGCCGCAGAATGGCAGAATTATGATGACAATATTGTGATCGTGCATGAAAGGCAAACAGCAGAAACATTGTGGGATGAGCACTTTCAAAATTATTTCATCGAATATGTGCATGATGAAAAAGAAGATGATTGGGTAGATCAACCTTTAGTGGATGAGACTGTGATGGCGCAATTGAATGATCTGAAAGATCGATATATCCATCGCCCATTTGATTATGTGAATGCAGTATTGCCATTGTTACCCAAAGAGCGACAATTTAAAAAGCTTGGCGGTATCAAATATCCCATCAATGCAGAGCTATATTATTTCGCATAAGTTGTGCCGATTGAAGTAATTAGGAAGCTAGAAATTTATCTGGCTTTTTTATTGTGAAAATATTATTTATCAGTATTATCCTTCATCTTCCCAAATATATGTGATATACCATTAGTACTATTGGTCATAAAACCCATAAGGTTACTAATGTTCAAAGCACGCACCCTTGCTTTACAACGCCAATAGGTTTAGCGAATTTTATAAATATAAAAAAGACGTTATTCCGTCTAAAGGGTGTTTTATGTCGACAGTTTTTGAAGATACTTTCGAGCCCATGGATGAAACCATGGCAACAGCAAAAGAAGCAGAACCAAGAAATTCTTATGTTCGTGTAGCATTTGCAAGCTTCATTGGTACAGCAGTTGAGTTTTATGATTTCTATATTTTTGGCTTAGCGACGGCATTGTTTATCGGTCCATTGTTTTTCCCATCTACGAATCCTGAAGCACAAACGCTGTTAACATTTTTAACCTTTGGTGTCGCATTTGTCGCGCGTCCTGTAGGTTCTGCACTGTTTGGTCACTTTGGTGATCGCATTGGGCGAAAAACTACATTGGTGGCTTCATTGCTCATTATGGGCATCAGTACAACTTTGATTGGTTTCTTGCCAACGTATTATTCTATAGGGTTCATTGCCCCAATCTTATTATGCATTTTGCGCTTTGGGCAAGGTTTAGGTTTAGGTGGCGAATGGGGTGGGGCAGCATTATTAGCCACAGAAAATGCACCGAAAGGTAAACGAGCATTGTTTGGCATGTTTCCACAATTAGGTCCGCCAATTGGCTTTGTAGCAGCGTGCGGAATCTTTATTGCGATAGAGCAAATGTTAACGACAGAAGCTGTGAATTCATGGGGCTGGCGCATACCATTTATTTTAAGTTCTGTATTAGTGATTGTTGGTTTATATGTGCGTTTAAGCATCATTGAAAGCCCTGCCTTTAAGAAATTAGAGCAATCAGAAGAACAGGTGCAAATTCCATTAATGGAAATGTTCACAAAACACACAAAAATGTTGGCAGTTGGCTCGATTAGTATGGTTGCTTGTTATACGTTATTTTTCATCATTACAGTATTTTCATTGCAGTATGGCACAGTAACAACGCATGTTTATACACGCACAGAATATTTAGTGATGTTATCCATCGCAGTTATGTTTATGGCAATAGCTTCACCCATTTCAGCTTTATTATGTGATCGTTATGGTCGTAAACCGATTTTATTGTTGAGTTATTTCATTATCATGGCAGCGGGTTTGTTATTTGGCATGTCTGTAACGAGTGGTAATGTTGCACGGACAACAATCTATTTATCGTTTGGCTTATTTGCAATGGGTTTTAACTTTGCACCGATGGGGGCATTTTTATCGGAAATTTTCCCTACGCAAGTACGTTATACAGGCGCATCGATGACCTATAACTTAGGTGGGATTTTAGGCGGATCATTGCCACCATTTGCGATCACATATTTAATGGGCTTTGAGAAAGGTATTTATTATGTGGGCTACTATTTAGCTGTGGTTGGTATTATCAGCTTTATCGCGATTACTTTTTCTAAAGAAACGAAAGATATTGATTTGATGGAGAATTAGTTTAATATTTACAAAATATTAGTATTAGAAAAGCCACTCAATTGAGTGGCTTTTCTATAGTTGTTATTTAGGTTCTGAACTTTTGAGCTCTAATTTACCGCTATTAATCGCTTCAATGAGTTGCTTAGCACGATCATCTTTTGGATAGCTTTTTTGATAAAGCTTTAATTCTTTTAAAGCTTCTTCTGCATTGCCTTCAAATAGATATGACATAGCAATTGACCAGCGAGCAGCTTCATTACCTAGCTCTAATGCTTTGTCTAAATAAGGTCGACCTTCTTTGACTTTTCCTGATTCGGATAAGAATGCGCCCATGAAGAAATAACCAGTGGAATCATCAGGTGTTTTTTCTATGAAACGATCTGCATAACTGATAGCTTGTTCTGCCGCACCTTTAATATCTAAATTATGTCCAATGCGCGCAATCTGCATGGATAAATACAGTGTACTTGGCTCATCGGATGCTTCTGTCATTGTTTTGGCAATTTCCAATAAAACCTGAGCTTCTTTGGCTGCTTCAGTTTTATCAGTTTCTGAATCAAATTGTGTTGGATATGTGCCTGCATTTTTAGATAATTCTGCAATGCGATCTTGTAAATATTGAAGGTTAATTGTCGCGCCTTGCTCTTTTTTAACCAGTAATTGATCAATATTTATTGGCGCATAAGGCACAGCATGGCTGAATGATAGTAATAATATGGATGTGATTAATAGTTTTGTCCAAGATAATGTCATGTTAAGCCCTTATCATTGATATTAAAGTAAATGGTTAATCCAACATATTATGAACCATTTTGCTTAAGTGGTAGCATACTTTATATTATATTTGATCGATATCGTTCAATGGATGATGCATGAAACAAGGATTACAGAAATTAATGGAAAACATAGATTTTACACTGCTATTTTTATTAGTCATTGCAGGATTAGGCTTACTCAGCAAAAACGATACAGTGCTGATTGCAATGCTTGTATTAATTGTGATGAAAGTTACGCCCTTAAATCAATTTTTACCATTAGTAGAAAAGAAAGGTTTATGGCTTGGGGTGATTATTCTCACAATTGGTGTAATGGCTCCTTTAGCCAGTGGCAAAATTAATTTTATGGAAGTACTTGGCTCATTGAAGAATTGGCAATCCATTGCTGCCGTTTTGATGGGCATTGCAGTTGCATGGCTTGGTGGAGAAGGTGCTTCATTGTTGGAAGTTCGCCCAATGTATGTACCTGAATTATTGATCGGCACAATTATTGGTGTTGCGGTCTTTAATGGTGTACCAGTTGGCCCATTAATTGCAGCAGGATTATTATCTTTATTGGTACGATGGAGCTAATCTTTCGCGTATAATGATGACTTTATTGAAAGTTGTGAGGGCGTTATGCCAAAAGATTTTTTACAAAATATGGCAGGTAAAATTCAGGAATCATTGCCAGAAGGTTTAAAAAACACTCATGCAGAGATTGATCGAGTTGTGAAAGAGCAGCTTGAAAATGTTTTGCCAAACTTTAAATTCGCGAAACAAGATGAATTTGAAATCCAACAGAAGATTCTTTTAAAAACACGCAGCGAAGTGGATGATTTAAAAGCGCGTGTTACAGAATTAGAAGCTGTGATTCGTACATTACAAACTTCAAAAGAAGATTAAAATTATGTCTAAGCTCAATCAAAAAAACTCATGGTGGCAAACTGTTGCCAAATGGCAAGATCAACGCTGGTTATGGATTTTAGGTGGATTCATTGCATTAGCATTGGAGTTGATTGCTGTCTTTTATTTCCAAGAGCATTTAGGACAAAGGCCTTGTGAAATGTGCGTTTATATTCGCTTTGCAATGATCGCAATAGCAGTATTTGCATTTATTACGGCACTTTATCCAAAGAATATTATTTTAAAACTGATTGGTTATATTGGTGCATTTTGGGCGATTGTTAAGGGCTTTTTATGGAGCTTGAATTTGGAAATGATTACATTGGATCGTTTGCGTCCAGATTATAATCCTTTCACAAGTAGCTGCTCTATGACAGAAGCATCATTCCCATTTGGTCTGCCAATGCACAGATGGTTCCCATCGCATTTCATGCAAACAGGCATTTGTGGTGAGGATACATGGTCATTGTGGGGTTTAAATATGGCTGAATATATGATGATCATTTATGGCATATTTGCATTAGTTCTAGGTATTATGATGACTTGTTGGTTAAGTAGACTATTCTTAAAGAAAGCCTAGTTTTTTATTAATCGAGAAAAGCCTCAGATTGGGGCTTTTGTTTTGTGGAGAAAAGTATGAAAAAGACTCTGTTATTGATGATATGTCTATTTACTTTGCAATTGGGTTGGAGTGATGATGTTAGCTATTTACGTGATCCTGCAACTTATGATGAATTAATGAAAGACCATTCAATTCAATTAGTGGATGTGAGAACTGCTGACGAGTTCAATGAAGGTACAATTGGTAAAGCACAAAACATCGATTATTTGTCAGAAGATTTCACAGTGAAATTGAAAGGTTTGAATAAAGATGAACCTGTTTATATATTTTGTCGCTCAGGTAATCGCAGTGAAAAAGCACGCAAAATCATGTTGGATCTAGGCTTTAAAGAAGTTTACGATTTACAAGGTGGTTACAATGCATGGCAACAATGGGAAACAGCTAAGGAGCAAAAATAATGAAAGTAATTCGTTGGATTTTAGGCAAAATCATTTTAGGTTTGGATAAATTAACAGCGCCAGCACCAATGATTCGTGCAGTGGAAGAGCAAAAGAAATTGGATGAAGCAACAGCACAATTAAAATTGTATCAATTTCACGCTTGTCCATTTTGTGTGAAAGTTCGCCGTGAAATTCGCCGTTTGAACTTAAAAATTGAATTGGTGGATGCATTGAATGATAAAGCTGCTGAAGAGCGCTTGATCAATGAGGGTGGCAAACGCCAAGTACCTTGTTTGTATATTGTGAATGAAGATCAATCTGTGACTTGGTTGTATGAATCCAATGCTATTATGCTCTATCTTCAAACATTGGCAAAAAGCGAATAGTTATCCTCAGCACCTTTTTAAATTTGTTAGATATTTATCTAGAAGCTTTCTCGCCGTAGGAGAGAAAGCAGAAATTTGAAGTTGTTTGGAGTTATCCCATTTTATCCAAATAACCTGTGGATAAAATTGTGAGGAAAAAGTGAAGATCTTTTTATAACTATATTAATTGTTTGAAATATAAGTAAATAAAAGATCTTCTTTTTATTTGATCACTAATTAAGCAATGAGGATAACTGATGAAAAAGATTATATTTGCGCGCCATGCAGAAAGTGAAGCGAATGCAGGTGGAATCAGTAAGCCGAATGAGACTGTTGAATTAACAGAGACAGGTTTGGTGCAAGCGCAATTATTGGCAGATGAATGGTTGGAAAAGCCATCGAAAATCTATGTTTCTAAGTTTATTCGTACAACACAAACAGCAATACCATTGATGCAAAAATATGATATGAAGCCTTTGCAGTTCTCAGGATTGAATGAGTTCAATACTTTTGGTTATGAATTTGTGGAAGGTTTAACAGGTGAAGAACGCTTGCCATTGGCAATTGCTTATTGGGAAGAAGCTGATCCTAATGCAAGACGCGGTGAAACAGGGCAAACATATAATGAGTTCTGTGCACAAGTTGAAGATTTTATACCAACATTATTCACATTAGAAAATAACAGTGCCATTGTTGGGCATGGTTTGTGGATTACTCAACTTATGTGGCAAACATTGGGCTTTGGTTCACGAGTTTCGGATTCTCAATCCATGAAAGCTTATATGAAATTTCACATGGCTTTACATGTTGGTAATACTCAGAAATTTAATCTATATTTAACGGATTATAAAGTTTTTGTTCAAAAACATGACTAAACATAGTAGTGTAATTATCGAGGATATTGAGTTTATTTTGGATGTAAAAGCCATTAAAAATCTCTATATCCGCGTGAAAAAAGATGGCAAAGCTTACGTCAGCGTGCCGAAAAGGTTACCCCAAACACAAATTCAAATGACTCTGTTAAGCCATTTGCCTTGGGTAAAAGCACAATTAGCTAAATTATCATCTTTGTCAATAAAACCAGAACTGGAATATCAATCAGGTGAAATCCATTGTTTATGGGGAAAATCCTATCCATTGCTATTGGAAACTGATCACAAAAAAGCAGAAGCTTTTATGCGAGATGACCAGATGATTTTGCAAAGCAATGGTGATTTAACTCTTGAGCAAAAAGTTAAGTTATTAGATAACCTTTATCGCATGGAAATCCAAAAAATCATGCCTACATTGATCCTGCAATGGGAAGAAACTATGCAAGTGCAATCATCAGAATGGCGATTGAAGAAAATGAAAACACGATGGGGCACTTGTAATACTCGAGCCAAAAGGATTTGGCTCAACACGGAATTAGCCAAATATCCTTTAGAGTGTTTGGAATACGTACTCGTGCATGAATTAGTACATTTATTGGAACGCAGCCATAATCACCGTTTTAAAGCATTCATGACTACATTTTTACCAGATTGGCCTGTACGCAGAAAACTGTTGAATAGTTTAGCGATGAAGATGTACTAGTTTAATATTTCTGTCATATTTAATAGTTATACTGTTAGATCGTTTTCTGATTCATAAGGGCAATGATTGTGTCTCAATCTATTTCTGCTTGGCAGGTGTTTCTAATCTTCTTAAAGTTAGGGTTAACATCATTTGGTGGGCCAGTCGCACATTTAGGCTATTTTAGAGAAGAATTTGTCAGTAAAAGACGTTGGCTGAGCGATGCGCAATATGCCGATCTTGTTGCTATTTGTCAGTTTTTGCCAGGTCCTGCGAGTAGCCAGGTTGGCATGGCAATTGGTTTATCTCAAGCAGGATATAAAGGCGCATTCTCAGCGTGGTTAGGGTTTACACTACCTTCAGCAATTTTTTTGATTATTTTTGCATTGGGTGTAGCGCAATATAGTGATATTGCAACATCAGGAATTTTGCATGGATTAAAAATTGCAGCTGTTGCCATTGTTGCTCAAACAATTTGGGGAATGGCAAAGAACCTTTGCCCTGATAAAGCTAGGATTACCATTATGGTGATCACAACATGTTTTGTCTTGGCAGTTCCATCGGCAATCGGGCAGGTTTTAGCAATTATCATTTCGGGATTTGTAGGTTGGAAATTATTTCAGCCTAATCTTGATGATACTCATCAAGTTTTAAACGTCCCAATTTCAAAAAAATCAGGCGGTATTTGGCTATTAATGTTTTTTGTATTATTGATAATTTTACCTATGATTGTATGGATTTGGCCAAATACTACAGCCATCATGTTCGATGATTTTTATCGTGCAGGGTCTTTGGTTTTTGGTGGTGGACATGTAGTTTTGCCGTTATTGCAAGCCGAAGTTGTGGAAACTGGTAGAGTTAGCAATGACTTGTTTTTAGCAGGTTATGGCGCAACACAGATTGTACCTGGACCATTATTCACATTTGCAGCATTTTTAGGTGCAAGTATGAATGAATTTCCTAATGGGTGGGTGGGTGGAATGATTGCTTTGGTGGCAATTTTCTTGCCATCTTTTTTGTTGGTTGTGGGGGCTTTGCCATTTTGGGAAAGCTTACGTCATCATGCTCAAACAAAAGCAGCATTAATTGGGATCAATGCTGCTGTAGTTGGTTTGTTATTAGCGGCTTTCTATCAACCCATTTGGATAAATACAATTTTCAATGCCACAGATTTTAGTTTAGCGCTAATCGCATTCGTTGCATTAATGTATTGGAAATTGCCAATATGGTTAGTTGTCATTGCAAGTGGGATGGTAGGTTGGTTATTACATTCCCCATTTATCTTGGAAAGTTTTTAACTCAGTATTTTGCAACCAACCATTAAGGCTATTGAGTAGTTTGCCATCATCTTGATTTACCATATAAGCTTTGTAGCTTGCAGTACCAGTGAATGGCTCAGTTGTTGCCATACATAGAACATTCGGTTCATTGTGTTGGTAATATTTACCTTCAATTAAATCTGTAATCATGACATCAGCAGTTTGATCACGTAGTGCTTGGATGTTATCGAAGTTATCTTTAACACGCACAACATTAGCTTTATCTATACGTTCATTGACGAATGATTCATTAGTTCCTCCAGGATTGACAACTAAAGTCACTGTTGGTTGATTAATTTTTTCAAAGTTACCAATTTCTTGTGAGATTGTGCAACGAGCTAAAGCTATTTTGCCATTGGGTAGAATTTCTTCTGTGAGAAAAAATTCTTGTGCGCGTTGATCTGTGAATGTAATGCCGCCAATTGCCACATCAAATTGATTGGCTTTTAAATCTTGGCTAACAGTTGGCCAAGAGGTTGGTACAAATTCAACAGTGAGATTTTGCTTTGCAGCATAATCTTGGATGAGATCAACATCGAAGCCCACAAGATTTTTATCTTTATCGTAAAATGCTAAAGGCGCATAATCTCCAGGTACGCCAACTTTTAGGGTACCAGAAGCTCGAATTTCATCCAATGGGCGTGCTTGGCTCATATTTGTGACTGCTAAAGCAACAGCAATGCTGAAGCTTAAAATTATGGTGGTGCGAGAGTTCATCGTACATCCTTATATATTAAATTTAATCAATACTTTGATAGTACGCAAAGATTGCATCATTGTTAACCATTATTATGTGAATAACTCTTATGAGATTTTTTTATAACGTAAATATGCCCAATAAATCACAGGTACAGCTAGTAATGCAGAGCTTAATGGCATTGCAACCCAAACGCCATCTAGTTGATAGAATTTAGGTGCGATGAATAGGAAAGGAATCTGAATCACTAAATTACCAATGGAAATTACTAAAGCTTTTGTACCTTCGCCAATGGCTTGGAAGAAGACTGTGACCATGACAAATGCACCTTCTAAAAAGAGCAGTGGCAAATGGAAATTAATAGCATGAATGGTGACTTTGGAAAGTTCCAGTTCATTGGTAAAGAGTGCTGTAAAAAACTCAGGGAATATCTGTAAGAATATTGTTAGTGTAATGCCATAAGTCATGCCCACAAAAGCCATCATACGAATGATTGCGCGTGTTGAAAGATAATTTTCACGGCCATATAAACGACTGATGATGGGTTGCACACCGTTGGCAATGCCTTCCATGCCTAAATAATAGATCGTGATGATATAGCCTGTAATTGTATAAGCAGAAACAGCAACTGTGCCACCATATTTTACGAGCATTTTATGATGCAACATCATGATAAAGCCCACATAAATGTACATAAAGAATGTGGATGCGCCATTGACCATAATATTTTTAATCAACGTGAAATTAGGCTTAAAGTGATGAGGTTTAAGGGGTTCACCACTTTTGAAAAGGATGTAATATAAACCTAAAAACATAGCACATGATTCACCTAAAATATTGGCAACAGCAGCACCAAAGACAGACATTTCCCATACAACAATGAAGAGATAAGAAAATAAGACGTTGATGGAAACGCCGATTGCCATATAGAGCGTTGCATAATAAGGTTTACCCATATTGCGAACGAGGAATGGTAAGGCTAAGCTACCAATCACTAATGGTGAACTGACTGCAAATACTTGGATGAAATCAATTGCCATATAAGCAGTTGTAACGAATTTTTGGCTCACACGATATTCTGCATCGCTCAACATATAAACCAATGTGGGTGCTGAAAGATAGAGAATGATGCCGAAGATTAACCCAGGAATAAGAATTAATGTAATGGATTGCCCAATGATTTTTCGGGCTTCCTTATCATCTTCTGCACCTTTGGCAATGGAATATAAACTGCCTGTGCCAACGCCGACCAACAAGCCAAAGCCTAATAAAACTGTGATGTATGACCAACCAATATTAACAGCGGCTAAGCCTTCAGCACCTATAAAATGCCCGATAAAGAAACCATCAATTAATTGGTAAGCACCGCTGATGAGCATAGCGCCCAATGTTGGAATAACGTAACTAATGAAGAGTAAACGTAATGTTCTTTGCTTCACAAAAATCCTGAGGTTAGGGAGATAGTGAAATTATAGGTCATATTACTGATTTTTGGGCAAAAAAATGCCATTCGGGGGAATGGCATAGATAATCAGAGAAAAATTATTTTTTCGTTAGGAAACTATCAATGCTGAATTTTCCAGCGCCTTGCACAAGGATATAAATGAATCCACCTGCCATCGCTAAATTTTTCATTAAACTGGTTGCTTCTTCTGGTGCACCATGGAAAATTAAACCTGATGCAATACAGAAAAATGCTAAAAAGAACGCAACAATGCGCGTTTGGTAGCCGATTAATAATGCCAATCCACCACCGAATTCTAATAGAATCACTACATAGACTAAGCTACCTGGAATACCTTGAGATTCCATGTAGGCTGCTGTGCCAGCATAGCCTGAGATTTTATTCCAACCTGCGATGATGAATAAGTATGCCATCAAAGCTCTGCCCGCAAGCATTAACGAGTTGTTAATGCTTGGGCGATTGATCAATGTTTCAATATGACGATCAAACGTTAACATTATTTGCTGTCCATATTGAAGTTGAAATCGTTAGAGTTAGATGACGTTCTTGGACCATACATTTTTGAAGTGTATTCTGCATTTTGTGCTGGTGTTAAAATGCTTTGCACTTTTGCTTCATATACAGGGTTAATCGGATTATTTTCAGAAATGCGACCCAATTGTTTCAACTGTGTTACTTGTTCTGCACTTAAGTCATTCAATACTTGATATGCAGGATAAGGTTGAGCAACTGCGATACTTGTTACCATTGTTGCTGATAGGGAAAGAATAGCCAATTTAGATAATGTTTTCATGTGAAACTCCTTTTAAAAAATATAATGAGATAGTTGTTTGTGTGTTAGCCATAACTTCAAACTGATTGCTATGTTAATGAAATCAGTTTTTTGTTACTATCGTTAACAGGAAAATCATTTGTGCCTCACAGGAATAAATAGAATGAATGCGAACATGAAACCATTACAATCGTTAGAGTTAGATGATATTCAAGTATTTTGCCGAGCAGCGGAGAGTTCAAGCTTTACAGATGCGTCAATTTCATTGGGTGTAACGCCATCAGCTGTGAGTAAAGCTGTGCAGCGCCTAGAGAAAAAATTAAAACTAAAATTGTTTTATCGTTCAACACGTTCTATTCGTTTGACAGAGGAAGGGCGAAGTTATTATGAAACTTGCCGTAAATCTCTAGAAAGTATTCAGGAAATTGAAAACCATCTATTGAATAATTCTGTACCACGTGGAACATTGCGCATTAGCTTGCCTGATAGTTTGGCGATTAATAAATTGATTCCTGTGATCAATGGTTTTATGGAAAAGTATGATGAAACATTGAAAATGGAAGTATTCTTGAGTACAGCTTATGTGGACTTTATGCGAGAAAACTTTGACTTAGCAATTCGAATTGGCGAAGTGACGGATTTAAATTTAGTTGCAAGATTATACGCAAGGATTGAACAGAAAATTGTAGTATCTCCAGAGTATTTAAGAAAATATGGCACACCAAAATCCCTCAGTGATTTGAAAAATCATAAATGCATTGGACTGAAATTTCCTAGTGTTAGTACGCCATTGCCATGGAAAGTAAAAGGTGAAAATGCATTAAATTTAGATTTTGCAATGTTGTATAACGACCCTTTTGGTGCAGTGATGAGCGTGATTAATGGCTATGGCATTATTCAGTTATTGGACTTTACCGTAGATCATGCCATTGCAAGTGGCGATTTAGTGGAGCTTTTTCCTGAGCATCGTTTAGAGCCATTGGATGTTCATATTGTTTATCCAAGCACGAAGTATGTGCCAGCAAAAGTACGGGCTTTCATTGATTATCTCTTTGAGCATAAGCCTCTTTTATAATTCTATTTTTGAAAAACCTCATTTCGGACAACTTGTAGCATGTGATTTGATATCGAAAATTATATGTGATAGAGTTTTGCCAATTGAAAAATTTATCTTTGGGGCAGGGTGCGAAGCAATTCAATTCCCGACCGGCGGTGATAGTCCGCGAGCGAAAGCTGATCTTGGTGAAATTCCAAAACCGACAGTATAGTCTGGATGGTAAAAGATAAATCACAACTCTATTCACGTGCCTATTATTTGGCATGCTGTCTATGCTGTGTTTTTTTGTGCCCCAAAATAAATCTAATGATAGAGGGTATATGAACAAGCTAACTGAATCAGATCATCAATTTTTGGATAAAGCCATTGCATTGGCAACGATTTCTATGGGATTCGTTTCACCAAACCCTTATGTGGGCGCTGTGATTGTGAAAGATGGCAAAATTATTGGTGAAGGCTTTCATGCAAAAGCGGGTACAGCACATGCTGAAGTGGTGGCGATTCAAAATGCTCAAGACAATCACGAAAGCACAATCGGTGCGACGATTTATGTTTCGCTAGAACCTTGTTGTCATCATGGTAAAACAGGTCCTTGTACAGAGGCAATCTTAAATGCTGGCATCACAAAAGTTGTGTATGCAACGCAAGATCCTAATCCATCAGTGGCAGGCAAAGGTGAAGCTTTCCTAGTGGCAAATGGCATTGAAGCTATTTGTGCAGATTCTGATTCAGCTCGCCAAATCAATCATATATTTTTTCATAATCAATTAACACAATCACCTTTTGTGACATTGAAAGCCGCTATGAGTTTGGATGGTAAAACTGCATCTCAATCAGGTGATTCACAATGGATTACAGGCGTTGATGCACGATTAAAAGGGCATGAATTACGTGCAAAGCATGATGCGATAATCATTGGTAAAAAAACATTATTGAATGATGATCCAAGTTTAGCTGTGCGTATTCCTGATCAAAATTATCCCAATCCTATTCGTGTGTTACTGCTTCGTAATTTCAATGGTATTGAGCATTCAAATTATCAATTATTTGATACAGCAGTTGCACCAACTTGGATTATCTATCCTAAAAACCAAGCTATCAATGCAGGTTTAAAGGCCGAATTAATAGCTAAGAATGTGCATTTAATTGAATTGAATGATGATGAAATTACCGTAGATTCAGTGTTGATTAAACTCTATGAAGAAAAAGTCATGAGCGTGCTATTGGAGGGCGGCAGCAGTATTTATAATGCTTTTATCAGTGCTCAAAAAGTGAATGAGTTTGCACTGTTTTATGGTCCAAGATTAATTGGTGATGCCAAAGCGCCAAGCTTGTGGGATCACAGCAATATTACAGATTTATCAGAAGCACCAATTTTATCCATTCATGAAACGGAAAAATTAGGCACTTCTATTTATGTACGAGCAACCTTGAAGGAGGTTGAATAATGTTTACAGGCATCATTGAAGAAATAGGTGTATTGCAAGCTAAACAGCATCGTGGGGATGTTATCACGATCAAAATTGGCTGCAAAAAGGTGCTAGAAAACGTCAAGATCGGCGATAGCATTTCTAGCAATGGCGTGTGTTTAACTGTGACAAAATTTGATGATTATGGTTTTTGGGCAGATTTAACGCCAGAGAGCTTAAAGCGTAGCACATTTGCAAGTAGCACAATGGGCAGTCGTGTTAACTTAGAGCGCGCAATGCTTGCCAATAGTCGATTGGATGGTCACATTGTTTCTGGACACGTAGATACGATGACGACATTGCAATCCTTGCAGAAGCTTCAAAATAGCTATGTTTTAAGTTTTGCTTTAGCGAGAGACTATCAAAAATTAGTGGTTGAAAAAGGTTCAATTGCAATCAATGGAATCAGTTTAACAGTGACGGATGTAACAGCGAATGCGTTCAGTGTCAGCGTGATTCCACACAGTTTTGAAATTACCAATCTTCATCAATTGAAAGAGGGTAATCGTGTGAATATTGAATTTGATCAGCTCGGCAAGTACATCTTGAAAGAGAAAGAGCAATCAACTTTGAGTTATGACAAATTAGCAGAATGGGGATATTAAGATGAAAGCAATGATTCAACGTGTTGAAGCTGCGCTAGATACATTAAAACGTGGCGAAATTATCATTGTAATGGATGATGAATCTCGTGAAAATGAAGGTGATATGATTGTTGCCGCAGAGCATTGCTCTGATGCGCACATGAATACGATGATCAAAAAAGCAGGTGGGTTAGTTTGCTTGCCATTGACTGCACCAATTGCTGAACGTTTCGATTTCACGCCGATGGTTGTGCGTAATGAAGATAGCTACCAAACAGCATTCACTGTCACTGTGGATTATATCTCTACGCATACTGGGATTTCAGCAGGCGAGCGTGCTTTAACTTGCCGTAAAATTACGGATGACAGTACAACAGCGGCAGATTTTAAAAAGCCTGGTCATATTTTCCCATTGATTGCGAAAGATGGCGGCGTTTTAGTGCGTCGTGGGCACACTGAAGCCGCGGTAGATTTAATGGAATTGGCAGGATTGAAGCCCGTTGCTGTGATCTGTGAAGTATTGAATGAGGATGGCACAATGGCGCGCCGTAAAGAATTAACTGCATTGAGCGCTAAAGAAGCAATGCCATTAATTACGATTCAAGATATTGTCGATTATCGTAATTACCTCATCGAGAAAGCGACGAAATTAGAAGTGATGAGCCAAGCACATTTGCCAACAGCTTATGGCAATTTCACAATCTATACTTTCCCAAATAGCGAAGGTAGCGAGCCACACGTTGTATTGCGTAATGAAAATTTTGATGCAAGTAAACCACTCACAATGCGCATTCATTCAGAATGTTTAACAGGTGATATTTTCCATTCTATTAAATGTGATTGCCAAGCACAGTTGAATTTTGGCTTGGAAACGATTGCGAAAGCTGAAAATGGCATGATGATCTATCTTCGCCAAGAAGGCCGTGGTATTGGTTTAGCTGAAAAAATTCGCGCTTATGCATTGCAAGACCAAGGGCAAAATACGATCGATGCCAATTTATCTTTGGGTCATCCAGTGGATAGTCGTGATTTCACAATTGCTGCGCGTATTTTGCAATATTTCGAGCAATCACAAGTGAAACTCATTACAAATAACCCTGAGAAAGTGGAAGTATTGCGTAAAAATGGCATTGAAGTTTTAGAACGCATTCCAACACCTAAATTTGTGACAAAAGAGAATCAAGATTACTTGGCAACTAAAGCTACTCAAATGGGGCATTACTTATAGTTTGAGTTCAGGTAATTAAGAATTAGTATTTCAGTGAAACAGTTTGATTAAATATTTTTTTATTAGGAGATTTATTATGCAAGTTATCGAAGGCCAATTATCCATTCAAAATAAGAAAATTGCTATTGTTGCAGGTCGTTTTAATAGTTTAATTTCAAAGCAATTAATTGATGGTGCAGTGGATGCATTGAAACGTCACGGTTTAAGTGAAGACAATATTCAGTTGGCTTGGGTGCCAGGTGCGTTTGAAATTCCTTTAATCGCACAACAATTTGCGAAAAAAAATGATATTGATGCTATTATTTGTCTCGGCGCTGTCATCCGCGGATCTACACCACACTTTGATTTCGTTGCTAACGAAGTTTCTAAAGGTATCGCACACGTAAGTTTAGATCATCAAAAGCCAATTGCATTTGGTGTATTAACAACAGATAGTATCGAACAAGCTTTAGAACGCGCAGGCACAAAAGCAGGGAATAAAGGTGCAGATGCTGCGGTAACAGTGATTGAAATGCTAAGCTTAATGGCTCAAATTGATAATTAACTGGTAAAGATTTATGAGAAGGGTAAATGACAAATAATAATAAAAAAACATCCACACAATCATTTGCCCTTTTTTGCTTTCGCAACTTTCGTTGCGGCGTTTTTCTATTTTTCTTAATGTGTTTAGTTGTCATTTGTGTGGGCAATGGCATTATTCATTCTCAAGTTAAGGATATCCATGCAACTGACAATGCTGATGCTGTGATTGTTTTAGGTTATCAAATTGAAGGTGATCCACTTGAGCCAACAAAAGCATTGAAAAATCGCTTGGATATGGCTTATCAATATTGGTTGGAAGCACCACAGGTTAAAGTTATTGTTTCTGGTGGTAAAACGCAAGGCTTAGAAAAAAGCGAAGCAGAAGTGATGCAGGAATATTTAGTAAAACGTGGCATTCCAGAAGAAAATATTTTATTGGAAGATGATTCCACTCGCACAGCGCATCAATTTATTAATTCTAAAAAATTGATGGATATTCACAATGCAGTTGTTGTGACAAATGATTTCCATTTACCAAGATCATTAATGCTGGCAGCACGTTCAGGCATTGAACATGTTTCAGGATTAGCTGCAGCAACGCCGACAGATACTCGCTCTATTTTTGTTGCTTATATTCGCGAGCCTTTTGCTTTGTTAAATTCATGGTTATTTGATTATCCATAAGGTTTACAATGCCCATCTTTCTAGTTTTAATAGTGATTGTTTTAGCAATCGTTTGTGCACCGTATGTTCTGTTATTTGGGTGGTTAAAACCCATTACTATGATGGGCTATTTTGGAGTATTTGCGTTGGCTTCTGCAATTTTATTATTGCTCGTGATCTTCATTGGCTTAATTCATAATCATCGCGCTAATAAATTATAATCATAAGAATTCCTATTAAAATAAGGTGTTTTTTAGATGGATAAATTTACATATTTAATCTTATTTGTTATCGTTAGTGGATGCTCTTCTACAGGTGATTTGTGTCTCTTGGGACGGACAGATAATTCTTATAGTCCACCAGTCGATTATGATAGGCCTGTTTATGTGGATAAAAATAATAAAATTCTTTCCAATATGGATAAAAATATTATTATTCAGCAAGGTAATAGCTATGCTCGAAAGATCGTTAATCAGAATTATGATATTGCTAGAGATCTTTGTGATAACAAAGAGATAACTTTAAAAAATAATCAAGGTATTGTCGATATATCATATATTTATGCAAAGTCACGCGCTGCACCTTGGATGGAATGGAACGATAAAAAGAGACTTTATACATCTGGTTTGTATCGCGCTTTATATGAAAAGAATTTAGATAAAGTCATCGATGAAAATTTATGTGTCATTGGTTTGTGTAATAAAAAAGATATTGCTCAGTTTTGTGCAACTAACCAACGTCCATATCTTAAAAAAGAGAGTTTTATTAGTAAGTTAAGGGATCATTATATTCGTGATCATGATATTGAGATTACATACCCACATAGGAAAATAACATATTATTGCAAACAACCTAAGTTACTTGGTAAGTAGTAATATGATCATGTCGGGATTGAAACATCTAACAGCCACATCACAATCGGTAAAGTTATTAAGCTTAAAATTGTGCTGATGAATGTTGAGCTAGAAACTAGTTTAGGTTGTGTATTGAAGAATACCGCTTGTAAAGTTGTATTGGCAGCTGCAGGCATTGCGGCTAAGATGATTAAGATGGTTTTATAAGTTTCTGGCAAAGGCAATAGCATCACTAAAAAGTAAGCCAAGATTGGTGAAATCACCATTTTTACAATTAAAGAAATGGATAATTTGGGTAGGTCAATTTCTCTAATATGAATCATTGCCAATTGCATACCTAGAATAATCATAATCACAACGATGGACGAATCACCAATCATGGCAATGGATTTCATCACGGAATCACCAATGGGAATATTGATAAGTTGGAAAAGAATGCCGAGCAATGCGCCATAAGCGACGGGCATTTTAATCACACGAATCAATGCATATTTAGCAGAAGATGCTTCACTTTGGCGATCACTACCTTTAGCAGCATAGTAAATACCAATGGTACTCATCACAAATTGTTGAAGCACCAACATAATGATAGCAAGGTCAAATCCCTGTGCGCCAAAGAACATTAAAATCACAGGCACGCCATAATTCCCATTATTCATGAAACAGGCGCTTAAAATCATGCCACAGCGGATATTTTCAGAATAGCGCATAAGCTTTGACCATAGGCTGATGATCAGCACTAATCCTAAACAGAGTGCAAATACATAAAAAGCTAAGTAGAAATAATCGAACGTTAATTCATGAGTGTAAAACGTACGAAAGGCCAGAAATGGTGAAAGTACATATAAGGACATTTTGGATAGATTCTGAATATCAAAGCGCAGTATCTTTTGTGCAATGAATCCCACAACAAAAATAGAAAAGATGGGGAAGAGAATCAAAAAGAAATCCATGATAAACCTTTGTGTGTTTCTAAAAATGAAATAAAGTGCCTAGTTACAATAACATTATCAAGCTAGAAATTGTATGATTGATTATTCACGATTTTGCAAGAATATAAATTCACTGGGTGAATAATTCAGAGATTTCTTAAACATGGCAGAAAAAGCGCTGATGCTTTCATAGCCCAATGACAACGCGATATTAGTGATGGATTGCTGTTTTGTTAATTCAGTTAACGCATACAATAAACAAATATGTTGTCGCCATTGGCTGAACGTCATTCCCGTTTCTTTCTGAAAGAATCGAGAGAATGTTCGTGTGCTTTTATGGCTTAAGCTTGCCCATTTTTCTAATGATTCATGGATATTGGGCGATTGAATGAAGTTTTGGCATAGCGCTAATAAAGTAGAATCTTGTGGCAAAGGAATATGAAAAGGCAAAGCTTCTGCTTTTTGAATTTCATACATTAAAAGTTGAAGCAAAGTTGCATCCCGCCCTTGAGATTCATATAAGCGAGGAATATCTGTCGCTGCTATTAAAAGTGAATGCATGAGTTTTGAAACTTTCACGACTTCACATTGATTACGTAATGATAATTCAGGTGAAATGTATAAGCTTCGTGTTGAAGCATTAAGCATCCTTACAGAATGTAGTGTTTGTGGCGGAATCCAAACGCCACTATCAGGGAAAACAAGCCAACGGCCATGATCTGTGGAAACTTCCATCATGCCACGAATGCTATATAGAAATTGTGCTCGTTGATGTTGGTGCGTTGGTAGAAATGTACCATCTTCATAATCAGTTGCAAGGGCAATGATTTCTCTAGGCGTGTCTTCAATGTCATAAATCACCATATAAACTCCTTTGGCATATATTCGATAATATATGTCACTTTGCCGTAAGTTTGCCAGTTGTAATTTCAGTATGATGCGATTATTCGCCATCAATGTAGAGATTACGATGTTATTACTATTAGGTTTTTTCGGAATTATTTCAGGGATTACAACGGTGTTATTTGGCTTTGGTGGCGGTTTTGTCACAGTGCCTTTGTTGTATTCTTATTTATCATTAACCGTGCATGATCAAGGTTTGATCAGTGATTTTGCCATGCAAATTTCTGTGGCAACTTCTGCATTTATTATGATTTTTTCAGCATCCTTATCGAGTTACCAACATTATCAAAAGGGGAATTTAAACTTTAGTCACATTTGGTCATTATTCATTTCTATTTCTATCGGTGGGTGTTTTGGTGCTTTGATTGCTGCATTAGTAGATGGTGATTGGATTCGTTGGTTATTCATGTTTTATTTAGTAATCACGATTATTGATTGCACTGTGAGAAAAGGTTTTATGAACCCCAAAACAATTGAAATTCAAACAGTTACTCGTAAGCGTGATGGTTTGGTTGGCATTGTCATAGGCATTGTGGCAGCATTTCTAGGCGTTGGTGGCAGCATTATGACTGTGCCATTGATGAGAAGGCGTGGCGCAAGTATGAAAGAATCTGCTGCGATGGCAAACCCGTTGACTTTACCAATGGCGATCACAAGCAGTGTCGTTTATTGGTTATATGCAAAGCATGATCAATTGGATTTTGGTGAAGGCTTTGTTGGGTTTTTATACATTAAGGGCGCAATATTATTAATCATTAGTGCCTGGATTGGGATCAAAATAGGTACTCATTTAATGAAATACCTACCTGATCATATTCATGCTAAAGCTTATCCAATCTTGTTGATGATAGTCTTGGCTGTGATGTTTTGCATTTAATTTGCAAGCACAACATCCCATTGTAATAATGGTGTCAAACCTGCTGATTGCGCTAATGCTAAAGAACCATGATTATCCAATTGGCAACGATATTGTGGTTCATAACCAGCAAGAATTGCTGCTTGGCTAATGGTTCTAATGACTCTTTTAGCATGACCTTGTTGGCGAAATTCTGGCAAAGTAATCACGCCAATATCAGCAATTTTATATTCATCTTTATCCCATGAATACATACTTGCAGCCGCTACTAATCTGCCATAAACAAATACGCCATAAACTAAACAATGATCCAATGCGACAAAAGCATTTTCTAAATCTTGAGAGGGCGCATTTTGGCAAAACTCATCAAAAATTTGCTGATCATCGTGTGTTAATGGACGAATTAAATATAGTTTGGGTAAATCTTTCACAACGTCTAATTGCTGTTCGTTGTAATAGAATATTTGATCTGCACCATGCCAGTTTAAATTATCCCAATTAAATTGATCATTCATGTTATTTGATTGTGCAAAACGAGGTGAAACCATAAGGATTGTTTGTGCTGCCAATGTTAATTTAACAATTTGATAATCTTCATCTAAATTTGGATTGATGACAATAGATAAATCTTCTGACTTAAACACATATTCGCAGTTCTGATACTGATTGTGCCAATAATTTAAAATGCTATTCGAGAATTGAGTGTGATTTAAAGTAGGCATGGTAATTCCATAAAGGTTTGAAACCTAATTTTTGATAAACAGATAAGCCATCTGAAGATGCTTCTAAGACACAATATTCAGCACCTTTATTTTGTGCGAATGCTAATGCATATTGAATTAAAGCAGTTGCGTAGCCTTTGCCTTGATGGTGAGTGTCTGTGCCAATATCATCTAAACGTGAACCTTCATTCATAATTGTTAATGTGAGATTACAGACAGGTGCATTATTCAACATTAAAACGAAGTGATAGAGTGGCTGATTTTGTTGTAAAGCAAGTTCATGAGCTTTTTGATATTGCTGGATAATAATCGCATCTTGCAATGTATTGCCAGAACCAAATGCAGTTAATAATGGATAACTCCATAGAGCCAAATTGTCATTGACTAAATTAATAGTAAAGTTATTTGTACGATTAGCGATAGGTTGCCATTCATTCAAATTTAATTGCATCGCTGTGGTTGGCGCTTCATCTTCTAACTGCCATTCTGTTTGATGAGATTGAATGATCGAATGAGTTTGACCTTCAGGGCAAATAATCATGCAATCACGAGATTTTGCATCATACCAATTTAAAACATTGGTGATTTCATTGATATCTGCACCATCATAGATGTAACAAAGATTAAAACTCTGAACTTCTGTCACAGGGCTAATGTAAGCTTTGACATTTTGAGATGCATAGTGATCTACACTGATGCTTTGCCAGAATGCTTGCTCTAAGGAATGAAAACTGATCATGCAAAACCTCATTCAATTATTTTAAAGAACGTATTACTGATAGGTGTGGTAGCATATTATTTTTAGACTGATTAGTCTATATGTAATTTGTAAATTTACAATTTCATCATCATGTGTAGCGAAGAGTTGATAGAATAGATCTGTAAATACTGTGGTTCAGCCAATTTTGGCTGATTATTTTTCATTCAGTGGATGAGTAACATGACAAAAGAAAAAACAGCAAAACAGAAAGAGAAAATACAGCATATTTTGGATGCTGCAGTTGTCTGTTTTGCGAAAAAAGGATTCCACTCAACAACGACAGCAGAAATTTGTCGTGAGGCAGGAATGAGCCCTGGTCATGTTTTTCACTATTTTTCAAGTAAGCAAGAGATCATTGAAGCAATTGCTGAAAATGATCGCGTTATTTTTGCGGATATTTTTGCTGAAAATGTGAATGAATCAAAGGTTGTTGATTCTATTGTTGCTATCATTCGTGCAGTGGTGAAATACATCACGGTTTATCATATTTCAGCGCGATTATGTATTGAAATCAATGCTGAAGCTACTCGCAACCCAGAAATTATGAAGATTTTTTTAGAAAATGAAAAGTGGAATAAAAAAGCCCTAACAGATTTAATTACCATTGGTATTCAAAATGGTGAAGTCGCACAAGATTTACAGCCAGGCATTATTACTGATTGGCTATTCATTTTAACTAATGGCATTTTATGCTATAGCGTGACTGATCAAAGTTTTGATTGGGAAGTTCATACGGATTTTTTAGAGAAGATCATTCGTAAAACATTATCACCATAAATTATTGGAGCTTTGATGAAAGAAAAGAGAGCAGTGGATTTAGCCCTTTTAACAAAATAGTTTTTTAATTTTTTAAAAGGGCAGGCATATGCAATACCAAATCATTGATTTAGCATCTTGGAACCGCCAAGAGCATTATAATTTTTATCGTCAAATACAATGTAATTTCAGTTTAACTACAGAAATTGATGTTACTAATGTTGTTGCTTTCTATAAGCATTATCATTACAAATTTTACCCTGTGATGATTTACTTGATCACACAAGCTGTGAATCAGGTGCCTGCACTAAAGATGGCATTGAAAAATGAACAGTTGATTGAATGGGAAACTGTATTACCCAGTTACACAATTTTTCATCCTGAATCAGAAACATTTTCATCATTGTGGACTGAATATCATTCAGATCTCACAGAATTTATGCGCGCTTATGAAGAAGATTTTGCAGAATATCAGTATAATTTAGCATTATCACCCAAGCCCAATTTGCCAGAAAATCACTTCAATATTTCAAGCTTGCCTTGGATGAGCTTTAGTGGATTCAATTTAGGCTTTTCTGAAGTGAATGATCATTTTGCACCAATTTTTACGATGGAAAAATTTAGTGAAAAGGATGGAAAGCTTTTATTGCCTTTAGCAATACAAGTTCATCATGCTGTTTGTGATGGCTTTCATATTGGGAGGTTTATTGATCTTTTACACGAATGTATTGACGAATTAATATATTAGGGGAAATCCTTTTAGTAAGTTTATTATTTGTGATTTTCAGGATAAATTTAATATATTTATATTTATATTTATATTTATATTTATATTTATATTTTTAGTTGGGAATAACATATGATTTATGGATACATTGCGACAACGATTGATGGCTATATTGCAGATGAACAAGGTAATATTGATTTTTTGAATGATTTTCAAAATATTGATTGTGGTTATGATCAGTTCATTCAGAAAATTGACATTATTGTAATGGGCAGAAAAACATATGAATCCATTATGGGTTTTGGCATTGATTGGCCATACCCACATCAGAAAACTTGGATAGTGACCTCACAAACTGATTTGAAAACTACCGATACTAATGTAGAAATTTGGCAAGGTGATTTATCTACATTGATGCAAATGATACGAAGCGAAGAAGATAAAAATTGTTGGATTTTAGGTGGTGGGGAATTGATTTCTTCTACTATTGCACTCGGTTATATGGATCAACTAGAAGTTTACATTACACCTGTATTATTGGGCACAGGCATTCCATTATTCACACAACAAAGTTATGCGCCAATTAAAGCGCAGAAAGTTGAATCTAACCTCATTGACAACACAATCACGCAACGAATTTATACTTTTTAGTTAATCTACATTAGCCCCGTTTTTCGATATTGGCTCAATGAAATACCCGTGTGCCTTTTAAAATAGCGGCACAAATAGGATGGATCATTGAAGTTCATTGTATCTGCAATGGCTTCGATGGATTGTTTTGTTTGTGTGAGCTGTCTTTTAATTTCTAAAATTACTTGTCGATCAATCAATGTTTTCGGCGCATCATTGAATAAATCTTGGGTTAATTGTGATAAATAATAGGGCGTGATTGATAATAATTTTGCGTAAAAAGCAACAGCTCTTTCTCGATGACAATGTTGATGAATTAACTCCCAAAATTGCCAACAAATCATCTCTTTTCGGTTATGTTTTGTGGACTCTATGATCTTTAAATCCTTAGCTTGTTTCGCCATGATCAGAAAGAAGTTTTGCAAATGGTTACACAAAGTTGTGCGTGCATAATTGCCACTATTTTGGGTTAAAAAGCTGATTTGCTGTATCCAATTCTGCATAAAGCTTAAGTAATCATGATTGGGTTTAAAATGAGGATGATCTCTGAGATACGAAAATAGATCTGAAGGTAAAACATAAGCCACTTCGGAAGCAAATGATCTCGCCATTAAACAAAAAAAGACAGAAAAATCAGATGAGCATTGATGAATGATGACAATAGAATCATCAGAGACAAATAAGATATCGCCTTGTTGATAATCATATTGTTTAAAATTTACAGAAATTTTCGCGGTGCCTGATTGGCAAATCCATAGATTGGCATAAGGTAATTGCAAAGGCGCATGATCATGCTGCTGAATTGTGTGATTGCCAATCCAATAATCATTTGTAGATTGCTCTGTAATATTGAATAATGGAAACATGATATTTTTAATATTGAATGTTTTTTAGGTGTTTTATTATTGAATAATTACCATTAGTTGTCAAAAGTACCGAAATTGCGAAAGTAATGCCATTATCAAAGTGAGCTGATTTATTTAAACTGTGATGCATTCATTAACTGAATTGTTGAAAGGAAAGAAAATGACAGTAACAACAGAACGTATGGTATTACGACCATGGAAAGAAACAGATGCAGAATCATTATATGAATATGCCAAAGATGAAAGAGTAGGACCAATCGCAGGCTGGCCAGTTCATCAAAACGTAGAAGAAAGCTTACAAGTGATTCGTGAAGTATTTATGCGACCACATATTTTTGCCATTACATTGAAAGGTGAAGATAAAGCTATCGGCTTAATTGGCTATCTTGTGGGCGAGGATGCAAATTTCAAAATTGGTGACAATGATGGTGAAATTTCTTATTGGATTGGCGTGCCATATTGGGGGCAAGGTTTAGTACCTGAAGCAACAAAAGCTATGATTAATTATGGCTTTGAATATATGGCTTTAGACAACTTATGGTGTGGTTATTATGCGGACAATGAACAATCTCATAAAGCACAAGCGAAATGTGGTTTCCGATTTCATCGTACAGAGGAGAATATTTATAATCCTGTGATGAATGATTATCGAAAAGAGCACATTACGCGATTAACTAAAAATGAATGGTTAGAAATGGATCGCTAAACATTCGTATCCATCATTGCAGGCATATCAATCTCTTTTACACATGTTGCGTTGCTTGTGCTGAGGATGAACTGAATAGCAGACATGACATCTTGCAATGGAATCAATGTGCCTTCTGTTTCTGAAATGACAGTTTCAGCGGGCACTTCAATTGGGTATTCTGTCGCTAAATAACCTAAGTTCAGCACAGAAACGCCAATTTTATCATTACGTAGATTTTCACGAAGCGATTGTGCAATGCCACGCAATGCATATTTAGATGCAGAGAATACAACTTCACAACCATTGTGATTATCTAAACCCCAAGTAGAGCCAATGAGGATAATTTTTGCCTGATTGGCTTTTTTTAGATTTGGCAACAATGCTTGAATATGTAATAAACATGCACTGATATTCACTTGCACCATGTTTAAAATCTCTTGTTGAGACATCGCTTCAAAATCATATTCATCCGAAAAAGCTGTAGATTCCCAAATACCAACGTTATAAATCAAGCAATCTATTGCTTCATCTTGAATATTTTCCGTGACTTGAGCAACAGACTCGATTGTCTTACTGAGATCAGCCAATATCCATTTAATGTTTTTATTGCGTGTTTCAGAAGGGTTTCGTGCAATTGCAAAAGTATTGTCTTGTTCAGATGGTATCGATTCGATGATGGCTTTGCCAAGCCCTTTGCTTGCGCCATAGACTAGAAAATTACGTGACATAATAGGCTCCTATAAAGAATGAACGCATAATATCATTAAAATTCAAGATGATAATAAATTTATTGGCATTTAATTTTCAAATAACATTAAATCTCGTTTATATTTGTAAAGGAGAGAATTATGTCTTTTAAAGTTTTATCCGTTGAGAATTTTCCATCCGTAGAAATTCATCAATTTCCATCATCAGTTGAAGAAACAATATTATGGTTAAATGAATTGGATCAATTATTTATAGAAGGAAAACCCTTTGTGTTAGTTTATCCCGTATTTGATCCTGTGAAGTTTATGGCGATTGATGAAAAAGTTTCACAAGAATCTCGTAAAAAGACTATTTTGTGGCTTAAAAGCCAGCGGGCTTTATTTGAAGAAAAGTGTAAAGGTATTTTGCTACAACTTAAGCCAGATGGTAGTGATGTCGATTTAGTGGAAGGGCAGAGAAAACAAGTGGAAACCGTTTATCGTGTACCTGCAAAGATTTTATATCCGGATCAGGATCAAACTACAGTAGTGAATGATCTACTATCTCAATAATAGAACAAAAAAAGCCCCCAAATCTTTGGGGGCAAAATCAGAGGTAAGGGAAAGTTGGGACTGGAAAAATTACTGCTTAACTGCTTCTACTTGGATCTGTAATACAACATCTTTTGTCATACCCATATCTACTAAGAAATCAACGCCCCATTGTGTGCGATCGATTGTTGCAGTGAAATCACCACCACAAACTTCTGCTTTAAACATTGGGTTGTCATAACAGCTGAATTTAGTTGCTTTCAATGTTACAGGGTTTGTTTTGCCCATCATTGTTAATTCACCTTTGATTTCAGTAGGTTTATCACCATTGAAAACCCATTCAGTTGATTTGAATGTGATATTGGCAAACTTAGCAACATCTAAAAGATCAGCACTTTGCATGTGATGATCAAAATCTTTGGAGCCAGTATTCAATGATGCAACTGGAATCTCCACTTCTACAGAGCCAGTTTTATTGGCTGGATCAAATGCTACATTGCCTTCAATACCATAAAAACCGCCATGATTTGTTGTTGTACCAAAGTGATCAATGTTGAAACGAGCATTAGTGTGCATAGGATCTAATTTGTAATCCGCAGCCATTGAAGCGCCTGCAAATATTGATAATGCTAAAGCTGATAATACGAGTTTTTTCATGAGGATAATCTCCAAAAATTAAGGTATAAATAACTTCATGAGAAATACTATATCAAGCAATAAAACAATGAGATAGCAAAAAAAATGGTAATGAGTGTTCTGAATTTAGAATAATTTTGATCTATTTATTCATATAAATGGCTAAAGAAATTTGAAATTAAAATGTTAATAAAAGAAATTAAATGTAAAAAATATCTTTCTTAGGTGCGATATGTTTTTGTATATTCTGGTCGATTTTTGAATGCTTTTTATGCAGATTTATTTTGAAGTAAACAATAAAGGCTATTTGTGGTTAAAAATTATGAAAGGCTTATTATAATATTTTATACAGAATATATATTTAATTCATTGAATATATTGATATTAATTGTGATTCTATCAATATTTTGAATTCTTGTAAGAAAATAATTTTTAGATGAGAAATATATCAAATGGGATGAGATGTTTACTAGCTTTCTATCACTGAATCAGTGTCAGCTTAAAATATATTTACAGTTTTAAGGGTTGCCATAAAAATTTTATGGGCTATAATGCGCCCTGATTGCAAATCTAACCTCGTTAGGTGAGGCTCCTGTACGGAGACATGCTACTGCCCAGAAACGTCCAAAGACGCCAACGGGTTTGAACAGAAACTATCGAATTAAGGTGGTTTATAACGTAGCTAGCAGTGAATATTTATTCACGTCTTATGCCGTACAGTGCTAAAACTCAACGATTTGAGGGAAGTAGATATCACTGTGTGTGCGTGCTTGTGTGCGTAAATCATAGTGATACTCGTGTGACATGTATTTGTTCGCCAAAAGAATAACACATGCGCCTCTTTTCGTTAGAGGCGCATTTTTTTTGGCTTTAATACTGTTATTTCGGAGGTTATCTATGCTTAAAACATTTGATATACAAGCAAAAGATAAGTTGAATCGCGTTAAACCTTCTAACAATTTGTGGATTCAGCTTGTTAACCCAAGTCAGAATGAGCTTGAGCGTATCGCTAAAGACTTTTTGATTCCTTTTTCAATGCTCAATATGCATCAATCAGATAAACGCAGCACGGCGATCGAGCGCCATTCTGATCTATTTGCATTTGTGATTGAATTGCCCATTGCTAACGAAGCAGGTTCGAAAGTACCTTTCTCCATCATGAAATTATCCATCATTGTGATTGGTGATGTAGTGATTACGATTGCTGATCAAGCACATCCAATTTTGGAAGATATGCAAAAAGAGTATGCTGCATTGTTTTCTACAATGGGTGTGACAAGCTTTGTGAATCGTATTTTTGAATTAACCACAGGTTATTTCTTAATTTCAATTGCTCAAATCAGTGACATTGTGGATGAAGTGGAACGCCGCTTACAAGTTTCTATCAGCAATAAGCAAGTGTTTGATTTATTGAATAATAATAAAAGCTATTTATTCTTCATTCGTTCATTGAAACACAATGGCATCATTTTGGATGATTTGGCAAAGAAGCGTTTATTGGCAAGTGATCATCGTACTGATGTTCAGATGATCGACATCATTGTGGCAAATCAGCAAACGCAAAAGAAAGCAGAAATCTACAATGCTAACTTGCGTAACTTGATGGATGCCTATTCAGCAGCCATAGAAAACAACTTGAGCTTGGCTGTTCAATACTTAACTATTTTTGTCACAATTGCAGCCATTCCAATGGCAGTTGCGGGCATTTATGGCATGAATACGCCATTGCCATTCCAAGATGAACCTTATGCTTTAGCTGCATTGGCAGGCATTACAGTTGCAATTGCTGTTGCTGTGATTTCATTCTTTAAAGCACGTCGTTATATTTAGTTGTGGGGAGAAAACATGTTTACAATTTATAAAAGTGATATGAATGGCCAATTGGCCCAAACAAATGCAATCGAGCACAATAGCTTAATCAATATGGTTAACCCAACAACCGATGAAATTCAATTCATGGCAAAAACCTTAGAATTGCCGACAGATTTTTTCAGCAATTTATTGGATAAGGATGAAAGACCGCGCATTGAAAGACATGCCAATGGTTTATTAATGATTTTGAATGTGCCTGTCAAAGTAGAAGGTGCCGAAGATTTAAAACAAGCACCTTATCATACTGTGCCAATGGGCATCATTCATGCGCAAGATCATCTAGTGATCGTGAGCCGTGAAGAATTGAATGTGGTGAAAGAAGTGATCGAAGGGCAATATGGTGATTTCCAAAGCTATATGAAAACGCGAATTTCTTTATTGCTGTTCAAAGCAGTTTCAGAATCTTATGAAGATTATTTGGCCTTAGTGAATCATCAAGTGTGTGATTTACAGAAAAAATTACGTGTTTCTTATCGCAACACTGAGCTATTTGGCTTGATTAATTTGAATAAAAGCTTGGTATTTTTCTCCACAGCATTAAGTGCAATGGCAATTTTATATAAGCGCATTGCGGATGGTGATACTTTCAAAATTCATGAAGATGAACGCAAGCGTTTGCAATCAATCTTGGTGGATTTAGAGCAATCAGCAGAAGTGATTGAAATGCGCCGTGAAAGTTTAAGTAACTTGATGGATGCTTATGCAACGATCATTCATAACAACTTAAATTCAGTATTAAAAATGCTCACAACATTAGCAATTGTGATGATCATTCCAACAATGATTGGCAGTATTTTCTCCATGAACGTGGCTTTGCCAGGTGAAGAAAACCCTATTTCAACGGTAGTTGTTGGCGTTGGCATGGTTGTGATTAGCGTAGTGTTACTCATTGTATTTTATAAGAAAAAATACTTACGCATGTAAAACCAATCATTCACAATAAAATTAATGAGGAACATAATTATGATGACAATTTATAACCGCAATGCAGGCCAAGAACTCACAAAAGCAGATGCATTGATACAAAACAACTGGATTGAAATGATCGCGCCAACGGCGAATGAAATAGCAAAACTTACAGCAGAATTATCATTGCCTGCATATTTCTTGGAGGAAGCAACTGATAAAAATGTTCGCCCAAAAATTGAAAGCGAAGGCACAGATCAGCTATTCATCATTCATTTACCATACAATGATCCAAATATTGAACACAGTGGATTGGATGTGAAATATCGTACGATTCCATTCGCAATCATTTTGACAGGCACACATTTCATCACTGTTTGCCAAGAGGAAACGCCATTCACAGCAAAGTATTTTATGAGCCAAAATTTGAATTTTGGAGCAGCGTATCATACGCAAAATACATTGAATATTCTGAATAAAACAGCGGATGATTACATTGTATTGACTCAGAAAATTGAGCATGAAATCACTGCAGCTGAAGATGAACTATCTCGTTCTTATCGCAACCCAGAGCTGTATACATTATTGTATTTGAATGAAAGCTTGCTCTACATGGCAACTTCTTTAAAGCAAATGTTACACACAATGCGAAAAATTGAACAAGATGGTGCTTTGGAAATGCATCGTGATGATCGTGAAATCTTCGTAGATGCATTGGTGGAATTAGAACAGGCTTATGCTGTGACCGAAATCAATCAGTTGAACTCCAATAACGTGATGGATGCTTATGGCAACATTATTCAAAACAACGTGAGTCATGTTGTTAAATTATTAACAGCAGTAACAATCGTGTTATCCATCCCAACAATGATTGCGAGCATTTATGGTATGAACGTGCCATTACCATATCAAGATGAACCAGAAGCATTTGCGGTATTGATTGGTGTAATGGTTGTGATGAGCGTTGTCGTTGCGATGATCTTCCGTAAGAAAAATTATTTCTAAACCATAAAATTTTTAAAGCACAATGAAAAGCAATAGTCATGAGCCATTGCTTTTGTGTATCATAAGGCTGAATCCATCAGGGAGAAATACCATGAAACAATTAGTATTATTCAGCAGTTTAGCTTTAGTTTTAAGCATCGCGACAGCACAAGAAAAAGAAGGTGGTTTTAAAGAAGGCTTTAAAATGATGACTGAAAGCGTTGGCTCTAGTGTGAAAGAAGGTTGGGATGTCACAAAAGAGAAAACGAGCGAATTATCAAAAGATGCTAAAGAAGGTTTAGATAAAGCTGGTGATAGCATTATGAATACTATTGATGATATGCAAAATAGCTATGAAGTTTCAGATGCATCAAGCTTGAGAAAATATCTTGTAGTGAGCGATGTGAAAGTTAAAGCATTGGAAAACAACTCATACTCTGTAAGCGCGATTTTAAAAAATACAGCGAAAAAACCTGTGAAATTTAAGCGTAAAATGAAAAAATTAGAATTGATCGCTTTGGATACGAATGGCATTGCTCATTTTGCAACCAATGAATCTTTAAAAGAGAGTAGGGAATTAGTTGTACCTGCTGATTCAGGTATCAAAATGACTTGGACATTCAATGATGTGGATAGCCCATTAACAACATTCCGTTTGTTTAATGTGGATTATTCATTAGTACCGTAATTATACTCACTGCCTTTTAATATTATCTGGAAGGTAGAAGTTCGGTGATTTTGGATATAGATATTGAAATACAAAAAAGCCTCTGAATTTCAGAGGCTTTTTCAATGCTTAGAGTGAATTATTGTGCTAAAGCACCTTTAATATCATTCACCATTGATTGAGTTGATTTCAATCCGCCACCTGATAAATACCAAACGTTAGGATCTAAATAAACGATTTTGCCATTTTTGAATGCTTTAGTATTTTTCACTAAGTCATTTTCAATCAAATCTTTTGCTGCTGTTTCGCTGTTACCCACAACTGCGCTACGATCGATTACGAAAATGTATTCAGGATCTAAATTCATTACATATTCAAATGTAATGTTTTGACCATGACGAGATACTTCAATTTTATCGTCAGCAGGTTTGAAACCTAAAGTATCGTGAATGAAACCAAAACGTGAACCTGGACCATAAGCACTGATTTTGCCATCATTTGCTAATACAATGATTGCGCGATCTGGCATATCTTTCGTTTGTGCTTTGATTGTTTCGATTTGAGATTTCAAATCATCTAATTGTGCTTTTGCTGTATCTTCTTTACCGAATAATTTACCCAAAGCCATTGTATGATCTTCTAAAGAAGCCATGTAGTTATTGATATCGATATTAAAGTTAACACTTGGTGCAATTTCAGAGAATTGATCATACAAGTTCACTTGGCGATCTGATAATACGATGAAATCTGGTTTTGCTTTGTATACAGCTTCGAAATCAGGCTCTTTCAAACCACCGAAGTTAGCGTATTTATCATCTTTATATTTAGATAAATAAGCAGGAATATTTGCTTTTGGAATACCGATAACTTCAACGCCCAATGCTTCTAAAGTATCTAGAGAACCAAAGTCAAATGCAGCAACGCGCTGAGGATTCATGTTAACAACAGTTTCACCAGCATTGTGTTTGATTGTCATTGTTGCAGCTTTTGTTTCTGTCACTGGTGCAGTTGTTGCAGGAGCAGAAGTTGCTGGTGCTGGTGTTGATGTTTGAGTTTCTGTTGTCGTTGGTGTTGTTGTGTTTTCAGCAGGTTTATCATTACCACAAGCTGCCAATAAGAGAACTAACGTTGAAGCGATTGCTGCTTTTTTAAATGACTTCATTCTAACTCCTTTCAATTTCGGATTTTAAGAAAAATAGACGCAAATGCGTTGATCATTGATTAACTGTATCGGAATATCCATGTCATAAATATCTTTTAAGACATGAGAATCGATAATTCTCCCTGTTTCTCCCTCATGAACGAGTGCGCCATTCTTGAGAGCTATTATGTGATCGGAATAACACGATGCGAAGTTAATGTCATGAATGACAACAACAATCGTTTTATTCTTCTCGCGCACTAATTTTTGTAGCACTCGCATAATTTCTACGGAGTGTTTCATATCTAAGTTGTTGAGTGGTTCATCTAAGAAAATTACATCAGTATTTTGAGCAACCACCATCGCGATGAAAGCACATTGTCTTTGCCCACCACTTAATTCACCAATGTATTTATGCTGAAGATCAGTTAAGCCCATATATTCAATCGCTTGATCAATATAGTGTTGATCTTCTTTCGTTAAGCGACCTTTGCAATGGGGGAATCGACCAAAAGATACCAATTCTTTGACTGTAATACGCAAATTCAAGTGATTCGCTTGCTTCAGAATGGAGATTTTTTGTGCCAAAAGATCATTGTTCCAGCTTTTGATGTTTTGACCATCAATGATGATTTCACCTTGATCAGGCGTTGATAAACGGCTCATCATGCCAAGCAAAGTACTTTTGCCTGCACCATTTGGGCCAATCAACGATGTGATTTTATTCGATGGAATCGTGATGGAAACATCATCAACGACTTTGCGTTGACCATATGATTTGGAAACATTTTTAACTTCTACCATTATTTGCTTCCTCGTAATAGTAAATAGATAAAGTAAATCCCACCAATGAAATTGATAATGACTGATAAAGTGGTGGAGAAAGTAAAGATTCGTTCAACGATCAGCTGCCCAAAAGCGAGCGCTATGATGCTGACTAAAATCGAACCAATGATTAATACTGAATGTTTATAGGTTTTAAAAATTTCGTAGGTGAGGTTCACAACGAGCAAACCTAAGAATGTGATCGGACCAACAAGTGCAGTTGAAAGCGCGGTTAAAATAGCTACAACTACTAAAGAAATGCGTACTACAGCTTGATAAGATACGCCTAAGTTCACTGATTGATCACGACCTAGCGATAGGACATCCAAATAACGAATGAATGGAATGAAGGCAATGCATGTCACAACAAGAACAATAGCAGCCCAGACAATGAGTTTGACTTGTACGTTATTGAAGCTCGCAAACATTTTATCTTGCGCGATTAAAAATTCGTTGGGATCAATCAACACTTGCATGAATGTGGACAAGCTATTGAAAAGCGCGCCCATGATGATGCCCATCAATAATAAGAAGTAAACGGAGCGACCTTCTTTACCCAGCATGATTTTGAACAGAATCACTGAGAAAGCAACTAAAGTACCAATAGAAATGACAAACATCCATTCATTACTGATCATAGCGTAATTACGACCGCCCAAGAAATAGATCAATAATGTTTGTACTAATAGGAAGAGCCAATCTAAACCAATGATGCTGGGTGTTAAGATTCTATTGTGTGTCACGGTTTGGAAAATAACAGTGGAAAAGGCAATGGCACTGCCTGCGATCACCATTGCTATGATTTTGTACCAGCGCTTATTAAAAGCATAAGCAGAATCCTCTGTGAACTTATCCCAATCGCTGAAGAGATATTCCCAATGCAATCCTAACTTAAATAATAAAAAGAATAGAATGCTGGCAATGGTTAAACCCAATAGAAGCATTAACTTTGTGCGATTACTCATGATGTTGACGCCTTCTTAAAGAGTAACCAGATAAATACTGTACTGCCTAAAATACCAATGGTAACGCTGATTGGAATTTCAGCAGGTGCAATCAATATGCGGCCAATGATGTCACAAGCAAGAATAACAATGGCGCCCAATAAAGCTGTGTAGGGCAGAGTATCGCGTAAATTATCACCACGATATAACGAAACAATATTGGGTACGATTAAGCCTAAAAATGGAATCATGCCCACAGTTAAAATCACACAAGCTGTAATCATCGCAACGATGGCTAAGCCAATGTTGATGACTTGTTGATATTTTAATCCTAAGTTTTTAGCAAAATCTTCGCCCATGCCAGCAATGGAGAATTGGTTAGCATAGAGATAAGCAATGATCATCAATGGAATGGATAAATACATGAGCTCATAACGGCCTGCTAAAACCATTGAGAAATCACCCATCAACCATGATGAAATGTTTTGAATTAAGTCATGCTTGTATGCGATGAATGTTGCGATTGAACTGATAATGCCACCAAACATCAAACCCACTAATGGGACAAAAACCACATCTTTATAACGGATGTGATTCAATATTTTCATGAAGATGAAAGTGCCTAAAAGAGAGAAGATGAAAGCTAAAGACATTTTAACGAGCATGCCAGAGCTTGCAAATAAGAGCATGGAGATCAGAATGCCAAGCTTGGCTGATTCCATTGTGCCTGCTGTTGTGGGGGATACGAATGAATTTTGGCTGAGTTTTTGCATGATTAAACCTGCAATACTCAAGCTAGCGCCCGCAATTAGAATAGTAATTAAACGCGGCACGCGGCTTACAAAGAATACTTGTAACTGTCTTTCAGTTAATTCTAAGCGTAATACTTCACTCACAGAAATGTTTGTGTCACCAACAAATAGGGAAATCACAGATAAAATTACGAGAATGAGAAAAAGATGCCATTTTCTCATGCTAAGTGGTTGTCCTTCATAAATGAAACTCATGCACGAATGATAATGATTGTATTTTACATGATATTTAACTTTTTCATAGATGCGGGGTAATAATTGAAATGATGCTGTTGTAAAATATAAAAGACGAAGCTGTATAACAATGAATAATAAAAAGGCCAACCATGATGAAACAGCAATTTCTTATGATGCTCATTTTTCTAACATTTAATGCATCTACATTTGCAGAAACGAATGCAAATCAAACTTCTGATTTACAGCGAGAGATCGAGGAATTCTATGATATTCAGCCATTACCTAAACGTAGTCTTGAGCAAAATTTGTACATTTGGGGTGTGGGATTGAGTTACCCAAATGATGATTATTATGAAGTTGGGCGCAAAATTGCGGAGAGTAATTATCTGTTAGGTCAGGAAATGAAATCGAAGCAACTTGAAAACTGGGATTTGAAACAAAATATTCGATACGTGAACGATTATCTTGTGGATGATGAAGCTTTGTTAAGATTCAATCATCTTTTTTCAGAGCAGAATGGCCGAAAAAGAATCAATGTTTGTAATCGATACGATGATAAAAATTGTATTAGAGTCACAATTGCAGATGCTGAACAAATTTGGGCATTGAATGTTGAAAATGAAATATTGCAAAAACGTTATGAAAGTTTCCCTTTGTTGGTTAATCAATCTACAGGATATTTTCATCCTTATAGCTTTGCGGATGCTGCATATCCAGACATTACAAGTTTGATCAGCTTGATTGATTTAGATGCAGCAAATGCTGTACTTGATTTATCTTCAGGCAATAGAGATAAAGGTATTGAACGTTTAGAGCGCATTAGCTTTTTAGCAAGCCTTCCACATAATGGCACGTTAACTTTTCCATTATTACAATTGAATATTCAGCAAGCATTGAATCAAACCATCAATGCACTATTGAATGAAAAATTATTGAACCCTAACGATCCGTTTTTAACACAATTATATAGAGAAGATGTTAATCGATTTGATCATAAAATTAGAGCCGCATTGAAATGGCAAGCCAAAGCGATGATGCAAAATAATCTATATCTTTATCAAGACTACAAAGCCAAGTTATTAGATGTAGTGAAAGATGAAAAGATTGATTTAGAGGATGAAAAAAAGGTCGCTGAGTTTTTGTATCAATATTATAAAAATTACGAAGCATCATTAGCACAGGAAAATCTTGATCCTAAAATTTTTCAGCAAGCGATGCCTAACATTGAAGGATTGCCTTTTAATATTTATTTGGCATCGCCTTATGAATATTTAATGCAAGCTAAATATCAAAAAGCGTATGAACTTTTATTAAGAGCAAAGATTAAAGTGTTAAAGGGGGAAGCTTTAAATGCTGATGATCAAGTGGAATTAGATACAGAAAATTCAATCCTTTATATTGATTTTGATGAAGGGTTAGAAGAAGGTTCTCCACTTCTGCCACAGCCTATCCGTTGGTTCAATCAAGGCCGACAATTTTTAGGTCGATTAGAGGTTGCTATTCCAAAAGTTAAATAGTAATTTGTACGGTCGGATTCATTTTAAAGTTGCTGTGTATGGAAAATAAAGACTCTTTTGCACCTTGGGCTGTTGCCGTATTTTTATTGGCAGTTTTGACAGTTCAATCAGGTGCTGTATTTGCGAAAAAGCTATTTGAATTGGTTGGGGCAGAAGGCGCAACATCCATGCGTTTAGGTTTTGCTGCGATTATTTTATTGGTGGTTTTTCGTCCATGGCGCATTGACTTTAAAAAAGGCAATATTAGAAATTTTTTAGTTTATGGCTTAGCGTTAGGCGCTATGAACTTTTTCTTTTATAAAGCTTTAAAAGAAATTCCAATTGGCATTGCTGTGGGCATTGAATTCACAGGACCCTTGGCGGTTGCGCTATTTTATTCTCGCCGCCCGATAGATTTTATCTGGATTGCATTGGTGATCTTAGGTTTGATACTTCTATTGCCCATTGGTGATGAAGTGAATAATGTGAATTTTAAAGGTGTATTGTTTGCATTAGTTGCAGGCTTTTGGTGGGCGATTTATATTATTTTTGGCCGTAAAGTTGGTAAAGATTACGGTTTACCAATCGTTTCTGCGGGGATGATTGTGGGTGCTATTCTATTCGCTCCGATTGGCATCATTACAGAAGGCGCTAATTTATTCACGCCAACAATCTTAATGTATGGTTTGATTGTGGCTTTATTATCTTCAGCCATTCCATTTGCGTTGGAATTAATTGCTATGACGCACATTCCTTCTAAAACTTATGGAATGCTAAGCAGTGCAGAACCAGCTGTGGGTGCGCTCTTTGGGATTGTGTTCTTGGGTGAGCATTTGTTTACGATACAATGGAGTGGATTGGCAGCCATTATCATCGCTTCTATTGGTGCAACATTAACAGCTCGTGGAAGATAACAATTAGTTATCTTTTAAAATAACAAGTTGAAATATTGCCATTGACCAATGAAGGTTGGGCGGTTAACATATTTGAGTGTTCCACTACCAATTATTTTATGCTTGTTATACACAAAGATAACACCACACACTTCTTAACTTCACAATTCTTATTGCTACTCTATTAGCGTTTCTATCTTTCATTTCACTTAAAACAATATTATTTAAATTTTAGAAAGATAGAGGAAATCATGTTTAATAAAGCTTGGATATACGTTGGGCTCACTAGCATTTTTGAGCTCATATGGTTATATGGCTTTAATCGTGCAGAAAGCGCATTAGAATGGGCAATTGTCATTGGATTTATCGTATTAGATCTCAATTTTTTAGCTAAAGCTTGTCAATATTTGGCCGCAGGTACTGTTTATGCTGTTTTTGCTGCAACAGGTACTGTTGGTACTATTTTAATGGATACATTCTTATTAGGTACTAGCATTTCTGTTGGGATGATGGCTTGTATGGCTTTGATTTTGATTGGCGTCGTTGGTTTGAACTTATCTGATCCATCTTCAGATGAGGAGGAAAGCCATGGATAACTATCAAAGTATGATCGGCTGGGGCTTAGTTGCCTTAGCCATCGCAGCTGAAATGGTTGGGATATTTGGCTTGAGCTTATATAGCCGAGGCAAAACGATCGTAAATACTATTCTATATTTTGGCGGCTTAGCTGCATCATTTGTTGCATTGTATTTTTCATTTCAATATTTACCTGTGAGTATTGCTTACACTGTATTAACGGGTGTTGGTACAGCAGCAGCTGTTGCTATCAACATTATGTTTTTCAATGAATCAAAAGACATTAAACGCTTAATCAGTTTAGCTTTGATCATTGCAGGTGTATGTGGTTTGAAACTCTTATATACAGAAGATGATACAAGTGCACAAAATGCCATTCAGCAAGAACATACTGTGAATGTGTCAAAATCACATGTACTAGCTGGAAAAAGTGATGTTTAATCATCATTCATAATGTTATAGATTAAAAAGAAAACCACTCAAAATTATGAGTGGTTTTTTGTTATGGATGCAATATATTAGATGAATGGATTTTTATTCAAATAATCGTTATCAATAGAGGATATGAAGAGATGATTAAGCACATTGTATTAGTGCGTTTTGCTAAAGAAGTGACAACGCAAGAAATCGAAGCAATTTTTAAAAAGATTGGTGCATTAGAATCAGTATTACCAACAATGAAGTCATTTGATTATGGTAAATATAATGGCTCAATGGCTCGCCACAAAGGCTTTGATTATGCATTTTATATGGAATTCAATGATGCCAAAGAACGTGATGAATATTTGATTCACCCTGAGCATGTGAAAGTTGGCACGGAATTACGATCACTCTTGGATCAAGAAGGTACGGATTCATTCATGGCATTTGATTATGATACAAATTTAATCTAATAAAAAAGTGTGCTTTGTTGAGTAACAAAGCACGCTTCAATTAATTTTGATTAACTTGGTTTAAATGTAGATTATTGCCCAGTTGCAGGTGAGAAATAAGTTTCAGAACCAGGGCCAACAGGAATACCTAATACAAATACCCAAATACAGAAGATGATTGTCCAAGCCACTAAGAAGATCACAGAATATGGCACCATCATTGCAAGAATTGTACCGATACCCGCATCTTTCTTATATTTAATTGCCATTGCAACGATTAAGCCAAAGTAGCTCATCATTGGTGTGATGATATTTGTTGCTGAATCACCAATTCTATAAGCTGCTTGAATTGTTTCAGGCGCATAACCAGCTAACATCAACATTGGGACAAAGATTGGTGCTGTTACAGCCCATTGTGCTGAAGCTGAACTCATCATTAAGTTGATGAATGCACAGATCAAAATGAAGCCAATGAATAACAACATACTATTGATTTTGATGCTTGTTAAGAAGTTAGAGCCATGAACAACAATGATTTGGCCTAAGTTTGTCCAGTTAAAGAATGCAATGAACTGTGCTGCAAAGAATACGATGACAAGATACAAGCCTAATGAGCTCATTGAGCCACTCATAGCATTCACGATATCTTTACTGCTTGTGAAATTTTTCGTCACAAAACCATAAACAGCACCAGGAATTGCGAAGAAGAAGAAAATGAAGATCACAATTGATTTAAAGAATGGTGAGTTCGCTACTAAACCTGTTGTTTGATTACGTAAAATACCATCTGCAGGAATGATTGTTACCGCAACAATTGCCGATAAAACTAGGAAAGATAAACCAGCCCAAACTAAGCCCTTTTTCTCTAAAGAAGTGACTTCAGCAGAGGAAACCATTGTGCTTTCTTCTTCACTCATGTCGGATTGATTGTATGGTCCCAACTGTGGCTCTACAATTTTTGCTGTTACAAACCAGCCTAAACCTGTGACGATGAATGTACTGAATGCCATGAAGTACCAGTTTGCTTCCGCACCTACGATGTAAGTTGGATCAACAATGCGTGCAGCTTCCTGTGTGATGCCTGATAATAAAGGATCAACAGTGCCTAATAATAAGTTTGCTGAATAACCACCTGAAACACCTGCGAATGCAGCTGCTAAGCCTGCCAATGGGTTTCTGCCTAATGAATGGAAGATTACAGCAGCTAAAGGAATTAATACAACATAGCCTAATTCACCCGCTGTATTGGACATAACACCTGCAAATACAATCGCTGGTGTCGTTAATTGTGTGGGTGCCTTTAAAACGATTAAACGCATTGCAGAAGAGAATAAGCCAGCTTTATCTGCAATACCAACACCTAACATTGCAACCAATACTGTGCCTAATGGCGCAAAGCCTGTGAAGTTGGTGACAACATTGGATAAAATTTTACGAATACCTTCTGCATTTAATAAGCTTTTAGCATAGATAATGCCACCAGGCACTCGACCAGGTGCGCCTTCTGGTCTTGGATCAGCAACGCTTAAACCAAAATATGCACCCAATGCAGATGAAACTAAAATGGCTGCAATTAAGATTGCAAAAAGTATTACAGGATGAGGCAGGGCATTACCTAGCCATTCCAATGTATCCAGAAGTTTATTCTTCTTGGCTTTCATTTCCATAACAATGTTTCCTTTATTTGTTGAGCTACTACATAATTATTATTGTAATAACTTCTTGATATTATTTGATTTGGCAGGTTTGCCCATCAAAATGCTTCGCAAAGATATCAAAAGATGAACTACATTTGTAGTGAAAATGTAATATTGTTCTAATTTTATACATAATGTAATTTGATAATTTTATCGGTAATTATTTTAAAATATAAAAAAATGCCCGAATTAATCGGGCATTTTCTGTGAGTAGAAATTTAATGAATCTTATTCATCTAACCAATCTCGACCCATTTTATCTGCAGTAATAATTGCAGCATAAACATCTTGTGCTGTGACTTCAAATGGCATGTTATGAATTGTTTCGCCTTTTGCACAGCTGAGTTCAGCAGCTGCTTTTAACTTATCATGATAATGTGGTGCTGTTGCTTCAAAGCCGAGTTGAGCGATTGTGACTGGCAAACCTACTTGAGTACAGAAATCTAAAACTTCATCAATTTCATCCAATGGTGCATTTTCTAATACCAATTGCACCAATGTACCAAAGGCAACCTTTTCACCATGATACATGCCGTGGCACTCTTCAATGACTGTAAATCCATTATGAATTGCATGTGCTGCTGCTAAACCTGCGCTTTCAAAGCCTAATCCGCTCAATAATGTATTGGCTTCGATGATATTTTCTAATGCTTTAGTACTGACTTTTCCTTCTGCTGCTAATTTAGCTTTATAGCCTTCGGACAATAGTGTTTCATAACACAGAAGTGCCAATGATTTTGCAGCCAATGTGCTGTATCCGCCTGCCATGGTTGTTTTATTAGCTTCAGCACAAGCACGAGCTTCAAAATATGTGGCTAAAGCATCGCCCATTCCCGCGACAAGTAAACGAGCAGGCGCATTGGCAATAACAGTTGTATCCATCACTACAACATCAGGATTTTTAGGATAAAAGAGATAGCTTTCGAACTCGCCATTATCAGTATAGATTACGGATAATGCACTTGTTGGTGCATCTGTCGAAGCAATTGTTGGGACAATGACAATAGGAACATGAGCATAGAATGCTACTGCCTTTGCAGCATCCAACGTTTTACCACCACCAATACCAACAACGATTTTTGCACCACTTTCTTTAAAGAGCTCACCTAAGCGATTGATCTCATTTTGTGAACATTCACCTTGGAAAATGGCTTCATTGAATTTAACATCTTCTTTTTTGAAGCTCTTTGTGATGGTTTCTTCCACTAAACCAAATACGAAATGATCTGCAATCACAAAAGCGTGATCGGCTAAGGGTTTAACATGTTCTGCTAAGTGTTGAAGTGCATCTGGACCTTGAATATATTTACCTGGGGATTGCATTACTTTTAACATCAGTATCTCCTTATCATTAATAAAACAAAAGAACCAAAACTTATTGATAGACTCAGTATAACCATGGGAAACGTAAAAATGTTTGATATGTGTCACAAAGCCACAACATAGTGAAATAGGGGATTTGTATAGAAATTTATCATATTTATATGACAGAATTATCTCGTGTTATGAAGATATTGACCAGCCTTCTTTTTATATTGATCTATTGACAGAAATATCTCAATCGTGAATACTAATCAGTAAAATATATTAAACATATATTTATAGTATGTTAATTGAATTGAGAATGAATTATGAAAAAAGCAATGAAAGTTATCTTGTGTATTATGGTTTCAGTGGCAATATTAGCGGGCTGCGGGAAGGATGAAGCATCAGAAAAGATCATCAAAATGGGTGTTTCTGCAGGGCCTTATAATGAATTATTTGATGTAGCGATTACACCGATTCTAGAGAAAAATGGTTATAAGGTTGAAAATATTGAGTTCAGAGCATTGCTGGATTCCAATATTGCGATGCTAGAAGATGGTGTGGATGTTGTAGTTGCACAGCATGCAGGTTACATGAAGGTATTCAATGAGCAACGTGGCACAGATTTGGTTGCGATTCAAAAGATTCCAACAGTGCCAGCCGCTGTGTTTTCTAAGCGTTTTGAATCATTAAATGATGTTAAAGAAGGAATGACTATATTGATCCCGATGGACGCATCGAATGCTGCACGTGCTTATGGCTTATTGCAAAAGATTGGTTGGATTCAATTAACGGAAGGTTTGGATTTGATGAAAGCTTCTAAATTGGATGTGATCAGCAATCCTTATAATTTAGAGATTAAAGAGATTGATTCAACATTGATTCCACGCGTATTGGAAGAAGCTGATTTTGCTGTAATTCCAGGCAGTATTGTTTGGCTAGGCAAAATGGATCCAAGTAAAGCATTGGCACACGAAGAATTATTGCCTGATCTGTATTTACAAGTTGTGGTGAGAGATAAAAACAAAGATTCTGAATGGGCAAAAGCAATCATTGATGCTTATAACTCAGAAGAATTTAAAGCATATTTATCTAAAAATAACCCCAACAATTATTGGGCTGTACCAAAGAATTAATTTTAAATATCTCGCCAATGGCGAGATATTTTTTTATGAATATATTAATTGAATCAAAATGTATTTAAGTTTTTATTCTTCTGATTTTTGTTGTTGGATATAAAGATATAAGCTTTCAACTTTTTCTCTTGCCCATGGTGTTTGGCGTAAAAATTTAAGGGATGATTTTACACTCGGATCATGGGTAAAACAGCGAATGTTGATCTGTTCGCCCAATGCTTCAAACCCATCATAGTAATCCACTNCTTTTTCTCTTGCCCATGGTGTTTGGCGTAAAAATTTAAGGGATGATTTTACACTCGGATCATGGGTAAAACAGCGAATGTTGATCTGTTCGCCCAATGCTTCAAACCCATCATAGTAATCCACTAATTCTTCAATGATGTTTGCGAGTTTTTTACCATGTAATGGATCATTGGATGTGTGTTGCATGTTTACCTCATAGTTTTGTTGTTTTTCTTGAGCAGTTTAAAAATTTCAACGGCCTCAGAGTTTGTGCATTTTACCCAAGATTTAATCGAAGCAATGTATTTTTCTTCTGTAGTAGGGCGACTGCGTTCATTAATCTTATTCAAAATCTTTTGGCACTTTTCATAATTTTGATTCAACAAAGGCTGTGAAATCGGTGTTTGGTAGCTCACTGAGCCTGCATGAATTGATATAGTTTTAGCCAATTGCAAATACTGAATGACATCATTGGTTGTGAGCTTGGATAGATTATCTTTTTGCGTAATCACAGAACTTTCAATCACAGCTTTTAGGCTTGCTTCTTTCGATGGGCGATTGGCTTTGCTAAAGATATTCTGAATCTGTTGTTCCATTTTGGGTGATAAAACTTGTGTCATCTGTTTTTTAACAGATTGTGCAGCTTGTGGTGATGATTGCACAGGTAGGGAATAGCGTACTTGCATTTGTGTGATTATGAAAAAGCCTAATGATTCTAAATGCTCTAAGAAATCTGTGATATCAGGTAAGTCATTTCGAGATTGTCGGCCAAATACAGCGCTACTTTTAATAAGATTGATGAGCTTTTCTTTGTGTTTCGGGCGATTACTTCTGGATAATGCAGTTTTGGCTAATTTCACCAATTCTGGATCAATATCATGATTTAAAACAGGCTTAGCTTTTATTTGTGTTTGATTATGCTTGCGGGCAATGCGATCAATTTTTTGACCTGAATCTGTTAAATGATCAATGAGCGGATCATAGCCTTTATCATTGGAAATAACATGAAAATGCAATGATCCATCATTAGAAAGCTTACCGATGTAATAGGAAATGAAAAAATCTAAAGCGTTATTGGCTGATTCTTTAAGCTGCACAATGTGCAATCGTTGGCCTAATTCAATGGCAATTTTTACCCAAAAGGCAGGGAAGTTATTTTGATGAGCACCATGAAAGAGATAGATTTCGCAGTTGTCATCTATAAAGCTTGTGAGTTCTTCCTCTGTGGATTGTAGATTTTCAAAATCTAAAAAATAGATATGTTTTGTCATAGTTATAATTATCCATTGATCACGTTTAGTATTGCTCCCTACGGGAGCAATACAGGTTATTTCATGTGGCGTAATTGTAATCAGGTTTCACTATATAAAAAATCCCGATATAAAGATCGGGATTAGGATTATTGATTCAAAAGATTAATTATTTTTTTTTAACATCATCAAAGAAATCTTTAACTCTGTCTAACCAACCTTTTTCTTGAGGATTATGCTTTTCGCCCAATGTTTCACCAAACTGCTTTAAGATATCTTTCTGCTCGTTGGTTAATTTCACAGGTGTTTCGATATTCACTGTGCAGAGCAAATCACCTTGATGATCACCACGGATAGATTTCACACCTTTACCACGTAAACGGAATACTCGACCAGTTTGTGTTTCAGCAGGGATTTTGAGGCTCACGCGACCATCTAATGTTGGTACTTCGATTTCACCACCTAAAGCTGCTGTGACAAAGCTGATTGGCACGATGCAATGTAAATTTTGACCATCACGTTTGAAGATTTGATGTGGGCGAACGTTGATTTGAACATACAAATCACCATTAGGGCCACCATTACCACCAGCTTCACCTTTACCTTCTAAGCGGATATTGTTGCCAGTATCTACGCCCGCTGGAATTTTAACTTCCAATGTTTGTGTTTTGTATTCAGTACCTGAACCACGGCAAACTTTACAAGGGTTTTTGATGATTTTACCGCGACCATGACATGTTGGGCATGGTTGTTGAACAGAGAAGAAACCTTGTGAACGGCGAACTTGGCCAGCACCATGACATGTATCACACGTTGTGATTGAAGTGCCAGGTTCAGCGCCTTTACCATCACAGTGTTCACATGTGCTACGGATATTAGTTTGAATGCGTGATGTTGTGCCAAATACAGCTTCTTCTAGTGTGATATCTAATTGATAACCGACATCGTCACCCTTGTATGCACGTGGACCAGAACTACGACCGCCACCAGCACCACCAAAGAATTGAGAGAAGATATCATCCATATCGCCAAAGCCACTGAATCCACCAAAGCCACCGCCACCAAATCCACCAGCACCGCCTTGGCCATTGACTGCATCATGGCCATATTGGTCATACATGCGGCGTTTTTCTTCATCCGATAGAACTTCGTAAGCGCCTTGAACTTCTTTAAATTTCTTTTCTGCTTCTTCTTCTTTACCAATATTTTTATCTGGGTGATATTTACTTGCCATTCGACGATAGGCTTTTTTGATTTCGTCTTGTGTTGCTGATTTAGCAACACCTAGGATTTCATAATAATCGCGTTGTGACATATTTTTCGACTTCCTTAAACTATAAAACCAATAATTTATAAATAATAATTCGCAAGATTACTCATAAGTTATGAGTTTCTGACTTGAAGAAAGCAATATCCCAAAGTGGGATATTGCTTCATTAAGGTAGTTTATTGAGACAAATTATTTCTTGTCATCTTTAACTTCTTCGAACTCTGCATCCACAACATCATCTTGCTTGTTGTCAGGGTTTTGGCCTTGTGCTGCATCTGCTTCACCTGCTTGTTGCTGTGCTGCATATGCTTTTTCAGCTACTTTACCTGCAGCTTCTGTCAATGCTTCAGTTTTCTTCTGAATTGTTTCAAGGTTATCGCCTTTGACAGCTTCTTGAAGTTCAGAAATTGCTGATTCAATTGCAGCTCTTTCGTTAGCATCAACTTGTTCACCCAAATCTTTCAAAGATTTTTCTGACATGTGAATCATTTGTTCAGCAGAGTTACGTGCAGCAACTAATTCTTGGAATTTTTTATCTTCTTCAGCATTCATTTCTGCATCTTTGATCATTTTGTCGATGTCTTCCTGAGATAAACCTGAGTCAGACTTGATCACGATAGATTGTTCTTTATTAGTTGCCTTATCTTTTGCTGATACGTTGATTACGCCGTTTGCATCAATGTCAAAAGTTACTTCGATTTGTGGTGTACCACGTGGTGCTGGTGGAATGTCTGATAATTCAAACTGACCCAAAGTTTTATTTTGAGAAGCTTGAGGACGCTCACCTTGCAATACGTGAATTGTTACAGCAGGTTGGTTGTCTGTTGCAGTTGAGAATGTTTGGCTTGCTTTCGTTGGGATCGTTGTGTTCTTGTCGATCAACTTAGTCATTACGCCACCCATTGTTTCGATACCCAATGATAATGGAGTAACGTCTAACAATAATACGTCTTTAACGTGACCGCCTAAAACACCACCTTGAACTGCAGCACCAGATGCTACTGCTTCGTCAGGGTTAACGTCTTTACGAGGATCTTTACCAAAGAATTCTTTAACTTTTTCTTGAACCTTAGGCATACGAGTTTGACCACCAACTAAGATAACTTCGTCGATTTGTGAAACTGTCAAACCAGCATCTTTCAATGCAATTTTACATGGTGCCAAAGTGCGCTCGATCAAATCTTCTACTAAAGATTCTAATTTTGCACGCGTTAACTTGATATTCAAGTGTTTTGGACCAGTGCTGTCAGCAGTGATGTAAGGTAAGTTGATTTCAGTTTGTTGTGCTGAAGACAACTCAATTTTTGCTTTCTCACCAGCTTCTTTCAAACGTTGCAATGCTAAAGGATCGTTACGTAAATCAATACCTTGTTCTTTTTGGAACTCTTTAACTAAGTAATCAATTACTGCAGCATCGAAGTCTTCACCACCCAAGAATGTATCACCATTTGTAGACAATACTTCGAATTGTTTTTCACCATCAACATCTGCGATTTCAATGATAGATAAGTCGAATGTACCACCACCTAAATCGTATACAGCGATTTTAGCGTCTTTCTTAGCGCCTTTATCCATACCGTATGCTAATGCAGCAGCTGTTGGTTCGTTGATGATACGTTTAACTTCTAAACCAGCAATACGGCCAGCATCGATTGTTGCTTGACGTTGTGAGTCATTGAAGTAAGCAGGAACCGTGATAACAGCTTCAGTTACTTTTTCACCCAAGAAATCTTCAGCAGTTTGTTTCATTTTCATTAAAACACGTGCGGAAACTTCTGGCGGCGCTAATTTTTTATCGCCCAATACGCTCACCCAAGCATCGCCATTGTCAGCTTTGATGATTGAGTATGGTACTAAATCGATATCTTTTTTAACTTCAGCGTCTTCAAACTTACGGCCGATTAAACGCTTGATTGCAAATAATGTGTTTTTGGGGTTTGTGACAGATTGGCGCTTAGCAGGTTGGCCTACTAAAATTTCACCGCTTTCTGTGTAAGCGATGATGGAAGGTGTTGTACGATCACCCTCTGCATTCTCGATTACGCGAACTTTTTCGCCATCCATTACAGCCACACAAGAGTTAGTGGTTCCCAAGTCAATACCAATAATTTTACTCATATTCAGTTGCTCCTAAAAATGCTTTAAATAAACTGTAAATTTCCAATGTTTATTAAGATGGGGCAGGGTTTTAGGATTTCAAGTAAAAATACAAAATTTATTTATTGATTATTTCTTATGATGTGAAGGACTTCACAACCTTTTTGTTCACCTTGAGTACACGCTTTATTTAGGTAAGTTTGGGCTTCATTAAGATTTTGAGGAACAATTTTGCCTTTAGCGTACATTAATCCTAAATTAAAACTAGACCCTGCGTATCCTTGTTCTGATGCTTTTTTATAATAAATAATTGCGTTATTTAGGTTTTCTTCAACACCAAAACCTTCTATGAAATTAACTGCAACATTATGCTGTGCGGCAGGGTGCCCTAAATCTGCAGCTTCTTTATAGTAGTAAAAAGCATCTTCGGGATTATATTCTGCATAAAGTTCTTCTGATAATAAATTACCTAGATGAAATAAAACTTGTACATCATTATTTTGTGTTTGAAGCATTTTTTCAAGCCAGTATCGAGCTTTAGATAAATTTTGTGGGTTTTGGCTCTCAATATAGAGAATAGCTAGGTTATTTTGAGCGCGATAATGATTTTTTTTCGCTGCTTTTTCATAATATTTTATTGCTTTTTTGCTATCTTTTGAGTGAAGTGATAGCCCTTTGCGGAATAAAGTATCTGGCTGATTTTGTCGGTCGTAGTATAGGTATCCTACAATGCACAAGGCAATTATTAAGATCGTGCTGGTTATTATATTTCGTTTATTCATTTTATTTTCTTTCTCCAAATATTGCGCTACCGACGCGAATCATGGTTGCACCTTCAGCAATTGCCCATTCTAAATCGTGGCTCATGCCCATGGATAATTCTGTGGCTGTATTTGGCATTAAACCTTGTGTGATGGCTTGTTCATTTAAGGCTCTTAAATGTGCATAACCTTCGCGGACGGATTTTTCATCATCGGCGTTTAAGCCAATTGTCATTAGCCCACGGATTTTAAGCATTGGAAGCTCTTGTAAAGTTTCTAGGAAAGGGAAAAACTGATCTGTTGCTAAGCCTTGTTTGCTTTCTTCTTTAGAGACATTCACTTGAACAAATATTTCACGTGTTTCATTGTGTTTTTCGCATTCAGCATGTAATTTTTCAGCCAAAGATGCGCGATCCATAGATTGAATACATTGCACATAAGGGAAAATAGCGCGAACTTTATTGGTTTGTAAATGACCAATAAAGTGCTGTTGATAAGGCATAACGGCTTTATCTGAGCGTTGAATATGAGGAAATTTATCCGTCACTTCTTGTGCACGATTTTCACCAATTAAACCAAAGCCTAGATCAATTGCCTCTTGAATACGTTCAATTGGCTGAGTTTTTGTTGCCAATAGCAATAGAATATCTTCAGGTTTTCTACCCAAAGATTGTGCTGCTTTGGCAATGCGATCTAAGATTTGGTTTAAATTATTTTGAATGCTCATGAGATTTTTTTAGGATCAATGTCTAACGATTTCAATTTGCGATATAAGTTTGTACGTTCCATACCAACTTTATCGGCCAATTTAGCAATATTACCTTCACATGCTCTGAATTGTGCTAGTAAATACGCTTTTTCAAATTGTTCACGGGCTTCACGCAACGGTAAATCTAATGGCAATAAATCTTCTGAAATAGCACGAGTTTGATTTTTCTTTGTCAGTAATTCATTGACTTCATTCAATGTGACTTCTTCGCTTTTACCCAAAATGAGAAGTTGTTGAACAATAGATTTCAGCTCTTGCACATTACCATGCCAAGTATGATTGCGTAGGCGGTTTTGCACTGCAATTGGGAAATGGCGATATTGTAAATGTTCTTCTTCCACAAAATGGTGAATGTAGAATGCAATTAAATCAGGCACATCTTCGGGATGTGAAGAAAGCGATGGAATATCTAAAGGCAAGATATTTAATTTGTAGTAAAGAGCTTCACTGAACTCTTTTTCATCCACTAGGACAGATAAGTCATCACGTGAAATCGCAATAAAGCGCACATCTTGGGGTAATAGATTCTTGCCATTCACACGGAAATAATCATTATCATTGATGATATTTGCGAGCTTGTTTTGAGCTTCTAAGCTGAGCTGTGCAATATTTTCTAAGATAACACTGCCACCATTAGCTTGCTCTAAAATGCCTTGTGTGATTAAAGAGCCATCTTCTTTACCTAGCAATGTTTCTTCGATGTTCTCTTCATTCAATTGCCCTAAATTCACAGCAATGATTGGGTTTTGATCGCGATCAGAGAGCGAATGAATGTAATGGGCAAATAGATGTTTGCCTGAGCCGAGTTCACCTTTCAGTAAAACTGTGCGATTGCCTGATTCTGCAATCTGCTTTGCTTTCGTGCGAAGTGATGACATTAATGGGCTTTTGCCCACAGGTTCAATCGTGAATTGTGGTGTTAAAGCTTGTGGTTTTAACGTTGGTTGAATGATCTGTTCTTTGAGTGCGCGCTTGACAACGGCAACCAATTTCGCCAATGTTAATGGCTTTTCTAAGAAGTCAAAAGCACCCAGTTTTGTTGCTTCAATGGCATGTTCTAATGTGCCATGTCCACTCATCATCACCACTGAAAATGGCAAACTTTGGTAAGTCTTTTTCCATTCATTCATCAAGGAAATGCCATCGATATCTGGCATCCATATATCGAGGAGAACTAAGTCAGGCTTGCTATCTTGAATGGCTTTTTGCGCAGAAGTACCATTCGATGCTGTGCGCACTGTAAAGCCTTCATCTTCCAAAATGTCTTTGATGAGGTCGGTAATATCCTCCTCATCATCCACCACTAAAATGTTCGTGTTTTTTAAATCACTCATATTTTATTCACTCGCTACTTTCTTGGTTGCGGTTTTCTTCGGTGCAGTTTTCTTTGCAGGTGCTTTTTTAGCTGTCGCTTTCTTTGGTTTTGCCTCAGAAGCATCCGCATCTTTTTTCGTTGTTTTTTTGGTCGTAGTTTTCTTCGTTGCAGCTTTTTTTGTGGTTTTCTTGCCACCTTTTTTAGCAGGTGCTTTTGCTAGCAACTCTTGGCACTCTTCCAATGTTAAGTTTTCAGGATCTTCGCGATCTTTCGGAATTCGCGCATTTTTCTCGCCATCTGTGACATAAGGACCCCAACGACCATTCAATACTTGAATGCCTTCAGCTTCAAATGCTTTGATGAATTTTGCAGCTTCAGCGGCTTTATGCGCTTCAATGATTTCTAAAACGCGCGGCAATTCAACAGTATAAGGATCATCTTCTTTCAATGAAACGAATTTCTTACCATATTGAATGTACGGCCCGAAGCGACCAATGTTCGCACGAATCAATTCATCTTCTTCTGTGCGACCTAAATCACGAGGTAAAGTGAACAGTTCTAAAGCTTCGTCCAATGTAATCGTATTGATGCGTTGATCTTTACGAAGAGAAGCAAACTTTGGCTTATCTTCATCATCTTTATCACCAATTTGTGCAAAAGGTCCAAAGCGGCCGATGCGCACAGAAACTGGCTTGCCAGATTGTGGATCAATCCCTAGTTCACGCGCTTGTGCAACATCGGCACGAGAAACTGATTCTTCTTTTTCTTTGCATAGTTGTTGGAAAGGTGACCAGAATTCATCCATCAGTGGAATCCAAGCTAATTTACCTTCAGCTACTTCATCCAAATCATCTTCCATTTTTGCTGTGAAATCGTATTCTACGTAGCGCGTGAAATGTTCAGTCAAGAAACGCGATACAATTCGTCCAACATCAGTTGGGAAAAATCTGCGTGCATCAACAGTGACATATTCACGGTTTTGCAATGTTGAAATGATAGAAGCATAAGTAGAAGGGCGACCAATACCATGTTCTTCTAATGCTTTAACCAATGAAGCTTCAGAGAATCGTGGTGGTGGCTCAGTAAAGTGTTGAGTTGCGATGATATCTTCAATGTTGATTAAATCACCCACTTCCATATTTGGCAGGATTTTTTCATCATCCGCATCATCTTTTTTATCATCAAAACTTTCTGTGTAAACAATGATGAAACCAGGGAAGAGAATGGTTGAACCATTTGCTCTGAATGTGTGTAATGATTTTTGACCTAAATCTACGGCAATTGTATCCATAATGGCTGAAGCCATTTGTGATGCAATGGTGCGTTTCCAAATCAATTCATATAAGCGGAATTGGTCAGAAGATAAATAGTTTTTCAATTCATCAGGATGGCGAAAGGCTGAAGTTGGGCGAATTGCTTCATGCGCCTCTTGTGCGTTTTTAGATTTAGTTTTATAAACGCGAGGTTCTTCTGGTAGATAATCATCACCATAACGACCTTTCACAAAAGCGGCAATTTCATCCACAGCTTCTTTTGCCAATGTCACAGAATCCGTACGCATATACGTAATCAAACCGACAGTTTCTGTGCCCGTATTGATCCCTTCATACAATGTTTGTGCCGTGCGCATTGTGCGAGTTGTCGAAAAACCTAGTTTACGTGCAGCTTCCTGTTGCATTGTGGAAGTTGTGAAGGGCGCAGTTGGGTTACGTTTACGCTGTTTGCGGTCAATATTATAAACAGGAATTTGCTTGCCAAACGTTTGGATTAATGCATTTTTTGCAGCAAATGCAGTCATTTCATTCACAAATGAAAACTGTTCAACTTTTGCACCATCAAATTCAGTTAAGCGACCTTTGAATTGTGATTCACTGTGTTTGAGTTGTGATTCAATGGTCCAATATTCTTCTGCTTTAAATGCTTCGATTTCATCTTCACGCTCACAAATCATGCGAAGTGCAGGCGTTTGCACACGGCCAGCGGATAAACCTGGGCTAATTTTCTTCCATAATAATGGTGATAAGTTAAAGCCTACTAAATAGTCTAAAGCACGGCGAGCTTGCTGTGCATTCACCATGTCCATTGAAATATCACGTGGGTGCTCAATCGCTTCTTTGATCGCATTTTTAGTAATTTCATGGAAAACAACACGGGCAACTTCTTTATTCTTAAGCTTACCTTTTTCTTCCAAATACTCTTTAATATGCCAAGAAATTGCTTCACCTTCGCGATCCGGATCCGTTGCCAATAATAAAGTATCAGCATCTTTGATCTCTTTAACAATCTCGTTGATGTGCTTTTGATTTCTTTCCACTACTTCATAATGCATAGCAAAGTTTTGATCAGGGTCGACGGCACCTGACTTAGGAATTAAATCACGAATATGGCCAAAGGAGGCAAGGACTTTATAATCTTTACCTAGGTACTTATTAATCGTTTTAGCTTTAGCCGGGGATTCTACGATAACGAGAGTTTTACTCATGAATGTTAAAATTCCTTCAATAGTAATTCAATATTAAAAGGTCAAAGCTTCAATAATTAGTTAGAATTTAGATGTAAGCTTTTATGGGGTTTCTCTGAAAATGTTGTGATAATACACTTTCGTGCACTTAATGAAAACTAAATAATAAGCTACAATGCTTAACTTAATCTTTCAAGTCATAGGATAAAAGATCAGATGCGTCGTCGTGAAGAAAAGCAAAAGAAATCGTTTGGATGGCTCTATATTGTTGTGATTGCTGTATTTATTGGTTGGGTCATGATGGATGATTATGGTGCAGGTGTCTTTGAAAATGAATCCATTGAGGTTCCGATGCCATGATGAACAAACCTGGCGCAACAGGATTGAAAAGATTGGCGAATGCCACTCAATATTCAATTAAAGGTTTAAAAGCAGCTTTCAAGCATGAAGAAGCTTTTCGTCAGGAAGTGTTTTTATTGCCAATCATTTTAGTATTGGCAATTTGGTTATCCAAAACAGGTTTAGAATTTGCTTTGTTGTTTGGGAGTTATTGGTTGGTGCTGATGGCAGAGCTTGTAAACTCGGGCATCGAAGCTGTTGTCGATCGAATAGGTTTAGAAAAGCATCCTTTATCAGGACAAGCTAAAGATATTGGTTCGGCAATTGTAATGTTAGCAATGGTATTAACGGTTGTGACTTGGATTTCAGTCACTGTTTTTCGCTAACTTAATCAAAATAGAAGGTAAAAGTGTTAGTACTTGGAATTGAAAGCTCTTGTGATGAAACAGGGGTTGCATTGTATGATAGCGAGCAAAAATTAGTTGCTCATCAAATTTATTCACAAATTGAGTTGCATGCTTTATATGGTGGCGTTGTGCCTGAATTGGCTTCGCGTGATCACATTCGTAAATTGCCATTATTGGTGGATGCAGCTTTAGAAGAAGCAGGCAAAGAATATAGCGATATTGATGGGATTGCTTTTACAGAAGGCCCAGGTTTAATTGGTGCTTTGATGGTGGGCGCATTGTATGCAGAAGGTTTAAGTTATGCATTGAAAAAACCTTTGCTTGGCGTGAATCACATGGAAGCGCATTTACAAGCCGTGCATTTGGAAGATGAAGTGCCTGAGTATCCATTCATGACATTATTAGTATCAGGTGGGCATTCACAATTAGTATTAGTGAAAGAGTTTGGTGAATACGAAATTTTGGGTGATACATTGGATGATGCAGTGGGCGAAGCGTTCGATAAAACTGCAAAGTTGATGGGCTTGCCTTATCCAGGTGGTGCAAAGCTCGCTAAAATGGCAGAAGTTGGTGATGAAAAAGCATATGATTTTCCTCGTCCAATGATCCATAGCGGCGATTTAAAATTCAGCTTCAGTGGTTTGAAAACTAAAGTTGCAATGACAATCAAAGATTCCACAGAAGCAGATTATCCTAATATTGCAGCCAGCTTCCAACGTGCTGTGATTGATACATTGGTTGCTAAAGCTAAGCGTGCAGTGAATGAATATCAAGTGAAATCCATTGTAATCGCAGGCGGTGTTGCAGCTAATAAATTATTAAGACAAGAATTGGCACGCATCATGGAACCAATGGGCATTCGTGTATTTTATCCGCGCCCATTATTCTGTACAGACAATGGTGCGATGGTTGCTTATGTTGGGCATGAACGTTTAGTTCGTAATCAAGGTAGTTTGAATTACGATGTGAAATTGAAAGCACGCTGGCCACTATCAGCATTATCCACAAAGCAAGAGAGTGAACAAGAATGATGAAAATGAATTGGCAGCATTTACTCACAAGAGAAAGATTAGGCGTTGCCAATTCAAATGATACGCAACAATGGTATCGTTCAACATTCCAAAAAGATTATGATCGATTAATCTTTTCTGCGGCGTTTCGTCGTTTACAAGATAAAACGCAAGTTTTTCCATTAGCACAGACAGATTATGTTCGTACTCGCTTAACGCACAGTTTAGAAGTGAGCAGTGTTGCTAGAAGTATTGGGATGTTGGTTGGACAACATTTATCGAATAATTTCAGTATTGGTGACTTCAGGGCTTCTGATATTGGTACTGTATTATCAGCAGCAGCTTTGGCGCACGATATTGGCAACCCACCTTTTGGCCATGCTGGCGAAGATGGAATTGGTCAATTTTTTGCAGATAGCCCAGTTGGGCAAAAAGCGCTAGAAGAAATGAATCCTGCGCAAAAGCAAGATTTGTTAAGCTTTGAAGGGAATGCGCAAGCTTTTCGATTACTCACAAAATTACAAAACGTCAATAATGATGGCGGTATGCAATTATCATTATCAACTTTAGCAAGTTTCATTAAATACCCTTGTGGCAGTTTAGAGCGAAAGAAATTAGATAATATTGCTTTGAAGAAATTTAACTATTTTCAAGCTGAGAAAGACTCTTTTCGCCATGTTGTAGAAACATTAGGTTTATTTCCATTATTAAAAGAGAATAATGAAACTGTTGCTTGGGCAAGACATCCTTTAGTTTATTTATTAGAAGCAGCGGATGACTTATGCTACTCATTAGTAGATATTGAAGATGCGTATCGTTTATCGCTGGTTTCCAGTGAGCGAGTGATTGAGTTTTATGAATCTATCATTAAACCTTATGGTGGATTTCCTAATAAAGTTAAACGCATATCAAGAGACAAAGATAAAATTGAATACTTAAGAGCGTTCGCAATGGGGCTCTTAATTGATGAAGTGGTTGCTGCATTCATAGAGCATGAAGATGAAATCTTAAAAGGGCAGTGCACAACTGACTTATTAGGTTTGATTCCATCAGCAACTGCTTTGACTGAAATCAAATCATACGCATATGATCACATTTATGTATCCAAACCTGTTTTAGAAGTTGGCATTGCTGGGCATGAAATCATCGAGGGATTGTTGAAAGCATTTGTCGGTGCAATCAATCAAGAGTATTATCTAGGTTCAACATCAAAATCTCGTATGTTGATCAGTTTTTTACCAGATCAGTTTTTAGGTAAAAACAGAAAGCTAGATGATGATCCTTATATAAGAATACTAAAAATAACAGATTTTATCTCAGGANGTGCACAACTGACTTATTAGGTTTGATTCCATCAGCAACTGCTTTGACTGAAATCAAATCATACGCATATGATCACATTTATGTATCCAAACCTGTTTTAGAAGTTGGCATTGCTGGGCATGAAATCATCGAGGGATTGTTGAAAGCATTTGTCGGTGCAATCAATCAAGAGTATTATCTAGGTTCAACATCAAAATCTCGTATGTTGATCAGTTTTTTACCAGATCAGTTTTTAGGTAAAAACAGAAAGCTAGATGATGATCCTTATATAAGAATACTAAAAATAACAGATTTTATCTCAGGAATGACGGATCGTTATGCAGTACATGTTTATCAAATGATCTCTGGGGTTCATTTGACTACCTAAAAGAATTAATTTCGGGTAGAATAGCCTCGTCTATAGCAGTGTGTGTATTGATTTTTGTCAATGTAATTATAGTAGCTTCGCGTAAAATAAAGCACATTGCTATATGTTGTAACTATATAGTTTTATTACATAGCCTTTTAATTTTATTTCGGGGGAAGTATGGGAGAAACCGTAGATATTAGGGATACCCAGTACAACTACAGCGTGATTCGTAAATTCGCAATCATGACTTTAGTATGGGGTGCGATCGGTATGACCGCTGGTGTTTGGGCAGCTTTAGAGCTCGCTTGGCCTGCGTTAAACTTTGATCAAGCTTGGTTAAGTTTCGGTCGTATTAGACCAGTTCACACAAACTTAGTAATTTTTGGTATGGGTGGATCTGCATTGATGGCGACATCATTCTACGTTGTACAACGTACATGTCAGGTTCGTTTAGCATACGGTAAAGTTGCTGAATTTGTATTCTGGGGCTGGACAATTGGCGTTTTTGGCATCATGTTGAGCTATCCTTTAGGTTTCACACAAGGTCAAGAATATGCTGAATTTGAATGGCCATTAGACTATGCAGTAGCAATCGTTTGGGTTTGTTATTTCTGGGTATTTTTCAACACGTTATTACGTCGTAAGCAAGAACATATCTATGTAGCAAACTGGTTCTACTTAGCATTTATCTTAGCAACAGCACTTTTACATATCTTCAACAACATCACAATTCCTGTAATTGATGGTTGGACAATTAAATCATATAACGTATTCTCTGGTGTTCAGAGTGCAATGGTTCAATGGTGGTATGGTCACAATGCTGTAGGTTTCTTCTTGACAGTTGCGTTCTTGGGTATGATGTACTACTTCGTTCCTAAAGAAGTTAACCGTCCTGTTTATTCTTATCGCTTATCAATTATCCACTTCTGGGCATTATCGTTCTTGTACATGTGGGCTGGTGCTCACCATTTACACTGGACTTCATTACCAGACTGGACTTCTTCATTAGCAGCAACATTCTCAATCATCTTATTGTTACCATCATGGGGTGGCATGATCAACGGTATCATGACATTGTCTGGTGCTTGGGATCAAGTACGTACTAACCCAATCGTTCGTTTCTTCGTAGTTGCGTTGTCTTTCTACGGTATGAGTACGTTCGAAGGTCCATTGATGAGCTTGAAATCAGTAAACGCATTATCTCACTACACAGACTGGACAGTAGGTCACGTTCACTCAGGTGCTTTAGGTTGGGTTGCGATGATTACATTTGGTTCTTTATACCACATGATTCCACGTATCTTCGGTGCTAAGTTATACAGCGAAAAATTAGTATTTGCTCACTTCTGGTTAGCAACTATTGGTATCGTATTGTATGTTGCAGCATTATGGGTTGCGGGTATCGGTCAAGGTATGATGTTGCGTGGTTTCGATCCTAACTACGGTACTTTAACTTATAAGTTCATTGAAACAGTTCAATTCATGCACACACCTTATATCTTACGTGCATTGGGCGGTAGCATGTTCTTATTAGGCGGCTTAATCATGATTTATAACTTCATCATGACTATGAAGCAAGGTACAAAAGCACAAGCGGACAAACATGCAGTAATTCCTGCTGTTGTTGCTCATGCTTAATACGGGGAGAAACTAAATTATGATTAGACATGAACAAATTGAAAAAAACTCTGGATTGATGTTGGTTTTAACATTAGTCATAATCAGTATTGGTGGCTTGATTGAAATCGTTCCATTGTTTTTCATTAACGACACAATTGAAGTTGTTAAAAAAGAAATCACTGAAACAACGCGTGATGCAAATGGTAAGCGTGTACGTACTAAACGTGAAGTAGATGCAATTCGTCCTTATACTCCTTTAGAGCAATTAGGCCGTAACATCTATATCAGAGAAGGTTGCTACGCGTGTCACTCACAGCAAATCCGTCCAATGCAAGATGAGTACTTACGTTATGGTTACTACTCATTAGCAGCTGAATCTCAGTTCGATCACCCATTCCAATGGGGTTCTAAGCGTACTGGTCCAGATTTAGCACGTGTTGGTGGTAAATATAGCAATCGTTGGCAGTCTGAACACTTGAAAGATCCAAGAAGTGTTGAGCCTAAGTCAATCATGCCTGGCTATCCATACTTAAGTAAAAATGATCTTTACTATAAAGATGTTAAGTCACACATGAAAGCATTGCGTATTACGGGTGTTCCATACTCTTCAAACGAAGAAGAGTACAAAGCTAACGTAGAGCGTTTTGGTGCAAACGTTGCTGATCTTCTAGTGATTGATACAGCTATCGAAAACTTGGAAAAACAAGCTAAAGATGGCAACTATGATCCAGGAAGAGAAGGTATCTCAGAAATGGCTGCCTTGGTCGCATATTTACAAGTGTTAGGTACTATGTATCAGTTTAAAGACGATGATGGTATCGAGTACAGTAAATTCCGTTAATAAAAATAAGTTGAGGGCATAAAATGTTAGATTTTCTCTATTGGTTTACAGATCACGGTAATAGCAAGATTGCAGCTGTAGTTATCTTCTTCATAGTATTTGTAGGCATCATATTTTATGTCTTCACTAATAAAGACCGTAAGGCTCGTTACGATGCATATCGCAGTATTCCGCTCATGGATGAAGAGGATCTCAGCGGTTTAAATCAGGCTCGTAGCGATCAGAGTAATATCAGTAATAATCGTTAATTTGATTATTACAGTTAATTTTGGGGACTTTTTATGAGTGAAAATATTGATAAAAAACAAGAAGTAGAAACCACCGGGCACGAGTGGGATGGTGTAAAGGAGTTTAATAACCCTCTACCAAGATGGTGGTTATTATCTTTCTACGGCACAGTAATTTTCAGCTTGATCTATTGGGTACTTTACCCAACTTGGCCTCTACCAAATAACTGGACAAAAGGTATTAAAACTGTTCAAGTTAAAGAAGGTGGCGAAGTTAAAGAGTTGAACTGGAATACTCGTACTTTGCTAGCAGAGCAATTACAGTCTTCTACAGAAGCTAAAAACCGTGATGATTTCTACGGTAAATTGGGTGCTTTGACGAAGTTAGAAGATATCCAAGCAACTGAAAATGAAGGCTTGAAAGAGTTTGCTTTAAGTACTGGTGCGGTAATGTTCGCGGATAACTGTGCAACATGTCATGGTGCTGGTGGTGAAGGTAAATTTGGCTTGTATCCTAACTTAACTGACGATGCTTGGTTATGGGGTGGTCACTATTCAGAAATCGAAAAGACTATCACTATGGGTCGTACAGGTAACATGACACCAGCATCTTTAACTGGCTTGACTGATGATGAAATTACAGATGTATCTAAGTATGCTTTGACTTTGTCTGGCAACTATACAGCTGATGAAGGATCTGAACGTGGTCAAGCTATCTTTGAAGGTAAAGGTACTTGTTATACATGTCATGGTGCAGATGGTAAAGGCGTGATCACAATGGGTGGTGCGAACTTAACAGATCAAATCTGGGAATTAGTACCTGTATTTGATGCAAAAACTGATGATGAAAAAGTTGCGATGATTCGTACACAAGTTATCAACGGTGTAACACCTGCAACAGATCGCGTAATGCCTACTTGGAAAGACCGTTTAACAAAAGAACAAATTAGAGCGTTGGCTGTATATGTTCATGAGTTAGGTGGTGGTCAGTAATTACTGATTCAAATTAAGAAAGTAGTAAAAATTGAAGGGCTCACATCAAATGTTGAGCCCTTTATTTTTATTCGCAATTAAAGAGTAGTACAATATACATGGGAGTAAGAATCAAGAGTAACCATTAAGATTAAGTCAGAGGGAGGGAGCTGTGTCAAATCAACAGCCAGAATCGCTTTATCAAAAGCGTATTCCAATCTTTACAAGAGAAGTAAAAGGTAAATTCCGCACATTCAAGTCTGCGGTTTTGTACTTTGGGTTAGCTGTATTCTATTTACTGCCATGGTTGCCGTGGCCAAGAGGGGAAAACATTCCAAATCAAGCTGTATTATTTGATTTGGCAAGCCAGCGATTTTATGTTTTGGGTTTAGATGTTGATATTCAAAATATCATGTGGTTGGCGGGTGTGTTAATGCTTTTTGCATTCTTCTTGTTCTTCATCACCAATATTGCAGGTCGAGTATTCTGTGGATATTTCTGTTTCCAAACAATTTGGACAGATTTATTCATTAAAATTGAAGGCTGGATTCAAGGTGGTCGTAACAAACGTCAAAAATTATATGATATGCCTTGGAATGCTCAAAAAGTACTTCGAGTTGGTGGCACTTGGTTTACTTGGCTAGCTGTAGCAATTTGGACGGGCTTTACGTTCACAGCATATTGGACGCCAGCAACTGAGTTGATTGTTACATTCTTTAGTGGACAAGCACCATTTGCAGCATATGGTACAACTTTATTCATCACAACAACAACATTCATCATGGCAGGCTTTGCACGTGAGCAAGTATGTTCATATATGTGTCCATATGCGCGTTTCCAAGGTGTTATGTTTGATAAAGACACATTGGTTGTAGCTTATGATGAAAAACGTGGTGAAGGCGTTAATGGCCGTGCAAAACCAGTTAAAGAGTTACGTGATTTAACTGCGCGTCATGAAGCGGGTCATGGTGATTGTGTTGACTGTGATTTGTGTGTGCAGGTATGTCCAGCGGGTATTGATATTCGTGAAGGTCTAAACTACAAATGTATCACGTGTGGCTTATGTATCGATGCATGTAATACGATGATGACAAAAACGGGCTTTCCAACAGGTTTGATTCGTTATGACTCATTGAATGGTTTAGAAGGGAAGAAAACTCACTTCGCAACGCCACGTAATATTGGTTATGGTTCAGTGATTTTAGTAGTCATTGGTATTTTGGCATGGAGTATTATGACAAGTGCTCAAATGTCTTTCTTGTTAGAAAAAACAAGAACGCCAGCGTTTACTAGAATGAGTGATGGTTTGATTCAAAACCGTTACACATTGAAGTTGAACAACTTAACAATGACACCAAAAACGGTAGAGCTCAAATTAGCAGATTCGAATGGTATTTCATTGAATGTTCCTGAAAAGAATGAGACATTAGCACCGGGTATTCGTAGAAACTGGTCAGTGTTGATTCATCAAACAATCAAGGATGCACCAAGTCAACCTGTAAATCTTGAAATTTTAGTTAAAGATGAGAAAGGAAATGTTATTGAAACACATAATTTATCATCTACATTTGTGACTAAATAAAATATAATGGGCAAGATAAAAATAGAGCGAAAGCTCTATTTTTGCTTATTAAAAAACTTGAATTAGGAGAAAAGCAAACATGCATGACGTATTAACCATAACAATCATTGGAGTTGTCGGTGTTTTAATTGTAACCCTTCTTTTACATCATCTGTTTCGCTTTACTCGTTTGCAAGCATCAGTTATTTCGGGATTAATGAGTATCGCAGTACTTGTGCCTTATCTAATTTTGAATTGGAAAGGTGGGGATGTTGCTGCACTTTATTTCTCATGTAACCTTTTAACAAGCTATGCGTATTATTTGATTGGGCAGAAGAAAAATGCTCTTAAAGATAAAGATGGTAAAAGAACACACTGGGTACCCATTGCAATTTTTGGTTTCTTTGTTGTGTTAGTGATCGTAGATGGTGCTTTTGTATTCATGGCAGAAGCAGGTTTACGTGTTGAATACTACGATAAAAACGGTAGCTTAAAAACTGTGAATACTAGATTCCCAGGCGAAGTACCAAATGCTTATCATAAGCAAGAAGCATATTTCAATGAACATAAAGCAAACATGCGTGTGCAAGCAGAGCGTGGTTGGAAAGTTCGTTACCAATTTGATACGAATCCACCTAAAATCTCAGAAGATAATGTTATGAGCTTTTTAGTGGTGGATAAAGATGGTGCGCCAATTGATGGTGCAACAGTGGAAGTAAAATTAAAGCGTTTAGCAGAACAAGAATTGAATCGTAATATTACTTTCAAAGGTGTTGGTGAAGGCATCTATGAAGCGCCAGTGAATTTTGAACGTTTAGGCCGTTGGGATTTTGAAATTCATGTTGTGCGTGGTGATGATACTTACCAAGACGTGAATGATAATGTGATTGAAGTAATTTAAGTTGAGTGAATAATGCCAAAAAATATTTCGCAACAGTGTTTTCACTGTACCCAGCCTATTGTTGGCAGTGTTCCATTTGTTGTTAATATTAATGGCAAAGATGAACCTATGTGTTGCGTCGGCTGTAAAGCCGTCGCAGAAATGATCTGTGATTCAGGGTTGATGCATTATTATGAGTTTCGTACAGAAGCTGCAATGCGCCCTGATTCATTGAATGATTTGGTGCCCGCAGAATTAAGGCAAGAGCTTGATTTTTACGATCACCCAGAAATTTCAAAGCAGTTCATTAGTAATCAGAAGTCAGGCAATGAAAATGTCGCTAAACTGAGCTTAATCATTGATAAAATTGTATGTGCCGCATGTGTTTGGTTGATCGAGCATCAGATCAAACGCATTCCTGGTGTACAAAAGTTTGATATCAACTATTCAACACACAGAGCTTATTTGGAATTTGATCCAGAAAAAATTCAGCTCTCAAAAATTCTTTTGGCAATTTATAATTTGGGTTATGAAGCAACGCCATACGATGAGCAAACTCAACAAAAGAAATTAAAAAAAGAGCGCCAAACACTATTTTTAGAGTTTGGTGTTGCTGCTATATTCTCAATGCAAGTCATGATGTTCTCATTCGGCTTGTATTTTGGTCACTATCAAGGCATCAGTGAAGAAGCGCGATTAATTCTGCGCTGGGCAAGTTTATTGATGTCCATTCCTTGTGTGACTTATTCAAGTTGGACTTTCTATAAGTCGGCTTTTTATGATTTGAAAAATAAACGATTGACGATGAACGTCAATATCTCGCTAGCCATTATATTGGGTACATTAGCGAGTACTTGGAACACCATATTTAATATTGGTGAGATCTATTTTGAATCTGTCACGATGTTTGCATTTTTGTTATTGGGTGCTCGCTTAATAGAGATGAATGCACGCCACAAAGCATTGATGATGACAGATCATATTCTTAAACTAAAACCACACATTGCTGAACGTATGATTGATGATCAAAACAGTGAATTGATTGCGGTTAGCCAAATTAGTGTGGGCGATGTATTGCGTGTTAAGCCAGGTGATTCGATCCCAACTGATGGTGTTTTGTTACAAGATTCAGCGTGGGTGGATGAATCATTATTAACAGGTGAAAGTTTGCCTGTTGAAAAGCGTAAAAATGAAGAAGTGATTGGTGGATCTATTAACCAAGAACAAGCTTTATTGATGAAAGTGTCCAAAATTGGTGGCGATACTGTTTTCTCACAAATGACGTTAATGATCGAACGTGCTATGAGTGAAAAGCCAAAATTTGTAAAATTGGCAGACTTAGTATCTACATGGTTTGTATTAATTTTATTATTGGCTTGTGCAGTCACTTACATTGCATGGTTATATGTGGATGCATCACGCGCATTTGAAGTAATGCTATCTGTATTAGTGGTTTCTTGTCCTTGTGCATTAGCTTTGGCAACGCCTGCCGCAATCAGCTCTGGCAACCAAGCTATGATTGAGAAAGGCTTGATTGGTACAAGATCAGGCACAATCGAAGCTTTAGCAAAAGTGACCGATATTGTATTTGATAAAACAGGAACATTAACACAAGGCAATTTAACGCTTGTTCAAGAGAAAAATTTAACAAATGATATAAGCAATGCTGAACTCATGCAAATCATCTGTTCATTGGAAGCAAGCTCTAATCACCCAATTGCAGCTGCGTTTCATCGCATTCATCAGAAAGATCCTTTAGAACTTTTGAGTGTTTATGATCTAGATAACATTGTGGGCAAAGGTTTGGAAGGCACAATCAATGGCGAGCAATATCGTGTGGGGCGCATTGATTGGTTTGAAACCAATGAACAACATGATTTGGATGAAGGTATTTGGATTGCATTAGGCAAGGGTGATACTTTATTGGCATTGTATTGCTTAAAAGATGAGTTAAAAGCAGATAGTGAAGCGGTTGTTCAGAAGCTGAAGGAAGAAGGTTATCGCTTACATATTTTAAGTGGTGATCGCATTGAAACAGTTCAAGCGATGAATCATCGTTTAGGCATTGAAAATATTCATGGTGATCAAACACCTGAAGATAAATTATCTTATGTCACACAATTGCAATCAGAAGGACGAATTGTTGCGATGTTGGGTGATGGTATCAATGATGCGCCAGTTTTGGCACAAGCTGATGTTTCTATTGCGATTGGTCAAGGTGCGTTGTTAACACAGGCAACTGCCGATATGATTTTGATGCACTCCACAGAAATGAACCCATTATTGGATGGCATAAATGTTGCAAAACGGACCAATAAAATAATTATTCAAAATTTAGGTTGGTCTTTACTATATAATATTTTAGTTCTGCCAGCTGCAATGATGGGTTATATTGTGCCTTGGATGGCGGCTCTAGGTATGAGTTTAAGTTCACTATTAGTGATTGGTAATACATTACGAATCCGAGAGGGGGAAAAAGAGTGAAGATTCTATACTTTCTTCTACCATTATCCTTTTTATTGCTTGTATTTGTAGCCATCGCATTTGTTTGGGCGGTTCGATCAAAGCAGTTTGATGATATGGAAGGACCAGCACACCGTATTCTATTCGATGGAGAAGATGATGATTTCTATCGTTTGGGTAAAGATAAAGAAAAGACTTTAGAAGAGAAGGATGAGAAAAAATGAGTCAATTGAAAGCCTCTGATATTAAGAGAATTGCACAATTGTCACAGATTGCGATCAGTGATGATGAAGTTCCAATGATTGAAGAAAAATTGGAAAGCACTTTGGCGATTTTGAATCAGTTGCAAAATGTGGATACAACAAATGTAGAGCCAATGAGCGATCCATTTGATCGTACGCAACCTTTTAGAGAAGATATTGTGACAGAAAGTAATCACAGAGATGATTATCAGGTTGTAGCACCTTCAGTAGAGAAGGGCTTATATTTAGTGCCTAAAGTTATTGAATAATCATCCATTATCGACGAGTCAGAATTAATCATTATGAAAAATTATAGTATTAAAGAATTACGTAATGCATTGGATACAAAAGAAGTATCGAGTGTGGAAGTGTTTGAACACTTTAAATCAGAAATCGAAACGCATGATCATAAGATCAATAGCTTTATCACAAAAACTTATGATCAAGCTTTAGCGCAAGCACAGAAAGCAGATGAAGCAATCGCAAAAGGCGAGCAAACAATGCTGACTGGTATTCCTATTGCGCACAAAGATTTGTATTGCACAAAAGGTGTGAAAACAACAGCGGCATCTAAAATGCTAGAAAACTTTGTATCACCTTATGATGCAACAGTTGTAGAAAAATTAGACCAATCTGGCGTGATGGTTTTGGGTAAAGTGAACATGGATGAATTCGCAATGGGTGGTACAAACCGTACAAGCCATTTCGGTACAGTTCACAATCCTTGGAACTTTGATCATGTTGCAGGTGGTTCTTCAGGTGGTTCAGCAGCAGCTGTGAGCGCAGGATTTGTATTGGCTGCAACAGCTTCTGATACAGGTGGCTCAACGCGCCAACCAGCAAGTTTCTGTAACTTAACAGGAATCAAAGCAACCTATGGTCGTATTTCTCGTTGGGGCATGATTCCATTTGCTTGTTCTTTTGACCAAGCTGGCGTGATTGCTAAAACAGCAGAAGATTGTGCTTATATGTTTGAATCAATGGCGGGTTTTGATGCTAAGGATTCAACATCACACAATATTTCAGTACCAAAATATTCAGGTTTATTGAACCAATCCATCGACGGATTACGCATTGGTATTCCTAAAGAGTTTTTATCGCCAGATTTAGATCCTGCAATTGCTGATGTGATCCAAACAGCTTTGAAGCAATATGAAGCAATGGGCGCAACTTTAGTTGAAGTGACATTGCCAAATACAGATGTGGTTGTGCCTGTGTATTACACAATTGCACCTGCAGAAGCATCTAGTAACTTGGCTTGCTTTGATGGTGTTCGTTACGGTTATCGTTGTGATGATCCCAAAGACTTACAAGATTTATACATGCGTTCACGCGCAGAAGGCTTTGGTGACGAAGTTAAAAAACGTATTTTCATGGGAACATATGCATTGAGTGCAAGCGCTTATGATGCTTACTATGTGAAAGCACAGAAAGTTCGCCGTTTGGTTGCCAATGACTATAACTCAGTATTGAGCCAAGTGGATGTGATCATGGGGCCAACAGCACCAGAATTACCATTCAGACAAGATAGCACAGGCAGTACGCAAGTTTACTTGAGCGATATCTTTACTGTGGGTGCAAACTTGGCAGGCTTACCTGCAATGTCAATTCCAGCAGGTTTTGTGAATGGTTTGCCAGTAGGTTTACAAATTATTGGCCGTGCATTTGATGAAGCTAAAATTTTGAATGTGGCACATGCTTATCAAAGAGAAACTGATTGGCATACAAAACAACCAAAGTTTGATTAATTAGCAACCAAAGAATATAAGGAATAGACCATGACTTGGGAAGTTGTCATTGGATTAGAAGTACATACACAGCTCACAACAAAAACTAAGCTATTTTCAGGTTCAAGCATTCAATATGGTGCAGAGCCAAATAGCCAAGCAAGCTTGTATGATTTAGCAATGCCAGGTACTTTGCCTGTGTTTAACCGTGCTGTATTGGATAAGGCTATTTTGTTAGGCTTAGCAATCGATGCGCACATTGCACCAAAAACAGTATTTGAGCGTAAAAACTATTTTTACCCTGATCTACCAACAGGTTATCAAATCAGCCAATTGGCGTTGCCAATCGTACAAAATGGCCATTTGATGATTGAAATGGAAGATGGTAGTGAGAAGAAAATTCGTATTAACCGCGCGCACATGGAATGTGATGCAGGTAAATCATTGCATGATGAAGTTTATGGCATGACTGGCATAGACTTGAATCGTGCAGGTACACCATTATTGGAAATCGTATCTGAACCTGATTTAAACTCAGCCAAAGAAGCGATTCAATATTTACGTAAGTTACACCAATTAGTCACTTGGTTAGGTATTTGTGACGGTAACATGCAAGAAGGTTCATTCCGTTGTGATGCGAACGTTTCTGTGCATAAGCCCGGTACACCATTTGGTACACGTGCTGAAATCAAAAACATTAACTCTTTCCGTTTCATCGAAGATGCAATCAATCATGAAGTTGAACGTCAGATCGAAATCATTGAAGCGGGCGGAGAAGTGGTTCAGGAAACACGTTTGTATGATCCTGATAAAAATGAAACACGTTCAATGCGTACAAAAGAAGAAGCAAATGATTATCGCTACTTCCCAGATCCTAACTTGTTACCAATCGTTGTAACAGATGAAATGATCGACAATGTCCGTGAAATTTTCCCTGAATTGCCAGAAGCATTGGCTGCACGTTTAGTATCAGAGTTTGGTTTATCTGAATATGATGCATCTGTATTGATTCAATCTCGTGCAATGTGTGATTACTTTGGCGCAATGGTTAAATTAGGTTCTGAGCCAAAAATGACTGCAAATTGGTTATTGGGTGAAGTCTCTGCAACATTGAACCAAAAAGGTGTATTGATCGATGAGTTCTCTGTAAATGCAGAGCAATTAGCAGGCTTATTAGCGCGCATTCAAGATAAAACAATCTCTAATTCAATTGCTAAGAAAGTGTTTGAAACAATGGCTGAATCAGGCGAAACAGCTGATGCAATCATTGAGTCACAAGGCTTGAAACAAGTAACTGATACTGGCGCAATCGAAGGCTGGGTGAATGAAGTGATTGAGAAGAATCCTAAGCAAGTTGAACAATACAAAGGTGGTCAAACTAAATTATTGGGCTTCTTTGTGGGTCAAGTGATGAAATTAAGCCAAGGTAAAGCTGATCCTGCTGTGATCAATGAATTGGTTGCTGATAAATTGAAATAGTTTCTAATTAAAAATTTATCTTAATTTTTAAAAGCCTAGTTGATCTAGGCTTTTAATATTTCTGGGAAAGCAAAATTTCATATAAGGGATACAACGTGCTTTCCTCTAACTCAATGCGCGCCGACATGGTGTAGAGCAATTTATCATATTCATTGATGAAGGCATTTTTATTGATCTCTTCTATAGGTATCTCACTATATTTATCGATAAACCCTATCAAATCAAAGCCAACAGCAGCCATCTCTTTACGGATAAACTTGATCATTTCCACTTCTTCAGATTCTGACAGATGTATTTGCTCAAGGATCTGATAAAGCGTCACTGTTTCGGCGTTCATGTGCGCATGAATCAATGATAATAGGTGTTTGAGCTGATCTTGCGCTTTTTTCCATTCATGATGATGAATCAAATTTTTAATAGAATAACTGACTTTAACGATATCTTTGTGCTCTTTGATCAAAATTGCTATCAGTTCTGGGTTATAATCTGTGCGGGTTGTATTATCATCAATAGTGGTTTTAGTTGAGAAAATATCGCTATTGAGCTTTAACTGACTTAATGTTGTATCCCTTTTGGGAAATGCAATAAGCTTTGATAAAAAGCGTAGCAGCATATAGTCTCCAGACAAGTTAGTGAAAGATAATAAAGTATTACTAATGTTAGTATTTTATTATAAATAGGCATAAAAAAGGAACAATTCTTTGAATTATAGTCATCGATATAACGGAGGATGGAAATGACTAATCGTAACAACACAATTTATTACACGAAAACAGATGAATCACCACTATTGGCAACGTATTCATTTTTACCAATTGTTAAAGCAATTGTTAAACATGCAGACGTGAATGTTGAGTTAGCGGACATTTCTTTAGCAGGTCGTATCATTGCATTATTCCCAGAGCGTTTAACGGCTGATCAAAAAATTGATGATGTATTGAGCATGTNCAAGTTAGTGAAAGATAATAAAGTATTACTAATGTTAGTATTTTATTATAAATAGGCATAAAAAAGGAACAATTCTTTGAATTATAGTCATCGATATAACGGAGGATGGAAATGACTAATCGTAACAACACAATTTATTACACGAAAACAGATGAATCACCACTATTGGCAACGTATTCATTTTTACCAATTGTTAAAGCAATTGTTAAACATGCAGACGTGAATGTTGAGTTAGCGGACATTTCTTTAGCAGGTCGTATCATTGCATTATTCCCAGAGCGTTTAACGGCTGATCAAAAAATTGATGATGTATTGAGCATGTTGGGTGATTTAACAAAAGTGCCTGAAGCAAATATCATCAAGTTACCAAACATTTCTGCATCCATCCCTCAATTGAAGCGTGCAATCAAAGAGTTGCAAGCTAAAGGTTATAACGTTCCTGATTATCCTGAAGCGCCAGCTAATGCTGATGAAGAAGCAATCAAGAAATCTTATGCAAAAGTATTGGGTTCAGCAGTAAATCCTGTATTGCGCGAAGGTAACTCAGATCGTCGTGCACCAGAAGCTGTCAAAGCTTATGCGCGCCAAAATCCACATCGCATGGGCGAATGGAAAAAAGATTCTAAAACTGATGTTGTGAGCATGACTTCTGGCGATTTCTACGGCTCAGAAAAAGCTGTAACAATTGATGCAGCAACTGAATACTCAATCGTTTTTGAAAATGCACAAGGCGAAGCAAAAACATTGAAAGCATTTGCACCATTACAAGCAGGTGAAATCATCGATTCATCAGTAATGAATGTGAAGCAATTGAAAGCATTTGCGAAAGAAGCGATTGCACGCGCTAAAAAAGAAGGTGTATTGTTATCTGCTCACTTGAAAGCAACAATGATGAAAGTATCAGATCCAATCATTTTTGGTGCTTTAATCGAAGTTTATTTTGAAGAATTATTTGCAAAATATGCTGCTGAGTTTAAAGCATTGGGCGTAACTGCTCGCAATGGTTTGGGGGATTTGAATCAGAAAATTGCAGGTCATGCAAAAGAAGCTGAAATCAAAGCTGACATCCAAAAAATTATTGATGAATCAGCGTTGTTAGCAATGGTTAACTCTGATTTAGGTATCACTAACTTCCACGTTCCTTCTGACGTTATTGTTGATGCTTCTATGCCAGCAATGATCCGTGCAGGCGGTAAAATGTGGGATAAGAATGGCCAAACAGCGGACACAATCGCGATGATTCCTGATCGTTGCTATGCATCTATCTACAAAGTGACTGTAGATGACTGTAAAGTAAATGGCGCACTAGATCCTAAAACAATGGGAACAGTGCCAAACGTTGGTTTGATGGCACAAAAAGCACAAGAATACGGTTCACATGATAAGACATTTGAAATTACTGAAAATGGCACTGTAAAAGTGATCAACAAAGCAGGTGATGTTTTGATGGTGCAAGCTGTAGAAACAGGTGATATCTTCCGTATGTGCCAAGTGAAAGATGCTCCGATCCAAGATTGGGTTAAATTAGCTGTAACACGTGCTCGTTTGTCTGGTATGCCAGCAATCTTCTGGTTGGATGAAGATCGTGCACATGATCGTGAATTGATTAAAAAAGTAGAGAAATACTTGAAAGATCACGATACAGCAGGTTTAGATATCACTATTCTTTCACCAGAAAAAGCAACAGCAAAAACATTGGAAATCATTCGTGCAGGTAAAGATGTGATCTCTGTTACAGGTAACGTTTTACGTGACTATTTAACAGATTTATTCCCAATCTTAGAATTAGGTACATCTGCAAAAATGCTATCTATTGTTCCATTGATGCAAGGTGGCGGTTTATTTGAAACTGGCGCTGGTGGTTCTGCACCAAAATTAGTGGAAGATTACATTGCAAATGGCCACTTGCGTTGGGATTCATTGGGTGAATTCATGGCATTGGCTGAATCATTGCATCATTTAGCACGTACAAATGATAATGAGCGTGCAGCAGTGATCGCAAGAGCATTGGAAAAAGCAAATGCTGATTATTTAGTTGAAAATAAATCACCACAATCAAAACGTGGTCAATTAGATACTCGTGGTTCTCATTTCTATCTAACTTTGTACTGGGCGAAAGCATTGGCAGAGCAAAATGATGATGCAGAGTTAAAAGCTTTATTCACTGATTTCTATAAGAATTTATCTGGAAATGAAGCAAAAATTGCACAAGAATTGATTGATGCTCAACAGCCAAATCAAGATTTGCAAGGTTACTATTTGCCAGCAGATGAAGCATTAAATTCATTAATGAGACCGAGTTCTACTTTAAATCAATATGTTACGATCTTATAATTTGGTTTAAATTAAGGTAAAATGTTGCCGCCGCCACTATGCTGTCTGAACACGGTATAGTGGCTTTTTTTATATTGGAGGTCGCATTTTGGAAGCTGTAAAAACTATTACAGAAATCCCAGTAGATATCTATAACACCCTGCTTGCAGCAAGCTTAGTGTTAATGTTGGGAAGCTTTTTAACTAAGAAAATCGCTATTTTTAACCGCTTGACATTACCACCACCAGTTGTGGGCGGCTTATTGGCTGCTGTTGTATTGTTAGGTGTAAGAAGTTATGGTGACGTACAGATTAACTTTGATGGTAGCTTAACAACACCATTGATGTTGATGTTCTTTGCAAGCATCGGTTTGAACGCGAACATTAAGCAATTAATGCAAGGCGGAAAGATGATCGCAATCTTTTTGATTGGCGTTGTGGGTTTATTGATCATTCAAAATGGTGTGGGCGTGGGGTTAGCAACAGCATTGGGTGAGAACCCATTATTAGGCTTATTAGCAGGTTCTATTACTTTATCTGGTGGTCATGGTACAGGTGCAGCTTGGGGCGCAGTTTTCTCTGAAAAATATGGCTTTACAACTGCAACGGAAATTGCAATGGCTTGTGCGACATTTGGTTTGGTTTTGGGTGGTTTGATCGGTGGCCCAATCGCTAAATTCTTGATCAACCGTGAACCTAACAAAATAGAAATTGATCCTACACAAAGTGCAGAAAGTTTATCAGCATTTGACCGCCCAACAGTTCGCCGTGCAATCACCGCAACTTCAATGTTAGAAACAATTGCAATGTTAGCGATCTGTTTAAGTGTTGGTACTATGATTGCTGGTATGTTGAAAGGTTCAGCAGTTGAATTACCTACATTCGTGTGTGTATTGTTCGTGGGTGTTATCATCAATAACTTGGTGAACTTTATCCCTAACTATGAAATCTTCGAACGTGCGGTATCAATCGCAGGTAACGTTTGTTTATCATTATTCTTAGCAATGGCTTTGATGAGCTTGAAATTGTGGGATTTAGCAACATTGGCGATTCCAATGTTAGTGATTCTATCAATCCAAGCAGTAATCATGGGCTTATATGCAATCTTTGTAACGTATCGTTTGATGGGTAAAGATTACACAGCAGCCGTATTAGCAGCAGGTCACTGTGGCTTCGGCTTGGGTGCAACACCAACAGCAGTTGCGAACATGCAAGTTGTGACTGAGAAATATGGCCCAGCACCAGTAGCATTCATAGTTGTACCAATGGTGGGTGCATTCTTCATTGACTTAGTGAATGTGATCGTGATTCAAGGCTTCTTGAAATTACCAATGTTTACATCAATGTTGACAGCAGTACCAACACCATAATTATCAATTAATTTTAGATTAAGCACGAAAAAGCCACTTAGATTTTTAAGTGGCTTTTTGTTGTGATCAAAGTAAATATTTTAAGATTTATTCAACATTAAATATTTTGGTTACGCTGTTATCATTGCTCACTTGCATAATTTTGAGTGAACCTTTCTTTTCAGGGCCCATGCCAGGAGAATTATATGGCATACCTGGCAAAGCTATGCCTTTAATGTCGGGTTGTTCAGCCCATAGCTTCTTAATAGAAGCAACAGGTACATGACCTTCGATCACATAACCATCCATGACAATCGTGTGGCAGCTAGCACCTTGTAAAGTGCCATATTGTTGCTTAATTTCAACAATATTTGGATGATCTACCATTTTAACTTTAAAACCATTCTCTTTAAGATAATCTGCATGTGCTGTACAGCAACCACAATTTGGGTCTTTGTATAATGTCATTTCAGGTAATTCATCTGTGTTTGCATGTGCAAAATTAGCCGTTAACATTACAGCCATTGTTGCTAAAGTAGATGCGATCATTTTGTTTTTATGTGTGAACATAGTCAAACCTCATACTTGAAAAATATTAAAAATAAATGTGTTAGAAATTAATAATAAAAAAATCAGAACAAATTATTTTATGGGAGGTTTGAGTTCAACAGTTGCATAAAACTGAAAGATTGCTTGATCATCTGCTAAGAGTTTCGGGGAGTTTTGGGGAGAAAGCTCTTTCTTAAAAGAAGGCGGGATGATTATAGACAATGCTTCACAATGTTTAATGCAATTAGTCGCAGGTTGTTGGAGATTACACGAATCACCATTATAAGGCATCAATTGCATAGAAGTTTCATGATGAATGGAGTTATTCAACGACATTGAAAATGAAGGCGAGACAAAAACAGACCAACTTAATAGCAGGACTACAATGCTAATGATGTTTAATCTGAATCTCTCCATATCGACTAAAATAGCCTCAATAAGTTTTCAAGGTAGTTCGCTAAGGATAACATCATTCTCGTCTAATATTGATGATTTACATCATATTTACAATGGCTGATGAGTGATTCAATTAAGACTCGAACAGATGCTGATGCATATTTACGACTAGGATAAGCCAAAAGTAAATCTAGCGCAGCAGGTTGCTGATCTAGTTCAATGGCAATTAGTTGTTGATGATTTAATTCATTTTGGCATGCTTGTTTAGCTAGAATTGCAAATCCTAAGCCTTTCAATGCTGCTTCTTTGGCAAGCATGCCACTATCAACACAAAATCTGCCAGAAACGTTCACGACATCATATCCACCTTGAGAATTACAAAATAACCAAGGTTTTTGATTGAGTATTGTTGATGTGGTAATGCAAGGTACTTGCAGTAATTGTTGTATATTTTTTGGCGCTGAAAACTTTTTGAGCAAATCAGGTGAAGCAACAACAATACTTTGGAATGAATGTACTTTTCTGACAATCATTGTGCTGTCATTTATTTCACCACGATGAAAGAATAATGCAATGTCTGCATTGTTGTGTAAATTTTCTAATCCTAAAAAATTGGTTTGAATTTTAATCTGTAGATCAGGATGTTGAAGGGCAAATGCAATCAAAATCTCACCTAATAATAGTGGACCTGATTCATTAGGAATAGAAATGGATAATTGACCAATCAATGTATTTTGCATTGCAGCTAATTACGATTGTGCTTCATTCATACCATTGATCAGAGGTTTTGCAGATGTAAATAATACATCACCGAACTCTGTTAAACGCAGTTGTCGAGTGCTTCGTACTAATAACTGATATTGTAATTGCTGTTCTAACTGAGTCACAGCTCGGCTGATATTGGAAGATGGAATATTTAAAGTGCGCGAAGCACCTATAAAACTACCACGTTCAACTACAGCCACAAAAATTTTCAAGGCATTTAAATTCATACAATTTATTATCCCATTTTTGATAAGAATAAAATCAAGTAATGCTATCTAGTTATCATTATATGGCTTAATTAAACTAGCTTTTTCATTTTATTGGACTTGCTGTGTTGATTTCTCAAAATAATAAAACCATTTTAATCGCTATGATTATATTCGGCGTGCAGTTTGCCAATACTTTGGAATATATGATGGTCAATCCTATTTTTCCATTTATGATTGATGATTTACAGACTGCTGTGAGTAATGCAGGTTATGTTGCCAGTGTATTTACAGGATCATCTGTGATTGCAGGGATATTGAGCTTTTTATTCATTGATCGATTCAATAAGCATCGTATTTTATGGGTTTGCCTACTATTCATCGGATATTGACATTGGCTATTCCATTACTGAATACATTCAGCCAAGTTTTATGGGTACGTTTAGTGACTGGTTTATTTGGCGGTGTTTCTTTGAATGTTGCCATGGCTGTATTGCTAGATTCAACGCCAGAGGATGCAAGAGGTAAAGTTATTGCGATTGTTTTATTAGCTTTTCCAATGGTAAGCATTATTGGTTTGCCATTAATGTTATGGCTCACAAATACATTCAGTTGGCACATCGCTTTCTATATTTTGGGAATATTGTGCATCATCTGTTGCGGATTAGTTTATTGTTTGATTCCTCAAAATCAGGCAAATATTGATACTCAATATAAAAGCTATTTACCTAAGGGATTAATTAGTCAAAGAATATTATTAGGTGCCGCATCCACTGGTTTATCTAATTTTAGTTCATTAATGTTGATCCCCTTGTTAGTGCCAATTTTTACGGATATTTTGTATTTATCAACACAAGATTTGCCTTGGCTATTTTTAGTTGGTGGTTTAGGTGCATTATTGGGTACAAAGTTTGCAAGTTGGCTGCATGATCAATTTTCTTTTAAAACTTTAATGCTGTGGAGCACAGCCATATTAATGATCAGTATGGCATATCTACTTTTGATGAGAGAAAACAGCTTATGGTTTGCATATAGTTTTATGTTTGGGATGATGTTTATGGTTTATGTCAGATTGATTTTAATCGCTATTTGGAGTGCAAATATTCCAAAGCCTGAGCAGCGGGGTGGATTCAACTCTCTACAATCAGCATTGAATAATTTATTTTCATCCATTGCCTTCATTATTCCATCCATATGGTTCAGTAATACAGCGCTCAATCAACAAGATTTGATGCCTATTATATATTTAGCAGTTTTTGCAAATCTGATTTTATTGCCATGTTTAAAAATGACAAAAGAAAAAAGCACTCAAAGATAATCTGAGTGCTTTGGTTTAATTATGGATCTAGGTGAATCTAGATTGCGTAATATAACTCAAATTCTGCAGGATGTGGAATTAAGTTTACATATTCGTGTTCTTTCATTTTTAAATTGATGTAAGCATCGATGAAATCATCATTGAATACATTACCTTGCTTCAAGAATGCACGATCAGCATCTAATGCATCCAATGCTTCTTTTAAACTGAAACAAACTTGTGGAATGTCTTGTTGAACTTCTTTTGGCAAGTCATATAAATCTTTATCCATTGCTTCACCTGGGTGAATTTTATTTTGGATACCATCTAAACCAGCCATTAATAACGCTGTGAATGCTAAATATGGGTTCGCTGTTGAATCAGGGAAGCGAACTTCAATACGGCGCGCTTTAGGGTTGTTGATGTAAGGAATACGAATAGATGCAGAACGGTTTTTCGCAGAGTAAGCCAACATTACAGGTGCTTCATAATGTGGTACTAAACGCTTATAGCTGTTTGTTGATGGGTTTGTGAAAGCATTCAATGCATGTGCATGCTTGATCACACCGCCAATGAAATACAATGCTGTATCAGATAATCCTGCATAGCCTTCACCTGTGAATAGGTTTTTGCCATCTTTCATCAATGAGATGTGAACGTGCATACCTGAACCATTGTCACCATGAATTGGCTTTGGCATGAATGTCGCAGTTTTACCATATTGATGCGCTGTATTTTTGATTGCGTATTTCAACAATTGAGTTTCATCAGCCTTAGCAACTAATGTATTGAATTTCACACCAATTTCACATTGACCAACCGCAACTTCATGATGATGAACTTCTGTAGGAATGCCCAAAGCTTCGATCATTTCACACATTTCTGAACGCAATTCATGTAAACGATCAATCGGTGCTAATGGAGAATAACCGCCTTTAACGCCACCACGATGCGCTAAGTTCTGTTCCATTTGGTCGCTGTTCCATGGCGCTTCTTCCACGTCTACAACGTAACCAACATTGCCCATTTGTGTGCTGTATGAAACATTTTCGAATACGAAAAATTCATTTTCTGGACCAAAGAATGCTGTGTCTGCAATGCCTGTTGAGATCAAATAGTTCTGTGCCAATTTAGCAATAGAACGAGGATCACGTTGGTAATGCTGTAATGTTGAAGGCTCAACAATGTCGCAGTACAACATTAACGTTTTGCGATTATAGAAAGGATCGATGCGCGCAGTTTTAGGATCTGGCATCAAAATCATGTCTGAATCTTCTACGCCTTTCCATCCCTGAAAGCTTGAGCCATCGAACATTTTTCCTTCTTCGAAAACATCTTCGTCAACTTGATGTGCAGGAACAGTTAAATGGTGTTCTAAGCCTTTAAGGTCTGTAAAGCGAAAATCGACATATTCGACAGATTCTTCAGCGATAAATTCTAGAACAGATGAAGCGGTAAACTCAGACATGGTGTGCATTCCTTTTAGATTGCGGAAAGAAATAATTGTAATCAAATTGTGCGGTTACGCCAAATTTTTTCCATTTATTGTAACAATAATAATATCCCATTGAGCGAGCCAATCCCGACTGCTAAGCTGATAAAAACATTGTGCCAACGAATGTACGATAGTAATACAAAGACAAGTGCAATAATTTCAGCACCTAAACGTGTCATTGTAAAATGTTCAGTGAAGAGATTAAGGCTAGCCATAATTAAAATTGTCATGACAGCCATTGGCAACGCGAAGTTTAAAGCCAGTAGCCAGCGTTGTCTTAATAATCTTTGGGGAACCAAAGTAGGGAAAGCTCTTAAAATTAGTGTGATGCCGCCCATTAAGATAATGCCAACTAATAGTAATGGGGTCGGTAACATTTATTCAGCTCTCTTGAAGGAAAAGTAATGAACCATAATGCCAATAATGGCAATGGTTAAAGCACCGATTAATAATATTTTAGGGAATATTAAATAGGCAATTAAAAATGCTGGTACAGCAATTAAAGCAGGGAAGTAGACTTTCTTCTGTTTCCATTGTTCGTACCATAAAATGACGAATAAGCAGGTTAAGGCAAACTCTAAATTAGGAATCAATTTTCCCAATTGGTGCCCTGCTAAAACGCCTAAAATTGTGCCAATTACCCAGTAGCTATGGACTAAGGTAGATATTTTTAGAAAGGGAGATTTTTGCTTCTCTTTCGGTAATGTTGTCATTAATGAGAATGCTTCGTCCGTTAAGCAAAATAGACAATATGTGCGTTTTAGTTTAGATTCAGGCAATGCATCCATCAAAGGCAATGCATAGAAAATATGTCGAAGATTGATGGCAAAAGTATTGATGGCTAAATCTAAAATGGATGCGCCAGTTGCCACAGGTTGCACAGCTGCATATTGTGCTGCGCCAGAAAATACCACAATACTGATGAAGATAGAGATCCAGTCCGGAATGTTAGCCGCACTAGATAAAACACCGAATGCCATTGCTGCTGGGAGATAGCCCATTGCGACTGGCATTGAAATTTTAAATGCTTCACGCCACGTTGAGGGTGGAATGGCGTTTTGCGTGGTTGTTTGTGACATTATTAATTCTATAAATGAATAAATGATGAACAGAGATTTTATTAAAGTTATTGCGTAATGTATAGCCTACTTCACGAGTATATTTTTATGACACAATAAATTTCGACGCCATTGTCTGAAAAATATTTTCATATTGCTCATGATCTGTAGTAGCAAAGGGGACTTTTTTTACAATAAGTCTTAGGATTAGAAACAGATCCATTTTTAACTCAGCATCACTGACATACTCTTTAATTCCTGCTGCATATTGAAATAGCGCATCCTTATTTGGGATTTCAACTATTTCAAAAGGTTTAAGATTATCTTCATCACTAGCCATAATTAATACTGAATCGCCAATGGGGCACTTTACTTCAATATTTTCCAATGCATCTATCAATGGCTGTAGATTAACCATTACTCGTTTAAATGCTTTTGTATGAGATCTATTTTTCGAGACAACAGCAATAGAGAAGTTCATATTAATGATCCAATGGGTGACATTATGAATTCTATTAAAGACGAATATATTTTTCAATGCCGTTAATTTTATTGCGTTAAGGTTATTTTAAGGTTCAGTTTTTATCATCTCAATATCAAATTATGTATTGAGAAAAACTATGAAAACTTTGTGGCATAAACTGAATCAAAAATATGAATTATCATGGCTAACAGCATTGGTTGCCTTCGCAGCTATATTTGTCTTTACGCAAAATATTGTATTTTGGCGCGCTGTTTTTAGAATAGTGCCATTCAATAATACACAAGATTATCTATTTGTCGGCGTTGTGTTGATTGTTTTATTGTCATTGATGGCAAGTTTATTTTCTTTGATCTTATGGTCCAGGCGATTAACTTTGGTTATTTTGATTGCCTTAATGAGTTTAAGCGCATCTTTTAACTACTTTTCATATCACTATCAGATCTATATGGATCGCGATATGCTTACAAATATTATCGAAACAAATACGTTAGAAGTTGTGAATCTATTGAGTTTTGAATTACTTGCATGGATAACTCTAGGGGCGATTGTGCCATTTTGGTTATTAACTCGCATTAAAATTAAACCAGTTATTTGGTGGAAAGGTTTAATGCAACGTCTATGTTTAATTACAGGCGCTTTAGCTTTGATTAGTGGCACATTGTTTGGTTTAAATTTTTATAAAGATTTTGCGTCATTTTTCCGTAATAACCGTCAAGTTGTGAAATTAATCATGCCAAGTAGTTTTGTGGCAAGTTATGTTTCATATGCAAAGAAANGGTTTAATGCAACGTCTATGTTTAATTACAGGCGCTTTAGCTTTGATTAGTGGCACATTGTTTGGTTTAAATTTTTATAAAGATTTTGCGTCATTTTTCCGTAATAACCGTCAAGTTGTGAAATTAATCATGCCAAGTAGTTTTGTGGCAAGTTATGTTTCATATGCAAAGAAAAACTATTCACAGGCGCAGCCTTTCAAATCTATGGGGGATGATGTAGTTCTCGTTAAACCTGAAGCGCAAAAGAAAACATTGATGATTATGTTTTTAGGTGAAACAGCACGTCGCCAAAGCTTTTCATTGAATGGTTATGATAAAAATACAAACCCTAAATTATCACTGCAAGAAAACTTAGTAAGTTTTCAAAATGTTGTATCTTGCGGTACTGCAACAGCTGTTTCTGTGCCTTGTTTATTCTCTAAAATGACACGTGCCGAATTTGATAAAGTGAGCGCAGAAAACCAAGATAATGTAATGGATGTCTTGCAAAAAGCAGGTTATAAAGTTTTATGGCGTGAAAATGATAATGGTTGTAAGGAAGTTTGTAATCGTATTCCAACACAAAATGTGAGTGATTATACAACGGCAAAACCATCAGCTGGCGCATTGTATTATGATGAATATCTATTGGAAGGCTTGGATGATTACATCATGGCGCAGGATAAAGATGATAATTTAGTGATTGTATTGCACATGAATGGTAGCCACGGACCAACATATTATCAACGTTATCCTGAAGCTTCTCGCATCTTTAAACCAACGTGTGATACTAATCGAATAGAAACGTGTGATACAGAAGTCTTAAAGAATACTTATGATAATACGATTGCTTATACAGATGATGTCATTAATCGCGGGATTGAATTATTGAAGCGTTATCAAGATCAATATGAAACATCGATGTTATATGTTTCTGATCATGGGCAATCATTGGGTGAAAAAGGTTTCTACTTACATGGTGCGCCTTATATGATTGCACCTGAAGAACAAACATCTATCCCTTTAATTTTTTGGGGCAATGATGAGTTTTATAAAAATCGTGGGTTAACATTGGGCTGTATTCAGAAAAAAGCACAGCAAGAAAATTATTCTCATGACAATATATTCCATACATTATTAGGATTGTTACAAGTACAAACAACAGAATATGATCCAAAACTTAATATTTTTACAGAGTGTTCGAACTAATGAAATTATTAGTGGTTGAAGATGATTTACTATTACAACGTGGATTAGAAAAAGCCTTAATTCAGGAAGGTTATGCTGTGGATATTGCAGGTAATTTAGAATCTGCACGCCAATTCTTAAGTAACAATGATGGTTTTTATAGCGCAATTTTATTGGATTTGGGTTTGCCTGATGGTAATGGCTTAACATTATTAAAATGGTTAAGAGAGTCTCAACAGAGCTTGCCAGTATTAATCATTACAGCACGAGATGCATTGAATGATCGTATTGTTGGTTTAGATTCGGGGGCAGATGACTACTTAGTGAAGCCATTTGAATTAGCAGAATTGTATGCAAGATTGCGAGCAATCATTCGTCGCCATTGTGGGCAAGCAGATAATTATTTAGAAATTGCCGATTTTATTTTGAATTTAACCAATAAAACCATTACACATTTAGGCAATTCTCTAGAATTAACTGTACGTGAATATGCGGTTTTATCGAGATTGTTATTAAAATATCAGCAGGTTGTGCCGAGAGAATTACTGCTACAAGATTTGTATTCTTGGCAGGATTCTTTTGGCTCTAATACTTTAGAAGTTTATATTCATCGTTTACGTCAAAAAATTGGCAAAGATCGAATCCAAACTGTGCGAGGTTTAGGTTATCAATTGGTGGATGCTGTATGAATTTAAAGAAACGATTATTAATCTCTTTTGGCGCTATTTTGGCCATTTCTTGGATCATCATTGTGGCTTGGATTTGGCATGAAACAGACGAGCAAATGGATATTTTAATGGATCCTAACTTAAGTGATGCTGAGAAATTCTCAATGATTCAGTTTGAGATTAAAGAGATTTTTGTTGCTGTAACGTTGCCTATTTCAATTGTCATGTTGCTGGCTTGGGTTTTGATTGTTTCTATCACTAATCGGTTTGTGAAGCCGTTTTTACAATTGGCGGAGCAATTACAAAAACGTAATGAGCTCAATTTAAGCGAAATAGCTGTTCGTGCAACATCTGGAGAATCAGAAATCATCATTCAGCAATTGAATCAGTTGTTGGAAAGGATTGCTGAACGCATTGAATATGAGAAGCAATTTACAGCAGATGTTGCCCATGAATTAAGAACGCCATTGGCTGGTATGAGATTAAATCTAGAATTAATGGATGATGTACCAGAAAAAGCGTTATTCATTACCAAAATAGATGAATTATTGGTCACGATTGAGCGTTTATTGCAATTTGCACGTGCAAGTCATGAATTGCATTCCAATGAAGCTTATCAATTCAATGTTTATAGTGAAATCATTGAGCCTTTGAAAGCCGAATATGAAGGTAATTATCCAAATACATTGCTATGGAATGTGCCCCAAAACTTAAAGCTCAAAGGCGATCCTAGTTTGATTTATTTGCTGATGAAGAATTTACTGGATAATGCAAAGTTTTATGCTGCAAATGGCAAAGAAACCGTGATTGCTTTTCAGGAAAAAGTAAATACAGTTGAATTAACTATTATGGATAATGGAAAAGGCATTAACCCGGAGCAATTAGCTGAAATGAGTAAACCTTATAAACGCTCTGACGAAACACGCAATGGTTTTGGTTTGGGGTTAAATATTGTGGAAAGAATCGTTCAAGCACACGATGCCAAAATGATCATTCAAAATAGAACAGATGGTGAAACAGGATTGATGATTACCATTAAATTTAATCGATAAATATACATAGACTCATAGCAAGTTACGCTGTTGTTTGCTAATCTCTTTGATCCGCTCTTAATAAATGATGATTGATTCACCATGATGTTGCTCAACTTGCTTTGGATTCTCGCGCCACTTTTTATTGGTTTCTTTACTGTTATTCGTTCTAAAACAATTCTAAAGATCATTGATCGTAGTTTAATGGCTTTGATCTATTTGATTCTATTGGTGATGGGATTAAATTTATCCGCGATGGAAAATTTAGACAGTGAATTGAGTAAGATTCTCTGGCAAACCGCAAGTTACATCGTTTGTATCTTGGGTATGAATATGCTCTTTTTCTACTATTTAGATAAAAACCTACCTGTCAAAACTGAAAAAGCAGAAGGTTATCAATCCTCCACATTAAGCCTAGTTTTCAATGCCATTAAACTATTAGGCTCTATTGTGATTGGTGTAATTTTAGGGAAGTTGTTATTGGCAAATTTCTCCATAGAATTACCAACTTTTAAACATGTGGCAGATTGGTTGGGGCAAGGTGCTTTGATGACTTTGTTACTATGTGTTGGTATTCAATTGCGCAGTAATGGTATCAGCTTAAAAGCAGTATTTTTAAATCGCTACGGTTTGATTTTGAGCGTTGCGATCATCATTTCATCGTTCTTAGGTGGAATGTTGGCTGCATGGTTAAATGGCCGTCCATTATTAGAAGGCTTGGCTGTCAGCTCAGGTTTTGGTTGGTATTCATTATCAGCAAGTGTATTACAAAAAAGCTTAGGACCAACTGTGGGCAGTGTTGCTTTTTTCAATGATCTCTTCCGTGAGTTTTTTGCCTTTGCTGTGATTCCATTAATCATGGCACGTTTACCTTTGTCAGCAATTGGCTCAGGCGGTGCAACATCCTTAGATTTTGTATTGCCTTTGATCCAAAAAACAGGTGGCATTAAAGTTGTACCTATTGCGATTAGTTTTGGCTTTATTGTGAATATCATTGCGCCATTTTTATTGGTATTATTTGGTAGCTTAGCGCAATAGTTTTGGGTTGTTTTACAACTTTTACAATTAAATACAAGCGCCTCACAACTTTATAGATAGAGTGATCATAATGTTTATAACAAATCACTCAATCGGAGGTTTTATGAAAAAGTTATGGACATTGCTATTCAGTTTTTCAAGCTTGTGGGCAGTTGGCCAAGCGCAAACTAATGAAATTATCATTCAATCAGAATTATCATCGCCTGTTGTTTTAGTGAATGATAAATCACCCAACTATTTAAAGGTTTCTCTCAAAGGTTTTCCTGTCAAAGCGACAGAGCGCCCACCATTAAATTTGGCATTAGTTGTGGATCGTTCTGGTTCAATGTCGGGCGATCGCATTGAAAAGGCAAGGGAAGCGGCGATTATGGCAGTAGAAGTTTTAGGTGAAAATGATACTTTATCCATCATTGCTTATGATAGCGGCGTGGATGTGATTGTGCCTGCAACTAAAATCAAAAATAAGAAAGAGATTATTCAAAAAATTAATAAACAATTAACACCACGCGGTGCAACAGCGCTATTTGCAGGTTTAAGCAAAGGCATTGGTGAGGCTTCTAAAAATCTAGATCCTAACAAAGTCAATCGTATTATTTTATTATCTGATGGACAAGCAAATGTTGGGCCAACATCTACAAAAGAGTTAAGTGAACTCGCAAAAATTGCAGCTCAAAAAGGCATTGCTGTGAGCACATTCGGGATTGGTAACGATTACAACGAAGATTTAATGACGGCTATTTCTAATTACAGTGATGGTAATCATGCTTATGTTGCCAACGTGAGTGATCTAGAATTGATTATGGAAAAAGAGTTTAAGGATTCTATGTCCGTTGCTGCGCAAAACTTTGAAATCATTATTGAGTTAAAAGAAGGTGCAAAACCAATTCGTTTATTGGGTCGTGATGGTGAAATCAGAGATAACAAGATTACTGTGAACATGAATCAAGTTTATGCGAACCAAGAAAAATATGTGTTATTGGAATTAGAACCAATGGCAGGTGCATTGAATGAAGAAAAACTATTGGCAAATGTAGATGTGCGCTATACCAATGCAGTGACGAAACAAACACAAGAGCGTAAAATGCCAGTAAATATCAGCTATACAGATAACCAAGAGTTCGTAGCAGATAGCGTACAAGAAGATGTTTTAGTTGAATCAATTGTCCAGAAGATCGCTATGGATCAAGAAAAAGCTGCTGAGTTAATAGAAGAAGGAAAATTTGAAGAGTCAAAAGATGTATTAGAGTTTGGAGCAGGAGCAACTTCTGCATTAAGATACGCAACAGGCCCAGTCATGTTGAAATCAGAAGATAGCCGAAAAAAACTTGAAAAAGTGCATTCAGAGAATTTACAGTATGTTGAAGAGTTAACAAAGCCAAAACCATCAGCAGCTCCAATTCGTAAATCAATTAAAGAATCGAGTTTTAAAGCTAAAAACCAACAAGAATAACTGTAATATTATTTGAGTTAACAATACAACAAAGGAACCTAAAATGTTCAAGAAAACTTTATTAGCAACAGCATTAATCAGCACATCATTAGCAATGGCAAACACAAACAATGTTGTCAGTAATGATGATAATCGTGAAGCATTGTCCATTACGATTTATAACGAATCATTGGCACTCATTAACGAAACACGCAATATTCCTTTTAAAGCAGGCTTAAATAATGTGGAATTGAAAGGTGTTTCTGCACAAATCAGAGCAGAAACAGCTTTACTTACATCCTTATCGAAAATGCCATTCAATGTGATTGAGCAGAATTTTGATTATGATCTGTTGTCACCACATGCTTTGTTAGAAAAAGCAGTTGGGCAGGAAATCGAGATTATTCGTACAAATCCTGCAACGGGTGAGGAAACTCGTGAAACAGCAACATTGTTATCCAATAATGGTGCACCAGTTTTACAGTTCAAAGATCGCATTGAAATCGGTGCATTTGATAAATTTGCTTTTAAATCCATTCCAGAAGGATTGCGCGATCGTCCAACATTATCGGTATTGTTAAACAGCGAAAAAGATACTGATAATAAAGTGCAATTAACTTATTTAACACGCGGATTCAGTTGGAAAGCTGATTACACTGCAACATTATCTGATGATGAAAAATATTTAGATTTATCAGGCTTAATCACATTGAATAACCAAAGCGGTACAACGTTTAATAATGCTAAATTGCAATTGGTTGCAGGTGATGTGAATCAAGTATCTCAGCCTTCACCAGTTATGATGGAAGCAAGAATGATGAAGTCTGCCGTTGCTTATGATATGGCAGGTGGTGCATCAGAAGAGCAGTTTGGTGATTATCATTTGTATAAAATCCCATTTGCAACTAACTTGAAGAATAACCAAACGAAGCAAGTGGCATTGTTATCGACTCAAAATGTACCTGTGCAAAAAGAGTATAACTTTAACCAATATTACGGTTACACAACGCAAGATGGGCAAAATTTAAAAGCTTCTGTATCGTATCGCTTGGAAAATTCTAAAGAGAATCAGCTCGGTATGCCTTTACCAAAAGGCGTTTTCAGAATGTATAAAAATGACTCTTCAGGCAACGCATTGTTGTTGGGTGAAGATACCATTAATCATACCGCTGAAAATGAAAAGTTTGTGATTAATACGGGTGATGCATTCGATGTTTCTATGATCAAAACATTGAAAGATCATAAAGCGATTTCAAAAAATGTGACGCAATATACATATGAAGTTGTATTCAACAATGCTAAAGATGAATCTGTTGATGTGAATTATACTTCCTTCATTGGCGATGATAGTAATTGGCAGTTGTTGAAAACTTCTCAACCAATGTTGAAAGGTCAAGCATCTGATATCGCAAAATGGACAGTAAAAATACCAGCAAAAGAAAAAGTAACTTTGACTTNCAATATACATATGAAGTTGTATTCAACAATGCTAAAGATGAATCTGTTGATGTGAATTATACTTCCTTCATTGGCGATGATAGTAATTGGCAGTTGTTGAAAACTTCTCAACCAATGTTGAAAGGTCAAGCATCTGATATCGCAAAATGGACAGTAAAAATACCAGCAAAAGAAAAAGTAACTTTGACTTATACATTACAAGTGAGCAGTAAATACTAATGGCTGACAATCGCATTTCTACAAAGTTAATCGCATTCATTACGATCAGTGCTTTAGTGATTGCGATTGTAGCTTATTTAGGTAGCCAAACCATTGGCTACCAAGCTTTGCGTCAACAATATGCGATGGAAGCAGAAGGTAAATCCGAGCTTTCTCGCGTTGTTGATGTGATTGAATCTGTGTTACAAACTGAAGAAGAAAAATTACGACAAGGTGATGAATCGGCTGTTCAGCAAGAGTTTATTTTGGATGGCAATCAGCTGATTTATCCTAATATCACTGAATCTTTATCCATGAAAGAACAAACATTTGTGCAAAAGATTGCGCCAATCGTGGAAAATTCATCAGTTCTATATCAAGCTTATTTAAATGAAGGCACAGAAATTCCTGATGATGGTTGGTACATTCGCCACGATCATGATCTACCTTTATGGATTTTTTGGATGAAATCAGGTTCGCAAATCACAGGTTATGCTGTGAATTATTCATATCTGATAAGCCAAATATTGAATCAGTTGGCTGATCAATCCTATGATCCAAAAAGCTTAATGACACTAGAAGATAATGGGCAACTACTGTTTCAAAATCATGATCAGGACAGTGCAACCATTCGCTACGCAACGCAGCAATTAACATTCCCATTCAATTATTGGCAGTTGAACTATTATGCAGCGCCATACAATGGTTGGTTGATTTACACACTGGGAACTATTGTGATCATTGTATTGTGTTTGGTTTTAGGCTGGTTATTTTGGCGAGTTTATCAAGAGTATCAACGCATACAAAACACAGCGCGTCAGCAAGTAAACTTTGTGAGCCAAGTTTCTCATGAATTGAAAACGCCTTTAACAAATATTTCCTTGTTTGCAGAATTATTGCAGGAAGAACCATTGAATGATGCTTCACAAAAATATAGCGAGATCATTCATTCAGAAAGTAAACGTTTAACACGTTTGATTCAAAATATTTTAAGCTTTACTAAAAAGCGAGAACCATCATTATCAAATTTTGATTTGGTGGATTTGGTGAAGCAAATTGCAGTAACATTTCAGCCATCGTTTGAGTCTAAAAATTTAGTATTGAATTTGCAATTACCTGAAGCTTGTCCGATTTATTCGGATCAAGATGCAATTACTCAGATCATTAATAATTTACTCAGTAATGCTGAAAAATATGGCTCTATGGGCAAAGTAGTGGATGTGACTGTAGAACAAAATGAGCAGGGAATCATGATTAAAGTTCGGGATTATGGTGAAGGCATTAGCCATAAGCATTTATCACAAATCTTTAAACCTTTTTATCGTGTGCATAGTAAAATTACAGAAGGTGTTGCAGGTACAGGCATTGGCTTAACAATCGCGCATCAATTAGTTGAATCCATTCATGGTACGATTAGCGCATATTCACTAGATCAAGGTGTGGAGTTTCGTTTATTCATAGGACAATGATGAAAATATTAATTGCAGAAGATGATCCCAATATCCGTTTTGGTTTAGCACAAGCTTTAAAAAATGAAGGCTATGAATTATTGATGGCAGAAAACGGGGCGATTGCTTTGGAGTTATTTCAAGCACAATCTCCTGATTTTATCATTTTAGATATCATGATGCCCGTGATGGATGGTTATACTGTTTGTAAAGAGATCCGCAAGGTGAATGAGCAGATTCCTATTCTCTTTTTATCTGCAAAAGATGAAGAGATTGATCGTGTTGTGGGATTGGAATTAGGTGCGGATGATTATATTGGTAAACCTTTTGGTATTCACGAAATTCGTGCACGCATTAAAGCTATTGCTAAGCGCTGTTGCCAAATAGTTAAAAAAGAACCTGAAATATTGCCAAGTAGTTTTAAATTTGGCGAATGGCTGATTCAACCTAATCAATTAACAGCAACGAAAAGGCAAGAAGAAGTTGTTTTAACGTTGCGTGAAGTGACAATTCTAGAATATTTTCATGCGCACCCAAATGAAGTAATCACACGCGATGCTCTATTCAATATTGCCTGGGGTTATGATCATTTACCCAATAGCCGAACATTGGATCAACATATTTCTAAGCTCAGAAAAATTATTGAACCAAATCCTCATGTTCCAACTTTGATTTTAACGGTTCATGGCTTGGGTTATCGGTATACGAAATGATTGTGGCTTTTGTATCATATTGAAAGTCAATCAATCCTTTGATTTGGCAATTTAAGAAGCTTTCAGGTGTTGATGTACTAAGTAATTCACAATAATCATAGAGATATGCATTATATATTTCGTAAGATCTACGATATTCACGTTGTTCATTTGTGCCTAAAAGCTTTAAAGCATCTTCATATTGTTCAAGCAGTAGTTCTTTTACATCTTCATAAGAGTGTTGTGTGATTTCACCATCGACATCAAATTTTAAGGTATATGAAGGTGATGTTTGGAAAAGAATTCTGCCTAAAAGTAATGCTTCTAAGTTTTGAGTTTGAACTTCTGTTGCATTGATTTTGCAGCTGGAAGAAGTCATACAGTGACGAGAACGATAACGAATCCATTTTTGCTGAATTTGCGCGAAACGATTACGATATTTAGCATCTAACTGATGGATGACCAATTGATAGTATCTATTTAATTCATGATCGAGTTGAATGTAATCTTCAGGAATTTCAGATTCATAATCAACCACAATGAAGTTATTGNGCAGTAGTTCTTTTACATCTTCATAAGAGTGTTGTGTGATTTCACCATCGACATCAAATTTTAAGGTATATGAAGGTGATGTTTGGAAAAGAATTCTGCCTAAAAGTAATGCTTCTAAGTTTTGAGTTTGAACTTCTGTTGCATTGATTTTGCAGCTGGAAGAAGTCATACAGTGACGAGAACGATAACGAATCCATTTTTGCTGAATTTGCGCGAAACGATTACGATATTTAGCATCTAACTGATGGATGACCAATTGATAGTATCTATTTAATTCATGATCGAGTTGAATGTAATCTTCAGGAATTTCAGATTCATAATCAACCACAATGAAGTTATTGGCAAAAGTGATATTAAAACTTGGCCAAATCAATAATAAAGATATCAAAAATAATTTACGCATAGTCATTTATTCAAGTAATGTTGCATGTCAAAGATAACGTCGAGTGATAATTTTGTTGCACAATAGTTGTATTGAATGATGTTACGACTATTCAGTAATAAACAGAGTTGATTACGATAAGAGAGCCACGCGACATAGGATTGATGTAGTTGAAGTCGCCTTTGCGCATCCAATTGAGAATAAAATTGTTGATATTGGCTATTGAGCTTTTGAGCAATACTGGTATCAATGTTCTCATTAAGATACTGGGGTTATGCTTTTTGAAATCTGATAATAGATTGTTTAAGTTTTTCTTTGAGAAAACGAATCATATCAATTTGATTAGGGCGTAATACTTTTAGAACAATATTATATCGAAATGTGATTGCTATTTTACATTGCTCAGCATTGCCTTGAAAAATAGTCTCATGCATTTCACAACGTAAATCACGATACTGTAACCACACCTTTTGCCCACGAAGGAGCAGATTTTTCTGCTTTTCTGGTAAGTGATCTAATGCGTCATCATAATGATAGCGTGCTTCCTCTTCAATTTCTTGCAGAGTCAAAGCATGACTAAATTGCATTATGATGAACAACATTCCACATATATATGAGAATAGTCGTTTAGCCATTTTATGCCTCTGATGAATGGGGGAAATATCAAATAAATTAGCTTGCTTAAATGTAACTTTGTTTAAGTTATTGTTATTTTACATTTTTAAAATGATATTGACTAATTATTTATGAATACTTGTGAGTAATATCAGAAATGCTGATTTTCTTTATAATTTATTTATATGATTTTATTCATGCATAATTTTTATAAAAAAAAGCAGGCACTTAAATGAGTGCCTGCTTTGGTGTATAATAGAAATTTCTACTTATAAATCAATGTCACGATGACAATCTTTGGAATAAATGTAACTGAAATCTTCTTCGCCCACTTGGTAAGCGACTTGCAAGTTATAAGGACCCATGAAGATGTAATCGCCTTCTTGAACAGGCATCCATTGGTTGTCTAAGTTATACATACCACGGCCAGAAGTGATCAATGCACCATGTTCTTGTACGTGTGTTTCGATATAACCATGTGATCCACCTTTTTTGAAAGTTAGGATGTGCATATTCATATCAAAGCCTAATTCAGCAGGTAACATACTTTGGAAGTGAACATTTTCCATGCCTTCATAGTGTACGATTTCAACATTTTTGATGTTATCTGAAATCACACGTGCAGAGTAACCTTCTAATGGTACATAACGGCGTTTATAGAGGAATAATTTACTCTTTTCACCATTGTTATCATTTTTTAGGTACATTGTTACGCCTGCAGGGCAGTACAAATAACCACCTTGATCCAAGTTATGCTCATCTTTATCAGAGTAAGCTTTGATTTTGCCTTCTAATACGAATACGAAAGTTTCGATATCACCGCCACCAAAACCACGAGTATTTTCCCCATTAGGATGCATTGTCACAACGTAGTCCACAAATGATGCACCCATTTTTGGTGAACCCAAAATTGTCATATCGCAGTTATCAAAACCAGGCACTCGGTTATTCACCCAACCATTTGGTTCCAATAATGCACAGTTACCGTGTTTTACAAATGAACGAGTTTGCAATACACCGTTTGGAAAGCCTAGTTGATTATTAATGTAACCCATCGATTATCTCCTTAAAAAATAAAATATCAGCCATTCTGAAATTGCTTTATTGAGCAACTTTCTTTTTGTTCATTAACATAAATAGGATTGCACCAGCAAATAGAATTGCAACTGCAACATAGAAGCCTAAAGCTTGGCTGTTTGTTGCATCTATGATAGCACCTGTTAATGGTGGTGCGATAACGGAAGATGCCATACCACAGCTGTTGAATACACCAAGTGTTGTACCATAACCTTTTTTAGGTGCAACATCAGCAACGTAAGAGATGATAATAGGCTCGACAGCAAGTTTACCAAGTAAACCATATAAAATTAAAGCAATCAATAAAGCTGTTTCGTTTGTAAAAGAGATGATGCCAAAGAGCATAATTGCAGCTGCAATTTCCAGTGCAACGATCAAGCTTGTTTTTTTAGATTGGAATTTATCAGATAAACGGCTGAATAATAGTGCGCCAGGGATGGAAGCAAAAGCCACCAAAGATGCCGCAAAACCAACGGCAACGCCTTCAAAGCCTCTTTCTGATTGTAAGAATTTGGGCAACCATGTCACGATCATGTAATAGCCATAGCATGTACCAAAATAGAGGAAGTAAATAGAAAGCATTTTTGGTGTTAATAAACGCTTCATTACGCCTTCTTGATCTTCTTCCTCAGCTGCAGCATCTGTAGATTGAGTACTATTGGCTTGTTGTGGTTTGATGCCTTTGATCACTGCTAAAAATACAAAAATCATCACGATGATTAAAGCTGCTGAAATGTACATCATGAGCTGCCAAGACATGCCCATTTGTTTAACCAACAAACTTGAACCAATCAATGCAATTGCCATACCCAATGCCGAACCACTGTTGATAATCGCTGTTGATAATCCACGACGATCAGCAGGGATATTTTGAGATGATAATGAGTAAGCAGAACCATAATATGTACCACAACCAATACCAGCAAGCACACTTGCAAAGTAGATCATATTAATGGAGCTTGAAGTTGCAATCAATAATGGAGCAACAGCGAATAGAATAAAGCCAGGCACCATAACAACTTTTTGGCCAAACTTATCCACTAAAATCCCTGCAGGAATTTGCATTGCGGTATAGGAGAAGAAATAACAAGTTGCGATAAAGCCTAGTGCAGTATTGCTCACACCCAAGTCGAGTTCCATTTCTGGATAAACGCTTGGTAGGGTTTGTCTATAGATCCAAATCGCCGTCCAACCTAAGCAGAGTACGATGATCAGTTTCATCCAATAAGGCCAACCTTGTTTAGGATCATTCATTGTTTCGATATTGGTATTCATATTTACCTCGATTTTTAGTACAAAGAATCCTTGGGCTGATAGGCATTGCTATCAGCCTTGATTTCGTTGAGTCAAATAATAAATTTTGTTAAAGGATTGATTTACTCTTGATACGCTAACTCATAAAGTGTTTGTGCCAATACTTTTACGCCTTCTGCTAAATCCTCTACTTTCGTTGCTTCAGCAGGGTTATGGCTCACACCATTAATGCTTGGTACAAAGAACATCACTGTTGGCACTTTCGGTGCGAAAATTTGTGAGTCATGTCCTGCGCCACTGTGCATTACACGGAAATTATAATTGTCACGTTTGCAAATGCCTTCTAATTTAGCCACTAAATCTTTATCCATTGGGATTGGATCTTCATCCATCCAACGATCGATTTCAATGATTAAACCTTGCTCTTTAGCAATGCGCTCCATATCTGCTTCCATCTCAGTTGTGAAATCAACTAAGGCTTTTTTGTCAGTATGGCGACAATCAATTGTGAAAGTCGTATAACCAGGGACAACGTTGACAACACCTGGTTTTGGTTCAACTTTACCAAAAGTTAATACTAATGGATCACCCATTTTTTTGGCTTTATTAATAGATTCAAAGCAGATTTGGCTAAAACCATAAATGGTATCTTTACGATAGCCCATTGGCGTTGTACCCGCATGATTCGATTGACCTTTCAATGAAACATTGTAACGACGTTGGCCCACTATATTATTCACAACACCAATTTGTTTGCCTTCCATTTCAAGCACATTACCTTGCTCAATATGGATCTCAACAAATGCTTTGATATCACTGCGCATTGGTTTGGCATTATCACGGAAATCAAAGCCAGCATTGCGCATTGCATCGACAAATTTATTACTTTTGCTGTCAGCAATATTTTCAACGTCACTATTTTTCGCAATACCTACGATATTTTTACTGCCCCAAAAAACGTAAGGGAAGCGACTACCTTCTTCTTCCGCCATAGAAACAACTTCTAAAGAACGAAGCGGTTGGCCATATTTTTCTTTCAGATATTGAATCGCTAAGAATGCAGCTTCAATACCATATTGACCATCTAAGTTCCCACCATTCACAACAGTATCAATGTGCGAGCCTGATAAAATGGTTTCATTAGGGTATTTACTACCTTCAACACGGCCAAATAAGTTACCAATTTCATCAAATTGTGCATCTAAACCATTATCAATGAATCTTTGTTTTAAAGCATTTTGTGCATCGATCCACTCTTGTGTATAGAGCAAACGCGTCATTCCGCCCGTTGGATCTGCGCCAATTTTGGATAACCATTCAGAAAGTTCAGTAAAACGTTGTGTAAAATCGATCATTACATGCTCCTTAATCATTTTGAATTAAAATGTTGTTGCTTGTAGAAGAAAGCTCGATATTCGGGGGAGAGAGATCGAGCTTATGGTTTTAATTAACTGGCAAATGGGTCTTTGTTGTCATATGAGTTGACAAAGATCGCATCTGAAATGAGATAGTTATAAATCTCATCGACGATTTCTACACCATTTGCTAATGCTTCACGCTCTGCGATTTCAGTGTTTTGTCCAGGATAAAAGACCATATCTATACCTTCAGCAGGTTTAATGTCGTTGAGTTCTTTCATCATTCGGCTGATACCTTGGCGAACAACTTCAGCACCTGCAAATTTAGCAGGATCAATCACAATGTGTAATTGGCCTAAATTACGACCTTCTTTTAAATCATGATACATGGAAGAGACGCTTTTACCGAAAGGTAAGCCTAATAATACGCCTGCTAAAACATCCACCATCATCATTAAACCATAGCCTTTTGGTCCTGCAATTGGCAATAAACCATGCACAGCATGTGCATCTGTTGTGGGTTTGCCATTGCTATCAACAGCCCAAGTATCTGGAATTGCAACATTGCGAGAACGCGCATCGAGTACTTTGCCCCAAGCTTGCACTGTGGTTGCCATATCAAAAATAATTTTATCTGTGCCTTCGCCAGGTGCAGCAAATGCAATAGGGTTTGTGCCGTAATAAACTTCAGCACCATTGAAAGGTACTGCCATTGGGTCAGATTGGCACATTGAAATACCAACTAAGCCAGCATTGGCTGCCATTTCCACAAAGTATGATAAAGCGCCACTGTGACCAACTTGTCTCATGCCGACAACTGCAACGCCATTTTCTTTTGCCATGGCAATGGCTTCATCCATTGCTAATTTAGCAGCAACATGACCAGAGCCATTGTCGCCATGAAAAATTGCGCTACAAGGGCCTGTTTTTTCAAATTTAAAATTAGGGTTAGTGTTTGTACCACCTTTGCTGATACGTTCTGCATAGTATTCAACGCGAACTGCGCCATGAGAATGAATACCACGTAAATCGGCGTGAACCAATACATCAGCTACGATGCTTGCATGTTTTTCTGTTAAACCTGCTTGCATTAGTTTATTTTTCATAAGGGAATGCAATTCTTGGTGAGTCAGCTTCATAGTTCTTCTCCAAAATGTCCATCGAATAACTGCAATATGCGACATTTTATCGAAAAATGACTTGACCTGAGTTAAGATTCTCGAAGTGGTCAATCTTTTCATTTAAACAAATTGTATTGTTAGAAATAATCTAACAACACAATTCATTAGGTTTCATCAGAAGTTTGCTGGGTTTTATGTCAATGAAGAATTGGATAAAGGAACTTTTGAATCATTGATTAAAGGTTCATCCTCTGCTGTCCAACCTTTATGAGCTAAAGGGAAGAAAGCGACTGCAATTGCTAGGATTGCTACAAACCATAAGTAATAAGCAACGCCCATTGGCGTAATTTTCAATAAGGCAATGGCAACAGCAGGCGTGATTGCGCTGAAAATCGCATAAGATAAATTATATGAAAATGATAAACCGCTGAAGCGAATGTTTGGCGGAAACATACGTGTTGCAAGAATAGGTGGCAATGATGTGCAACCTGCAAAGAAGCCCATTAATCCATACAATGCCATGACTGTGAATAATGTCCCTTGTGTTAATTGATTCGATTGATAAGGCTCTAAAATGGATGACAATGTCGAGTAGAAGATCGCTGATGTCACAATCAATCCACCCCAGAATAGAACAGAAACTTTACGGGTTTTAATTTTATCTTCAAAAATTCCGCAAGTGATACAGCCGATCACTAAACAAATGGCCGCAATTAGTCCAGAAATACGTGTGATCATTGGATCAATGCCATAGATACCTTGTAATACTTTGACAGGTGTAAACAATATGCCAAGCATAATGGTTGTGGATAATGACCAAGTTAATAAACCTGTTAATACACAAGCAAATCGGTGCTTTTTCACAACAGTCACAATGGGAATTTCTTTGGATAATGATTTGTTTTTTGCCATCTCTTGGAAGACAGGCGTTTCTGATAAGAAACGACGTAAGTAAACAGCCACTAAGCCAAAAATACCACCAATGATGAATGGAATTCTCCAAGCATAATCTGTAATTGCAGCACGATTATCAGCATAGATAACATCAATGGATAATGAAATAGAGAAGCCTAATAAAATACCGCCAGCGATACCGCCTGTTAATACGCCAATGCCTAAGCCATAATGTTTTTTAGGTGAATGTTCTGCGATGAATACCCAAGCACCAGGCATTTCACCACCAATTGCAGCGCCTTGTAATACGCGAAATACGATCAATAAAATGGGTGCTGCGATGCCAATCGTTGCATATGTTGGCATTAAACCGATTAGTAATGTTGGGATTGCCATCATAAAAATGCTGAGTGTGAACATTTTTTTACGGCCTAAAGTATCACCAAAATGCGCCATGACCATGCCACCAATAGGGCGGGCTAAGTAACCTGCGGCAAAACCACCCCAAGCAAATATATCGCCCCAGATGCCAGCTGCTAAATCAGCAGGTAAGAAGAGCGGTTTAACAACAGTTTCTATGTAAAGTGCATAAATCACGAAATCATAGAATTCTAATGTGCCACCCAATGCAGCGAGTGATAATGTTTTCTTATCCTCTCGCGATAATGACTTTTCGGCCTGAACTGGCTCGGTACTGACAGACATGGTTTACTCCTTAGGTTTAAATTTATAATTGTGTAGATCAAAAAAAAGCCCGCTTTCTGCGGGCTTTCGGTTATGTTTTGCTAGTTTATTTTGGCATCACAAAATTCTCCGAGTCCCGCAGGGCTTGAAGTAAAAGAAATAAACTAGTGCAATAATTTTGTTCATGTCATATTTTTTACATCGCTTCTGTCATAAATGCAAGCAATCAGATTAAAAAAATTAATAGTGATCCATAAAGCTTATGCTTAACAATTACTTTGTATAAAATTTTAAATTTATTCTATGAAATTACGATAAGAAAAAAATTGACTTTAAAAATAATTGTACTACTATGCTAGTACAGTTTATGGAGGANCATCACAAAATTCTCCGAGTCCCGCAGGGCTTGAAGTAAAAGAAATAAACTAGTGCAATAATTTTGTTCATGTCATATTTTTTACATCGCTTCTGTCATAAATGCAAGCAATCAGATTAAAAAAATTAATAGTGATCCATAAAGCTTATGCTTAACAATTACTTTGTATAAAATTTTAAATTTATTCTATGAAATTACGATAAGAAAAAAATTGACTTTAAAAATAATTGTACTACTATGCTAGTACAGTTTATGGAGGAATCAATGAAGAATGATGATTATCAAGCGCTTTGTGAAGCATTAGTATCCATTGATGATGCAAAAGAGATGAATGACTTTTTAAGAGATCTCTGCACACCCAATGAATATGCCGCATTTGTAGAGCGTTGGAGAGTATGTAAATTACTTGCAACGGAACAGCACTCATACCGTGAAATTCATGCCCTGACAGGGGCGAGTTTAACGACAATAGGACGTGTTGCACGTTTCTTAAAAGATGAAAACAACAATGGATATGCTTCAGTTTTAGCAAAAATTGATCAAAAATAAATTTATGTTGAGGAGTATGGAATGAAAAAGACAGTATTGGCAGCAGCTTTAGGATTAATGACAGTATTCAGCGCATCGTATGCTGAAATGAAAAAAGTTTATGTGAACCAAATTGTAGAGCACCCTGCATTAGATCAAACTGCTAAAGGCATTAAAGATGGTTTGGAAAAGCGTGGTTATAAGCAAGGTGAAAATTTGGATTTCCGTGTTGAATCGGCGCAAGGCAATATCGCATTGGCAAGCCAGATTTCTACAAAATTTGTGAATCAGGGCGCTGATGTGACTGTGGGAATTGGTACACCTTCAGCACAAAGCTTGGTGAAAGCTGCAAGTGAAGGTAAAACAAAAATGGTTTTCTCTTCAATCACTGATCCTTTAAGTGCAACGCTAGTAACAAAATTATCTGGTTCAAATAACAATGTGACAGGCATGTCGAATAAAGTAGACGTTGTGCCACAGTTTGAATTATTTAAAGAATTGTTGCCTAACTTAAAAACAATCGGTTTCATTTATAATCCTGCGGATGCAAACTCTATTCAGCAGTTGGATGATGTGAATGTTGCAAGTAAAAAATTAGGCTTAACAATTGTGCCACAAGCTGTGAACAAAACATCAGACGTTCCGCAAGCGGCAACACGCTTAGCAGGTAAAACAGATGCATTATTTGTTTATGGTGATAACACAACTTTGGCTGCATTGGAAAGTGTGATCATGGCAGCAAATAAAGAGAAAAAACCTGTATTTGTGGCAGATACAGATGCAGTTGAATTAGGTGCTTTAGCTGCATTAGGTCCAAATCAGTATGATTTAGGTTTAGATACAGCAGTGATGATTGCAGACATTTTAGATGGTAAAGATATCAATAGCATTGATGTTGGTTTCCCGAATGGTTTAGAATTGTTCATCAATCAAGATGCTGCAGATAAATTGGGTTATACATTCTCAGATGAAGTTAAAGCAAAAGCAGCAAAAGTAATCAAGAAGGATTAAGTTAGTAGATGATAAGTTTCGGTGAATTAGAGATGAGCCTCATTTTGGGGCTCATTTATGGGATAGTTGGTATGGGGATTTATCTCACATTTCGTGTGATAGATTTTCCTGATTTAACATGTGATGGTAGCTTCGTATTAGGTGCGGCGATTTCAAGTATTTTGATCAAATATGGTTACAATCCTTATTTCGCGCTATTGATCGCAATCATGGGTGGAATGGCAGCAGGATCGGTTACAGGGGTTCTCAATTGCTATTTTAAAGTGACAGATTTGCTGGCAGGTATTTTGGTTGCCTTTATGCTGTACTCTGTCAATATTCATGTGATGGGCGGTATTCCTAATATTTCTTTGATGGGCGCGAAAACCATTTTCCCTTCATCGTACTTTGAATTATTTGGCTACAGTTTTTCTTACTCATTAATTTATTTAGCAATCATTAGTATTGTATTGGTTGCAGTATTTACTTGGGTATTAAGCACAAACTTGGGTTTGTCATTACGCGCAATTGGGCAAAATAAGCGTTTGTGCTTGAATGGCGGTGTCAACGTTAAGTGGATGATTATTCTAGGTGTTGCGTTGGGGAATGGTTTGATTGCATTAGGCGGTGCTCTATTTTCCCAACAGCAAGGCTTTGGTGATTTAACATCAGGCATTGGTACAATCATTGCAGGTTTCGCGGCTGTGATCATTGGTGAAAAAGTTTTACCATTCAGATCAATCTGGGTGAAATTATTGAGTTGTATCATTGGTTCAATTGTTTACCGTGTTGTGACTTCTATTGCTTTAAATACAGAGTTTTTAAGCCTTCAAACGTCGGATTTCAATCTCATTGCAGGCGTATTAATTATTGTGATTATGGCGTTACCAGGAAGAAAAAATGCTTAAACTAGAATCAATTGATGTCATCGTTGCCAAAGGCACAAAATTAGAAAGAGAAGTGCTTTCAGGTTTGAGCTTGGAAGTTAAAAAGGGTGAGTTCTCTGTCATCATTGGTGGCAATGGTGCAGGTAAATCAACATTATTTAATGTGATTTCAGGTTTTATGAAGCCTGAAAAAGGTCGCATTTTAATCAATGATGAAGATGTAACAACACGTTCTCAACAAAAGCGTGCAAAAGATGTTTCGATTGTGATGCAGGATCCTCGTGTGGGCACGATGGAACGTATGACAATTTTAGAAAATATGGCATTTGCTGCAAAACGTGGTCAAACACGTGGTTTAGGATTTTTCAATGGCAAAGCACAGCGTGAGTTCTTTAGAGATCGTTTATCTTTATTGAATATGGGCTTGGAAAATCGCTTGCAAGATTCAGTGATGAACTTATCGGGCGGTCAGCGCCAAGCTTTGAGCTTAATTATGGCGATTTTGTCTGATTCTAAAATATTGTTATTGGATGAAATCACAGCAGCATTGGATCCTAAAATTGCTGAAAATGTGATGTATCTTGCGAATAAAATTGTGGAAGATTCACATTTAACATGTTTGATGATCACTCATAATATGCACCATGCAATCAGATATGGTGATCGCACAATGTTATTGAAAAATGGTCAGTTTCTAAAAACATTCAGTAAAGAAGAGAAGCATAATCTTACAGCACCAGAATTGGCTGCAATGTTTGAAGAAGATTTGGATTAGAGATTCAATCTTCGATTAAAATTTAAAAAGTTCTGAATAATCAGAGCTTTTTTATTGCCAAATATTTATGTTTAATGAATTTTGGGTGTGAGTTTTACGTAAACCAATTCACCGATTAGCTCAACAATTGTTTGTGTGACGATGATGCTTGTTGTGATTAGAATTATGTCGATAGGCAATGCCAATGCAAAAGGCAATACTGCCAATGAGTTTCTTGTGCCTGCACTGAAAATCAATGTGCGCTTAGATTCAGATGACAATCTAAATAGTTTTCCCACCAAAAGATTGAGTGGGAACATGATGATCATAAATGCAATGTAGATCGGAATAACTTGAATGATTTGTTCATAATGCAAAGTTATCGGTGTGATTTGTGAAGCAATGATGATGAATAAAACAATTGCCATGAATGGCACAGGCAACCAGTTAGAAATTTGACGTGTAAGATTCAATATCGTATTTTTAGCTGATAATGTTTGCACAATGATTGCTGCTATAAAAGGAATCACAATCAAAAATAGGAAAGATTCCACAAAAGGTAGAATGGATAATGAAGATAAAAAACCTTTACCCATCATCAACCAAATATAGAAAGGCAATAACAATATTTGAGTGATGAATAATAACGGCGTAGAAGCTAGCATTAACTTAGCATCGCCCTTGCCAATTTGCGTGAACACAATTACGTAATCTATGCACGGCGTTAATAATACTAATAAAACTGCAAAGATAATGGCAGGTTGATCGGGTAGAAATTGAGTGAGTACATAAGCCAATAAAGGCACAACAATGTAATTGCTGATGAGTAAAGCAAGCATGAATTTGCGATGACCAAAAGAAGCTTTTAAATCTGCAAATGGTATTTGCAAGAACATGCTGTACATTAAAATGCCTAAAGCTAAAGGCAATCCATCATTCAAGATATGAATGGCAGGGAACATTAATCCAATCACAATGGCAATGATGATTGTGATGGCATAAATGCCCACTTGATTGTGTTCTATTTTATCTCTCATCTCTTTGATCCATGAATGATGGGATTGTATTCAATTTTTAATTATAGCGGATGATCATGAGAATGGTGGTTCTTTGAGAATTGAACGCTATAATCGTGGATTCATGAGTAATCGATTGGAGCATTGAATGATCACTGTAACAACATTGAGAAAGATGAAAGAGAAGGGCGTGAAAATAGCGATGTTAACTTGTTATGATGCCTCTTTTGCAAAAGTGATGAATAACGCTGGGGTAGAAGTTTTACTCATAGGTGATTCACTCGGTATGACAATTCAAGGTCATACAAGCACATTGCCTGTCATATTGGAGCATATGATTTACCACACTCAAAATGTCGCGAACGGTAATCAAAAAGCATTATTAGTCGCTGATTTACCATTTGGTGCTTATGAAGGCTCTGTAGAATCTGCTTTTCTAAACTCTGTGCAGTTAATGAAAGCTGGCGCACATATGGTTAAATTGGAAGGTGGATTAGATCAAGTGGATAAAACGGCTTATCTATCTAAGCGCTCAATTCCTGTGTGTGCACATTTAGGTTTAACACCACAATCTGTGAATACATTGGGTGGTTATCGTGTGCAAGGTCGTGATCAAGAAGTTGCTAATGAAATGATTGCAGCAGCAAAGGCACATGAGGAAGCTGGTGCAGCATTGATCGTTTTAGAATGCATTCCTCGAGAATTAGCTAAGGCTATTTCAGAGCAGTTGAATATTCCTGTGATTGGTATTGGTGCTGGTGTGGATTGCGATGGTCAGGTTTTAGTCTTACAGGATATGCTCGGGATTTATCCCAATCCCCCAAGTTTTTCCCATAATTTTTTAGCAGAAACTAATTCGATTGAGTCGGCTGTGAAAGCCTATGTTAATGCTGTTAAAGCTTCTCAGTTTCCAACGGCTCAACATTCATTTAATTTAAATCATTACTGAAATCGTTCAAATAAAAAACTCTTCCTTAAATATCATTAAGGAAGAGTCTGATGAATCTTGTTTGAAATGATTAAGCTTTTTTAATAGCTAAAATCACGTGTGGTGCTTTGAATAGTGCTGTGACAGATTTGCCAACAGTCAATGCCATATTTTCAACGCCAACATTTGTGACGATCGCAACTAATTCAACGCCTTCTTCTGTTTTTAAGAAAACTTCACTATCAGCAGCACCTGCTTTGATGGCTGTGACTGTTGTAAAAAATTGGTTACGTGTCGAGAATTCGTATTCATCAGAATCAACTGCCAAAATAATCCAAGTCGCTTTGATCATAGCAACGACTTCTTGGCCCACTGATAAATCAAGGCGACGTGTGTTGCCTTGAGTAATGCCAGCAACAATTTCTAAACCAGAACCAATATCAATGATGATTTCATCATTGCCTGAGCCAGCAGATTGAATGGCTTCAATTGTTCCTTTGAATTGATTGCGTGCTGTTGTTTTCATCCCTACTCCTTTGTGAAATGTGTTATCGTCTGACATTATAGCGTTGATTGCGCAAATTGATTGTCAGATAATGTATATATTTATATTATTAATTTCAAGGCTCAAGATATGAATCATACAGTTCTATCAATGGATGAATGTTTAACGCATCAATGGCAGAGTTGTGAATCATTTGCCTATCGATTGCACAGCCGATTCAGCCATGCCATCAATTGGATGAATGCTGACGGTGAAATGGTCACATTCTTATCTGAAGATTTGCCAAATGGCCCAAATACTTTGATCGTGGATATTGAATCTTTTGATAATTGGGCTTTAAATGAATCTGTAATGCTTACTAAATCTTCTCAGGGTTTATTATTATCCAATACAAATATTAATTTACTGATCCGAGAAGATCTTCAAATATGGCACCCAAAGTTTCCAAAATTATCTAAAGTGAATGGCGATGCAATCCTTGCGATCCACCTGTTTTTAAGTCTGAATAATGGTGATCTGCAAGAGATAGAGAAGAAAATTTATTATCAATTGGATGATAATCATCGGGCTTTGTGTCAAGCTATCCAAGCTAAAAACTATGATGATGTGATCCTGTGTATTCAGCGCAATATTGGCTTAGGATTGGGTTTAACGCCATCAGGTGATGATCGTTTAGTGGGGTTTTTATTAGGTTGCTATATTCAATCTCGAAGAAATATAGATTTATTAGAAGCAATACAGAAAGCTATAGCAATCAGCCACGATAGAACGAATGATATTAGCTATGCAATGTTAAAATGTGCAGCAGAAGGGCGATTCAATGAATGGTTAATGGCATTGAGTGAAGTGATTTGTCATCATGATTCAAAAGCATTGGACGATGCAATCCAGAATGTTTTTAGTATTGGCTCAAGATCAGGTGGCGATATGCTCAAGGGATTTGTACTATCCCTTGAGTTATTCAGATAGTTTTGACTCTATAAGTTCACATAACGTGATGGATTGATAGGATTACCATTTACACGAACTTCAAAGTGTAGAATACTTTTACCTTCAGGGCTTGCACCCATTGTGCCAATTTTTTGCCCGCTGGAAACTTTTTGTCCTTCACGAACTGCGACAGAAGATAGATAGCCATAAGCGGTATAAACATTATTAGAATGTTTCACCATGACTAATTGTCCAAATCCGCCACTGCCTTGACCTGCATAAACCACAACACCATTATTAGCGCTGTTGACTGGTTGGTTTAAGCTACCAGAGATTTGCACGCCTTTGTGACCAGGTAGATTTGGATTGAATGAGCGAACAACTTTACCTTGCGTTGGTTTGTGCCAGCCGCCCATTTTTGGAATTGGTTGATTAGTGTATGTGGATGATGCTTGAACACTATGATCAGTATTTTTATTAACAGGTGGGACTTTGTAATTGTTACTAGAAGAGTAGTTAGAACTACTGCCACGAGTATCTTTAACCTTTGTGCCACCACGTGTTTTAAGCGTTTGCCCAACACGAATATGATTAGGATTGGAGATATTATTCATACGACTGAGATCAGCCACAGACATATTGTGACGACTCGCAATATTACTCAATGAATCGCCTGGTCGAACAGTATATGTGCCAGAACTAGAACAAGCAGCGATGATCAAAACGATTGGAATCAGAAGAGTTGTACGCATAGAGCTCATAGTATATTTATTATCGATCCTAAATTTGAGACAAGTTCGCAAAATAACGGCTTTACACTATATTGTAAAGGATAATTTTGCGAACTTGAGGATTTATTGCTAAATATTATTCAGTGGCACAAATTGCTGTGATATTCACAACACGGCGCACAGTCGCAATGTTTGTCAAAATCTGAACAGGTTTTGCAAATCCTGTTAAGATCGGAGCAACCACAACGCTGCCTGTAATTGATTTTGCAAGGTTATAAGAAACGTTTGCAGAATCAATGTTGCTGAATACCAATAAATTCGCATTGTCTGACAACTTGTTTGTTGGCAAATATTCATCGCGATAGTACTTGAATAGTGCCAATTCAGGTTGCATTTCACCATCCACAGATAAAGTTGGTGCTTTCTCTTTTAAGATTTCTAATGTTTTTCTCATTTTGAGTGAATATTCAGTATCAAATGAGCCAAAGTTAGAGTGAGAAACCAATGCGATATTAGGTTTTAAGCCAAAGCGTTCAACGATTTTAGCACCCGCTAAAGTAATATCAGCCAATTGTTCAGCACTTGGATTTTCATTCACATGAGTATCTGTGAAGAATAATGGACCATCTTGCGCCAATAGGATGCTCACAGCAGAAGGTTTGTTGTGTGAATCTTTCAAGCCCACAGTATCTGTAATGTGTTCTAAATGGTTTTTGTATTGACCTAAAGTACCTGCAACGATGCCATCAATGAAACCTTGATCCAATAACATGCCAGCTAAAACGTTCGGGCGCATTTGTAAACGGTGATAAGCCCAATCAGATGTTAAGCCTTTGCGTCCCATTTTTGCATAGTAACCTTTATGGCAAGCATCTAAATGTGGCGGAGTACGATAATCAATGATCTGTACAAACTCACGTTCAGTGTGGGAAATTTCTTCTTCAGATTGCAACACTTTAGTTGGCAAGCTGATGGATAATTCAGCCAATTTAGCTTGAATCACATCTGCACGGCCAATTAACACAGGGTTTGCAATTTGTTCATTATGAATGATTTCAGCCGCGCGCAATACACGCTCATCTTCACCTTCAACATAGGCAATTGTTCGATAGTTATGTTTTGCTTCATCAAACAAAGGCTTCATGATCATGGATGAGCGATAAACTAAAGCTGTGAGCTCTTCACGATATGCAGCTAAATCTTCGATAGGACGAGTTGCGACGCCTGTTTCCATTGCTGCTTTTGCAACAGCAATTGGTAATTCGATGATCAAACGTGAATCAAATGGCTTAGGAATAATGCTATCACGACCAAAGCGAGCAGTTTGGCTCTTACGGCTACCAACATTGATGCTTGCACTTTGTTGAGCAAGTTTTGCAATTGCATTCACACAAGCAACTTTCATTTCTTCGTTGATTTCGGTTGCGCCACAATCTAGTGCACCACGGAACAAGAATGGGAAGCATAATACGTTATTGATTTGGTTCGGATAGTCAGATCGGCCTGTTGCAACGATTGCATCTGAACGAACTTCATGAACAATTTCAGGGCGAGTTTCTGGCTCAGGATTTGCTAATGCAAAGATGATTGGGTTATCTGCCATTGATTTAATCATGTCTTGATTCAAAAGACGTGGTGCAGATAAACCTAAGAAAATATCAGCACCTGCGATTGCTTCAGCCAAAGTATTGTGAGGCGTTTCACGTTGATATTCTTTGTTGTATTTATTCAAAGTTTCTTCAGGGCGACGTGTATTGATGATGCCATCAATGTCTGAAACTAAGATGTTCTCTTTCTTTAAACCCATTGTGACCAGCATATTTAAACATGCTAATGCAGCAGCGCCTGCGCCACTTGTCACTAAGCGGACGCCTTCAATAGACTTGTTCACAAGTTTCAATGCGTTCATGATGCCCGCAGCAACGATGATCGCTGTACCATGTTGATCATCATGGAAAACAGGAATTTTCATGCGTTTTTTCAATTCAGCTTCGATTTCAAAACATTCTGGTGCTTTGATATCTTCTAAGTTGATGCCACCAAAAGTTGGCTCTAATGCTGCAACAGCTTCAATGAATCTTTTTGGATCTTGTTCATCCACTTCAATATCAAATACATCAATGCCAGCAAATTTTTTGAATAGAACGCCTTTACCTTCCATCACAGGTTTGCCTGCTAAAGCACCAATATTACCTAAGCCTAATACAGCGGTACCATTGGAGATCACTGCAACTAAGTTACCTTTAGCCGTGTAATCTAATGCAGATAAAGGATTCGCTTTAATTTCTTCACAAGGATAAGCAACACCAGGAGAATATGCGAGTGCAAGATCGCGTTGATCACTCACAGGTTTGCTAGGGATGACTTCAACCTTACCGGGTTTCGGGAAGCGATGATAATTCAATGCTGCCTTTCTAAATTCTGCTTCTTTCTTAACCTTATCGTTGGTCATAATTCCTCCAAAACCATTGTTTGTTGTGTAAAATTTACGCAATGCGCGTAGCATTTTTAGGGCTTGATGTTACCAAAAAATGTAATTATTGACTATACTTATGGTAAGCATAGTAAAAAGATAATAGAAGACAATAAGAGACTATGTCATCATAGATTTATGATATAATAGTCTGTCAAATTTTAAGGGAGGTTTAATGAATAAATCTTTAGTTTTAAGAGCTAATTCATTGCCTGCTGTCAGTGATGACTTCAGTGCATATGCTTCTGCAATCGCAGATATCCCAACTTTAAGTGCAGAAGAAGAGAAAGAGCTTGCAACGCGTTTGATTGAAAAAAATGATATTCAAGCGGCACAATTATTAGTTTTAGCACATTTAAAATTTGTTGTTCATATTGCTAAAGGCTTTACTGGTTACGGTTTGCCATTAGTAGATTTAGTACAAGAAGGGAATGTTGGCTTGATGAAAGCAGTGAAACGCTTTGACCCAAGTTACAACGTTCGCTTGATTTCGTTCGCTGTTCATTGGATTAAGTCAGAAATTCATGACTTTGTCATTCGTAACTGGCGAATTGTTAAAGTGGCAACAACTAAAGCACAACGTAAATTATTCTTTAACTTGCGTTCATCTAAAGAATCTTTAGGTTGGCTCAATGAAAATGAAGCTGAGAATATCGCAGCGGATTTAAATGTTAGCGTCGATGAAGTGAAAAGAATGGAATCGCGCTTGTTTTCTAATGATGTTTCGTTTGATTTATCCACAAGTGATGATGACAATGAACATTATTCACCATCAGAATGGTTGGCAGATGAAAATATGGATCCATTAGTACAAGTTGAACAAGATGATACTGAACAGAAAAGCTTAGAAGCTTTAGCAAATGCTATGGCGAGCTTGGATGATCGTAGTCGTGATATTGTTCAGCGCCGTTGGATGGAAACAGATGACAGTAAAAAGCCAACATTGCATGAATTGGCTGCTGAATATGGTGTGTCAGCAGAACGTATTCGTCAGATTGAAGCGCAAGCAATGACGAAGTTGAAAAAATTCCTGATTGAATAATCAATTGGATCGTTATGAAATCTAAAAAATTATTAACAATTTTGTTAGGGGCATTGATTTTGCCCCTATCTGGCTGTGCGCCATTATTAGTATTTGGTGCAGTTGGCACAACAGGTGTCATTATGGCGGATCGTCGATCAAACGCAGTTATGCTTGAAGATCAAGAAATTGAATTGAAAGTGGATAAGGCTATACGTGACCTGCCTTATGGCTCGAAAAATCACATTAACAAGGTTAGTTACAATCACGTTGTGCTGTTAGCGGGTGAAGTGCACAATCGAGAAGTGGGTTTAACTTTAGAAAATGAAGTTAAAAAAATCCCAGGTGTAACAAATGTCTACAATGAACTGGTGATAGCACCTGCATCATCATTTGGTGAACGTTCGCAAGATACTTTCTTAACTACGAAAGTTAAAGGTGAAATTGCATTGTTGAATATCGCACCTGACTTTTATGCTGGTAATGTTAAGGTTGTGACGGAGCGAGGCATTGTTTATTTAATGGGCTTATTGAAACCATCTGAAATGCAGCCAGTGATTGACCGTGCGCGTGGCGTTTCTGGTGTTGTTGAAGTTGTACCATTATTCCAAACATATTACCCAGAGAAAAAGGATAAGTAATGAAATATGATGTAATTGCTCTTGGCGCTGGTTCAGGAGGAATTTCCGTTGTAGAGCGTGCTGTGAGTTATGGCGCTAAATGTTTAGTGATTGAAAAAGGTATGGTTGGTGGCACATGTGTGAACGTTGGCTGTGTACCGAAAAAGATCATGTGGAATGCATCTCATGTTGCAGACACAATTCGCAATGCATCTGGTTATGGCTTTGATGTTGAATTGAAAAATTTCTCTTGGGTAACATTGAAAGAGAAGCGTGATGGTTATATTGGTGGCATCACAAATTGGTATGGCGGTTACATTGAATCTTTAGGCATCGATTATATTGAAGGTGCTGCAAAGTTCATTGATGATCATACAATCGAAGTGAATGGTGAACGTTATACTGCTAATCACATTGTAATCTCAACTGGTGGTCGTCCAAAAATTCCTACAGATGTCAAAGGTGCTGAATTTGGCATTACATCAGATGAGTTTTTTGCATTAGAAACGCAACCTAAAAGTGTTGCTGTGATCGGTGCGGGTTACATCGCTGTAGAAATTGCACAATTGATGCAAGGTTTAGGCACTGAGTCACATTTATTCTGCCGTAAAGAAAATGTATTGAGAACATTTGACCACTTTGTAACGGATGAGTTGAAATTAGAGTTAGAAAAAAATCTCTCATTCCATACAAATTCTACGATTGAAGCCATCGAAAAAACTGCAAATGGTTTAGTCGTTGTTTCTAATCATGGTCGCACAGAAGTTGAACAAGTGATTTGGGCGATTGGTCGTGATCTGAATACAGACAACATTGGTTTAGAAAATACTTCCATTAAAATGGAATCAGATGGTGTGATCCCAGTTGATCAATATCAAGAAACTAATGTAAAAGGTGTTTTTGCATTGGGTGATATTATTGGTGAATTCTCATTAACACCAGTTGCAATTGCAGCGGCACGCCGTTTAGCAGATCGTTTATATGGTGGTAAAGAAGGTCGTTATTTACCTTATGAAAATATCGCAAGTATTGTGTTTTCCCATCCACCAATTGGTACTGTTGGCTTAACAGAAGCGGAAGCAGAAGCTCAATATGAGAAAGTAAAATGCTATACAACATCATTTACTTCTATGTATTCAAGCTTTACGCCACATCCTGTAAAAACAGCAATGAAATTAGTTGTTGTGGGTGATGAACAAAAAGTTGTGGGTGTTCATATGATTGGCCCACAAGTGGATGAAATGTTGCAAGGCTTTGCAGTTGCAGTTCGCATGGGCGCAACGAAGCAAGATTTTGATGACACAGTTGCGTTACATCCAACTTCTGCAGAAGAATTGGTGACAATGCGCTAAACATCGCTAGCATTTTGTATTACAATAGGCTCTTTCGTCATTTGAAAGAGCTTTTTTTATGTTGGCTGAATTTTTTTCTGGACTTGATTGGCATGTCATTTTAATTTTGATTGGCTCTGTCGGACTTGTTCTAGCTTTTGAATTTGTAAATGGATTCCATGATACCGCCAATGCTGTAGCGACAGTGATTTTTACCAAATCAATGAAGCCTGGCATGGCGGTTTTTTTATCTGGCATATTTAACTTTTTAGGTGTTGCATTGGGCGGTTTGGCAGTTGCTTATGCGATTGTAAATCTATTGCCAATGGAATTATTAGCAACGGCAAACTCAACGAAGGGATTGATTATGATCTTCTCATTGTTGGTTGCAGCGTTGATTTGGAATTTAGGTACTTGGTACTTTGGTATTCCTGCTTCAAGCTCTCACACTTTGATCGGATCAATTTTAGGCGTTGGTTTGGCAAATGCATTGATTGAGCATGGCTCATTAGTGGAAGGTGTGAACTGGGCGAAAGCTTATGATGTATTCTTCTCATTACTATTTTCACCATTGATTGGTGCTGGTGTTGCAGGTTTATTTCTATTATTGTTATTGAAATGGAAGCCTAAAAGTAATATCCATAAAACACCACATATTCGCCATAATATCGAAAAGAAAAAGCGTCCGCCATTCTGGCCGCGTTTTTGTTTAGTTTGTTCAGCAATGGGCATGAGCTTTGCTCATGGTCAAAATGATGGACAAAAGGGGATTGGCTTGGTGATGTTAGTATTGTTCAGCATTGTGCCAGCACAATTTGTTGTGAACATGAAATCGGATGTTTATGACATTCAGCAGACTAAAATTGCTGCAGAATTGATCATCACTTCTTATGATAAAAATAAAGATGTGATGGAAAAGTTATTCCCAAGGCCTGAAAAAGTAGAACAAACACTTTTCAGCTGTGAGCCATCTGAAATGGTTGCACATGCACAGAAATTAGTGGGTTTATTGGATGGCATTACTAGCTATGATCAGTTAACAACGGATCAACGCTGGTCTGTGCGTAACGAAGTTTTGTGTTTAGGCAATGTGACTAAGAAGTTAGAAAAAGCAGAGGATTTATCTGATGCTGATCGTAAAACTTATAAGAGCATTTCTAAGAACTTAACAAAGACAACTCAATATGCACCAATTTGGGTGATTTTCGCTGTGGCATTAGCGTTAGGTTGCGGCACGATGATTGGCTGGAGAAGAGTTGTAGAAACTGTTGGTGGTAAAATTGGTAAGAAAGAGATGACTTATGCCCAAGGCATGAGTGCTCAGATTACAGCAGGTGTTTCGATCGCTTCAGCAAGCTATTTGGGTTTACCAGTTTCAACAACGCACATTTTATCAAGTGCAGTTGCAGGAACAATGGTTGCGAATAAATCCGGTTTGCAAGGATCGACAGTGCGTAGTATTTTAATGGCATGGGTATTAACATTACCTGTTTCAATTATTTTATCATTTACGTTATATTATATCGGTAACCTTTTATTTATTAGTTAGTTGGTCATGAGCAAGTTATTAACAGTGGAAGAAGGGATTGAAGCATTAGTTCGTCAAGAACTAATCCTTTATCCTACAGAGGGCGTGTATGGCATCGGCGCTGATGCACGAAATGTAGAATTAGCCAAAAGAATTTGTGAAATCAAAGGGCGACCGTTAAGCAAAGGCCTGATTGTTTTAGCTGACTCATTAGAAAGGTTACAAGATTGGATTTTGCCATTAACCGAAGAGCAAAAAGCATTGATGGAAACTATGGATTTTGGTTTTCATCATACTTGGTTAGCGCCAAGAACAGATCAATGTCCAGATGTTTTATCTGGGGATTCGTCTGATTTAGCAGTAAGATTAACAACGCATCCTGTGGCAAAAGCGTTGTGTGAAGGTTTTGGTGCTCCTTTAATTTCAACGAGTGCTAACATTCAGGGAGAACCTGCTATAATGTTAGAAGAGGATGCTTTAAGATTTTTTGATTCTGAAGTGACTGGTGTTGTTGCAGGTAGATTAGGTGGGATTCCACAAGCAACAAAGATCCAGCATATCGTGACAGGAAAAGTTTATAGAACTTAGTATTGATAGGAATCAAATAGAGAAAATAAATACCTTTTAACGTTTGTGATTGTGGTATGTACGTCATAATATAATTAAATAATTTGTGTATATAAGGAATCATCTATGGATAACAATGTAGACTACAAAATTCCACCGAACATGGAACTTTCCGATTTACCTCAAGGTACAATAGAGTATGTAGAAAAGACTTTGACGTATTATGAAGGCTTCCAGCGTCGAATTTATGTTGTGGATGAGGAAGTGCCTTATCCAGATGGTCGCTTGATTGTTTCGAGAACTGATACACGCGGTATTATCACACACGCTAATAGAGCATTCGTGGATATGTCTGCATGGACAGAAGAAGAGTTAGTAGGTTCACCACACTCTATTTTGCGTCATCCTGATGTTCCACCTGTGATCTTTAAAGATTTATGGGATACGATTCAATCAGGTAAGCCTTGGCGTGGTTTTGTTAAAAACTTGCGTAAAGATGGTCGTTATTATTGGGTTTATGCAACAGCAAGCCCAAACTATGAAGATGGCCATATCATCGCTTATACATCTGTTCGTCGTAAGCCTGCACGTGAAGGTGTGAATCAAACGCTAGAAGTGATTGGTAAAATTTGGTCAGGTGAATTAGTGCTATAATTAATATTAAATCAGTATTAATAAATTATTTAATAAAAAATCCCGCATAGCGGGATTTTTTATATCTAGAGCATTTCACTATAATTAATTAATGCTTTTTGCATCGTTTTTGGCAATAGATCAAAGTCTAAGCTATCTAGCCAATTTTTAATTTCTAAAACTAAAGCTGTCTTACCTTCGATTGCTAAAGCACGATTGAAGAATAATGTATCAGGATCTTCTGTTCTGGAGATTAATAAAACCAAAGGATTAAATGTTGATTTTAATATGACATCAGCTTTTTCATTAGCATCCAATGCTACCAGCTTATTATTTCGTAATGTGATGGTTGTTGAATAATGAATATCATCCACGTTAATTTGAAAAGTTTTATTCTCTAAAAAATCCAATTCACCTTCAGCAATTGCCTCTTTAAAGAAATGATTCATGGCAATATTAATGCATTGAATTTTTAATTGATTCGGCATTATCTTCAAATGATATTTGCACAGTTTTGGCAAAATATCAGGTAAATGCTTTGAAACTTGAGCGGGTATTTGCATAACGACCTCAAAATTGATTCCAATCAAACCACTCATACTGTAAACAATCTATCTTAATAGCATTTTGATATTAATCATAAATGAGGCGTTATGGAATTATTATGCCCAGCGGGTAATTTACCTGCTCTGAAAACTGCATTTGAAAATGGTGCAGATGCTGTCTACATTGGTCTCAAAGATGAAACCAATGCTCGCCATTTTCCAGGGTTAAATTTTACAGAAAAACGATTACAAGAAGCAGTGAAAACAACGAAAAGCTTTGGTAAAAAACTGCATGTTGCAATTAATACATTTGTGAATCCTTCTTCTTTTGATGTTTGGAAAAGTGCTATTGATCGCTCAGCTGGAGAAGGTGTTGATGCTTTGATATTGGCAGATATTGCTAATTTGGATTATGTTGCCAATCAACATCCTGAGATGGAAATACATTTATCCGTACAAGCCTCAGCTACCAATCTCGAAGCCATTAAATTTTATCAGCGTGAATTTAATGTTAAGCGGATCGTGATTCCTCGTGTTTTGCCCATTCATCAAGTAAAAAAACTCGCACAAGAATCTCCCGTTCCATTGGAGGTTTTTGCATTTGGTGGGTTATGTATCATGGCAGAAGGACGTTGTTATTTATCATCTTATACGACAGGTAAATCACCGAATACCGCAGGTGCATGTTCACCTGCGGAATTTGTAGAATGGCGAGAAATTGAAAATGGCGGTAAAGAGACACGTTTGAATAATATTTTGATTGATCGCTTTTCAGAATCTGAGCATGCAGGTTACCCGACTTTATGTAAAGGGCGATTCAATGTCGAAGATTCTCTCTATCATGTGATGGAAGAACCGACGAGTTTGAATACAATTTCATTGATTCCTGATTTTTTCAAAATGGGCATTGCATCAGTGAAGATAGAAGGGCGCCAACGCAGCCCAGCTTACGTTGCTAAAGTTGCCAAAACATGGCGAGAAGCAATCGATTATTATCAAAAATCACCCAATGACTTTCAAGTGAAAGCACAATGGGATCAAGCATTGAGTGAAATTTCAGAAGGTAAGCAAACCACTTTAGGTGCTTATAATCGCCATTGGCAATAAAGAAGAAGGAAAAGTCGTATGAAATTATCATTAAGCCCGATTCTTTATTGTTGGGGAAAAACTAGAGTTTATGATTTTTATGATACCATCAAAATGAGTGATATAGATATTGTTTATTTGGGTGAAATGGTCTGTGCAAAGCGCCAAGAACTTTTACTCAATGATTGGCTTGAGATCGGTCAAGAGCTCAAGAAACATGGCAAAGAAGTTATTTTAACATCATTAGCATTGGTGGATAGTCCATCTAAATTGTTGGATGTTAAAAAAGCTGTGAGTAATGGTGAGTTTATGATTGAAGCCAATGATTTTTCTGTCATTAATCTGTGTGTGGAAAATCAATTACCATTTGTGGTAGGGCATGCTTTAAATATCTACAATGCAGAAGCTTTGGCTGTGATGCTACGTAATGGCATGCAACGATGGTGCTTTCCTGTGGAGCTTTCGCAAGAATGGTTGAGTGCCATTCAAAAAGAATGTGAATCACAGGGAATATGGCAAAAATTTGAGAAAGAGATATTAGCTTATGGCTATCTGCCTTTATCATATTCTGCACGATGCTTCACAGCGCGCAATGTTGGGCGAGATAAAGCAGATTGTGAAATTGCTTGTATTCATGATCCGGCAGGTAAAGCTGTATTGACGCAAGATGATCAACGCATTTTTACAATGAATGGCATTCAAATGCAAAGCGGGCTTTGTTATAACTTAATCAACGAATACTCAGCGTTAGAAGGTTTAGTGGATATTATTCGTTTATCACCATTAGATGAGGATATTGTTAATGTGATTCAGCAATATCGTGTGAGAATGTTATCCAAGGATTATATTCCACAACCATTAACACAGAATGAATGCTCTGGATTTTGGACAGGCGAAGCAGGGATGAGATAATTCTCCGCGATATATTATATTCAAACAATTGAAAGCTGAAGCCTTCTCATTTGTGGTGAGAAGGCTTCTTGGTAACTATTTAACGTAATGAGTATATTATTGCAATTTACCAACTTTTAAAGTTAGTGAACTTAATGCGCTTAGCAAAAAAATCGATACTTTCATCAAAAGAGCGCTGGATTGCAGCTTGGAACTCTAAAATAGTTGGCTCTTCTTTTTCGAGAAAACGAGTATAGTCTGTGGATAATTTAGGTAAAACATCTTGTGCCATAGGATGCATTGTTGTGAAGCCACTCCATACGATATTTTCTTCAATCCCAACCAAGCGCGATAATGCTTTCTGATAAAACATCGCAGGCCCTAATCCACGAATGAATATGGTTCTATTGGTTGAGTTGGGCACAAGATCTGTCGCAAGCAGGTTGGAAATATCATAAACCGTCGATAAACGAAGTTCTTTAGTCAATAGATCTGCATAGTTAAAGAATTCATATTGTGCATTTTTTAACTCTTTGATGATCAGCTCAGAACTGACTTTATATTGTTTTTGAGCCAAAACGCCATATGTTCTATAAATTGCAGAGAATTGTTTCTCTAAATTCTCTTCAATGATTTTTAATTTATCTTGGTCGCACAACGTTAAAATGTTTTTGATGGCCATGATACTTACCTCTAATTATTTGTTTTAGTTTGAAGTACTACTTATTATAATAGTTCATTTTACAATTATTAACATTGATATTAGTTAAAGATTTGATCTTTAACTAATCTTTATCAGTAAAAGTTTTAACATTTATTGTATTAAATTCAGTAAGATATTCATCCAATGTAATGAGATTCATACTGGAAAATGCGCCTGATTGTATTATTGTTTGATTGGCTAATTTTCGCGCCAGAATAATAGAAGCAAAGCAGGGAATATTAGGGCCTTCATTGTCATAGCCAATGATTTCCCAATTAATAGTGAGCGGTTGTTGCTGATGATCTATGCCTTTTAACTTAACTTGCATGCCACTTAAACCATCACCAAATCGTTCAAATTTTTGGGCGGTTTTATAGAATAAATCAACATGTTTGAGTGGTTCTTTTATAAGATGATATCGCTTGAGCCATGAAACAAACCATGAACTAATTTGTACGATGCTAATGCCAACGCCAGCTTTGAAAGTGACTTGTTGCACAGTTGGATAATTCATAGGAAATAATGCTAGATCTGGCACACTACAGTTACCAACCCAGCGCTTATTGGGTAAATGATAAAATTTTTGGTGAGTTAAATTTTGTAGCCCATAAACTTCTTGCCATTGTTGATTTTTCCACATTGTAAATTTTTGACCACAATAACTCAGCACTGCTGACAATGTACTAATGCCAGGCACTTTCTCTGAAGCACTGAGCGCAATATCTATATTATTTAACTGTGAATACTCAGATAGAAAATGATTAACAACAGCGCTATTTAAGCTGGGTACAGTGCTTGCACCAGAGCAAATGAATAGATTCTTTTCTTTTGCAATGGAATCAAATTGGACGATATTTTCAACAAACTCTCTAGAGTCTGCTAAATCAATGTAATGAATACCCGCATTAATGGCTGCTTGAGCCATGTCATAAGATTGATTTTGAAAAGAGCCAACCGTTGAAATAACCAATTGAACAGAATGAGCATGAAAGGTTTGAACTAGATCATCTTGATGAACATCCAATTTTACATAGCGACAATTCAGCTGATTGGCCAAAGCTTTTGCCTTGTTTTCATTGCGACCTGCAATGATGACTGAAATATTTTCTTCTTGGCTCAAGGCAGTTGCAATGAGTTGCCCAAAATTCCCATAGCCACCTAATATCATGACTTTGAATGTCTGTTGCATGTTCATTCCATCTTATTTTTATGTTATTCCTTTGAGTATACTCAGTTATAAAAAAAGTGCTATGAATAGCGCTTTAAACTGGAAGGTAAATTAAAAGTTAAAAACAATTATTCTTGGCAATCTAATTATAAATTTATCAGTTAAAACTATTTAATATTTAAATATTATGTATAAATTGATCAAAATTAGCTTTTAATTTTAATAATTACGATATAGTAAGATAAAGAAAATTAAGAGTAATATCAATAATGTAAAGTAAGGATAGTTTGATGAAATTTAAAAATGTATATTTACAGATATTAATTGCTTTAGGGGTATTATTTGCCCCTGTTGGGTATACCCAAAAATCAGGACCATTTAAACCGTCACAAGAACCAATTTTGAATACGCCTCAGCCAAAATCTAATATTCAAATGGTTTTGGATGATTCTGGATCTATGGCTACTTCTGATATTTATATGCTAGAACATGCATATGGGCAAGGTCAACCTACATGTAAATCTGATGCTGCAGCTGTTAAATGGGGAAAGGATTTAGAAAAGGAGGGAATGTATAATGCTTTTCCTGCAAGAAACCAGTACGTTCCCTGGGATCCAGAAAAAGTAGATGATGATGGTATGATTAATGGTAAAACAGAACCACCGCCATATAACCGTTGTCTAAAAGTTACCCGTGGTAATGCATTAAGCTATGTAGTCCAAGAAATTTTAAATCGATATAGAGATAAGGCCTTTGTTGGCGCCAATGTGATCAATAAAAATGGGAATTTATTAGATAATGGCGAAAAAGGTGGTCTAATCACTTTGCCATTGAAAGATTATGCCTATGATGAACAAGATGACTTTGATTTGAAATTGAAACCTTTATTAGATGCAATAGAAAAACCTTCTGGCGGTACACCTACTGGAGAAGGTTTATATCACGCAATGAAAATTTTACGAGGTGCCCCGATTCCATTGAAGGCTGGTTCCAGCACAACAGGTAAAGCACCAAACCGTTATTATCCTTACTATCGTTATGAGACACCTTTGCGTTATCGTTGTCAGCCTAGTCATATTGTTAATATGAGTGATGGTTACAGTGCTAGTACGACGGTTTATGGGATTTTTAGCCAAGACTTCCCCTATCTATCAGAAATAAAAATGTCGAGCCGTGAAAATGACTATGTTATAGGTGGAGTAAATTTAATTTACCGAGCAGTAATTTCGAGTAATTTCTATGATTTTGGTCGCTTAGCTGCTGGATTAGATTTGCGTACGGCATCTAAACCTGTTTGGAATGCATCAACAAAACAATGGGATGAAAAACGGTTGGATGATGCAGGAAAGCCTTGGAATGACCCTATTTATTCTACTAAAATGCCTATCATACTTAATAGTGTATCTCTGGGATTAGACCCTCAAGCTACTGCATTTAAAAATTTAGTAGGCCCAACTGGTGGTGTCAGTATTGGTTTTAAACCAGGTAAAGATTCTGAAGGTAAAAACTTAGAGTATACAGCAGAGGATTTATTGAATTCTTTTGATTCAATATTTTCTAACATTATTCAAAGCTCTAGTAGTACTTTAGCCGTGAATGATAAAGTTTATGCTGATGTTTTACCATATAAAGTAGAGATGATTAATGGGCGCTTATATATGGATGGAAAACCTACTGATATGGGAAAATTAGGTGCTATTAGATATAGTACACGATATGGGTTTGGACAGCGTTATGGCATTATCTCTGCAGTTGTACCATACACTAATGGTAAAATTATTGATAAAGATGGCAAAGAGGTTGATAAAATTGATTTATTTGAGTTATGGAATACTAGTGCAACAATTAAGCCCGGCCAGGGGAATTATGTAACATATTTAGATAGTAAACAAGGCTATTCTAATTACCCTGTGGGCACTAGATTGTATCGTGTTCACTCTGGAAAAGCTTTAATAAATTTTAAAGATATATACCAAGAGATGACTGGGTTTAGAAATGACGCGTGGCATTACCATGTGCATTGGTTATATGAGTTTACACGTACTAGTTTTAGACCTTACAATTTACGCTCAAGAATGACACCTATGGGTAGCATTACGAATTCGGATATTAGGTTAGCTAATAAAGATATTCTTAATATTAATATTGCTAAAGATAAAATGGCCAAACCATTGAGTAACGAGATGGTTAAATGGCTAAAATTTAAGGCACAATGGCAACCTAAAAACTTTATTATTGCCAGTGATAATGATGGATTTATTAACTTTATTAATGCGCAGCGTGGGTTAAATAAGGCTAATGAGCGAAAAGGTGGACAGCGTGATACCGCTTATTTTCCACAGATTGCTTACCGTAAAATAAATGATATTGCAGTAAAGAATCAGAAACCAATATTAGTTTTTGAAGGACGTACTAATTTAGTAGATGCTAAAGTGTATCAAGAAGGTAAAGGTAATTATTATGCAACATTAGGTATCACTGGCATGGGGGGCGGTGGTAAAGGATTAGTTGGCTATCGTATTTTTGCATCAGAAGAAAGTACAGTGAATGATTGGATATTGGGTCAACGCAAGCCAAGATTGCCAGCAAGTTATAGCAATCCTATTGATAAAGTGACGCCAATGTTTGAAATTAGTAATGAAGGTATTGCTAAGCATCGTACGCCTGGTTTTGAAAATTTAGGTTATACCTATTCAGGGTTTGAATATTTCAATCGCCTTATCATGCAGAATGGTGAAAAGAGAGGACAAGCTGTAGCTGTCTTTGGTAATGGTTTTGGAACAGACAAGTCAACAGTTTATTTTATTGATGCCTATACTGGAAAAAAATTAAATGAAATAGTATTGAACCACCAAGGTGGTGGTGCTGCAACACCTGCTATTATTGTTAAGGCAGATGCTAATGGAGGACAAATCATTGATCGGCTATATGTCGGGGATTATTCAGGTACTTTATATAAAATAGATTTTAATGGAAACGATTTTACGGATAATTCAGAAATTAAAGTAACAGCTTTATTTAAAGCACCTATTACTAATATTGGACAATCTGCTATTTCTACAAAACCATTAGTTATAAAAAATAAAGAAGGATCAATGCAAGTATTTTTTGCAACTGGTATTGCCGCAAATAAGGAGCGTGATCGCGGTGATAATGCAGCAGTATTGCATAGTATCTATGGTATTACTGATCGGAATTTATCAGATGGAAATTCAACTAATAGTGCATTAGCTATAAATAATTCAAATTTATCATTGTCAGCAAAATTATCAATTAAAGATCTTAAAAAAGGTGATGTTAAGTATAAAGATGGGACACAGATAGATTATCAGCAGAAGAATCGCTATGAAATAGATATTGTGACGCCTATAGACCAAACACCTGATAAAAAACTAGATGGTTGGTATATGCAATTAAGCTCTGATGGACTTAATAGTGGTGAGCGAGTGATACAAGATCCAAAATATGATGGTTTGAATCGAAGTGTAATTTTCTCTACATGGGGCGTAGTCGAGCGGAAAGATGTCAATGATAATGATTTACCTGACCCATGTCTACGGGATACTCCATTTGGTAAAATGTTAGCTTTTAATATTTCAACAGGTGGAAAGGCAATTGGTGGAGGTCATGGGGGATTGAGTAATGTTGGTTCAGTGGGAACTATACCTGGTGGTTTAACAGGAGATTTAATAGGAACTGCTCCTGAAGACAATAGTACTACATCATTAGACGACTTGGGAAAGGAACTGGTTGATGAGCTAATTGAAATTGTAGGCGTAGATAATAGCTCTTTAACAAAGAATACTGAGGGTGTGGGAGCAACTTGTGAAGGTAATATTGATGCTGAAGGGAACTGTGAGGTTAACATTGGGCGCATACCAAAACCCGAAAAACCATTGAAAAAAGGCCGTATTAGTATTACAACAGTTTTATAAGCAGCTATTTTAAAAAAAGGCCCCTAAGATATTTTAGGGGCTTTATTTATTTTTAATATTAAAAATTGAAATAAAGAAATAAAAAAGAATTGTTAGATGATAGATTATATCCGTAGGAAATTAGATTAGAAATCTACACTCACACCTAACCAATAACGGCGACCATCTAAACTCTTACCATATTTTTCATCAGTAATCTTCTTGTTAGTTAAGTTATATACCCCAGCAAAGAAGCTTGTGCGATCATCGAATTTATATGATCCACCGATATCCACCATTGTATAGCTTGGATATTCTGTGCCTTTAGCACCACCGCGTGATAACTGTGTTTCTTTGCCACGATAGTTCGCTTTTACCCAAACGTTAGCTTGAGGTGTAAATTGCCAATCAGCGCCGACATTCAATAAATGTTTAGGAATACGATTTAAAGGGTCACCTTTATTGGCACCACTAGTTTGTTTTGTTTTTGTAAAGGTATAGCTTGTTGATAATGTTAACTCTTCAACGGGCCTCCAACGTGCTGCTAACTCAATACCTTTAAGTGTTGCATCATCAATATTTTCATTAGTTTGGATGAAGTAGAACATTTGGCCATTAGGTGCTCGACATTTATCGTGCAGGGCAGAATTATATTTACCTTTATAATCAGGTGAACGGCATGTTTCAACATTTTGTAATTTATCTTTAAACTGCGTATAGAAAACAGTTGTATTAATATCTAAATTTTCATCGGGTGCAAAATTTACACTGATTTCGTAGTTTGTAGATTTTTCAGGTTTTAGGCTAGGATTGCCTAAGATCACACCATTAGTACGACCACCGCCCGTACCATGTCCCCAATCTGCAACTGCTTGGCGGATCGATGGCGTCCTATAACCTGTAGAAATACCGCCTTTGATTGTCCACGCTTCATCAATATTCCATACACCATATAAACGTGGTGTCCAATGGCTACCATAGTTTTCATCATGATCATAGCGGAGGCCAGCAGTGATGGCAAAGTTATCTAAAATCCACCATTCGTCTTCTATGAAAATTGCATAGCTTTTTCGAGCGATATTATTAACAGGAGTGGAGGATGTGCTGAATTTATTATTAGTGTCTCTTAATTTCTCATCAATGTATTGTCCGCCAACTGTCATTGTATGTGTACCAATTGGGATGATCACATTACCATTCACTTCAGTATTTTTTACAATCATGTTGCGTGAATAGTTATTATTTTTTTCATGAGAAACTAATAAGTCTGCAATGATGCCGCCATCAAATTCACCTGTATAGCGAAGTGATCCATTATTGCGTTTATATTTATTATCTGATGATTTATCCGCTGATTTATCTGCTGTCCAGAACCGTTTTTGGAAACCAGAGCCATATTCTAATTCAAATGTTTGACCTTTTACTGGTACAAAAGATAATTTACCACCAATGTTTTCGATACGTTGTTCTGGGTTACCGCCTGAAAACTCGTCTTCTCGGCGGTTGGAATATTTACCATACAATTGTAAGCCTAAAGTCTCTTTGATCAATGGGCCATTTAGGTAGAATTCTGTGTTACTACCATTACCTGCATCAGAATGATGTTGTACTGTATAGTCTGTACGAACGTTACCACCCCATTTATCTGCTACTTTTTTAGTGATGATGTTGATCACGCCACCCATCGCATCGGAGCCATAACGTGATGACATTGGTCCACGTACAACTTCAATACGATCAATTGCTGCTAATGGTGGAATCCAACCTTGTTCGATACCTGATCCATCACTATTTGGGCGTGTTTGGCGCGAGTTTTGACGTTTACCATCCACCATCATCAATGTGTATTGAGGTGCCATACCACGAATACTAATATCTTGGCTTGCACCGCCACCTGTAATTACAACCCCTGGAACATCTTTTAATGCATCTGTCACATCGCGAAATGGTGCATTATCTAATTCTGCTTTAGATACGACAGAAATAGATGCAGGTGCACTTTTAATTTCCTGACTGAAACCACCAGCAGTCACAACAACTTTCGATAAGTCGATGGCTGATGTTTCTTGTGAGAAGTTTTCTAATTCTTCAATTGTTTCATTGCTATTAACTTTTTCTTCTTGAGCGAATGACATTGGAGAAATGAGTGCAAATACAGCAACAGCAACTAAGCTATGTTTAAAGATGGGGAGAGTAAGATTGCGTGACATTAAAACCTCAGACTATAAAATTAAGTAATTAGAATTATTTGAGAATGATTATTATTACTAAATAATATAAATAGTCAAACAATAATGGTTTACATGGTTTTAAAGAAAATAGTGATGTTTATAGGAAATTTATTAAATTATGTTAATAATCAATATGTTAATTTTTATTCATGGTAATTTGTAGGTTTACAAAATGCTGTTTTGTATAATAAATGATCAAATAATTGTCAATATCTTGTAAATCCAACAATAAAAAATAGCACTATAAAATAGTGCTATTTTTAGGTTCATATAAGTTAATTATTTACTTAGAAATCGATGCTAACACCGATCCAATAACGGCGGCCATCTAAACGTTTGCCATAGTTATCATCATCAATTCTTTTATCTGTAAGGTTATAGATCCCACCATAGATATTAGTATCATTGTTATATTTATATGACATACCTAAATCAACAATTGTATAGCCATTGTATTGCTTATCTAATGGTCCACCGCGTGATGTAGATGCTTTCTCTTTACCATGATAGCTAACTTTTGCCCATGCATTGGCTTGTGGTGCAAATTGCCAGTCAGTTTTAATATTAAACAAATGATCAGGTACGCGATTTAATGGTGTGCCTTTTTTATCGCCACTTGTAATTTTTGTTTTGGTATAGGTATAGCTGCTTGAAAGTGTTAATGTATCAATAGGTTGCCATCTAGCTGCAAGTTCAAATCCATAAAGCTTAGCATTATCAACATTCGTTCTCTCATCGATGTACCAGAACTCTGTGCCGTTATACATACAAGTTGCATCTGTACCACCGTAACCAATCATATTGCAAACACGAGTAGTTTCGATTTTATCTTTGAACTTTGTATAGAACGCTGTTGCATTGATGTCTAATGCTTCATTAGGTGTGAATGATGTGCTAATTTCATAGTTAGTTGTTTTTTCAGGTTTTAAGTTTGAATTACCTAAAATCACACCGTCAATGGCATACATACCACCACCACTGATTTGTCCCCAACCATCTGTTGATTGACGTAAACCAGGTGCTGAATAGCCCTTAGACATACCACCTTTTAATGTCCATACATCATCGATGTTCCATACAGCGTATAATCTTGGTGTAAACTCACCGCCGTAATTCTCATCGTAATCGTAACGTAAGCCACCTGTTAAAGCGAAGTTATCCAATAACCACCATTCATCTTCAATGAAGAATGAATATGCCCAACGTTCCACTTTATTTAAATCAGGGTTGATTTGGTTGCCCGCATCAGATAACTTTTCTGTACGATATTGTCCACCTAATGTCACTGTATGTGTTTCAATAGGAACGATCACATTGCCTGATACTTCAAAGTTTTTCACTTTCATATCACGAGAATAGTTGTTATTTTCTTCGTGTGAAATTAAGAAATCACTTGTGATACCGCCATCAAACTCACCTAAATATCTGAGAGAAATATTATTTCTCTTATATTTATTTTCTGAGTCTTTATTGCGTTTACCTTTATCATTGAATTCAGAGATTGTTTTACCAACATGGCTGAAGCGCTTCTGGAAGCCCATTCCACCTTCTAATTCGAATGTTTGACCTTTAACTGGCACAAAAGATAATTTACTACCAAAGTTTTGTAGACGTTGTTCAGGGAAGCCTTTATTAACTTTATCTTCTTCACGGCCTGAATGCTTTCCATAGAGTTGTAAACCTAAAGTTTCAGCAATTAATGGGCCTGCTAAATAAAATTCTGTTGTATTTGTATTGCCTCTATCAGAACTTTCTGTCAGCGTGAAATCTGTGCGGATATTTCCGCCCCATTTATCTGCTACTTTTTTAGTGATGATGTTAACAACACCACCCATCGCATCTGAACCATAACGAGAGGAAATTGGACCACGAACAACCTCAATTCTTTCAATCGCTGCTAATGGTGGAACCCAACCTTGTTCGATACCTGCACCATCACTATTTGGACGAGTTTCGCGTGAGCTTTGGCGTTTGCCATCTACCATCATTAATGTGTATTGAGGAGCCATACCACGAATACTGATGTCTTGGCTTGCACCACCACCTGTAATGACAACACCAGGAACATCTTTTAATGCATCTGTGACATCGCGAAAGGGCGCATTATCTAATTCTGCTTTAGAAATTACAGAAATTGAAGCAGGTGCACTTTTAACTTCTTGGCTGAAACCGCCAGCAGTTACTACAACTTTGGATAAATCAATGGCTGATGTTTCTTCAGAGAAATTTTCTAATTCTTCAATAGTTTCATTGCTATTAACTTGTTCTTCTTGAGCAAATGAAATAGGTGCTAAGAATGCTACAACAGCACAGGCAAGTATGCTGCATTTAAAAACGAGATTTGTATTATAGGACTGCATGATATTCCTTAAGGATGAACGTAAAATAAATTGGTGGTTTACAATTACATTTGGTAATTATTATCAATTAGTAGTAATAGTCAAATATACATTTATCTTAAATGTTAATGCTAATTAGTCTTTTTCTCGTTATGAAAATTAAAAAATTATTAATTATCAAACCTTAATCCAAAAAGGTTAAAGATATATATTGAATTGGGCTGATCAAAAAATAGTCAAAAATATTTTATGAGTTTAAGTTTGAGCTAGGTTTACAAATGCTCAATTAAGCATGGTTATTAGTTTGAATCGGCGTTGTTTATTCGCTATGATGTTTGAATCTTGATTCATTCAAGTTGCTTACTCTATAACTATATAACTCTATTTAAGGAGGATTAGTGATGCAAAAAACAATGAAAGCAATGGTTTATTATGGCGCGGATGATTTGCGTTTTGAAGATCGCCCAGTACCACAAATTTTAGAACCAACAGATGCAATTATAAAATTAACAACGATAACGATATGCGGTACAGACCTTGGCATTATGAAAGGAAAGAACCCAGAAATTGAAACAACTGCCAAAGAGAAAACAGGTAGCTTTAATGGCCGTATTTTAGGGCATGAAGGCGTTGGTATTGTTGAAGAAGTGGGTAGTGCTGTTAAGAATTTCAAAAAAGGTGATAAGGTTATCATCTCTTGTGTGAGCCGCTGTGGTACTTGTGAAAATTGTCAAAAGCAATTGAATGCCCACTGCATGAATGGTGGTGGTTGGATCATGGGTTACATGATCGATGGCACACAAGCGGAATATGTTCGCACGCCATTTGCGGATACATCTTTGTATCATCTGCCAAATAACTTAGCAGAAGATATTGCTGTATTACTGTCAGATGCTTTACCAACTTCCCATGAAATAGGTGTTCAGTATGGTGATGTCCAGCCAGGTGATACGGTGGCGATTGTTGGTGCTGGTCCAATTGGGATGGCTGCATTATTAACAGCACAATTATATTCTCCAAGCGAATTGATTGTTGTAGATATGGATGATAATCGCCTTCAAATGGCTTTAGAAATGGGTGCAACAAAAATCATTAACTCTGCAAAAGAAGAGCCAATTGCAAGTATTCTTAAAATGACAAATGGCCGTGGTGTTGATTGTGCAATTGAGGCTGTGGGCATTCCACAAACTTGGGATGTTTGCCAACATGTAGTGAAAGAGGGTGGTAATATTGCAAACGTTGGTGTTCATGGTCAAGCTGTGAGTTTTGCTTTAGAAAAACTGTGGATTAAGAATTTGAAAATCACCACAGGTTTAGTGAATGCAAATACAACGGATATGCTCTTAAAAACGTGTTGTTCTGGTAAATTGCCACTAGATAAGATGATCACACATCACTTTAAGTTTAGTGAGCTTGAGCATGCTTATAAAGTGTTTAAGAACGCTGCGGATGAAAATGCCATGAAGGTCATTATTAATTGCTAATTGGTATTGAGATATTATTTCAGGTATAAAAAAGCGGGAATGAATCCCGCTTTTTGTTATTTTAAATTAGTAAACCTAAAAATAAATATCTACATTGCTCCCGTAGGGAGCAATGCTAAATATGATTTTTAGATTTTATCTTGAATCCAAGCTTTTGCAGCATCTAGTGCTTCTTGAACTTTAGAGCCATCTTGACCGCCAGCTGTTGCTGAATCAGGACGACCACCACCTTTACCGCCAACAATTGCAGCTGCAACATTTACGAAGTCGCCAGCTTTTACTTTAGCTGTTAAAGATTTTTCAATCGATGCAACTAATGTTGCTTTGCCATCTACCGCAGAACCTAGTAAGACAATACCTTGTGATTGATCACGTAATTTATCAGCCAATTCACGTAGAAGTTTGGTTTCAACTTCAGGAACCAATGCAACGATTACTTTAGTACCATTAATTTCTTGTGCTTGCGCTAAAATCTCATCACTTGCAACCAATGCCAATTTAGATTTAGCTTGTTGTAATGCTTTATCTGTTGCTTTTAGATCATTCAACATTTGATGCATTTTAATAAGAATCTGTTCTGGCGTTGATTTTAATGCTTCAGATAATTCAACGATCAAACGTACATTGCTTTGAACTAAAGATAGTGCATGTAAGCCAGTCACAGCTTCGATACGGCGAACGCCCGATGCAATGCCTGATTCTTGAATGATTCTGAATTGGCCAATATCACCTGTGCGAGCAACGTGAGTACCACCACATAATTCTAAAGAATCGCCCATTTCAACAACACGAACTTCATCACCATATTTTTCACCAAATAGAGCCATTGCACCTTTAGCTTTAGCTTCATCAATTGGCATGGTTTGAATTTCAACTGGGCTATTAGCAATGATTGCTTGGTTTACATGCCATTCAATTTGTTGCAATACTTCCAATGGAATCGGTGCATTGTGGGAGAAGTCAAAGCGCAAGCGATTATAAGTAACCAAAGAACCTTTTTGTTCAATGTGGTTGCCTAAAATATCTTGTAATGCGTTGTGTAATAGGTGAGTTGCAGAGTGATTTTTACGAATATCATCACGATATTGCTCATCAATTCTCGCATGAACTTGGTTAGCTTTTTTGAAAGAACCTTTAGAAACATGACCAAAATGAAGAATTGCATCACCTTGTTTTTTCGTATCTTCAACGATGAATAAGTTATCACCCATTGAAATAGAACCATGATCACCCACTTGGCCGCCAGATTCAGCATAGAAAGGTGTGCGCTCTAATACTACAATACCTTGAGCACCTTCAGATAATGAATCTACTAATTCACCATCTTTAGCCAATTCTAGGATGATTGTATCTAAATGGTTTTCTGTATAGCCAACAAACTCAACTGGTTTATCTAAATCAACAGCTACAGTTTTTTCTGCGCTGAATTGGTTTGCAGCACGCGCACGCGCACGCTGTTCTTCCATGCAAACTTCAAAGCCATCCATATCAAGCTCTAAACCTTGTTCACGAGCGATATCGTTCGTTAAGTCAACAGGGAAGCCGTATGTATCATACAATTTGAAAACTGTTTCACCAGAGATCGTTTTTGCACCATTCAATGCTTTGATATCTGCTTCTAACAATTTCAAGCCGTGCTCTAATGTTTCAGCAAAGCGAATTTCTTCTTGTCTGATCGCATCTTGAATGTGAACTTTCTTCTCGATCAATTCAGGATAAGCATCGCCCATTACATCAGCCAATGTTGCGACCAATGTATTGAAGAAAATATCTTTTTGACCTAGTTTATAACCATGGCGAACTGCACGACGGATGATACGGCGCAATACATAACCACGGCCTTCGTTAGAAGGTAAAACACCATCTGCAATCAAGAAAGATACTGAACGAATATGATCGCTGATGACTTTCAATGAATTGTTCGTTAAATCTGTTGTATTTGTTGCTTTTGCAGCAGCTTTGATCAATGATTGGAAAATATCAATTTCGTAGTTGCCATGAACGCCTTGTAAAACAGCTGCCAAACGTTCTAAACCCATACCAGTATCCACAGATGGTTTTGGTAATGGATGCAAAATGCCAGATTCATCACGATTAAACTGCATGAAAACTAAGTTCCATACTTCGATGAAACGGTCGCCATCTTCTTCAGGAGATCCTGGAGGGCCGCCCCAGATTTGATCACCATGATCATAGAAAATTTCAGAGCAAGGACCACAAGGACCTGTATCGCCCATTTGCCAGAAGTTATCTGAGCTACCATCATCTTTCAAACCTAAACGAATGATGCGTTCTTCTGGCACACCAATAACATCGCGCCAAATGTTAAATGCTTCATCATCTGTATGGAATACAGTCACTGTCAATTTTTCAGCAGGGAACATATAAACACTTGTTAATAATTCCCAAGCAAATTCGATGGCTTCTTTTTTGAAATAATCGCCGAAGCTGAAGTTCCCCAACATTTCAAAGAAAGTGTGGTGGCGCGCTGTGAAACCAACATTTTCCAAGTCATTGTGCTTACCGCCGGCACGAACACAACGTTGTGATGATGTGGCGCGCACGTAGTTACGCTTTTCCAATCCCAAGAATAGATCTTTGAATTGGTTCATACCTGCGTTTGTGAATAAAAGCGTCGGATCATTGTGAGGAACGAGCGAGCTCGAAGAAACTTCTGTATGTCCTTTTGAGATAAAGAAGTCTAAAAATTTACGGCGTATTTCTGTAGTTTTCATAAAGTCTAAAATTTGTTAAATAAAAATATTATAGGGAATGATCCATAAAAACCCATGGCGTTTTCTGTTTCATTCGCGCTTCATAAGCTTTAATATCATCAGTATGTTGAAGAGTTAGTCCAATATCATCAAACCCATTGAGTAAACAATATTTACGGAATTCATCCACATTGAATGAAAATGGTTGATGCAATGCTTTATTGTCTAGCTTACAAACCACTTGCTGTTCAGGTAGATCAATCTCGATTTCCAATCCTTCATGTTGATTGATTAACTGTATAATTGTATCAACATCTTCGGCAGAAAGCACAATTGGTAATACACCATTTTTAAAACAGTTATTGAAGAAGATATCAGAATAGCTTGGTGCGATCACAGATCTAAAACCATAATCATCCAAAGCCCATACAGCATGCTCACGAGATGAACCGCAGCCAAAGTTTTCGCGCGCGACTAAAATAGAAGCATTTTTGAATCGCGGCTGGTTCAATGAAAATTCTTTATTGAGTGGGCGCTTGGAGTTATCCATGCCAGGTTCGCCAACATCTGTATAGCGCCATTCGTCAAATAAGTTAACGCCAAATCCAGAGCGTTGAATGGATTTTAAAAATTGTTTAGGAATGATCGCATCTGTATCAATGTTTGGGCGATCAATCGCAACAGCAATGCCTTGATGTCTTGTGAATTTTTTCATTATGATCTCCTTAAATCAATGTGCGAACATCAACAAAATGGCCAGTAATAGCAGCGGCAGCAGCCATTGCAGGGCTCACTAAATGCGTACGACCGCCTGCGCCTTGACGACCTTCAAAGTTACGGTTCGATGTTGAAGCGCAATGTTCACCTGCATTTAAGCGATCATTATTCATAGCTAAGCACATCGAGCAACCTGGTTCACGCCATTCAAAGCCAGCCTCTAAGAAAATCTTATCTAAACCTTCTTTCTCTGCTTGTTCTTTCACTAAGCCAGAACCTGGCACGATCATTGCCTGTAAAATGTTGTTGGCAACTTTTTTACCTTTAGCGATGAAAGCAGCTTCACGTAAATCTTCAATGCGTGAGTTTGTGCAAGAACCAATGAATACTTTAGATAAAGGAATTGCTGATAATGGAATGTTTGGCTGTAAATCCATGTATGCCAAAGCTTTTTCCATACCTGTACGTTTGACAGAATCAGTTTCTTTAGCTGGATCAGGAATCATTTCATCAATACCGATCACCATTTCAGGGCTTGTACCCCAGCTTACTTGTGGTTTGATATCTGCAGCATTCAATGTGATCACTTTATCAAAATGAGCACCTTCATCTGAATGTAATGTATTCCAATAAGTAACGGCTTGATCCCACATTTCACCTTTTGGCGATAATGGACGATCTTTCACAAATTCTAATGTTGTATTATCAACACCAACCATACCAACGCGCGCACCAGCTTCGATTGCCATGTTACAAATAGTCATACGTCCTTCCATTGATAGCGCACGAATTGCACTACCTGAGAACTCGATTGCATAACCTGTGCCGCCAGCAGTACCGATCTCACGAATGATTGCAAGAACGATATCCTTAGCAGTAACGCCTTTGGATAGATCACCATCCACAATAATATTCATTGCTTTGGATTTCTTTTGTACTAAACAACATGTTGCCATAACATGTTCAACTTCACTTGTACCAATACCAAAAGCAAGCGCGCCAAATGCGCCATGAGTTGCCGTATGCGAATCTCCACAAACAACAGTCATTCCAGGTAATGTTGCGCCTTGTTCAGGGCCAACGACATGTACGATACCACGGCGAATATCACCAACAGGGAAGTAAGTTACACCAGCTGCGCGTGCATTTTGATCTAAAGTATCAACTTGCAAGCGAGAGATTGGATCTTCAATCGTCGTAAAGCCAGGTGTTGTTGGTGTATTGTGATCAGGTGTTGCAATGATGGAGTTTTTACGCCAGAGCTCACGATTTGCCAGACGAAGTCCTTCAAAAGCCTGTGGGCTTGTGACTTCATGAATGATATGTCTATCAATGTATAACAATGCAGTACCATCTTCTTCGGTACGCACAACGTGGGCTTCCCACAATTTATCGTAAAGCGTTTTGGCCATTTTAAAACCACCTCTAAATTTAACATCCTAAAATGGAAACAAGCTAAGGTAAGTTTGCTATGATAATCCCCTGCAACAAACCTTAATTTATTTTTGTGCAAATTAATTTTGCTTGAACTTGACATCATAATATGAATTGTATGGAAAAAGAAACTCTTTGGGTAATTAAAATCGGCAGTGCAATGATCACGAATGGTGGCATTGGTATTGATTATTCTTTATTGGATGATTACGCTGCACAAATCGCAAATTTACAATCGAAAGGCTATAAGATTGTCGTGGTTTCATCAGGTGCAGTTGCTGCTGGTATGAAACGATTGGGTTGGAGTGAACGACCCAAAGAATTGAGCGAGCTTCAAGCAGCTGCAGCAGTAGGACAAGCAAAATTAGTGGAAGCTTGGCAAACGGCATTGCAAAAATATCGTTTAACAGCAGCGCAGGTTTTGTTGACTCATGATGATGCTTTGGATCGTACTCGCTATTTAAATATCCGTGCAACACTCAACGCTTTGATCAATCACAATGTGATTCCTGTTATTAATGAGAACGATACGGTTTCTTATGATGAAGTTTGTATTGGCGATAATGATACGTTAGGTGCGTTGGTTGCAAACTTAATCGAAGCGGATACTTATATTATTTTGACAGATCAAAAAGGTTTGTATAACAAAGATCCTCGTAAAAATAGTGATGCGCAATTATTGAGCAAAGTTCGTGCGATGGACCCATCATTATTGGATATGGCAAGCCCAGAAGGTGGAAGTTTAGGCAAAGGTGGTATGTATACGAAAGTAAAAGCCGCACAAAAAGCTGCAACTTCAGGCACGGAAACATACATTGTTTATGGCAAATCTGAAGATGGCTTATTGAAAGTAGCTGCACGAGAAGAAATTGGTACGCAGTTTGAACCAGAGCACACAACAATGGCGGCTAAAAAGCGTTGGATACTCAATCAAGCGCATGTATTTGGCAAAGTTGTGGTGGATGAAGGTGCTGAAAAAGCATTATTAGTGCAGAAAAAGAGCTTGTTACCGATTGGTGTGATCGATGTCAAAGGCTCTTTCCAACGCGGTGATATCATCTCTTGTGTGAACGTTAAAGGTGAAGAACTTGGACGTGGATTGTGTAACTATAATTCAGAAGAAGTAAAGTTGCTCTTGAAAACGGCATCGAATGACATCATTAATAAATTAGGTTATGTGATATCAGAAGAGCTCATCCATAGAAATAACTGGGTATCACATCAATAAGTTCTTTTTGACGTTAAAATACGTTAAAATACACTGTTAATTTATATTTTTACTATATAGAAGGAATGCCATGTTTGGTGCGATTGCAAAAAAGATTTTTGGAACTCGAAATGACCGTTTGGTCAAAGATGCTTTCAAAATCGTTAAACAAATTAATGCATTAGAACCTACGATGCAAGCAATGTCTGACGAAGAATTAAAACAACAGACAGTTAAATTTCGTGAACGTATCCAAGAAGGTACTTCTTTAAATAAATTGTTACCAGAAGCATTTGCAACCATTCGTGAAGCAAGTACACGTGTTTTAGGTTTGCGTCATTATGATGTTCAGATGATCGGTGGTATTACATTGCACCAAGGTCGCATTGCAGAAATGCGCACAGGTGAAGGTAAAACTTTAGTGGCGACATTGGCTGTTTATTTGAATGCTTTAGAAGGTAAGGGTGTTCATGTTGTTACAGTGAATGACTACTTGGCAAAGCGTGACGCAACAGATATGGGCCGCTTGTATCAATGGATGGGTTTATCTGTTGGTGTCATCGTATCTGAACAAGGTCCTGAAGAGAAAAAAGCAGCTTACGAATGTGACATTACATATTGTACAAATAACGAAATTGGTTTCGACTATCTTCGTGACAATATGAGTTTCCAGCCAGAGCAGAAAGTACAGCGTCCACTTAACTTTGCTGTTATTGATGAAGTTGACTCAATCTTAATCGATGAAGCAAGAACACCATTGATCATTTCAGGCCCTGCGGAAGGTACAGCAGAGCTTTATCAAGCGATCAACTTGGTTGTTCCGCATTTAGTGAAAGCTGATGAAAATGGTGACAATGACTTTACGATCAATGAGAAAGATCGCCAAGTATTATTGACTGAAATTGGTCATGAACATGCTGAAGAGTTATTAGTTCAAGCTGGTTTATTGAAAGAAGGCGAAAGCTTATATGATGCGAATAACTTGAAGCTTTATCATCATTTAGATAGTTGCTTGCGTGCACATCACTTATTCCGCAAAGATGTGGATTATTTGATCAAAGAAGGTGAAATCATCATTGTTGATGAACACACAGGCCGTACATTATCGGGTCGTCGTTGGTCAGATGGTTTGCATCAAGCGATTGAAGCAAAAGAAGGCGTACAAATTAAGCCTGAAAACCAAACATTGGCATCAATCACATTCCAAAATTTGTTCAGAATTTATGAAAAACTATCTGGTATGACTGGTACTGCTGATACTGAAGCGCCTGAGTTATTAGAAATCTATGGTTTGGAAGTTGTGGTGATTCCAACAAATAGAGAGATCAAACGTAAAGATTATGGTGATTTGATTTTCTTAACACAAAGAGAAAAATACGAAGCGATCATTAAAGATATCGTGCATTGCCGTGAAGCAGGTCAACCTGTGTTGGTAGGTACTGCTTCAGTAGAAGTTTCAGAATTAATTTCTCAAATGTTAGATGATCGTCAAATTCCCCATGAAGTTTTGAATGCAAAACAGCATGAAAGAGAAGCTTATATCGTTGGTGCAGCAGGTCAACCTGGCGCAGTAACAATTGCTACAAATATGGCTGGTCGTGGCACAGATATTGTGTTGGGCGGTAACTTCTCAATGGAATTGGAAAGTCATCCTGATGCAACAGAAGCAGAAAAAGCTGCTTTGAAAGCAGAATGGCAGAAACGTCATGATAAGGTTCTTACTGAAGGTGGTTTACACATCATTGGTACAGAGCGTCATGAATCACGCCGTGTTGATAATCAGTTGCGTGGTCGTTCTGGTCGTCAAGGTGACGTCGGTTCATCTCGTTTCTATCTATCGTTAGAAGATAACTTGATGCGCATTTTTACATCGCCATCTGCTTACAATATGATGAAAAAATTGGGCATGGGTGATGGTATTCCTTTAGAGCATAAATGGATCAGCCGTTCGATTGAAAATGCCCAGCGCAAAGTGGAAGGTCATCACTTTGAAATGCGTAAGAACTTATTGCAATACGATAACGTTGCTAATGATCAGCGTAAAGTTATCTATCAACAGCGTGATGATATTTTAGCTGCAAATGATGTGGGTCCAGCAATCGATGCAATTCGTGAAACTGTATTCCGTGATTTAGTTGCTAAACATATCCCGCCACAATCATTCCCAGAGCAATGGGATATGGAAGGATTGGAAGAGAAATTATCTCGTGATTTCTTGATGGATGTGAAATTAGCTGCTTGGTTAGAAGAAGATCAAGAGTTGGATGATCAAAAAGTTGTAGATCGTTTAATCGAGATGAATAAGCAGGCGTATCATTCTAAACAATTTGTAAAATTACCTGATTCAGAGGAAGAAATTTCTATTGTTGATCAAGATAATTTCAAAGCATTTGAAAAGAATATTTTGCTTCAATTATTGGATCACAACTGGAAAGATCATTTGGCTGCGATGGATTATTTGCGTCAAGGTATTCAATTGCGTGCTTATGCTCAAAAACGTCCTGAGCAAGAGTATAAGAAAGAAGCATTCAGTATGTTCGAGCAAATGTTGGATCGCATCTATTACGACACAATTGTTTACTTGAGCCGTTTGAAAATTGAATTACCAACAGTATCAGAAGAGCAAGAAATAAGTTTATTGCCAGAAGATAGTAATGAAGCAGATGCAAGTGAATTGTTGATGAAACGCACATTCAGTGATGCAGGTGAAATCACAGGCCAAGAAATTGATTTCTCTACGGTTGGCCGTAATGATGATTGTCCTTGTGGATCTGGTAAAAAATACAAGCATTGTCATGGTAAATTAAGCTAATTGACAGAATTTTTTAAAAGCCTCGCATTAGCGGGGCTTTTTTATTACTGTAATATTTGTATAAATATAGTATAATTTTCTTTTTTTTTCTTTTCTTTATATTTTATTTGATGTTTAGTTTTGGGTTTTAGATGAATAAAGTATGTAAGTACAAGGAGATGAGTGCATGCCGTTATCACCTAATTTTTTAGTGATTACACATGATAATAGCTTTTCTAAGTTGGTTGATCGTTTTAATGTTGCATTAGAGGGTTTAGCGCATCATATCGTCGATATTAATGCTGATAGTGTTAGGNCTTTTTTTTTCTTTTCTTTATATTTTATTTGATGTTTAGTTTTGGGTTTTAGATGAATAAAGTATGTAAGTACAAGGAGATGAGTGCATGCCGTTATCACCTAATTTTTTAGTGATTACACATGATAATAGCTTTTCTAAGTTGGTTGATCGTTTTAATGTTGCATTAGAGGGTTTAGCGCATCATATCGTCGATATTAATGCTGATAGTGTTAGGTTGTTACCAAAACAGATGAATGAATTATTGAATGATTTAAACTTTGAGTTTTATAATTACTCTAAAGAGTTTAAAAGCTATCAAGGATTATCGACACTATATTGTTTATCAGCGTTATGTTGATGAAGTTGCAATCAGTTTATTGGAGTCATTGAAGCCAACGGATGAAGCTGGTATTAAGCAAATCAAGGATTTTAAGGAATCAGTTGAGCATATTTTAGTGTATTTGAAGAAGCGCAGTAAAATAGTACTGAAATAATGCCCAACCAACAGACGTAAAAAAAGCCCTGAAAAGGGCTTTTTTTGAAACTTAAGAATTAAGCAGCGATTGCTTTGATTCTTGCGTTCAAACGGCTAACCAAACGTGCAGCTGTTTTCTTATGAAACAAGCCTTTGTTTGCTGCGCGATCTAAAACGCCTTGTGCTTTTTTTAACGCATCTTTAGCAGATTCTACGTTGTTTTCTTGAATAGCTTTCAATACTTTCTTAACATAAGTACGAGTCATTGAACGGTATGAAGCGTTTGCTAAACGGTGTTTTTCCGCTTGGCGTACGCGTTTTCTTGCTTGAGCTGAGTTTGCCAAAGGTATTCTCCAAATATAACCAATAGTTTAAACAATATAAGACGCAACATTATCTTGCTTTTTAGTATAAAAGTCAATCATACCCAGAATTAAAATGCTGAGTTAATGTTACGTTTCAATCTGATTTTACGACCATTTCACTATTATAACCTGTTCTGATAATTAATGTAAAAATGTTGTCGAAATAAAAAAGAGTCGATGAAGATCGGCTCTTTTTAGATGATTCTTCTCTAATGAAATTAGAAGCCAGGTAAAATACTGCCTTGGTATTTTGTTTCAATGAATGATTTCATTTCTGGTGAATTTAATACTTTCATTAACTTCTGCACGTTCTCTTTATCTTTACTGTCTGCTTTTACAGTCACAATGTTTACATAAGGAGAATTTTTATCTTCAATGATTAACGCATCTTTCATTGGATTTAAATCAGCATCTAATGCGAAGTTTGTATTAATTAATGCTAAATCTACTTCATCAATTGCTTTAGCTAACATTGGAGCTTCTAGCTCAATGAATGATAAATTTTTAGGGTTTTCTTTGATGTCAGCAATAGTTGATAAGATGTTTTTTGGATCTTCTAAAGTGATTACGCCATTATTGTGCAACAAGATTAGAGCGCGTCCACCATTAGTAGGATCGTTAGGAATCGCAATTTTACCATTATTAGCAATTGCTTTAACATCAGTTATTTTTTTAGAGTAACCACCTAATGGTTCTAAATGAACACCGCCAACAGATACTAATGTTAAGTTGTTAGCTTTGTTGAACTCATCTAAGTAAGGTTGATGTTGCATAAAGTTTGCATCAACTTCGCCTTCGTCCAACATTAAGTTTGGCAGAACGTAATCTGTCACAACGACAACATCAATTTTAAAATCAGGCGCTAATGTTTGTGCGTGTTCTAAAATTTCTGCATGTGGAACTGGTGTTGCTGCGACTTTAATTGAATCCTGTGCATTTGCTAAAAATGGTAATGCAGAGAGAATCAATGCTGATGCTAATTTTTTCATGCTACGGCTCCTTACAATAATCCTAAATAGTTGTTATTTTCGCGTTAATCGGCGCATAAATGTATCGCCAACTAATTGAATAGTTTGCGCGATAATAATGATAATTACAATCACAAAGTTAGTAATTTCTGGTTGATTGCGATGGAAGCCAAATCTTGTGGCTAAATCGCCTAATCCGCCTGCACCAACAACACCAGCCATTGCTGTGAATGATAGTAATAAAATACCTGTAATGGTTGCGCCTGCAATGATGCTTGGGCGTNGTGCATTTGCTAAAAATGGTAATGCAGAGAGAATCAATGCTGATGCTAATTTTTTCATGCTACGGCTCCTTACAATAATCCTAAATAGTTGTTATTTTCGCGTTAATCGGCGCATAAATGTATCGCCAACTAATTGAATAGTTTGCGCGATAATAATGATAATTACAATCACAAAGTTAGTAATTTCTGGTTGATTGCGATGGAAGCCAAATCTTGTGGCTAAATCGCCTAATCCGCCTGCACCAACAACACCAGCCATTGCTGTGAATGATAGTAATAAAATACCTGTAATGGTTGCGCCTGCAATGATGCTTGGGCGTGCTTCTCTTAATAATACAGAGAAGATAATTTTATGCATTGGTGTACCCATGCTCACAGCAGCTTCAATGATGCCACGATTAACTTCGCGCAAGGATGTTTCAACGAGTTTAGCAAAGAAGGGAATTGCGCCAATTGCTAATGGAATGATTGCACCTTTTACACCAAAGGATGTATTCACTAATAGCTTGGTATAGGGCAATAGATAAATGATCAAAATTAAGAATGGAATGGAGCGTAATACATTGGTAAAAATGGATAACATAGGGTAAACAATTTTATTTTGTAGTAGTTGTTTTGGGCTTGTTAAATATAAAACAACACCTAAAATGATGCCAAAAACTGTCGTGACTGCCCATGAAGCCATTAACATTTGTAAGGTTGCTTCTGTTGCATCCCAAAGCATATTCACTTTAACTTTAGGAAAGGTATCTTGAATTAAACTTTGTAGGGCGCTGATAGCCCATGTTTTGAAATCTGTATACATGATTTATAAATTAACCGCTAATGTATGGATATTTTTGGCTGAGAATTCTTTTAAGGCATTGGTTTGTGCTTCTTCACTACCATTTAATGCAACAAGTAATTGCCCATAAGGTAAATCTCTAATGTAGCTAATATTGCCAGATAGAATAGAGAAGTGAACACCTGTGGATTTAATGATGTCACTTAAATGTGGATGGTAGGAATCTTCGCCAGAATAAGTAATCTGATAAAGATTGGCATCTTTCATTGTGCTTGTTTTTAAATGTGCTTTTAATTCATCATAATGGCTATTATCTAAAATAAATTCTTTGGTGACATTGTGTTGAGGGTTTAAAAATACTTCTTCCACAGGACCTAGTTCAACAACTTGGCTTGCATGAATGACGCCAACTTTATGACAAATTTTACGAATTACTTCCATTTCATGGGTGATTAATACAATTGTTAAGCCTAATTTTTGGTTAATATCACGTAATAATTCTAAAATGGACTGTGTTGTTTGTGGATCCAATGCTGAAGTTGCTTCATCGCACAATAGGACTTTTGGTCGATTGGCTAATGCTCGCGCGATGCCAACGCGTTGTTTTTGCCCACCTGATAATTGTGCAGGATATTTATTGGCATGTTCCGTTAAACCTACTAATTCCAATAATTCATCAACGCGCTTTTTAACATCAGCTTTGGATAATTTCTCCAAGCGTAATGGAAAGGCGATATTGTTAAAAATGGTCTGACTATCAAACAAATTGAAATGTTGGAAAATCATGCCGATTTTTCTGCGTTCATGCATTAATTCATTTTTGCTGAGTTTTGTTAAATTAATATTATCTAGAATGACTTCACCTGATGTTGGTTTTTCTAGAAGATTTAAACAGCGAATTAATGTGCTTTTCCCTGCACCAGAATGGCCAATGATGCCAAAAATTTCACCTGCTTCTATAGTGAGTGAAATATTATTGAGCGCAGTAACAGGGCCTTTGGATGAAGGGTAAGATTTTGATATATTTTCTAATTTGATCACGATAGATAGCGATTAAGTGAATAAAAGATAGTGCACAATCTAGCACAATAGTACTTGAAATTGAAGTTTATGCTTTTGATTCATAGCAGAAACTAAAAAAGCAACCTTTCGGTTGCTTTTAGAAGAAACTTAAACTGTATTATTTAATACGAGCTTCTTTATATAAAACGTGTTTACGAACAACGGGATCATATTTCATGAACTCTAATTTTTCTGGAGTTGTTCTTTTGTTTTTTGTAGTAGTGTAGAAATGACCTGTTTCAGCCGTTGACACTAACTTGATTTTTTCTCTGATACCTTTTGCCATGATAAAGCTCCTTAGATTTTCTCACCACGTGCACGAATATCTTTAAGAACAGCATCGATACCTTTCTTATCGATAGTTCTTAAACCAGCAGACGTTACGCGTAATGTTACAAAGCGCTGTTCGCTTTCTACCCAAATACGATGTGAGTGAAGATTTGGTAAAAAACGACGGCGAGTTTTATTGTTTGCGTGAGAAACATTGTTCCCAACAGCAGGTGCTTTACCAGTGACTTGACAAACTTTACTCATAATTAAAATAACCTATTTCAATAAAATAAATTCTTTGAGGAACGCAAAAACCGTTCCTTAAAAACAGACACGTCATTATACTTATTTGAAAAAAATATGCAATATAATGACTAACTAAAATCAGATGGAACTTTTGCTTTACTTGCAGCAACTTCTTTATCAATCATGCCAGCCTTAACAAGCTGTTGCAAATGCTGATCAAGGGTTTGCATGCCGAATGATTGTCCTGTTTGGATTGCAGAATACATTTGTGGAATCTTATCTTCACGGATAAGATTTCGAATAGCATTTGTACCCATCATGATTTCCCATGCTGCAACACGACCACCACCTTTTTTCTTTAGAAGCGTTTGAGAAACAACAGCTTGTAAAGATTCAGATAACATTGAACGAACCAATGGTTTTTCGCCTTCTGGGAAAACGTCGATGATACGGTCAATGGTTTTAGATGCGGATGTAGTATGGAGTGTGCCGAAGACCAAGTGACCAGTTTCCGCCGCAGTTAATGCTAAGCGAATAGTTTCTAAGTCACGAAGCTCACCCACCAAGATAACATCAGGATCTTCACGAAGTGCAGAACGAAGTGCATTGTTAAATGACAATGTATCTCTATGAACTTCACGTTGGTTGATCAACGATTTTCTTGGCATGTGAACGAATTCGATTGGATCTTCAACCGTTAGAATATGGTAAGGGTGATGCTTATTTAAGTAGTCAATCATTGCAGCTAACGTTGTTGACTTACCCGAACCAGTTGGCCCTGTTACCAAAACTAAACCACGAGGAACGGAAACCATCTGTCTGAAGATTGCTGGCATACCTAATTCATCCATAGATTTGATGTTATTAGGAATTGTTCTGAAAACTGCGCCAACGCCTCGATTCTGATGGAATGCGTTTACCCTGAAACGAGAAAGACCAGGAACATCTACAGAAAAGTCAGCTTCTAATTCAGCATCGAAAGTTCTACGTTGCGTATCGTTCATGATTCCATAAATTAAATCATAAACCGCATCATTATCCATTGCAGGTGCATTGATGCGCGTTACATCGCCATCAATACGCAAGAGTGGAGGCAATCCTGCTGATAAGTGTAAGTCCGATGCACCAGACTTTACAACAAAGGTTAATAGATCTGTGATGTTCATATCCGTTCTCGTTTAGTTTTTTGTAATAAAATAATCTTAACATTTTAAACGACAAAAGCGTATCAGTCTAATTTCGCATTTGATTTAAGTCTATTAATGATCTCTTTGTAATTATTTTGAGTGAAAATAGCACTGCCAGCAACAAATATATCTGCACCAGCTTTAGAAATTTCAGCAATATTATCTGCATTGACACCACCATCAATTTCTAAGCGAATTTCTCTGCCACTATCATCAATCATTTTTCTTAATTTTGCTAGTTTATCTAGCGCAGATGGAATGAATTTTTGTCCACCAAAGCCTGGGTTTACGCTCATCACTAGGATCATATCTAAATAATCCCAAACATGTTCCAAGATATGTACTGGTGTTGCAGGGTTTAAAGCTAAGCCTGCTTTGCAACCATGAGATTTAATTAATTGTAATGAACGATCCACATGCAATGATGCTTCTGGGTGGAATGTGATGTAGCTTGCACCTGCTTTGGCAAAAGACTCAATCATGCGATCCACTGGTGAAACCATTAAATGCACATCGATTGGTGCAGTTACGCCATAATCACGTAATGCTTTGCAGATCATTGGGCCAAATGTTAAGTTTTCAACATAATGATTATCCATTACATCAAAGTGAATAATATCAGCGCCAGCATCCAATACATTATTAACTTCTTCACCCAAACGAGCGAAATCAGCGGATAAAATAGATGGTGCGATCCATGGAGTTTGTTTCATGTGATTAACCTTTAATCTTTGTTAATGTTTCATCGATGGCTTGAATTGTAGTATCTAAATCATCATATGTGTGCGCGCTTGATAAGAAACCTGCTTCAAAAGCACTTGGTGCTAAGTAAATACCACGATCTAATAAGCCATGGTAGAATTTTTTGAAGAATTCTACATCGCTTGTCATCACATCTTTATATGTATGAACAGCACGATCTGTGAAGAATAAGCCAAACATGCCGCAAACATGATTAATATGTAATGGTTGATTGTGTTTTGCAAAAACCTTTTGAATACCTTCCATTAGGTAATCTGTTTTAGCTTTTAAATCTTCGTAGAATCCATCTTCAGAAATTAATTCTAATGTTGCGATACCAGCCGCCATTGCAACAGGATTGCCTGATAATGTACCAGCTTGATAAACTGCACCATTGGGTGACATATGAGCCATGATTTCTGCTTTACCGCCAAATGCGCCAACTGGCATGCCGCCACCGATGACTTTACCAAATGTTGATAAATCAGGTGTGATGTCATACAAGCCTTGCGCTGAATGTTTATGTACACGGAATCCTGTCATTACTTCATCCATGATGAATACAGAATCTGCAGCTGTACAGCAATCGCGGATTGTTTGTAAGAATTCTTTAGATGGTGGAATACAGTTCATGTTGCCCGCGATTGGTTCAACGATTACACAAGCAATTTCATCACCATATTTTGCAAAAGCTTCTTTTAACTCTTCAGGATTATTGTATTCCAATACGATTGTATGCTGTGTTAAATCAGCAGGAACGCCTGGTGAAGAAGGTTCTGCAAATGTTAATAAGCCTGATCCTGCTTTTACTAATAATGAATCTGAATGGCCATGATAGCAGCCTTCAAACTTAATAATTTTGTTACGATTTGTATAGCCACGTGCCAAACGGATTGCACTCATAGTTGCTTCTGTACCTGAGCTTACCATGCGCACGCTATCCATGGATGGAATGATTTCCAATACTTTTTTAGCCAAAACAGTTTCTGAAACAGTTGGTGCACCGAAAGATAAACCATTTTTAGCTGTTTTAATGACAGCTTCGATTACTTTAGGGTGAGCGTGACCAACAATCATTGGGCCCCATGAACCAACGTAATCGATATATTTTTTACCATTTTCGTCGTAAATGTAAGCACCTTCACCTTTTTTGAAAAAAACAGGTGCGCCACCGACTTGTTTAAAAGCTCTCACTGGAGAGTTAACACCGCCTGGAATGTATTTTTGTGCTTCTTCATAAAGTGCTTCAAAACTGACCATTTCTCAACCTTCAAAACTAAATGATAAAAGTATTATTCTATCAAACTTAATTAAGTTTTAATTGTTAAATTAAAATGAAGTACAATATAGGGCACTATTGTATTAATTTTAAATGAACTGGATGAAATTTATGTCAGAAGCGATGAAGAATATTGTTGAAACTACCTTGGATGATATGAAAGGTGTGGATATTAAAGTATTCGATGTAAGCAAAATTGTTAAGTATGCAGATTGGGTTGTAATCGTGACAGGTACATCATCAACGCATTTGAAAGCAATGGCAGGCAAATTAGAAGTGGCAATGAAAGGTCAAGGTCACTTAGCGATCGGCACGGAAGGTGTAGATAGCGGTAACTGGGTATTGCAAGATTATGGTGATGTTGTTGTTCACATCATGACTAAAGATGCGCGTGAATTCTATCAATTAGAGAAATTGTTCATCTAGTATGATTGTTCACTTAATCGCCATTGGCAATAATATGCCAAATTGGGTTAAAGACGGCTTTGACGAATATCAAAGCCGTTTGCGTAATGAAGTTCAGTTAAAAATGGTTGAAATTCCCGCACAAGCCCGAAAGAAAAATGCAGATATCAGTAAGATCTTGAAAGAAGAAGGGCAGAAGATGCTCGCTGCTGTGCCAAAAGGCGCGCGCATTGTTGGATTGGATGTGATTGGTAAAGCTGTCACAACGCCTGAGTTAAGCCAAATGATGGCTGACTGGTTGCAAGGTGGAACCGATATCGCTTTATTAATTGGTGGTCCAGAAGGCTTTTCTGATGAAGTGAAGCAAAGCTTTCAGCAAAGCATTTCACTATCAAAATTAACATTACCGCATCCGATGGTAAGAATTTTGGTGGCTGAGCAATTATTCCGTGGTTGGAGTATTTTACATAACCATCCTTACCATCGAGAGTAATGCTGTTTTCGTTTTTGATAAGCGCGAAAAAGATGATTAGCCCACAAAGCTATAAAAACGATTAAGTAATAGATTGCGATAGGATCTTTGACTTTTAATGCAATGTAGTAATGAAATGAAGAGAATATTGCAATGGGATAGACTAAATTGTGCAACCTTTTCCAGTTTTTTTTCAGTTGTTTAATTGAGTATTGATTTGAAGTGATCGCCAGAGCGAGTAATCCGATCAATGCGATACTGCCTAATATCAAATATAATCTACTAGTGATTTCATTAAAAAATAGTGCTATATCACCTGCGAGTTCAAATAATAAATAGCTGAAAACATGAGCGATTGCCCAAAAAAATGTGGTTAATCCTATGGTTCTTTTTAATCGATTGAGAATATTCCAGTGTGATATTTTTACCATAGGAGATATTAAAAGGGTCGCCATTAAGAAATTAATAGTTGTGGTTCCTGTGAAATGTTGGATATCTTTGGCAGGATCTGCACCAAGCTGATTCGTTAATGTTAAATATACTAGCCATAAGAATGGAATGATGCCTGTGCTGATAACTAGTATTTTTAATGGAATGATAGGATTAATTATTTTCATGACTAGTAATATTTATGAAGATTCATGTTTTTATAAAGTTCAGCAACTTCAGGATAGCCGTTAAATAGCAATGTATCTTGTCGTTTTGCACCAAATAATCCCTCTGAACCTATGATTCTTTCAGATGCTTGAGACCAGCGAGGATGCGATACATTTGGATTCACATTAGCATAAAAACCATATTCATTCGGAGCACTAATGTTCCAAGTGGTTGGTGGTTCGTTTTCTGTTAAGCGAATATTTACAATCGATTTTATACTCTTAAATCCATATTTCCATGGAACGACTAAGCGAATAGGCGCACCATTTTGTGGAAGTAGTTTATTGCCATATAGACCAACAGCTACAAAAGTTAGTGGGTGCATTGCTTCATCAATTCTTAATCCTTCAATATAAGGAAATGAGAAATTTCCTGAGAATTTTTTCCCTTGATTAGGAAATTGCTCAGGATCATACAAAGTTTGGAAGGCAACATACTTGGCATTGTTGGTTGGATCAACCATTTTTAATAATGCAGAGAGGGGGAAGCCTATCCAAGGAATGACCATAGACCATGCTTCAACACAGCGGAAACGATATATTCGTTCTTCTAGATCAAATTTATTAAAAATATCGTCTAAATCTAGTGTCATGGCTTGATTGATTTCACCATCTATTTCTACTTTCCATGGATCAGATTTAAAGTTTTGACTTAATCTAGCAGGATCTGCTTTGTCCCATCCAAATTCATAAAAATTATTATATCCTGTGACTTTATTTTCAGGTGTTAATTCTAAATTGGGGCTATATATTGTCGAGTTGAAAAACTTAAGAGAGGTGGGTGCATGTAAATTTGATGGCATTTTAGGTTGTTGTTCAAACCAGCTTTGTGCGCGGCTAATGGCGATGCCAGATGCAACGCTTGAAGCTGTAAATAAACCAAGTCCTTTGAGTATTCTTCGGCGATTGATAAAAATTTTTTCATCAGTTACATTATTTTCTTTAATATTTGAGCGAAATTTCATAATAAGCCTTGTATTTATTTAATTCGCCATGACATTGGCAGTCATATTATTTTATTGAAGTGAAAAGAAAAGAATAGTTTATTAATTAAATAATAAGAATAAGAGTTGTTTATGATGGCTATTATGTCGTATATTCTTTTAATCATACAGCTTTTATTGAATTAATCTATAGTAGTTAGCTTATAAGAAAAGCCTAATCATTAATGATTAGGCTTTATTTGTAATACTGTAATCAGGTAATGAAATGAGTGTTAGTTTTTATAACGGCTCAATACAACAGTTGCATTGGTGCCACCGAAGCCAAAGCTATTGCTCATGATATTGTTGATTTCGATATCTTCAATTTTTTCACGAACGATAGGGAAGCCTTCTAATTTAGGATCAACATTGTCGATGTGTTGGCTAGCTTGAATAAAGTTATTTTCCATCATTAATAATGAATAGATCACTTCGTTTACGCCAGCTGCACCTAATGCATGACCAGTTTGTGATTTTGTAGACGTGATGTAAGGGAATTTATCGCCAAATACACGTTGTACAGCCATAATTTCAGGAATATCACCTGCTGGTGTTGATGTGCCATGTGCATTGATGTAATCAATTGGGCCTTCAACTGTTGATAATGCTTGACGCATACAGCGCTCAGCACCTTCGCCACTTGGGGCAACCATGTCATAACCATCAGATGTCGCGCCGTAGCCGGTGATTTCAGCATAGATTTTAGCCCCACGTTTTAAAGCGTGTTCTAATTCTTCGACAACAACAATACCGCCGCCACCAGAGATAACAAAGCCATCACGGTCCGCATCATAAGGACGAGAAGCAACTGAAGGATTGTCATTATATTTAGTAGACAATGCGCCCATTGCATCAAACATTGCACTCATGAATGGATGCAATTCTTCACCACCACCTGCAAAAATGACATCTTGTTTACCCAATTGGATTTGTTCTGCTGCGTTACCAATACAATGTGCAGATGTAGAGCATGCTGAGCTAATAGAATAGTTAACACCTTTGATTTTGAAAGGTGTTGCTAAACATGCTGATACTGTGGAACCCATTGTACGAGTTACCATGTAAGGACCCATTTTTTTTGTCGCGCCAGTATTACGCATGCTGTCAATTGCTTCAATTTGGTTACGAGTGGAAGCGCCACCAGAACCAACGATCAAACCTGTACGTTCGTTAGAAACCATTTCAGGTGGAAGTTTAGAGTCTTCAATCGCTTGTTCCATAGCTAAGTAAGCGTAAGCCGCAGCATCAGCCATAAAGCGGAAAGCTTTACGATCAATATGTTCAGCAGGGTTGATGCGAATAGCACCATGAACATGGGATCTGAAACCTAAATCAGCCATTTCTTGTGAAAATTCAATCCCTGATTTGCCTGATTTGAGAGAATCTAATACTTCTTCTTTGTTGTTTCCGATACTAGAAATAATCCCAAGACCTGTGATAACAACACGTCTCATAATGTTTCTCCTAAACGTTAAAAATTATCTGTTGAGGTAAAAAGACCAACTTTAAGGTCTGAACCAGTGTAGATGATTTTATCATCCACAGATAAAGTTGCATCTGCAATACCCATTGTTAATTTGCGCAAAATAACACGTTTCATGTGAATATGGTAGGTTACTTTTTTAGCGGTTGGCAATACTTGACCTGAAAATTTTACTTCGCCTGAGCCTAGAGCGCGGCCGCGACCAATACCACCTTTCCAGCCTAAATAGAAGCCAACGAGTTGCCACATTGCATCTAAGCCTAAGCAACCTGGCATGACGCTGTCGCCAATAAAGTGACATGGGAAAAACCATAAATCTGGATTGATATCCAATTCTGCAACGATCAAGCCTTTGTTGTAGTTACCGCCATCATCTGTGATTTGCGTGATGCGATCAAACATCAGCATAGGAGGTACTGGTAATTGAGCATTACCTTCGCCAAATAGTTCGCCTCTGCCACACATTAGCAGTTCTTCTTTGGTATAGCTTGATTGTTTTGTCACATCAATTCCTTTGAAAATATTAATATTCAATTATAAAATCCGACGATTATACTGTTTTATCCGGCGGATTGAAAATATTTTGATAGGTAGTTAATACATCATTTGCAGTGATTTGGTCAATTTTATTGTCATTTCCAAAATTTTGTGCCTGCAATGCGATGACTTTTGAGCCGTATGGTCGTGATTGCATAGGATCGGTTGGACCAAATAGAGTGATTAATGGTGCATTGCTGCTTGCGGCCATATGTGAAGTTCCTGTGTCGTTACCAACAATTAATGATGCACCTTTGAGCCATTCAGGTATTTCTAATAATGATGTTTTGGAGCAAAGATTAATAAATCTTGAATCGCTTTGTGTGATTTTTTCACAAATATTAGCTTCGCTTTGTGCGCCAATGATTAGGATATGCTGAATGTTATTTTTGAATAAAATTTGCCCTAATTGAATGAATGACTCTGTTGGCCAGCGTTTTTGTGGATGTTGCGGGCTGCAACCAGGTACAAAAACTGCAAAATTTTTATTTTGAATGATGTCAGTTTTTTGATCTTGAACACTTTGAATGATTTCATCAGAGGCAATAATTTTAGGATGTTTCGATTGTTGTTGGATGCCAATAGATTTCAAAGCAGCATAATAACGATCAACCACATGATTGTTTGTGATTTCTTGTTCGGCAATATTATTGTCGTAGCACCAGTGTTTGCTTCTGCCAATAATGGTTGCTTTGGTAAATTTAAAAATTTTCGCAATGGATAGCATTAATCGAGATCGATCACTGTTTTGAAAATCAATGATAAGGTCGTAGTTTTCTCGCTTTAAAAGATTGAGCCATTGTTTAGTTGCTTTAAAACCTTGTTTACGGATTTTAAAGCTAATGAGTTGATGGAAGCGATGATCATGAATAAATAATTGATCCCAAGGCGGTAAAGTATTGAGGTCAATTTTTGCATCAGGAAAATATTGTTTAATATCATCAAATGTTGTGCTAGCTAAAACACAATCACCCATTGCACTCCATTGAATGATTAAAATACGCTGATAATTTTTAATCAATGTTTTACTCATATAAATCTTTCTCACCTTCAGGACGAGTTTTGAATCGACGATGTGCCCATAGATATTGATCAGGCGCTTCTGATATCCAAGATTCAAATAACGTATTTAAACGTTCACAGTCTTTAGTAGTTGAATCAGATGGGAAATTTTCTAGTGCAGGTAATATTTTGATTCTATATTGATTGCCTTTGCGGATGCAATAATAGGGTAATATTTTTGCTCTTCCAAGCTTGGCCATTTCGAATGTTGCAGTAATTGTTAATGCTTTCACACCAAAAAAATTCACAAATACATGATTGCTGCCACCATAATTTTGATCTGGTGCATACCAAAGTAACTTACCCTGACGGAGTAGTTTGATGGTTTTGCGAATTTCATTACGGTTTACTGGTTCATTTTGAGACTGCTTTGCCCGCATTTTGAATTGTTCTTCTTCAAAATAACGATTTTTATGCATACGATACATTGCTACAAAAGGTGTTTGCAATGTCATGGCTCTTGCACCTAACTCTAAATTACAAAAATGAATTGTCAGTAAAAGGGCTCCTTGGCCTGATTCTTTAACTGCTGCAAGATGCTCTAAGCCTTCATAGGTAAAAATTTCTTCTATTTGTTGTTTGGGTTTGAACCATGCTGCTAATGTTTCAAATATGCCCATGCCTAATGAATCAAAATTATCTTTAACGAGTTGAGTTTTTTCCTCTTGAGATAAGTTTGGGAAGCATAATTGAATGTTGCGCTCAATGATATGACGGCGCTTTTTAGCAACATGATATGAAATGCGGCCTATACCTTTTCCTAAGAATAGTAGAAAAGGCATAGGTAGTCGTGCAATGTATTTGCCAACCCAAAAACCTAAGGCAATTGCATTGTCTTTAATCCAGTTGGGTTTATGATATTGCATGATTATTGTTTGTTTTGATCACAAATTGGTGGAATAAAATGTACAGCTGTGTCCCAAGGTTGTTCAATCCAAGTATCTTGTGGTACATCAAGGACACTGAAATCCACTAATGGTTTGCCTTGTGGCTTTGCAAAAATCGTTACAAAGTAAGCTTTTGGATACAATTTACGGATGAGTTTAGCAGTATTGCCTGAGTCCACCAAATCATCAATGATCACAAAGCCTTCGCCTTCATTGGGTAGATTGCACTCTTTGATTAATTGCATGTCTGTTTGATTTTGATAATCATGATAGCTCGCAATACATAATGTATCTACATAGCGAATATTTAATTCGCGCGCCACGATAGCAGCAGGCACTAATCCACCGCGACTAACGGCAATAAGACCTTTCCACTCTTGACGTTCGATTAAATGTTGAGATAAAGCTTTCCCGTGAACTTGGAGCATATCCCAAGTAACTAAATATTTTTTCGACATTTTGGTTTCCAGTAGATAGGGTTCTGATATAAAATGGTGGGTTATTATAGTTTTTTTTCTTTGATTACACCAGTCAAAACATTATCGGATTTGACTGGTTATCTTTTTTTGAAGGTTGAATTGTGACTACTCCTAAGATTGGCTTCGTATCCCTTGGTTGTCCTAAAGCATTGGTGGACTCTGAATATATTTTGACGCAATTGCGCACAGAAGGTTATGAAATTGTACCGAAATATGATGATGCAGATCTTGTAGTTGTCAACACATGTGGCTTTATTGATTCTGCTGTTCAAGAGAGTTTGGATGCGATTGGCGAAGCTTTAGATGAAAATGGTAAAGTGATTGTGACAGGTTGTTTGGGCGCAAAAGCTGATACGATTTTGGAAAAATATCCAAATGTATTGAGTGTGACTGGTCCTCATGCTTTCCAAGAAGTGATGGCATCTGTGCATCATCATTTACCAAAAACACATGATCCATTCATGGATTTAGTGCCACAAGCTGGCATTAAATTAACGCCAAAGCATTATGCGTATTTGAAAATTGCAGAAGGCTGTAATCACAGTTGCACATTCTGCATCATTCCAACAATGCGTGGTAAGCATCAATCTTATCCAGTTGAAAATGTATTAAGCCAAGCTAAAAAATTAGCACAATCTGGTGTAAAAGAATTGTTGGTTGTTGCGCAAGATACAAGTGCTTATGGTGTTGATGTTAAATATAAATTGGGCATTGCAGATGGTAAGCCAGTTAAAACACATATTCAAAACTTATGTGAAGAATTAGCAAAATTAGATGTTTGGGTGCGTTTGCACTATATTTATCCATATCCTCATGTGGATAACTTAATTCCATTGATGGCAGAAGGTAAAATCTTGCCTTACATCGATGTACCAATGCAACATGCTTCACCGCGCATTTTGAAAGAAATGAAACGCCCTGCAAACAGTGAAAATATGTTGAATCGTATTAAAAAATGGCGTGAGATTTGTCCCGAAATTACAATTCGTTCAACATTCATCGTAGGTTTTCCTGGTGAAACTGAAGACGAGTTCCAAATGTTATTAGACTTCATTGAGGAAGCTCGTTTGGATCGTGTAGGTGCATTTATCTATTCTCCAGTTGAAGGTGCACCAGCGAATGATATTGCAGAATTTATTCCTGTGGAAATTCAAGAAGAGCGTTTAGCACGTTTTATGGAGCTTCAAGCAAAGATTTCGGAAGAGAAATTACATGCTAAAGTAGGTAAAGTATTGGATGTATTGATCGATGAATTTGATGCTGAAGAAGGTGTGGCAATTGGCCGCACAATGGCAGATGCACCAGAAATTGATGGTTTGGTATATATTGAAGATGCAAACAGCTCTATTGTGGGACAGATTGTTAAAGTTCAGATTGAAGAAGCTGATGTATATGATTTGTATGGCCGATTAATCTAGTGTGATTTTCATTGATATAGGCTAGAATGTTGTAGTTAGAACTAAGGGAAGCAAATAATAATGGGCAATGAGATCTACAAAATACTCTATGTTGAAAATAATGCTGAAAAAGTAACGCAGCTTCGACAGTTAATTCGGGCGAATACTGTTGATGGTAAAATCACATTTGATGTTACAACGACAGATTCCGTGGATGGTATTAATGTTGCTGTGAATAAAGATCATTGTGATCTTGTCATTTTGCAAGATTCTCCAAAAGTTCCTGTGTTAAAAGAAGTGAATGATGCAATAGGCATCAAAGCAACGCCAGTTCTAGTCTTAGTCAATGAAGAGCAGTTTTTAGAAAAGCGCCAAATTATGATTCAAGAAGGTGCAATCGATGTTGGAATATTGCAGCAAGGCGATGTTCTATTTAAACAGATGGTTCGCGCGATTTTTGAGTTGAAAACTCAATTGGGTTATCGAGATACATTAGAGAAAAATGCACGTTTAACTGAAATTACAGAACAATTTGCCTCAACATCAGAGGATCTGATTGCATATTTTGGTGCTGAAGATGGAATTTTCTTGTATGCCAATGATGCATTCTTGCAATATTTTGGTTTTAAACAATTCATCGATTTAGCAGCAACAACTGTGCTTGAATATGTGACAGGTGATGAATCTGCACAGTTCAAAAAAATGATGAAAATCGTTGGTAAAACAGGTAAAGAGCAGTCTGAAAAATTATCATTAAAGCATCCAAATGGCGACTTAGTTGCTGAGGAAGTTGTATTGAAACAAGGCATGTTTGAAGAAAAATCATGCATTGAATTATTTGTGTCACGAGGCTCTTCGGAAAATGCTGTTGTTGCTGCATCTAATACTGAAGTACAGCCATTGTCTGAACAAGCAAAATTTTATGATAGGTTGTCATTCATTAATAACTTATCCAACTTTGTGGGTAGTTCTTCATGGTTAGTGAGTTTAGTTTTACAGGATTACTTTGATTTCCGTAAAAAATTTGGCGTAGAAGCTTTAGAGTCATATTTCTTAAATCTATCAAAACATTTGGGCGCACAAATTGATAATTTGCATTACGCGCGTTATTCCGATGAAAGCATTGTTTTGCTATTAACAAACAGTGATATGACGAAAGTTGATCGCTTGGGAATGGCAATTGTTTCAAGCTCAGAAGGTTTTATATATAAAGATAATGATATCGTAATTCAGGGTAAATTCACTTTTGCTTATACAAATCTTGGTGATTCTGTTGCAACCATTTCTGATGCTTGTAATCGCTTAGATGAATTGGCTGGATTATTTGATACTCGTGTTGTATTTACCGATGATGAAGCAGAAGCTAATGAACATGCAGAAGCAACTGCTGATGCTATCGAACATGGTGGCGAAACTGTTGATGAAGAGTTCATGCCATTATTCTTGAGCTTGAAAAAACAGCAGATTAAACAATCATATATTCCTGTTGTAGATTTCTCGATGAAAGGTCAAGAAAACTACATTGCTTCTTTTAATCTATACGATGACGCAGGTGAATTATCTGTTTGGAATAAAAGTTTTACATATACATCCAACATCAATTTGATGAGCCAATTAGATCAATTCATGATGTCGAGCGCTATTGCTAACTTAAAAGCTGTAGGTGCTGATAATAAACGATTGATTTTGCCATTATCCATGTACTATTTAGATAAAGTAGATGAATTGGTCGAATGGATTAAAAAACATGGGCACGATATTTTCTCAGCGAAACAAATTGTGATTGGTTTGGCAGAAGAAGTAGTGAACGATCACTTTGAAGCTGCTAAAAAATTCTATCAAGCGCTAGGTAATGCAGGTTATGCAGGTATGGTGCATGATATTGTTGATATTACATCAACACAAGTGACTGAGTTGGATATTGCATTGATTGCATTATCTGAGAACTGTATTGGGCGAATGAGTCGTAATATTTCCAGTGAAGAGATGATGAAGTTCCCAAAACTATTGGAAACAATGGCACAAAAAAGTGCGAGCGTGTTAGCAATGGGTGTTAACTCGCCAACAAGTATGACATTAGTGTGGGAATATAATATTCCTTACGCTTGTGGCAATATGATTGGTTCTGCAAGATTGGCACTTGATTTCGATTTCTCACAAATGATGATGTAATGCACTATGATTCGTAAATTTATATTAGTTTTTTCATTAATGGTGATTGCAGGTTGCGGCTTTAAGTTGCGTGGCACAATTCCATGGCCAACTGATTATCAAAATGTATATATGGAAGGTTATAATCCTTCTCAGCGTGATTCATTCTATGCTTCTGTTAAGCGATTCTTTCCTGAGCATGTGAAAGTTGTGAATAATCAGAAAGATGCAGATGTCATTATTCAGGTTTTATCTGAAAGCCAAACTGCACGTACAGTTTCAGGTTTAGCAGCTAATCGTGATACAGAAGAAGTTGTCACATTGAATGTTACGGTTCAAGTGTTAGATGATCAAGGCAATGAAATTATGCCTGCAACAACTTTAACACGCGAACGAGATTTTACTTATGATGAATCTAACTTGTTAGGAAAATCTACAGATCTACAAAATGTATCGCGCATATTGCGCCAAGAAACAGCATCTATGTTTATGCGCCGTTTAGAAGCAGCTATGAAAAATATTGATGAGATCAAAGCACAATGATTGCTTTGATACAACGTGTAAACTGGGCAGAAGTTAAAGTTGATGGGCAATCTGTCGGAAAAATTGATCAAGGTATCTTAGCTTTGGTGGCAGTTGAAAAAGGTGATACTGAAGCATCTGCTAATAAAATGATGGAAAAAATTGCTCAATACCGTATTTTTTCAGATGATAATGGCAAAATGAATTTGTCACTATTGGATACTCAAGGTGAGCTTTTGTTGGTATCGCAATTTACGCTCTTAGCCAATACAGATAAAGGTCGCCGTCCATCATTCAGTGATAGCCCAGATCCATCTATGAGTGAAGCATTATTTGAATATAGTGTTGGCTATGCCAAAACTTTAGTGAATAACGTAGAGCAAGGTAAATTTGCAGCAGATATGAAAGTTTCTTTAGAAAATGATGGTCCTGTGACATTTTGGTTGAAAGTATAGATGATTGAATCTGACAGAATTTTAATTAGTGGTGAGAAACAACGCGAAGAAGTAGTTGTTGATCGTGCCATTCGTCCTAAATATTTAAATGATTACACAGGGCAAGAAGCGTTGCGTAATCAACTGGATATTTTTATCCAAGCTGCAAAAAATCGTAGCGAAGCTTTGGATCATGTTTTGTTATTTGGCCCGCCAGGATTAGGCAAAACAACTTTAGCACATATCATTGCCAATGAATTGGATGTGGGTTTAAAACAAACCTCAGGCCCAGTTTTAGAAAGAGCAGGGGATTTGGCTGCTTTATTAACAAATCTCGAACCCAATGATGTGTTGTTCATTGATGAAATCCATCGTTTAAGCCCAATGATTGAAGAGGTTTTGTATCCTGCATTAGAAGATTATCAGTTGGATATTATGATTGGCGAAGGTCCTGCCGCGCGTTCTATTAAGATTGATTTGCCACCATTTACATTGGTGGGTGCGACAACTCGTGCTGGGTTATTGACATCTCCTTTGCGTGATCGCTTTGGTATTATGTCGCGTTTGCAGTTCTACTCTAATACTGAATTAACATCGATCGTATTACGTTCTGCCAATTTATTGAATGTTGAATTAACGCAAGAAGGCGCTGAAGAAATTGGTAAGCGTTCTCGTGGCACACCACGAATTGCGAATCGTTTATTAAGACGAGTTCGAGATGTTGCAGAAGTTCGCTCTAATGGCATTATTGATGTTGCTATTGCACAAGAAGCACTGAATATGTTGGAAATTGATGCATATGGGTTGGATGAACACGATCGCCGATTACTTCAATTGATTGTAGAAAAATTCTCAGGTGGACCTGTAGGATTAGATACAATTGCATCAGCATTGGGTGAAGATCGTGGTACACTGGAAGATGTGATAGAGCCTTATTTAATTCAAGAAGGTTTTTTAATGCGCACACCGAAAGGTCGTGTTGCAACATCTAAATGTTGGCAGTACTTTGGCATAGCACAAGAGGAATCATGAATCGAATCGGCGGTTTGATCATCGGGTTACAAGGTTATGAATTAACACAAATAGAACAGCAATGGTTGCAACATCCATTGGTTGCGGGTGTAATTCTATTCACGCGCAATTATAAAGATAAAGATCAGCTCATTGCTTTAACGCAAGGTATTCGTCAGATTAATTCTGACTTGCTCATTTCTGTGGATCATGAAGGCGGACGCGTTCAGCGTTTTCGTGAAGGCTTTACAAAATTGCCTGCCATGAATACATTGGAAGAAACTTATCATAATGATCCAAAAGCTGCATTAAGAACATCATATTCATATGGCAAAACCATTGCAACAGAGCTTGCTTCAGTGGGTGTTGATTTTACGTATGCGCCTGTGTGTGATATTAATTATGGCCATAACGATGTGATTGGTGATCGTGCATTTCATAGTGATCCTGTGACAACAAGCTTATTGGTTCAAGCTTTCTATTTAGGTTTAAGATCTCGTAATAGCATTGGTGTTGCTAAACATTTTCCAGGTCATGGCTATGTGGAAATTGATACGCATTTGGGTGTGGCTGTAGATGATCGCCCATTATTGGAAATTATCCAAAATGATCTTCTGCCTTTCAAAACCTTGATCGAAGAAGGGATTGAAGCAATCATGCCAGCACATATTATTTATAAGAACTTTGATGCTGAGCATACAGCAGTTTCATCGCCTAAATGGATGAATTATTTGCGTGATGATTTAGGTTTTGACGGTTTAATCATCAGTGATGATTTGGATATGAAAGGTGCTGAGCATCTAGGTTCAGTAGTAGATAAAGCACAAAAATGCTTCAATGCAGGTGTAGATATTTTGCTGTGTTGTAATGACTTTGCTGCCATTGAAACATTGTTGAATGCATTACAAGATGAAACCATTGCAGAAGATACTCAACAACGATTAGATTTTGTTCATACTAAGCTTGCTTAGCTTTTTGTAATTGGTCAATCGGGCATCGATTACCAATTTCATAAGCCAATGTGCCATCAGCATGACGATAAGCATAAGCGTAATGATCATCATAATAATGCCAAACATAAATCTGGCTAGGTTGTGATGATGTATCTAATCGCAATAATTTAATGAGTTTAGCATTGAGCGTATATTGCCCTAAATACGTTAAATCATGGGCTTTTAATCCATCTTCGTCCACTAATAAGTCACCATATTCATAGCGAACATATTTAGGTAGCATTCGTTCTTCTGAATCTGTTAAGCCTGTTGTGCCAAACCAATCGGCAACTTCTTCAGTATGCTCTTCGGCATAGTCATTGCGAATAAAGATATCATCAGTGATTGTACTGTCTTTCAGTGCATAGAAAAATTCAGATTTACAATGACCTGAATAAATAAGGCTAGGATTTGGATTAGGCAAAGGAATCAATACATTTTGCATGCTATCAATGAAATTAGGTGAATTAGCATCAGATAGCCATAAAAATTGAGTCACAGTAATATGAACCGCAGAATCAATGTCATACAATTGTTGAGTAACTTCAATGGTTGTGTGTTCAGAAATTTCATCAACCACCAATTGCTCGCGTTCGGGCAATGCACGCAAGTCTTGATAAGATTTCTCTTTTAATTTTTGAACAATTGATTCAAAAACTTGATTATCACTTTGATGTATTTGTAGTAACACAATTACCTCCCCATTTATGCCAATGGTATTAGTTTACGCATAACATAGAAAAATACTTTGACCTACGATCATCTTTTTGTTTTTACAGGTAATATAAACTTTGAGAATTATCATATTTTTGAATAAATGTGATAAAAGATATCAAAATATGGTGGGAGATTATTCTCTGAAAGGGATGCTTCTTTTTAGTATGATACAGGCTAATTATTATTAGGAGGCATTAGGGAAATTATATGACTTATTTTGTCGGTGCGCATGTCAGCGCTGCGGGCGGTGTGGATCAAGCGCCTCTTCGTGCGAAAGAGATTGGTGCAAATGCTTTTGCATTGTTCACAAAAAATCAGCGTCAATGGAAGGCTAAGCCATTAGAAGCTAAAGTGATTACTGATTTTAAAAGAAAATGTGCAGCATTAGGTTTTACAGACCAACAAATTTTACCGCATGATAGTTATTTGATTAACTTAGGTCATCCTGAAGCTGAAGGCTTGGAAAAATCCCGTGAAGCATTTTTAGATGAGATGCAACGTTGTGAGCAATTAGGAATTAAGCTTTTAAACTTTCATCCAGGCAGCCATTTAAATAAAATTTCTACATCTGAGTGTTTAGCTAAGATTGCTGAATCCATTAATATCACTTTGGATCAAACTAAAGAAGTTGTAGCTGTGATTGAAAATACAGCAGGGCAAGGCTCAAACTTAGGTTTTGAATTTGAGCAATTGGCTGAAATTATTGATCAAGTGGAAGATAAAAGCCGCGTAGGTGTTTGTATTGATACATGCCATACATTTGTGGCTGGTTATGATTTACGCACACAAGAAGATTGTGAGCGTACATTCAAACAGTTTGAAGAAACTGTGGGTTATCAATATCTTCGTGCAATGCATTTGAACGATGCTAAAACAGATTTTGGTAGCAAAGTGGATCGTCATGATAGTTTAGGGCAAGGCAAAATAGGCATAGAGCCTTTCAAATTCATCATGCAGAATCCTCAGTTTGAGAATATTCCGTTGATTTTAGAAACCACAAATCCTGAGATTTGGGATCAAGAGATTGGTTTGTTGCGTAGCTTTATTCAGGAATAATATGAATTCATCTCCACTCATTATTAAAAGCGATATTCAGCCTGATTTTTTCAATGAATATGAAATTCAATCTGAACCATATCAATTGCCATCTTTTGTGTGGGATGGCGAAGAGCTTTATTGGCAAGATGAAGCAAAGCAGAAATTGCATGTAGACTTTGCATCACCAAAGCAATTGTGGCGTTTTTCCAAATTGAATAAAGCTCAAGAGCCGATTTTACGTGCTTTTAAATGGAAAAATAATGAGCCGCAATCTGTGTGGGATTTAACCGCAGGATTAGGACGAGATGGTGGAATGTTGGCGTATTCAGGTTTCAATGTGACTTTCTTTGAACGCAATCCAACATTGCAGGTTTTATTATCTGAGTCGATTCATTCATTACACAATGAAATGCCAGATATGGCTAATCGTATTCAATTGAATCGAATGAATTCTATCGAATATCTCAAGCAAGCGATTGAAGATATAAGTATCGAGCTGCCCAATAATTGCTATATGGATCCGATGTATCCACATCGTAAAAAATCTGCTTTGGTGAAATTGGATCTTCGCATGGTGCGTGATTTAGTGGGGGATGATCCTGATAGTTCTGAGCTATTATCAACAGCATTAACTTTGTTAAAAAGCGGTCGTGGCATGCAACGCATTGTGGTTAAACGTCCTGCAAAATCAGAATATTTGGGTGATTTTAAGCCAAGCTATAGTGTTGAAGCGCCAAATACTCGACTGGATGTTTATATCCCGTAATTTGTTAAATTAGGAGTTAAAATGAGAGAAATTCGCGGGGCGATATTTGATGTGGATGGTCTGTTATTCAATACAGAGCAGTTATATTGCGATATCTGTATGGAATTAGCACCGAAATACGGCATTGAAAATTATGATAGAGAATATTATAAAAAATATGTTGGTACATCGAATAAAGCACTGTATGAAATTTATCAAAATGATTTTCCATTCTTAAGCATGGAAGATGTAGATCACTTTATTAAAGCAGTTCAAACAATTGCTGAATCTCATCTAGAAGTGGGTGATGTGGAAATCAAAGCAGGTGCTAAAGAGATTTTAGAATTTTTGAGTGGTAATGATATTCCATGTGTGATTGCCTCTAATAATCAAACGAAATTCATCGAATCCATGTTGAATCATCATGATATTCATTTGCACTTTCAGAAAATCTATTCGTTTGATGATGTTGTGAACCCAAAACCACATCCTGAAATTGTGAACAAAGCGTCTGAATTTTTAGGAATGGATAAGCAAACATTGGTGATGTTTGAAGATTCTTGTCACGGTGCAACTGCTGCGATTTCTGCAAATGTGCCTGTGATTATTGTGCCGGATATGTTGCCTGTATCAGAAGAGATTCGAGCACACTTATTGCAAGAGTGTGAATCTCTTCATCATGCGAAGGATTTTTTAAGCGCTACCCATCTGTTCAGATAAATTATTAATATTTACCCCCAGAGCTTGCAAATAGCTCATTCCATAGCAATGTCTTATCATCTCTTGAGGATAAAAATTGCTTGTCGAATGGAATGGGCATCCAAATATTGTTTCTCAACTCTTGATTGAATTGTGGTGTATCCCAAACTGAATAACTCTCCACAAGAGAATGGGAAATTTCAGGATACGAATCACTAATATTGGTTAAGACATCAATGGACTCTGTGAATTCAATATTGGGTAAAACTTCAGCATTTTTTGTCCATTGTTGAATCTGTTCATGAAGAACGGGCAATACTTTTGAAGCTTTAGGTTTTTCAGAAATAAAATCTAATTGATCAACATCTTTTAACACAACATCTAAAGCCAAAGGTTTTTCTGGTTCATGTTGTGATAGAAGAAGCTCTTGATCAATGATGATGCCCAAAACAAACTGCTCTGTGTGTTCAGCAATGAAAATCACAGAGCGATGGAATACATCATCATGAATATGTGGCATGCTAATTAAAAATTGGCCACGATAGTTAACTGCCATTGCGCTTATCTTTCCATTCTTCAATCAATACAGCGATGAGGTCTTGCCCGACAGGAATGCCAGTTGAATTTTCAATTTGGCGAATGCCAGTAGGGCTCGTGACATTAATTTCTGTTAAATAGTCACCGATTACATCTAAACCCACAAAATATAAACCACGTTTTTTCAATTCTGGTGCAACTTTGGCACAGATTTCAAAATCATGCTCAGATAACGGTTCTACAATTGCCGTACCGCCAACTGCTAAATTGGCACGAGTTTCGCCTTCAGCTGGGATGCGCGTCATAGAATAGGGAACAGGTTCACCGTTGATGAGCAAAATGCGCTTATCACCTTTTTTGATTTCAGGAATATAGCGCTGAATCATCACAGGTGTTTTTTGATGTTCAGTTAATGTTTCCATGATCACGTTAAGATTTGGATCTGTTTCTTGGATTCTAAAAATCGCACTGCCACCCATGCCATCTAAAGGTTTGATGATGGTATCGTGATGTTTTGCGACAAAATCTTTTAAATACTTATATTGGCTAGTGATCAATGTTGGTGGGCACAGTTCAGGGAACCAAGCTGTATAAAGTTTTTCATTACAATCGCGCAATGATCTTGGGCTATTACATACTAAAGCCCCTTGTTTTTCAGCCAATTCTAAAAGATATGTCACATAAATATAGTGCATATCAAATGGCGGATCTTTGCGCTGTAGGAGAATATCATTTTCTGAGAAAGTAATGACTTCAGCTTCTTTCAGTTGATACCATTCTTCTTGTGATAAATCGATGCGAACAGCTTGTACTGTAGCTTTCGCTAAAGTTTCATCCACAAAAATAGCAGAAGGCTCAACATAGTAGCATTTATCCGCAAGATCTTGAGCAGCCATCATCATTGATAATGTGCTGTCTTTATGGATATTTAAGCTATGAAGCGGATCCATGATGAAGAATATGCGAGGAAGTTTCATGACAGTTTCCTAAAATTGATAGTGTTAAAAGTAATGATGACACTAACAATGGTGACTGTACAGATGAAAAACAAGGGCTATGCCCAATCTCCTAAGCGAGAATGTAAACTGCTTAATACAGATAATGCCGCTGTTTCTGTGCGTAAGATTCTGTTTCCTAATGAAACAGGATGGCAATTAGGATGGTTAGATAAGAGTGATAATTCTGAATCACTGAATCCACCTTCAGGGCCAATAATGATGCCAAAATCAGTCTGTTCTAAGGATTCGCTATTGAGCCATTGTCCTAATGACTTTTCTGCTGTTGGTGATAAAATTAAATAAGGGCGATCATCTAAAATTTCTTGAATATTTTTTAAGGAGGCAAAGTCTGTCAATTTTGGCACAATATTTAAGCCACATTGCTCACACGCACTTTCTAAAATACCTTGCCAATGGGATAATTTTTTATCTTGTTTATTGCCCGCGCTCAGTTTAAAACTACTGTGTTCACTTGTGAATGGTGTTAACTTGGCAATACCCAGCTCAGTAGCTTTTTGAAACACAAAATCCATCTTATCAAATTTAGCAAAGCTTTGAATTAAATGAATATTTAAACGAGAAGAGCGATTGGCTTCATTAAACTTAATAAGTTTAATCAATAAAGAGCGCTTATTAATGGCTGTAATCTCTGCTTGATATTCTCCGCCTTCACCATTGAATAAGATTAATTCATCACCTTCTTTTTTACGCATCACACGTACAATGTGATTGAATTGAGGGTCTGTTAATTCAACTGTGGCATTAATAGCCAGCGGCAAAGCAATATAAATACGCATAGATTAATGATATCGGTTAGGCTCGCCTTTTGGCGCGGTTTTAAAACGTTTATATGTCCATAGATATTGTTCAGGGGATTTTCTGATTTCTATTTCTATGGCTTGATTTAATGCTGTAATGGAGTCTAAAGTATCATCACTTTGTAATTGATTATCAATTTTAATGAGTTCAATTGTGAAAGTTCCTGATGTAAGATCACGTTTAGAAGCTACGATGTACGCAGGAATTTTAAAGCGATTAGCTAGTTTAGAAACGAGCGTCATTGTACTTGCATCTAATCCGAAGAAAGGTGCAAACATACCATCTTTGGCGCCTGGATCTTGATCAGGCAAAATGCCAACGCTTCGACCATTTTTCATCGCTTTCATCATGTCGCGAATACCTTGAGCTGTGGTTGAAACTAAAGTTGCACCATTTTTACCACGGCCTTCAATGATTAAAGGATCAATGTATAAGCGGCTAGGGCGGTACAAGGTTGCTAAAGGATATAAAGATGATGCATATAAACCGCTTAATTCCCATGAGCCAAAATGTGGAGTGATGAAAATCATTTGTTCAAAGTTCTTTTGATCTTCTGCAAACTCTGGTGGCAATGTAATTTTTGTCACAGATTTTAAGATTCTTTCATAAGAATTGAGCCACATGAAGCTTAATTCAAACATGGTTGCTGTATTGTGGCGTAAAGTTTGATGTAGCAATTGTTTTTGTTCATCTGCTGATAATTCAGGAAATGCTAATGCAATGTTTTGTCGAGCAATCTCTTTCGTTTGGTTAGGGAATGTAATCAACAATGATGCAATAGCATTAGAGAATCGATACAGAGTCTTTAAAGAAAAACAGGCAAAGAACTTTAATAAAACAGTGATGGCTTTTGCACGAATTCGGCGACGTAACGGTATCGATTTATCCATAATTAACTATTGAGCATTTTGTCGAGCAATATCAGAAATTGAAAATTCATCATCATCTTCATCATTGTAAGATTGATCTGGCACATCAATGCCTGATTTTCTCAATTGATTATTGCGGTGTTGTAAAACAGATTCACNTTCTTTCATAAGAATTGAGCCACATGAAGCTTAATTCAAACATGGTTGCTGTATTGTGGCGTAAAGTTTGATGTAGCAATTGTTTTTGTTCATCTGCTGATAATTCAGGAAATGCTAATGCAATGTTTTGTCGAGCAATCTCTTTCGTTTGGTTAGGGAATGTAATCAACAATGATGCAATAGCATTAGAGAATCGATACAGAGTCTTTAAAGAAAAACAGGCAAAGAACTTTAATAAAACAGTGATGGCTTTTGCACGAATTCGGCGACGTAACGGTATCGATTTATCCATAATTAACTATTGAGCATTTTGTCGAGCAATATCAGAAATTGAAAATTCATCATCATCTTCATCATTGTAAGATTGATCTGGCACATCAATGCCTGATTTTCTCAATTGATTATTGCGGTGTTGTAAAACAGATTCACGTTGGAACACATAGTTATCTAAAGAAATTTTCTTAGAGAGTTTATCTGCTTCTAATAGATTAGAGCGCGCATTCACATTATCCACAACAGCTACGATCACTTCACCTTTAACGTCCATTACATAAACGCGAGGATCAGTAATGAATACATCTACGCCCAATCCCACTTGATCACGGAATGTACGTGGTGGCAAGAAAGGTAATAGGAAGTAGCTAGACTCTTCCCAACCGTAGTAAGCCAAAGTCATACCAAAATCGGAAGCTTTATATTCAGGTAATTTGAATGTGCTTGTTAAATCAACTAAACCGCCTAAACCAAATGTACTATTGAATACAAAACGATGTGTGGATTCTAAGAATGCAGTGATTCGACCTTGTAACAAGTTATTCACCATGTTGCGAGGCTCAGTTAGGTTGTCAATAGCATTACCAATACCATCACGTACAAGATTAGGCGTGACAGCACGATAGCCAGTTGCAACAGGCTTTAATAAGACCTCATCCAATGTTGTGTTAAACGCATACACTTTGCGGTTATATTTTTCATAAGGATCGGCGGGGTTGTTGCCTGCACAACCTGCTAATAAAAGAACGCCAAGAATAAGTGAAGAAAGCTTGATCATGGTGGAAACTCTAAAAGTAGTAATTATAAGAATGAACTAGTATTTTAGCCCAATTCCTTTGTTCATTAAATATGTTGCAACGAAACACAATGTTGCAAATAAAAGGCATAAAATTGTTAACGTCCAACCAATGCTGATATCAGAAATACCTAACATGCTGTAACGGAAACCATTCACCATATAAAGGATAGGATTAAAATAGGATAACTTCTCCCAGAAACCAGGTAAAAGGCTAACTGAATAGAAAATTCCTCCTAAATATGTCAAAGGCGTCAAAACAAATGTCGGAATAATGGAGATATCATCAAAAGATTTAGCAAAAATTGCATTGATGAAGCCAGCTAAAGCGAATACAGCAGCAGTTAACAAAAATATTACAATGGTTAATGGGAAGTTATGGATAGAAATTGGCGTAAAAAATAACGTCACAATTGTTACGATAACACCGACAACTAAGCCACGTGCAATTCCACCTGCAACATAGCCTGCAATGATGAGTAGGTTGGAGATTGGAGAAACTTGTAATTCTTCCACATAGTGTTGGAATTTAGCACCAAAGAATGATGAAACAACATTCGAATAACTATTATTGATTACAGTGAGCATGATTAAGCCAGGCGCGATGTATTCAGAATAACTAAAACCACCCATTTCACCAATGCGCGAGCCAATGATCTGACCAAAAATAATAAAGTATAATGCAGTCGTAATCGCTGGTGGCAACAATGTTTGTGGCCAAATTCGAATAAATCGTAAAATTTCTTTGACTAAAATCGTCTGGAAGGCGATCCAATTTACATTTTGACGACTCACGATTATGCTTCCTTATTGCTAGTTAACTTAATGAATAACTCTTCTAAGCGGTTAGCTTTGTTGCGAAGTGTATCCACATTAATGCGATGATCTCTCAGGATATCAAATACTGTTGTGACAGAATGAGGCTTTTCAATTTCCACTTCCAACGTCATAGGATTAATCACTGTAAAGGTTAATCCCTCGGTGCTATCAGGTACAGTATTCAATGGCTCATTTAAACTGAGTACAAAAGATTCTGACTGTAATTGTCTTAATAAGCTATCCATAGAGCAGTGCTGAACGATTTCACCATGATTGATGATGGCAATATTTTTACAAAGGAGCTCAGCTTCTTCCAAATAATGGGTTGTTAAAATAATTGTTGTGCCTGTTGCATTGATTCTTTGTAATAAATCCCAAGTTTGGCGTCTGATTTCGATATCAACACCAGCTGTTGGCTCATCTAGAATCAATAGTTTTGGTTCGTGCATTAAAGCACGTGCAATCAATAAACGGCGCTTCATCCCACCTGACAAATTACGCGCGGTTACTTTAGCTTTATCTGTTAGGTGTAGTAAATCTAAATATTTTGCAGCGCGCTCTTTGGCAATTTTACGTGGTACACCAAAGTAACCTGCTTGGTTGATTAAAATCTCTTCACACAATTCAAACTGATTGAAGTTGAAATCTTGTGGCACTAAGCCAACCAATGATTTTGCATTACGCATATCGGATTTATGGTCATGCCCAAAAATTTCAACATGACCATGTGTTGCATCTAATAAACCAGTAATGATGCTAATGGTTGTGGATTTACCCGCACCATTAGGACCAAGCAGAGCAAAAAAGTCGCCTTGCTCAACGGTTAAGTTGATGCCTTTGAGTGCTTCTTTACCATTATGATACGTTTTTGCGAGATCAGTAATGGCAAGTGCAGGAATTTTAGTCTCTGTCATATCTACGATTATTTGGTTTAGATGATCTTGTTGGGCGCTCAGCTGAAGTTCTGCCAGCAGGCCTACTTGCTGCGCGTGCAGTACGGTCAGTTCGCTCTGTACGAGTATTACGATCCGTACGTTCAGATGATCTAGATGGTGCTTTTCTTGATTCAGATGAACCAAACTCTGCTCTCATTTTTCTAGATGTATCTGTTGAAGATGCACGTGGCTTTTCTGATACAGAGCTATTTGCAAAACGTTTACTAGGCTTTGCTTTATACTGAGACTTTCTGTTTTCTGGTGGTGCATAGAAGTTTTCAATGCGAAATTGCATGCCAGCATCTTCTAAAATTGCTTTAGTTGCATCAATATCTAAATCAATTGAGTGACCTTGGCGCAGTGCTTTTGGCATTGTGTAACTGCCATAACGTACACGCATTAAGCGCGATACTGTTAAACCTTGTGATTCCCACAAGCGGCGAACTTCGCGGTTTTTTCCACCTTTTAGAATAACGTGATACCAAATGTTTGCGCCTTCTCCACCGGAATAAAGGATTTCATCAAATTTAGAAATACCATCTTCAAATTCAACACCTGTTTTCATGGCTGTCACCATTTCTTCTGTCAACGTGCCTAAAACGCGCACAGCATATTCGCGCTCTACTTCGCTAGAAGGGTGCATCATTTTATTGGCAAATTCACCATCGTTAGTGAGTAGCAATAAACCTTGTGTATTAATATCTAAACGGCCAATTGAAATCCAACGACCATTTTTGATGGGCGGTAAGCTATCAAAAATTGTTTTTCTACCTTCAGGATCGTGGCGTGTTGTCACTTCACCGATAGGTTTGTGATATGCAATAATCCTACGCACTAAAGGAGAATCATCCACTTGAACTGGTTTGCCATCGACTAGAATTTTTTCTGAGCCATCAACCGTTGTACCTAAGATGGCAACTTTCCCATTAACTGAAACTCTGCCTTCGCGAATCCAATCTTCCATTGCGCGACGAGAGCCTAAGCCCAAATTAGCCAATACTTTTTGTAAACGTTCGCTCATACATTAACCTAATCAAACTTGATATAAAGGGATACTATTCTACTCGAAAATGAGCGTGAAGCCTATCCTATTTATGAATTGTCTGAGATTAATGGTAATTTGATGAGAACGATTAAACCTTCATCTTCAGCATTTTTGAAGATCAGAGAACCGTTGTGGTAGGTAATAATGGCATGCGTGATGGTTAATCCTAAACCATAACCGCCATCTCTTTTATTTCGAGCACTATCCACACGATAAAAAGGTTTCGTTAAGAAAGGAATATTTTCTTCAGGCACACCACAACCATGATCTCGTACAGAGATAACTGCTTCTTTGGTTGCTTCATCACGGCTCAACGTGACTTGGATTTTGGTAAAAGGTTTGGTATGGAATAGGGCATTGCGTACGATATTTTCAACTGCACGTTCTAATTTTAAGTATTCACCTAAAACCACTAAATCTTGATCAACATCCACTTGGATTTCAACGCCTTTATTCTGCTTAGAAAATTCAAATGCAGCATCATCCAAAATTGATTCTAGCAAGGATGTTAAATAGATTGGATCAGCATTTTTACATAATGATTGTTGATTTTGTAATGGACGTAGATAGTTTAGAATCTCATCAATGAGTTCATTCAAACGAAGCCCTTCATTCTCGATGCGATCCAATAATTCTTTATAATCAAACTTATGAAATTGTCGTTCTTTCAATAAGTTGATGGCTAATTTTTGGCGTGCTAATGGTGAACGTAGTTCGTGGGCAATATCAGAAATCATCTCTTGTTGGCTTTTTTGAAGCTTAGTGAGATTTTGCACCATGATATTGAAAGTTTGCGTTAGCTCTTTAATTTCTGGTGTAGAATTTTGTGTTGCTTCAGGTGGAATGAGCTGCAAATTGCCTTTACCAACCTGTTGGGCACTTTTAATGAGGGCTTCAATGGGCACAAGGAAGCGTCTAGCCCAAAAGAATGTGAAAAATAGGATTAAGCCAAAAATCGGAATGCTGCGGAGGATAAAACCTTCCGTTGAAAGACTAAAATATAATACTGAATGACTTGGATTTTTAATTTCAATTAAATATAGATTTTTATTTTTATCAGTAAAATATATTAATTGATTTTGTTTAATATTACTCATTTCAAAAAGTTCTGAATGAGCCTTTAAAACATTCTGATTAGAAGTGATCGCACCTAAATAATAGATTGATAAATATTCAGAGTATTTTTCTGCTAATTCTTCAATGATAGAGATAGGGTTGCTGATATCTGCACCATTACCTGCAATGACGATGTTGGAAAGCACAGGAATCACTTCTTCGTGATAAATTTCTTTCCAATCATCATTATAATCATCTGCGATATAAACATACGCCAATTGTACGGATAGCACGATAATGCTGTACGCCAATACAACGGACAACCATGCCCTAAATAGAAAACTTTTAGAAAATTCTTTCAATTTAAGGCGCATAATATCTATACACTCAACTGATAGCCGCGGCCACGAACGCTTTTAATTTCTACATCTTCATCCATAATTTTCTTACGAATGTTGGAGATGTGAACATCTAAGCTACGATTAAATGGTGGTAATTTCTTGTGCATTGCTTGCATAGAGATCGTATCTTTAGGTACAACAGCACCAGGATTCTCTGCCAATACAACTAAGATTTCGTATTCAATACCAGTTAAATCAATTGGTTTTTGATTGATATAGAAAATACGCTTTTGTTTATCCCAATGGATTTTATCTTTTTCAAAACTTTCTACAACAGGTGTTGTTGTTTGGCTTGCTCGGCGCAAAATTGCTTTGATTCTTGCCAATAATTCACGTGGCTCAGGTGGTTTTGCGATGTAGTCATCTGCACCTAATTCTAAGCCTAAAATACGATCAATGGGTTCAGATTTAGCAGTTAACATAATGACTGGTAAATTAGGATGTGTTTGACGTAATTGTTTTAATGTTTCTATACCATCTAATTTAGGCATCATCACATCTAATAAACAAACATCAAATACAGATGTTTGTGCAATGGCTACAGCCTCATTTCCATCGTGAGCTACAACGATTTCTAAACCTTCACCCGCTAGGTAAGTGGATAAAAGTTCTGAGAACTCAATGTCATCATCAACAAGTAATAATTTTTTATTATTCACACTGCAATCCTATAAATTACAAAAAAGTTGGAGAAAAAATCTGATCATCTGTACTTAACCATGTATAACTATACAATATTATTGTGAAGAATTTCACATAAAGTTGCTCTTATTAATTCTGTGATACACTGCCGAGACATGAAAATTAATTCTAGTATAATACAAAAACAGTCGCAAACTATGGTATTGACGCAGTCAATGCAGAATGCGCTGAAGATTTTGCAGTGTTCTCAGTTAGAATTGGAGAATGAAGTTTCTGCATTTCTTGAAGAAAATATGATGATAGAACAGGATGTTAATAATGAGAATGATTTCGATTTATCATCCTATGAGCTAGAAACGGGTAGTTTAAAAAATGATCAGAATAATGATGGGGTGATTGAAAATGACAATTCATCTCTTGATCTAGATCAAGAAACTCCTTTTGAAGTGATAGAAGATTGGGGTAGTTATGAGGATAGTGGTTCATTAGATCATTTAAGTTTTAAAAGTAATGGTGATGAAATTGATAACTTTGACACCAATACTTATGACATTTCATTAGAAGAGCATTTATTAAATCAGTTAATATTATTAAAATTATCACAAAAAGATTTAATCATCGGTACATTTCTCATTGATTCATTGGATGATAACGGATATTTCACGCAACCAGCATCTGATATGGTGGATGCACTATCTGAACAATATCCTGATTTAGACATTGATGAAGATGAAGTAATGATGGTGCTTCGTCATATTCAGCAGTTTGATCCTCCTGGGATTGGCGCAACATCTTTAGAAGAATCCTTAATACAGCAGATTAGACAATTAGATCCCAAACCATATTGGCAAGATGAAGCGATGGATTTATTGCGCTATCACTCTAAGTGGTTACTGCAACATGATCTTAAACGTATTGAGCGTAATTATCATTTCTTAGAAGAAGAAGTGATTGAAATGCTTGAAGGCTTTAAAAGTTTAAATCCTTATCCTGCGATTAATTATCGTGGCAATAAAGTGGAAGTAGTGAAGCCAGATGTGATTGTTTTACAAAAAGGTGACAAATTAACAGTAACTTTGAATGAAGAAATTTTGCCAAAGCTCCGCATTAATCGCAAATATGCCAAATTAGCACAGCGTGCAAAAATGGAAGGGCGTGATTTAATGCGTTCTCAATTAACGGAAGCGCGCTTCTTTTTAAAGAGCATTGAAGATCGGTTTGATACTTTATTGAAGGTTGCGACAGCAATTGTGGATGCACAGCAAGCTTTCTTTTTACATGGCAAAAAAGCAATGAAAGGGCTTCGTTTACAAGATATCGCAGAAGCAGTTTCATTGAATGAATCAACAATTTCTCGCGCAGTGGCAGGAAAATATATGATTTGCTCGCAAGGCACATTGCCACTCAATTTCTTTTTTACAAATCAGGTTTCAAGTGGTGGAGATGAAGATGCTTCTGGCGTTGCTATTCGTGCAGTTTTACAAGAAATTATCAATGAAGAAGATAAAAGAAAGCCTCTGAGTGACCAAAAGTTACAAGAAGCATTGGAAGCTAAAGGCCATGAATTATCTCGTAGAACAGTTGCTAAGTATCGTGAAACTCTGGAAATTCCAAGTTCAGCTCAGCGTAAACGTTTAGTTTAGGATGTTTTAGAACATCACTAAAATTAAAATGCCAAATAGAATTCTATAAATACCAAATGCTACGAATGTGAATTTCTCTAAGAATTTTAAAAATAGTTTAATCACGCCTAAAGCCACCAAGAAAGAAACCACGAACCCCACAGCTAAGTTGAGTAAATTGCCTTCTTGAAAGATTTCATTGTGATGCTTATATAGGTCATAAGCTGTGGTTGCACACATGACAGGCACGGCTAACAAGAATGAAAACTCCGCACTCGCTTTACGATTCAAGCCAACCAACATTGCACCCACAATGCTTGCACCAGCTCTTGATGTCCCTGGGATTAATGCGAAAACTTGAGCAATCCCAATGTATAAAGCTTGCTTGAAGCTAACATCTTCAACATCTGTGATATGTGTTTTTTGTTCACTATAGAATTTTTCCACAATCAAGAAAACAATCCCGCCAATGATGAACATCCAAGCCACAATATCAATGCTGAACATAGCTTTAACTTGTTTGGAGAAGATGAAACCAATGATGGCAATAGGTAAAAATGCTAAGGCAATTTTTAACCATAATTTTGTATGTTTGAATGTGAATTTTGATGGGTAAACAAAGACTAAAGCAAGAATTGCTGCAAACTGAATGATGATTTCAAATGCTTTATTGACATTATTTTGCTCAACACCTAAAAACTGGCTTAATACAATTAAATGCCCAGTGGATGATACTGGAATAAATTCAGTGATTCCTTCAATAATGCCNTTTTGATGGGTAAACAAAGACTAAAGCAAGAATTGCTGCAAACTGAATGATGATTTCAAATGCTTTATTGACATTATTTTGCTCAACACCTAAAAACTGGCTTAATACAATTAAATGCCCAGTGGATGATACTGGAATAAATTCAGTGATTCCTTCAATAATGCCTAAATAGATTGCATCTAAAATCGTCATGCTTCTGCCTTTGTTATGAAGTTATAGTGAAATCGCTCTAGTTGTATTCAAATAATTTAAACTTTTATTCTTCTCATCTGTGGTGAGAAGGTTTCAGATATAGTTTAAACTGGATATATGACTATTTTTTGAAAGTCATCTTTTTTTCTTCACCTTTCAAAATGCGCTGAATATTCTCTTTATGACGGATGATCAATAAAATATCCATAATCACAATAGCGATGACAACTGAAATCGAAGCATCAAATAGCCAGAGAAAGATAGGTGCAACAACCGCAGCTGTTAATGCGGATAATGAAGATATTCTAGTAGGCAAGAAAATAGCTAACCAAACACCAAATGCGCATAATGCAACCCAAAGATTTAAGCCGATGATGCAGCCCAAAGCAGTTGCAACGCCTTTGCCACCTTTGAATTGGAAAAATACAGGAAACAAGTGCCCTAAAAATGCAGCTAAAGCGGTTAATGCGATTAATAAAGGCTCTGTTGGAAATACAAATTTAACAATCATAACGGGAATTAATCCCTTTAATAAGTCACCTATTAAAGTAAAGATCGCAGCTTTTTTGCCACCAATACGTAGAACATTTGTTGCGCCAGGGTTATTAGAACCTGTTGTTCTTGGATCAGGCAATCCCATTATTTTACATGTGATGATGGCAGCAGAGAGCGAACCAATTAAATAAGCTAAAACTACAACGATTGGGTAGATAAATATTTGTAACGTCGATGACATAAAAAGTCCTTCAATAAAATTTGGCTTATTCTAAGCGTTTTTTCTCAACATATTCAAAAAACTTCTGAACGCGTTCTAATTTTTGTGTTTTCGCCATTTCAGGTAAGCTACTTAAAAATTGTTTGCCATAAGCTTTAGTCACTAATCTTGGATCAGCAATCACTAATAAACCGTAATCGTTAGGATCACGAATCAATCGGCCAATGCCTTGTTTTAAAGTAATGATAGATTTGGGTAATTGATAGTTGATGAAAGCATTCAATCCTTTTTTGTTAATTAGATCAATTTTGGCTTGTTCAATGGGGTCACCAGGTGATGCAAATGGCAGTTTTTCAATGATCACACAAGATAATGCTTCACCACGAACATCTACACCTTCCCAAAAGCTTGTTGTGCCCAATAAAACACCATTACCAGCTTCTCTGAATTGATCAATTAATGTGATTTTAGGTGCATCACCTTGGATGAACAAAGGATAGCTTAGTGATTTTTTAAGAATCTCCGCAGCTTCATTCAAGGCGCGATAACTTGTGAATAGAATGAATGTTCGACCTTTGGCTTCTGTAATCACAGGTAACATCGCACGAATAAATTTCTGGATATATGTTGGGTGATTAGGTTCAGGTAATTCAGGTGGATGATAAAAGAGCGCATTGCTTTTATAGTTGAATGGGCTTTTTAAGCACAAAGTATTCTCATCAGATAAACCCAATGGTGCGCAGAAATAAGCAAATTTATCATTTACAGCAAGTGTTGCAGATGTGAAAACCCAGCCTGCTTTTAAGCCTTTGCTATTTTTTTGGAAAATCTCAGAAATATCTAAAGGCGTTGCACAAATCATTAAATGGTGAACATAGGTTTCTAGCCAAACCACTGTATTATCATCAGGATTTTCCTGTGATGTGACTGTGATTTTTGTCCATGATTCTTGTAGTTCTTGTAATCTCTCAACGATTTGCGCCAATGTTTTAGAACGAATGATTAAAGGTTTCGTTAACACAACCAATTCTAATAATTGATCTGCAATGTGCGCCAGTTGATCGGCAACTTTTGGATCTTGATAGAATTCAGATAATGCATAACGTTTATTGCCTTCAGGTAATAATTTACGCAGTTCAATCATACCTTCAATGATACTGGATGCTACAGAATCATGGCTTGAGAAATCTTTAGCTTCTAAGGCTAAAAGGCGATTGAAATCCTCTAGCCAATCAGAGAACATTTTTGTGCCAATCTGTTCGCTGAAGAATAAACCCGCGGTTTCGGCTAATTGATGCGCTTCATCAATGATTATGCTATCAGCTTCTGGCAATAATTCGCCAAAGCCTTCTTGTTTTAAAGATAAATCCGCACAGAATAAATGATGGTTAATGACAATAATATCTGCATCCATCGCTTTTTTACGCGCTTTGAAAATGAAACATTCTTCATAATCAGGACATTCTGTGTGTAAGCAGTTTTCTGTGGTGGATGTGACGTGACTGGCCAATGTGGAATCTTGGAAGTTTTCTAGCTTGGTAATATCACCCGTTTCATCTTGACCAGCGTATCGCTCGATTTTGTAGAAGTCATCCACTTGTTTTTTATTTTCAAATCGACCGCGTTGGCGCAATGTTTTGATGCGATATAAACAAAGATAATTACTTCGACCTTTCAGTAAAGCAGTTGTGACAGGTTTATATTTGAAGATTTTCTTGAGTAACGGCAAGTCTTTATCATACAGCTGATCTTGAAGATGCTTTGTCCCTGTTGAAACAATGACTTTCTTTCCTGATAACAATGCAGGAATTAAGTAAGCAAATGTTTTACCCGTTCCTGTACCTGCTTCAATGATGACAGTTTCATGATCTTCAATGGCACGTTGAACAGCCTCGGCCATATCAATTTGCGCATCGCGAGGAGAATAGTGAGGCAAGGCTTGGCAGAGTTCGCCACCTTCTGAAAATATGCTGTGAATATCTGTCATTATTTTAGAGTTTTGGAATAACCATCTTTGCGAAAATGATTCATTATACGAGCTTTATCAGGAATTTCGAGGTCAATATTTATAAGGATATCGTATAATGATTTTTTGCCATTGCACCATAAGATTATCCATGATGAATGAATTTTTGAAAACCGTTGCTACTTTGAGATCGCCAGAAGGTTGCCCATGGGATCGTAAACAAACGCATGAAAGTTTGATTCCTTTTTTAAATGAAGAGAGCGCAGAAGTTGTTGAAGCAATCGTTCAAAAAGATAGCGATGGATTGCGAGATGAATTGGGCGATTTATTGTTGCAAATTGTGCTTCATTCACAAATTGCGAGAGAAGAAGGGCGATTTGATTTCAATGATGTCGTGAAAAGCGTGAATGATAAAATGTTGCGCCGTCATCCTCATGTATTTGAAGGTGTTGTTTATGCCGATGAGGCAGAGCAAAAAGCAGCATGGCATGCAATCAAAGCAGAAGAGAAAAAAGCTAAAGGTGAGGCACCAAGCTATTTGGATGGTGTTAAAGCTTCCTTGTCAGGTTTAACGGTTGCCAATAATTTACAAGCAAAAGCTGCCAAAGTCGGTTTTGATTGGGGTGAACCTGAACCAATTTTAGATAAAATTGAAGAGGAATTAGAAGAAGTTAAAACGGAATTAGCCAATCAGCATAAGGAAAAATTACAAAAAGAGATTGGTGATTTATTGTTTGCTGTGGTGAATTTAGCAAGGCATTGCGAGATTGACCCTGAAACTGCCATCACAGAAACCAATGTGAAATTCAAAAAACGTTTTCAATATATTGAAAAGCATCTCGATAAACCCATGTTGGATGCAACATTGGAAGAAATGGATCATTTGTGGGAAATGGCGAAGAAGGAAGATTAATTGTGTTTCAAGAAATGAAATATATCACTGTTAGCGAGCTCAATCATCAAATCAAGTTTCAATTGGAAGATTCATTCTTTCATTGTTTAGTGGAAGGTGAAATTTCCAATGTGATCCGCGCTCAATCAGGGCATATTTACTTTAATTTGAAAGATGCAAATTCCATGATTAAATGTGTTGCTTGGCGCAGCAATTCTATGAGTTTTAATGATTTCATAGAAAATGGTGCAAAGGTAGAAATTCAAGGAAAACTGTCTTTGTATGTTCCAAGGGGCGATTATCAAATTGTTGTGAATCGCTTAGCGCCATTGGGGCGCGGAAATTTGTATTTAGCTTTTGAGCAATTGAGAGAAAAATTACAAAAAGAAGGACTATTTAATCCTGAGCATAAAAAACTGATTCCTCAGTATCCTAAGAAAATCGGAATTGTGACATCGCCCAATGCTGCGGCGCTTCAGGATGTATTAAAAGTATTGAAAGATCATCGCCCTGACATTCCTTATGAGGTTTATCCGACTTTAGTGCAAGGTGATGAAGCTGCACCACAAATTGTAAAAGCCATTGAAAGAGCTAATCATGAAGCCAGTTGTGATGTACTTTTAGTGGTTCGTGGTGGTGGAAGCATTGAAGATTTATGGTGCTTCAATGATGAACGAGTTGTAAGAGCAATTTTTGCATCAGCCATTCCTGTGATTACGGGTGTTGGACATGAAGTGGATACAACATTGTCTGATTTTGTTGCTGATTTACGTGCACCAACGCCAACAGCAGCTGCCAAGTTATCAAGTATTTCTCAGCAAGAGATTATGCAAACATTGGATCGCTATGAATATCAATTCACGCAGTTGATGCAAAATATGATTGCATTGCAAGAGAAATCGCTGAAAGAACGAATAATGAAATTATCGTATCTTCATCCAATGCAAAAGATCAAAGAGAAGCAAGTAAGTTTAGATGCTAAATCTGAAAGATTACAATTATTGATGCAGAGTATTCGTCAAAATTATGTTTTAAAATTTGAGAGTTTAGAAAAACGTTTGCAGGTTGGTTTATTGCAACGTCAACAGATTCAATTAACAGAGCAATTGGCTCGCTCAACAATTTTATTGAATAAAACAATGCAAGGGCAATATCAGCAATTAGAGAAAGGCTTGCAACAGAAAGCATTGTTATTAGATAGTTTAAGTCCATTGAAAGTTTTAGCGCGTGGTTATTCTGTGACGCAGAAGAATGAAAAGGGCGATTTAAAAGCGATTCAATCAGTCGAGCAATTGAATATTGGCGATGAACTTGTCACAAAATTATCAGGTGGAATGGTTCATTCCACGGTGACAGCAGTTCAAAAATCTGAAAAATAGATAGAAAAAATCCGTGCTCACTTTCGGGGAGGGATGAGCACGGACTAAAAAGTTATCGAGAGAGAGTTTATTGCGTTATTGCACTTTTGTGATGTAATCCACATCAATTTCTACAGAGTTCCAATCTTTGTCCACTTCGCCAACGATTTCAACTAAGTCATCAGCATCTACAGACAAACCACGCCATTTTTCTTTATCAATTTCAATCGTGATATCGCCTGTACCATCGCTGAAAATGTACTTATCTTTGTGAGAATGTTTAACGATTTTACCGCGCATTTTTACATAAGCATCATCACGCAATGTCATTGCTTCTTTCACAGTTGTGATGGATTGGCTCAAAGAAGGACCTTTATATCCACCAGGAATGTTTTGATCATCCTGCGGACCTAAATATTGTGCTGAGGCAGTTGAGATACTCAAAATCATAAAAGTTGCAATCGCAAGCTTTTTCATGTGTGGCTCCTAGTTTCAATTCAGTAATAATTTGTGAGACTAAATATAACACTCTTGTTTTAGAATGGATAATGGCTTTTCTAAGTTTTACGGCTCATTTACAATCTTTGACATCTAAAATTTGATCAATTATTGAACTTTAGCGATATAATCCACGTCCATTTCAATCGTGTTCCAATCTTTATCAATTTCACCACCAATTTCAACAATGTCATCAGCATTGATATTCAGCCCATTCCATTCATCACGGTCGATTTCAACAGTTACTTCACCTGTGCCATCGCTGAAAATGTATTTATCTTTGTGAGAATGTTTTACAATTTTGCCACGCATTTTAATGTGAACATCATCGCGTAATGTTTTTGCTTCACGTACTGTGGTGATGGATTGGCTCAATGTTGGACCATTGTACCTGCCATTTGTATTAGCATCTCCTTGTGGGCCTGTGTATTGCGCTGATGCTAATGATAATGTTGCTGCCATTAAAGTGATGAAGGCTAATTTTTTCATGTTCGCTCCTAAGCGATATATGTGTTTGAGAAAGTGTGAGAAATATATCATTATCTTTTTTTAGCGAATATTAACTTTTCTGACTTTTACTTGTTGTTGACAATGTTTGACAGAATTATATTTAACTTTGACAGTTGGCGATTATGACTAGGATTAATGTTGTTGCAGTAACAGAATTATGTGATCAGCATTTGCTTGCTGAACATCGTGAATTAACGCGAATCCCCAATGATATTGTGAAAAGAGAAGGGCAAGTACCATTGAGTTCAGTGAAAGCTTATTTATTGGGTGCTGGGCATGTCACATTCTTTCGAAATAAGCTCAAGTTTTTGAAACAGCGATATGATGCATTGCATCAAGAGTGTTTAGATCGTGGATTCAATGTGGTTTATAAATGACCCGAGAGCGTCAGTGAATATACTGAGTTATGGCAGGATTATGTTGTAACAGAAGCAGATATTTTGCTGAATCAAAAAAGGATTCAAGAGCGAATGCCCGAGAATCCTAGATTCACACAATTTATAACTTAATCATACCCCAATAGGAGCATGATTAAGTTTTGAATGTATTATGGTAATAATCAGTGTGCTTTATTGAATAATTTTACGTAGATTGCATGACCAGCTAATACGATATAGCCAACAATGAAACCTAAAATGAAGCTATAAATAATGCCCACAAAATGCTTAAAGAAATATTCATTGAGCATTGTGATCCAGTTATTTTGTAATGCGATTAATTGTGGTACTTCACCAATGATGATGCCACCGCCCACTAAGAACATTGCAACTGTACCGATGAATCCTAAAATTTTCATCAAATAAGGTGCTGCATTGATGAGCATTAAACCTGTTTTGGCTTTCAAGCTTGCTGCTTTTGCATTCTTCATCATCCAGTAACCTAAATCATCCATTTTGATGATACCAGCAACTAATCCATAAACACCCATAGTGATTAAAATAGCGATGCTCAACAATGTCATAATTTGAATGGTTAATGAGTAATTAGCCACAGTGTGCAATGTAATCACAATAATTTCAGCTGATAAGATAAAGTCTGTACGAATTGCGCCTTTGATTTTATCTTTTTCCATTTTTTGGATCATTTCATCAGTGATTACTTCACCTGTTTCATTCAGTAAAACTTTCTGTTTATCACTATTTTTATGAAATAAAGTGTGATGAATCTTTTCAGCACCCTCAAAGCATAAATAAGCGCCACCAATGATCAATAACACAACCATTAACCAAGGTGCAAAGGCATTGATTAACAATGCTGCGGGAATGATCAAAAGTTTATTGATGAACGAACCTTTAGCCACAGACCAAACCACAGGGATTTCTCGGCTTGCTTGCACGCCAACTACTTGTTGGGCATTTACAGCGAGATCATCTGTCAATACGCCAGCTGTTTTCTTTGTGGCGAGTTTTGTCATGGATGCAACATCATCCAGCACAGCAGTAATGTCATCTAATAATGCTAATAAACTTGGGCTCATATAATTTCCACAGTATAAAAATTAGGCGATTATAAAGAGCATTCTTAAATATTTATAGTTAATTTTTGCAATTGAACCAATAAATTCAGCCAAATCTGTTATTGATCATCCATGAGTTTTAAAGCAATGGCGTATGAAATGGGTAATGCAGAAGCAATGCCAACAACGGCATACCAGCCGAAAACGTGCCAAATGGGGGCAAATAATGTACTACCAATTGCTACACCAATGTAATAAGCCACAAAGTATAAACTTGATGCCGTGCCTTTATAGCTTTCAGCATGCAGGTTAATTAACGCTGCAGCTAGTGAATGTGCAGCAAACATTGCGAAGCTTAATAAGGCAAGCCCAATTGTAATGAGTAACAGATTATTAAAAATGGTTAATAAAGTGCCTAATCCGAGTAGTATCAACATACTGATCAATACAAAGCTTAATTTGAATCGATTGGTTAATAAGCTAACAATTGGGGCGCTTGGAATGCCTAACATGAGTGCAAGGAAAAATGAGCTGATCGCGCCAGTGGATAGGAAAAATGGTGCACCGCTTAAGTGAAATGGCAAATATGTCCAAATGCCAGTATAGGCCAATTGAATGATTAATCCGATAAGAAAATATCGTCTCAATACAGGATTTTTTAGATGAAAACCAATCCCTGAAAATGTTGAGAGAATAGAGCCTTTATTCGGTGAAAAATTATTAGATTTTGGCAGTAGAAAGAGCATGATGGTTGCTGTGATTAATCCTAATGCACCAAAGATATAAAGTGCAGTGTGCCAAGAGTAATAGTGAGTAATCACACCAGACATTACGCGACCCAAGGATCCGCCAACGGCATTGGCTGCAATATAAAATGCAATGGCAAACTTTTGATCTTGTTTATCAATTTCTTCGTTTAAATATGCGAGAGCTGATGCAGGCAATGCTCCAGTAACCATGCCTTGAAAAAATCGTAAGACTAAAATGAAAGGTAGGGAATTTGTACTGGCAATGAGTACAAGTAATAAAGAAGAGAGAAAGAGAGACAAAAGAATGAAGTTTTTACGACCGAGCCGATCGCTTAATGAACCAAAAATGTTTAATCCAATGATCATCCCAATAATTGAAAAAGAAAAAGTTAGGCTGATGTAAGTGCTGGAAACATTAAATTCTTTTGCTAAAACAGGCAGGATCGGCTGAAAAGAATAGAGATTGGCAAAAATAAAAACTGAGGTTGCACCCAGTAAAATTACAATTTTCCAAAATGCAGTTTCTTTTATTGTATAACCGATGGGCTGTGGTGCGATCATGGCGAATGTCAATGAGTAATAATTGGATTAACATTGAGCATAGGCTAGTTTAATGTTTTAAACAAGAAGCCAAAGTGATTTATCTTCCTTCTTGTTTAGAATAGATATTTACTGATCTAACAAGCTTTTGAGTTCTTGTTGATAATCTTCAAGTTTTTGTTGGCGTTCTTGGACTTTTTCAGTTTTTTCACGAATTTTCTTAGGCTTTCCTGAAATTTTTGCTTTTTCTAATTCAGCTTCCGCTTCCGCAATTTTGGATTGTTGTTTAGCGATCTTTTCAGTGAGATTTTGTCGATAAACTTCATCATTTAATTTGAGATCTTGATCTTCAATATAATTTTTTTTGCCACAATATTCGCGGACATTTAAAATAGCGCGTTTGAGATTTTCGGCACGTTGAACATTGCCATGTTGCTCTGCATATCTGAGTTGAATTTGTAGATTATTCTCTTTCTTTTTACAGCCATAATCCGATTGCGCAAAGCTGATATTTGATAAGCTAAATAGTGTACTGAATAACACAACGATGAAACGTTTTTTCAAAACATATTCCTTTTTAAATTTGAATCATCCTTGAATTATAATATAACTATAGTGGTTTTTAATTAATCTTTACAATTGTTTAATAATATTATGTCTAAATAATTTCGAATTTCTGCTTTCTCGCCATAGGCGAGAAAGTTTATAAGTAAATACTTAACAAATTTTGAAAGATGATGAGTATAGAATTAAATAATTGTCAGTTTTGCATAAGCTAAAACTAATGTTTTAGAGCCTGCTTGTTTGAAATTAACGGTCACACGAGCATGATCACCGACACCTTCAAAATTTGTAATCACACCTTCATTGAATACAGGATGAGAAACCAATTGACCCAATGCAAAACCATTCATAGATTGATCTTGAGTTGATGCGCCATAACTATTACCACGAGCTGTCATTGGTTTAGAGATCGAAACTTTCTGACCTTGAGCTTTGATTAAGTGCAATGGAATATCTCTGATGAAGCAAGAAGGTGAAAGATAAACTGTTTTACCATGAATCATGCGAGAAGCTGCTGTGGTCAATGTCAGTAACTGTTTGGCGCGTGTAATGCCAACATAAGCCAATCTGCGTTCTTCTTCTAAGCGTGCTGGATCATTGATGGAGCTTTCACTAGGGAATAAGCCATCATCCATGCCAACTAAATAGACATGATCAAACTCCAAGCCTTTGGAGCTATGCAATGTCATCAATTGGATTTTATCATCATTATCAGTGTCTGCATTGACAGCTGAATCTAATGTGATTTGCCCTAAAAACTCTGATAAATAACCATGTGAAGTTAAAGGTGGGGAGTCAGGTTCATTGTTGTAGTCTTCGACAAATTGACGGCTTGCTGAAATGAATTCGTTTAGGTTCTCAATGCGATCTTCACCGCGCCCCATTGGTTCTTTTTTGTAATGTGCTTCTAATTCCACTTTTGTGATCACATCTTGGATGAATTGATCCAAAGTCACATCATCCAATGTATCATGTAATTCAGTAATTAATAATCTAAAGCCCATCAAAGCATTTTGTGCGCGTTTGGCTAAGCTTTGGCTTTCTAAGATATTATCCATTGCATCCCATAGTGAAACTTCGGCTTGCATGGCTTCTAAACGAATTTTCTCAATAGTTGCAGCGCCAACGCCTTTTGCAGGTGTTGTGATGGCGCGCTCAAAAGAAATATCATCATTATTGTTGACAATCAAACGCAAATAGCTCGTGATGTCTTTAATTTCAGCACGATCGAAGAATCGTAAACCACCGTAAATTCGATAAGGAATATTGGCACGTAATAGAACTTCTTCAAAAATACGAGATTGTGCGTTTGAGCGATATAAAATTGCTTGTTTTTTGCGGGCAACACCATTGTCAGTAGCCTCTTTGATTTTCCCTACAACGAATTGTGCCTCTTCATAAGCATCCATTGCGCTGTATTGTGTGATTTGTGAATCATCGCTATTGTCTGTCCAAAGTTTTTTCGGTAAACGTTCATTGTTTTTTTCAATCACACTATTGGCAGCATCCAAAATTGTAGAAGTGGAGCGGTAATTTTGTTCTAAACGAACAGTTGTACTGTTTGGAAAATCTTGATCAAAATTTAGAATGTTTTCAACACGTGCACCGCGCCAGCCATAAATCGATTGATCGTCATCGCCCACAACAAAAATTTGTTGATGTTTGCCGCTTAGCATTCTTAGCCAAGCATATTGAATGCTATTGGTATCTTGGAATTCGTCCACTAAAACGAATTGGAAGCGTTCCTGGTAATGTTTTAAAAGAGCATCATTGTCACGAAGCATTTCTAGAGTGCGTAAAAGAATTTCAGAGAAATCTACTAAGCTTGATTGGTCACAAATGGCTTGATATTGAGCATATAGTTCAATCATTGTGTTATGGGCTTGATTGGGGCGTCTTTCAATGTGGCTTGCTCTTCTGCCTTCATCTTTATTGTTGCCAATGAATCCTTGCAATGCTTTTGGGTTCACAATTTTTTCATCAATACCACGTTCACGGAGTAATCTTTTGCATAAACGCAATTGATCATCACTGTCCATGATTTGGAAGTTTTGATCCAATTTTGCTTCTACGTGATGTAAACGTAATAGGCGATGGCATAATGAATGGAATGTACCTAGCCATAAATTACGTAAGGGGCGCTTGAGGGAAGATTCCAAGCGAGTACGCATTTCCAATGCTGCTTTATTGGTGAATGTTACAGCTAAAATGCCATGTGGTGTTGTTTGTTCTGTTTCCAACAACCATGCAATGCGCGCAACCAATACGCGAGTTTTACCAGAACCCGCACCAGCAAGTACACGAACAGGACCTAAAGGAGCGGTAACAGCATCATATTGCGCTGCATTTAATGTGGATAGCATAGACATTCTCAAAGCAGTTGGATAATAAAACGATCTACCATCATATCATGAGCCTGATATAAAATAAAAAATCGTCCAATTGCAGTGGTGAATAGGGAAAAACTTAATCTATAGAAAATATAGTCATAAAAAATTTACAGGATTATTAAGAGATAATGCTTTTTTATGTTAGAATTCCACGGTTTTTATCATGAAAACATAAATCAATTTATTTGTTTAGCTATCGTGAAGCTTTAAGGAGTATTTAATGGCTATTGAACGTACTTTCTCTATCATCAAACCAGACGCAGTTGCAAAAAATGTAATCGGCGAAATCTATACACGTTTTGAAAAAGCAGGTTTCAAAATCGTTGCTGCTAAAATGGTTCATTTAACTCAAGCAGAAGCTGAAGGTTTCTACGCTGTACATAAAGAGCGTCCTTTCTTTAATGATTTAGTACAGTTCATGGTTTCTGGTCCAGTAATGATGCAAGTATTGGAAGGCGAAAACGCAATCGCTAAGCACCGTGAAATCATGGGTGCAACAAACCCTAAAGAAGCAGCACCAGGTACAATCCGTGCTGATTTCGCAGATAGCATCGATGCAAACGCTGTTCATGGTTCAGATGCTGCAGAAACAGCCGCTGTAGAAATCGAATATTTCTTCGGCGCAAATGCAGTTGCACCAGTAAAAGTTTGTAACCGTTAATTTTAAGTAAAAAGTGAATCAAGTCGTGAGTAATGTAGTGGAAAAGAATTTGTATGGTTTAACTTATCAAGCAATGCTCGAACTCTGTGAAGAGATTGGCGAAAAGCCTTATCGTGCCATGCAGATTATGAAATGGGTCTATCATAAAGGCGCTGAGTCTATTGATGATATGACTGATATTTCAAAACAAACACGTGAAAAATTAAAGTCACGACTTGTTTTTGATTTACCTAAAGTTTTGTTGGATCAGCCATCGAGTGATGGTACTCATAAATGGCTGATTCAATTAGAGTCAGGCAATGCGATCGAAATGGTATTCATTCCAGAAGATGATCGTGGAACCTTGTGTGTTTCGTCACAAGTGGGTTGTGCATTAGAATGTACTTTCTGCTCAACTGCACGCCAAGGTTTTAACCGAAATTTAAGCACAGCAGAAATCGTAGGGCAGGTGATGCTTGCTAAAAAGCTGTTGGGCGAATATGAGAATGACACTCAGCAAAGTCAAAATCGTCGTGTGACGAATGTGGTGCTCATGGGAATGGGTGAGCCATTGTTGAATTTTACAAATGTGACGCAAGCCATTGATGTGATGCTGAATGATTATGGTTTTGGCTTATCTAAGCGCCGTGTAACATTGAGTACATCAGGTGTTGTGCCTGCACTTTATCGTTTGAAAGAAGTTTCAGATGTATCATTGGCAATTTCATTACATGCACCTTACGATACATTGCGTGATGAGATTGTGCCAATCAATAAGAAATATCCATTAGCGCAATTATTAGAAGCATGTAAAAACTACATCACTGATTCATCAGCATATCGCAAAATTACTTGGGAATATGTTATGTTAAAGGATGTGAATGATAAAGAAGAAGATGCTTTTGCATTAGCGAAACTAATTAAAGACATTCCTGGTAAAGTGAATTTGATTCCATTTAATCCATTTCCGAATTCAGGCTATGAATGTTCATCCATGAATCGTATCAATCGCTTCAAAGAAATCTTGCAAAGACAAGGCGTTGTCACGACGATTCGTAAGACAAGAGGTGAAGATATCGATGCGGCATGTGGTCAGTTAGCTGGGCGCGTGAAAGATCGAACTAAGCGCACAAAAACAGAAAATTCTTGATACAATCACAAAGCATCGGATTAATTAAAGATATAGAAGAGGTAGATTATGCGGTATTTAGCAGTGTTATTGCTTTCATCTACGTTGTTAGCATGTACAACAACTCAAGGTACAAGTACTTCCATAAAGTCATCAGGTATGACAATTGAAAGTTTACCAGAAACAGATAAATTAACTTATCAAATGGGTGTTGGTTATATTGGTAGCGGTGAATACCAAGTAGCAAATGAAAAACTGATGTCTTTAGTGAAAAAATACCCTGATTTTTCTGAGCTCTATGTAATGTTAGGTGTGTCTCAAGAACGCCAAGGAAAAAAAAGTGACGCTATTGCATTCTACTCTAAAGCGATTGCAATAAACCCAATGGATCGAATGGCAGTAAAACATTATGCGATGATCCAATGTGGCCCATATGATGCTTCCGCAACAGAGACTATGGCTAGAATTGCAGACAATGCGCCATCGGAATTGAAAGCTGGTATGTATAGCGCTGCAGCTGCTTGCTATTTAGTCCATAAAAATCCTGTAAAAGGTAATGAGTATGCAGATCGTGCCATTGCAGCTAATCCAAATTATGCAGATACCTATTACTTTAAGGCAATTGCATTGAATGAGTTGAACCGTCAGAATGAAGTTTTTCCTGCTTTAGATCGTTATCATGATGCATATGGTTATGAGCCTAATAGTGTTTATCTAGGTTTGGAAGCTGCAAAAAAGGCACGCGATCAAGCTGAAATTAGCAAGTATGAGAATGTTATTGCTATGAATCAAGGCCAATAATTCTAATAACAAAGAGACAATATGATTAAAGATGAATTAGCTCAACAATTGAAAGATGCAAGAGAAAATCGTCAAGCTTCATTGCAGGATGCCTCTAGAGTTTTATCAATACGAGCTCAAGTATTACAAGATTTAGAAGATGGTCGCTATGAGCGACTAGGTTCGCTTTTGTATATTAGAAACTATGTGAAGAAATATGCAGATTATTTAAAAATTGATCGTGTGGAAATTGATGCGTTACTCATACAATTAGAAGATCCTTTTAAAGAAGAAAAAACGGAAAGCCTGATTCGTGCTCAGTTGAACGAAGATAAACGTATGGTTCATCGTTCATTTTTTAAATGGTATTCTGTGATTTTAGTCGCATTATTGGGTGCTGGCATTGCAATTTACTTTATTTATGGCGATAAAGTGACTGATATTTTTAATATTAAGCCAACACCAGAGAAGATTATTCGTGATACTGCAAGTGCACTTTCAGATGAGGAGCAAGCATTGATTGAAGAAGAAATACAGCAGCCTATACAGTTAGCATCAACTACTCAATCAATTTCTACGCCATCTATCATGATGAATGATAGTAATGTTAATTCAGTGATTGCTAATGTTGCGCCTAATATGGATGAAAAATCTGCCTTATCAGCGTTTGAAGTTGAACAAATCATTCGCGATGGTTCTTTAACATTGGCTTCTGTCAATTCTGATCAATCTGCTGATGTGACAATGCAAGAAAAAGTTCAGTTACCTGTGGGTATTTCTTCATTATCACTGACCTTAAATAATGCGGAATGCTGGGTGCAAATCCGTGATAAAAATAAAAAAGTATTAATGAACGAAGTTTTGCCTGCTAATGCAACATATCATTTGGAAGGTGAAGCACCTTTTTCATTGCACATTGGTAATGCGCAAAGTATTGATAAATTAATGTTCAATGGTGATGTGGTGGATGAAAAAGTTTATCGCCCGACTGCTAGAACAACTGTTTCAAAAATTAAATTAGAGCCTAAGGAAGAGAATTAAGTCATGAGTCAAAAGATTCAATCTGTGAAAGGAATGCACGATGCTTTACCTACCCAAACTGCTAAATGGCAATATATTGAAGGTACATTCCGTCAATTATTTGCACAGTATGGTTATCGTGAAATTCGCACCCCGATCGTAGAAGAAACGAGATTATTTACACGTTCTTTGGGTGAAGTGACAGATATTGTTGAAAAAGAGATGTATGTTTTTTCTGACAGTGATGAAAAAACAAGTTTGGCATTGCGCCCTGAATTAACAGCAGGTATTGTTCGCTCAGGGATTCAGCATGGATTGTTCTACAATCAAGTGCAAAAAGTATGGCAAATTGGCTCAGTTTTCCGTTATGACAAACCACAACACGGTCGTTATCGCCAATTTAACCAAGCTGATATTGAAGTGTTTGGCATCGAATCACCAGATGTGGATGCAGAAATTTTAGCAATGATCAGTCGTTTGTGGGAAAAATTAGGTGTTTCTGAGTACGTAACTTTAGAACTCAACTCAATGGGTACAGAAGAGTGTCGTAAACGTTATCGTGACGTGATTGTAAAATATTTTGAAGATAATATTGAGTTGTTGGATGAAGATAGCTTGCGACGTTTGAAAACAAATCCTTTGCGTATTTTGGATTCTAAAAATCCTGCTATGCAAGATTTATTGAATAAAGCACCAACATTGTTGGATCATTTGACTGAAGAATCAGCAGAACACTTTAAGAAATTATGTGAATACTTAGATGCATTGGGCATTAAGTATGTCATCAATCATCGTATTGTTCGTGGTATGGATTACTATACTCGTACAGTATTTGAATGGACAACAGACAAATTAGGCGCGCAGGCAACAGTTTGTGGCGGTGGTCGTTATGATCGTATGGTTGAAGAGTTAGGTGGTCATAAAACTCCAGCGATTGGTTTTGGTTTAGGTATGGAGCGTTTGTATTTGCTGTGTGAAGAAGTACAACAAATCGAAGAAACTCAACAAACTGATTTAGTTGCTGTGTTATTAGGTAACGATGCTAAAAAAGCTGGTTTATCTCTGATGGAACAAATTCGTACAGCTTATCCTGATTACTTAGTATCAACAGTATTGGGCGAATCAGGCATGAAATCTCAAATGAAAAAAGCGGATCAAAGTGGTGCAAGATTTGCCATGATTTTGGGCGAAAATGAATTAGCTAACAATATTGCCATCATTAAAAATTTAAGAGAAATCGGTGAGCAACAAGAGATCGCATTATCTGAATTGGTTGATTGGTTAAAAAATATTAAATAAAAGGTAATAAGATGAGTTTAAACCAGTTTGAAACAGATGATCAACGTGCAGAAGCACTCGTTGATTGGTTAAAAGCAAATGGTGCTTGGATCTTTTTTGCGATCATTGTTGTGATTGGTAGCATCATTGGATGGGATTATTATAAAAGCCATAAAAGTGACCGTTTATCAACACAAGCAACGAACTATTATGTATTTGAGCAAGCTTTAGAATCAGGTAAATTAGATGATAAAGCGATTGCTGCTGTAATGAATGATGCTAAAGCTGAAGGTTTTAAAGATTTAGCGATGCTACAAAAAGCAGCATTTCAAGCAAATGATAATGATTTGAAAGGTGCAATTGCAGATTTGCAATCACAATTGGCTGCAACAAAAGATCCAGTGATGAAGGATTTATTCCGTTATCGTTTGGCTGTAGCTTTGTATGAAAATAGTGATTACACAGCATCTATGGCTGAATTGAATCAAATCACAACTAAAAGCTTTACAGGTTTAGTGAAATCATTACAGGGTGATGTCTATGTTAAAGAAGGCCGTATTGATAATGCAAAAACTGTTTATGCAGAAGCTTTCGATATCTTACAGTCACCAGTGATTCAAAGAAAAATTAACCAGTTATCAACCGGCGCTTAATGCTGAGCATTCCAAGATTCGAATTGAAGGATAGAGTATGAATAAATTAAAAATTTCAGCTGTATTGGTTGCAACTTTAGCAGTGACTGGTTGTTCAGGTTTCTTTGTAGGTAAAACAAATGCACCAACGCCAACACCAATTTCAGAAAACACAAATAAAAATTTAGTGAGAACTTCTTGGTCAGTTTCAGGCTTAGGTAATTCTGATGAAACAAGCTTGAGATTTAATGTAGCACACAGTGGTAATACACTTTATGTTGCCAATGCTAATGGCTCTGTATCTTCGGTGGATGCAACATCAGGTAAGAAAGGTTGGGCAACAAAAGTTGATGAACTTTATACTGGTACAGCAACCAATGGCAACTTAGTATTTGTGGGCACAAAAACTGGTGAGTTAGTTGCATTGTCTTCGGCGAATGGCTCAAAAGTTTGGAGTACCAAGCTTTATGGTGCACCAACAACAACGCCTGTCATTGCAGGATCTCGTGTCATTATCCGTACTATGGGTGGTGCAGTTGAAACATTTGATGCTCAAACAGGTGAAAAATCTTGGGCATATATGGTTCAAGTGCCAGAAGTTAGTTTGCGTGGCGGTGCCGCACCAGTTGTTGTGGGACAAAACTTATTAGTGCCAACAGATTTAGGTCTAATCGGCTATTTAAATGCTGAAACTGGTGCTGTGATTTGGGGACAAAAAGTTAGTAATCCTCGTGGTGGCACAGAAATGGCTCGTTTAGCAGATATTGATGCTGAACCAGTGATTGATAATAATGTTGCTTATGTGCCTGTTGCGCGTACAGGTGTAGCGGCAGTATCTCTACAGAATGCACGTAAACTTTGGGAAACCAAATCAGGCGTTTATTCTGGTCTAACAGTAGATGCATCTCGACTATATGTTGCTTATGATAATGGCAATATTGGTGCATTATCAAAACGTGATGGGAAAGTTGAATGGGAGAGCAATGCATTATTCGCTCGTCATTTAACGCGTCCTGTATTGATTAATGAACGCATTGTCGTGGGTGATAATGAAGGATATGTTCATGTTCTAGATAAGAACAGTGGACAATTACTTGGTTCAACTAAAGTAGGTAAATCAGGATTCATGCCTGATGTTTTGACTTTGGCTGGCAGTGCGGTTTTCCAGGATCACTCTGGAAATGTTTATCGTATTAGTATCTAATTTATGAAAGATTTACCGATTATCGCTTTGGTAGGGCGCCCAAATGTTGGGAAATCTACCTTATATAACGCATTAACTCGTACTCGTGATGCTTTGGTTGCCGATCAGCCAGGGCTGACACGCGATCGCCGTTATGGCATGGGTAAAGTTGGTGCAGAACAAACACCTTACATTATTTTGGACACAGGTGGTTTATCTGGTGATGATAGTAATCACATGGATAACCTAATCGCAGGACAAGTTTGGAAAGCTGTTGAAGATGCTGATTTGATCTACTTTATCGTAGATGGTCGCAATGATTTAACAGGTTATGATGAAGAAATCGCAGAGATGGTTCGTCGTACAAATAAGCCCGTGATCGTTGTTGTGAATAAAGCAGAAGGTAAAGAAGATGATATGGCGATTGCGCCATTCTATGCTTTAGGTATGGGCGATCCTATCGCTGTGTCTGCTGCTCACAATCGTGGTATTTTAGATTTAGTCATCTCGACATTTGCTCGTTTCCCTGAATTAGAATTCGAGGAAGAAGAGTTTGAAGATTATGATGAAGAATCTGAAGACGAAGAAGATGATATCGTTGTGGATGATGGTCCAATTCGTTTAGCAGTATTGGGACGTCCTAATGCTGGTAAATCAACGTTGATCAACCGTATCATTGGTGAAGAACGTGTATTGGCAAGTGATGTTGCGGGTACAACACGTGACTCTGTAGAGATTCCATTCTCTAAAGAAGATCGTGACTTTATCTTGATTGATACAGCAGGTATTCGTCGTCGTAGCCGTGTGGATGATAAGATCGAAAAATTCAGCGTGATTAAAAGTATCGAAGCGATGCAGAAATCTAACGTTGTTGTATTCGTATTTGATGCGCACGAAGGCTTATCAGACCAAGATGCAGGCTTATTGGGTAACGTATTAGATTCAGGTCGTGCGTTAGTATTGGCTGTGAATAAATGGGATCATTTGCCTGATCACGAAAGAGAGTGGATTAAAACTGAATTCACGCGTAAGTTTGCTTTCATTGACTTCACACAACCAATCTTCATTTCTGCCTTACATGGCACGAATGTGGATAAAGTGTTGAAAATGGCAATTCAAGCTTATGACAATGCAATGCGTAAATTCACAACGAATGAGTTGTCTAATATCTTAGAAGCTGCGGTTCATAGACATCATCCGCCTGTATCACAAGGTTTAGCGCCTAAATTACGTTATGCGCACCAAGGTGGTAAAAATCCACCGCGTATCGTGATTCATGGTTCTCGTGTGAGTCATGTGAAACCTGATTATATTCGTTATTTGATGAATACTTATCGTGAGCAATTGAAATTAGTTGGTACGCCAGTGCGTTTGGATTTCCGTTCAGGTGAAAACCCTTATGCAGTTGAAAAGCCAAAAACTAAAGTTCAGGCAGATAAGTTGATCTTAGCGAATGCTAAAGGTAAGCACTTAAAAATTCGTAAGAGTCGTTAATTAAAGTATGTAAATATCACTCCTGCGGGAGTGATATTCATTTCATAGCAAGTAAAAAGGAATGTAGATGTGTGGAATAGTTGGAGCAATTGCAGAGCGTAACGTTAGCCCTATTTTATTATCAGGATTGAAACGCTTAGAGTACAGAGGATACGATTCAGCAGGTATTGCTGTCATCAATGAACACGAACTATTTCGAGAACGAAGCCAGGGGAAAGTCGCTGCTTTAGAAACTAAAGTTATAGCTGCTGATTTAAAAGGCCCACTTGGTATCGCACATACACGTTGGGCAACACATGGTGTACCACATGAGCGTAATGCACATCCACATGTAAGTGGTACAATTGCTGTTGTTCACAATGGCATTATTGAAAATTATCAAGAATTGAAAGATGAATTGTCAGGTCGTTATACTTTTGCATCTGAAACAGATACAGAAGTGATCGCGCATTTAATTCATTCTATGCGCAATGATGTTGATACTTTATTTGCAACAGTGCAAAAAGCATTAACGCATTTAGAAGGTGCTTTCAGTATTGCTGTGATTGATTCAACATTACCTGATGAATTAGTGGCAGCTCGTAAAGGCACGCCATTAGTTATTGGTGTTGGTTTGGGTGAAAACTTCATTGCATCTGATCCATTTGCATTATTGCCAGTTACTAATCAGTTCATTTATTTAGAGGATTTTGACTGCATTCGCTTAACACGTGAAACGATTGAAATCTTGGATAAAGCAGGTAATACTGCTAAACGTCCATCTAAAAATCTTTATGCGACAGATGATGCTGCCGATAAAGGCTTATATAAGCATTACATGCAAAAAGAGATTTTTGAACAACCAAAAGCATTGAGTGAAACCTTGCAAGGTCGTTTGAAAGCTGATCTAGCAACTTTGATTGGTTGTGATGCTGAAGTTGCGGGTAAAATTGAAGCAGTACAGATCAATGCATGTGGTACAAGTTATCACGCAGGCTTAGTTGCAAAATATTGGTTTGAATCCATTGGTATTGCGTGCCATGTAGAAGTGGCAAGTGAATATCGTTACCGTGAAAGTGTGACACCCAAAAATACATTGTTCATCTCTATTTCACAGTCAGGTGAAACATTAGATACGATCGAAGCTTTGAAATTGGCGAAGCAAAAGCCATTTTTAGGCTACTTAGCAATCACAAATAGCCCAGATAGCGCGATTACGCGTGAATCTAATTGGACGATCTTAACTCATGCTGGTCGTGAAATTGGTGTGGCTTCAACAAAAGCATTCACAACACAATTGACTGTATTGTTAACATTGGCGGATGCTTTATCTAAACATAGCAATTCTGCAATGAGCGATGCATTAACATCTTTGCCATTTTATTCAGAAGCAATGCTTGCAATGGATGAAACGATTCAGAAGATGAGTGAAGAGTTTGCGGAATCTACAAGTGCTTTATTCGTTGCGCGTGGTGTTTTATATCCAATCGCGATGGAAGGTGCTTTGAAGTTAAAAGAGATCTCTTACATTCATGCAGAAAGCTATCCTGCGGGTGAATTGAAGCATGGTCCATTGGCTTTGGTGGATAAGAATATGCCAGTGATTGCAGTTGTGACTGAGAATGCAATTACGGACAAAATGATTGCAAACTTAGAAGAAATCAACGCACGTAATGGTCGTTTATATATCTTCAAAGAGCGTAGAGTTCAGCAGAAAATTGGCTTTGGACATGAAATTGAATTGCCTGATATGCCAGAAATGACAGCGCCGATTTTAGTATCAATCGCATTGCAGTTATTCTCATATCATGTTGCATGCGTGAAAGGCACAGATGTGGATCAGCCGAGAAATCTTGCAAAATCGGTTACAGTCGAATAATTCTTAAAGAATATTGAGTTTTTAATGTAAGCGAACAATAAAGTATCATACTGGACAATAAAGTTTGGAACTAGACAATAAAGTATCATACTGAACAATAAAGTTTGGAACTAAATTTGTTGTTCAGTTTAAAGGCACCTGTTATTCTGTTAGAAATGAGAATAATGGGTGTTTTTTATGGCTAGTGAAAAGCAACAAGAGAAATGGATTGAAGAAGGTAGAGGATCAGGTGAAGGTTCATTGTATAAACCGTGGATAACGGTGAGAGATATTCCTTCAAGTGGCCGTTCGCATCGAGTATATGGATATAAATCTAAACGAACTCATCATTTATTATCTGACTTAGAATTAGCCATATTTCTACTATTTGAGTGGAATGAAAGGACCTCGGATATTCGTGAGCAATTTCCTCTACGTTTAGAAGATACAAAAATAATAGCCAATGAAGCTCAAATTAAGCACCCATCTATGCAAGGTGTTGATCAGGTTATGAGTAGTGACTTTTATATTTTAACCTCCGATTATCCTCAACAACGATTTGCTATTCAGGCTAAGTATCATTCTGATCTAGATAAAACTCGTGTGATAGAAAAATTAGAGATAGAACGTCGTTATTGGCAGCAAAAAGATGTTCCGTGGAAGATTATTACCGAATTAGATATATCAAAGGTTGTTTTTCAAAATATTCAGTGGCTATATCCTCGAATAGAAGATGAGCAGTTAAAATTATTAGAAAAGATTGAATTCTACACATCGCAACTAGTGAAATACCAAGATTTATCGTTGATGGATTTTACAAAAAAAATAGATACAGCATATGATCTAGAGTTAGGAACATCTTTGGGAGAATTACGATCTTTGATTGCTCAGCGATTTTTTAAATTTGATCTGAGAACATCATATAAGAAACTCAATGTGCAAGATATACATTTAGGTACGGAAGCTTTATGGGAGGATATCTACAATGTTGCGGGTTAATGATGTTTATAGTTCAGGTGATATTAGTTATAGGATACTTAAAATTTATCCTTATCAATTAGTCGTTATTCAACTACACGATGATACGGTATTTCCTAAAGTTTTAAATCGTGATGAATTTGTGGCTCAGATCGAAGATTTTGAATTGTCATTGATCGCAGATCCTTATTTTGATGTTGAGTTTATTGAGCCAGAGAAAGGATCTGTCTATCAAATTAAACGAGATGAAAATTATGCTTTGATTGCTGACTTGGTGCAGCATACACATTTTTATGTTCCTAAGATTAGAGCTGTATTGATTAAAGATATTCAGCAAAAATTTGGTACGAGTAAACAGACTATATATAGATTACTTAGACGCTATTGGCAGGAAGGGCAAACACCTAATGCTTTGCTACCGAAATATTATAATTCTGGTGCTAAAGGGCAAAAAAGAGTTGCTAAAGATAATAAATTAGGGCGAAAAAGAGAGTTTTCTACAGGTGAAGGTGCAATTATTACTCATGAAATAGAAGAAATGTTTCATAAGGCAATTATTAAATTTATGCTAACAGAAAAAACTCACACTCAAAGATATGCTTATAGGAAATTTCAATCTCAATATCGATCACTGTATCCGAATGTAGAAGAAACTGAAATCCCAAGTTTCAGGCAGTTTCAGTATTTTTATAAAAGAGAATATGATCAAGCAACCCAAGTTAAAGCTCGTACAAGATCTATAGAATACAATAAAGATATTAAAGCATTACGATCAACGGTTAATACAAATGTATTAGGGCCAGGTGCACGTTACGAAATAGATGCGACTATTGCTGATATTTACTTGGTATCTAATACAGATCGATATATGATTATTGGTCGGCCAACCATTTACTTTGTTATAGATGTTTTTAGCCGAATGATCACAGGTTTTTATGTTGGATTGGAAAATGCTTCATATGTTACAAGTATGCGTGCTTTATACATGGCATTTACAGATAAAATAGAATTTTGTAATCAATTTGGTATATCTATTAATTCTGGGGATTGGCCAAGTGTTGGTTTGCCTGATGCAATTTTAGCTGATAGAGGTGAATTATTAGGGCATCAGATTGAAAATTTAGAAAAAAGCTTTGCCATACGTATTGAAAATACTCCGCCCTTTAGAGGGGATTTAAAGCCTGTTGTTGAAAGTCGTTTTAAATTGATTCAGGCACAGTTTAAGCCGTTTGCCGAAGGTATCGTGCTGAGTGTTAAAGAGAGAAAAAAAGGTGGAAAAGATTCAAGATTAGATGCAACTTTAAATTTGCAAGAATTTCAGAAAATTATTTTGCTTTCTGTGCTGCAATATAACAGAACGCACCATTTGACAACATATGATAGAGAGCCTGATATGCCTGTTAATTTGCCACTAGTTCCATTGGATTTATGGAACTGGGGAATACAAAATAGGACAGGAAAACTTAGGTCAGCACCAGATATATCTTTATATATCGCACTATTACCACGAAAAAAAGCAACTCTATCTGATAAAGGGATTAAGTTATTTAGATTGATTTATACCTGTGCTGAATTTTTTACTGCTAGTTGGCTGCATCGAAAAGGAAGTGTTAACAGACCTAAAGCATTAGAAGTAGCTTATGATCCTAGTGATGCGAATAAGATCTATGTCTTTTATGAGGGTAATAGTTTAAAGTTTTGGGAAGCAAAACTATCTGATCATTCTAGAGAATTCCAAGATCATAGTTTTTGGGAGGTTTGGCAGAAAACAAAAGAATTAAGTAAGACAGCCAAAGAGCAAGATCTAAGGAGCAATATTGCGAAGTCAGACTTAGAAGATGCTATAGAAGCTATTATTAAACAGGCATCTTTAGAAAAAACAAAAGATACCAGAACGATAAAGGAGAAAGTCAGCAATATTAAGGCTAATCGTGAGCACTCTCAGAAAAAAGAGAGACGAAAATATAGTAATAATCTCGCTCAACAGTTTTATGAAAAAGAGAAGCCCAGTATTTCTCCTGTTAAACACAATATTATTCCCATGCCTTCAGATAAGGCTCAATCACATGATGAAACATTGGATGATTTGAAACTAAAATATCCTCATTATGATGAGCTCTCATTGTATGACGATAATGATGATAGTGAGGAGTAGGCTAGATGAAATTACCAACTAAGGCAATTATTGCTAAATATGGTGAAACTATTGGTCATTACCAAGGTAATCCATTTATAGAGGCGTTACCGCCTATTAGAGAAAAAAAGGATGTTATTAACTTATTACGTGGTCGTGTAGAGTTTAAAATTTCTGATCGACAGTTGCCAGCGTCTTCCAGAATTCATTTGATATCACAATTACTGAATAATTTTTTTCATCCCATTGCTAGGCATATTGATTTAGAAACAAAAATTTCTATTCTGATTCGTGAAGGGTATGTCGGTCGTAATATTTCTACTGGAGATCTAAATCAGCATATTCAAAATAGTTATGAAAGAACTATTACTAAGGACATCTCGGCTTTACGCTTTGATACAGCAAAATCCACAGCACAAAGCTTATCATTTATAGGATGCTCAGGTAGTGGTAAAACGACAACAACGAATCGTATCTTGTCTGGATATCCACAGGTTTTATATCATCCTGAACATAATTTTTTACAGATAGTCTATTTGAAAATTGATTGCCCACATGACGGTTCTTTAAAAAGCCTTTGTTTACATTTTTTTAGAGCGATAGATGTTGCATTGGATACCGATTATGAAGAAAAATATGCATCTAAAAGACATGGTATCGAAACGTTATTACATTTGATGAGACATATAGCTAATCTTCATGCAATAGGTTTACTACTAATAGATGAAATTCAGCATTTAAGTATTAATAAGTCAGGTGGTGCTGACAAAATGTTAAGTTTCTTTGTCACATTGGTTAATGTTGTTGGTTTACCTGTGATTATGGTGGGTACACCAAAAGCTAGATTTATTTTTGAGAATGACTTGCGATCAGCAAGAAGAGGTGCGGGATTAGGTTCCATTCTATGGGAGCCTATGTTGAATGAGCCAGATGAAATCATAAATACTGATATTATTATTCGATCCGAGTGGAATATGTTTACGGATGCTTTATGGAAATATCAATGGTTAAATAAGGCAGATGTTACGCTGTCACAAGAGATTAGAGATTGTTGGTATGAATTAAGCCAAGGTATTTTAGATATTGCCATTAAGCTATTTGTATTGGCTCAAATTAAAGCAATTTCTTCTAAAGTTGAAAGAATCACTGTTAAATTATTAAGACAAACTTATCAAGATGAATTAAAGACTATTCATCCAATTATTGAGGCATTGCGGTCAGGAGATCCAAATAGAATAGCAAGATATTCAGATTTAACTATTCCAAGTATTGATAAAAAGTTATTAGATTTAACATCTATGATTGATAAAAGTTTGGGGTACAGAGATGATATTAGTAAGTATCATGGGCATGAAACTGCAACTAGGCTTCATTGTATGTTATTGGAATTGGGGTATGATTCCGAATTATTAGTGCCATGTGTGAAACGAATTTGTGCGCAGTATCCAACTGATAACATGCAAACGTTGATGCCGATCATTATGCAAGAATTAAGTATTGCACAAAAAACAAATGATACGCCTAAACAAAAATCCATGAATAAGATATCAAAGGTAGCGACGATTAAACCAAAAGAGTGGAATACTTTACTAAGTAATGATTTACGGTTTATGTTTTCTCAGAAAGAGCATACAAATGATTTTTATCATCACTTAAAAGCTAGTAGCGATATGATCTTTGATATTGAATCATATTTGATTGAAATGGCTTAGAAGCATGCTAGGCTTTCCTTTACCTTACCAGGATGAACTTGTTTATAGCATCATTGCTCGTGCTAAAGTACGTTTAGCATTGGAAAGCCCAAAACAGCTATTAGATCTAATATTTAATAATAGGAAAGTTATTGCAACGGTTGATTTACCTTGTCATTTAAGTGTTATTTCTGATTTATATTTAGGGCAGCAATTATCAGTACTGGATCTGATATATCAACATACGTTATTCCCCATATACGCACCATTCATGCCTGAAAATAGACGACAAAAGTGTATTCAATTAATGTCTTCTGAATCTCAAGGAGTGGTGCACTTAGCGACAGGCATGAATGCCTCTCGAATCCCTATTGTAAGTTCAATACGTTATTGCCCTCAATGCATTAAGGATCAATTGGATTTGTATAAGGAAGCATACTGGAAAAGAGAATGGCAAGTAGGTGGTACTTGCTGTGTATCTCATGGCGCATTAAGAAATACAGAAATTGGTTTTCGTTCTAATCATAGACATGAGTTCGTTGCAGTGAATGATATACAATTAGAGTCATCTGAATCACGACCATTGAAGTATCAATGTGAAGTTATTGTTACTCATAAGGTTCGAGAGCTTTTAGATTTAGGTGGAAAAATTTCACCTTCTTTTGCACAATGGACACAGTTTTATCAGTTACTAGCGGCTCGGAATGATTGTTTGCGAGGTAATTGCCATATTGATCACGAGAAAATCATAGAGCGGGTTCATCAAAAATGGTCATCAAAATTTTTGTTGAATTATGGTTTGAGTGATTTAGAGTCAGATACAAGCTGGCTTAAAGCTATTTTTAGAAAACATAGAAAATCTTTTAGTTACTTAGAGCATATTGTTGTGTTAGAAGCTTTTAATGATAGTAATTGGCTATTTTCCGATATATTTCAGGCTATCAGTGCAATGCCACTAGAAATGGAGAAACAAGCATCTAACAATATGTCTACAGATTATATTGATAATCATACGTTAAAGAATCGTCAGCAATGGCAGGGTTTATTGGATCAATATTCAGTGAAGTCATCAAGGCTGCTAAATGGGGCATTGTATGCATGGCTATATAGGCATGATAAAGATTGGCTGTTAGAAATTAATAAAAAATATCATGTACCCAAAGTACAAGGTAATAGAGGCATTGATTGGGCTAAACGAGATCTAGTACATACGAAAAGATTGTTAGGTCTACAAAAAAAGGTAGTACTAGATATGCAAGGCCCTCTCAGATCAAAGCAGTGGTGGTTAAATCAATTAGGATTGCATCATACTTACACAAAAAAGAAAGCAGTACTGCCTTTAATGAATTTATTTTTAGAGCGTTATCATGAAACTATCAGTGATTATCAGATTAGGAGAATTAGTAAAGTGATAGTAGGTCTGCTAGTCAATAATGAAAAACTTCCGAGATGGCAAATTTTACGTTTATCAGGTTTAAGTGATGAACGAATGACAGAAGAAACAAAAGATTTTTTAGATATGGTTTTACAGCAACAGAGTGATAAATAATGACGATGAAAGGAATACCAAGTAATTCTAAAGTTAAATCATTGGGGATGTTTAAAAGGCAAAATGGTTTAAAAAAATGGAAAATTTCTGTAGGTTTAGAGCATGATGGTCAGCTTCAGGATACTTTATTGGATGTATCTAATTTGCCTTCATTGGTTGTGAATAGTGTTTTGAATAATGAAAGTTCTAATGTGAGGCCAAAAGGATATCTAAAAACTTTTTGTATATCTTTAAAAGAGTTAACAAGTTGTAAAATCATAGATAATAAAACGACAAAATTTCGCTATGTAGATTCTTCTACGCGTGAAGAAATTCTAATCCCTCAAATTGAACTTGCACGAGCCTTGTTTTTTCGTAATGCTTATTTGGCTCGAAATTGTGTTGACTCGGGTATTTTATCCAGAGAGTTTGATGTCGGCATTGAAGATGATAAGGGTATTATTTTTGTATTGCCACATTGCTCATTTCCATTATCAGCGCTTAAGGATGAAGCTACTAGAAAACATTTAGCATGGGTATTAACAAATCCAATTGTTCGAAAATCATATGAAAGTATTGCTGATTATTTTGTGAGGGAAAAGGTGGCTCTTGATAATGTAACATGTTGGAACTTTCATTTTGACCCACCTGATCTGGAGAATGTCGTCATTCGGGCTGCAGGTTGGTTTAAGAAAGAAGAGAATTTTTATTTAGTTAATGAAATAGTCGGTATTTCAGGATTACCGATAGATACTTGCCATGAGGTGGATTTCAAGAGTGATAGATTTAGAACTCGTCAAAAAGGATCAGGAGTCGTGAAAGAAGGCGGGCGGAGTATTGGTATAGAAGATATCATTGTAGATGATGATAGGGAAGCTACAGAGTCAGAAGATATTGTTAATATTGAAGTTCCTATGGCATTGTTGCAATTTAATGGTGAATTAATTACGAAGAAGGTCTTAGATGAATCTAAACATACAGCAAGCGTTATTATAGAATCTGACACAGAAAAGATTTTTGATGAAGTTGCTGTTAATACAGGAGAAGCAACCTCGAATGGCAATGCGTTCAAAGGCGAATATTTGGGTATTAATAATGAAGAGCAACAAGCCATATTAAGTAGATTTGAATTATTTAAATCTATGATAGCTGAGTTGGCCAAACAATGTGGTTTTGAATACCAAGAATATTTACATCAATTACCAAGTGTTGGTAAATCTAAGCTTCACAGAATGTCCGATGGACGGCCTAGGTATGTGATGGAAGTACAATTTCAATTGAATGGAGTTTTCTATTCAATTTTAGAAGTAGATATCAGTGATGGCGTTAAATCAATATCTACACTAATTGTGAAAAAGAACAATCCTAAGGACTGGGATGAGAATTTTCAAGAAATTATAAAAAAAATTGTAGTAGGCTCATTAAATTGGCCTAGGAAATTATTAATGCAAAAACACCTAGTTAGTTTCGTTAATCATCCAAGTATCTTAACTCACCATAATGAGTATATTAAGACATGGCAAGATCGTATTTTAAATAGTCTAATGGGCTAGGTGGTTGTTACTTTGGCTCTACAAAAATTAATCTCTAAAAAAGAATTTTTTTGATAAATTTAGCCAAAAAACAAGTAATGATCGTGCTAAACAAAATAGTAAGAACGAGATCCATATACCATCATTACCAAAATTTGGTATTAAGAGAAAAGATGAGATTAGCCAAATAATGACAGCTATAATCATTGAGTTGCGGATAGAAGACGTATAATTAATACCACAAAATACGCCATAAATCATTAGGCCCATTGAAACAACGATAGGGAATATTGCCATCCATATACTATATTCTATAGCTAGTGCTAGAATATTCGCTTGATTTGTAAATAAACCAAGTATATTTTGATCAAATGTGACCCAAACTAAGCTTAAGAATAATGAAATACCACACCCTGAAACAATGGCATATTTAATCGTTTGATTATATAAATGAATATCTTTTTTACCTTTAGCTTGACCACTCAATATACTGGCTGCATTGGCAAAACCATCATAAATATATGCCATTAAGTATTGAATTTGAAATAGTATGCTATTTGCTGCGAGAATTTCTGTACCCAATGCGGTGCTATTTGAAATAAATAAATTAATAACTGTTAATAAACAAACTGTTCTTATCATTAAATCGCTATTAATCAGTATAATTTCTTTCAGTGATGCCCATGAAAAATATTCTTTTAGGTCATCTATGCTGATATCAAACATCCCCATTCTATAGACTAAAATGGTAGCGATTATCATTGTGCTAATTTGAGCCAGCAAGGTTGAAAGGGCTACACCTTTAACATCCATATTAAAATACCAAACAAATAATATAGATAATATAATATTAACAATATTAATAAATACTTGTAGATAAAGCACTAATTTTACATATGACCGCCCCATTAAAAATCCAATGAGTACATAATTGATTAAAGTAAAGGGTGCACCAAAAATTAGAATATCGAAGTATTCTTTTGCATAAAAATAAACTTCTGCGCTAGGATTGGAAAATTTAATAAAAACATCAAAAATTAATGATTTTCCTATGATAAATAATGTGCCTAACAATAATGCAATGAATAAAGGCCGAAGAAATGCACTTTTTAAATGGCTTAGATTATCCAAAGCCTGTGCTGTAAAGCTAGTAGTACTGATTCTTAAAAAACCAAATAGCCAATAAAGCGTGTTAAAAATGATTGTGCTAATTGTAACACCAGCAATAAAACTTGGGTTAGGCAAATGCCCAACCAATGCAGTGTCTATTGCGCCTAATATAGGAACAGTAATTGTTGATAACGTTAAAGGTACAACAAGCAATAAATAATTTCGAAAAGTTATTTGTTGCTTGTTATTTGAGGCATGAGTCATAAACTAATTAGTCGTTATAGATTGTGATTAGTGATGATATTTTGTAAACGCTCATGTGACTTCCCTGGTGCTTTATACGTTCTAAAAGCATTAGGCAATACTTCATCATCACCAACTTTGATGACCATAATCATGCCCATTGAAAAATGAGGTGTACATTGGATGCCATAAAAACCACTCGTATCAAATTTAACTTCTAATTCTTCGTTAATTTTCCCTTTAAATGCAGGTGTGTTTTCTGGCATTAATTCAATAATAGAAGCTGCATTATGGCTCTTATGAGTCGCTATAAATTTGACAGAATCACCTGGTTGAATTGCTAAATAATCTGGTTCAAAAACCATTGACCCAGTTTCACCTCTGTTCAACATTTTAACTTCATGGACTTCTGCTTGTGCATTGCCTAAAAATAACACACTACTCAAAACCATAACTAATACATGACGCATTTTAATTCTCCGTATTTTTAACAAGATTGGATAAAACGAATAAAAGGTTGACCTTCGGAATCTTCATAGCATTCCACCTCAACTTTAAATATTTCCTTAATAAACTCTTTAGTTAATACTTCTTTAGGCGTACCGACAGCCGCAATCTTTCCACCTTGTATAACAATGAGTCGATCACAATACATTGCAGCGTGATTAAGATCATGCAACACAGCAATGGTCGTTAGCTTTAGCTGTTTAACTAGATTAAGTAAATTTAATTGATGATGGACATCTAGATTATTAGTAGGCTCATCTAAAATAATCATTTTAGGTTTTTGTACTAACCCTCGTGCTATGTGAAGACGCTGCCTTTCACCTCCTGATAAGGTTGGCCACAATTGTTTTGATTTTTCCATCATATCCACAATTGATAATGCCTCTTCTACTATCTCATCATCATGTTTTGACCAAGGGGATAATAGGCTTAAATAAGGTGTACGCCCCAGCTCAACAGATTGTTTTGCAGTAATGTGATCATCTGTATCAATATGTTGCTTAACAAATGCCAATTGTTGCGCAATTAAACGAGGCGGTAATTTATTTAACGGCTGTCCAAATAAAGTAATATGTCCACTCGTTGGCTTTTTAATGCCTGATAATAAAGAAACTAGCGAGCTTTTCCCAGAGCCATTAGGTCCGACAATACCAACAAACTCATTAGGTTTTACTGATAGAGAAACACCATTAATGATATGTTTATTCCCACTTTTCCAGTATAAATTTTCTGCAGATATTGCCATAATTAACGAGCTCTCCGGCTTAATATTAATGCAAATACAGGCGCTCCCACCAATGCAGTAATTACACCTATAGGCAATACTTGACCTTTAATAATTGTACGAGAAACAATGTCTGCAGCCACTAAAAAGATTGCACCAACAATGGCGACCGTTGGCAAAAGCCTATGGTGTTTTAATCCTATAATTGCACGTGTTGCATGTGGAATTACTAACCCTACAAAACCAATAGCACCCACAATACTAACCATCGTTGCTGTCATTAATGTTGCACATACAATTAAAACAATATAAGTGCGTTTTACAGGGATACCTAAAGAAGCTGCTGAGTCTGCGCCAAAGGTAAAAGCATCTAATGATCTTGCATACCATAAGCATACTAACAATCCTGATACTGTCACTGGAAAAGCTAATGATACATCAGGCCATCTAACACCAGATAAACTGCCTAATAGCCAAAACATAATGCCTCGTGTTTGTTCTGCACTTGCCGAATGGGTAATAATAAATGAGGTGATTGCGTTAAATAATTGTGATCCTGCAATACCTGCCAAAATAACACCGCCATTCCCCTTACCTGTTCTGAATGCTAAAAGTGCAACTAATATAAACGCTGTAATCGCACCAAAAAAAGCACCAAATGAAACAGAAAGAGCACCCGCCCCAATTCCCAAAACAACCACAGCAACAGCCCCCGTAGAAGCACCCGCAGAAATTCCTAATAAATATGGGTCTGCCAACATATTTCTAAGTAGTGCTTGTAATATAGTCCCCGAAAGAGCGAGAGCCATACCACACAATGCGGCAATGACAGTTCTACTTAAACGATAGTTCCAAACAATACCTTCATCTATTCTATCCAAAGGATAGCCTGCATCCCATAGCTTATTAGCAATAGTTTTCAATACAACATCAAAAGGGATATATATTTCCCCAATTGATGTACCAATTAAAATAGTAACGCCTAGGAGAAGTATTACAAATACTATCAATCCTAAGCGTTTAGATATATATAAAGCCATAAATTTTATTGTAAATTCATCTTAGAAATTGCATCAGCAACTTTTTCTAGCCCTTCGATGGTTCTTAAAGTAGGATTCATTGATTGAGCACCAATTACCACAATTCGCTGATTCTCTACTGCTGGAATTAATTTTAGTACTGGGTCATTATTTAAATATTCTAATTTTACTTTCACATCATCCAAAGCAAAACGACGTCTACTCATGTCTCCAACAACAATCATTGTTGGGCTTTCTCTTACGATAGTTTCCCAGCTCACAGACGGCCACTCTTCAGCAGTATCAACAATATTTTTCAATCCTAACGTTGACATAATGTAACCTGGAGCACCTTTTGAACCTGCAACATATGGGTCAGATTCTGCATCAGCGCTTGAGAACCAGAATAAAGCAGAAGTATTATTCGGTAAACCTTGAACTTTTGCTTTAGCTAAATTTTCTCTATTTTTTAAATCACTGATCAATTTATTACCTCGATCTTCAACATTAAAGATTTTAGCTAATTCTGAAATTTCTTGATAAATTACATCCATAGTAAATGCATTTGCACGAACACCATCGCCACCGTCACTATTATCTTTAGCAACACAGTCTGCAGGTGATGTATATACAGGAATACCTAATTCATCAAATTGTTCAACGCTAGCGACAATACCAACTGGGCCAATTTGCCATTGAAATTGATTAGTAATTAAATCTGGTTTTCTTGCAATAATGCTTTCAAAACTTACATCATTGTCTGCCAATACATCAATCTTAGCATTAACTTCTTTAAATTCCTCCATCACTGGTTCAACCCATAATGCAGTCCCTGCAACTTTATCAGCGAGTCCTAAAGAATATAAAATTTCAACTGTGCCTTGGCCAATACCAACAACTTTTTCAGGTGCTTTATCAAATGTTAATACATGGCCACAACTTTCAATCTTCACAGGATAATGATTATTGTCAGCAAAAGAGAGAGATGTAAATAATGGTATGCTTGCTAATAAAGGAAATGCTTTTTTGAATATTTTTTTCATATTTTTTACCTATCGATTAAATTAAATAAAGGACACTATTGAAAAAATTTATCAAAAAATACTACATTAAATACGATTGATTGTCATTAGTATTTAATATTTATTATTATCTTTATATTATGAGGTGCTATATTTACTCGCTGTACATGTAGAGTTTTTAAAGGCTAAGCTGCATATCTGTTTCCAACAACAGTCGATACATAAAACTACCAGCATTAGATAAAACATATCTATCAGCTGAGGTTTTATGCATTAAAGCTCGGTCAACCATTATGCTTTCAATAGATTTAACTAATGGAGTAGCTATATCGCAAGCCTTTAAGATTCTTTCTGTTTCTTCTTCTGACCCAATGTCATTGATAATTTGAGCATTGATTCCACCTTTAGGATCTTTAAGTATTTCTGGTGAAATTCCACGAGTTGCTAGCCCGCGACATAATACGATTAGGATAACTTGAATATTCGCGCCAATTTCATTTAAGGAGTCTCTTTCTGGTCGAGCAATATAATAGGAATCATCACCAATAGCGATAAGTTCAAAGCCGAGCAGGTCATATAACTTTTTATAAATATCGATGTGTTTGATTAATTCAGAGAATTTAGCAGATAGAATGAATTCATTATTACTCATATCGTATTTATTGATAACTTTTCCACTAATGAAATCTTTATAAATTTCTTTAGTAGCTATTGGATCTAGTTGTTCAATATTTACGATGTGATTATTCATAGTATTGTCAGATTGCATTTCCATGTTTATTTTTTCTCCACAAGCTTTTTAATAGGGTAACTAAGTTCTTGTTGGTTATATGTGATAGTGCCACGTTGTAATGTGGTAATAACTGCATATTTCTCAGATAAAAAAGCCCTAGCATCATAAATATCTTTGAGAGAATATTGCTCGAGCTTATCCGATAAATAGTGATGGATTTCAAAATAAAGATCATCACAATCTACGGCATGAAATGAGCGCATTAAGCGTTTAATTCTTTCTACTCGTTTACGTTTGAGAATATGTTCTTTGACATCTCTAACTTTGTTAGTTGGAATATGCTTTTTACTGTTGAATGCCTCTACATTATCTAATTTACTTCTAATATATTCATATGCTTCTTGTGTATTGAAATTATTAGGTAGCTCAATTAATGGTTTAGTTAAATTGGTACGAGACCAACTGGTTAATTGATTGAAAATTTTTGCAGGATGAAAGAATTCATGTTGATGAGAAAGGGTTTTTCCTGTTAATTTACTATCTAGTAGGTTAATGACTAAAGAGTTTAATTCATTGTAATGTTGTTCGACAGCGTTATAGAGCGCGCGTTGTTTTTGATTCATCTCAATATATCTATGAAGTTTACGACGAATATCAGAAATGACTTCGATAAATGATAATAAACGTATTTCTATAATTGATATGGTGCTGGCTTCCTCATAGAAGGTTGTTTGGTTGAGTTTTTCTCTTATTTTTCTGATCAGATAAATTGCTGATGAATCTTTGGCCATAGCTTTTTCATTAAGAAAATTTAGAGTTGGCAATATATTGCGTTGATAAATACGTGTAATTTCCTCAAAAGCTTTTTCTACTTGCTCTGTTGGTGTGTGTTTTTCGAAGTTGTGACTATCTACAATTTCAGATAAGCGTTTAGCACTGCCTTCTAATGCTCTAACATTATGTTCTATCTTGGAAAAGACATCTTGCAGAATATCCATTAAAGCATCTATATGTTCCATAAATCCTGGATTATGATGGCTATAATTTTCTTGCTGTTGAGTAAAATAGTCATATTGAGTTCTAATTTGGGCATAAATAGCATCTAAATCTGGCTGCCCGAGCTCTCTTAGTCTTGTGGAATCTATGTTTTTGATAACAGAAAGAAGATCGTTTTGAATACGAAAAATACCTTTTGCATCATGAATGTATGCTAATAATTTACATTGGTTTAAGTTATGCAGAGATAATGCGGATGCAATCCTTTTTTGGTCATTAGTATCTGATATTCTCTGTTGAATATAATTTTGTAAAACATGCTCATATACAGATATATGAAATCCTGAAATATTTTTAGATTCTGAATTATAGTAGTCAATAATATTGAAAAATATATCAATATGTTGGAATAAGATAGCAAGTGTATTTTGCGCATTGGTTTTCATAATGATGATTATAATTCTAAATTAATTAAACGTTCTTCCATACCTTGGAAGTAGATTGTCTTAGCTTTATCATAAACTGTAACATCTATTGCTTGGAAACATGACAAGTCATGGTATAGGTCTAATACACTGGCGATAATACCTGTTGGGTCGGGTGTTGCAACAAATAGAATGAGGTTTTGTTCAGTAACAATTTTATAAATTTCATTTAAATTATCTTCATCTAGTTTGCCAACTTCATCAAATACTACAGGTAGTTGAAGTTTTAAATCTTCAGGAATCATACTTTTAAATAAGATCGCAAGTAAAATTGCATTGACCATAGAGTTCGTGCCATTGGATTGTGGAATATCTTCTTTTTTTTCATTTCTAGAGAATGAATAGCTAATTTTTTCAATAATTTTAGCAATATCAATCTTTTTAGAGGATTTAACATAAAATGTAGCTTGAAATGCTTGGAGATGGTCATACATTTCTTGAGGATATGTATTATTGTGTATTTGAGAAATTTTACTCATAGCCTTAATAGCAGCTGTATATTGAGGATGATATGTGGTGTCAATTGTGACATTATCTAGATTGGATATTTGATAGCCCGATAATTGTCGATTGAGTCCATCAATATAATCATCAATAATTCCTTTTATTTTATTGATAATGCTAATGGATGTATCGACAGTATTATTATGTGCCTGTAGACGATTATAAAAACTATTTTTTTGTATATCTAATGTTTCAAATGTTTTTTTGAGTGATTCATAAAAAGTATTAAACGAGCTATTTGCGAGGCTAACATTATGTTTTTCTTCAGGGGACATTTCAATAAAGTTATATTCTGAAAAAGTTCGTAAAGATTGAAGGATGGTATTATTTAACTCATTGATAGAGGAAATATTGTTTTTAATATTTTGGGTTGATGAGTTTATATATTGCGGATCGTAATCATTGATTGGCTTTAATGTGATAATGGTGTTAGTTGGTGGAGTATTATCAAGAAAACCTCTATTAGAAAAAGCTAATGTATTTAGAGTATTGTTAACATCTTGTATAGACTTTAATTTTTCTGCATTTTTATCATATGCTGATTTTGAAAGATGAAATTGATTTTTAAAATAAGTAATTTGATCTTGTAAAGAATTTTGTGATTCTTTTAGTAGTACAAGATCATCATTATTTAAATCTAATTTCTTTTGGTTATCTATAAGGTTTTTGCGTAAATTCGTTTCTCCCATTAAATTATCCAATTGAGATTGGATGATTTCATTGTCTTTTTCAAATTTTGATATGTTCTGTTGGCGCTCTTGTGGGGAAGCTTTGCTGTATTGATGTAAAGATAAACGATCGTTTTCTAACTTAGTAATATGGGCTTGCAGCTCTTCAATTATTTTCGTTAGATTTAAAGAAGCATCTTTATCGGAATATTTTTTAAATGTGATTTTAGAGAACGCATGATTACTTAAAGAGAGTTGCCCATTCTGATCCTTAAATAAATTAGTAAATTCTGTGATGATCTGTTTTTCATCAGTTGAAGTAGTTGTAGTTAGGCTAGTAAAATCTTCATTCAAGCTAAAGAGCACAGAGCTTGTATGTTCTGAGAACTGGTCTAAAAAGCTACTTTTATTTTGAATATTTTTCAATGAGGATTGTAATGCATTTAATCGGCTCTGCTTCTGTTTAATTTCCCTGGTAAGCTCTGTTAATCTTTTTTCTGTTTCCTGATCATTTTGTAAGGCTAATACATTCTGACTAATCGATATTTCTCGTTGTTTAAGATCACTAATAATTTCCTCAATAAAATGGATATTTTTCTCTGCATAATGCGCCTTTAATGTCTCTATTTCATTCAATGCATCATTAATTTTTTGAATATTTTCTTGTGCATCTTCAATGCGAGTAGAAAGGGCAGTTATAGTCTCTTGGATTTTATGCAGTTTTTGATTTTCAATATTTAATGTTTTCTCATGTTGATCAGTTTGTTCTTTTAAAGACTTGGATTCTTGAGTGAATAAACTAGATGCTTCATTTACATAATGAGAAACTTGTCCAAAAAGCACTTTTGTATCTGATTTTTTTGCTATGTAAGTATTAAGGTTTTCTTCAAATCGATGCCATTGAGGAGTTTGTTCTTCTACCTGAGAGAGAAATTTTTGTTGTTTTTGTAATGTTTGCCATTCGTCTAATTTACTTTCTAGATCAAGAAAAATACCATCGTTTTCAACAACACTTAATCCCTTGCTATCGATAATAGACCCAATGGCTATTGGAAGTGATTTTGTTGAAGCATTACTTAGGTCAAAAGCCATATCTAATAGAGATCGTACAGTTTTGACGCTATCAGGAGATGATTTTTGAACCATTGGGAGAAGGCAAAATCTTGTGTGATCGTCTTGCGATGTTGTTCTCGAATAGCTGGCTTCACTGATCATTTTTTTGTCTGTAATTAACTTTCCACCATACTGTTTTGATAAAAGTTTATCTTTGATTGTTTTGATGGATATATCTTCATGCAAGGCACCAATCTCTTCATTATTAATGGATGAGGAATTCCAGAATAAATGCTCAATATAATTATATGAGTGTGGTACAGCTATTCTATCGTAGTGGTAATCAGTACTTTTGAAAAGTACCCAACAAAATCCATTAGGATGACTTGGATTTTCTGCTTCACAGATAATGTATGATTCAGGGCTTGGAAAATAGTATTGAAATGATGCAATATCAGAGAAAGGTGTGCCACCTGATGAGAAATTAAATTTATTAGCGCTCCCCTTAAAATTTACCTCGGGCAAGAGGAATAATTTAAGAGCGGAGAGAGAAGATGTCTTACCCTCATTATTCCCAGCAAATAGTGCGGCAGATTTGTTGATAGGGAGGCGAACATAGTAATTTGAACCTGAATTAATGAAGATTAGCTCATTAATAGAATACTGGCTTTGCAAATTTAAGGATAATGAATCGCTATGCACGGTAACTCTCCTGTTCTATAGTTGTTTGGTAATAATGCATCAGCCCAATTAATTGATCAATTTGATTAGAAATTTTTAAAAAATTGTTTAATTTATTGAGTTCGGACTTTAAGGCCTTTCTTCTAGATATTTTTAATCTTTGTACAATATCATTTGGGATAACAAAGTGCGTGTTATCTACTGATAGTCCATTATTGAGCAGATTTTTGTAAATTTGTAACCCACCTATATCAATATCTAATAAGCAGAAAATATCCCCTTTAAATTCTTTTAAATAAGGAATGATATTCTGATTAGAGATGCTATTGCCTGCAGCATAGATAAATTCAATATCATCAATGTCATGTGATATTTCACATAATTGACTCATAAATAGATAGCTATCTTTGTAATGCAAGAAACATTCGAGGTTTTCTATGATGACTGCATGTTGTTTTTTGGGATATGGCAATGGATAACTTTGCGTGAAAGCATGAACATATGGTGCTTCCGATTGCTCCGTAACAGCTACGAGCAAAGCACCGTTAACATTTATTTGATGTGTATTACCAGCAATACTTGCAGCTGCTCTACTATTTTTATTGATAGGCTGCGCAAGTTGGATAATTTTTTCAAAAGCATCATGATCAATAATATCAATACCATAAACTTTCTTACTGTATTGTTTGATGGTAATTGCTTGGTAAATTAACTGATCATCAATTTTTAAGCGAGATAGCTTCTTATAAAGAGTTGGCCAGTTAACCCCTTTTCCTTGCTTAATATTGTCTAATTCTTGGATTGTTTTCATTTTCATATCATTTGATATTAAAGTTAATGGATTATGATCATAATATAGTCACTTGTCAATCTTGTATATTATGTTTTTATAGTTTTTACTATTAAATTAAGATGGCAATAGTTTTTTCTTTAAGTATAATTTATATATCAAATGATACTATAGTTGGTGTGTTATGGATGTAGCTTTACAGGGAAAATATCAGTTTATAGAGTTCTTATTATTATTTAAGGGAGTTTTAACTAGAAGTGAGTTGGTGGCTCGGTTTTCTATTGGTGAGGCTACAGCTAGTCGGCTGATTGCTAGCTATCTAGAGGAGTCCCCTGGTCAAATGATTTTTATGGGGGCTCGTAATGGGTATGTGATCTCGAAAAGTTTTAAGGCATGTTATGAGCATTCAGTAGAAGGGGCTTTGCAATATATCGCTTATGGAACAATATCTAATAAATTTGCTGTGGAGCAATATGGCAGCGAGTATTTAAAGAGTTTTACGAATTTAAATACAATGATTGTTTCTGAAATTACACGAGCAATTGTGAATAATGAATGGCTGAAAATAGAGTATTTTTCAACTTCTTCAGGGCGTACTACCAAGACTATTCGACCACATAGTTTATTTAAGGCCGGGAATTCTTGGTATTTCAGAGCATTTGAAATACCTGAGATGATTGATACGGATAACTTTCCGTTGAGTCGCGACGTTATACAAAAGTGTTATAAAACGTTCAAATTTAGTCGAGTGTTAGCTGTTGATAAAAATGCTATGCCTTTAGCCGGGCACGGAATAAGTAAAGATATGGATGATGACTGGAACCGTTATCGAAATGTTCAATTAATTCCACATCCTAAAGCTTTACACCCTGAAAGCCAAATGTTGGATTTGGGCATGCAAGATTTAGGTATCAGAGAAATTGTTGTGTCAGAAGCATTGCTTGGTTTTAGTTTAATCGATTTAAGAGTCGATTGTTCTAGAGATGCTGAATTAAACCCTTATGAATATCCATTACGTTTAAATAACCTAAAAGAATTACGGAATATTTCATCCATGAAAATAGCACCAGGATTTTCACAATAAATGATATAAAGGAAAAGATGCTCCATGCTGTCAAATATAAATATTTTAACTTAAGATATTTTCAGTATGTAGCATTGCGCTTATAATATAAGCTTACAAGTCGTATTGACGAGATTAGGCTTAATCCTTTTGAATCCTAATTTGATTGTACTCAAGCTCAAAATATTTAGCACTACTAGGCTTATCTTCATTACTAGCTTTGTAATTTTTGTGATATACCGTTCATTCTTTAAAAGAGGTCAAAAAGCTTTCGATAGTGGGTAATAATTACCTTATTGAAATACACTCTATAATTAAGAAAGTTATAGAGTGTGGAGGATTGTAACTTATATTTAATAATCCTTCTTTATACTAAGATAGTCTATATTATAATTTTTATATTTTGCTGTAATGTAATTCTAAGGTTTTATTTATGATAGAAAATAATGCTGTAAATTTAGTTAAGACAAAAATTTTAGACATGAAAAAAAAAGCCAACCATAATAAATTGGAGGCTTTATGGGGAGTAAGAATTATTATTTTATTTGGTATGAGTGCCCCAATATTTATTGCTTTTGGTTCAGGGCTTGTATATGGAAAGATTATACCCTCGGTATTATCATTGATTGCAGCGATCTTAACTGCTTGGCTTCAAATTAGAAAACCGCAGAATTTATGGTACATTTATCGTACAGCTCAAAGAAAATTTGAAGTTGAAATAGAATTATATCAATTCGATATTGGTTTTTATAATGTAAAAACTGAAGAAAAAGATAAGATTTTAATTAGACAGGTAACAGATATTTATTTAGATACTCATAATAAATGGAGTGAGATAGTTCCCTCAATGAAGAATATAGAAAAATTAGATGGAGCCATGGGTGGAAATTATGAGTAGGGCTAAAAATAAGAAAAAAGTTAATAATTTAAGTCGATATGTTTTAAGTGTTAAGAACAAATCATCTTGGGTCCAACGTTATCATAAATGTCTAAATTATGATGAGATAGAGCGTTTAATTGGACGAGTTTCTATTTTTCCTGAGTTTTCTGAACAAATAAATTTGAGTTTAAACTCTAATTTCTCACTCTTCTATAATGTTAATCTACCTTTATCAGATTTGAGAGTAAATTTAGCATGGTGTGTCGGGGTAGTTACCCATCATGAGAAGAGAATAAAGAAGTTTAGGAAATTAGAAGAAAAATTAGAGGAACAAATTCTCATAGAGAATTATGAAGCATCGATAGAAATTCTAGATGAAATTGATAGAGAGTGCGGTTTATCAACTTGGTCTATTGGTATTCGGGGATCTATTCTTAAAATTTCAGGGGAAGAGGTAAAATATTTTAAATTGATTTCAGATTTAAATAACAATAAAGGCTATAGTGATTTTTTTAAAGTATTATTAAAATATATTGTTGATCGTTATGATGAAAATAATATTCATACAAGCTTAGCTGATACGTTTCGAAAGCAAATTATGAGATTTCCTGATGATGAGTTTAAAAGTTTTTTACTATATAAAATAACTCCTAAAGATTATTTGCTGGATTTTGAGATTAATTATAATGGAGTTTTGAAATATGAAAAACAAAGTTCTATTATAGATATATATAAAGCTCTAATTTCATATATAGAAAGCTCCACTAAGAATCATGCTTTTGATGCTAATTTACCATACCATATTAAAAATGTAATCATTAAATTAAATAAAATTTGTTATCACCCTATCGTTAATAATTGCTTAAATTTTTATAGCTTAAACCCAGAAAAGCCAAGTTTTAATTTTGAATTACCTGTTCTTGATTTATATACACAGGGTAAATATGAAGAAATTGCTCGCTCAATTTATGTTAATAAACCTTTGAAGTATATTGAATTTGAAATATTAAGTAAATCCATATCAAGATTACCTTCAAACTTTCCATTTGTATTTGATGAGGGGATTTTAGGAAAAATACTTAGATATATGACATCAATATTATTAAAAAAAGAAGATTATTCATCTGCCTTTTCATCTTTGCTTACTTATTGTTATGCTTTTGATGGGATTAGTTGGTTTCAAGAGCTTTTATTATTCGTTTCTCGCGAATCTAAATTTATTGGAAGGAATAAATTTAAGAGTTTATCTAAGATAGCAGCTTTAAAATCTAAAGATGATACACCTCAAAAATTACTTTATTTACATGGAAAAAACAAAGAATATTTTGTTAAGTATTTGCAACAAAATTGTATTAAATCAACCACAGCTAATTTTTTTTTAGACTTATATGAATATAAGAACACGAATCATAATAGCTTACTAGTAACTGTTGATAAACACAGGTTAAAGAAGCATGAAGCGATAATTTATTTTAGTCAAGGTAACCAAGATCAAGCAATTCAAATATTAAAAGAATCTATTAAAGATTCTAAGGGACTTGATTTTTATGATATTTTGAAGTTGTTAGTTGATATGAACTTTGAAGCAGGGTATATAGAACAAGCTATTACTATTGTTGTAGAATACGTGCTTAAAGATAAAAATAATATATTAATATTTGATATTGACAAAGTTGCCTATCATGCAAGAGATTTAGTATCTAGTAGTAATAGTATAAATATTCCTATCAGCTTATCACTATATTGTAAATACAGTGATGATAGATATAGACCTGCATTAAGAGCTAGTTTTGATAATTTTATCACTAAAAACAATTTAAAAAGTCCTATTGAGTTATTAGAAAATAATCTTGGTTATTCAGATGAAAAAATTGATTATTTTTTAGAATATGTTTGTACGATAAATAACATGAAGCTATCAATGTTATTTGAAGATAAACAAGAAATAGATCTATGTCGAATTAAAATTTGTAATGAATTGATAGAAAAGGGTATATCTCGAGATTCTTTAGTAGAAGAAATTAAACATATTACGAAAGAAGAAGTATTTAGAAAGGCAGCAGCGCAAGTTGATCAGAGTAGAATATATGTGGATATTACTTTATTTAAAGATACTGTCTTCAAAAATTTTAAAGATTTATTTGTTAGATTTACAGATTTAAAAAAACAGAATTATACTGGTTTTAATGATGAGTTTATATTAACGTTTATTAATTCATTAGTAAAAGATAAGGAGACACAGGAAGTTTTTGAATTATCCCAAAAAATTACACTTTTAACTTTTGGAAATAGCATAGTGCTTAATGAAAAAAATAAAATTTTTTATAATTTAATTAAAACGTTAAGGGATGAATTTACATTTGGCGATAAAGGGCTGAATAGTTATTTAAGTACGCGTATTAGACATGGTGTTCTTCCTACAGCTCTAAGAAAACCTGTACAAAATGAATCATTGTGGGCAACTAGTGACCTTCATACAGGAGAAATTAAAGAAAATAAACTATGGGTTTCTAAACTTAAATCTATCACTGATACTAGTGAGTTATCTAAGCATTTATATAATTTCACAATTGAATATGAAAAAATAATTAATGAGATTAATGACAGTTGGCTTCAAATAAGATGTTTGGAAAGAGCAATTAGTTCTATTCAGGTCGATAGTGACGAAAATAAGGTATTATTTGATTATTCTTTATCAGAGTATGAATCCTTGTATATTCAAGCATTAGTAGGAGATAGGGATTACAATCATTTAATTGATATCACATTAGAATGGTTATGGTATAAAACAGATATTAATTTATCTAATGTTAGAGAAGCTATAGAAAATAAGTCATTAAATAAGTTTGATGAACTATTTACTCAGTTGGATAAAAATGTTGCTTTAATCTGTACAAATCAAGATGAAGCATCATTGTTTTCAAGTTCCGTTAGAAAATCGAGAGAAAGTCTGAATACTCAATTAACTAATATATCTTCTTGGTTTAAACGGTCTCTTGTAAACCATGTAGATGAATTTGAGATTAACACTGCTATTGAAATTGCTAAGCGTGCAACGAATGTCAATATTAGTTTAAAACAAACAGGAAATCATAAGTTTAAATCACGCTATTTATCTAGCTTTGTGGATATATTTTATATTATTTTTGAAAATGCACTTAGTAAAAGCAAACTTTCTACAAATCAGTTATTAATAAAAGTTGAAATATCTTCTCAAAATGATGATTTAATTTTATCTTTTATAAATAATAGCTTGAGTGTAGATTATATTGCTAAAAATCAAGAACTAGATAAGTATAGAGTGGCCTATAATAATCCTGAATTGATGGTTGCTGCATCTCAAAAAGAAGGTGGGACAGGAATATTTAAAATTTGTAATATTATAGAGAAAGAATTTAAGATAGAGCATATTAATACATTCGGGTACAAGGATAATGAAACTTATCATAATGAGATTATTCTTAAAGAGGTTTTAAAGGTGATTTCAATATGAATATATTAATTGTTGAAGATCAGCCAGATAAAAAAGAGAATATAGAATTATTTCTGCATAATTACTACACTTGTAGTAGTCATCTTAATATTTCTACTGTTGGCTCATTAAGAGGGGCTTTAAGAGCATTACTCTTATGTGATACATATGATTTAATCTTATTAGATATGAGTATGCCTGCTTTTGATACATCTAGTTCATATTTTGATGGTTCTCCTGAAAGTTATGCTGGGCATGAGCTTTTAGAACAAATGAAATTAAGAGGAATCTCTGTCCCTGTTATTGTTGTTACTCAATATTCATCATTTGAAGGTGGGGCTGTTACTCTCGAGGATTTATCTCAAAATTTTTATGAAGAATACAGTAAATTTTACTTTGGGCATGTTTATTATAATTCTGGGAATGATAACTGGAAATTAGATTTAGAACAAAAAATTTTAGGGTTAAAAGTGCAAAATGAGCCATCCTAAAATACTTATTGTAGATGATGAGAGTAAAAAAATATTAGGTATTGTGGGGGCTCTTCAGGAGAAACTAACTTTTGAATATGAAACTGCACTTACATCCAGATGTGCTATGAAAAAGATGCAAAAAATTAAGTTTGACTTATTGATTATAGACTTGCAATTACCTGAAGACCTCAAAGAAGAAGTCAGCATTGATGGTGGTGTTAATCTTTTAAAAACTATTCATTGTAGTACTCTTATAAACAAACCAAAAAATATTATAGGTATTACATCACACGATGATTCGTATCAAAGTTGTAAATATGAATTTGAGAAAAATGGATGGGTGCTGTATTTGGATACAGGTGAATACGACGTTATATCTGAAGCTATAAGTAATCAGTTAGAGTATGCTAAGACAGAACAAATCTATAGTGATATTGTCATTATCACTGCTCTAGAACATACAGAGTTACAAGCTGTACTTTCTTTAAGTGAATGGATAAAATTTAGCGTCTTAGATGATTATAATACTTATTATAAAACTACGATAGTGAATAAAGATGGTCAAAATTTGATATTAATAGCAACAAGCTGCCACGATATGGGAATGGCTAATGCTTCGGCAATTACTATGAAAGCTTGCTTAAAATTTTCACCAAAATACGTATTAATGCTGGGTATAGCAGCAGGTATTGAAGGTAAAGTTGCATTAGGAGATATATTGATAGCTGATACATGTTGGGATTGGGGAAATGGAAAGCAAACAATTACGGATGGTAAACCTGAATTTTTAGCATCTCCAAAACAGATGTTGCTTGATGAGTCTTTAAAAATGAAGTTACGTTCATTAGTAGTAAATAAAAATTATCTGGAGGAAATCTATCAGGGGTATTTAAGTGATCTAAAACCATCAGAAGCTCCTAATATTTATATGGGACCAATAGCTTCTGGTGCTGTTGTTCTAGAAAATCCTGATATAGTAGCTGCTATCAAAAAAGCTAATAGAGAAACTATAGGTATAGAAATGGAAGCATATGGTGTAATGATCGCAACCAAATTATCAGGTAGTTCTCCACCTATTTCTTTAATCATTAAGTCAGTATGTGATTTTGCAGACCCATCTAAAGATGATATTTTTCAAGGGTATGCAGCATATACAAGTGCAAAATATGCATTTAAACTTATAGAGAATGAGTTGGAATTTTGAGGAATAATCTATGTGTATAACACTAATGGAATTAGATTAATAAACATATATCTGAGTTGTTAATGCTAGGTCTGTGTAGTACATGGAAATCAAATATCTAGTCAATATATGTGAATTTTATTTCAGTATGATACTTTATTGTCTGATTTTTAAGTATACAGAAAAGATACGAGTTTTAGTATGAGACTTTTTTGTTTGCTAAAAATACTAGATCATATAGTTACATGATCTAGAGTTCCAAACTATATTGTTTGTTCACATTTAATGTAATATTACAAAATAGATCAACAAGTGACAAAGATTCCATTCGTAATTCTCCTGAAAAATATGGCGACCAAAACTATACCGTTAAAAAATTAAAAGAGACAGATATTCCAAGGGTTTTAAAGCCAACTTATCAACCTTTAGAGGGCGATACTAGAAATAAATATGAGCTTTTAATTGATCTAAAAAGCAAGAGTGTACCAAATGAGCTACGTGCTCCTAATATCAATTTTGAAGGAATGAGTAAATCGGTAGAGGAGATCTTGCAAACTGAAGTCGGGCAGTCAGAAAAAATCAATGAGCTGGTCAATAATGGTTCTTTGAATAAATGGGGTGAAGACGGACTGAAATACCATGAGGAACGTACTATATGTGCATTTTGTGCTAGTGATATCAGTCAAGAAAGATTGCAAGCTTTACGTCAGCACTTTGATGAAGAATTCAGGAAGTTAAATGATAGGATTGTGAAAGGTATAGCTATTTTAGAATCTTCTAAATCAAAATTAAATATTAGTATTAAGTTAGATGAGTTTTATGATGTTTTGCATGATGATTTACGAAAAAAGTATGATAGCCTTACTGAACTATTTAAAGAACAAGAAAGCTCTATTAATAGTTTGATTAAGTTACTTGAAGATAAGAAACAATCTTTATTTAATAAGATTTCATTTCAAGCCCCAATAGATTACACGGAAAATATAAAAAATATATTTGCAGAAATTGAATTAATTCGACAAAAACATATTAATCAAACAGAAACTTTAGAAAAAGATAAAAAAATGCTCAAAATGCACTGCGTTTAGATCATGTGTATTCTTTTGTGCAACAAATTAATTATGTAGCATCGCGCGAAGGAATAATGGTATTAGAACAAAAAATAAAGCCATTAGATGATATTTTGTTGGAGAAAAAAAGAAAAGAACAAGAAATATTGGATTCTATTAAATCAGAAGAAGATAAATTGCAGTCAGAAAGTGAAGCATGCACTCGTATTAATGGAATTTTGAATCATGATTTTGGTCATCCTTTTCTGAAGTTAGAGGCAAAAGAAATTGATGGTTTTCAAGGAAAGTCTATCGTTTTTGAAGTGCAGAGAAATGGAAAGAAAGCGCATAATTTAAGTGAAGGAGAGTGTAGCTTAATTTCATTTTGTTATTTTTTAGTAAAAATTCAAGAAGACCTTGAGCAAGGCAAACAGCCTATCATTTGGATTGATAATCCTATTAGTAGCTTAGATAGTAATCACATATTTTTTATTTATTCTATGATTAATAGTCATTTATGTAAGGATAAAAAGTTTTCTCAGTTATTTATTTCAACTCATAATTTAGAATTTTTGAAATATTTAAAGCGTTTGGATACCAAATATCTAAATATTAATGGTGTAGAAAAAAAATTGAAGGTGAGCAAATATTTGTTGCAACGAATAGATGATAATTCGACAATTGTTCAAATGCCTAAATATATGAGCGAATATGCTACTGAATTTAACTGTTTATTTAAACATATATATGAATGTGCAATAGCAGAATCTGTAACTGATCAAAATCATACATATTTTTATAATTTTGGAAATAATGCACGCAAGTTTATAGAAATATATTCATATTATAAATTACCAAATAACATGAATGATGATGACAGAATACAAAGTTTTTGGGGAAATGATTTGCAACGTTTTTTTGTTAGCCGAGTGACAAATGAATTCTCTCACTGTTCTGGAGTATTAGAGAGAGGAATGTCTGTTATTGACGAACCTGAAATGAAGAGAACAGCTAAAGCAATTATTTCTAAAATACAAGAAGATATTAATCAATATGATGCTTTATTAGAGAGTATAGGGAGAAATAAAGAAAGTGATTCATTATATCCATTAAATGCTGAGTGATTTTTTCTAAATTCCTGTACCATATGCACTTTATTTTATACAGGCAGTGGAGTTTTAATTTTGATGTCCTTTAATGATTTAGGTTTATGCAAGGAATTACTGACAGCGTTGAATGATGTGGGTTATGCAGAGCCCACACCGATTCAAAGAGAGGCGATTCCGGTTGTATTAAAAGGGCGAGATGTGATGGCTTGTGCGCAAACGGGCACAGGAAAAACAGCCAGTTTCACATTGCCCATTTTGCAAAAATTACACCAACAATCATTGAAACAAGAGACAAAAAAACGACTTGTACGAGCTTTGATTTTATCACCAACACGTGAATTGGCTGCGCAAATCGGTGAGAATATTGAGGCTTACAGCAAGTATTTAAAATTGCGTTCATTGACAGTATTTGGCGGTGTGAGCATCAATCCACAAATGATGAAACTTCGTGGTGGTGTGGATGTATTGATCGCAACGCCAGGGCGATTATTGGATTTAGAGCAAAAGAATGCCGTAGATTTATCTAATGTAGAATATTTAGTATTGGATGAAGCAGATCGCATGCTCGATATGGGCTTTATTCACGACATTAAGCGTATTTTGGCGAAATTACCAAAAAGACGACAAAATCTATTATTCTCAGCAACTTTTTCTAAAGAGATTAAAAAGCTCGCGGAAGGCTTGTTGTTTAAGCCTGAAATTATTGAAATTGAAAGCTATAAACCAACGCCAGATCAAATCACACAGCATATTCATATGGTGGATAAGAGTCGTAAACGTGAGTTATTGGCGCATTTGATTACAGAAAATAATTGGTCACAAGTGTTAGTATTTTGCCGCACAAAGCATGGTACAAATCGTTTAACAGAGCATTTGAATAAAAAAGGCATTGTGACCTTGGCAATTCATGGTAATAAAAGCCAAGGTGCGAGAACGCGCGCATTGTCAGAATTTAAAGCAGGGAATATTCGTGTGCTATTGGCAACGGATATTGTGGCGCGTGGGTTAGATATCGCAGAGTTACCTTATGTTGTGAATTATGATCTGCCTGATCAAGCAGAAGATTATGTGCATCGTATTGGTAGAACAGGACGTGCGGATGCTAAAGGTGAAGCAATCTCTTTATGTGGTGCTGAAGAATTGGAATTATTGAAGGATATTGAAAAACTTTTGGGTAAGCCTATTCCAAGAATGAGTATTAAAGGCTTTGAGCCAACTGAGCATTAATTGTGCACAAAATAAAAGCCCCAAATCGGGACTTTTATTTTATGGTGTCCACTTTGTAGTTTGTACTCCGTAACCAAGATCTTCAAACAACTCATCTTGCTCTTTGCCTGTTAAATAGCGCCATTCGCCCACAGGTAATTTGCCCAGTTCAATATTCATGATGCGCAATCTTTTCAAGCTTGTCACATTATAACCGAGGGTTTCACACATTCTACGAATCTGGCGATTCAAACCTTGCATGAGGATGATATTGAATTCATTACTAGATAATTGCGTCACTTTACATGGCAATGTTTTAGTGCCTAAAATTTTCACGCCCGCAGACATTTTTTGCACAAACTCATCATTGATTGGGCGATCCACAGAAACGATATACTCTTTCTCATGTTTGTTTTCAGAGCGCAAGATCTCATTGACGATATCACCATCATCCGTCATGAGGATTAAACCTTCTGAATCTTTATCCAAACGGCCAATATGGAAAATACGCGTTGGATAATTCATGAAATCAACGATATTGCTTTTCACATTTTTCTCAGTGGTACTTGTGATGCCAACAGGTTTATTCAATGCGATATAAACAAAGCTTTGTGGACTTGCTATTTCTTCGATCAAAGCACCATCCACAAGCACTTTGTCTCCAGGATTCACTTGGTCGCCAATTTTGGCTTTCTTGCCATTGATTTTGACACGGCCTTCTTCAATTAATTTATCCGCGCCACGTCTAGATGTTTTACCAGATTCACTGATAAATTTGTTTAAACGCATATTTTTTCCTTCATGTTTAACCGTTATTTGATATTTCACCTAATGGGGAAATATTAAGAAATATATGGCAGGGAAGTTATCAAATTTAATGTGATAAGAGAAGCAATACTTATTTTATTCATGCTTTAATAAACAAAAGCTCCTAATAGGAGCTTTTATTATTGATTTTATAAAAAATTATGGTGCTTCGCCGCCCACAATCACAGTCACAAAATCATCAGGATGAACATGCTTTTGGAATGCTTTCTGAATCTCTTCTTTCGTAATTGCACGAATGGTTTCAGGATATGTATCGTAATAATCTAAAGGTAGATCATATTGAGCTATTATGAGTAATGCGCCAGCTAAACCGCTATTGCTACTTAAACTTAAAATAGAGCTACCAATTAAGTTATTTTTTGCACGATCTAAATCTGTATCATTAGGACCATTTTTGATGAAATCTTTAGTACCTTCAATCGTTGCTTTGATGGCATGATCAACGCTTTCATTTTTGGTGGATAAACCAATTGTGAATGGGCCATGTAGGAATGAAGGTGCAAAGTAGCTGTAAATACCGTACGTTAAACCTTGTTTTTCACGGATATCCATCATCAATAATGATGTCAAACCGCTGCCACCTAAAACATGATTACCTAACAATAATGGCCAATAATCAGGGCTGAAACGATCAATACTCACATGACCCATAACAATGCGGCTTTGTGGGCTATTGAAATATTTACGCACCGTTTGTGGCTTAACTTTTTCCACTTTCTCTTCAATTTTAGGTAATGTTTTACCTTTGCCTAAAACTTCACTAATGCCAGTACTGATTTTTTCTGCTGAATCACGATCTAAAGCACCTACGATGATGATGTTTGCACCTGTTGCATGATAATAATCATCACGGAACTGTTTCAGCTCTTCAATCTTCATCTTTTTCAATGATGCTTGAAGCATTTCACTTGTCACACCTTGAATTTGATTAGGGTAGAGCAGTGTGCTGAATGTTTCGCTCGCAATCGCATCAGGGCTATCTAAACGTGCTTTTTGTGCATCGATGGATTGAGTGCGTTCACGATTGAAAATTTCAGCATCTAAGCGTGGTTCTTGAACCATTTCACGCCACAATGATAATGTACTATTCAATACAGTATCATCTGTTAATGAACGTACTTTAATCGCTGTATTTGTTACGCCAGATGAAATAGAGATTGCACTGCCTAAATTTTCCAAAGCTTCAGAAAATTCATTTTCATCTTTATCTTTGGTGCCAAGTGTCATCATTTGTGATGTCATACTTGCTAAACCGTAATTTTTACCTTCACGAAAGCTGCCTGCATCCATAGAAATGATTAAATCCACCATCGGGATTTCTGGTGCTTCAATGAAAAGTACACGCGCACCTTCATCTGTTTTCCATTCTTGAATTCGAGATTTCATGTCAGCTGCCATAACCATAGAAGAGATACTGACACCAATGATGATTGCAAAGGTTCTTTTTAACATGATTATTCTCCTTCATTGATAGCTTCTACAGGCGCAGCATGTGCACGAAGGCGACCGACAGTTAAGTTGCCATCATTCAAGTATTTTTGCGCCACTTGCTGAATATCTTCAGGTGTCACTTTTTCAAGATATGACACAAGATTTTCACGGTTTCTCCAACCTTCGCCAGTTGTTTCCGCAGAGCCAATAGACATTGCTTGGGAATAGATAGAATCTTTCGCGAAGATTTGGCTTGTACGATATGCCGTTAAAATCTTATTCAATTCTTCTTTTGTGACCAACGTTGTTTGAAGATTTTTGATTTCAGCTTTAAGCTCAGCTTCTAATGTTTCTAATTCAACACCATCAGCAGGTACAGCGCTTAGCATAAATGTTGTATCGTAGCGCGCACCTTCATTGTAATAGCTAGAAGCATCCAATGAATTTTGTGATTCACGCACCATTTTTTTAGGTAAACGCGCAGTATTACTACCACTTAAAATTTCAGCCGCTAACAATAAAGCATAAGCTTCTTGTTTGTTGTCTGTACTATTAATACTTGGCACTTTGTAAGCCATGAATAATACAGGCAAGTTCGCGGGTGTTGCCATTTCGATATATTTCGTGTCATTTTGTGGCACTTCAAAGTTAATTTCACGCACGATCTCTTCACCACGTGGAATTTTTCCGAAATATTGATTCACTAATTCATGGGTTTTTTTAGCATCCACATCGCCAACAATTACAACTGTTGCATTATTTGGGCGATAGAATTGATTGTACCAAGATTGTAAATCAGCCAATGTCCAACTTTGGATTTCTGGCATCCAACCAATGATTGGATTGCGATAAGCATTCGTTGTCCATACTGTTGCATTGAATGCTTCATAGAACAATGATTGTGGATTGCTATCTGTGCGTTGGCGGCGCTCTTCTGCAACCACTTGGCGTTCAGGTGCAAAATCTTCTTCTGTTAATACTAAATTTGCCATGCGATCAGATTCTAAACGCAAACTCGTTTCTAATTCCCAGCTTGGCAAAATTTCAAAGTAAGCAGTGTAATCATACGAGGTGAAAGCGTTATCTTTACCGCCTAAGTTTGCAATGATTGTGGAATGTTCATTAGGCTTTAAAGTCGGTGTACCTTTAAACATCATATGTTCTAACATATGAGATAAACCACCTTTACCACGTGGTTCATCCACTGAGCCAACTTTGTACCAAACCATTGTCACAGCCACAGGCGCACGATGATCTTCACGAATAATGAGTTTTAAGCCATTATCTAAAGTGAATTCATGAGTGTTGTTAGTGGTGATATCTTGGCCTGCCATTGCTGTTGTTGCCAATACAGAGAGTGTTGTTGCAGCTAAAATCTGCTTGAGTCCTTTTCTACTTTGAATCGTTGGCAATGCCATATAGATCTCCTGAGTTAGAAAGTGAGTTTGATTGTGAGTCAAATAAATGAAAATTTGAGTTTACAGAGTAAAAGTATGCCCAGTTGTGAATGGTTGCTCACTATCATTTAAATCTATGATAATTTTTGTTACATCATTGATGTTTTTTGAATCACGGCTACCTGATGGTGAAACGCTGTAACGCATTGCTGAATTTAAACGTACAGGATCAACGCTGTTGAATTGCAATTTGCCTTGTACTTCGAATTCTGTTGCAAATAGTTTCATCAACGTTTTTAAGCCTGCTTTTGCAACGGCATAACTACCCCAATAAGCTTCATCACCGCCAGCAACTTCAGCATGATCAAAGAAGATCACAGAGCCAAATTTATCTGCTTTATTCAATAAAGGTAATAATGCTTGTGTTAAGTAAAATGGCGTATTCAATGTGGTATTGATGCTGAGTAACCATTTTTCAGGATTAGTATGTGCCAATGGCGTTAAGTTACCCAAGTTTGCAGCAGTATGAATAATGCCATCCAACTTACCGAACTCTGTTTCTAATGTTTCATACAATGCATAGAAATCTTCGTTAGTACATTTTGCAAAATCCATATATAGGATCGCAGGCTCTGCACCGCCTTCAGCAACGATTTGATCATACAAATCATCAATGAGTTTTTTCTTTTTTTCACGGCCTAAAAGAACAATCGTTGCTCCTTCTTTTGCTAATGCTAAAGCACTGTTTCTACCAACCATGCCTGTAACGCCAGTGATTAAAATTATTTTGCCTTGTAAGCGACTCATTATTTTACCTCTGTTGAATGATCTGTAAGTGGTTTCTCTGCATATAAAAGATAGTTCATGGAGAGATCCTTAATTAAATACGCCACGCGATTGAATGGATTAAAAGACATGCCGCGCGTTTCTTTCACTGTTAAGCCTGCTGTTTCGCAGTAATGACACAATTCAAATGGCGTGATGAATTTATCATAATCATGTGTACCTTTAGGTACAACTTTTAAGATATTTTCTGCTGCAAAAATTACCAATTGCTTTGCTTTGAATGTGCGGTTGATCGTCGATAAAAAGATCTTGCCACCTGGTTTTAAAAGTTTTGCACAAGCTCTTACAATGGATTGTGGATCTGGCACATGCTCAAGCATTTCTAAGCAAGTGATCACATCATAAGTTTCTGGTTGTAAATCTGCCAATGCTTCCACAGTGGATAGTTGATAATCAATGTTTAAACCTGTTTCATTAGCATGTTGACGTGCAACTTCTAATGCACCAATGGCTAAATCTACACCTGTAGAATCCGCACCACGATGCGCCAATCCTTCCGTGATGATTCCGCCACCGCAACCAACATCTAAAGCTTTAATACCATCTAATTGCGCAAATTCTGTAATGAATTCAAAACGAGTGGGATTGATATCATGCAAAGTTTGGAAGCTACCATTTGGTAACCACCAATCTTGCTGGTCAAATTTGTTGATCTCATCTTGAGAGACATTCTGCATAACTTCTTCTCCTAGCTATGAGCTATTGTTCTACTGGTTGAGGTGCAACCTGAGCTGGTTGTTGAGTCGGTGCACTTTGAGGCTGAGCTTGAGGTGTTTGCAAGTCTGATTGCAATAATTTAGAAAGCTCACTGATATTGATTTGTTGTAAAAACTTCGTTGGCAATAATTTAGAAATCATGTTTGCACTTGTTTCTACAAATGGTGCTAACTGTGCTTTTTGCCACATTGGAATACTATTTAAGCCTGCATTCATTGCGAATAAACCTAAAAATGCTATTACTAACCAGCCACGCAATAAGCCAAAGAACATGCCTAAGAAGCGATCAATGAATGAGATTTTTAAGAAGCGAATCATCAATGAAATGGCAAGATTCACTAAACCTGCTAAGAATAAAATGCCTAAGAATGTGATGGCATAACTTAAAATAGAAACGAGCAATTCTTCTGTTGAGCCTTCAGTGGCTACAAGATCAATTTTACCGCCACTGAGCGAATTCAATTGGCTAGGTAACATGGATGCTACATCTTGCGAAAAGTAGGCTGCCCCCCAAAAAGCAATAATCCATACAAGCAAAGAGAGGGCTTCTGTAATTAGCCCTCTGAAAAATGCGATGATGGTTGATAACCCAATAATGCCAATGATGGCAATGTCGATGTAGTTTAAATTGCTCATAATATCCCGTTATGAATTATTGAATTTGAATGATGTAGCTATTTTGCCCTTGGCGTTTTAAATCTGCTTGCACGTTTTTCGCATTGTCTTGTGTTTTCAATGGTCCGATACGTACTTTATATTGTCCTGATAAATAAGCAACTTCAGAAGAGTAACCACGTTTTCTATATTCCATCATTGCTTTATTGGCATTTTCTTTACTGGAATAAGAGCCCACTTGAACATACCATGTAAATTTAGGTTGTGCAGTAGCTTGAGCTTGGTTGTTAGCGCTAGATTTTGATTGCGTTGTTCCAATCAATTCAATTTTTGGCAATTGGTTAGTAGGTGCTTTTGCTTGATTGTTGTTTGTATTGTTTGGCTTGCTAGCAGTGTTATTGGGTCTGTTTTGAGCAGGGATTGCAGGCGCTTGTTGATTCGCTTCTGCTAATAATTGTTCTGCAATAGAAACATTAGGATCACGTTGTAGTTGAACAGGCATCATTGGTGCGGTGTTTGTATTTTGCTGATGAGTGACATTATTCCAAGTACTTTCTGAAATTGGGTCTGCATTGTTAGCTGTTTGACCGTTGTTAGGTAGCGTTGGAATTGGGTCGACAGAAATTGTTGGTGATTGAAAATCATCAAAGTTATTGCTCGGCATTGTTGTTGGCGTAGATGTCTGAGCATTGTTTTGTTGATTTGCAGGCGGTGTTGGGACTTTATATTCGTTGGACGAGAATAGGTGTGGCAAAATTAAGATCAATAATGCCAAAACAGCGATAGAGCCGACGATGCGTTGTTGTAATTTTTTATTCATAGTTTTATCTCTGATTAATCCAGTCTAATCCTTCACTTACTGTATGGAATGATCCAAACACTAAGATTATATCATCATTTTGTTTTAGGCTGAGCGCCTTTTGGCATGCGCTTGCGACAGAATTTTCTGTTAAAACAATATGATTATGATTTAAAAATGGTTCAATGCGTTCTTTCAGATGTTCTGCGGTTTGCCCACGATCGCCTTCTAAGGATGCTAAAACCCAACCATCGATATCATTTTTTAGCGCAGAAGCTAAGTTGGCGGCATCTTTATCTTTGAGCATACCTAAAACTGCAATGATTTTTTGGCCTTTTGCACGATAAGGTTTTAAAAGATTATGTAGGATCGCAGCACCTTGCGGATTATGGGTAACATCAAAGTAAAATTCACAGTGATTGTGAATGACTTTTTCAAATCGGCCTTTGAGCTGTGTATTCAATAAGCCATGAGCAATGATGGATTCAGTCAATTGATCTTTCATTGGGCTATTGAATAGGGCTGTGATTGCAGCGGCTGCATTTTGTAATTGATGATCACCTTGTAATTTCGGCATTGGGAAAGTAAAAGTATGATCTTGATAGTGATACTGCCAAGATGATTCATCCACTTTGTGATATTGAAAATCTTTGCCAGCATGCAAAAGCGATGCATGATTTTTTTGCGCTTGTTCAATGATAGAAATATTGGGCGCATTTTCTGCGGAAATCGCTAAAGCGTTGGGCTTAATGATGCCCGCTTTTTCAAATGCAATTTCAGTAATTGTATTGCCCAATAGATTGGTATGATCTAAATCTATCGGTGTAATGACAGAAAGATCAGCATCCACAATATTTGTAGCATCTAATCTGCCGCCTAAACCAACTTCCAATACAGCAATATCTATTTTATGTTTGTGAAATAGATAAAATGCTGCAAGTGTTGCGAATTCAAAATAAGTGAGTGTAATTTCACCGCGTGCAATTTGAATTGCTTCAAATGCTTCAATGATCTCTTCATCACTAGCTTCGATGCCATTGATTTGAATGCGCTCATTGAAACGATGCATATGTGGCGATGTATATAATCCAACGGAAACACTAGCAGATTGGCAAATGGATGCAATCGTATTGGTGGTAGAACCTTTACCATTAGTGCCCGCAACCGTAATGACAAATGGTGCGATGGGTAAAACATTCAATTGTTGGAAAACTTTTTGGATACGCTCTAACTTAAAATCCATCGCAAGTGGATGGATTTTTTCAAGTTCTGCTAACCATTGATTTAGGTCTTTACGCATTTTATTCTGCTGTTTCTTCCGCTTGTTGAAAAGAAGTTTCTGAGAAAGGTTCTGGCAATTGGTAAAGCTTAGATAAGATTGATGTAATTTCATTACGCATTTCACGGCGATCAATGATCATATCGATAGCACCTTTTTCCAATAAGAATTCACTTTGTTGGAAGCCTTCAGGTAATTTTTCACGAACAGTTTGTTCGATAACACGAGGGCCTGCAAAACCGATGAAAGCTTTGGGTTCAGCGATGATGATATCACCTAGCATCGCGAAACTTGCAGAAACACCACCATAAGTAGGGTGCGTTAATACAGAAATGAACGGGATTTTTTCATCATTCATTTTACCGATGATTGCAGATGTTTTCGCCATTTGCATTAAAGATGTTAAACCTTCTTGCATACGTGCGCCGCCACTAGCTGCGAACACGATTAATGGTCTACGTTCTGCAAATGCTAAATCTGCTGCACGCTTGAAACGCTCACCCACAACAGAACCCATGGATGCGCCCATGAAGTCAAATTCAAATGCACATGCAACCACAGGGATATTTTTTAACATACCTGACATTGCGATCATCGAATCTTTTTCGCCTGTTGCTTTTTGTGCTTTACTGATGCGATTTTTATAAGGCTCAACATCTTTAAAACCTAAGAAATCGATTGGCTCTAAATGGCCTGCAATTTCTTCAGTTGAACCTGTATCCAAGAAGTTTAATAGACGACTTCTTGCAGAAATTTTCATGTGGTGATCACATTTTGGGCAAACATTTAAGTTTTGCTCTAATTCTTGCTGATAAAGAATAGCATCACAGCTTTTACAGTTTTTCCAAATGCCTTCAGGTACTTTTTTATTAGGACTAGTACTTTTGATACGCATTGGGTTAAGACGGTCGAACCATGAACTCATTGATACACCTTTAACTAAGTTGAAGTGGATTAGCAATGATAAATTATTCCGGATAAATACTCAATAGAGTAGAATTTAATGGCATTCTTAATGCGGTCAATTTAAAAAGAGCGTATAATTGTGAACTCTTTTAGTCCTATATGATGAGCAAGACAAATGATGGATTCAGATTTACAGGCGTTGTATCAAGAAGTTATTCTTGATCACAATAAAAAACCTCGTAATTTTCGTGTGATTGATCCTGCAACGCATTCTGCCCGTGGGCATAATCCATTGTGTGGTGATCAAATTAAAGTATTTTTGACCGTTGATGACAATGGCGTGATTCAAGATGTGGCATTTAAAGGTGAAGGCTGTGCGATTTCAACAGCATCTAGTTCTTTAATGACAGAAGCTGTGAAAGGCAAAACGATTGAAGAAGCAGAAGCGCTTTATCATCTTTTCCATGATGCAGTGACATCTGATGATGACGTCGATAGCAGCGGTTTAGGTCGTTTAGCAATTTTGACTGGCGTTAAGAAATATCCTGCGCGCGTTAAATGTGCAACATTATCATGGCATGCGCTTCATGCAGCATTGACTGAAAATAACGAACCCGTTAAAACAGAATAACCTAAGGAATGATGAATGAGTGATGTAGAAAGATCACCGCATGAAGCGGTTATTTACTATGCTGAAGGTGTTGAAAAGACAGAAGCAAGTGAAGCGTTAGTTGAAGATATCATTGCGAACATTAAGCGCGTATATGACCCTGAAATTCCAGTGGATATTTACGAATTGGGCTTGGTTTATGTAATCGAATTTTTGGATACAACAGAAGACAATTTCAAAATCAAAGTAGATATGACATTGACAGCGCCAGGTTGCCCAGTGGCAGGTTCTATGCCTGAGTGGGTGCAAAACGCAGTGATGGCTTCACCTGAAATTACAGAATGTGTTGTGGATTTAGTTTGGGAACCCTTCTGGACGCCAGAGCGTATGTCTTTACGTGCTAAATTAGAACTCAACATGCTTTAAGTATAGATTGCTGAAAGCATTGTTAGAAACCTCACTGATGTGAGGTTTTTTATTATCAAAATATTATTAATAATAGATCGTGATTATTAGAAATAAAATATATAAATAATTATTGATTGCAAATGATAATCATTATCATTAATATATGCGCTTTTTCATGAGGAAATCATGTTAGGCGTTGAGATAAAGCAGTATCAGATTAAGCCATTGGCAATTATTGTGGCATGTTTATTAACAGGACAAATGGTTTATGCCGAAGATGATCCACTGAAGAAAAAAGAAGAGAGTATTGATGAGCAATCAGCGATTAATTTATCGCAAGTAGTGGTGCAAGTCACATCACAAAGCATCATTGGAATTGATCAAGGATTAGGTGCTAGCGAAGTAGGGAAAAGCACATTAAACCAAACGCAGTTGGATATTATTCAAGGTAGTAATATGGCTTCTGTCTTGGATAAGATGCCTGGTGTGACAATGGGCGGAAGCCCAAGGCCTGGTGGGCAGGTTTTGAATATTTGGGGGATGAGTGATACGCAATCTGTACCCATTATGGTGGATGGTGCACTGAAAACTTTTGGTAAATATCGTCAAGGGACATTATTCGTTGATCCTGATTTGATCAAGCAAGTGACAGTCAACAAAGGGGCTTTCAGTCCTGATGTTGGTAATGGTGGTTTTGGTGGTAATGTTCAATTGACGACAAAAGATGCTAAAGATTTCTTAAGAGAGAATCAAAATTTAGGTGCTTTTATCAAATATGGCCATCACACTAATAATGACCAAGATAATTATACTGCGGCAATTTATGGGCAATCTAAAAATCAGATCATTAATGGTTTGATTTATTACACCAATAGCCAATCGAATGATGTCCGCTTAGCCAATCATGAAAAATATCGTGGTTCATCTATGGATCAGTATAGCTATTTGGCTAAAAGTAATATTTATTTAGGCGAAGAGGCAAAATTAACGTTATCGGCTTCTAATACACAATATAAAGGTTGGATGCCCTTTGCTGCAATGGGCGGTAATACGATTACAACTGAGCCTAATAATGGCTATGATTGGAAGCGTCGAATTTTTTATCGTGATCAACATGATAAAAATTACAGTGCGAATTTTGAATATTTGCCATCAGAGAATCCTTTCATTAATTTTAAAGCTGATGTTGCATATTCTGAAACTAAACAGCATGATCAAAAAATTTCACCTGTGCCTGGGCAAAAACCACCATCAATTTTATTATCAACTTTTGGTAAAGAGAATTGGACAACCTATAAAAATACCAACATTCATTTAAGAAATAGCAGTGTTTTTAATACAGGTGAGATTCAGCATAATGTCACTGTGGGTTTGCAATATTTACGTAAGCAGCAAACAGCAACGATGTTTTATGATAGCGGTAAATATGGCAAGCAAGAATTCAATTATGGTTACTTTACGCCACCATTTTTGCCGGCAGGTCGTCAAACGATCACAAGTGCTTACATTGCAGATGAAATTAAATGGGGCGATTTTACAGTGACGCCATCGTTACGTTATGATCATGTAAAAAACCAGAGCTTTGGCAATATTGCGGGTTATGCTTCTACAAACCCTAGAGATGGTCATGATTATCGCTCTGTAAAATATGAAGGATTCTCACCGAGATTATCTGTTTATTGGCAACCCACTAATACATGGGCATTGTTTACAGATTATTCACATAGCTGGCAATCACCTAATATTCATGATCAATATACAGTGCAAACAGCAGGCACAAGTGGGCCTAATGGCACAAGCCGTGATTTAGGGAAAGAGAAATTACGTGCATTACGTTTGGGCGGTATGTTGAATTTACAAAATGTGATTGCTTCAGATGATCGTTTAACATTCCAAGTGACAGGCTTCCACAATAAGGTTAAAAATGAGGTCATTCGTAAAATTGGCGCAATTTACTGTGAAGAGCATCATCTAACAGGAAGTAATAAAGCTTGTGGTAAACCGATGAGTTCATATCATAATGGCCCAGGTTATACGATTAAGGGACTAGAGTTAGATTTTAAATATGACAGTGAATATGTTTTTGGTGGATTAGCTGCAACTATTATTAAGGGGAAGCGTAAGGGCTCACCACGTAATATTTGGCAAGAAAATGGTACTTGGTTGCGAGATATTCCACCAAGAGAATTGACGGCAACCATTGGTTTTAATATTCCTCAATATAATTTTAGTTTAGGTTGGCAAAGTAAAATGGTACGTAAACAAACAAGATCACCTGTCACACTAGATCCTAAAGCAGGTGCATTAAGCTATCCATTAACACCAGGTTATTCAGTACACAATATCTTCATGGTTTATCAACCTTATGGTGATAAAGGCCCAAAGGTTAACTTAACTGTAGATAACCTCTTTAATAAGAATTATTCGCCGTATTTAAGCGAAAAAGTACCTGCACCAGGACGAGATATCCGCTTGAGTGTTTTATATCAATTTTAGTATGATTTAAGCGGTATTTGAATGAAAGCCGCAATTGAAGGATTGTGGCTTTTTTATTATTATTAATTGATAAAATTATATAGGTAATAAAAAAGCTCTGATTGCTCAGAGCTTTTAATAATGACTTAGAAATTAACTGATGATTAATCAGATTCTTTCAACATTTTTTCCAAGTAATGGATATCCGTGCCACCTTTGATGAAGTTAGGATCGTTTAAGATCTTCAAGTGCAATGAGATATTTGTTTTGATGCCTTCGATCACAGTTTCTTGCAATGCGTTACGTAAACGAGCGATTGCAATATCACGTGTATGACCATGAGCAATAATTTTACCGATCATTGAGTCATAGTAAGGTGGAACTTTGTAACCAGCATAGATATGAGTATCTACACGGATGCCAGGGCCACCAGGTGGGACGAATGTTGTGATTGTTCCTGGTGAAGGTAAGAATGATTTTGGATCTTCGGCATTGATACGGCATTCGATCGCATGGCCAGAGAACTTGATATCTTCTTGTGTGAATTTTAATGGCTTACCATTTGCGATATCAATTTGTGCACGGATTAAGTCGATGCCTGTCACTAATTCAGAAACAGGATGCTCAACTTGAATACGTGTATTCATTTCGATGAAGTAGAATTCGCCGTTTTCATACAAGAATTCAAATGTACCAGCACCACGATAACCAATGCGCTTACATGCATTAACACAAGCTTCACCAATGCGAGCACGTTCTTCTTCTGTGATGCCTGGAGCCAATGCTTCTTCTAATACTTTTTGGTGACGGCGTTGCATAGAACAATCGCGTTCACCTAAGAATACAGCATTGCCATGTTCATCAGACAATACTTGAATTTCTACATGGCGAGGTTTTTCTAAGAATTTTTCCATGTAAACCATTGGATTGCCAAATGCAGCACTTGCTTCTGCTTTTGTTAATTCAATAGAAGACAATAATTCTTTAGCATCATGAACAACACGCATACCACGACCACCGCCGCCGCCTGAAGCTTTGATGATGACAGGATAGCCGATTTCAGCTGCTAATTTTAAGTTTGCATTGCCATCTTCAGTTAATGCACCTGGCGAACCTGGAACGCAAGGAACACCAGCTTCAATCATTGCTTTTTTCGCAGAAACTTTATCACCCATTAGACGTATTGTTTCAGCGCGTGGGCCGATGAAGATGAATCCTGATTCTTCAACACGCTCAGCAAAGTCAGCATTTTCAGCCAAGAAACCATAACCAGGATGGATTGCATCTGCATCAGTTAATTCTGCTGCTGCAATCAATTGTGGCATGTTCAAGTAGCTTGAAAAAGATTGTGGTGGTCCGATACAAATAGAATCATCTGCTAAAAGCACATGTTTTAAGTCTCTATCTGCTGTGGAGTAAACCGCAACAGTTTCAATGTTCATTTCTTTACAAGCTCGCAAAATGCGTAGTGCAATTTCACCACGATTCGCGATTAGTATTTTTTTAATCATGGAATTGTCCTTATCTTATTCAAGAATGAAGAGCGGTTGATCGAATTCCACTGGCTCACCATTTTGAACAAGGATCGATACAACTTTTCCTGAGATTTCCGCTTCGATCTGATTAAACATTTTCATTGCTTCTACGATACAAACAGTGTCACCAATGTTAACTGTTTCGCCAACGCCTGTGAATGCTTTAGATGTTGGAGATGCTGCTGTGTAGAAAGTACCAACCATTGGTGAACGAATCACTTTACCTTCTGGTAATGCTGGTGTTGCAGGCGCTGCCACTTGAGGAGCTGCGGGTGCTGCCGTTGTTGCAACGATTTGTTGCATTGGGTTGAATGCAGGTACAGCTGGTGCAACGTGTGCTACTGCTGCGCCTTGTGTATTACGGCTAATACGGATTGAACCTTCGCCTTCAATGATTTCGATTTCAGAAATTGTTGATTCATCAACTAGGTCAATCAAATTTTTAATTTTACGAATATCCATGAGTTTGTATTCTCCTACGACAAAGTTATTAATTATCTTGATGAGATGATATTTTGGGCGCGATAGAGCGCAAGCTCGTAGCCAAAAAGACCATGTCCCACCAGAATTCCTGAAGCAACATCTGATAAATATGAGTGATGTCTAAAATGTTCACGAGCATACACGTTTGAAATATGGATTTCTATAAAAGGAATCTGTACGCTTAAAAAAGCATCACGAATTCCAATACTTGTGTGTGTATATGCGCCTGGATTTATGATGATCACATCAACGTTATTAGCTTTTGCTTGTTGAATCTGCGTGATGATTTCGCCTTCAATGTTAGATTGAAAGCAGGTAAGAGCGAACTCTAGTTGTTTTGCTTTTTCTGTCAGCTGTTCTTCTAGTTGTATGAGTGTGGTTGAACCATAGATATGCGGCTCCCTAGTTCCAATCATATTAAGGTTGGGACCATTGATTAACAATACCTTAGGAGAGTCTGTTATAGACATGTTGCCTCATAGTAGTGACATAAAATAGGGTAATTATACGTATATCACTTCAAAGTTTCAAAATTTTAGTGAAATTCGTTGAAAATTATCAGTTGAAGGATGCTAGCAGATATTGTTGAATATATAAAACTAAAAATTCAAAAGTGAATGAAAAGNAATATGGATTTCTATAAAAGGAATCTGTACGCTTAAAAAAGCATCACGAATTCCAATACTTGTGTGTGTATATGCGCCTGGATTTATGATGATCACATCAACGTTATTAGCTTTTGCTTGTTGAATCTGCGTGATGATTTCGCCTTCAATGTTAGATTGAAAGCAGGTAAGAGCGAACTCTAGTTGTTTTGCTTTTTCTGTCAGCTGTTCTTCTAGTTGTATGAGTGTGGTTGAACCATAGATATGCGGCTCCCTAGTTCCAATCATATTAAGGTTGGGACCATTGATTAACAATACCTTAGGAGAGTCTGTTATAGACATGTTGCCTCATAGTAGTGACATAAAATAGGGTAATTATACGTATATCACTTCAAAGTTTCAAAATTTTAGTGAAATTCGTTGAAAATTATCAGTTGAAGGATGCTAGCAGATATTGTTGAATATATAAAACTAAAAATTCAAAAGTGAATGAAAAGTTTAAAATAATATATTGATGACTAAAAGAAGATTAAAAACGGTATAAAAATTCAATTTTTAATCCCTATATTATAAAAATTTTTAACATAAAATATTTTTAGCTGATTACAAAGTACATTGTTTAATTAATGTATTTATCTATCTTTTTTGATTTTAATAAAAATTTTATTCAATTTTTATTAATGTGCCTTTTAAAGTTTTGATGTGGTTTTTGGTGAGATTATTTTTCATTGTGCTAAAATTACGCACTTTAAATTGATTGGACATTGATATAGATGTTTGAATTAAATGGAAAAGAAACCAAAAATTACTTTTATTTAATCTTTATTTTTATCGCCGCTGTATTAGTATCAGCGTGCGCTAGTGCAAACACAACGCCAAGCTCTACGTCTAAAACAGGCACAAATAATAGCCGTACTGAAAAGCTATTGATTGATGATTTTGCTAAACATAGACAATTAGCAAAAGAAGTGAATCATAAAGAAGTACAGAAGCACATCAAGAATTTTATGAAAGATCCTCGTATTTTTGATCACCTTGATTCAGAACGTTTGGTGATTATGAGCTATATCTTAACTGAGATTAAAAAGCGTGATATGCCAGCTGAGTTGGCGATGATTCCTTTAATTGAGAGTAGTTATAAGCCTGCGGCTTCTAACAATGGTCAATACATTGGATTGTGGCAATTTGGTAAGCAAACTGCGAAAAATTTCGGTATTGATGTGCACAATAATTATGATGGTCGTTATAGCCCAGCTGCTTCCACGAAGGCTGCTTTGGATTACCTTGAGTATTTGAACAAAATGTTTGATGGCGATTGGCTATTAACAATGGCTGCTTATAATGCGGGCGAAGGTCGTGTTTTAAGAAGCATGAAAACCAATCGTAAAAAAGGTAAGGGCACGGATTATTGGAGTATTGAGCTACCTCAAATCACGAGAGCTTATATTCCTAAAGTGTTAGCTTTGTCTGAAGTGATTTCTGAGCGTGACAAACTTGCAAGCATTGATCAGAATGATATTCCGAAATTAGTGCGTGTTAGAACAGATAGCCCTGAGCAATTGAAGAAAATCATTAAAGCTTCAGATGTTCCTCAGAAAGTAATTGAGTTCTATAACCCTAATATCGCGAAACGTAATAGCGTGAAAGGTATTATGTTGCCAGAAACTGAAATTAAGCACCTTAAAGGCGTGCCTAAAAAAGAGTTAGATAAATACATTATTTATGGCTCTTCTTCGAAGAAAACAATGAAATCATAATTCAATTTGGATATTGTCTTATCATTTTTCATGCGTACAATAATCGTTTGCTTAGAATCTAGAACGAGACATTAAACTTATGAAAACAAGACAACCATCCGTATTGGGCGGTGCGATGATTGCCGCCGGCACAATGATCGGTGCTGGCATGTTAACATTGCCAATCGTATCAGCAGGTATGTGGTTTACATGGACAATTTTTATCATGTTGCTCACCACATTCTTTATGCAAAATTCAGCAGAAGAAATTCTAGAAGTAAACTTGAACTATCCAGAAGGTTCAAGTTTTCATACTTTAGTGCAAGATAACTTAGGGCACTTTGCATCCATCATTAATGGTTTATCGGTGGCATTTGTTCTCTATATTCTTTTATATGCTTATGTGGATGGTTCTGGTTCTGTGATTCAAAATGCGCTTCAAGTGAATTTTGATATTGCGATGCCAAAAGCAATGGCAGGTTTGATCTTTGCTGTTATATTCTCAATTTTAGTTTGGTGGGGCGCTAAAGCCGTTGATCGCATCTCTACCATTTTAATGTTCGTAATGTTCATTACGCTATTTGCAGCATTGACGGGTTTATTGAAATCTATCTCCATCCCAAATTTATTTGAACCATCAGGTGAATCTAGCTTTGCAATTTATGCATTTGCAAGTTTGCCATTTTTCTTAACATCATTCTGCTTCCATGCAAGCGTACCAAGCTTTGTGAAATATTATGGTCGTGATGGTGGTAAAAAAATTCGTTTAGCCATAGCGATTGGTATGATTTTAACGTTGATTTTCTATGGCGTTTGGATGCTTGGCATTATGGGTAATATTCCACGTGTTCAATTCTTAGAAGTTGCACAAGCTAAAGATGGCTTGGTGTGGTTATTGAATACTGTGAATTTATCTGAAATGTTCAGAACAATTTTGAAATTCTTCATGTTCTTTGCAGTTGTGACATCATTCTTGGGTGCTGGCTTAGGTTTGTTCGATTATATTGCAGACTTGTGTAAATTTGATGATTCAGCATTAGGCCGTGCAAAAACAGCTGTGATTACATTCATTCCACCAACAATTTTGGGCATGAGCTTGCCAGGTGGATTCATCGTGGCTATTGGTTTTGCAGGTCTGTTTGCGGCAATTTGGTCTGTGATTATTCCGGGTATGATGGTGATTGCACATCGTAAGAAAGCAGGCAATGAAAAGTCTGTATTCAGAGCAATGGGTGGAAAATGGATGCCATACATCGTGATCATTTACGGTGTGATCGCAGCAGTATCACATTTGTTAGTTGAAGTTTTCCATTGGAACGCGCTAAACTTCCTCGCACCATAATTGTTGCTTTGCATTGATGAATTTAAAGGAGCCATCCATGAATACTACTCAACCTGAATTAATGTACTTAGATTTTGCTGTAATGATGCAATTATCAGAGTTGAGCTCAGGCTTACAAACATATTTGGATAAAGAGACAGCTGAAGAAATGAGCCGTAAAGTGACAGCATCACTTCAGCAATTATACCCAGCGTTATCTGATGCGGGCGTTGTATTCGTGGGTGCAGGCTACCAAGTGGCGCAGATCATGCGCCCGAAATTCCCGATCTACCATGAGATGACAGAAGTGTCTAAAATTAACTTTAGACCGAATAACTTTGAACCATCCATTGTGACAATCACTGCAAAAGATGGTGAGTTTTCTGTGAATGCATTCAATAAAGATACTCAATCACCTGATCCTTTATATATTTTCCCAGCATTGTTGGTGTTGCCAAAAAATGAAGCGAATCAAGCATTGGCGGATAATATTGAGCAAACAATTTCTCAAGAAGGAATTGTGACTGAAGTCCTAAGCCCAATGATCGAAAGTGCATTGCAATGCAAAATTGCCCACATGCACATGATCACCTTGAGCGATATCAGCAGTTTCTACGCAACGCAGTTAATTCAAATTAACTTAGAACCTTTATGGGAAGTGATGAAGCATATTATTTTTGATATGGGTTCAACATTCCAAGTATTGGGCAGTGGTCATTTGGTATTGTGGAATGGGCAGGAAGTGGTATTCATTGTGCCAGCGAAAGATATCTATACAGAAATCTTTGGTGGCGGTGAAAATGATTATGTTTTCTATAAGCAAACATTAAAGCGTTTAAAATTATTGTTAACAGATCATGGCATTCAATTCTCAGAATTTGTTTCTCACGATGCAAAATTTTTCTTAACCACACAAACTTTAGAAAGTTCACTTAACTATATAAAATAGTTTAATAAATTTGAACTGAGCTTTGTGCTTTGAGCGAATAACATTGATTCAAATAATAATTTGTTGACATAATTTGCTCATAAATTTCGCATATATCTTATAATTGGAAGGATTTATGAAATAGTATTCATAAATCCTTTGTTTTTACTACGATCACTCGGACATAAAACGGCCCAATGAAGACCTTCTATATAATATTAATCTTAATCACAATGGTGTCTCTATCAGATGTAATTAGACGCTTATTGCCTTTCAAAGTACCTTTACCACTCTTACAAATTATTCTTGGCGCAGCCATTGCATTTCCATCATTTGGATTGCATGTGGAATTTGATCCTGATCTTTTCCTATTTTTATTCATCCCACCATTATTATTCGCAGATGGTCGCAGAATGCCATTTCATGAATTTATGGGATCTCGTTGGGAAATCATTAGCCTTGCGCTATTTTTAGTTTTTGCAACGGTTGTGGGGTTGGGTTTATTCATTCCAACATTGATGCCAGACATTCCATTAGCGGTTGCCTTTGCATTGGCAGCAGTTTTATCGCCAACGGATGCTGTGGCATTGTCAGGCATTGTAGGCAAAGGTCGATTGCCTAAAAAAATGAGTAAAGTTTTAGAAGGGGAAGCATTGCTGAATGATGCTTCAGCCTTAGTTTCATTAAAATACGCAGTTGCCATTATCATGGGCACAATGGTATTTAAAACCAGTAAAGATTACGCTGAAATGGGCGTGAACTTTGTATTGATGGCAGGTGGCGGCGTTTTAATTGGCTTTGGCGTGACATGGTTTTATGTACGTTTAGTTCGTATCTTAACGAAATTGAAAGGTGATGAAACTGCCATTCAGATGATCTTCTTACTGCTATTGCCATTCTTGGTTTATGTCGTGGCTGAACATTTAGGAGCATCAGGCATTTTAGCAGCTGTAGTTGCTGGGATGACTGTCACTTACAGTAATACAATGAGCACAGTTTCCATTTCAATGCGCTTTCAGGCGAATAGTATTTGGACGGTTTTAGAATATCTATTGAACGGCATAGTGTTCTTAATGTTAGGTTTACAAATTCCGGGCATCATTGAATATTCAATTGAGCGTGTTGCCAGTGATAATGGCATAGATTTATTCAGTTTAGTTTCTGATATTTTCATCATTTATGGCATGTTGATGTTTGTGCGATTCTTATGGTTAGTTGCCATGAAGCATTTGCGCAAAATATTGCATCTAAAAAAAGGCTTAGTTTTTGAACATTTCAGCACAAAAGAACTAGTAGTGATGACATTTGCGGGTGTTCGTGGTGCTGTAACATTGGCTGCTGCTTTATCTATTCCGTTATACATTAGTACATCACCGACATTTGTTTCTGTGCCTGCGCGTTATCAAGTAATCTTCATTGCCATCGGTGTAATCATTCTTTCTTTGTTGGTGGCGGTGTTTATTTTGCCATTGTTGTTGAAAGGTTTTACCTTAGATAATGATGAAATTGAGCAGGAGATTAAAGTTGCGAAAGCTGCGATGCAACAAGTGGCTTTATCTAGCATGCAAATTTTGGAAACACGCTTAGTCAGCAACAATGAATTGAAGCTTGATCCGCAACATATTACAGATATTCATAATCATGTGGCGCGTGGTATTCGTCAATCTTTAGGGATTTCTGATGCTGAAACTGAGTATTATGATTTATTAGAATTACGCTTCCGTTTGGCAGCGATTCGAGCTGAGCGCGCTGAATTGATGAGATTAAAATCAACACGACAAATTAGTGAAGAAACTGCTAATAAATTGCGATATGATCTCGATCTTCTAGAGACGATCTTAGCGGGTCGTGAAAAACAGAGTTAAAATTTAACAATTAGGTTGGTCAATGTGAATCAAAGTGAATATAAAAAAGGTATTTTTTATACCTTAGCGTGTTATCTCATGTGGGGAAATTTTCCACTGTATTGGTATTCACTGAAAATGTTAGGTTCCACACAGCTAATGTCACAGCGTATTTTATGGTCTGTGGTTTTTGTTGTGCTAGTCTTAACTTTATTAAGGGAATGGAAATCCATTCTTGCCGTATTGAAGCAACGTAAAACAGTTTTAGTGTTGTTCATTACTTCGCAATTACTGTTCTTTAACTGGTTAACATATTTGTGGGCGATTACAGCAAATCGCGTTGTAGATGCAAGTTTGGGGTATTTTATTACGCCATTATTTAGTATTTTCTTAGGGCGATTGATTTTAAAAGAGCGATTATCTTATTCTCAATCTTTGGCTGTGGGCATTGCGATTATTGGCATTGTTTGGCTCACGATTGTGGGTAAAACCATTCCTTATGTGGCATTGGGATTAGCTGTAACATTCTCATTTTATGGATTGTTGAAAAAAGCTTATCCTGTGAAAACATTGCCAAGCATCGCGTTTGAAACCTTTTTTATGTTGCCATTTGCCAGCATTTATTTAATGTATGAATTCAGCCAAGGCACATTAGTATTTACAGAATTGCCAACATTGCCATTGGTATTGCTATTATTATCGGGCGCTGTGACCACGATTCCATTATTACTATTTTCAGAAGGTGCGAAAAAGATTCCATTATCCTTAATTGGCATTGTGCAGTTTGTCTCGCCAACATTACAGATGATCAATGGTGTGATTTTCTTCAATGATCATGTGGACTTTATGCGATTGATGGGCTTTGTGATTGTATGGATTGCCGTTGTGATTTTCATTATCTCTGAATATCGTAAATATCAAACTCAAGTGCGTTTGTTATCGATGCAAGCTAAAGATTAGAAGATTATGGATTACTACTACGATCCAGCCATTTCACCTTGGTTGGATGTTCTATATCAAGATAAAGACATTATGGTGGTGAATAAGCCACATGATTTATTGTCTGTGCCTGGCAAGCCCGCTGAATTGTGGGATAGTATTTTAACGCGTGTGCAATGGGAATTTCCCGATGCAGAAACCGTTCATCGCTTGGATTTAGCCACAAGTGGATTAATGGTGGTTGTACTGCATATTGAAGCTGAACGTGAATTAAAACGCCAATTTCGTGAGCGTGAAACAGATAAAAAATACATTGCTAAAGTTTTTGGCATTCTAGAGCAAAAAGAGGGAAGTATTGATTTTCCATTAATTTGTGATTGGCCAAATCGACCAAAACAGATGGTTTCGTATGAATATGGGAAAGATGCACTTACGCATTACAAAGTATTAAATGAAGATGATGAAGGTAATACTTTGATTGAACTGATTCCTGTGACAGGTCGATCACACCAATTACGTGTGCATATGATGAGTATTGGTCATCCTATTTTAGGTGATCGATTCTACGCACATGATGAAGCTTTAAAAGGCAAAGATCGTTTATACCTACATGCAGCTGAATTAGCTTTCACGCATCCTATGACAAAAAAAAGGCAGCTGTTTCAACAGCCACCTAATTTTTCATAATCCTGATTAAAGATATTTTTTCTGACTTTATATCACTCCCATTGGGAGTGATATAAATAAACTCTTATAGAGCATTCATAATATTTTTAATGGATTTTAAAAGCTTTTTACCTTCAGTTTCAGGCTCTTGTTCCTGCTCAATAGCAAAATCAACTTCTTCATCTTGTGGAAAAATTACAGTTGCCTTATCACCTGAAGCTTCAGTATCAGTAGCGGCTTCGATCTCCAGTTCATCACCATTTTCATCAATATAGGTTTCATGCTCAGGTATGATGATTTCAATAGGTGCTGTTTCTGTCCCATTTTCTTCTAGTGCAGGTACCGCATCCGTTGCATCATAAGAATATTCATCGAATAAAGCAGGGCATTGTTCTGAATTTAATGCTTCAAATTCATCATTCCAACATTCCATTGAAGCAATGTCATTATTCGCAAGTGATACTTTAATTTTCGGATAACCATTAGCATACCAACGAACGTATAATCCATCTTGCTGGCCATCTGTGAAATGCATTTCATCAAATTTCTGTGCAGGGTAAATGCCATCGTACCAATTGGTCACTGTGCCATTTAATTTGCCATCATTGTATTGTTCAAGAGTAGTTAAATCACCTTCATCGTTATAGTAAGTATAAGTGCCATTACGATATTGGATATCCCAGCTCAATAAATCTTCACGCTTAATAATGACAGGATCCATTTGGCGAGTGCGACTATCTGTGAAGTAGTCAGCCACTAAATATTCACCTGTTTCAGGATCTTGATCTAAGATTGTTCTGAATGTACCACCTGCAACTGGCATTGCTTGGCGATTACCTTCTGAGTCAAAGTAAGATGCAACAACTTCACCGTTGATGAGTTCATAATTGCTCATATTGCCTTGAGCGTCCCAAGTTTTCCAATGACCAGAAGCACCGCCATCTTGTTGGCTGTAGCCTTCTTGCATTTTATTGCCTTGAATGTCCCAGAAAATTAATGGTCCTTGCATGCTTTGTGGGAACCATGATTGCAATTCTGTTGGATCAGTGAAGCAAACAGGATCAGTTTGTTTTTGATCATTGGTGCTATAAAAATCTTGTACCAAATAGCAGCCACTCACGATGTCTTTGAAATAGCGATAATATTCACTGCCATTGCGTGTTGGCAATAACGCACCATCTTCAGAGAAGTAAGCAATGATTGAATTAGGCGCAAATTCAGAAGATGACTGTGATGCTGTTTGGGCTGATGCGAACGTTCCAAGAATTAAGCTTGCTGCAACTGAAAGAGATATTTTCTTGTAGCTCATGATCTTTCCTTAAACGATAGATTAGTTATAAATTAATGCTAAACAGTTTACCGCAAAATGGTGTGTGATTCATAGGAAACTCTTTTGGATTCTGTGCTATGTTGCGATTGCAGTAAATAATCATTATGAAAAATTATATATTTTGATAAAAATAATAAATAATGGATTATTGTAAGAATATTTCTTATAATAATCCGATGTTATTGTTCGCAAGTTATATCCATAAGGAGAATCTATGTTTCAATTGAAAGATCAGATCGCTTTAGTAACAGGTGGCGCAAAAGGAATTGGTAAAGGTATTGCGGAAGCTTTGGCTGAAGCGGGTGCAAAAGTTATCATTGCAGATATTGATCAATCTGCAGGTGAAGCAACTGCAAAATCCATTAATGGTGAATTCATCACAATGGATGTAACAAAGCAATCCTGTGTACAAGCTGGCATTGATGGCATCGTTGCAAAATATGGTCGTTTGGATGTTGTATGTTCCAACACAGGTATTTTTCCACAAGCAACATTGGAAAAAATGACAGAAGCAGATTGGGACTTGATGCAAACGGTGAATGTGAAAGGGATGTTCTTTGTTGTGCAGGCAGCTCTGAAACAGATGCAGAAGCAAAATTATGGTCGCGTTGTGATTACATCATCAATCACAGGCGCAATCACAGGCTTCCCAGGTTGGAGCCATTATGGTGCATCAAAAGCTGCACAATTAGGTTTTATGCGTAGTGCATCATTAGAATACGCACGTTTTGGAATTACAGTGAATGCTGTAATGCCAGGCAATATTTTAACGGAAGGTTTGGCTGCACAAGGTGAAACCTACTTGAATCAAATGAAGGCAACGATCCCAACATATACATTGGGTGAGCCAAAAGATATTGGTTATGCTGCGGCGTTTTTGGCATCAAAAGAAGCGAAATTCATCACGGGACAAACCATTATAGTGGATGGTGGACAAATCCTACCAGAGTCACCTGAAGCATTGTTGTAAAAGTTTCAAACTATTATCCTTCTTGGCTAATTATCAATTTGATAATTAGCCTTTTTTCTTTCTAGAAAGGCTTCAAAAGCATTACAGCTCAATTGTCTTTTAATAAAAATATTCTAATAATTTTAGTGTTTTTGAAATAATTTTTTTAATTGTTGTGAAAAAACATTTTGTGTTGTTCGTTAAGGTATATTATCGTCCCTCAAGTTTGTATGTGATTTGTTATTTTTTATGTAGGGATTTATATGGGAACAACTGCAGCTGAGCCACAGAAGAAAAAAGGCTTTTTAAACGCTGTTGAACGTTTTGGTAATACAATGCCAAGCGTTACAATGCTTTTTGTTTATGCACTCATGATCTGTTGGGTGTTATCTTTCTTACTATCATTTGTTGATTTCAATTACTTCTTACCTGCACAAATTGCAGGTGAAGCACCTAAGAAAATCGAAGTCATTAATATGTTCAACTACAATGAAATTGTGACGTTCATCATTTCATCTGTGAACAACTTCATGAGTTTCCCACCATTAGGCATTACGATTGTTGCAACATTTGGTATTGGTATCGCTGAAAAAAGTGGTTTTGTTAAAACTGCTTTGAAAAAACTATTGGGCTTAATCTCTCCTAAATTTTTAACACCAACAGTTGTCTTGGTTTCTATCATTGCTCACTTAGTATCAGATTCTGCTTATGTGATCTTGATGCCAGTTGCAGCATTGATGTTCTATGCAATGGGCCGTCATCCTTTAGCAGGTGTTGCGACAGCATTTGCAGGTTTAGCAGGTGGTTTCAGTGCAAGTTTCACACCATCAAAAATTGATCCAATCATGCAAGGTTTTACACAAAAAGCTGCGCACATTATGGACCCAAGCTACGTTGTGAACGTATTGTGTAACTACTTCTTAAGCTTAGGTAGTACAATTGGTGTTATCGCAATGTGTTGGTATGTGACAGAGAAAATCGTTGAACCTTGGTTGAATAAAAACTGCCCTGTGGATCAACAATTGTCAGATGATGAAGCGAATGAATTATCAGTAATTCAGCCAATTGAAAATAAAGGCTTCAAATGGGCAGGTTTATCAATTTTAGCTTTGATCGTATTATTGGTAGTGTTATTGATTCCAGAACAATCACCAATGCGTGCGCCAGATGGCAGTATGACAAGTTCACAAGCTGGCATCATGAAAATGATCGTGCCATTGATCTTCATGTTCTTTGCAATTCCAGGGATGATCTATGGTTACATCACAGGTTCATTCAAATCATCTAAAGATGTGATTGGTGCAATGGAAGAGATTACAAAATCGTTGATTCCTTTCATCGTATTTGCATTCTTTGCAGCACAATTCTTATATTCATTTGATCATTCTAATATCGGTAAATTGATTGCATTAGCAGGTGCAGATGCATTGACGACATTGAAAATTCCATCAGAAATGACAATTTTCTTAGTGATCATATTGGTTGGCTTAGTGAATATCTTAATCACATCAGCAACATCTAAATGGGCGATTATGGCACCGGTTTTGGTACCAATGTTGATGGCTGTTGGTATTTCTCCTGAATTAACACAAGCAGCGTTCAGAATCAGTGACTCAGCTGTGAACGTAAGTACACCAATGTTCCCATTCTATCCGTTGATCATTATGTATTGCTGCCGTTACTATAGTAAAACAGGTGTTGGTACATTGTGCTCAATGATGTTGCCATATACAGTTGGCTTATTCATCGTATTAACAGCAACATTGTATATTTTCTGGTGGTTAAATATTCCATTAGGATTTGAAAGCACATATACAATTCCTGTGATTAATTCTGTCGCACCGTAAATTAGGAGTATTGACGTGTCCACTTTAGGTCAACAACTAACAACAAGATTCTTTAGATATTTAGCAGTAGAAAGCCAAAGCTGTGCTGCTTCACCAACTGTACCATCGACACCAAGTCAATGGAATATGGTGAAACTATTGGCTGAAGAATTGAAAGGCTATGGTTTAGCTGACATTCATATTGATGAACATGGTGTTTTGACTGCATTCCGTAAAGGCACAATGTCAAATGCGCCAACGATTGGTTTCATCACGCACGTAGATACAGTGGATGTTGGTTTATCACCAAACATTTTCCCTCAAGTATTGAAGTATGAAGGCAAAGATTTATGCTTAAATAAAGATGCGGATGTTTGGTTTAAGCGTAGTGAACATCCTGAAGCTGAACCTTATATCAATGAAGATATTATTTTCAGTGATGGCACAAGCGTTTTAGGTGCAGATAACAAAGCAGCTGTAACATGTGTGATGGAGTTGATGGATAAACTTCAATCTAATGAAATCGCTTGTGGCGATATCTATGTGGCATTTGTACCTGATGAAGAAATTGGTTTACGTGGTGCAAAAGTGATGGATTTGGATCGCTTTAAAGTTGATTTTGCTTACACAATCGATTGCTGTGCTGAAGGCGAAGTGGTTTATGAAACATTCAATGCAGCTTCTGTTGAAATCAAAATCCAAGGCGTAACAGCGCATCCAATGTCTGCAAAAAATGTATTGGTGAACCCATTGCGTGTTGCACAAGATTTGATGGGCTGCTTTGATCGCTTAGATGCGCCAGAGCACACAGAAAATCGTGAAGGCTATTTCTGGATCAATGCAATTAATGGCACACAAAACGATGCAACGATGAAAATCAACATCCGTGATTTCGATAAGCAAAGCTATGAAGCACGTAAGAAATACATTGGTGAAGCTGTAGCATTGATTCAAGCACGTCATCCTCGTGCGAAAATCAGCTATACAGTGACAGATGTTTATAGCAACATTGCTGATTCATTGGGTGAAGATCGCACTGCATTGGATTTATTGTTTGCATCATTTACTGAATTATCGATTGAGCCAAATGTGATTCCTATGCGTGGTGGTACAGATGGCTCTGCATTATCTACTCGTGGAATTTTCACGCCAAACTATTTCACAGGTGCTTTGAACTTCCATTCTCGCTTTGAGTTTTTACCAATCTCGGCATTTGAAAAGAGCTTTAATGTAACAGTGAAAATCTGTGAATTAGCAGGTAAACATCAAAAGTAAATAAATCTTGTTTTACTGAAACATGATATAAACCCAGTCTATCGGCTGGGTTTTATTTTGAGGAAATTATGCGTAAACAATATCATTTTAGGCAAAAAGGTGAGGATACTTATATTTGGGATGTTCATAAGCTAGTTGAGCTTTCTCAAAATTTAGCTGTGAAAGAAGTTCACTTATCTGATATTAAAGAGTTGAATGAAGCTTATTGGTATCCCAATCAACAGCCTACAACGCAGGATTTGATTGATCATTTTATTTTGATTCAAGAAGCTGATTTGAGTTATCCAGTCATTTTATGTTCCGAAGGCAGAATGATGGATGGCATGCACAGAGTTGCGAAAGCGAAAATGCTTGGGCAAGACACCATTCAAACTCTGCAATTTATTGTTGATCCTGAACCTGATTTCATCAATGTTCATGAAGATGATTTAGAATACGATGATAAATGAATCAAACATCTTTTTTCTTAAATTAATTTAGAGTATTGTAATAAATCCATTAACACAGAGGGTTTATTTATGTCGGAGCTGAATAAGAAACAAGCACTTCTTATCATTGATATGCAAAATGGTTTATTTCATTCAAATCAAACACCCTATTTGAAAGAAACCATTTTGACCAATATCCAAACGACCATGAATAAAGCTCGAACACAAAATATTCCAATCATCTTTTTTAGACATGTTGGACCAGAAGGTTCTCCGATTGCGCCTGATAGTGCATTAACTCAGATTATTCCTGAATTAGAGATTAATCGTGATAAAGACATTGTTTTGGAAAAGACTAAACCAAGCTGTTTTTATCAAACAAGATTATTAGATGTATTGGCTGAGTTAAATGTTACTGAATTAGTGATCACTGGTATGAAAACTGATTTCTGTATTGATACAACTTGTCGTGTTGCTTTTGAAAAGGGTATTCAAACAACATTGATTGCAGATGCACATACAACTGTAGATGGTAATGGATTAACTGCTGAATCTATTATTCAGCATCATAATCATGTGCTAGGTGCTGCGTTTTCACAAGTTGTGACAACAGATGATTTTAACTTTGCTCAATAGATTATTGAGTTGATGAAACCCAGCATTGCTGGGTTTTTTTATGGATGAATATCAGGTAGTGTATTGCGCTAATAATGAATAAATAAGGAGAGTAGTTTGAGTGAATCAAATGGTAAAGCGGTAAAAACCAGCCAAGGTTATTGCATCAGCATCATCGTTATTCTTTTGTTGAGCTTTGGGATAGATATTTGTTTCTAAGATCTAGATTTGTGGGAGAAAAACAGTATTTTTTAGGTTTATGGATTGTATTGATGATTGTTGGTACAGGTGTTACTTATTTAGTGGAAGAAGCATACGCAAAATTGCCATCTTGTGCGGATCAATATGTCATGTGGAACTTAAAAAATATTGTTGAATCGAATGGCTATGAATTTATCGATATGAAAAATATTAAGCAAATTATCGTGGATACAGAACAATATATTAGAATTTGCCAAGGCTCAGTTTCGATTGCTGAAACAGGTACAGAAACCATTCAATATAAGATCAGTTGGATTGAAGCATTGGATAATTGGGATATTGAATGTATTATTAATAATATTAATTTTTTATAAAAAATAATAATATTGATATTAATTAATATTACTAAATAAATGATGGAGAATTGCATTGAGCACAGTTAGTAAGCGTAAAACGACCATGTTATTACATCAGATTGAGGAAGCATTAGGTAGCTTTGTATCAAATAATGGAGATGTAAATACTTTAAATTTAGATTATCTTGAAAATATTCACCAACGAGAAGTAGATAAAGGGAGAATATTTAATAAAAACTCCATTAAAGATGTAGTGGAGGCAACATATTTAGATGAATTATTTGGTTTTGCCTTAGATATTGCTAGAGATAGCAGTTTAATTGATTCAATTAACTATTTATATTCTTTATTTCACCATTTGGATATATATGAGATACGTAATGCTATTTCTCATCCAAATAGACCATTTTGGGATTGTTATTGGTATCGAGTAGCAGCAGTTGCAAGTGATCCTGTAAATGATATTTTAGGGCTACATGAGGTTAAGAATGCATTAGAACTTATTGAGCAAGGTATTATTACCAATCCTCCAGAGGACTGGGTAAGTAAGATAATTTGGCAGATACCTAATAATTTGCCAGATCATTTTGACCATGGATTAACAGGTTTGATTGGTAGATCTAAAGAGTTAACCGATTTAAAAAAATATATTTCAAATCCTAGGATTAATACTATAGCTTTAGTTGCTCCTGGAGGGGCAGGAAAAACAGCACTGGCCTTGGATTTGTTAAATACAATTATTTCGACACCAAGCTTTTCCAAAATACTAGATTCAGTCGTTTTTATTACAATGAAAACAGAAAAATTGACTGCAAATGGTGTTGTAAGCCTTGATTCAATTCAGACAATAGATGAGTTGAGAACTAATATCACAGATTCCCTTAATTTAATATATGACGAAAATTTTACTAATTTTGATGAAGCAGTAGATAAGTTAAAAGATTCAAAAATTTTGTTATGTATAGATAATTTGGAGACATTATTAAGAGAAAAACAAGAAATATTTGAAGAGTTTAATTATTTATTACCACCAGCATGGCAAGTGCTTATTACAAGTAGAATCTCCATTCCTAATGCAACAATTTTAAGTTTAGAAGCACTAAAAGAAAATTCTGCTGTTCATTTAGCCCGATTATATTTAACAAAAAGCGGAATGCCATCATTAGAAGAAGAAAATTATTTGCAGTTAACTAAAGGTTGTTTTTACAATCCTTTGGCAATTCGACTAACTATTGATTTGATTATTACAGGCAAAGATATACCTAGTTCTCTCAATGTAGCCAATAAATAAATAGCTGAGTTTTCTTATAATAACTTGATTAGTGTGCTAAGTGATAATGCAATTGCTATTTTAGAAGCTATTTTTGTAGAAGATATTTCAACAAGGCTTTCTTTATGTGAATTATTGAATAAATCTATAGATGAAATTTCAGGGGCTATAGGAGAGTTATCAAGAACAAGTTTAATTAATAGAATATCCTCTGAGCAAGGTGAATCATATAAGTTAAGTGATTCTGTACGTGACTTATTGCTAGTTTCCCCTAAAAATATAACAGTAAGAAGTGATGTACAAGATTTAATTTTGAAGAGACGTAATTTATCAAATGAGATTGATATCAGACAGATCAATAAAGATTTGCCTGAATGGCACCTAGATTATATATCTAATGATACAAATCATAATTTAAAAATATTGGTTACAGAAGTAAACAGTAATATTAAAAAGAGTGCTAAAAATACTGAAATTGCTGTACGTCTGTTTAGAAAGCTGAAAGATGCAAAGTTTATTTATGAGAATAATGACTTGTATCACAGAGCATTTGGTCGAGTTTTTGAGGTGTTGAAAGACTATAAATCTGCTGAAGAGCAGTATTTACGATCAATAAAATGTAATAAGGATCATCNACAAATCATAATTTAAAAATATTGGTTACAGAAGTAAACAGTAATATTAAAAAGAGTGCTAAAAATACTGAAATTGCTGTACGTCTGTTTAGAAAGCTGAAAGATGCAAAGTTTATTTATGAGAATAATGACTTGTATCACAGAGCATTTGGTCGAGTTTTTGAGGTGTTGAAAGACTATAAATCTGCTGAAGAGCAGTATTTACGATCAATAAAATGTAATAAGGATCATCCTGTTGCTTATTATTTATATACCATTCAACTAATCAATTTGATAAGGCAAAAGATATATATGAACAATTAATAGATATGGGATGGACGAATGAAGATACTAATATAATTCCATTTGGAAAAACTATTTATACGGGCTATTTTTTAGCTTTACTTTATTTAGGAAAATATGATGTTGTCTTGGATAAAACAAAAAAATGGAAAGAAGGGGGTATTTATCGTTCTACTTTAGGAACTTTTCGTGCAGGTGCTTGGAAAAGAAAATCTGAGGGGACTGTAGATGAAAAACCAGAAGAAACAGTAGATGCATTATTAAGTGCTTCTAAGATTCTATCAGATGTGTTTAGAACAGATGGTTACTTTAGGATAGCAAATAAACAGGCAATTAAAATATTTGAATAGATTGAATATTGCTTGTCTAGAGCTATATATTCACAAAAATTCCCAGAACAGTGTCAAGAATTACTACAATTTGCATTTGATCATATTTTTGAAATAGACCAAAGAGATAGAAGAGGGAATGTTTCAGAGTTGTCAGAATTAATAGATTCTTTATCTGCTTTAAATATTCCAAATAATATTTTCCAACAAGATATGACAAACTCTCATGTTTTAATAGATAGTATTGATCATGGAAATGGTAGAAGAATGGTAAGAGTTATTCATCGCCCAAAAGATAAGCCTAGTTTTTTGTTTGGTAAGGATAGTTTTGGTCAGGATTTCTTTTTACACTATGAAAATTTGGTAACTGGAAGTTGGAAAGATTGGTGTCAAATTAGTATAGGGCAAAATTTATTTATTCAGTTTGATGATGAAGATACTTCTGATGGAAAAGCCATCAAAGCAAGTCATATCTTTTGGGATTAAAGTTAATCGTATGTTTAATATTGATTCTATTCTTCTCATTAAATGCACTATTGCAAAAGATCGTTCCATAAATGCCTATTTATTTTGTCTGTAATTCAGCTATGCTTAATCTCATATATTATGAATGAATTGTGTGGAGATTAATATGACACAACAAAAGAGAATGCCCGTTTTATTCATTGGTCATGGTAGCCCGATGAATATCATTGAGAAAAATAAATGGACAGAAAGCTGGCGAGCTTTAGGTGAAAAGATCGGAAAAGTGGATGGCATTGTGATGTTATCAGCCCATTGGTATACAGATGGTACGTTTGTGACAGAAGAGCATAATCCTAAAATGATCTACGATATGTATGGTTTCCCTGTGGAGATTTATGAATATGTTTATCCTGCCATCAATGCTGAAGCAATTCGTGATTTAACATTAGAATCTTTGGATCATATTGCTGAACCCAATCATGAATGGGGCTATGATCATGGCAATTATGGGGTGCTTTCTCATCTATTTCCTGATGCGAATATCCCTGTTTTACAAGTGAGCATTAATCGCAATGAATCGAGCCAATACCATTATGAAATAGGGCAGAAGCTCAAGCAATTGCGCGATAAAAATATCCTCATTATAGCTTCTGGGAATATCGTTCATAACTTACGTAGAATCATGCAACCACAAGCAACACCTTGGGCTAAGAACTTTGATCACGATGTGGCAGAATTAACCAAAGCGCGTGATATCGCAGGGTTGATTGCTTTAGAAAAAACGCATCCTGATTTTAAATTGGCAGCGCCAATGCCAGATCATTTCTACCCATTTTTATCAGCATTAGGTGCAACGGATGATAGTGATGAATTAACTATCATAAACCAAGATGTCACTTTAGAAACCCTCACAATGACAAGCTATATTTGGGGTAAGATTCATTAATATAAAATGAAACAGAGCCTTGATATTAATCAAGGCTCTGTTTTTATTGTGATCTTAAATATAAAAATATACTACAAAAAAACTTCATAAATACCTCTTTTTAAGATGCTTGTTTTTATATTGTCAATATCTTAAATAAATTATTTCATTTGATTTAACTGATATTTCATGATTAATTAACTCCGAAAATATTTTTATAAAAATAAAATTTTGGAGGGATTATGAAGTCATTAAAAAAGCAGACAATTCTTGCCACCACTTTAAGTCTTGTCTTGAGTGCTACAGCATTCGCAGCTGATGTACCAGCAGGCATTGAATTACATCCAGTGCAAAAACTTGTCAAAGATAATCAAGCTGAACCTCAATCTTTGGATCCACATAAAATTCAAGGTGTGCCAGAATCCAATATCGCACGTGATCAATTTGAAGGATTAACCATTGTAGATTTAGATGGCAATGTCATTCCTGGTGTTGCTGAATCTTGGGAAAATGATGATGGCAAAGTATGGCGCTTTAAAATTCGTAAAGATGCAAAATGGTCGAATGGTGAGCCATTAACTGCCAATGACTTTGTCTATTCATGGAAACGTTTAGTGGATCCTGATACAGCATCACCTTATGCAAGTTATCTGCAATATGCGCATGTTGTGAATGTGGATGACATTGTGAATGGTAAAGCACCTTCAGATTCTTTGGGTGTTAAGGCATTGGATGATCAGACTTTTGAAGTGACGTTATCAGAATCCATTCCATATTTAGATAAACTGATCAGCCATATTGTGCTCGCGCCTGTTCATCAAGCAACCGTTGAAAAATATGGTAACCAATGGACGAATCCTAAAAATTTTGTGGGCAATGGTGCTTACAAACTTAAAGATTGGGTGGTCAATGAGCGCATTGTATTAGAGCGCAATCCTAATTACTGGGATAATGCAAAAACAGTGATTGATGAAGTTTCACTGTTAGCATTAACATCAGAAACTTCTGCGTTGAATCGTTATCGCTCTGGCGAAGTGGATATGACTTATACAATTCCTGTTGAGTTATTTCCGCGCTTGAAAAAAGAAATTCCGAATGAAGTTAAGATCACGCCATATTTGTGTACTTACTATTATGAAATGAACAACCAAAAGCCACCATTTGATGATGTTCGTGTGCGCACAGCTTTAAAACTTGCGCTGAATCGAGACATCATTACGCGTAAAGTTGTGGCACAAGGACAAGATCCTGCGTACGGATTCACGCCACCCTTCATCAATGGCATGGAAGCGATTGAGCCAGATTGGTTCAAATTACCACAGCAAGATCGTAATGCGATGGCAGTGAAGTTATTGGAAGAAGTAGGTTATAACAAAGCCAATCCATTAAAATTCAAATTCTTATATAACTCATTGGAATGGCATAAAAAAGTTGGCATTGCTTCAGCATCTTTATTGAAACAAAATGCAGGCGCAATTATGCAGTTGGAAAATCAGGAGTGGAAAACATTCTTAGATAGTCGCCAGCAAGGGAATTATGAAGTTGCACGTGCAGGTTGGTGCGCGGATTATAACGAACCAACATCATTCTTAAATACAATGTTATCTCACAGTACAAATAATACTGCTCACTATAAAAGCGAAGAGTTTGATCGTGTGATTGCAGAAAGTGTTGCAGCTCAAACACTCGAAGAACGCACCAAAGCTTATCAAAAGGCGGAGCAAATTTTAGATAAAGATAGTGCAATTATTCCGATTTACTATTATGTTAACTCTAGATTGGTGAAGCCTTATGTTGGCGGTTACACAGGCAAAGATCCTTTAGCCAATTTTTATACTAAAGACATGTACATCATTAAGCACTAAACAAATAACGTGAGATTTCAATTATGAATCAAAAAATATTAGTGCTAGCAATCAGCACAGTTTTAGGTGTGGGCGGATTAAGCATCGCAAATGGAGCAGTTGTGCCTGAAGGCACAAAGCTTGCAGAACAACAAACTTTAACAAGAAATAATGGTACAGAGCCACAATCTTTAGATCCTCATAAAATCGAAGGTGTTGCAGAATCGCATTTAGCACGTGATCTGTTTGAAGGTTTAATCATCATCAATGAAGATGGTGAAATGGAGCCAAGGCTTGCAGAAAGTTGGACGAATGAAGATTTTAAAACATGGCAATTTAAGTTAAAGCCTAATTTGAAGTGGTCGAATGGTGATCCTTTAACCGCACATGATTTTGAATATGCTTGGAAACGTTTATCCGATCCATCCACAGGATCACCGTATGAAAGCTATTTGCAATATGGTAAGTTTGCCAATATTGATGAGATCATTAAAGGTGAGAAGCCATCTTCTGAATTGGGTGTGAAAGCATTGGATGATCTCACTTTAGAAATCACATTAACAGAAGCGATTCCATATTTACCGAACCTTCTTGCACATACAGCAATGGTGCCAGTACCTAAAAAAGTAGTGGAAGCGAATCCCAAAGATTGGACAAATGTCGGTAAATTTGTGGGCAATGGTGCTTATAAACTTAAACATTGGCAAGTGAATGAGCGCATTGTGTTAGATCGCAATCCAAACTATTGGGATAATGAAAATACTATCATTAATGAAGTAACATTCTTGCCCATTAGCTCAGAAATTACAGAAGCACAGCGTTATCGAGCAGGTGAAATTGATATCACTGCAAGCATTCCCATTGAACAATTCAAAAAGCTTCAAAAAGAAATCCCTGATGAAATGAAGATCACGCCATATTTGTGCACTTACTATTATGGGATTAATAATAGCCGTGCGCCATTTACTGATAAGCGCGTGCGTGAAGCATTGAAGCTTGCTTATGATCAAAACCTTATTACAAACTTGGTGAAAGCGCAAGGTGATTGGCCTGCGTATAGTTTTACACCGACATATATTGATGGCATTGAAGTAACTAAACCTGAATGGTTCGATTGGCCTATGGAAAAACGTATTACGAAGGCCAAAGAGCTATTGAAAGAAGCAGGTTATGATGAAAAAAATCCATTAACCATTCAGTTTTTATACAACACTTCTGATCTACATAAGAAGCTCGCAATCGCTTCAAGTTCTATGTTAAAGCAGAACGTTGGTGTGCAATTTAAACTGGATAATCGTGAATGGAAAACTTATACAGATAGCAGGCATTCAGGTGATTATGATTTAGTGCGTGCTTCATGGTGCGCGGATTACAATGAGCCTTCTTCATTCTTGAATATGATGTTATCCAATAGCAGCGTCAATACAGTGCATTATAAAAGTGCTAAGTTTGATGCAGTGATGGCAGAAACATTACAAGCCAAAAGCAATGAAGAACGCGCAGCTTTATATCAAAAAGCAGAGCAAATTTTAGATCAAGATTCTGTCATTATCCCAATTTTTTATTATGCAAATTTACGTTTAGTGAAGCCAACAGTTGGCGGTTACACAGGCAAAAATCAGTTGGGTTATTACTATACAAAAGATCTGTATATTAAAGATAAATAAGCCCAAAAGGCTTTAAAGGTTTAAACAATATGACAAGATTCATTTTTCGGCGATTGTTGGAAGCGATTCCAACATTGCTGATTTTGATTACAATCTCATTTTTTATGATGAGATTAGCACCGGGAAGCCCATTCACAGGGGATCGTATGTTGCCACCAGAAGTTTTGGCAAACATTGAAGCAAAATATAATCTGAATGCGCCATTGTATGAGCAATATTTTGATTATTTAAAGCAACTGTTACAGGGGGATTTAGGGCCATCATTCCGTTATCGTGATCATACTGTAAATGATTTAGTGGCGACCCATTTACCAACATCTGCAAAGCTAGGTATGGTTGCATTTATCTTTGCATTAATTATGGGCGTGAGTGCAGGAATTTTTGCAGCGTTGAAACAAAATAGTTTGTGGGATTATATTGTGATGGGTTTTGCCATGACAGGTGTTGTGATTCCAAGCTTTGTGGTTGCGCCAATTTTAGTATTAATCTTTGCCATTACTTTGAAATGGTTGCCCGCAGGCGGTTGGTTTGATGGTAAATGGCAATACATGATTTTGCCAATGTTGGCATTATCGCTATCTTATATCGCAAGTATTGCGCGTATCACACGCAGTTCCATGATCGAAGTTTTACATTCTAATTTCATTCGCACAGCAAAAGCGAAAGGTTTACCTTTACGCATCATTGTATTTAAGCACGCACTTCGCCCAGCTTTATTACCTGTAATTTCTTATTTAGGGCCAGCATTTGTAGGTATTGTGACAGGTTCTTTAGTGATCGAATCCATTTTTGGCTTGCCAGGTATTGGCACATTGTTTGTGGATGGTGCATTGAATCGTGATTATTCCACAGTGCTCAGCGTGACAATTTTGGTGGGCACATTAACGATTCTATTCAATGCGATCGTGGATATTTTATATGCCGTCTTAGATCCTAAGATTCGTTATTAAGGAGCTATGATGAAATTAACTCAAGCACAAAACAGAGCCATTGCAGAAATGGCAGATAACCTTGAAATTAAAGGGCGAAGCTTATGGCAGGATGCACTACGTCGATTCATCCGCAATAAAGCCGCAGTTGCAAGTTTATTCGTTTTAGTATTGATCACACTATTTGTGAGTATTGCGCCATCATTGTCTGAATATGCTTATGATCATACAGATTGGGGAATGATGTCTAATCCACCAGAAATGGAAGAAGGGCATTACTTTGGTACGGATTCTAATGGCCGCGATATTTTTGTTCGCGTCGCTGTTGGCGGTAGGATTTCCTTAATGGTAGGGGTTTCAGCGGCATTAGTTGCAGTTGTGATGGGCACTTTCTATGGCTCTTTATCAGGCTATTTAGGTGGCAGAATCGATTCCATCATGATGCGTGCTTTGGAAATTTTGAACTCCTTTCCATTCACATTCTTTGTGATTTTATTGGTGACATTTTTTGGGCAAAATTTATTCTTAATCTTTTTAGCCATTGGCATGGTGTCTTGGCTAGATATGGCGAGGATTGTGCGTGGGCAAACTTTGAGTTTAAAGAATCAAGAGTTCATTGATGCTGCTAAAGTTGCGGGCGTACCAACTTGGGCGATTGTGTTTCGTCATATTGTGCCAAATGTGTTAGGCGTTGTGGTTGTTTATGCATCGCTTTTAGTGCCCAGCATGATCTTATTTGAATCCTTTTTAAGCTTTTTGGGATTGGGTGTACAAGAACCTATGAGCAGTTGGGGATCATTATTGAATGATGGTGCAAAATCTATGGAGGTTGCGCCGTGGCTACTGATTTTCCCAGCAGCTTATCTTACAATTACACTCTTTTGCTTTAACTTTATTGGTGATGGTTTGCGTGATGCACTTGATCCGAAAGATCGTTAGGAGGAATGATGTCGAAAACTTTATTAACGGTCAAAGATTTATCCGTACAATTTAAAACTCCAGAAGGTTTAGTCACCGCTGTGAATGAACTCAATTTTTCCTTAAATGTCGGTGAAACATTGGGGATCGTTGGAGAATCAGGTTCAGGAAAATCACAAACAGCTTTTGCATTGATGGGATTATTGGCTAAAAATGGGCAAACATCAGGCTCAGCATTATTGAATGATCGAGAATTATTAGGTTTAAAAGAGAAATCCCTCAATAAAATTCGTGCTGAAGAGATCGCTATGATCTTCCAAGATCCTATGACATCACTGAATCCTTACTTGAAAGTGGGTGAGCAGTTGATGGAGGTTTTGAAATATCATAAAGGTTTGTCTAAAGCAGAAGCTTTCAATGAATCTGTACGAATGTTGGATGCAGTTAAAATGCCAGAAGCTAGGAAAAGAATGGGCATGTATCCTCATGAATTTTCAGGCGGCATGCGCCAGCGAGTGATGATAGCAATGGCATTACTGTGTCAGCCAAAATTATTAATTGCAGATGAGCCAACAACAGCGCTAGATGTGANCATTATTGAATGATCGAGAATTATTAGGTTTAAAAGAGAAATCCCTCAATAAAATTCGTGCTGAAGAGATCGCTATGATCTTCCAAGATCCTATGACATCACTGAATCCTTACTTGAAAGTGGGTGAGCAGTTGATGGAGGTTTTGAAATATCATAAAGGTTTGTCTAAAGCAGAAGCTTTCAATGAATCTGTACGAATGTTGGATGCAGTTAAAATGCCAGAAGCTAGGAAAAGAATGGGCATGTATCCTCATGAATTTTCAGGCGGCATGCGCCAGCGAGTGATGATAGCAATGGCATTACTGTGTCAGCCAAAATTATTAATTGCAGATGAGCCAACAACAGCGCTAGATGTGACAGTTCAGGCTCAAATTATGGGTTTGTTGAACGAATTAAAACAAGAGTTTAATACAGCAATTATCATGATCACCCATGATTTGGGCGTAGTTGCGAGTGTTTGTGACAAAGTGCTTGTGATGTATGCCGGGCGCACTATGGAATATGGCACAGTGCAAGATATTTTCTATCGTCCAACTCATCCTTATACGTTGGGTTTATTAGAAGCCATTCCAAGTTTGGATGATGCGAAAGAAGAATTGCATACAATTCCGGGAAATCCCCCAAATTTACTGCATTTGCCGAAAGGCTGTCCATTTGTACCAAGGTGTGAATTTTCAGTTGAAACATGTTTATCAAAGCCGCCAAGCCTAGATCATTTTGGTGAGCATCAATTACGTGCATGTTATAGAAAAGCGGAGGAGTTGAGAGCATGAGCAATGAATTATTAGTTGTGAGTGATTTGAAAGTCTATTTCTCCGTGCGTGATCGACAACAGAAATTTTGGGAAAAGCCTCATCAATTGAAAGCCGTCAATGGCGTTAACCTACAACTGAAAAAAGGTGAGGTTTTAGGGATTGTTGGTGAATCTGGCTGTGGCAAATCCACATTGGCACGCGCTTTAATTGGTTTAGTCGCATCGACAGATGGTAAAGTTGTGTGGATGGGTAAAGAGATCAATCCTAATGATCAGCGAATGATGAATGCTGTTCGTAAAGATATGCAGATGATCTTTCAAGATCCATTGGCATCATTAAATCCGAGAATGACAGTGGGCGATATTATTGCAGAGCCTTTACGAACACATCATAAGCATTTATCCAAAGGTGAAGTGAAAGAGCGTGTAGAAGCGATGATGTCCAAAGTTGGTTTATTGCCCAATTTGATCAATCGTTATCCCCATGAGTTTTCAGGTGGGCAGTGCCAAAGAATTGGAGTTGCAAGAGCTTTGATCTTGGAGCCCAAAGTGATTATTTGTGACGAACCAGTTTCAGCACTCGATGTTTCCATTCAAGCACAAGTCATTAATCTACTGAAAAAATTACAAAAAGAGATGGATTTATCACTAATTTTTATCGCTCATGATTTGGCGGTTGTGAAGCACATTTCAGATCGAATTATGGTGATGTATTTGGGGAATGTTGTGGAAGAAGGTAGTAAAGATGATGTTTATCACAACACAAAACATCCTTACACGAAAGCCTTGATGAGTGCTGTGCCGATTGCTGATCCTGATTTAGCTAAAGTAAGTGAAATTATATATTTAGAAGGTGATTTGCCATCACCCATTCATCCACCATCTGGCTGTGTATTTAGAACGCGTTGCCCATCTGTGATGGAAAAATGCAGTGAAATGAAGCCTGATCTTCAATCTTTATATGCAAATTCAACGCATCGAGTAGCTTGCTTAATAGAAAACTAATTTTATATAACGATAAAGCGATTAAATAATTCCAATATTAAAAATTTTTTGTAAAAATTTTGCCCTGATTTTTTCAGGGCATTTTTTGGTCTTAACACTTTGTAAAAATGGGAAATAAATCACAGTTTTTATACATGATTTTTTGTTCGATTTTTTCAATTAATCAATATTAAATATAAAAAAATATTGTGTAAATTAAAATGAGCCGTTATCATAACTCGCTTCTATGACATGAAGAAGCTATGTCACAAAGCACGTAAAACTCTCACTTTTGAGGGGGACGTGTTTTTTTTTGCCCAAAAAAAATGACGAGTGAAATTAATAGGAAAAAGACGAAATGACAATGCCAGCAGTATTAGTTTTAGCAGATGGAAGTGTGTTTGAAGGCACAGCCATCGGCGCAGAAGGACAAACGGTCGGTGAAGTAGTATTTAACACTTCAATGACTGGCTACCAAGAGATTTTGACAGATCCATCCTATGCAAAACAAATGATTACATTAACATATCCTCATATTGGCAACACAGGCACCAATAGAGAAGATGAAGAATCAGATTCTGTTTATGCAGCAGGTTTAATTATTCGCGATTTGCCATTGCTTGCTAGTAACTTCCGAAGTACTGAAAGTTTAGGTGATTATCTAAAACGTCACAATGTGGTTGCGATTGCGGATATTGATACGCGTAGATTAACAAGAATTTTAAGAGAAAAAGGTTCACAAGCAGGTTGCATCATCACAGGCAAGAATGTTGATACTGTTAGAGCACAAGAGGATGCAAAAGCATTTGGTAGCATGGCTGGTTTAGATTTAGCAAAGGAAGTGACATGTGAAAAAGTATACGCTTGGACAGAAGGTGAATGGCATTTAGGCGAAGGCTTTAAGAAAGATATCGCTCAGCCTTTGCATGTTGTGGCTTATGATTTTGGTGTGAAACGTAATATTTTGCGTATGTTGGCTGAGCGTGGTTGTCGCTTAACAGTTGTACCAGCACAAACGCCAGCGAGTGAAGTTTTAGCAATGAATCCTGATGGCGTATTTCTATCGAATGGCCCAGGAGATCCTGAACCATGTGATTACGCAATTAAAGCGATTCAAGAGATTTTAGCAACGAAAAAACCTGTATTTGGCATCTGTTTAGGCCATCAATTGCTGGGTTTAGCAGTCGGTGCGAAAACTGAAAAGATGACATTTGGTCATCATGGTGCAAACCACCCAGTACAAGATTTAGCAACAAGTAAAGTTGTGATTACAACGCAAAATCATGGTTTCCAAATCAATGAATCAAGTTTGCCAAGCAATGTAGAAGTAACACATAGATCATTGTTTGATCAATCTATTCAAGGTATTAGTTTGAAAGATCAAGTAGCATTTTCTTTCCAAGGCCATCCTGAAGCAAGTGCAGGCCCGAATGATGTGGCTTATTTATTCGACCAATTCATCAACAGCATGCAAGCTAAATAGGAGGATATCATGCCAAAACGTACAGATTTAAAATCCATTTTAATCATTGGTGCAGGCCCAATTGTGATTGGCCAAGCATGTGAATTTGACTATTCTGGTGCTCAAGCTTGTAAAGCATTGCGTGAAGAAGGTTTCCGAGTAATCTTAGTGAACTCAAACCCTGCAACAATCATGACAGATCCTGAAATGGCAGATGTAACATACATCGAGCCAATTACATGGCAGACAGTTGAAAAGATCATTAAAAAAGAGCGCCCTGATGCAATTTTACCAACAATGGGCGGTCAAACAGCATTGAACTGTGCCTTAGATTTGAGTCGCAATGGTGTCTTGGCTAAATACAATGTTGAGTTGATTGGTGCAACAGAAGATGCAATCGATAAAGCAGAAGATCGCGGTCGATTTAAAGAAGCGATGGAAAAGATCGGCTTAAAATGTCCAGAATCTTATGTTTGCCATAGCTTAAATGAAGCATTGGCAGCACAACTTAAAGTTGGCTTCCCAACTTTGATTAGACCATCATTTACAATGGGTGGCTCTGGTGGTGGTATTGCTTATAACAAAGAAGAGTTTTTAACAATTTGTGAACGTGGTTTCGATGCTTCTCCAACCCATGAATTATTGATTGAACAATCAGTGTTGGGCTGGAAAGAGTATGAAATGGAAGTGGTGCGTGATAAATTAGACAACGCAATCATCATCTGTTCTATTGAAAACTTCGATCCAATGGGTGTTCATACAGGTGACTCCATCACAGTAGCACCAGCGCAAACTTTGACGGATAAAGAATACCAAATCATGCGTAATGCAAGTTTGGCAGTGCTTCGTGAAATCGGCGTAGATACAGGCGGTTCCAATGTACAGTTTGCAGTGAATCCTGTAAATGGTGAAATGATCGTGATCGAAATGAATCCTCGTGTTTCACGTTCATCAGCCTTGGCATCGAAAGCAACAGGTTTCCCAATTGCGAAAATCGCTGCAAAATTGGCGATTGGTTACACATTGAATGAATTGAAAAATGATATTACAGGCGGTCGTACACCTGCGTCATTCGAGCCTTCAATTGATTATGTTGTGACAAAAATCCCGCGCTTTGCATTTGAGAAATTCCCAGCAGCAGATGATCGCTTAACAACACAGATGAAATCTGTGGGAGAAGTGATGGCGATGGGTCGCACATTACAAGAATCAATGCAAAAAGCATTGCGTGGCTTAGAAACTGGCTTATGTGGATTTGATCCTCGCACGACTGATAAATCAGTGATTCAGCGTGAATTGGGTAACCCAGGCCCTGAACGTATTTTATATGTGGCTGATGCATTCCGCATTGGCATGACACAAGCTGAAATCTTTGAAATTTCTGCGATTGATCCTTGGTTCATGATGCAAATCGAAGATTTAGTGAGTGAAGAAAAAGCGATTGCAGCTGGTACATTGGCAGATTTAGATTTCGTAACAATGCGCCGTTTGAAGCGCAAAGGTTTCTCTGATAAGCGCATTGCACAGTTGTTGAATGTTAAAGAACAAGCTGTACGTGAAGCACGTTATGCATTGAAATTGCATCCAGTTTATAAGCGCGTAGATACGTGTGCGGCTGAATTTAATACGGATACTGCTTACCTCTATTCAACTTATGAGGAAGAGTGCGAAGCTCGCCCGAGTGATAAGAAAAAAATCATGATCTTGGGTGGTGGGCCAAACAGAATCGGACAAGGGATTGAGTTTGATTACTGCTGTGTGCATGCATCATTGGCACTTCGTGAATCTGGTTTTGAAACCATCATGGTGAACTGTAACCCTGAAACTGTTTCAACTGACTTTGATAGATCGGATCGTTTATATTTCGAGCCATTAACATTGGAAGATGTGTTAGAAATTGTGCGCGTTGAAAACCCTTATGGTGTGATTGTACATTACGGTGGTCAAACGCCTTTGAAATTAGCGAATGCTTTGGTTGAAAACGGCGTGAATATTATTGGTACATCAGCAGATAGCATTGATGCTGCGGAAGACCGTGAGCGCTTCCAAAAAGTATTGAATGATTTAGGTTTGAAACAACCGCCAAACCGTACAGCACGTAACGAAACAGATGCAATTGTATTGGCGAATGAAATCGGTTACCCATTGGTTGTGCGTCCTTCTTATGTATTGGGCGGTCGTGCGATGCAGATCGTACATTCGGATGAAGAATTGCGCCGTTATATGAATGAAGCTGTGCAAGTTTCTGAAGATAGCCCTGTATTACTAGATTTCTACTTGAACCATGCAATCGAAGTGGATGTTGACTGTGTATCAGATGGTGAAGAAGTTGTGATCGGTGGCATCATGCAGCATGTTGAGCAAGCGGGTGTTCATTCAGGTGACTCAGGTTGTTCATTGCCACCTTATTCATTGAGCAAAGAAATCCAAGATGAAATTCGTCGCCAAACTAAAGCCATGGCAAAAGCATTGAATGTGATTGGTTTGATGAACGTTCAGTTTGCTGTGCAAGATGATGTTGTGTATGTATTGGAAGTGAATCCTCGTGCGTCTCGCACTGTGCCATTTGTGAGTAAAGCAACGAGCGCGCCTTTAGCTAAAATTGCAGCGCGTGCAATGGCTGGTATTAGCTTAGCTGAGCAAAACTTTCATGAAGAGATCATTCCTGATTATTACTCAGTGAAAGAAGCTGTATTCCCATTCATTAAGTTCCCAGGTGTGGATACAATTCTTGGGCCAGAAATGCGTTCAACAGGTGAAGTGATGGGTATTGGTAAAACATTCTCAGAAGCTTACTTGAAAGCGCAAATGGGTGCAGGCGAACGCATTCCAAAAATGGGTAAGGTTTTCATCTCTGTACGCGATGAAGATAAAGCAGATTTGGAAACAATGGCTCGTAATTTCTTAGAACAAGGTTATGGTTTATGTGCAACAGGTGGAACTGCTAATAAACTATCTGAATTAGGTTTCTATGTTCAGAAGATTCATAAAGTTGCAGAAGGTCGCCCGCATATTTTGGATTACATCAAAAATGGTGAAATTGCTGTGGTTGTGAATACTGTTTCCAGTGATACAAAAGCGATTGCGGATAGCCATGCAATTCGTCGTACTTCCATCAACTTGCGTGTACCTTTGTATACAACATTAGCAGGCGGTGAAGCTGTGAGTGAAGGTGTGAAAAGTATGTTTGCTATGGATGTTTATTCAGTTCAAGAATTACATGCACATTTGAAATCACAGAAATAAGTTATTCAGTAACATTGTAAACTTTATATTTCCTCGCTTTCAGCGAGGAAAATAGTGGGCTTATGATGTTTTGTAATAGATCAATATTAAGCTCCTGAAAGGGAGCTTTTTTATTGTTTCACTATAAATATAATTAAATGCTTTTATTTTTATTATTGTTTCAATATAAGAACAATGAGTGTCATGAGGCCTACTTTTTCTATAGGATTATCAATGATATCTTAGCCACATATTAAATGGATAGAGGAAAAGCTTATGAAACAATTAAAAGCGATTTACAAAGCACCTGAAGCTCATTGGGTTGGCGATGGCTTTAAAGTGCGTTCACTCTTTTCGTACAGTAATCATGGTAAGTTATTGAATCCATTCTTATTATTGGATAGAGCAGGCCCAACTAAATTTAAACCAACCAATTCTCCTGGCGGTGTTGGTGAGCATCCACATCGTGGCTTTGAAACTGTGACCATCGTTTATGAAGGTGAAGTTGCCCATCATGATTCTACGGGGGCAGGTGGTAAAATTGGTCCAGGTGATGTGCAATGGATGACGGCAGCCAAAGGTATTTTGCATAAAGAGTATCACTCTAAAAACTTTGCTAAAAATGGCGGTATTTTAGATATGGTTCAGCTCTGGGTGAATTTGCCAGCTAAAGACAAAATGAGTAAACCAGGTTATCAAGCGATTACAGCGAATATGATTCCTAAAGTTCAGTTAGCAAATGATTGGGGTTTTATGAGAGTAATCGCAGGTGATTATAATGGTACAAAAGGTGCTGCACGTACTTTTACACCATTGGATGTTTGGGATTTTTATTTGAAAATTGGCGGTGCAATTACTGTGCCTGCTGTACAGTATCGTTATGTTGGTTTGATTGTATTACATGGTGAGGTGATTCTGAATGGTAAACAAGTCATCAAAGAATCTGAGCTAGCAATCTTAGATAAACATGGTGAGGAATTCACTCTAGAAGCTACGAAAGATAGCGTCGTATTGTATTTAAGTGGTGAGCCAATCAATGAACCTGTCGTTGGTTATGGTCCATTCGTGATGAATTCAAGGGAGGAGATTATGCAAGCTTCTTTAGACTATTCACATGGTCGATTTGGTAAAATGCAGAGTTAGAAATGAGAATAGCGCCTAAAATGGCGCTATTTTTTGTCTTATTATCTTAAGTATTATGATACGAATTTAGCCACAAATTGCTTTGAGGATTTTATTTTTATTATTAGTCACAACTGTCACGCGATCGCCTCTAAATTCTAAAGAAACAGGTTTGAATGATTGAGTACGACGAACGATAGAAGCCTTAGTGATAGACTGTATTTGTTCATCTGTTAAGTTAGATTTACCAACAACTTTACGTGCTTCTTTGATATCACATTTACTTTCTGCGACAACCATTTCTGGGTGAATCATTTGATAGTATTCCCAGTCATTCACTTCAAAGCCATTTTCTAATACGCAAACACCATATTCATGATTTAAGTTATCTTTTTGAATGGCATTTTTACCGCCTTGTTCTGCACAGAATGGTGTGACAGCTTCTGGTTTTGGTGTTGCACAAGCAGATAGGATTGAAACTGATGCTAATAGTAATAAAATTTTATGCATTATTGCTCCATTGTTATATTAATTTAAATAATGACCTATGATTATAAATCAAATAAACCATATTGGCCATTAGTTTAAAATGATTAATATGATTTTTATGATTAAAGTCAATGTTTTATATGGCAGCAATAATCTTAACTTCCATTTTCCAGTTAGGGCGCATCAAACCTGCTTGAACTGTACAACGAACTGGTGAATTGTTTGGATCAACCCATTCATCCCAAGCGCGATTCATTTCAGCAAAATCATCGTTGTTCACTAGGAAAATAGTCACATCTAAGATTTTACTTTTTTCGCTGTCATTTTGAGCCAATACAGTATCGATATCTTCTAAAATGCTTTTCATTTGTGCATAAGCACAGTTGTCTTCAACTGTTGGCACAGATGTGTAATAAATCGTTTGGTTATAAGTCACTGCATCTGACATTCTTGGACCTAAGTTAAAACGTTTGATCATATTTTCCTCGCTATGATGGGGTAAATCGTAAAAAAATGCATTATACGATACTTTTAGTAAACCTTTTTGCCTGCAATATAAGTGGCCGCAATAGCACGATCATCGCCCAATGTCATTTGAATGAATAAAGCTTCTTCTAAGCTATTGGCATAACGCATTCTGTAATCAATGATTGGTGTAGATTTTAAGTGGATCACAGCTAAATCTGCTTCCATGCCAACAGCAATTGTGCCCACTTTATCTTGTAATGATAATGCTTCAGCAGTACCGCGAGTTGCTAAATAGAATGTATGCAAAGCAGAGTAGGGTGAGCCATTCATTTGTGCGGCTTTATAAGCTTCATTCATCGTTTGTAGAATGGAGAAGCTTGTGCCTGCACCTAAATCTGTACCTAAGCCAACTTTAATCGGGCGATTGCTGGCTTTTGCATGATTTAAATTAAAAGCACCAGAACCTAAAAAGAAGTTTGAAGTTGGGCAGTGAGCAACGGCAGCGCCACGTTCATTCAATACATGAAATTCTCGATCTGTTAAATGTATACCATGACCATAAATGGCGCGTTCACGTAGCAAACCATAACGATCATAAGCATCTGTGTAATCTAAAGCTTCTGGGAACAGTTCTTTTACCCAAGCAATTTCACCAATGTTTTCTGAAACATGCGATTGAATCAAAGTGTCTGGAAATTCTTGCGCCAAACTTCCCACCATTTCTAATTGTTCATGTGTGGATGTTGGGATGAATCTTGGTGTAATGACATATTCAGCACGACCTTTTTTATGCCATTTTTCAATCAAAGCTTTGGATTCATCATAAGCTTTTTGTGGCGTATCCAATAAAGCTTCAGGTGCATTGCGATCCATACAAACTTTACCCGCCATGATGCGCATATTGTATTTTTCGGCTTCTTCAAAAATTGCATCCACAGATTGTGGGAAAATCGTACAGAAAACTGTAGAGCTTGTGACACCATTGCGATGCTGTTCTTTTAAGAAAATTTCTGCAACTTCTTTGGCATGATCTTTATCTTTAAAACCTTGTTCGGCAATGAAAGTATAGTTATTCAACCAATCAATTAATTGCTCACCATACGATGCAATGATTTCTGTTTGTGGATAATGTACATGGCTATCAATGAAACCTGCTGTGATGATGCTATCTGTATAGCGCTCAATGGCAATATCGCCTAAAGTCGGTAATAATTTATCAGCATCATCCACTGCTGTGATTTTGCCATTTTCCATCACAATGATGGCATCTTCTTTATAGACTAAACACTCTTCCATAGGATGGAAAAAAGGATCTTTTTGGAACGTTAAAAGTGCGCCACGAATGGCAGTTTTGTTTGATTGCATTGTGAGTCCTATTTATTTTTAGGTAAAGATTAATTTGGGCAGAATTGCGGTATCATATCAACAAATGACAGATTTTAAAGAGTGACATGGAACAGAAAAGAGATTTGATTGATACGATCGTATCAGACTGGGAAAACATTGGTTCAACATTGAATACGGATGGTACAGAGGTTGTGGGTAGAATTGTGCGCCTATCCACATTGATCAGCCGTAGAGTTGAAGAAAATCTAGCAAAGTATGAATTAACAGCAGGTGAATTTGATGTGTTGGCAGCATTATTGCGTGCGGATAATCATTCATTAGCACCATTTGAATTGCAGGATTTAATGCTCGTTTCATCTGGTGGATTATCCAATCGCATGAAACGCTTAGAGAAATATGGCTGGATTTCGCGTACACAAGCGAAAGAAGATGGTCGCGGCGTTGCTGTTAAACTTACAACTAAAGGCAAAGCATTGATTGAGGAAGCTTCCATTTCTCATTTAGCGCTAGAAAATGAATTAATTGCATCCATGAATAAAGCAGATGCTGAATCGCTACAACATCTGCTTCGTGGGTTGTTGTTGGTATTAGATCAAAAGTAATTAAGGCAAACTTAATCCTGTTAAATCAATAGGGGATTGGTTTTGGCAAATGAGCGCAGATAATACAGCTGCGCTGCCTGCTGCCAATGTGAAGCCCAAGCTACCATGGCCAACGTTTAGCCATAAATTGCTATAACGAGTTTTACCCAAAATTGGTGGACCTTTTGGTGTGGATGGACGCAAGCCTGCCCATACATCTGCTTCATCTACACCTTGTAACTCAGGGAATGTTGATTTCACCGTTTTCTTTAACGCATTGATACGGTTTTGGCGGATCGATGCATCATAGCCAATATCCACCATCGCGGCGATTCTTAAGCGATCACCCAATTTTGCATACACAGTTTTATGACCATAATCTGTCACGCTTGCATTAGGCACAATGCCACTTTCCTCTGGGAATGGCACAGTTAAGCTATAGCCTTTGAGTGGATAAATTGGCAATTTGATATCCATCGGATTCAATAATTCAGTTGCGCCATTGCCTGATGCAATCACTAATTCTTGCACATCTATTTTACCTTGGCTTGTTGTGATGCTATGAATGGTATCGCTGCCATGAATGGCTATCACTTTGGTGTTTGTCATTAAAGTGAATAGATCTGATTCTTTCAATTTATTGAGTAGGGCAACGCAATAGAGGTAAGCATCAGCGGTTTCATCATTCGGTGCATAAATCGCACCTTTCAAATCAGAATAAGCATGCTTCAATGATGGCTCTTTTTCTACGATTTGATCTTGATTCAAAACCTCTTGGAATTCAGGATCAATTTTAGAAGCTGCTTTATCAAAATCTGATTGATGGCGATGAATGATCATCTTGCCTGATTTCTTCCAGCAAAAATCATCTAAATTGTCATTTTCGCGCCAATCTTGTAAAACGCTTTGGCTCAAAAGGGATAACCTAAGGATATGGGCACCATTAATTTTGTTGGTTTTTTGATTACATGCCAATGTGAACTGCATCAACCATTGCCATTGTTCTAAAGAGAAGCGAAAACGTAGATTCAATGGGGAATCTGATCGGCCTAACCATTGAATACCTTGTAATGGTACGCCTTTATCAGCGAGCGGCGAAACGTAGCGGTAGCTTAATTGCGCGCCATTGGCAAAGCTAGCGCCTTTGCCCACGCCATCTTCTTGATCGATCAACGTCACTTTTTGACCTACTTTGACTAAAGCATACGCCAAAGAAATACCAATAACACCGCCCCCGATGATGGTGATTGTTCGCTCCATAACATCCTCATATCTTTTATTGAAACACTGAGAATCATTAGAGCGAATTATAGGGCATCACACAATTGATTAGTTTTCGTTAGGGTATAACTTTTGGTTAAGTCCTTGTGTCTTTTTCTCTAAGTAACTTTTTAGCATTTTCTGGTAATTATGCGCCGCTTGAGAAAGTAACATGTCAGATCTGTATAACAAACAGATATCTAAATACATAGCAGGTTCTAACGGATAAATCATGGATTCAGGTAGGATTTGTTCTGCTGAGAAAATATCGCAGATCGTGCATCCTTGGGATAATTTCACAAATCCTGCGGCCATATAATAAGTTTGCACATTTAAACGTGGTGATTGAAATTGGCGATGTTGTACGATTAACTGTGCCAATGAATCCGCGCCAGGATGAATCCAGCGAGAGAGATCAATGTCATCAATTTTAACGGGCGATTCATTCGGTTGGCTGTCGATATATGCCAAAGGCACTTTTGCTAATGGAACTACCGTAATATTGGGGTTTTTCACATTTTGGAATGTAATAGCAAAATCCAAATCACATTTTGCTAAGCGCTGTAGCATTGTTTCAGTGTGATCCGTGCTGACATCGATTTTAATGGCAGGATTCTCTTGAATGAATTGCGCAGTAATGGCAGGCATTAAGCTTAAGCCCAAGCTTGGAATGCAAGCGATGGATAATCTGCCTTCAGGATTAATGGCAAGATTATCTGCCAATTCTTTTAAATGACCGAGTTCACTGTAAATGGATTGTGCTTTATCAAAGAGAATATGTGCTTCTTTTGTGGGGATTAATTTGCCACTTTTACGCTCAAATAGGCTAAACCCTAAGCGAAGCTCTGCGTGCTTTAAAGCTTTACTCGCAGCAGGTTGAGAGATACAAAGCATCTCTGCGGCTTTGGTCAAAGAGCCACATAACATAATGGCATAGAAAATTTCGAGATGTCTGAGCGTCATAAACCCACTGAAGTGATTAAACTAAAGTGGGTATTTTAACGCATATTGATGTTTAGATGTGATTAACCACCTAATTTAGAACCAATTTCAATGAAGATCTTGATCAAAGCACTGTTTGAGATGTCCACGAAGAACGCGCCCACCATTGGTACAATCAAGAATGCTTTATGTGAAGGGCCAAACACTTTAGTGATTGCTTGCATGTTTGCGATTGCTGTTGGTGTTGCACCTAAACCAAATCCACAGTGTCCTGCACTCATTACGATTGCATCGTAGTTGCTGCCCATTACGCGGAATGTTACATAGATTGCAAATAGTGCCATCACAACAGTTTGGATTGCAATGATGATCAAGATTGGCGCTGCTAAACCTGCCAATTGTGCTAGTTTTAATGACATCAATGCCATTGCTAAGAAGAATGATAATGCAACGTTGCCTAATACATCGATGGTTTCATCAGAAACTTGTCTACGGAATACGTGCGTTACGATGTTACGTAAAATTACACCTGAGAATAAACACCATACAAATGTAGGCATTTGCATGATGGTATCTTTGGTTAATACATCCAAATAACTACCCACGCTGATGCTGATCGCTAACATACCAACTGTTTCAGTGATGCTTGCTGTGTTTACTTTACGCTTAGCTGTTGGCTCTTCAAATGCTTCTTGTACTTCATATTCAGCTTCATTTTTTGGTTGTTTAACTTTCTTCAACAAATGACGCGCAACAGGACCACCGATTAAACCACCTAAAACCAAGCCAAATGTCGCACAAGCCATTGCTAATTCTACAGCGCCTTCTAAACCATATTTCTCAGCTAAAACTGTACCCCAAGCTGCGCCGTTACCATGTCCGCCTGTTAATGTGATTGAACCTGCGATTAAGCCGTAGAATGGGTTTTGACCCAATGCAACAGCTAAGCCCATGCCAACGATGTTTTGTACAACGATCATCGCACTTACTGCGATTACGAAAATTACTAAAGGTTTACCACCTTGGATTAAACGGGAGAAATCCGCACTTAAACCGATGGATGTGAAGAATACAATCATCAGCATCGTTTGTAAGCCACCATCGAAGCCAAAACTAATACCTGTTGTTTCTGATAATACTAATAAACCGATTGCAACGATGAAACCACCGGCTACAGCTTCTGGAATGTGGTTATTTCTTAAAAAGCCAATGTGTCTGACTAATACTGTTCCTAATAGCAACACAATTGTTGCTGCTACTAATGTTAAATACGCATTTAACTGAATCATAGAATCCTCCTAAAATATAGTGCTGTACTCCGCAACACTTTAACTACACAGAGGCTACTTGATTTTAATCAAGTTCGGTAATGAGTTTTTGTCGGTAGATCATAACCAAAGGTTATTCTCTCAGAAATGTTGCTGGCAATANGTAAGCCACCATCGAAGCCAAAACTAATACCTGTTGTTTCTGATAATACTAATAAACCGATTGCAACGATGAAACCACCGGCTACAGCTTCTGGAATGTGGTTATTTCTTAAAAAGCCAATGTGTCTGACTAATACTGTTCCTAATAGCAACACAATTGTTGCTGCTACTAATGTTAAATACGCATTTAACTGAATCATAGAATCCTCCTAAAATATAGTGCTGTACTCCGCAACACTTTAACTACACAGAGGCTACTTGATTTTAATCAAGTTCGGTAATGAGTTTTTGTCGGTAGATCATAACCAAAGGTTATTCTCTCAGAAATGTTGCTGGCAATATTTGAACTTTAAAATATTTGAATAGTTATGTTTATCAATGAGTAATATGAATTTTAGTTGGTTTTATTCAGAATAAAACTTAATTTCAATTATATTGGAAATGCTCTGAGTTTTGGCTCTATTTAAGTGCTGATAGTTGTAAAATGACCGATAAAACTATCCTTCCATAGAGCAGGATAGAAATCTTGGTAGGAATCTTGAAGCACCTTTATGATAGTTTAATCATAAGGTTAATTGTCAGGTTTGTAGTTATAAATGATCTCTTCAATGATCCAACTTTTTTGGCTGACATCAGTTTTCACTAAAACATCATCACCATCTTCTTTGCCTAAACAAGCACGCGCCATCGGTGCATCTACAGATATATATTTTTTATTATGATAGATTTCATCAGGGCCAACAATGCGGAAGAATAGCTCATTGTCATCATCGTTACTTAATCTTACCCAAGCACCAAAAAAGACTTTGCCTTCTTGTTCAGGTGAATAATCCACAATGCGGATTTCATCTAAACGCTTAGTTAAATAATGAATTCTGCGATCAATTTCACGTAACTTTTTTTTATTATAATGGTAATCGGCATTTTCTGACCTATCTCCGAGGCTCGCAGCCCATGAGACTTTCTGGGTAATATCAGGGCGTTCTTCATGCCATAAAAAACGCATTTCCTCTTGCAGGATTTCCATGCCACCGCGCGTGACCAAGTTTGTTTTCATGTTATTCCACAGTTCTTCATTGATATTGTGAGCATCATAGTTTGTTGCGGGAAGACAATCAAATTCATAGTGATTTAAGATCATGCAAAACAAAACTCTAGACCTAAGCAATTATTTACAATCTACTTTTTTTTCAGCTTCATAACAGCCATTTTTGTCTTGACCTATACCTAATTCTGTCACGTTAAAAGTTTTAGGATCAGCGCCTTTGATAATGTCAGCTTTATTGCCATTGTGATAAAAAACATATTTTTTATCTTTAGCATATTGTATGTTCTTTGAGGTGAATTGTTTGATAGCTTCAAAAGTTTTAGGGTCAGCTTTTTTAAGAATTTCGGTTGGTTTGTAATAGTTAAAAAATGCATAAATATTCTTGCTATCTTTTCCAAAATGATTGTTAAACGCTATAAAAGATTGAGCATCTGCACCTTTAATAATTTGTTCTTTGTAAAATACATATTTATCATCTTGTGTGATAAAATTGTCATTTAATATTTTGAATGTTTTAGGATTTGCATTGTTAATATTGAAAGCTTCAAAATAGATATTTTTGTGATCGAAAGAATATGTTGGTGTTAATGTTTTAAATGTCTTAGGATCACTTTTTTTGACTTCTCTACCATTCCAATACGCTATATTTTTATCTATGGAATAATTTTCATTTAGTATGGCAAATGTATCTATATCAGAAGGGTGAACATAAGTTTTTATAAGCCCTGTCCAAAAATCGATTTGATAAATATTACGTTCATCTTTAGCATATTCATCATTAATGAACTGAAAACTTTTAGAGTCAGCATCAATAAGAGGAAATAGCGAATCGTTAGCAATCTGATAAACAGCGTTTTTATCTTTAGCAATTTTATTCAATTTATCGTTCAATAATCCGAATGTTTTTATGTCAATAGGGTGTGCTGTATTTGCTACTTGTATTGGTTTATTTGAGTAATAGATATTATTTTTATCCTTAGCATAGAATGAGGTTTTATGGTTTTTACCACCATATAACACTTCAAAACTTTCAAGATCAGCACCATCAACAATATTTTTACCTCGGTAGATATTATTTTTATCTTTAGTATATCCTGCCCCTAGCAAATGAAATGTTGCGGGGTCAGCATTAGGAATAACATCACGAGCTATAAATACCGAGTTGGTATCTTTAGCAATATACTCGTTTAATAAATAAGTTTTAGTTGTATTGTCTTGGAAAACTTCAAATGAATTAAGATCTGCATTTTCAATTTTTTTATCACCAAAATAAATATGATTTTTATCTTTTGCATAATATCCTAAAATATGCTCAAAAGAGTTAACATCAGCATCCATAATCTTTTTAGTGTCATAAAAGACTGAATTCTTATCTTTGGATAATTTAGCTGTGCTATTAATTAATTGAAAGCTTTTTACATCTATTCCTTCAATAGGTACTGCATCATAATAAATATGGTATTTATCTTTTGCATAGAACTGATCTATTAGGCTAAAGCTAGGTGAGTCAATATTTTGTATTGAATAGCTACTCAAGTAAGCTGTATTATTTATTCTCCAATAACGATCATAAGGGTATAACTCATAATCATTTTCTATGTTTGTAATGATAGAAAAAGTTTTGAGTAATAATCGGTAAGTATATTGGTTATCTTTAAAATATTGATAATACAATTTGGTAAAACTATTACTATTAATGCCAAATATTCTGTTATTTTTTACATAAACAGATTGATCATCCTTTGCAACTTCATCATCTAAAACCACAAATGTTTTAGGATTAGCGTAAGGAAGTAGCAAAGGTTCATCTTTGCCTGATAAATAAAACACACCTTCATCAGTGATTTTATAATGCTTGTATTCGATGGTTTCTGCACTTGTAGTTATGCCAAAGAAGCCAAGTAACATAGCTGAAAGAATAAGATTTTTGATCATTATTGTGCCTAATTCATTTGTAGTTATTCATTAATATTGTGAGCATCATAGTTTGTTGCATCAAGACAATCAAATTCAAATGAAATTTAGAATAATAGATATAAAAAAGAGATCTTGCGATCTCTTTTTACGCCATTCAACCCAAAATGGCTATCGAATCTATTAGGAGAGATATCGATAGATTCATCCTACATGACATAAAGCTAGATGTACATCACACATTAGTTTATTCGTAATCTATTCAATTAATTAAATATTAATAATCGGTATAATGAACAGAATATGAATTTAAAACGAGGTTGATATGCCTGAGAAAAAAGAAACAGCAATTCTAGTTCGTCCACGTATTTATATTGGTGACAATGCCACAATTGGACCAGGAAAGATCGAGTTATTGAAAGCATTGCAAACTGAATCTTCCATCACAGCGGCCGCTAAATATCTCAAAATTCCTTATAAAAAGGCATGGAATTTATTGGATTCGTTGAATAAAACATTCAATCAGCCAGTATTTGAAGCGCGAGTAGGTGGCAAAGGTGGTGGTAAAACCGAGTTGACGCCAATCGGTATTCAATTAATTAAATCCTATGAAGCTTTAGAGAAAAAGCTCAATCAATGTGTTGAGGATGAGCTTTTGGATATTAAAAAGTTAACTGAAACTCAATAGTATTCAATCAGGCAAAGATTGATTTATGAAAGTTTACCAGCTCTGATATTAACAGGCCATACGATTGTTTTGAGCTGTGTAGGAACGCCCCAAAGCTCGCTCAGTTCTTGATGGAACTGTATGAGTAAATCCTCTTTGCCCACAGATTTAGCTTTTTTGATTGCTGACCAAGTTGAAATATAGCCCATTAGTTGCTCTAAGTTCCACTGAAGTGAAATTTCCATCAGTTGTATAGGAATTTCCTCAAATGGAAAATAAATATTACGATAACCATCATCCACCATTTTACGTTCGGCAGGCCAATAAGCGCCAATATCGTCATAATAGAATTGATGTAATCTTTCTCTAATATCACTATCTGAATCAAAAACGCCATAACTGATCAATGCAATCACGCTATTTTGTGCTGCAACACGTTGTGCTTCTGTATAGAATTTTGGTAAATCTACCCAATGGGCTGCTTGTGCAATCGTCACTAAATCAATATGACGAATTGAATCGGGGAATTGCTCTGCAAAGCCTGACATATAATGGATATTATCTTTGAGCGTTGCATTCAGTATCTGTTCTTCACTAGGATCAATGCCAGTGACATGATCAAAATAGTTCGCCAAGATTTGTGTGAGTTGTCCTGTACCACAGCCAACATCCAAAGCATGGCATTGCTTTTGTGTCAGAGATGCTAATAATTTTCCCAATGCTTCAGGATATTTGGGGCGGTATTTAGCGTATTGATCGCCATTGACTATAAACCAATTGAGAGATTTTTGTTGTTGCTCATTCATGCTGAAAATCTCCTAATTGCATTGATTATCCAATGTTATAAAAACTTTGCCGAAAACTGATTTTGTAGATGTTTGGTGGAAGTTTTTTGCCAAAATTTATAAAACATGGATTTCATGGTTTTATAAACATACCAATCGCCATCCTCATTGAGCGCATGGAGATTAAATTTATAAGGCTGATTATTTTTACAGAATATCTCTAATTTAACTTTGCCAACCAATGCATAAAATACTAAGTGAATGAGCGCAGTAATATCATGGTCTGTATGCTCAAAGTCTATATAAAAATCACCCAAATATAAAATGCTTTTAGCTTCGTCAGAATAGAGAATAATATCAAAGCCATTGTCATGATTAGTGAAAATAGAGATTTGATCTTTCACAGAGTTGTCATAACGAATTTCAGGGTAAAGATTTAATTTTTCACTGATAAATTGAATAATGTCATTCTCGTCATTCATTTTAATATCCTTTCATTATATTTTTATTATTATGATGAATGGTGTGTGGTATACATTGTACTACTACGATTTATATTAGCCACTAATATTTTATATAATAATTGACGTGTTAATCATTATATAATAACGTTGATTAGTTAATAATAATATTGAATAAATAAACACTGATGATAATTACAATAGGAGAAAACCATGAAAAAAATTATTTTAGCTTCTGTCTTATCCGCGTCTTTATTTGGCTTAACAGCTATTGCACAAGAAGTTCCAGTTCTCAAAAAACTTGAAAGTGCTGTAGAAAAGGGTACTGATAAAGCAGTGGATGCAGTAAAAGACACAGCTAAAGATGCTGTGAATGGTGGCGCAGAAGCAGTGAAAAATACAGGCAATGCCATTGATAAAGCAGGCGATAAAGTTGAAGATGCAACTAAAAAAGGTGTAGATGATGTTGCTAAAGATGGTAAAAAGGCAGTGAAAGATGTACAAAGAGATAGCAAGAAAGCAGTAAAAGATGTGAAGAAAGACAGTAAAAAAGCAGTAAAAGATATTAAAAAAGCATTCTAATACGATCATTCCTCTCGAGCACTCCCACTTCGAATGCTAAAAAGCCCGAATCAATCGGGCTTTTTTATTGACAAGGCTTTTATTTTGAGTGAAATTTATAGTATTTTCGATGAGTTCAATTATCTTTTGGAGCCACGATGTCCATCACTGATGCGCTTTTAGCTTTTTCTCTTGCGGCTGTTTTATTGACGATCACACCAGGATTGGATACAGCTTTAATTTTAAGAACAGCTGCGAGCGAAGGGCGAAAGCAAGCATGGCAAGCTGCGATTGGAATTAACTTAGGTTGTTTTTTATGGGGCGCAATGATTGCTTTTGGTTTGGGTGCATTATTGGCAACCTCTGAATTGGCTTATACCATTTTAAAATGGTGTGGTGCGCTCTATTTATCATGGTTAGGTTTACAAATGATTGTGCGACCAAGAGAACAATTTGAATTAGCCCAATCAGATGGTAAGCAGAGCAGTAATTGGTTTGTTCGTGGCATGTTAGGGAATTTACTGAATCCAAAAATTGGTGTGTTTTATATCTCATTTTTACCGCAATTTATCCCTGCGAATCATTCACCTATTGCTTGGACTTTCATATTAGTGATGATTCATATTGCATTGACGTTTGTATGGTTTGCAATGTTGATTTCAGCAACACAGCGCATTGGTAGAGTTTTAAAACAACCTAAATTCACACAGTGGATGGATCGAATCACTGGCGGGATTTTTATTTTGTTTGCTGTGAAATTAGCAATGAGTAAAGCCTCTTAATATTAAAAAAGCCCGAATCAATCGGGCTTTTACATGTCTATAAGTACTAGAGGTTATTTTGTCATCAATTGTCCCATCATACCCAATGTTTCATGCTCGAAAATATGGCAGTGATACATACGCAAACCTTTTTCATCCTGAATAAAGCGAATGGTTACTTTCTCATAAGGGCGAAGATTCACAGTATCTTTGAAACCGTTAATCTCAGGCTTAGATTTTTGTTCATTGTAATCATGCTCAATTACTAAAAACTGCGTGCCATGAATATGGAAGTTATGATCCATGTGAGAGTTATTGAAAATCACCCATTCTTCCACTTCGCCAGCTTTTACAGTCACATCATTGCGGTTCATATCGTGCATTTTGCCATTCACTAAGAATAGTAATTGGTTATGATTCATCACTTCTGTGTATTCAATTAAGCGTTTAATGGATGGCTTTTCATACACTGGTAATTTACGAATATTTTTTGGCAATGTCACTGATGCACTTTTTTGTAAATTTACTGTTGCAAGTTCCATATCTGGGTCAGAAGGAACCATCCCCATTTTACCGCGATCATAAGCCAAGGATTTCAATGCAACAGTGCCTGTTGAAGTTGGTACTATCAATAATTCAGCGCGTTCACCTGGTGTTAATAATAACTTTTGAATTTCTTGTGGATTTTCTAAGAAACCGCCATCTGTCGCGATGATGTAAACTTTCGCGTCTGCCAATGCAAGATTCAAAAATTTAGCAGAACAAGCATTCCAAATACGAACGCGCGTTGGTTCTGTGATATTTACTGTAGGCTTCAATGCACCGTTCATCAATAAGAATTGACCTTCACGACCATTCATCCAATCATTGAAAGTGTTCTCGGCGATTTTGCCATTGGCTTTGAGTTTAAGATCAGAGAATAACCAATTTTGCTGTGCGAATTTTGCATAAGGATCAGTTTTTGATTTCACAATGAAAACGCCAGCTAAACCACGATAAGCTTGCTCTGCAACTGTGTTGTGCCCATGTGGATGATACCAATATGTACCCGCTGTACCTTCAGGGATTGTGAATTTATAAGTACGTTTTGCACCAGGTTTCACTTCATCTTGTGGATTACCATCTTGATCCGCAGGCACTAAAATGCCGTGCCAATGGATGGTTGTTGGCTGTGGCAACTGGTTATCTAAAGTGATTTCTACAGTATCACCTTCATAAACTTCAATGGTTGGGCCGGGAATGGAATCATTGTAAGCCCAAAAATCTGTAGGTTTACCTTTGATCAATTCAACATTGACAGGTTTGGCTGTTAACGTTGCTTTGAATAATTTAGGTTCGGTACTTTCATTTTTCAGTATTGGTAGTGCAGGTAAATCTGTACCATGTGGAATGGCTGATACAGGTAATAGATCTTTTGTGGCATTTTGCAATTGTTGAATATCTTTAGCGGTTAAAGTGCGATTGCCCAATTGATATCCGGGGGAGATCATTTGTGCCATATCGTGGCCGCCTTCACCCATCATACTACCGTGATTCATGTTGCTCATATTGCCGTGGCTCATGCCACCCATTTTGCCATGTCCGCCATGGCTTTGACCAAATGCTAATACATTAGTTGCAACAACAGCGCCCGCAACAGAAGCCGCACGAATCATAAACGTTCTACGTTTCATAATAAAATCCTCATAATTTTAAATTAAATTTGTAATAAATTTTTGGCGATACAAAGTTTAAAAATTACGAGAATATGGGTGGTTTATGGTCTTGTATGAGATCAACGGAGTAGAGCGCATCATCTGAAAAAATGTTTAATTGTTTAATGATGGCATGAGAATAAGTGATTTCAGTATTGCTAAAGTTGCTGATGCCTAAAGCACAAGACATCATCAATGCATCGCAATGAATTTCGCATTCCATTAAATTATCACTGGAGTGATGATTCATGTGGGCGCTATCGTTGTGCATTGTATTTTCCATCATCACAGTGTTGTCTAATGCAGGCGCAAAAGCATCTTTCACAGCGATCGCGAAAGAGAAATTTGTGATGAGTACAGTGATGATCACTAATACTATAGAAAATAATTTATGTTTAATCATGGCAATAATTATAACGGAAAGAAATTAAGCCTCAATTGTATTTACAGATGATTTACACTAATCTTGACCTAGATTCAAATAATTAAAACTTAAGGGGAAGCGTTATGAATCAGCAATCACAAGATTTTTTGGCAGCCATTCAAAATAACTATGCAGAAGAAGCAAATAAATATTATCTACAAGATCGCTCGGTGATTTTTGCAAGAGATGGGCAAAAGCGGACAACATTGCAAATTGCTGCCATGAACCAATATTATGATTTGGTGCAATATCTCATTTTGATTGGCGTGGATCTGAATGCACAAGATAATATGCGTTTTAATCCTTTTTTGTGGGGCTGTATTCATAATGATTTAAAACTTGTGAAAATCATGGTGGAAGCAGGTGCGGATTTAGAATGTTTAACGCGCTTTGGTGGTAATGGATTAACGCCTGCATCTGAAAAGGGCAATGTTGAGGTGGTGGAATATTTACTAACACAAACGGACATTAATCCTAATCATACAAATTATTTAGGTTGGACCGCATTGATTGAAGCTGTGACTTTAAATGGTGATGATGAAAGACAACAGAAAGTTGTAGAGCTTTTATTGACGAATGGCGCTGATCCAAACATGGTGGATTCTTACAGTAAAACGCCATTTAGATTAGCAAAAGAGAGAGGCAATATGATGATTGCTGAAATTGTTGCAAAACATGGCGGTGTATAGCCATAATGGAAGCATTTTGAAATACCTTAGGATATGAGATTTATGACAGATTCATTGCAAACATATTGGGCGAAAGTTGGTCAGCAAGCAAGAACTGCCAGTAGTTCCCTGTTAAAAGCAAGTACAGCAGAGAAGAATCGTGCATTACAATTGATCCATGATGAGATCATGAAAAATGTGGATGTGATCATTGCTGAAAATCAAAAAGATTGTGACATCGCTCGTGGCAATAGCTTAACGGAAGCATTCATTGATCGTTTATTATTGGATAAAGGTCGCATTCAATCAATGGCGCAAGGCGTTGTGGATATGATTGCATTACCTGATCCAGTTGGTGAAATTACGGATGTGAAACCTCGTCCATCAGGTATTTCCGTTGGAAAAATGCGTGTGCCTTTGGGCGTAATCGGAATCATTTATGAAGCGCGCCCAAATGTGACGATTGATGCCGCATCATTGTGCTTAAAATCAGGCAATGCGGCGATTTTGCGTGGTGGCAGCGATGCTTTCCATACGAATCAATGTTTAGCAAAGATTCTTAAAGAGGCTTTATCTCATACTGCATTGTCGGAACATTCTGTACAGATCGTTGCAACGCAGGATCGTGCCGTTGTGGATTTGATGGTGACAGCAAAAGATTACATTGATGTGATCATTCCGCGTGGTGGCAAATCATTAGTGAGCCGTATTAATGCAAGTGCAACTGTGCCTGTGATTAAACATTTGGATGGTGTTTGCCACACATTTGTGGATGAATTTGCAGATTTAGATTTAGCAGTGAAAGTTGCCGATAATGCGAAAACTCAGCGCTATGCACCATGTAATACAATGGAAACATTATTAGTGCATGAGAAAGCTGCAAAAGAGTTCTTACCAAAAATTGCTGAAGTTTTTGTATTAAAAACTGTAGAAATGCGCGCATGTGAACAAGTACAAGCCATTTTAAATGAGCATGAAATCTCTACATTAATCGCAACAGAAGAAGATTGGCGAGAAGAATATTTAGGGCCAATCATCGCGATTAAAGTTGTGAAGGATTTAGATGCAGCGATTGCACACATTAATCACTATGGTTCTCATCATACGGATGTGATCATCAGTGAGTGTTATTCCAATACAACAACATTCCTAAGAATGGTGGATTCTGCTTGTGTGATGGTGAATGCATCTTCGCGTTTCTGTGATGGTTTTGAATTTGGTTTGGGGGCTGAAATTGGCATCTCCACTGATAAAATTCATGCACGTGGACCCGTTGGATTAGAAGGTTTGACCTCACAAAAATACATTGTATTAGGTCATGGCGAGATCAGAACCTAAGGTAATGGACTATAGTTGTTGTGGTGCGTTGTTTATTGATAATGAATAACGGCGTTAATAGTGTTAGAATGATTCGAATTTTCATTCATTTAGGAGCAGTTAATGAAAGAACAAACTTTAGAGTTGATTCGTCAACAAGTGACGGAAAACCCAGTAGTGATCTACATGAAAGGTACGCCACAGTTTCCAATGTGCGGTTTCTCTAGTCGTGCAGCACAAGCTTTAGCAGCAACAGGTTTACCATTCGCTGCGGTAAATATTTTTGATGATGAAAATATTTATAACTTCTTGCCTTTCTATCAAGATTGGCCAACATTTCCACAAATCTATGTGGGCGGCGAATTGATCGGCGGATGTGATATCACTTTAGAATTGTATGAAAGTGGTGAGTTAAAAGATTTGATGCAAAAAGCCATTGACGAAGCGGCAAAATAAACATCATGAAAAAGTCCCATATCTTGGGGCTTTTTTCCATAGCGTGAAAAATTAGGAAATTATATGAAAATAGTAGAAGTTAAACATCCATTAGTGGCACATAAATTGGGCTTGTTGCGTCAGAAGGAAATCAGCACAGCAGAATTTCGCCGTTTATCTTCTGAAATCACGACAATGCTAGCGTATGAAGCAACTAAAGATTTACCAATGGAAACTGTTACTATCGAAGGTTGGGCAGGCAACGTTGATGTTGATCGTTTAAAAGGTCGTAAAGTTACAGTTGTACCAATTTTACGTGCTGGCATTGGTATGTTAGATGGTGCTTTGGAGTGCATTCCAAGCGCGCGCGTATCTGTTGTAGGTTTTGAGCGTGATGAAGAAACTTTAGAACCACGTGCTTACTATGCAAAATTGACAACTCACATGGATGAACGTACAGCGATCATTCTAGATCCAATGTTAGCAACAGGTGGTACTTTAATCGCGACAATCGATTTGTTGAAAGCAAAAGGTTGTACAAAAATTAAAGGTTTGTTCTTAGTGTGCGCACCAGAAGGTTTAGAAAAAGTTAAGGAAAAGCATCCTGACATTGAAATCTATACAGCATCTATTGATAAATGTTTGAATGAAAATGCTTACATCTTACCAGGTCTAGGTGATGCTGGTGATAAGATTTTTGGTACAGTAGCGTACGATTAAGTAACAAAAGGTAGACATTAGAATGAAGGTAAAAGTAATCGTAGCAACGTTGATCTCAGTGAGTGTGTTATGGCAGGCTTCTTTAGCGCTTAATAGTAGTGAAATCTCTGCTTTTACGAAGGGGAAAACCTTCATTCAAAATAATAATGTCGAAGGCTATGAGAAATCATTGAAAGCCTTGAAAGGCACATCTGTTGCGCCTTATTTAGAATACTATTATGTTCAGCAAAATTTGAAGAAATTGCCACGTGAAACGGTTTTGAAATTTCTTCAAAATAATCCTGATGAACTGTTTACGGCATCCTTGAAGAACGATTTCTATCGTTATGAATTGGGGCAANGACATTAGAATGAAGGTAAAAGTAATCGTAGCAACGTTGATCTCAGTGAGTGTGTTATGGCAGGCTTCTTTAGCGCTTAATAGTAGTGAAATCTCTGCTTTTACGAAGGGGAAAACCTTCATTCAAAATAATAATGTCGAAGGCTATGAGAAATCATTGAAAGCCTTGAAAGGCACATCTGTTGCGCCTTATTTAGAATACTATTATGTTCAGCAAAATTTGAAGAAATTGCCACGTGAAACGGTTTTGAAATTTCTTCAAAATAATCCTGATGAACTGTTTACGGCATCCTTGAAGAACGATTTCTATCGTTATGAATTGGGGCAAAAAGAGTATGATTTCATCATTGATCATTTAAAAGATGATCCTAGCCAGTTTTTACGTTGTATTGCGGATGATGCAATTTTACAATCGAATCCGAAAGCATTCGATGCCAAGCGCTTCCAATCTTATTGGATCAAAGTTTCTACGCCATTATCAACGTGTTTACCCGTTGAAAAAGTATGGTTAAGCAAATATGCACCAAAAGAAATTTTAGATCAAAAATCAGGTGAATTGGTTAAAAACCTGCAGTTGAGTCGTGCAAAAAACTTATTGCCACATTTGCCAGAAGCGAAGCGTAAATATTATCAATCCATGATTCAAATCGTGGAGAATCCTGCTGGGCAGTTGATGAAGCAGGGGCAATATTTTAAAGATTCCAGCAAATTCTATGCTTTAGCTGTGCGTCAATGGGGCAAAAACGATTCCACAAATGCGTTGAATGGTTTGGCTTTTGTGAAGAAAAACCAATTAGTAACCAATGGTGATTATTCCACATTGAGAAACTTATTGGCGGTTTATCAAGCGGGGCGAGCGGATGCGATTGATCCTTTAGGCAGAATTGAAAGCATTCCTAAAAATGAGCAAGGCGATGATGTAAAAATCAGCGGCTTCAAATTGAATGCACAAGCAGGTAACTGCGATGCTGCTTTGGATTATTTAGATCGTTTATCCATCAAAGCCAGCGAAGATCCAACTTGGACATATTGGCAAGGCAAAATGTATCAATGCATTGGCAATAAAACACAAGCAGCTGAAACATTCAAAAAAATCGCAGGGCAAACAAGTTTCTATGGCTTTTTAGCCGCGGATGAATTGAATCAGCCTTATGCTGTATTGGAATCTATTGTTAAGCGTAAAGCAGACAAACGTGAAGCTTTGACAAATAAATCATTCAAAGTTGCATTAGATTTAATGAAAGTGAATGAGCGTAATTTTGCGCATCAAGCTTGGCAACAAGGTTTACGTACAGCATCACAAGGTCAAAAGAATACAGCGAGCTTTGTGGCTTATGATCAAGGTTATTATGATTTAGGCATTCGTGCAGGCGTTGCTGCAAAAATGCCAGGTGCATTGCACATTCGTTATCCAATGGGCTATGAAAAAGAAGTGAATCAAGCAGCTAAGTTATATGGCTATCCACCTGAATTATTGTGGGGATTGATTCGTCAAGAGAGTTTATTCCAACCAGATGTTAAATCCCATGCAGATGCTTATGGTTTGATGCAATTATTGATTCCGACCGCTGAAAAAATGGCAAAAAAATTGAGTGAAAAGCGTGGCAGTTTGTATGATCCAGTTTACAATATTCGTTATGGCTCAGCATATTTAGACGATGTGAGCGGTGTTGTTGGCAAAAATTGGTCGTATATTTTAGCAAGCTATAATGCTGGTCCTCATAAAGTTAAAAACTGGATTGATCCGCCAATGGCAGATATTGTGCTTTGGGTTGAATCCATTCCTTATCGTGAAACGCGCGGTTATGTGAAAAGCATTTTAGAAAATGTGGTGATTTATCATTACCAAAAAGGCCGTAAAGTTCGCATTACAGAATATTTAAATAGCTTTTATCCAGAATAATTAAAGCGAGTTGATATGTTATTTAAGATTTTTTTCACTATTGTTGTCGTTGTAGGTTTAGTGTTTTTATTTAAATTTAAACGCACGAATCCGAAGAAAATTGCAAGCCCAACGCAAAGTAGCGACAATATTCCTAATGCTTTTCGTACTAAAACAAGTGGCTTGAGCATTCATGAGCAGAGCTTATTGAAGTTCTTGCAAGAAATTGTGGCGAAGAAAGATCATATTCAGGTATTTCCAAAATCACAATTAACAACATTTATTACTGTAGATCCTAATTTAGCACCAGAAATTCAAGAGCGATTAGAGCGAGATTTGAAACAAGTGAGCTGTGATTTTATGTTGGTGGATACTCGTACATTTTCACCAGTAGTTGCTTTGTCTATCAACTCTTCTGCTAACTTGGAAAAATTGTTACAGGATTTAAACGTGCCTTTGATTCCATTGATGAAAGGCCAACAATATGATCAGGATAAATTACAGCAATTAGTGATTCATTATTTGTAATAACTTAATATTTATATCTAGCCTTGTGGCGAGATATTGAGATAAATTTATGGCACAAGATATACAACCAAGAGGAATCCCCATTCAATTATTGGGAATCTTCCGCTTAATTATGGCGGTGATTTTATCTTCTGTTTATATTTTAAGCGCGCGCGTTTCACCTGAAGCATTGCCAATTTCGCGTTATTTTCAAATCGTTTTATTAACGTATTTGGTATTTTTGTTGGTTTCCACATTAATTTTAAAGCGCCAACAATTTCAAACCACTAAATTTATCTATATTTTTGGATTATTAGATTTAGCATTCATCTCTGCGCTCTGTTATTACACAGATGGCTTAAATAGCCCATTAGTAATTCTATTATTGATCTCTTTTATGGTGCATGGTGCATTCTTATCAAGAACAGGTGCATTATCATTATTAGCTGTATCTGTGCTTATTCAGCTCGCGCTTTGGATTAAATTTGAATTCAATCCAGGGGAGTTTCAGCACTCTTGGTACAAGCTAATGATCTCTCAAGGAATATTGAGATTAATAGGACAAAACTGTTTTGCCTTTTTAGCATTGATGCTCACAAACTCATGGTTGCATAAATATGAAGCATCACAACTAGAAGTTGAGCGCAAAAATGAAGAGCTGAAAAAAGCCGCCATTTTGCATGAAGCAATCATTCAGCAATCTCGCTCGGGGTTAATTGTTTTAGATTCAGCAGGTCGAATCATTTTGATGAATAACTACATTAAATCTTGGTTTGGTGATTTGGATCTACAAGATAGTTACTTGATGGATTATTTACCAACATTAACAGAACGATTTTATCTTTGGAACTATTTGAAGTTCATGGATCCATCATTGTTTGAATATAATAATGAACGATATTATGTGGAGTTTGATGAAATCAAACAGCCAACAGGGCATTATTCCTTGATCCAAATTGAGCCAACAGACATTGTTAATATGCGCGCTCAGCAGGAAAAATTAGTGGCATTGGGGCGATTAACCGCAGCGATTGCCCATGAAATTCGTAATCCTATGGCTTCTATTTATCAAGCAAGTCAATTGCTGGGTGAGCAAGAAGGCGTTACGCCCATTGAAAATAAGCTCATCAATATGATCAATAACAATGTGCAACGTGCCAATCGTATCATCACAGATGTATTGGTTTTGGCGCGTAAAAACGAGTTAGAGCGAAAATATTTTAAATTGCCACTATTTTTAGATGAAGTTTTAGATGAGTTTTTGGTGGAATATCCCAATCTGAAAGATCGAATCACAGTGGATATCGCACCTGATGTTTCTCGTGTATTATTTGAAATGTCCATTTTAAGACAAATGATTACAAATTTATTGAACAATGCCATCATTCATTCAGGCCGATCTGAAGATGAATTAAAAATTATGATCGAAGCAGAAATGAAGGGTGAAACGCCAGTTTTATCCATTTATGATAATGGGAATGGTTTGACCGAAAATGTGAAACAGCATTTGTTTGAGCCATTTTTCACAACTCATAAAAATGGCACAGGATTAGGTTTATATATTACAAAAGAGTTATGTTTATCCAATGGTGGTTTGATTCAATATGTAGAAGTTGATGAAGAGAAACATGGATTCAGAATCATTTTCCCTAAAAATGTATAATAGCGATTGAATTAATAGACAATGGCAAAGGAGCGGAATGTATAAAGCACTCATAATTGATGATGAAGAAAATATCTGTGAACTGATTTCGATGAGTTTTCTATCGATTAATATTGATTGTGTGGAAGCTTATTCCGTCTCAGAAGCGATCATCGCGCTTCAAGAAGAGAGCTTTGATGTTTGCTTAACAGATCTCAAATTACCTGATGGCGATGGCTTTGATATTTTGCGTTACATTCAAGATAAATTGCCGAATTTGCCTGTTGCGATGATGACTGCCCATGGCAATGTGGAAAGTGCCATTGAAGCATTAAAGCTGGGTGCATTTGACTTCATTTCAAAGCCTTTTGAAGTGGAAGCTTTGCGTAGCTTGGCATTGAATGCCATTGAAACTAAAAAAATCCCTAAAGCAGAATCTGTTCATGGTTTATATGGTGAATCCACTGCTATGGTTGAAATGCGCGAACAGATTCGTAAAATTGCACGTTCACAAGCACCGATTTATATCACAGGTGAATCAGGTACAGGTAAAGAAGTTGTGGCGCGTGCCATTCATGCAGAAAGCCCAAGATTTGAAGGCCCATTCATTGCTGTCAACTGTGGTGCTTTACCTGAGCATTTAGTAGAAAGTGAATTATTCGGCCATAAGAAAGGTAGTTTTACTGGTGCAGATAAAGATAAAAAAGGATTATTCCAAGCAGCAGATGGCGGTACTTTATTGCTAGATGAAGTGGCGGATCTTCCTTTATCAATGCAAGTGAAGTTATTGCGTGCAATTCAAGAGCGCGCAATTCGCCCGATTGGTGAGATGAAAGAAATTCCTGTAAATGTGCGAATTTTATCTGCATCCCACAAAGCATTAGCAATGTTGGTACAGGAGCAGGAATTCCGTCAGGATTTATTCTATCGTTTGAATGTTATTTCATTGAATGTGCCTGCTTTGCGTCAGCGATTATCAGATGTGCCCTTATTGGTAGATGTGATCCTGAATCGTTTAAATGAAGAGAATAGACGCAATGTAGATATTTCTCCTGCATCTATTGATGTTTTGAAAAGCTATTCCTTCCCAGGCAATGTACGCGAATTAGAGAATATTTTAGAGCGAGCATCTGCTTTATGTGATGCGGATATGATTCAGCCAGATAACTTATTATTGAGTGGAAATTGTCATATTCCAGCCTTTGACCCTGTGATTGAAATTCAGCCCACCATTATTCCAGAAGTTTCTCATGAAGTTGCACCAGTTGTTGCTGTTGCTGAGCCTGTGATTCCTGCCGAACCACAAAAAGTGCAATTTGAACCTTCTGACACAATGACAATGTGTGATCTAGAGGATCCAGATATTCCAGATTATATTGATGACTTGGAAGGTTATTTAGAAGCGGTTGAACGTAAGATTCTAAAAAGATCCTTGGCAGAAAATCACAGTAAAACAGAAGCGGCGAAACAATTGGGTATTTCCTTTAGAACGTTTCGCTATCGTTTGAAAAAACTCAATATAGAGGATGACGAATAATGAAAGCAGAAATCATCTCGGTGGGCACAGAGCTATTATTAGGGCAGTTGGTGGATACAAACTCAGTGTGGTTATCACAGCAGTTCAGCCAAATGGGCATCAATAGTCATTTTAAAACCACAGTGGGTGATAATGCTAACAATATTGAGCAAGTATTTGCATTGGCAACACAGCGTGCTGACATCATTATTGCAACAGGTGGATTAGGGCCAACGCAAGATGATATTACCAAGGAAACTCTAGCAAAAACATTGGGTTTAGAGTTGGTTTATGATGAAGCATTGACTGAAATGATTAAAGAGAAATTTGCCATTCGTAACATTGAAATGAGCAACAATAATTATCGTCAAGCTTATTATCCCAAAGGTACTGTGATTTTGGATCAATTCCCCGGCACAGCACCAGGTTTGTATCTATATCACAATCATAAACATTATTTTTTATTGCCAGGCGTGCCTTATGAAATGAAGGCAATTTTTGAAGGCTCTGTGATTCCTAAGTTGCGTGAGATTGCACCGATAGATGAGCAAATCTATACAGAAACTGTGAAAGTTTGGGGCATTCCAGAGTCAGATGTGGCAGAAAAAGTTGCGAAGATTGATGATGATTTAGCTGAAATTGGTAATCCAAAATTATCTTATTTAGCCTCTGGCATTAATGGGATTAGTGTGAGAATATCAGCTAAAGCACATAATAAAGAAGAAGCTTTAACATTGATTCAGTCTTATAAAACTGAGGTTGAAGAGTTATTGAAACCTTATATTTTTGGTCATAACTCTGACACAATGGAAGAGTATATTTTATCTTTGTGCAAAAAGAACGAGTTTAAAATTGCGTGTGTGGAATGGTTTACAGCGGGCATGATGGCAAGTCGTTTAATGGCTTATGGTAAAACATTGGAAGTATTTACAGGTGGATTGGTCAAACGTGGCTCATTTAAACGTGAATATTTAACACAGGTACAAAATGATTTAGGCAGTGATATTGTATTGGCAGTGACAGAGCATCCCAGCGAGAAAACAACAGTTTGGGAATGCCAATTACATATGTTATTGAATGATCAATATTTTTCAAAAATGATTCAAATACCGCGTCATCAAAAAGAAGAGGCGATGGCGTTTGCAGTAATTAACTGCTTTAATTTTTTAAAGAACCAACTACAGACAGTGGAAGAGTAATGGAAGAAAAGCAATATTTACGCGTTGTAATGGCTGTGATTTGGAACCCGGCGATGGATGAGATTTTGATTTGCCAAAGACCTGAAATAAAGAACTTTGGTGGATTATGGGAATTTCCAGGTGGCAAAGTAGAAACTGGCGAAACAGATATTGAAACGTTAGATCGTGAATTGGATGAAGAAGTGGGCATTTTAGTTCATGACTTCACTCATCGCATGGACTTTAAACATGACTATGAAGATAAAGTAATCGAATTTGNACTACAGACAGTGGAAGAGTAATGGAAGAAAAGCAATATTTACGCGTTGTAATGGCTGTGATTTGGAACCCGGCGATGGATGAGATTTTGATTTGCCAAAGACCTGAAATAAAGAACTTTGGTGGATTATGGGAATTTCCAGGTGGCAAAGTAGAAACTGGCGAAACAGATATTGAAACGTTAGATCGTGAATTGGATGAAGAAGTGGGCATTTTAGTTCATGACTTCACTCATCGCATGGACTTTAAACATGACTATGAAGATAAAGTAATCGAATTTGTGGTCTATGATGTTTATAGTTTTGAAGGCGAACCTTATGGCCGTGAAAATCAAGCAATACGCTGGATCAATGCTGCAGACTTATCTTCTGTTGATTTTCCACCTGCGGATTATATTCTAATTGATGAGATCAAAAATGGCATCATGCCGAACTAATAGATTCTCAAGATTTAACAATCATTAACCATGAAAGAGGATGTATATGAAAAAGACGAAAATTGTATGTACGATTGGTCCGAAAACTGAGTCAGAAGATGTGTTGTTGAAACTTCTGAATGCAGGGATGAACGTCATGCGCCTCAATTTTTCTCACGGTAATTATGAAGAACATCAAGCGCGTATTGATAACTTACGTGCAGTGTGTGAGAAGCATGGAAAACAAGCTGCAATCTTATTGGATACAAAAGGTCCTGAAATTCGCACAATTAAATTGAAAGATGGTCAAGATGTTGCATTGAAAGCAGGGCAAACATTCACATTAACAACAGATAAAACTGTAATTGGTGATGAAACTCGCGTTGCTGTGACATACGAAGGTTTACCAAATGATTTAAAAGTTGGTAACACAGTATTGATCGATGATGGCCTGATTGGTATGAAAGTGACTGAAGTTCGCGCAGCAGAAGTTATTTGTGAAGTATTGAATGATGGTGATTTGGGCGAAAATAAAGGCGTTAACTTGCCTGGCGTTGTGACAAATCTTCCTGCTTTGGCAGAAAAAGATAAGGCAGACTTAATCTTTGGTGCAGATGTTGGCGTGGATTATGTTGCTGCATCATTCATTCGTAAGCGTTCAGACGTTGAAGAAATTCGTGCACATTTAGATGCAAATGGCGGGCAGGATGTCATGATCATATCAAAAATCGAAAACCAAGAAGGTTTAACGAATTTTGATGAAATCCTAGAAGCTTCTGATGGCATCATGGTTGCTCGTGGTGATTTGGGTGTTGAAATCGCTGTAGAAGAAGTGATTTTTGCTCAAAAAATGATGATTGAAAAATGTGTAGCAGCACGTAAAGTTGTGATTACTGCAACACAAATGCTAGATTCAATGATTAAAAATCCTCGTCCAACACGCGCTGAAGCGGGTGACGTTGCAAACGCAATCTTGGATGGCACAGATGCAGTAATGCTATCAGGTGAAACTGCTAAGGGTAAATTCCCAGTGGAAGCAGTATCGATCATGGCTGCGATTTGTGAGCGTACAGATAATGTGATGCCAAACCAAGTATCATTGCAAAAGCCACCAATGCGTAAAATGCGTGTGACTGAATCAGTATGTTTGGGCGCAGTTGAAATGTCAGAAATGCTGGATAGCCCATTGATCGTCGTTGCGACATATCAAGGTAAATCGGCACGTTCGATCCGTAAATATTTCCCAACAGCACGCATTTTGGCTTTGACAACAAATCCAAAAACAGCAAGACAATTGCAAATGGTGAAAGGTGTGACAACTAAAGTTGTGGATGAAATTCGTTCTACGGATGATTTCTATCGCATTGGTAAAGAAGAAGCATTGAGCAGTAATTTTGCACAAAAAGGTGACGTTGTTGTGATGGTTTCTGGTGCATTAGTACCAAGTGGCACAACAAATACTTCATCAGTGCATACGTTGTAATTAAAGCATTATTTATAAAGATCGGTACTAAAGCCATTCTTTTGAATGGCTTTTTTATTACTAAATTAATTAATAATGAAAATAATTGACTTTAATTTGTAATCAGTGTTTACTGATTGAACGACTAACAAATAGACTTTATTTGAAATGACACAAACAATGATGAACACAACATGGTGGCAAGAACTCTCTTCCTCGGGCGGTTCGGCTATGTCTGTTTTTCAATAAAGTTTCAAGAAGAACAAATCTAAAACCCGCCTAACGGCGGGTTTTTTTATACCTGAATTATGTTTGCACAAAGGGAAATTTATGAACTATGCATTTTCAAGCTTACAAACAACATTGAATTACCAAGACAATCCAGCAGAATTGTTTCATCATTATTGCGAAAATAAGCCCAATACATTGCTACTAGAATCGGCGGATGTGAATAGCAAAGAGAACTTAAAAAGCTTATTGGTGATCGATTCAGCCGTTAAAATTACTGCGAATAATCGCTTGGTGAGTTATGAAGCACTGACAGAAAATGGGCAGAATTTACTAACAGTGATTCATCAAAAATTAGCGGCAATGAATGTTGGTACAGATTTACAAGGCACAACATTAAATGCTGTTTTTCCTAAAGCAACTGAACATTTGTCAGAAGATGAAAAACTATGTTCACTGTCAATTTTTGATGGCTTGCGTGTATTATTAACAATCGCTCAAGAGAATTTATCGAATCCTGAAGAGTTACTGATGACAGGTTTATTTGCTTATGAATTAGCCTATTTATTTGAGCCTGTGGCAGAAGAAAATTTTGCGAAAAAATGTGCGGATTACACATTTTATATCGCAGAGCATATGATCACATTGGATCATCAAACGAAGCAGAGCAAATTGATTTCTTTAGTGACAGATCAGAATCCTGAATCATTAATCTATCAAAATATTAAAGCACAGCATTGCGATCTTTTAACGCAATATGATGCTGATATTCTAAAAATTGAAAAAGATCAATTTAAAAATGAAGCAAGCAGTGTTTCAACGAATATTGATGATGATGCGTTTGGTGAAAAAGTTAAGGCGCTCAAAGGTTATATTCAACAAGGTGATGTGTTTCAAGTTGTGCCATCTCGCCAGTTTTATGTGGATTGCCCATCGCCATTTTTAGCATATTTACAGCTCAAGAAAAATAACCCAAGTCCTTATTTGTTCTACATGCAGGATCAAGATTTTACACTATTTGGCGCATCACCAGAAAGCGCCTTAAAATACACTAAAAATAGTAATGAAGTGGAATTGTATCCAATTGCAGGTACGCGCCCGAGAGGATTTGCCAAAGATGGTAGCATCAATCGTGATTTAGATAGCCGATTGGAATTATCATTAAGAACAGATCAAAAAGAGTTATCAGAGCATTTCATGTTGGTGGATTTAGCACGCAATGACTTAGCAAAAATCTGTGTGCCAGGTTCAAGATATGTTGCAGATTTAACCAAAGTGGATCGCTATGCTTATGTGATGCATTTGGTTTCTCGTGTTGTTGGGCAATTGAAAGGCAATTTGGATTGTTTCCATGCTTATCAATCCACGATGAATATGGGCACATTAACAGGTGCGCCGAAAATTAGAGCAATGCAATTGATTCATGAACATGAAAATGTACCGCGCGGAAGTTATGGTGGTGCTGTGGGTTATTTCACAGGGAAAGGGGATTTTGATACTTGCATCGTGATTCGTTCAGCATTTGTACAAAATGGCATTGCAACAGTGCAAGCAGGTGCTGGTGTTGTGAAAAATTCAGACCCACGTTCAGAAATGGAAGAGACAAAATCAAAGGCACGTTCGGTGGTGAATGCCATTTTACAAGCTCATCAATCTAAGGAGAAATTCTAATGGCTAACATCATTTTTATGGATAATTTTGATTCGTTCACTTATAACATCGTGGATGATTTAAGAACAATGGGGCACAACGTTGAGATTTATCGTAATAATTTATCCACTGAGTTTTTCATGGAAAAACTAGCTCAAACGGAAAATCCCTTATTATTTTTATCACCAGGTCCATGTTACCCAAAAGATGCAGGCTCAATGTTGGATGTGATTAAAGCATCCATTGGCAAATATCCAATGATTGGTATTTGTTTGGGGCATCAAGCTATCATTGAAACTTATGGCGGGAAAATTATTCCTGCGGATGATTATATTCATGGAGAAACTTCGCATATTCAACATGATGGGCAAGCGATGTTTAAAGGCTTACCTAATCCTATGGGCGTTGCGCGCTATCATTCTTTAGTGGGTGTTGAAATACCAGAAGCACTCACCATCAATGCTTCTGTGAATAATATGGCGATGGCTGTGCGAGATGATCAGAATTATGTGATGGGTTTTCAATTCCATCCTGAATCAATTTTAACCACAGACGGTTATTGTCTATTATCTCAATCCATTGATTGGTTGTTAGATTTTTATTGATATATCTATATCGTCATTTGCATGTATCATTTTTAGTTCTATAATGAAGCGGTTGCGCAATGCAATGATGGTGTAGCTCCCTAATGGTGGCAGTGCCAAATCTTTGATATATGAAAAAAGAATTAGGGAGGTTCGCTAGATTATGACGCAATCAGAAAGGATTTTGGAGCTGAGAAACGCGCCAATTCGTAGGCTATTATGGAAATATGCATTGCCTGCGATCATCGGTAGTACCGTGACGGCGCTTTATAACATTATTACGCGTTATTTTATTGGCAATGCAGATTATTTAAATGATGATGCAATGAGTGCGATGGGATTGGCATTGCCAATCATGACAATCCTTGCTGCCGTTGGCATGCTTGTGGGTGCAGGTGCGGGTAGCCGTATTTCAATTTTTCTAGGCAATGAAGATTACGATAAAGCCGAAAAAGTTGTGGGTACTTCTTTAATTTTAACGTGCGTCATTACTTTCACAGTTTCGATGTCCTTTTTCATATTTTTGAAGCCTTTGGTGCATTTTTTAGGTGCAGATGAAGGCACTTATCAATATACCTACGACTTTTTAAAATATTATTTACCTGGTGCAATTTTTGCGAATCTCTGTTTCAGTTTTAATAATATGATGCGTTCATCTGGCTATCCGAAAAAAGCGATGTACACGATGTTATTAACATTAGTGTTGAATGCGATTTTTGCACCAATCTTTATTTATCAATTGCGTTGGGGCATCGAAGGCGCTGCATTATCCATCGTGTTATCGATGATCATTGGTACGATTTTTGTGATGCAACATTTCATCAGTAGAAAGTCAGTGATAGCTTTCAAACTATCGAATATTCGCTTCAACTGGCTTATTACCAAAGCTATTTTAAGCATTGGTATGTCACCATTTTTAATGAATTTAGTGTCAGGCAGTATTATTTTCATCATCATTCAGCAGGTGAAAATTTATGGTGGTTCCGTAGCTGTCGGTGCTTATACCATTGTGAATGTATTGTTGATGTTGGTTGTATTGATTCTGCTTGGATTAACACAAGGCATGCAGCCAATTGTGGGCTATAGCTTTGGTGCCAAAGAGATTAAACGACTGCGTGAAGCATTGCTCCAAACCATTAAAGTGGGCGTGATGATTGGCGTGATTGCTATGATCATTGGTGTGTTTTTTCCATCATTGGTTGTTGAGTTTTTTAATCCATCACCAGAACTAGCTAAAGTCGCGATTAATGCCATTAAAATTGTGACCATTTTATTTCCTTTAGCGGGCTTTCAAATCGTTGTGACGATCTTCTTCCAAAGTATTGGCAAAGTGAAACACTCCATCTTTTTAAGTTTGAGTCGTCAAATCATATTTTTGATTCCAGGATTGTTTGTTTTCCCGCTGTATTTTGGTATCGATGGTGTTTGGTATGCGATTTTTGCTGCTGATTTAGTTTCAACGTGTACTGCAGCACTGTTTTTGTGGATTCAGTTAAACGAATTTAAGCGATTCATCAAAGATTAGAAAAAGAAAGGATTAAGCGCTATGTTGCATACATTTTTATCCGTTTTACCCATTTTTAGTTTAGTGATGACGGGCTTTGTCATCAAGCGCTTATTACCTCACACAGATTTATGGCAGGGCATTGAAAAGCTCGTTTATTATCTATTTTTTCCTATTTTATTAGTGTTAGAAGTTTCTAAAGCAAACTTTTCTGATGGCGGGTTATTACGAGCATTAACAGCGCCATTCATAGCAACGTTATTAATTTCAGCCATTATGCTGGTTTCAAAGTATTTCTTTAAGATTGAAAACCGCCTTTTTACTTCAATATTCCAAGGTGGTGCTCGTTATAATTCTTATGTTTTCATCGCATTATCACAATCATTATTTGGCGATGCTGGCATTATTCTAGCAGGCGTTTTCATGGCCTATATGATCATTACAGTGAATATCCTGAGTATTTCCATCATGAATATTTATGGCAGTAATCATGGTAATAAAAAAGGCTTGGGCAGTATTATCATTGCGCTTATTAAAAATCCATTGATCATTGGCGTTTTCATCGGTTTGATCTTAAATGCATTGGGCATTCAAATCACAGGTGCTGTTAAGCAATATCTATCCTATTTAGGTAATACAGCAACACCATTGAGCTTGATGTCTGTAGGTGCAGGTTTGATCATCATGATGGATGCTAAGAAAATGCTAGGAATCTGCTACTCTATTTTCTTGAAACTATTGATCATGCCAGTGATCACAGTGGCATTATTGTATCTATTGGGTTCATCAGGTTTACCTGCCAATATTGCAGTACTATTTTCTGCAATGCCAGCTGCAGGGAATGCATATATTCTATCGCGCCAAATGGGTGGTGATTCCGAAGCTATGGCATCCATCATTACATGGAGTACGTTGCTATCCATCTTAACTGTGCCGTTGGTAATGGGATTATTTGAATTTTAATGTTGTGCTCACTTTTATTAAAGTGAGATAATCAGAGAACATTATGAATACTGACATTAGGGAGAAGGTATGAATAAGATTATTCGATTCACAGTGGTAGCAAGCATGATTGCACTATTGGCAGGTTGCTCAACTTGGAATGGCATGAGCTCCAGAGAGAAGAAAATGGTGGGCGGTGCTGCTGTTGGCGCTGCAACAGGCGCATGGATTTTTGATGGTGCTGTGCTCGGTACAGTTGGTGGCGCTGCTGTTGGTGGCTTAGTGGGCGACCAATTGGGTAAGTAATCATTGAAATGAAAACATAAAAAAGGGATCTTAATGATCCCTTTTTTGTTATCGAAATTTAAACTTTAGTGATTTTTGCAGGTAAGCCTTGGCGAACGACCGCACCAGATGCCCAATCAATCCATGGTGATGGAATATCACGGCTAGGATCTTGAATTGCTAAATCATTTAAGTTCAAACCGCTACCAACATGCTCATTGAAGTATAAAGGTACGCCATCAATATAATGAACTCGTGCGCCCATATCTCTATGACCATAACCATGCTCAATGGCAATTACCCCTGGCATTACGCCATCTAAAACCATGATTTGTGCCTCATGCTTACCTGATGGCGATTCGATGTTCACGATGTCACCATTCTCAATGCCCATATTCGTAGCATCATTAGCATTCACACCCACAATATTCGTTGGCTTGATCATGCGCATGCGGATATTTGAACCTGCCGTACTGCTGATTAAGTTTGATTTGAATGACGTTAATAAGAATGGCCAATCTTTCTGTGCATAGTGGTCACGCATGCTTGAACCATCGATGAAACGTGATGGATAGTAAGTCGGGCAACCACTGTAGCGCTCTTCATTCATGCAGTGTTTATGAATACCCACTTGCTCATTCCACAACTGCATGGTTGGTTCCCATTTCTTTTTCATGTGCTCTTTATCCCAACCTGTTTCAAAGTTTTCAACTCTGCCACCACGAGCGTACATATAAGCCACTTTTAGTTGTTCTTCAGGTTTGAGTACGCTTTCCAAGCGAGATTTCAAACGATTCACACCTGTTAAACGCATGTCTTCACGGGTTGCATCAGGTACAGCAGAGCCATCAAAGGCAACGTTTGCAGCTGCTCTTAAATAGTAATCTTCAGGTTTATGGAATGGATAATGAATCTCAGGGTTTTTAGAATCTTGAATACCTTTTTCACCGAATCCTGGTAAATCCATCATTTTTGCAACGGCAATGAAGAATGTTTCCATGCAGATTGAATCGCCTTCGGCATTTTTATCTACACGTGGTTCAACAATCGGCCAGCGAGCAGTGGATGCTTTAAATGGTACGCCTGCCCAAGGATTTGTGAAACCCCAGCTTTCAAAGTTATGTGTATCTGGCACGATGTAATCTGCAAATGCTGTCGTTTCATTGATGAATGCATCAATTGCGACAAATAATGGCAATACTTTTGGATCTGCCAATTGCTCACCTAAGATTTGTCTAAAGCCTGTGATTCCATAAACTGGATTCGTCATGTGGCTGATCCATGCTTTCAATGGATAAGGATCACTTGCGAAAGCTGATGCAATTACTTCTGAAGTTTGGCCACCAGCAAATGGGAACCAAGGGCGAGAAGCTGGATAAGGATTTTTACCTTCTTGCTTTAATAATTTAAATGCTGTGGATGTTTCATAAGGCTTTTTAGAACGTGCTAGTAACATGCCTTTCGGTTCAATTTTACCTTCAAAATCCACTAAGTTATATCTTGGGCCCGGCGTATACTCTTTGTATTTACCGCCATTCACCAACATGCCACCTTTGTGATTCATGTTACCAATCAATACGTTCAATGCCATGATTGACCAAGCATTGTAGAAACCATTACCGCTCATCATGCCGCCGTGTGTGATGATTGCTGCTTTGCGGCCATGGCTCGTGAACTTGCGCGCTAAACCTTTAATGGTTGCTTCAGGTACGCCACACATTTCACTGTATTCTGCAACTGTGTGTTTACGTGCTGATTCTGTCAATAATGTGAAGCTTGATTTCAATAGAGCAGTTGAGCCATCACGCAATGTAATTTCTTGATTAACATCCAATACACCAATCGGAGATGTTGCTTCAGACATAAAGTCTTGAGATGCTTCATCCAATACTAAAATGGCACTTTGAGCACGATCGCCTTCAGTTTCTTTAATATCCCATTCACGTAAGAAATTGCCATATAAAGGATGATCTTCATTAGCAATGACCAAATGAGTTGCATTACATACACTCACTTCATCATTGTGATCCATGCCAACTTTGCCTGGCGTTTTGAGATACTTTTCGTTGTACCATTTTTCATCAATGATGGTACGCATTAATGCCATTGCCATCGCTGAATCTGTACCTGGTAAAATTGGCACCCAAGTATTGTTATTCGTTGCCAATGTATTGGTTAGCTGTAAGTTTGGTGCAACCACAACATAAGAGAAATCTTCCGCATCTTTCATGCGTGCTTTTGCTAATAAACGACCTTGGCGCTTGAAAGGATTACCCGATTGTGCAGGCGATGTGCCCATGAAGATTGCAAATTCTACGTTATCAAAGTCAGGCTTTGCGTGAGCATTTTTTTGCATATCATTCATCACAGCGCCAGAACCTAAACGATAAGCCATGCCACAATATGCGCCATGTGCTGCAAAGTTCTTTGTGCCGAATGAGTTATTAGTAAAACGTTTTACTAATTCTTCACGGCCTTCGTTACCTGCGTTTGTCACTAATAGTTGGTTAGCTTTTGGGCCATATTCAGGAAAGTTAGGATCGATCGGCGTTTTGAGATCACGAATGGCACGTAAACCATCCACATGACCTTCACCAAATAGATCGCCACCTTCCACAACTTCTTTCACAAGTTGTTCGAAGGAAATGCGTTCCCATTTGCCTTCACCACGTTTACCTACGCGTTTTAGGGGTGATAATACACGATATTTACTGGTTAAACCTTCGCCCATAGAAGCACCACGAGCACAAGCTGTAGAGCGGTCATTAATGCCTGATTCGCCGCCTAATCTTGTCCAAGCTTCTGTGATTGGTAACTCATAAGGATAATGCTCTTCATGTGATAATGGGCTATAAGGATTACCGCAAATACGGATCACTTCATTTTTCGCTTGATCCACACGAACGCGAACACCACAAACAGTCCAGCAACCGAAGCATTGTGTGTTGGACATCACTTGACCAGGTGTTTGTTCAAAATGTCCATCTTTGATCACGCCTTCCACTTGTAATGCATTACCAAAAATTCTGTTATCCGTTGGCTCAGCTGAAGTGCCTTTCACCATGCCCACAATCATGTTTTTAGCTGTGTTACTGTAACCTGCAACAAAGGCACCAACACCGCCAGCAGCTGCAATGCCTTTTAAAATATTGCGGCGTTTTTTGTTAGTCTTATTCATGTTGAGCTCCTTTGAATGTAAACCAGCGGTCGTTGAGTAAGCTCCAGAACACAATCAAAAGTGTGAGCCATAAACCAAATGTTGAAATGATGCCAAGTGCGCCATCGAATCCCCAGCTTAAGTGATAAGGATTGATGAAAACGTTGTATTTTGGCAATGTTTGCACTTGCATGAGGATTGCCCAACGAATTGTCCAAGCTAGAGATAAGCTGAATAACGCTAATATTGTGTGAATGATCCAACCGAGTTTTTTATCCGCTTTAAATGTGTAGATCGTATAAGCGAATAGGGCAATGATATAAACTAAAATGCCAAAGCCAATCGTAAACCAAACGCTCCCTTTTTCAGGTAAAGATCTAAAAGCTTCACCTGCAGGATTATCAGACATTGCCCAGCCAATCAATGTCACTACAACGCCAACCAATGCGAATAATTGGATGCGATTTAAGCATCTGTTTTGCTCTTGAATGTTTGCCCAGTTTTTCCATGTTTTCACTAACATTGGAATAGTTTGTAATGCAGTGAAGAATAACGCCCAAGGTAACCAAGGTGTGAACCACATTGCTTGTGCTTGCAGTACATTCACTTCCTTGCCTGTGTAGAGCAAAATGCCACATGCTGCTAATGCTAATAAAATACTACAGAAAGGAATGAGTTTAGTTTCGTTGTAATTGAACCAATGAACGAAGCGCAACCATTTAAATGTTTTTTCTTTGGTTGTATTTTCACGCAAGACTAATAAAAATTGTAAAAGGATAAAAACTACAAAGAAAGGCACGATGATCGCGCCGATCCACATCCAGGACCACGGAGTGAAGGATAGGTAAAAATTAACGATACGTCCCGGTTGATGTAGATCGGCACTTAAAGCGATAGGGCCGACAATGCCTGTTGTTGCTGCGATGGCTAATGTGATCATTTCTGCTTTTGGATATAAACCTTTGCGGAATAATCGTAATGCAACAGCAATTAATGCACCTGTTGCTGCAATGCCAATGAAGAAGAAATATTGTACAGCCCAAGGTAACCAAGCCAATTCTTGTGGCGCTGTGAGAATTTCGCGGATCATAGTTTTACCTCCTGCCAAAGCATTGCTTGACCTTGTACATTGCTCGTGAATGCTTCATCTAAGCCAATGTAAAAGACTTGTGGAATCGTTCCTTGTTCAGGTTTGAGCACTTTGATCTGATCTTTAAATTCAATGAGCATTTTGCTGATTTCACTCTCAGGATCTTTCATATCACCGATGATACGTGCACCGCCAACACAAGATTCCACGCAACCTGGTAATAAACCTGCTTCTAAGCGATGAACACAGAATGTGCATTTATCCGCTGTGCCAGTTTCATGGTTAATGAAACGTGCTTCGTAAGGGCAAGCTTGCACGCAATAAGCACAACCTACGCATTTTTTGTTATCCACCACAACGATGCCATCTTTGCGCTGGAATGTTGCTTGCACAGGGCAAACAGGTACGCAAGGAGGATTGTCACAGTGGTTACATAAACGTGGTAAAACCACATTGGTGGCTTCTTGATTCGCATTGTTGATCACTTGATATTGGCGAACAGTCGTTCTAAATTGCCCAGGTGGCATTTGGTTTTCTACTGAACAGCTAACAGTACAAGCTTGGCAACCGATACAACGGCGCAAATCAATCATCATGCCATAGCGCTTGGATTCATCACCTTCTCTACGAGGTGGTGCCATCGCAGCTTGTGCTTCAGCTAAACTCATTACAGTTGCTCCTGCTGTAATGGTTGCGAGTTGCTTTAATAGTTCTCGACGGTTTAAAGTCATAAGATCTTTCCCTTTTAAATTTGTGACTTTCCCCAAAAGCCACTAGAATCACTGACTATATATTCATCGTTTTCTAAAATTCGCTCTATTGTGGTAAACCACATAAAGGGTTAAAAGTTGATTTGTGACAAGAAAGGCGAGTGTGAAAGTGTATAAATCCCTTATAAATAAAGTTTTTTTGATCTTTGTCTTACTGCTTTTGTCATTGTCGAAAGCAGAAACGTTGTCCATTAAGAAAATAAAAATTGCGGTTTTGGCGCCAATGGGCAAAGAAGCCACGTTAAAAAGTTGGAATGGATTTAAAACCTTACTAGAAAAAGATTTCCCTGAAGATGAAATCGTTTTAATGCCTGTGACAATTGAGCAGTTTCAAAAGGTTGCTTTGAATAATGAGGCTGATTTATTGATTGCGAACCAAACGGCTTTTTTATCAGTATTTCCTGATATTAAATTGCGCTGGATTGCGAGTTTAGATCGCAATAGTGGTGCATTTAATCCAAGTTCTGTTGTGGGCAGTACGATTTTAGTGCGCAGTGATAGTGATATTCATACGATTAAGGATTTAAAAAAGAAGCGAGTTTCTGCTGTTTCTAAAGATGCTTTGGGCGGATTTTTATTGGGCTATAAAGCCATTTATAAAGAAGGTTTAGAATCACCTAAAGATTATTTTGTGACATTTACAGGCTTTCCGATTGAACGTGGCGTTTTTACTGTGCAAAGCCAGTTAGTGGATGCGGCGATTATTCCCACATGTTTATATGAAAATATGGTGAAAGCTGATCAAATTAATCCTGATGATTTTAGACTGATTGAAGCAACGCAAACAAAAGATGGGTGCATTAGTTCAACGCCATTGGCTTACAATTGGTCAATTGCAGCTTTGTCCACATTAACAGAAAATGATGCGCAAATTATCCAAAAAGCATTGTTTGATAATGATGATCCATCTTTAACAACTTGGCGTTTGCCAGTGGGATTGGGCGAGATTTATGCCATGCAACGTTTTGCTGGATTGATCAAAGTGGAAGAAACTTTGTGGGAAACCTTTTGGCGCATTACGAATCAATATAAATTATGGATCATAGCAATTGCATTCATTATGCTTTTATTGGCTTTGAATCATGGTTGGCTCACTTGGATTGCAAGAAAGCGTCGTGTTGCATTGGAATCTTCTTATCATCGCTTGCATGAATATGAAAAAATGCTCTCTCGAGCAGATCGCGTGAATATTTTGGGTGAAGTAGCAAGCGGAATTGGGCATGAATTGAATCAGCCATTGATGGCGATTCGTAATTATGCTGAAGGCAGTTTGTTAGGTTTGCAAAAAGGGCGAGATCCGCAATCATTCATTCAGCCAATTGAAAGAATTGTGCAACAAGTGGAGCAATGCAGTTCTATTATTAAGAATCTGCAATCATGGGTGAAACCTAAAACGATGGATCAATTTGAGTGGTTCAATTTCAATGATTTTATGACAAGAATGATCGAAATTATTCACTTACAAACTAAAAATCGAGTGGAAATTGAATTGCACATTAATTGTGATCAAAAGGTTTTTACAGTGGTGTCTATTTTGGAACAAGTGATGATGAATTCACTCTTAAATGCTGTGCAAGCAGGCGCAAATCACATCATCATCGAAGCTAATTGCCATCAGGACTATTATAAAATTTTGATCATAGATAATGGCTCAGGGTTTACGAAAGATGAATTAGATGCGCCATTTGTGCCCTTTAGAACATCAAAACCAACAGGCTTAGGATTAGGTTTAGTGATTTGTGAGCGCTTGATGGCTGTGATTGGTGGCAAATTTAGAATTGATAACCGCAAAGATAGTGAGAAAGGTGCTTCTGTACGAATCATCATTCCAACAGGCTCAACGATTGAGGAGAACTGATAATGAAAATGACAATAAAACGTTTTATAGCTTTAAGTATTATTTTTGTATGTTCCATAGCTTATTCAGCATCAAAAGTTTCTATAGAGTGGTTAGAGCCACGAGATATAGGTGTAAGTGAAATTAAGAATTTATGCCCTGAAATGCTTGAAGATTTTAATCATAGATATATGAATGCAGTTGAATTAGAGAGTTCACTTATACATGATAAATTTCAAATATCTATGTACCAATATGATTTGAATGATGATGGGCTAACAGATTATTTGATTCAAGATAAAGCGGATAATAAAGGTGCATGTGGAAGTATAGGTTGTCCGATAGATATTTTTTTATTACAGCAAAATGGAATGCGTTGTCAAAAGATAGCGTTTACTTATTTTGATGAGCCTTATGGGAAATTGGGTATTGGGGAGAATAAGGAAATTTTTATACTTTCAGGTTCAGGATTGAGGAAGAAAAGTGGACGATGTACGACATTGGTAGAGTGGAAACTTGTTGATGATAAATTAAAATTTGTTCGGTCATTAGAATGTGTCCCAAAGATATAAATTAAAATCGAGAATATATGAAAATACATATTGTAGATGATGAAATTGAAGTGCGTGAATCATGCGAGTTTTTGGTGAATCAATTAGATTATTCATTGGTTGAGCAATGGGAAAATGGTGAGCATTTCATTGATGGTGCGGATTTATTTGAGCCTGCCATTGCCATTTTAGATTTACGAATGCCCAAAATGAATGGTGATGCTGTCGTGGATCTTTTGAAGAAAAAGGGCAGTGTGATTGCACCCATTATTTTGACTGGGCATGGTGAATTATCTCAAGCTGTGACACTATTGAAGAATGGTGCAGTCGATTTTTTAGAAAAGCCTGTTTCTATGGCTAAACTAGAGACTGCATTGGTACGTGCAAAAATAGAAACTGAAAAACTATTTTATGATTTCACTATTCAACAGCAATTTGTTCAGTTATCTGAGCGTGAAAAACAAGTAAGCCAATTGGTTTATGAAGGCTTAACCAATCGAGAAATTGCTGATCAATTATGTGTTTCAGTGCGAACTGTGGAAGTACAACGCTCAAGTGCTATGAAAAAATTAAATGTGGAAACATTGGCTGAATTTGTGGTGAAATTGTCTGATTTGAAAGAAGTTTAGTGAATGTGTGATCGATCAGAGTTTGCAAATTATTGGCATTTACCTGAGCTTGGTGGTTTGGAGCTTTTGAATGCCCGTTATGAAGAGCAAGCTTTCACAAAGCATTCTCATGAGGGTTATTGCATTGCTGTGATCGAAGATGGTGCACAAACTTTCCAATGGCAAGGCAGTAACTATTACGCCAATGAACGACACATTGTGTTGATCAATGCAGATGAAGTTCACACAGGATCGCCAGTACAGGAATCAGGCTGGGAATATCATGCAATTTATCCCACACCAGAAATGATCGCGCACATTAATAAAGATCTATTTAAGCAAACGGGCGCGCCTTGGTTTTCTGATGCAGTTGTGGATGATCATGGTTTAGTACAGCAGTTGATGCAACTCTTTTTATTATTAGAACAAGAAGGCAATACCTTATTAAAGGAAACCTTTTATCTCTCCACAATGGCTTATTTGATTGCAAAACATGGGCAATCCACGCCAGAAATACAGCAATTATCTGATAGCAAAAAACAAATATTATGGGTAAAAGAGTTTATTTATGCTTATCCAGAGCGTGAATTTACTTTGAATGAATTAGCGAATATGGCGCATTTGAGCCAATGGCATTTTCTGCGTCAGTTTAATCAACATGTAGGAATGACACCGCACAAATGGCTCATTCAAGCACGATTACATAAAGCGAGTAGATTGTTAAAACAAGGCTTGCGCCCAATTGATATCGCTGTGGATTGTGGTTTTTCAGATCAAAGCCATTTCAATCGTCATTTTAAAAAAGCATTTGGTGTAACGCCAACACAATATACAAACTCACTTTTTGCATAAAACAGCAATTTTGTTCTAGTCAAAGTGATGATTCATTCGCAATACTAGCTTTCCTGTAAGTATTAGTGAAGGTTCAGTGGAAAATGAGTAACAAAAAGTTGTATGTGCAAGCTCGGCACTTTATGAAAGGTTTTATGATTATGTTGCCTTTGAGTATTGCAGCATTGCCTTGGGGAATTTTGGCAGGCTCAATGGCGATTAATGCAGGATTATCTGTGGCTGAAGCAATGGCAATGCCGATTTTTATGTTCGCAGGCACAGCACAATTGGTGAGTTTAGGTTTAGTGATGGCAGGCGCGCCAATTGCGATGATCATTGTTTCAGTATTTTTTGTGACATCACAACATTTCATTTATGCCTTGGTCTTTAGAAAAAAGATTGGCAAATATCCACTCAAAACTCGCTTAGCACTGGGCTTTTTATTAACGGATGAACTTTTTGCAATTCGTTCTAGCGTTAATTCAAGTAATCGTTATTATCTGATCGGGGCAGGTTTCTGTTTCTATTTCTTTTGGGTGATTTTTAACTATGCAGGCATTGTGGTTGCCAATACTGTACCTGATCTACATAAATATCATCTAGATTTTTCCATTGTGGCGATTTTTATCCCGATCATCATCGCGCTGACTAAAAATAAAGCAACCGTTTTGGGTGTGTTTGTATCGTGTGTTTGTGCATTTGTGTTGCAGTTATTACAGTTCAAAAGTGGGTTGATTGTGGCAGGTTTAACAGGAATGTTGGTGGCTTCATTGTATGAAACATTTGTTGTGAAGCACGAAGTTATGGAGTTATAAAATGAGTTACGGATTAATTTTTATTTTAGCGATCATCATCTATTTCAATCGTTACTTTTTCTTAGAGCCGAAAGTTGCAATTCGTTTACCAAAATTTATTGAAAGAATGTTGAGCTTTTCAGCACCTTGTTTGCTGAGTGTCATTTGTGTACCAATTATCTTTTTTGATGGCGAAACAGGTTTGCGTGAAATACCCACCAATGCTTATTTATATGCAGCGATTTTTGGGTGCTTATTGATGTTCAAAGTAAAAAATGTTTTGTGGAATATGGTAGGCAGCGTGACGTTTTTTTATCTGTTACTTTTTCTGGTGATGCCGAGTATTTAGCATATTAGAAAATAAAGTTGTTGAGAGAATAAAAATAGAGTAGGAGTCCCTAGTATTAAAATAATATAAAGCTTCAATAAAACGGCTCTTAGGGGCTGTTTTTATTTTATCAAGATCATTATCTTGCCCTTGAATTACTAATTAACATAGCCATATTGTTAAGTATTCATGCCATAATGGCATTCATTTTTAATACGGTGAGGAATTTCTTACATGTCGTTTACCCAGCTAAAATCAACCTACATTGATTCTCTCAATGTTACATTGGAAGAATATGTTCATAATGAAACTAAAGCGAAGCATTTTCACATTGCATCGGATGATACGAACAACACATTTTTAGTCGGGTTTTTAACGGTTCCACAAGATTCTACAGGCGTTGCACATATTTTGGAGCACACAGCATTGTGCGGTTCTAAGAATTATCCTGTGCGTGACCCATTCTTTATGATGATTCGCCGTTCATTGAATACGTTCATGAATGCATTCACATCATCAGATTGGACAGCTTATCCATTCTCAAGCCAAAACAAAAAAGATTTCAATAATTTATTGAATATCTATTTAGATGCAGCATTTTTTCCAAATTTAAACTACTACGATTTCTTGCAAGAAGGACATCGTTTTGAGTTTGAAGAAACAGAAAATCCTAAAAGTCCATTGGTTTATAAAGGCGTTGTATTCAATGAAATGAAAGGAGCGATGAGTTCGCCAATTTCGTTGTTATATCAAGAAATTTCAACGAATTTATTCCCAACTGTAACTTATCATCACAATTCAGGTGGTGATCCTAAAAATATCCCTGATTTAACACATGAAGAGTTGAAAGCATTCCATGCAAAACACTATCATCCTTCCAACAGCGTATTTTTCACTTACGGTAATTTAGATCCTAAAGATCATCAGAAAGTATTTGAAGACCGTGTGTTATCTCAATTTGAAGCACAGACTTTTGATTTTGCTGTACCAGATGAACAGCGTTTCACTGAACCAAAGCATGTGACAAGTTATTATCCATTGCCAAAAGAAGAGAGCATGGAAAATAAAACACATGTGATCAATGCTTGGTTGCTTGGCCCAATTTATGATAACTATGATGTTATGCGCGCACGTATTTTAAGCGGTGTATTGTTGGATAACTCAAGTTCTCCATTGCGCCATGTGTTGGAAACAAGTGATTTGGGCGTTGCACCATCTACATTCTGTGGCTTGGAAGATAGCACCAAAGAAATTTTCTTCAGTGCAGGCTTAGAAGGTGCTAATAGCGAAAATGCTGAAAAAATTAATGATTTAATCCTTTCTACTTTAACGAAAGTTCGAGATGAAAATGTAGATCCAGCTGTGGTTGAATCTGTATTGCATCAATTGGAATTATCCTCTCGTGAAATTGTAGAAGGTAGAATGCCTTATGGTTTGAATATGATTCTTCAATGCTTAGCACCAGTTTTACATGGTGGAGAAGCAGTGGATGCGTTGGCGATTGATAATGTATTGTTAAAAATGCGTGAAGAGATTCAAAACCCTAACTTCATCCCAGAGTTAATTGACCGTTTATTGTTAAATAACCCTCATAAAGTGTGTTTGACAGTTAAACCAAGCCATACAATGGCAGATGAAATTGTGGCGGAAGAGAAAGCACGTTTAGCAAAAATTCAGTCAGAATTGACAGAAGAACAAGCAGCTAAAATCATTGCTGAAGCCGTTGAATTGAAAAAACGTCAAGGTCAAGAGGATGATATCAGCGTATTGCCAATGGTAACACGTGAAGATATTCCTGCTAAATTAGCAATTCCAGAAGTTTCTGCAATTCAGTTGAACAATCAAACGATTTATACTGGTGCTGTGAATACAAACGGCATGATTTATCAAAGCTTAATCGTTGAGTTGCCAGCATTAACAGAAGATGAAAGCCGTTTATTGCCATATTTAAATGCTATTTTAACAGATGTTGGTTGTGGCCAATACAGTTATACAGAGCAACAAGCACGTATTTATGCTGTAACTGGTGGATTAAGCGCAACAACTGTTTATAAAACAGATCGTAAAGATGGCAAATTCAAAGGGCTTTGGATGTTATCTGGTAAAGCATTATCAGCCAATAGCCAGCACCTAACTGATTTGTTGAAAGCAACGTTCTTTGATGCACGTTTCGATGAAACTAAGCGTATTCAAGAATTGTTGAATCAATTGAAGTTATCGCGTGAAGAAGGTATTGTTTCTAACGGCCATTTATATGCGATGGGTTCTGCGAGCCAAAATATGTCTCAGATGAACTATTTATCTGAAGAAGTTGGCGGTATGAAAGGCATTCAGTTGGGCAATCAATTGACAGCGCGATTGAAAGAGTCATTGGCTTGTAATGATTTCTGCACGCAATTGAAATCGTTGTTACAAAAATTGAATGGCGCAAAATATGAATTGATGGCGATTTCAAGTGACAATGAATTGACACAGTTTAGTGATTATTTCACAAAAGCGTTAACGCATGATGTAACACAAACAGCGGCTTATAACTTCCCGTTTGCAGTGCCAAATGAACAGTTGAATATTGGCTGGGCGATCAATGCGCCTGTTCATTATTGTGGTAAGAGCTATAAAGTGGCAACAAGTGATCATGAAGATTCGCCAGCATTAACAATCTTAGCTGGCTTCTTACGCAATGGTTATTTACATCGTGCAATTCGTGAACAAGGTGGTGCTTATGGCGGCGGCGGAAATTACAATGGCAATGGTGGCTCATTTAATTTCTTCAGTTATCGTGATCCTCGCTTAACTGAAACATTGGCAGATTTCGATGCTTCTATTCAATGGATGCTCAATACAAAACATGAACAATTAGCATTAGAAGAAGCTGTATTGGGTGTGATTTCAGGTATTGATAAACCAGCTTCGCCTGCAGCTGAATATCAGCAAACTGCATTGGCAAATTATTTTGGTAATACGCCAGATGTTCGTGAAGCATTCCGTGCGAATATTTTGAAAGTAACATTGGATGATTTGAAAGCAGTGACAGAGAAGTATTTCGTTGATAAACCAGCTGATATTGCTGTGTTAGGCCCGAAAGAAGCTTTAGAAAAAGCTAACTTGAAGGTTTATACTTTAGCTTAGAATTGTTAAGATAAGCGCTCGCAAGGGCGCTTTTTTTATGCCTTTCATTTTTATTGATCACTTTAGCCTTGAGGAGACAATGTGTCTAAGAAAAGACTAATCCGTAGTTTTAGCCATGTATTTTTACTTTGGATCGTAAGTTTTGCATCAGTTGCAATTGCGCAAACAGAGCCTGTCGCATCAGCACCTGCAATTGCGCCATTAATAGAAAAAAATAATAATTGCTGTACAGAGTTGAACCAGATTGATCAATCCTTAAGAGAGAATCTGGATAAGCAAAAGCAACTTCAAGCTAGCTTAAAACAAATCAAAGATGAAGAGCGCATAAAGGAAATCAAAGCAAGTTTAGAAACATTGAAAGCACAGGAAAAGAGCCTAGAAAGTATATTTAATAAAATGGCTTTTGGCGGTGTAAATCCTAATGTATTGGTGAATAAAGCACCTGCTTCAGAAGATTTTAAGTGGCAAGAAGAACTATTGGTCATTGTTAAACCGCTATTTGCCGAAATGCGCTCATTGACAGAAAAACCAAGAGAAAGAGATCGCTTAAACTATGAAAATCTAGAGTTAGAAACGAAATATAAAGCGATTTCTGATGGTTTGAAATCCTTGAATGCAATTCCTACAGATCAAGTTTCGCCAGAAGCTAAAAAACGAATGGATGCATTGCGTAAGCAATGGACGAATTATCAACAAGAGTTATTGAATCAAAAAAATATTTTAGCACTTCAATTGAAAGAGTTGGAAGACGCTGAAGTGCCATTGGAAGATCGCATTAAAAATGCTTTAAGTTCAATCTTTTTAGGTCGTGGGCTGATTTTATTGATGGCTTTATTAGCAGGTGCTGGTGTTGTTTTAATTTTTGGCGTTGGCATTAAAAGAGCTATTATTCATTTTGAACATAAGCGTAAGAAACAGCGCAAATCACGCAAAGTAAATACACGTTTACGCTTTTTATGGATCATTTATAACTTAGCTGTTTATGTCTCAGCAATCCTTGCATTTTTAAGTGTAATTTATGTGCAAGGTGATATGGTTCTGTTCGGCTTGGCAGTATTGTTGATCTTCTTCGGCATCATTAGCTTAAGAAATTCTGCCCCCCAATATGTGAGTGAATTGAAAATTTTCTTGAATCTAGGTGCTGTGAGAGAAGGTGAGCGCATTATGTATCGTGGTATTCCATGGGAAGTGAAACGTTTAAGTTTTTACTGTACATGTGTGAATCCTGTTTTAGAAAATGGACGAATTCGTATTTCATTGAGCGAAATTGCAGACTTGAATTCTCGCCCATTTAATTCAGAAGAAGAGTGGTTTCCAACACAAGTGGGAGATAATATCTTCTTACCAGATGGTAATTATGCAAAAGTTAAGCGACAAACGCCTGAAATGGTTTATTTAGATTCATTTTTTAGAGAAATTATGATTCCAACGGCTGATTTTTATAGCATGAAGATCCAGAATGTTGCGGCAGGTTTTTATGTTTCACCAACATTTGGTTTGGATTATTCTCATACAGATTTACCAATTTCAGAAGTTAGCGTAGCATTTGAAGCTAAAGTCAGAGAGCGTTTGAATGATATTGGTGTAACGCAGTATTTACGTAGCATTAGTGTGCAAGTGAAACGAATCATTTACGGGCAAGCCATTGAATATGCTGTTGTGATGGAGTATGAAGGCGAATGTGCAGGATCATACTTTAGAATTGAACGTTTAACGAATCATGCATGCTTGGAGGTTTGCCAAGAGAAAGGCTGGAAATTACCACGCCAACAAATTTTAGTTAGCAATGATAAAGCTGTACAATAGTGGGCTTAGCAGGAGAATATCATGAATGTTTTTGAATTAGAAAAAATCCTAAATAATAAGCTTCAAGCAGATCGCATTAAAGATTATGCACCGAATGGTTTACAGATTGAAGGTAAGCATGAAATTAAAAAAATCATTACGGGCGTGACTGCATCACAACGTTTGATCGATGCTGCCATTGCTAAAAAAGCAGATTTAATTTTGGTGCATCATGGTTATTTTTGGCGCAATGAAGACATGCGAATCATTAACATGAAATACCGCAGAATTGCATCATTGATTAAAAATGATATTAATTTAATGGGTTATCATTTGCCTTTAGATATGGATCCTGAGATTGGTAATAATGCGAAAATTGCTGAATTATTGAATATTTTAGATGTTGAACCATTAGATCCAATGGATACTCAGCCTTTAATTTTTAAGGGCAACTTAAAGCAGCCAATGAAAGGCGAAGTTTTTGCTGAAATCATTGAGCATAGATTCAATAGAAAGCCTTTACATATTGCGCCAGAATCAGACAAATTGATCAGCACAATTGCTTGGTGCAGTGGCGGTGCACAAGATTATATTGATAAAGCGGCGGAGTTTGGTGTGGATGCTTATTTATCAGGGGAAATTAGCGAAAGAACAACGCATAGCGCTCGTGAATTAGATATTCATTATTACGCAGCTGGGCATCATGCAACTGAGCGATATGGTATTGAAGCATTAGGCGAATGGTTAAAACAAGAATACCAGTTAGATGTTGAATTCATTGATTGTGATAACCCAGTATAGAGAATATACATGACAACAGAAATAGCAGAGAATCAGGCGCCACTAGTAGAAGAGCAGCCAACTAAAAAAAAGAAAAGCCCTTGGCGCTGGTTGAAGCGTTTCATTTATTTGATTATTTTTCTATTAGTTTTAATTGTGGGATTTGTGGCTTTTGTTGTATTCACACCCCAAGGATTAAAACTTGTAGATTATGCTTTGAAAAAATCCCCTGTGAATGACATGGTGCAAATTGATGCACTTCGCGGAACATTGTGGCAAGGCATTCAATTTGATCGCTTGCATTTAATGTTGAACGAAGAAAATTACATAGAGCTTTCTAATGCAGAAGCACAATGGGATTTAAATAAAATCCTAGATAAATCTGTAACAGTTAAAAGCTTGTCTGTGGAGCAAGCAGATATTATCTTAACAAAGCCTGGGGAGCCAACACCAGCTGATCCTGATGCAGAACCATTTTTGCCTTTCTCATTTAAGCGCGGACAGTTACCAGTTGATATCACTATTGATTCTGTAAAGGCTACTGATGTCGCTGTGATTCTGCCTGATCTATCTGTCTATATGGAAACCGCTAAAGTGAATAATGGTGTGATCAGCCAAACCACTTGGGCATTTAAAGATGTGGCATATAAAGGGTTATTGAATATTGGTGATAATGTCACCTTGCCTTTGAATGCAACAGCTAGTATTGATGCCAATAAAGAAACTGATGCTGTTAATATTCGTTTAAAAAATTCAACACAAGAAATGCGTATTGGTGAAGATTACTTTGATCATGCCATGAATATTTTGGTGACAGGTACTTTGAATGATTTAAAAGTCCATGATGCGATCACGTTTAATTGGCCAGATATGTTGGCAAAGCCTTTAGTGATTGAAACAAAGTTAAACATTAAGAATCAGGCAGATTTAAGTTGGGATTTAACGCTATTCAATATTTCCAACCAGCTCGCAACAACAGGGCAATGGTCATTGAATAATCCTAAAGCATTGACTGCAAATTTAGATCTGTATATGACAGAACTTAAGGATATTTACCCTGAATTAACAGGTTCTGTGAAAGGTGATTTTAGCTTTGCCGGTGATTTTAAAAAGCCATTATTATCAGGTGATATCACTGGTAAGAATATTAAAGGTTTCGGTGTTGTTTTAGATTCTTTGGATATTAAAGCTGATCATAATGAAGCACAAACAACAGCATTCACAGCAGATTTGAGCCAGTTGAAAGCTCAAGATTTAACCGTAAAATCTGGCAAAATTAAATTACAAGCTGAGAAAGTTGAGCAATTTGATTTCTCTGCCATTATTGAAAATATTGCTAATAAAGATAAAGTGATTGTTGATAAAGTGACATTAACATCAGCAGGTTCTTTAGAAGAGCACAATATTGACTTAAAAGTCCGCAGTATTTTGAATACCACTGATTTTGTTGGTGTTGGTCATGTGAACCGTGAGAATTATAAAGAGTGGTCTTTAGATATTAATAAATTGGATGTTTATAGTGACATCATTGGGAAATATAATCTCTCAAAACCTGCACAATTAAATGTTTCGCCTAAAAATATTAAGTTATCGCTTTTATGTTTGCAGGAATTGCCAACAACATTTTGCCTAGAAGGGCAAAAAACAGAAGCCCAAAGTTTTGGTTCTTTAGTGATTAGACGATTACAACCAAAGAAATTGAAATCTTTATTGCCACCAGAAATAGATATCAATACAACGGCTGATATGGTGATAGTAGGGCAATTTACAGATACAAAAAACTTTAATGGGGTTGTAGATTTATCTTTGGCAGAAGGGAATGTTCGTTATCGAATGCACGGTTATGAGTTGAATGTACCGTTGAAAAAAACAAAAGCTATTGTGCATGCTAAACCTGAAGAAGTGATGACAAAGTTGGATATCGACTGGGGAAAATATTTGCAGATTCATGGGGGTGGTACCATGAAAGAACCGTTAGGTAAGCAGCTTGTGGATGTAAAAGTGACAGGTAATGCGCCAACATTGAGTTGGATTTTACCTATTATTCCAACTTTGCAAAAGTTGGATGGTAAAGTGGATATGAAGCTTGAGACATCTGGAGAACTAGCTAAAGGTTTGGATATTGGATTTAATTTAGATTTGATTAATGGTGAAATTTATAATGCTGAATACAACTCTTTAATTAAGAATATTAATTTGAAAGTGGCTTTACAGAAAGGCAAGCCTGTATTGTCGGTGGATGGTGGATTACTTGCAGGTTCTGGGAAAATGGCTTTGAATGGCGCCATTGATTTGAAAACTATGGAATCTAATATCAAAATTCGTGGTGATTCACTATTATTAGCCGATAGTACAAATGTGAAAGCAGTTGCATCACCCAATGTTGATATCGCCATTAAGAATGGCGCGGCTGTCATCAAAGGAAACTTGTTAATTCCTGAATTGAAATTCTTATATAAGAGTTCTGATGATCCGCGTGGTAGTGTTCATAAGGTTTCAGAAGATACTATTGTGATTTCTTCAAAACGAGCTCCGATTGAGAAAAAAGAGCCATCAAAATTCTGGAATAACTTCACGATGGATTTCAAAATTGTATTGGGTGATAACATTTCTGTTGGCGCGGTTGGTTTTGTCGGAAAATTAATGGGAAGCATTGATCTTAAAAAATCAGTCAATAACCCTTTAACAGCCCTTGGCATTATCAATATGGGCAGTGGTGTTTATAATGTTTTAGGGCAAGAATTGACCTTGGATAAAGGGAAGATTCAATTCACAGGTTTGGATATTGCTAACCCAAATATTGAGTTCCAAGCTTCTCGTATGTTTGAGAATAAACGAACTGGTACAAAAGTGAGCGTAGGTGTTCGCGTGACAGGCACAGCACAAAATCCTAAAGTGAATCTGTTCTCTCAACCAGGTATGCCAACCAACTCAATTGTCTCTTATTTGGCATTGGGGTCAGATGTTGACTCATTGACAGCTGTAGAAATGCTTCAGATTGCTAAAATGGCACAGCGTATTGCATCTGGCGAAATTGTGACATCCAATGATAATGCAATAGCTAAAAGTGTAGGCTTAACTGACTTGGGTGTAATGAAGGATTTATCAGGCAATACAAGTTTGGGGATTGGTAAATACTTAACTGAGAACTTCTATGTGGGTGTCGGTGTGAGTATTTTTGAAGATAGTGGAGGGGCTTTTGCTTTAATACGTTATAATTTTTTAAAATATTTTAGTTTTGATGCTCAGATGAGTGATGAATATTCAACGATGGACTTAAGGTATTTTAAAGAAATATAAAGCATTATATTCTTTATAATTATAAAAATCCCCAGTTTTATTCAGGGGATTTTTATTTTATTACTTTTCTATTTTCATTAAGTGTGTGTTTTTAAAGCGAATAACTCGGGTTAATTTGCGCTCTGGTGCACCGTTATGTGCACCAAAAGTAAAGACAAATTTTATGGCACGAACTTGTTCAATTAATTCTTTTTTTAAAGGATATGTTTTAATAGATTTTCCTGTTACATCTGAATGTATAGTTTGGCTTAATAGTTCTGGGTTTGGAGTATTATTGCTACCGGAATTTTTATTTACAACTAAGTTATAGTTTTGATCAGATTTAAATGGGTCAATCCAGCCTCCTCGTTTAATATCAACCATTTCATTATTTGGAACATGTGTTAAATTTTCTCCTTCAGGAGAAAAACCTAGAAATATATCTACAGTGTTTTTACCGACGGAAATTTTGTCACTATTCTTTTCATCAGATAGAAACATAACTGTTGCATCATTCATTGTTGGGGTATAAAGCATTTCCGTTGTATTACTATTTTTTTCACGTCTTGACTGGACTGCTGATAATGACACAAATGCCATAATATCATTCGCCCTTGCGTTATATGTAGTGTCTGTAGTAATGACTGCATTCATAGGTAGCATTTCTAAGATTGTTGCACCAATATAAATTGAGCTTTTATCTTGACCACAACCAGCATCTTTAATGAGTATAGGCGTATAAGATTTTAAATCTTTTGATGTTTTGTTAAAATCCAACATGCCTAGAGCGGTATGTTGATATTCGGCAATGACAGGGTGGACAAATACAATTTGCTTGCGAGAGAGATTATCTCCAAGAGAAATAATATTAGTAGGGCTCCTGAAAGTATTTGTTGAATTTGCATAGGCATAAACTTGGTCTGGTGCTGCACATTCAAATCCACCTGTATTTTCAATATCCGTTTCTAATAAATTCATCATCTTACGAATCTGCTGTTGATCATTATTTGCTTGTTGGAAATCCACAACATTTTGTGAGCTGATACTATAAAATGCTAGCATTGAAAGGATTAGGATTAACCCAAGAGCAACCGCAACCATCAACTCAATAAGGGAAACACCTCTATTTTTATATATTTTTAGCATATCAAATCCTTAAGTGCAGTTATTGCAAAAATCTAGAGCCACAGATGTTTTGGCTAAATGAAGGTGGTGATCCACTTGTGCCGTTAACTTGAGTTGCGGAAAATGTTAAATCATTTTGGATTAGCCTTTTATTAAATGTATAGTTAATAACATCTATGGTTAATCCACCACCAATACGGCAGCCTGCTAATACCCCAATAGGGTCTGTAAACTTCGTTTTGATGTTGCCCCATGTCTTTGCACTACTAAAACTTTCATTTACAGAAGTTTTATCCAATACAAAAATAGGCATAATCAACGCACCAGATGGATAGAAGACTAAATAAGTTGGCTTTCCTACAACACTACCTTGCTCAGGAGCTTCTCGTACTTTACTATATCCTTCTATTTCAGTGTTAGCGCTAGACCCAGAGATTTTTTTCCGATCAATTGCATTATGTTCCTGACTATCTAATACATTTAAATGAAATGTATTGTTTGAAGTAAAAATTTGTTGTTGTGCGATTAAGTAATTTGGATTAGCTGTCATTTTTCCTCCATCTTCTATCCTTAAAGCTTTATCTTGCTCTACGATAGTTGTATGTTTATAGCCAATTGGCTTAAATGACATTATCCAGTCTTGATACCAATAAGTATCTTTATCTCTATTATGATCATAATCAAAATACCCTGCAGTATAAACATACACAATTCGATTTGTAGATGTTGCAATTTCTTGTGCCGAACGTAAAAAATTTGCAGCCTTAGCCATCTGGCTTTTTGCGCGAGATTGCTCGATAAAATCATAGAAAGCAGGAACGCCAAACATTGAAATGATTGCAAAAATGAGTAAGGTGATCATCAGCTCGATGAGCGTATAACCTTTATTAGTATGAAGTGATCTTTGTAAATTCATTTGTTATAACCTTTTTTGTTTGTNTTGATACCAATAAGTATCTTTATCTCTATTATGATCATAATCAAAATACCCTGCAGTATAAACATACACAATTCGATTTGTAGATGTTGCAATTTCTTGTGCCGAACGTAAAAAATTTGCAGCCTTAGCCATCTGGCTTTTTGCGCGAGATTGCTCGATAAAATCATAGAAAGCAGGAACGCCAAACATTGAAATGATTGCAAAAATGAGTAAGGTGATCATCAGCTCGATGAGCGTATAACCTTTATTAGTATGAAGTGATCTTTGTAAATTCATTTGTTATAACCTTTTTTGTTTGTAATGTAGAGTCTACAAATATTGGTTTTATAAATTCAGCATTATATCATTTCTCAGTGATTAAATTAACACTAAATATCAGTAACTAGGTCAAGTTTATAACAGATAGCTTTTCATTTTTTGTTACAATCAATTCTTTTGAATTTGGAAGATGATATGGAACTAGATTTTACAGTTCTCTTATTGATGTTAGTCCCTTTGGTTTTTGCAATCACTATTCATGAAGCTGCACATGGTTATATGGCATATTGGCTAGGTGATAATACAGCTAAGCTACAAGGAAGATTATCTTTGTCACCCATTCGCCATATTGATCCAATTGGCACGATTGCTGTTCCTTTAGGATTATTTGTATTATCGACATTAACCGGTTCAGGATTATTTCTATTTGGTTGGGCAAAGCCTGTGCCATTTGACCCACGTAAATTTAAGAACCCTCGCAAAGATATAGCCTTAACTGCTTTTGCTGGACCTGCTTCTAACTTTATTCAAGCATTTTTATGGGCGATTGTTTTGATCATCGTTTCTGGTATGGAATCCACTTATGGTGATGAACCAACCTTAACTAAAGGATTGCAGATCATGGCGCAATATGGCGTATTGATCAATGTATTCTTAATGGTATTGAATCTAATGCCAATTCCACCATTGGATGGCGGAAAAATTGCCATGATGTTATTGCCATACAATCTCGCAAAACAATTAGAAAAAGTTGAGCCTTATGGTCTTTGGGTGATCATTGGTTTGTTATACTTAGGGCTTTTACCTTTGAGTTTAATCTCAGGGATGATTGTTAAATTAATTTTGTCTATTTTGGGAATCTTTTTTTAGGATAAAGAAATGTCTAAACAAGTCGTATTAACAGGAATTACTACAACAGGAACGCCTCATTTAGGCAACTTTGCAGGTGCTGTTGGCCCTGCTATTAAAATGAGCCAAGAAAATGATAACTGTTTTTTCTTTTTGGCAGATTATCATGCGTTGATTAAATGCCAAGAGCCTGCGCGCATCATTCAATCTCGTCAAGAAATCGCTGCAACATGGCTATCTTTAGGTTTAGATACAGATAAAGCAACGTTTTATCGTCAATCTGATATTCCTGAAATTACGCAATTAATGTGGTTGTTAACATGCGTAACGTCGAAAGGTTTGATGAATCGTGCTCATGCTTATAAAGCGGCTGTGGATGATAATACTAATAATCAAGAAGATCCTGATAAGGGCATTACGATGGGATTATTTTCATATCCTGTGTTGATGGCTGCGGACATTTTAATGTTCAATGCGCATCAAGTGCCAGTTGGCCGCGATCAGATTCAGCATGTTGAAATGGCGCGTGATATTGCACAACGTTTTAACTATTTATATGGTGAGCATTTTGTATTGCCAGAAGCTAAGATTGAAGAAAGCGTTGCATTATTGCCAGGTTTAGATGGCCGTAAAATGAGCAAGAGCTATAACAATACGATTCCATTGTTCTTGCCTGAAAAACAATTGCGTAAATCAATCATGAAAATTGTGACAGATTCAACTGAACCTGGCGTTCCGAAAGATCCAGATCAATCCACTTTGTATGAAATGTATAAAGCATTCGCAACAGAAGCTGAATGTGCTGAAATCCGTAAAGCTTATGCTGAAGGTATTGCTTGGGGGGAAATGAAACAAGTATTGTTTGAGAAAATTAATGCAATCTTGATTGAGCCGCGCGAAAAGTACAATGAATTGATGGCAAATCCAGAATATGTGGAAGGTGTATTGTTAAAAGGTGCTGAAAGAGCTCGCGAGCATACAGTTCCTTTCATTGCTCAATTGAAAAAAGCTGTGGGTCTGTAAATGTTGTTTGAAGCTGAACAGGATAATGTTGGTGCAATTTATCGAGGTGAGCCTGTTCAGCTCCCTTTAGATCTATTCATTCCACCAGATGCATTGGAATTATGGTTAGAAGCATTTGAAGGACCATTTGACTTACTGTTGTATCTGATTCGTCGCAATAACTTCGATATTTTGGACATTCCTATTTCAGAAATCACGAGCCAATATATGGCTTATGTGGATTTATTGAAGAAAGATCGTTTTGAATTAGCATCAGACTATTTAGTGATGGCAGCATGGCTTGCTGAGATTAAATCGCGCTTATTATTACCAAAACATCCAACGGTAGAAGATGCAGAAGAAGAGAATGATCCAAGAAAAGAATTAATTGAACGATTACAGCTGTATGCTCAATATAAGCAAGCTGCGATGGATATGGATGCTTTACCTAGATTCGATGAAGAAATATTTCCAACATCGCCATCTTTACCTGAATTGATTCGTGAAGAAAGATTGCCTCAGATTCACATTGATGAATTGACAGTAGCATTGAAAAAGTTGTTAAAAGAGCAAGTGCACTTTACACAGCATGTCATTACGACAGAAATATTATCTGTACAGGAGCGTATGGTTAATATTTTGGATCATTTGAGTGATGTGAGTTATTTGTCATTTGAAAAAGTTCTGAATTTGAAAGAAGGGAAGTTGGGTATTGTGGTTTCTTTCATTGCAATCTTAGAATTATCTAAACAACAGATGATTGATATTGTACAAGATAGTGCTTATGGCGTAATTAACCTTAAATTGAAATAAATCGTGAGAAATTGCCTATATTTGAAGCAGTTTTTGAATTCTAGTGCTAGAATATAATCTTTGTTGGAGGTGACAAAAGGGCTGTAATACTATTGGATATGCATTTCATCAATGATTTTTGTATGAGATATAATATCTATGTGTTTGTTTTTGTTTTGATAAATTCATTTGATTAAAAGTTGTGCAGTTAAAGGGGTGGACAAGTGATTAAAAATCCCTATAATGCATCACATCTTTTGGGCTGTAGCCAAGCGGTAAGGCAGCGGGTTTTGATCCCGCCATTCCCAGGTTCGATCCCTGGCAGCCCAGCCAAAATTCTTCTTATGAGTTTGTAGATTACAAGAGCTTATCATGCTTATGCAAAATATAGTAATATATCACGGCTACAAACATCACCTTTATTTTAATCAATCTTTAATCAAGGAAGTATAATCATGAGCAATGCTCAGATGATGATCTTTGCTGGTAACGCGAACCCGGAATTAGCTAATAAAATTGTTGAACATCTTGGTATGACTCTTGGCGATGCCACTGTTGGTCGTTTCTCTGATGGCGAAGTAATGGTTTCAATTAATGAAAACGTTCGTGGTAAAGACGTATTCTTAATTCAGCCTACATGCTACCCAACTAATGATAACTTAATGGAACTTTTAGTAACGATTGATGCACTTCGCCGTGCTTCAGCAATGAGAATTACAGCTGTAATTCCTTATTTTGGTTACTCAAGACAAGATCGTCGTCCACGTTCTGCGCGTGTACCAATCTCTGCAAAAGTTGTTGCTAACATGATCACAAGCGTGGGGTGTAATCGTGTTTTAACAATTGACTTGCATGCGGATCAAATTCAAGGCTTCTTTGAAATTCCTGTTGATAATATTTATGCAACACCTGTAATGTACCGTGACATTATTGGTCTTCAACAAGAAAATTTATGTATTGTATCTCCTGATGTTGGTGGTGTATTACGTGCGCGTGCAATTGCTAAGCAATTGGAAACAAATGATTTAGTTATCATTGATAAACGTCGTCCAGCACCAAACGTATCAGAAGTAATGAACATCATTGGTGATGTTCGTGGCAAAAACTGCGTAATCGTTGATGATATCGTTGATACAGCAGGTACATTGGCAGCAGCTGCAAACGTATTGAAAGAAAACGGTGCAATGTCTGTTCGTGCGTACTGCTCACATCCAATCTTGTCTGGTAAAGCAATTCAGAATATTGAAAGCTCTGCATTAGATGAAATGATCGTAACAGATACAATTCCATTGTCAGAAGCTTCAATGAACTGTGAGAAAATTCGTGTACTGTCAGTTTCTCATATCATTGCTAACACAATTCGTCGCATTCACGCGGAAGAATCAGTCAGTAGCCTTTTTGCTTAATTGCAAAATTGAGTTATATTATAAAGCCAGATTATCTCTGGCTTTTGTTTTATATGAGGATTTAAAATGTCACGCACTGTATTTTGTCAAAAACTCAAAAAAGAGGCGGAAGGTTTAGCACGCCCAATGTATCCTGGTGAATTAGGAACGAAAATTTTTGAAAATATTTCTAATGAAGCTTGGCAGTTGTGGTTAAAGCAACAAACTATTTTGATCAATGAATATCGTGTGAATCCATTGGATCCTAATGCGCGTAAATTCATTGAAGAGCAAATGGTGCAATTTTTCTTCAGTGACAGTGATATTGAATTGCCAGAGCAATTTGTACCACAGAAATAAAAAATAACCGCTCAATGAGCGGTTATTTCATTTTATATTTATGGTTCGATCACGCCTAAGCGTTCATCTTCTAAGAGCGGATATTCATAGCTATTGAAGAATTGATAATGCCACCATTCATGTGAGTAATTATCAAAGCCAGCATTGAGCATAATACCTGCTAGAATTAAGCGGTTTCTTTGTGCTTCTATGGATACATTATAATTGGCATGCCATGATTCAGGTAAGAAGCTATCAAAAGGCGTACCCATTTCTAGCGGTTTTCCTGTGATGATATCTGCTAAACCAACATCAACAGCAACACCGCGAGAATGAGGTGAGCCACGTTTGTGTGGATTGGCTAGAAAATCTGGATTAGTAGAGTGATCCCAAAAGATAAACTGTGCTTTTGGTGGGCGATAAGCATCATAAATAATAAATTTGAGACCAAGGTGCTTGGCTTGCTCGATGGCTTTTTGAAGTTTAACTTCAGCATCTTTGTGGAGCAATACTTTGGCTTGATTGTAAACAGGCTTGCCTGTGAAATTTCTTTCATCGGCATATGGCATATCTATGAAAATATCGTGAGAATCTTCGGTGAGTTCGACTAAATCACTGCTCATGGTTCATCCTTTTAAACCCTGTTAAAACAGTTATAAATGATAACCTTTTAAATAAATTTATGTTGTTTTGTTTAAATAGTGAGCAAAAATTAATATTGGTGTTGACGATCTTATGAAACATCTCTATAATTCGACTCCTTAACACAATATGGACATGTAGCTCAGCTGGTTAGAGCACAGCACTCATAATGCTGGGGTCGGTGGTTCGATTCCACCTATGTCCACCATATTTAAAAAGCCTTTGCATTAGCAAAGGCTTTTTGCATTTAAGCTTTTCATTAAAAACTAATATCAAGCACTTTGATTATTCCTTCATATTCCTTAGATATAATATAGAGAGATTGATCAATCGTAGAGGAAGCTATAATGAAAAAGATTTTAATGATGAGTTTGGCTGTATTGGTAGGTTCAGTTGCTTATGCACAATCTACTGAAACTATTTTTATCATCCAAGACACAAAAGATGGTGAGCAGGTTGTAGATGTTCATTACAGAGAAAAAACATCTGATTTTGAGATTGATAGCTTTACTGAGGCCGATCAAAATGGTGATGGCTGTATTGATCGTACGGAAGCTCGTGATAAAGGCATTATGGATTTTAATCGCTTTGCAACGAGTAATCCGCAATGCTTGAATGAAGAGGAATATTTACGCGCTATGCATGAATAGTGTTTAGTGTAGAATGGCGGAATTTTAAACAACGAAGGTGAGATGGATATGTCACAGAAAATTGACTTCTATTTAGAAGATCATGCACACATTGCATTGAATGATTTATTGAAAATGACAGGAATCGCGGATTCTGGCGGTAGTGCGAAGCATATGGTGGCTGAAGGTTTAATCAATGTGAATGGTGCATTGGAATTGCGTAAAACTGCAAAGATTGTCTATGGTAGCAAAGTTACAGGTAAAGGCTTTGAGATTCTTGTGCATGCTGGGTTTGAAGGCTAATCCATCCAGAAAGAGATTATTGTATTACAGTGGTTGCTAATACATTTGAAGAATTCATTAAGTCTTTGGTTGCAGGAAATAAGTATGGAAGAATATTGGGAATTTTTCAGGTGAGTTTTTATTAGTTATTGTGAATTTTTGAAACATATTATTCGAATATTTATCATAAAATATATTTATTATTGATAAATTTTATTTAATAAGTGGTTTTTCTGAGCACTTTTACTGTATATTTAAGATTATCTTCTTATAAATAAGTTGCTATAAAATCGATAAATTATGATGATTTGTCGATTTTTTTTGTATTTTAAATGGCTTTTAAGCATTTCTGTTTATTTATAAAAATCCACAATTTTCATGTGAATATGGGTAAAAACACCTGTAATGGATAACGCAACTATTTTGTTATTTTCAATATATATCAAATGGATAGTTCTAATTAAGTAGCTTGTCTCTTGATTAACTTAAAATAGTATAAATAAAATAATTCATATTCAATTCAATAATTTATCTGTAAATATTTTCGTATTTTATTTAAAAGTATAAAAATTGATCAATATTTGAAGATAAATTGATAATTATCAATTAAAAAAAATTGTGTTATGCTACGCGCCTCTTATTCCTAGGAATTCTAGGAATTAATCCTAGCGATCCTAGGGATAGACAAACATTCAAGGTTTTATGGAGGTAGTAGTCAATGAAAATTTCACGTAGAAACTTTCTATTAGGGCTTGGCGCAACGGGTGTTGTTGCTGGTGGTGCATCTGTTTTGGTGCCAATGATGCAAAGAGAAGGGACTTTAGTGAATACTAAGTCACGCGCATTGCATGTTGATGGTACAGAAGGTCCTTTACCGAAAGAATCTGACGTTGTAATCATTGGTGCTGGTATCCAAGGCATCATGACTGCGATCAACTTGGCTGAAAGAGGCTTGAGCGTTACGATTTGTGAAAAAGGTGAAGTTGCTGGCGAAATGTCTGGTCGTGCTTATAGCCAGATCATCAGCTATAAAACTTCTCCACATATTTTCCCATTGCATCACTACGGTAAAAAAGTATGGCGTGGTATGAATGAGAAAATCGGTATGGATACAAGCTACCGTACGCATGGCCGTGTTGAAGCAATTCCTCATGAACAAGAATTAGCAGTGGTTGAAGAGTGGATTAAAGTAAACTCGGAAAATCCGGGTTTTGATACTCCATTAAAAACACGCATCATCAAAGGCGAAGAATTAGCAGCTCGTTTACCAGGTGCACAGTCTAAGTGGACAATTGGTGGTTTTGAAGAAGATGCAGGTAGTGTTGATCCAGAAACTGGTGTTTCTATGTTGGCACGTTATGCAATGCAGATCGGTGTAAAAATTTACACTAACTGTGCAGTTCGTGGCATCGAAACAGCAGCAGGTAAAATCTCTGATGTTGTAACAGAAAAAGGTTCAATCAAAACTTCTTCAGTTGTATTGGCTGGTGGTATTTGGACTCGTTTATTCATGGGCAACATGAATGTTGATATCCCAACATTGAATATTTACTTGTCTCAACAACGTGTAACAGCTGTTCCAGGTGCACCAAAAGGCAACGTACATTTACCAAACGGCATTCACTTCCGTGAACAAGCTGATGGTACATACGCTGTAGCACCACGTATCTTCACAAGCTCTATCGTAAAAGATAGCTTCATCTTAGGCCCAGGCTTCTTGCACTTGTTGGGTGGCGGTGAATTACCATTAGAATTCAAGATGGGTCCAGATTTATGGAATTCATTCACAACTAAGACTTCATGGAAAAATGATGAAGTTACACCATTTGAAGAATATCGTGTGGCAATGGCAACACCAAATAATGAACATTTGGATCGTGTATTCAATAAGATGAAAGCTGAATTTCCAGTATTTAAAGACTCTAAAGTTGTAGAACGTTGGGGTGCTGCAATCAACTTAACATCAGATGAATTGCCAATCATCTCTGAAGTTCCACAATATCCTGGTTTATTCATCAATACAGCAACTGGTTGGGGTATGACAGAAAGCCCAGCATCAGGTCAAATCACTGCTGACTTAGTAATGGGTAAAACGCCATTCATTGATGCAACACCATACAGCATGAAGCGTTTCGGTTAATACGAAATTGATGATGCTCAAGAGCCTTGATCGAAAGATCAGGGCTTTTTTATTGTCTGTGTTTCTAAAATAACCTGTATTGCTCCCATCAGGCGAAATACTAAATCTCAATGGTAATTTGTAAAGTGATTGAGCTATAAATATCTTGAAGAATAATTAATAACATTCTTGTCATGTATGTTTTATATGTAAATAATGCTTGCTTCTAGGATTTGTAAATGTTATAAATATTTCCATTCAATAGGATTTTATGGGGGCTTGCTATGAAAAAGTTAATGTCTATGATGTGCTGCTGTGAAATGCGTGTTTCTTCCAAACATTTTTTAAATCCAATTTCATATTTACAACGAGCGCACAATCATGATCGAGTTTCAAAACATCACTAAAGCATTTACAAAGAACAATCAAGAAGTCGTTGCACTTCATCCCATCAATTTAACCATTCAAAAAGGCGATGTATTCGGTGTGATCGGATATAGTGGCGCAGGTAAAAGTACGCTCATCCGCTTGGTTAACGCACTAGAAAAGCCAACATCAGGCGATGTTGTCATCAATGGGCAAGCACTCAGCTCATTAGATACTAAAGCATTGCGCAACGTTAAAAAGCGCATTGGCATGATCTTTCAGCACTTTAACTTATTAGAAACTAAAACGGTTGCTGAAAATATTGCATTGCCACTCAAATTAAACTCAAATTTATCTAAGCAAGAGATTGATGCACGCATTGATGAATTGCTTGCTTATGTAGAAATCCCAGATAAAAAGCATGCTTATCCTCGTGAATTATCAGGTGGGCAAAAGCAGCGCGTAGGTATTGCGCGCGCATTGGCTAATAATCCAGACATTTTATTGTGTGATGAAGCAACATCTGCGCTCGATCCACAAACGACACAATCCATTTTAAATTTACTGCGCAAAATTAATAAAGAGCAGGGTATTACAATCATGATGGTGACGCACCAAATGGAAGTGGTTGTATCCATCTGTAATCGCATCGCAGTGATGGATAAAGGTGTTGTTGTGGAAACGGGTTCAACCAAAGAGATTTTCCAAAATCCAAAAGAGCCAATGACGCGCAAATTCATCAATACATTGATTGAAGAAGAGATTCCAAGAAGCATCATTCGTAACATTGACGATGCATTGCCTAATCACATTTACCGTTTAGAGTTTTTGGGCGATTCAGCGAAAACGCCTGTCGTGAATGAACTGATTTTAACGAAAATTGTAGTCGTGAATATCCTATTTTCCAACATGATCGAGATCGAAGGATCTGTGATCGGCAGTATGTTTGTACAGCTTGTGGGTTCACAGGAATCTATTGTGGAAGCTGTCGGATTTTTAAGAGAACGTGGCGTTCGCGTTACGCTCAACCAGTTGGATAAGGAGTAAGTCATGAAGAGTTTATTTGTCACACAAGTTGGATTGGATGGTTTTTTACTTGCGGGTAAGCAAACATTAATCATGGTTTCAGTTTCCTTAGTGATTGGCGTGATTTTAGGTGGAATCATTGGGATTACCTTAGTGTTAACGCGTCCAGGCGGCATTCGCCCTAATCATGCTATTTATGCAATTTTAAACCCGATTGTGAATGTGATTCGTTCATTACCATTCATTATTTTATTGGTGGCAATCATTCCGATTACGCGTTTAATCATTGGTAGCTCAATTGGTACAGCGGCGGCGATCATTCCATTAACCATTTATATTTCGCCATTCATTGGGCGATTGGTGGAAACATCGCTGTTAGAAGTGGATCATGGGATCATTGAAGCAGCAAACTCCATTGGTGCCTCAACTTTTGAAACGGTTTGGTATTTCTTATTACCAGAAGCAAAGTCTTCTTTAATCTTGAATTTTACAACAGCAACGATCGGCTTAATTGGTGCCACTGCGATGGCGGGTGCAATTGGTGCAGGCGGTATTGGTGATTTGGCCATTAACTATGGTTATAACCGTTACGATAATGCTGTGTTGTTCTACTGTGTTGTGATTCTAGTCATCGTTGTACAAGCTGTACAAATGCTCGGTAACTATTTAGCGAAACGCGTTCGCGCATAATCACAAAATAACGATAGCATCCTTCCCTTCGGGAAGGATGCAGAAAGCTTCTTTTAAGCTGTAATTATTATCAATAAAAATCTCATACTTTAGGAGTATCTTATGTCTTTATTTGCCTATGAAAATATGGCAGATCGTCTTTCGTTGACTCGAAAAACTGCCTTGCCATTCAGAGAGCGTGCATCAGAACATGATCAATCCAATACTTTTCCATTCCAAAACATCGCAGATTTAAAGGCAATTAACTATCCTGCTTTAACATTAAGTAAAGAGTTTGGTGGATTGGGTGCATCATTGGAAGAGATGCTTAGGCATCAACAGATTATTGCAGAAATGGATGGCTCAACAGCTTTGGCGATTGGCTGGCATGTTGGCATCACAATGAATTTAGGTGAGCAGCAAGAGTGGGATGAAGCTGTATTTAAGCGTTTTGCAGATGATGTTTTAGCAACAGGTGCTTTAATTAATAATGCATCTTCAGAAGCTGCAACAGGTAGCCCAACGCGCGGCGGTTTACCTGAAACAATAGCACAGCAAAATGAACAAGGTTGGGTGATTTCAGGCCGTAAGATTTTTACAACATTATCACCAGTTTTGGATTATTTCGTAGTATCCGCAAGAATCAATGATAGTGATGAAGTTGGACAGTTTTTAGTGCACAAAAGTCGTGAAGGTTTATCCATTGATGAAACTTGGGATTCTGTTGCGATGCGCGCAACAGGTAGCCATGATTTAGTATTGGATCAAGTGCAGTTAGNAAGCGTTTTGCAGATGATGTTTTAGCAACAGGTGCTTTAATTAATAATGCATCTTCAGAAGCTGCAACAGGTAGCCCAACGCGCGGCGGTTTACCTGAAACAATAGCACAGCAAAATGAACAAGGTTGGGTGATTTCAGGCCGTAAGATTTTTACAACATTATCACCAGTTTTGGATTATTTCGTAGTATCCGCAAGAATCAATGATAGTGATGAAGTTGGACAGTTTTTAGTGCACAAAAGTCGTGAAGGTTTATCCATTGATGAAACTTGGGATTCTGTTGCGATGCGCGCAACAGGTAGCCATGATTTAGTATTGGATCAAGTGCAGTTAGATGCTGAAGATTTATTAACTAAAATCACACCAGGGAAAAAGCCACCACAAGGTTGGTTGTTACACATTCCCGCTGTTTACCAAGGTATTGCAACAGCAGCGTTTGAGTATGCTTTAAACTTTGCGAATACTTATGCGCCTAATAGCTTGGCTTCAGGCACAATCGCACAATTTCCGACAGTTCAGCAAAAACTGGGTGAGATGAAATTGAAGCTCATTCAAAATGAATATTTATTATATGGCGTGGCTCGTGATTGGGATCAAGCGGATTCTGAAGCGAAATTTGCATTAGCAGATGCATTGGCTGCAACTAAAGTTGCTGTTGTGAATAATGCTTTAGATATTGTGGATTTGGCGATGCGTTTAGTGGGTGCGAAATCACTCTCTGCTAATAATCCTTTACAGCGTTATTACCGCGATGTGCGCGCAGGATTACACAATCCACCCATGGAAGATATGGTGCTCGTCAACTTGGCTAAATCGGCACTGAGCAAGCTCTAAAGCACTCACAATTAATGTTTATGAATAGTCGCATTGACGCAGCAATCAATGCAACGGGATTTTGTACCTTCAATAAAGTGAAAAGGAATGAAAATGTTTAAGAAAATGGCAATTGTGTTGGGTATCGCTTTGGCAGTTTCAGCTTGTGGTAATGGCGATAAAGTTGAACAAGCTTCAAATGAAGCACCCAAAAAACAGAAGATTGTGATTGGTTTTGGTGTCGGCACTTACATTACGCAGTTTGATAAAGGTGTTCGTCCATATTTGGAGCAGAAAGGTTATGAAGTGGAAACAAAAACTTTCTCCCATAATAAACTCATTCCACAAGCATTGAAGGAAGGTGAAGTGGATGCTTCTGTGCATATCAGTACTGCGAATATGGAAGAGATGAACCGCCGTTTACAAGCAGATATGATTGTGTGGGCAGATACGCCAAGTGCGCCACAATCTTTGCGCTCAACAAAACATACATCATTGGATGTGATGAAAGATGGCATGACAATTGGCGTGCCGAATGATCCGATTAATTTAGAGCGTGCTGTGCGCATTTTGGAAGATTTGGATTGGGTGAATGTTGACCCTAATGTGGAAACCATCGTATTCAGCACAAATGCTGTGACGCCAAAGAAATTCAATGTGGATTTAAAACCAATGGATGCAGCGCAATTACCACGTGCGATGGATGATCTCGATTTTGCTGTGATCAATGGCAACTTTATTGCAAGCAAAGGTGAAAGGATTAGCGATGGTTTAGCAATTGAAAAATCCCCACCTGAGCATTTAGTGAAAGTTGCGATTCTTGAGAAAAATAAGGATCAACAATGGGCGATTGACTTAAAAGCAGCTTATCAATCCAAAGAGTTTGAAACATACATTAAAAATGAGTGCTTGTTTGATGGCTTTATCTACCCTGCACATTGGGAATAATTTAAGAGATATGATGATGAAAAGTATGATGAATTTAAAACAATTTAAAATTGCGATGGCTTTGGGTCTAACGCTGTTAGTCTCAGCTTGTGGTAATGGTGAGCCTAAAGCAAATGTTGAAAATAAAAGCACAGAGAAAAAGACAATTGTTGTGGCATTTGGTCCATCTTCTTATGGCACGCAATTTACAACAGCTATTCAGCCAATGTTGGAGGCGCAAGGTTATGAAGTTGTGCCGAGAGTATTTTCTCAAAATGCACAGATCAATCGCAGTATGAAAGATGGCGAAGTGGATGCTTCAATCTTTCAAAGCGTTGCATATATGGAGGATATCAATCGATTGTTGGGTATGGATATGGTAAAGCTTGCTGATACAGCAAGTGCACCACAATCATTACGCTCTTCACGCCATCAAAGTTTGGATGCAATTAAAGATGGTATGACAATCACTGTGCCAAATGATCCTGTGAATGCGGAGCGTGCAGCAAGAATCTTAGAAAATTTAGGTTGGATTAAGATTAAAGCTGGTGTTGATCCTGTTAAATTCAGCGTGAATGACATTGAAAAAGGTCAATATGATTTGGTGATTAAAGAAGTGGATCCCGCGCAGGCTTTACGCTCAATTGATGATGTGGATTTTGCTGTGATTAATGGTAATTACATCGCCAATATGGGATTGAAAATTACAGACTCATTAATTGTAGAAGATACGCCAGCAGAGCATGTTGTGATGGTTTCTATTTTAGGTAAAGATCAAGATCAGCAATGGGCAAAAGATTTGAAGAAAGCCTATGAATCAAAAGAATTTGAAAATTACATTAAAAATGAGCCATTATATGACGGTTTTATTTTCCCCAAACATTGGGATAATTAGTTAATCATAGAAGAGGCGGCAATGAAGTTGAATGGTTTGAAAGTAGCGGTGATGCTATGTGCATCATTGATTGTGTCAGCATGTGGCAATAATGAAGAGGTTGTGAAAACAGCTGAGCCAGTTCCACAAGTGGAAATTAAAGTGGGTTTTGGTCCTTCTAATTATGCTGTGCAATTTCAAGAATCCATTCAGCCGATTTTAGAGAGACAAGGTTATAAGGTAACACCGATCGTTTTCTCTCAAAATCCTATGATCACAAGTAGCATGCGCGATAATGAAATTGATGCATCCATTTCACAAAGTTACGCATTCATGTTGGACTTAAATCGTTTATTGAAAATGGACATGATGAGCGTTGGTCATACAGCAACGGCACCACAATCACTGCGTTCTAAAAAGCATAATTCATTGGATGATGTTCGTGATGGTATGACAGTGACTTTATCGAATGATCCGATCAATATGGAGCGTGGTGCTAGAATTTTAGAAAGCTTAGGCTGGGTAACCATTCGTGAAGGCGCAAAGCCTGCAACGTTCAGTTTAAAAGACATTGAAAAAGGGCAATATAATTTAGTATTTAAAGATGTTGATCCTGCACATTCTATGCGTTCAATGGATGATGTGGATTTTGCCATTGTGAATGGTAACTATGTTGTGAATATGGGCGAGAAGATTACAGATGGCTTATATGTGGAAAAAACACCAGATGATCATCGTGTGATTGTAACCATTCAATCGAAAGATAAAGATCAGCAATGGGTGAAAGATTTGGCAGCCGCTTATGCTTCTGATGAGTTTAGAGATTATATTTTGGCAAGACCAATGTATGAAGGTTTTATCATGCCAAAAGAGTGGAATCCTGTACCTGATCAAAAATAATCATTGAGTTTCGCTTTTTATAATTATAAACCTCGCAAATGCGAGGTTTTTTAGTAGGATAGTGTCATTGATTTTAATAATGATAGGAAATATCCATGAGCATAAAATTAATCGCAATTGATTTAGATGGCACTTTGTTGAATGCACAGCATCTTGTGAGTGATCGTGTGAGACAAAGCATTCAATATGCTCAGGATAAAGGCGTGCAAATTGTACTCGCAAGTGGTCGACCATATTCTGGCATGGCGTCAATCCTGCATGATTTAGGCATTTATAACGATAAAAACTATGTGATCACTAATAATGGCGCGATGATCCGTGACATTACAACAGGCAAAGCGATTCATGAAAATGTCTTAGGTTATGATGATTATCTTAAAATCGAAGCATTATCTCGTGAATTAGATGTATTCATGCATGTTGTGAGCGATCAATGTTTATATACAGCTAATCGAGAAATTGGGCGCTATACCGTTTATGAATCCTATTTATCTAACATTCCGTTGGTTTATCGCCCATTATCCGAAATGAATGAAGATGTTTGTTATAGCAAATGTATGTTTTCGGATGATCCAAATCTATTGGCTGAAGTGGAAAAGCGTGTACCACAAGAGTTTTATGATCATTATGAAGTGTTTAAAAGCGCATCATTCTACTTAGAATTTCTTCGTAAAAACTCCACGAAAGGCTATGCGTTACAAAAGATTGCCAATGAACTTAATTTAAAAAGTTCTGAAATTATGTGCATGGGCGATCATGAAAATGATTTTTCGATGTTTAAAGTGGCAGATACTAAGATTGCGATGGGCAATGCCATTGATTTATTGAAAGAACACGCAACATTCATTACCAAAACCAATCATGAAGATGGTGTGGCGATTGCGATTGAAAAATATATTTAAATCTTAAATGGATGTGTAGATATTAATCAAATATTTCAAGTGGTTAATATCTGTACAGAGTGTTCTGAATGTGAAATTATAAAGATAACTTTATGAAGTATAAGTGATAAATGTCATGATTTAAATTGTTTCTCGGAGTGATATGAATTTTTCGGTTTAACCTTGATGATAAAAGGAATATATTGATTCCGCATTTTGTTATCAACCGGAGGAAATTAATATGGCATTTGCAACAGTTAATCCTTATACCAACGAATTGGTTAAATCATTCCCAAGTGCAACAGACGCTGAAATTAAAGCCGCTGTTGATCGTTCTGATAAAGCGTTCCAAAGCTGGAAAAATTTATCCATTGCTGAGCGTGTGGGATATTTGAAAAATGCATCCGCATTGTTGCGCGAAAAAAGCGATGAATATGCAGCGCTATTAACATTAGAAATGGGCAAGATCTTTGGTGAATCAAAAGCTGAAGTTGAGTTGTCTGCACAGATTTTAGATTATTACGTGAAGCATGCTGAAGGCTTATTGGCACCAAGAAAATTGCCAGTTATGGATCCAGCTGAAGGCGAAGCAGAATTAGTGAATGATCCAATGGGTGTTTTATTGGCGATTGAGCCTTGGAACTTCCCATTCTATCAAGTGGCTCGTATTTTGGCGCCACAATTGTCAGCGGGTAATACGTTGATCTTGAAACATGCTTCAAACGTTCCACAAAGCGCATTAGCATTTGAACAATTGATGAAAGATGCAGGTTTACCTGAAGGTGTATTCATCAACTTGTTTGCTGAGCACGATAAAGTAGAAATGATTTTGGCTGATCCACGCGTTTGTGGTGTTGCTTTGACGGGTTCTGAGTTTGCAGGTTCAGCAGTTGCTCAAGTTGCAGGTAAGCACTTGAAAAAATCCATCATGGAATTGGGTGGTGCGGATGCATTCGTTGTATTAGATGATGCAGATATGGATAAAACCGTGGCTTGGGGCGTTTTTGGTCGCCATTGGAACGCAGGTCAAGTCTGTGTTTCTTCTAAACGTATGATCATTGATGCGAAAGTTTATGATGAATACTTAGAAAAATACACGGCAGGCGTTGCAGCATTGAAAGCAGGTGATCCAATGGATCCTGCAACACAATTGGCGCCATTGTCTTCACAACGTGCGAAAGATGGTTTGTTAAAACAAATCGAAGAAGCGGTTAAACATGGTGCTACAGCAATCGAGGTGGGCGAAAAAGTGCCTGCTCAAGGTTGTTTCGTTCAACCAACAATTTTGACAAACGTAACGCCAGATAATCCTGCTTACTACCAAGAATTTTTTGGTCCAGTATCTATGATCATCAAAGCAGAAGATGAAGCAGATGCGATCCGCATTGCAAATGACTCTCCATTTGGTTTGGGCGGTTCTGTGTTTACTTCTGATAATGCTCGTGGTCGTCGCGTTGCAGGTCAAATTTCTACAGGTATGATCTTTATTAACCATCCAACAATGGTTAAAGCAGACTTGCCATTTGGTGGCGTTCGTCGCTCTGGCTTTGGTCGTGAATTGATCGATTTAGGCTTGAAAGAGTTCGTTAACCAAAAATTGATTGATGTTGTGGATATTGATGCACCATTTTAATTGATTTTTAAATCTACCTAGATGAATAAACGCCACTCAATGAGTGGCGTTTTTTTATGTAGATTTATAGTGATGAAAGAATCTTGATCCATAACAAATAAAAGTTTACTTGATAGTTTTTTACTCACTATTCTCTTTATAATAATCAGGCTTTAATGAATAACAACTATACGTTAGGTATAGAAAAAGAACCCAAGGCTAATTTGTATAAAAAATTAAGGAATAATAATGAAAAAACTATTAATAATTTCAGTTTTAGGATTAAGCTTAGCTTCAGCACAAAGCTTACAAGATCGAGAAATACAGGCACAACAAGAAACTGCATTGCAAGAAACAGTTGTATCCATTAATCAACGCTGTGGCGATGCTAATTTAAAGGCAGGATTTGACTGGGCGCAGTTTACCTCAGAAGATTTAAAATCGTATGGTGTTGCAGGATATTGTGGCGAAGCATTATTGGCTGTAGCAAGAACTTGTGAAAGTTCAGAAATTGCAATGAAAACGGTTAAAGAAAAATTACAATCGGTGACTTGTGGTAAAGCAGCACCTCGTTCAATTGAATTGAATGATGGTAATTTGCGTTTCAATATAGATTTCAATGAAAGCAATGATGCCAATTTTGTTCATGAATTTTTAATGAAAAATTTATAAAGACGAATGGATTAATAAAGCTCTCAATGAATAACATTGAGAGCTTTTTTGTTTTTACCTAAAAAGATTTAGTTGCTGTGTAGCCTAAATATTGCATTGAGCTGTCTTGCTTATGAAACCTTATCGTATTACATATTTGCTGATGTTTTAAAACATAAAAATTACACGTAGTTTAATAAACAATCTTTTTTAAATAAAAATAACAGTGTTTGTTTATTTGATTAAATATATAATTTAACTGTATTTTTTATTTAAAAAATGATAAATTTCTTTCCGCNTAAAGACGAATGGATTAATAAAGCTCTCAATGAATAACATTGAGAGCTTTTTTGTTTTTACCTAAAAAGATTTAGTTGCTGTGTAGCCTAAATATTGCATTGAGCTGTCTTGCTTATGAAACCTTATCGTATTACATATTTGCTGATGTTTTAAAACATAAAAATTACACGTAGTTTAATAAACAATCTTTTTTAAATAAAAATAACAGTGTTTGTTTATTTGATTAAATATATAATTTAACTGTATTTTTTATTTAAAAAATGATAAATTTCTTTCCGCATTAAAACTACAAAAGGAATACATAGTGCGATTAGGAATATTAAAAAGTTTATACGTACAAGTAATAATTGCGATCATAGTGGGGGTATTATTAGGCCATTTTTACCCTGAGTTGGGTGAGAAAATGTACCCATTTGGGCAAGGTTTCATTAAATTAATCAAAATGGTGATAGCACCTGTAATATTTTGTACAGTTGTCACAGGGATTGCTGGGATGGAGAGCATGAAATCTGTTGGTAAGACTGGCGGTATTGCAATTTTATATTTTGAAGTGGTTAGTACAGTAGCATTGATTGTAGGTTTGATCATTGTGAATGTTATTAAACCCGGCTCAGGGATGAATATTGATCCTGCTACATTAGATGCTTCGGCAGTAGCGATGTATACAACACAAGCAGAACAGCAAACAGTTGTAGGATTCTTCTTAGACATTATTCCTACAAGTGTGATTGGGGCATTTGCGAGTGGTAATATTTTGCAGGTTTTATTATTTGCAGTATTGTTTGGTTTTGCTTTGCATAGAATGGGTGATAAAGGCGAGCTGATCTTTACTGTGATTGCTGACTTTTCCAAAGTGATTTTCAATATCATTAACATGATTATGAAGCTTGCACCTATTGGTGCGTTTGGTGCGATGGCATTTACAATTGGTAAATATGGTTTAAGTTCATTGGTTCAATTAGCAATGTTGATTGTGTGTTTCTACTTAACTTGTTTGATATTTATTTTTGGCGTATTAGGTGCGATTGCAAAATATAATGGCTTTAGCATTTGGAAGTTCGTTAAATACATTAAAGATGAATTATTGATTGTTTTAGGTACTTCATCATCTGAATCAGTTTTACCAAGAATGTTAGATAAAATGGAATATGCAGGTTGTGAAAAATCAGTGGTTGGATTAGTGATACCAACAGGGTATTCGTTTAATTTAGATGGTACTTCAATTTATTTAACAATGGCAGCTGTTTTTATTGCTCAAGCGCTTAACGCTGATATTAGTATTTGGAATCAGATCGTATTGTTGCTAATTTTATTAGTTTCTTCGAAAGGGGCGGCGGGTGTAACTGGTAGTGGCTTTATTGTTCTAGCTGCAACATTAGCGGCATTAAATATTGAAGGCTTGCCAGTTGCGGGTATTGCATTGATTTTAGGTATTGATCGTTTTATGTCTGAAGCTAGAGCATTGACCAATTTAATTGGTAATGGTGTTGCTACAATTGTTGTTGCGAAAAAATGTAAGCAATTAGATGAAGAGCAATTAAGAAAAGTTTTAGGTTAATGTAATAACTTTGAGAGTATTTATTATAAAATTAATGCCACTTTGTTTAAGTGGCATTTTTAGTTTTTTTACCTTTGCTTAGGAGTAAAAAGATTTAGTTGTTATGCAGCTGAATGTCGTATTTGATCATTCCTGGTTTAGTTGCAATCCAGTCATACAAGCGCTGCGCTGTATGATTTGTCTCTTGAGTATGCCAATAAATCTTCGAGCAATTATGCTTTTTGGCATCTTCAGTCAAGAATTCTATGAGTGCTTTGCCTGTGTGTAATCCACGGTGATGAGGCGAAACAAATAGATCTTCTAGGTAACAATAATTTTCTGTTGACCAAGTAGATTGATGATATAAAAAGTGTGCAAATCCTACGATTTCATCGCCTTTACGCGCAATGATGCAGTGCAATGGTGAAGCTTCATCAAAGAAGCGTTCCCATGTTTTTTGTGTAATAGCATCTGATAAATTCACTTTGTAAAACACTTGATAGCTTTTCCAATGTGGTAACCACTTCGCAAAATCTTCAGGCATCACAAAATCAATGGTTAATGTATTCGATTGATCCATATATTCCTCCGTGTTGATCATTTGAAGCATGATATTAATTGTTTTATTGGTTCTTTATAAGGTACACTTTTTGTATTTTTATAGGTGCCACTTTTATGAAGCCTAAAGCGAATTTTCCAATATTGCAGTTATCCGAAGGGCCATTGAATGATCAGGTTTATGAAGCTATTCGTGGGGCGATTTTGGATGGTCGCTTAAAAGCTAATATGAAGTTGCCATCAAGCCGAACTTTGGCAGAAATGATGTTGGTGTCACGCAATACGATTTTATCGGGCATTGAGCGTTTGATGGATGAAGGTTATCTCATGGCAAAAGCAGGATCTGGCACTTATGTGTGTGCTTTTGTGCCTGAAAAAAAGATCAATTGCCAAGCGCCTATTCAGCAGACGATTCAGCAACAAAGCACACCAAAATTGAGTGATGGATTGCAAAGCTTAATGCCGCGTTGGCAGCAATATCATGGAGCAGCTAAACAAAATAGAATGTTCAGCGTGGGTATTGGCTGTGTGGATCTGTTTCCTCAGCAAATATGGGGAAGAATTCTAGGGCGAGTTTGGCGCCATTCTCAAGCTGAATTAGCGAAATACAGTGATGTGCAGGGTTATCAACCTTTGCGAGAAGCGCTAGCGCAATATATGCGCTCTACGCGCGGGTTAAACTGCAATGCAGATCAGATCATGATTGTGAATGGTACACAGCAAGCGATAAATCTAACATCTCGAGCATTATTGAATTCTGGTGATGGTATTTTGATTGATGATCCTGGTTATGATGGTGCTTTGGGTGTTTTCCAAAGTTATGGCATGAAAACTCATGGCATAGCGAGTGATGAAGAAGGTATGTTGATTCCTGAATTAGTTCAACATAAAGAAGATATTCGCTTGGTTTATACTGCGCCATCACATCAATTTCCATTGGGTGGCACTTTAAGTTTAGAGCGTAGATTGATGTTATTGGATTGGGCAAAGCAAAAGGATGCTTGGATTTTTGAGGATGATTACAATGGCGAATTTCGTTATCATTCACGCGCGATTCAAGCTTTGCAGGGTTTGGATCAAGCAGGCAGAGTGATCTATTCAGGCACATTTTCTAAGATGTTTTATCCCGGCTTTCGCTTGGCATTTTTAGTATTGCCACAAGCATTGATCGAGCCTTTTAAAGTTATCAAGCATTATGCGGATTCATGCAATAGTTATTTAGAGCAAGCGGCATTAGCGGCATTCATTCAAGAGGGTGAATATGCAAAATATGTGCGTAAGGTTCGTAAAGCTTGCTTGGAAAGGCAACAAGCTTTAGTGAATGCTATTGAACAATATTTGCCACATGTTTTGGCGATTCAGCTATCGGATTCAGGAATTCATGCGGTTGCATGGTTGAAAGATGGCTGGGATATTCAGCAAATTATGGCAATTAGTCGATCTTTGAGATTAGGCATTCAGCCTCTGTATCGTTACTCCATGGAACCATTGCAAAATCATGCACTGTTATTTGGTTATGCGGCACATAAGCCTCACGAAATTGCTGAGAAGATTAAACAATTGGCAGAAGCAATTAAGCATTCTTACGTTGATTAAACCATTTATCCAATTCTTGGGCGAAGAGCTGGCGATCTTTTTGTGATAATGGCGGTGGCCCACCAGTTTGTACGCCGCTGGAGCGCAAAGTATCCATCAAATCACGCACAGTTAATCTTCCGCCAATGCTATCTTTTGTGAGTTGCTCACCACGCGGTGTAATCACGTTTGCTTTTTTGGCAATGGCATCTGCAGCTAATGGAATATCTGCAGTGATCACTAAATCACCTTCTACGATACGATTCACAATTTCATCATCAGCTACATCGAAGCCCTTTGGTACAGTCAATGTTTTGATGAATGGCGATGGTGGCACAGAGAGAATTTGATTAGCAACTAAATAGAGCATGATGGATTCGCGTTTAGCCGCACGATAGAGAATTTCTTTAATAACTTTAGGACAAGCATCTGCATCCACCCAAATCGACATATATTTCCTTTTGTTGAATCAATAAACTGTGAAGATGAATTTTGACAGGATCATTGAGATAAAGCGAATTAATTTAGTTTTTTGATGTGGCTATATATAGGGTTTTATGAATTCTGCTAGTATATTGGTCAGATAATAATAAGGAAAAGATGATGAAAATAATTAAAGTGGTTTTGGCTTTTTTACTGTTTACTGCTGTTTCTAGTCACGCAGAAACTCAATATCCTAAAAAAATTACATTTGGTAAATTAGAGTATTTTCATACTTATGAAGATACAAACGCTTCAGGTGATGTATTTGTGGTGGAATATTTGCCACAGGGTGAAACATTAGAGAAATTCAATCAGATGATCACATATTCAGAGTTGCGCAATGTCAAAGCCAAAGATTTAAAGCAATATGCGGAAACTATGTCGCAAGATACGACAGCCCCAATTTTTTCTAAAACGTATTACCGCAGTCAAGATTCTTCTAAAAATGAATATTACTTAATGAAAATGGGCGTGCAGGGCAGTTTGGCTGAATATATGGTTTTTCGTTTTATGGTGAAGGATGATCATATTGCTTATTATTTATATTCAGATCGCTCTTATAATGGTTTAAACGATGATTGGATGGAAAGAGTGAAAAGCCAAGGGAATCATTGGTTGGCTAATATTCGTGAATTAAATATTTAAGGCAATAAAAAAGCCCTTCGATGAAGGGCTTTTTTAATTTGGAGCGGGAAACGAGACTCGAACTCGCGACCCCAACCTTGGCAAGGTTGTGCTCTACCAACTGAGCTATTCCCGCAAAAAACGGTTTAAATGATGTTTTGGTGTTTCATCATTTTGCCTTAAATCAATAAGGACTTTAATTTGGAGCGGGAAACGAGACTCGAACTCGCGACCCCAACCTTGGCAAGGTTGTGCTCTACCAACTGAGCTATTCCCGCAAAAAACGGTTTAAATGATGTTTTGGTGTTTCATCATTTTGCCTTAAATCAATAAGGACTTTAATTTGGAGCGGGAAACGAGACTCGAACTCGCGACCCCAACCTTGGCAAGGTTGTGCTCTACCAACTGAGCTATTCCCGCAAAAAACGGTTTAAATGATGTTTTGGTGTTTCATCATTTTGCCTTAAATCAATAAGGACTTTAATTTGGAGCGGGAAACGAGACTCGAACTCGCGACCCCAACCTTGGCAAGGTTGTGCTCTACCAACTGAGCTATTCCCGCAAAAAACGGTTTAAATGATGTTTTGGTGTTTCATCATTTTGCCTTAAATCAATAAGGACTTTAATTTGGAGCGGGAAACGAGACTCGAACTCGCGACCCCAACCTTGGCAAGGTTGTGCTCTACCAACTGAGCTATTCCCGCAAAAAACGGTTTAAATGATGATTTGGTATTTCATCACTTTGCCTTAAATGAATAAGGACTTTAATTTGGAGCGGGAAACGAGACTCGAACTCGCGACCCCAACCTTGGCAAGGTTGTGCTCTACCAACTGAGCTATTCCCGCAGAAGAGAGGCGTATTATACATAAATCTCAGAAGATATTTGTATAAAAATTAACCATTCTCACATTTTTAAGAATTTAATTCATGATTAACCATAAATTAGTCACTATCAACTTTGCGCACACTCTTGTAAAATCTAATGATTTTAATGAAAGAGGGATGCAACATGAAAATAGGATTTATTGGTGGCGGCAACATGGCAGAAGGCATTATTGCTGGGCTTGTGCAGAATTTTTTGCCATCATCAATCTTTGTTGCAGATCCAAGTGCGGATCGCCAAGCAGTATTAAAGGAGCGTTATGAGATCAATACATTTGATCATCATCGTTATTTTTTGTCAGAAGTGGATTTTATTGTGCTGGCAATTAAGCCACAAGGCTTTGCAAGTTTCTTACCTGAAATAGCGCCTTTAATTCAAGAGCACCAAGTGGTGATCTCAATTGCAGCGGGCGTTACAATTGGTGTGATCAGCGATTTGTTGCAGGAAGAATTCGCAATTGTACGTGCAATGCCAAATATGCCAGCTAAAGTTGGACATGGCGTGACAGGTTTATTTGCCAATCCTCATGTTTCGGATGATCAAAAAAATGTAGTTTCTGAAATTTTTGAAGGTTGCGGTATGGCAACTTGGGTGAAAGAAGAAGCACATATTAACGCTGTGATTGCAGTTGCAGGTTCAAGCCCAGCATATTTCTTTTATTTTGCACAATTGGTTGGGCAAGTGGGTGCTAAATTAGGTTTGAATGAAGAAGTTGCCACCAAAATGGCAGTTCAAACAATGTTAGGCAGTGCAAAGCTTGCAGACATTGGTGATGTGAATTTAGATGATTTGATTCGTAGCATCTGTTCCCCAAAAGGCACAACAGAGCAAGCAATGATCTCATTTAAAGAGAGTGATTTAGAAAGTATTGTGGAAAAAGCTATGATTGCAACGGTTAAACGCAGTGAAGTATTAGCAGAAGAGTTAGCGGTACAGATCAAAGGACAATAATGATTGCAGGTATTTTAGAGTTCATCATCAAGTTGGTATTTAACTGCGTAAGCTTATTGGTGCTATTGCGCTTTTTACTGCAATGTGTGAAAGTTAATTTCTTTCATCCAATGGTACAAATGTTGGTGCGCGTGACAAATCCGATGGTGTTGCCTGTGCGTAGAATTACGCCAGTATTCAGCAGTTGGGATTGGTCATGCATCATCGTTGTGGTTATTGCAGGATTGATTAAATATTTGTTATTAATGGCATTAGATCGCGTTGCGATGGCGCCATTGATAGTATTGGGCATGATTCTGATTGATATATTGCAGGATATCTTGACGATCTATTTCTATGCGTTGATCTTCGTGGCGATTTGTAGCTGGTTTAGAGAATCACCAAATGCACGCATTATTTTGGATATTTTAGGCCGATTGACGAATCCTTTAATGAGATTATTGAAGTTTAACATTCGTTATCGCAGTATTGATTTCAAACCAATGGTTTTATTATTTGCCATCATGTTAGTGCAATCAGGTTTATATGTTGTAAAAGCCTTTTTGATCAATTTGAATCTAGGTTCATAATGGCAAATTCAGCATATTATTGGGATGGTGAAGATTTAATTTTAAATGTGCGAGTGACAACTCGTGCATCTAAAAATGAGATCCAAGAAATTGGTGAGGAAAGTATTAAAGTTAGGATTAATACACCGCCAGTGGATGGCAAAGCCAATGTCCATTTGAAGAAGTTTTTAGGCAAAGAGTTTGGTGTTGCACCAAGCAGAATCACAATCGAGTCGGGTGAGCTTGCGCGTGATAAACGTTTTAGAATCCCATCGCCCGCTAAGTTTCCAGAAGGTTTTCATGTTGAGTAGTGATGAATTATTTATGGCAGAAGCTTTGATTGAAGCACAAAAAGCTGCCGCTATTGGAGAGATTCCAATTGGTGCTGTCATTGTTAAAGATGGAGAGATCATTGCTCGTGGATTCAATGAGTCTATTACTAAAAATGACCCAACGGCGCATGCGGAAATTGTCGCCATTCGTCGTGCGGGTGAAGCTTTACAGAATTATCGTTTAATTGATTGTGAGCTATATGTCACATTAGAACCTTGCATGATGTGCGCAGGGAGCTTTGTTCACAGTCGATTAAAACGAATTATTTACGGCGCAGGTGATTCGCGCCATGGTGCACTTGGCACACAGTTGAATGTGAATACTTTTGAGTCTTTCAATCATAAAGTATTCATAACGGCAGCTGTGTTGGAAGAAGAGTGCCGGACATTAATACAGTCGTTTTTCAGAGAAAAACGCAAACAACAAAAAAGCAGCAAGTGAGGAGAAGATATGTCAACCATCAAGGATGCATACTTGAAAGAGATTGAGCAACGTGGTTATAACGTTGATCCAATTCAATTACGAGTGGCAGAAGAGTACGATAAGTTAAAAACGAAGATTATGAATGATGAACCTGCGGTAGATTCTAGCAAGGTTTCATTTTTCCAAAAATTGATGAAAACCGTGCCTGATAATGCCAAGCGTTATCAAGATCCTCGCGGTATTTATATTTATGGTCGTGTTGGTCGCGGTAAAACATTCTTGATGGATCTGTTTTATAACAATGTTGATGTCCCTAAAGTCCGTAGTCACTATTATCACTTCATGCAGGATGTGCATAATGAACTCCGTAGCTTTGCAGGTGAAAGTGATCCATTAAAATTAGTGGCAAAAAGCTATGCGAAAAAATGCAAAGTGCTTTGTGTGGATGAATTCCATGTAATTGATATTACAGATGCGATGATTCTTTATCGTTTACTCGAAGCATTCTTGGATGAAGGTATTTTCTTCATCACAACTTCAAACCGTGAACCTGATGAATTGTATAAAAATGGTTTACAACGTGAAAAATTTTTACCTGCAATTGAAATCATTAAGAAGCGCTTAGTTTCTGTGCCTTTAGATAGTGATAATGACTATCGTATGCGCCATTTGGAAGCCGCGGATGTTTGGTTTACAGGTTCTTCAGAGGAACAGCAAAAGCATTTTGAAGCTGCATTTGATGAGTTAGTAGGCCATAGTGATGGCCCAATCACACGCGATATTAATGGTCACTCATTTGAAATGCTCAAAGTAGGCGGTGATGCAACGTGGTTCACATTTAAAGAAGCTTGTGAAAAGCCAAGAGCTTCACAGGATTTCATTAAGCTAGCATCTGAATATGGCACAGTGTTTTTAAGCGCAGTGCCATTGTTGAATCGTGATCGTCAAAATGAAGCGCGCCGCTTTGTGATTATGATCGATGAATTCTATGATCAAGGCGTTAAAGTTGTGATTGGTGCAGAAACTTCCTTGGCAGATTTATATGAATCCAAAGGCACCAATGCATTAGATTTTGAATTCGATCGCACAATGAGCCGCTTGATCGAAATGCAGTCAGAAACTTACTTACATCAACCAAAACGTCAGGCATAAGGGAACGTAATGAGCACTTTTAGTTTAGAGAAATCAGTGAAAAATTTTATTGCTGATTTAGCAAAAACAAATTTCCAAGGTGATGTGGATGCCAATGAAGCAGCGCGATTGGTTCACTCAGTAGATAACTCCATTTATGAAGTGAAGCCAGCAGCTGTTATTTATCCTAAAAATAGTGATGATGTGGCGATTGTGACACAACTGTTATCACAACCAGAGCATCATCAAGTGAACATTACAGCCAAAGGCGGTGGCACGGGGACAAATGGTCAATCCTTGAATCAAGGGATCATTTTTGATCTATCTCGCCATATGAATCAGATTCTGGCATTCGATGCTGAAAAGCACCAAGTGATTGTACAAACAGGCGTTGTGAAAGATCAATTGAATGCATTTTTGAAGACACATGGCTTTTTCTTTGCGCCTGAATTATCTACATCGAATCGCGCAACGATTGGTGGGATGATCAACACAGATGCTTCAGGGCAAGGCAGTTATACATATGGTAAAACAAGTCATCACGTTGTTTCTCTAAGGGGTTATTTGCCGAATGGCCAATTCATCGATACCAATGAAATTGATCCATTACAGCAGCAAATCGCGGGTGTGATTGCACCTGAAGTGGATTCGATGAATGCGCATTTTCCTGAATTGAACCGATTTGTGACAGGTTATGATGCTAAGCACTTCTTTGATGATGAAAATCACAACTTGAAGCATTTGTTATGTGGTGCAGAAGGTACATTGGCTGTGCTTACAGAAGCAACATTGAATGTATTGCCCATTCCTAAATACAGCACGTTAGTATTGTTAAGCTACGATGATTTTATTTCGGCATTGAAGCATTCAACATATTTAATGGATGCACCAGTGATACCAACATCTATCGAAATTATGGATGATCGCGTTGTTGAACGTGCGCGTAATGACTTCATTTGGGAAGTGAATGCGCAATACTTTGAAGGCGTGGATTATGATCGCTTAAAAGCAATCTTGTTGGTGGAATTCAATAGTGATGATGAAGTTGAGTTACAAAAATCTGTAGAATCATTTGCTGATTATATGAAGGCAAGTAACTATGTTTCACTATTATCATCGAATGTATTGAATGGCGATGCAGCAATTAAGAACATTTATGCGCTGCGTAAACGTGCAGTTGGCTTGTTGGGTAATATCAAGGGCGAGCGCAGAACGATGGCATTTGTGGAAGATTGCGCTGTGCCACCAGAAAGCTTGGCAGATTTCATCGTAGAATTCAAAGCGGTATTGGATAAAGAAGATCTCATTTATGGTATGTTTGGCCACGTAGATGCGGGTGTATTGCATGTTCGTCCAGCTTTAGATCTCAAAACAGATGCAGATCGTGAAAGAATCCGTAAAGTCAGCGATCAAGTTTATGATTTGTGCGTGAAATATAAAGGTGCATTGTGGGGTGAGCATGGTAAAGGTGTTCGTTCTGAATATTGTGAGCCTTATTTTGGTGAGTTTTACCCAATCATTCGTGCCATTAAAACAGCATTTGATCCACACAATCAGATGAATCCTGGAAAAATTGCAGCGCCATTAGGTTCGGATTCAGCTTTATATAAAGTGGATTCAACGCCAATGCGCGGGCAAAAAGATCAATTGATCACAGAGAAAATGTGGAATGAATATCGCCGTGTGAATTTCTGTAATGGTAATGGTGCGTGTTTTAACTATGATCTACATTCGCCGATGTGCCCAAGCTATAAAGCCACGCGTGATCGTGTTCAATCACCGAAAGGTCGCGCTGTGTTGCTCAAAGAATGGGAGCGCCGTCGTTGTACAGATCAAAATACGCCAGAGTTTGAAGATGAGATTTTCACAGCATTGGAAACTTGCTTGAGCTGTGGCAGTTGTACATCTGAATGTCCTGTGATGATCAATATTCCAAATGGTCGCTCGCAGTTTGTGGAAGAGTATTATAAAACGCGCCGTCGTCCTTTGGTGGATCGTATTTTGGCTCAAGCTGAAGAAAATGCACCATTGATGTATAAAATGCGTAGCATCACTAATCCACTCTTTAAATTGCCAATGACGCAAGCCATTATGAAAAAGATTGGCTTAACAGATGCAACAATGCCACAAGATAATGGTATGCCAGCCTTGGTGAAGGCAGGGAAGTTGGTTGAATGGAATATTGCTGATATTGAACGTTTAACAGCAGAATCTATCAAAGATGCTAAAAATTCGGTGATCATTGTGCCAGATGCTTTGACCGAGTATTTTGATGGTAAAGTTCTCAAAGATTGCGTGGAATTACTGCATTCATTAGGTTTGACAGTTTATTTAGCACCTTATCAAAATTCAGGGAAGGCTTATCATGTTTTGGGTATGCGTGATCAATTCACATTGTCTGCTGAGAAACAGAATAAATTGCTATTGAAAATGGCGAAACTGAATGTGCCAATGATTGGTATTGAACCACCAATTACTGTGCTTTATCGTAAAGATTATAAGCAGATGTTTGGCGAAGCTGTGGATGTTCAGTTGGTGCAAGAATTCTTAGTAGATTATTTGAGTCAAAAAGATCAAGCAGTGCAAAAAGAATTGAAAGATAAGTTCTATTTGTTGAGCCATTGTATGGAAAAAACTGCGGTGCCAAATGCGCCAAGTTTATGGCAACAAGTGTTTAAATACTTTGGTTTAGGCATTGAAATTGTACCAACAGGTTGCTGTGGAATGAGCGGAACGTTCGGTCATTTAACCAAGCAAGTGGAACTGTCTGAAAAAATCTATGATCAATCATGGCGTGTGCAAATCGATGGCATTGCAGAGAAAGATCATGTGATGGCGACAGGATTCTCTTGTAGAACGCAAGTGGATCGTTTTTCTAAAGTTTCTGCATTGCACCCAATCTCTGTATTGAATCAAAGCATACAGTAATCTAGTAAAGTTATTTCATATCATTATCCCTTCCTTTGGAAGGGATAGTTTTAGTAGTAATTTTTATAGGTTGGTGAAATTAAAATTTTTGTAAATTTCATAGCTTTATTGAGGGTATTTCATAAAATACAGGCTCTTATGTGTAAAACGGAGAGTTTTAAATAATGAAATGCCCTGTTTGTGTTGATGCAACTTTGGTAATGTCTGAGCGTAAAGGAATTGAGATTGATTATTGTCCTCAATGCCGTGGTATTTGGTTGGATCGCGGAGAGATTGATAAAATCATCGAAAGATCAGTTGAGGAAATGATGACAGATGCGCCAACAGCTCAACAAGCCGCACCGCAAAGAGCCCCACAACAGTCTCAATCGCAACCTTATCCGCATCATCATCACGAAGATGATTATCATTATAGAAAGAACAAAAAGAAAAGTTTCTGGATGGAATTGTTTGATTAATTATCATTTGAACTTTGAGTTAAGAGCCTGCTAAATGCAGGCTTTTGCATATACGAATATAATAATTTGAATAATCAAAATTTCAATTTATAATCTTTAATAGATAGAGATAATATAAATAACTATCAATATGCGATGATTCATCCCCAGAAGTTCAACTTAAGCAATAAGATCTACATTTGGAGGTTTTTATGAGTGGCAAGTTTGAGATTTTTCTAGCAAAAAACAATGAGTTTTATTTTCGCTTAAAAGCAGGCAATGGTGAAATCATTTTAGGCAGTGAAGGTTATACAGCAAAAGCAAATTGTGAAAAGGGTATTGCATCTGTGCAAAAGAATGCTGTTGATCCTAATCGATATGAGAAAAAGTCTTCAGAAAGTGGAAGGTTTTCCTTTAATCTTAAAGCCACAAATGGGCAGGTAATCGGCACTAGTCAAAGCTATAAAACAGAAGCTACGCGTGATAATGGCATTGAATCTGTCACTAAAAATGCACCCACAGCAAAAGTGGTTGATTTGACAGAATAATAATCATTATGAATAACAAAGCCCGCTAAGTGCGAGCTTTTTGTTTGAATCTTAGAAATGAATTATTCAATATTCACTTCAAAAGTTTGTTTGATGTTTTGTAACGTCACCATGGTTTTGAAGCCATTGATATTTTCGTCATTGAATAATAAGCGTTCGGATAATTTTTCATATTCAGACATATCTGCAACTGTTATGATGAGTAAGAAATCAAAATCGCCTGTCACTAAATAAACTTGCTGAATCGCAGGTGTTGATAGAAAGATGGTTTTATGATGATCCATTGCCACTGTATGCTTATTCTTGATACGAACTTCTACAATCAATGTAATGGGCTTGCCAAGCTTTTTGTTATCAATGATGGCAATGTTGCCTTTAATGTAACCATCAGCTTCTAAGGCAGCAATACGACGATTTACAGCAGATGGCGATAAATTGACTTGCTCAGCTAGTTCGCGCTGTGAAATTTTATTATCACGCTGTAATAGTTGAAGAATTTTTTTATCAAAACCATCTAATTCCATAAATTATTGCCCATATCAAATAATCGAAGCCGAAGTATAGTTATACATTATTTTATTGTAATGTAGTCAGTCAAATATCAAAAAATTTTAAAACAAAACCTCATGTTTAGATACCTAAATATGAGGTTTATTCCAATAACTGATTAATTATTTAATAAGCATTTCTTCGAGAAACAGGTGCAAAGCTACTTGCTTGTGCTGTTTCCCAAACAGAAGCATAAAACTGACTTGGGATATTGTCACGCAATAAAGCGCCTGGTTCAATGTAGTAATAAGTATTGGAGAATAGGCGAACTTCATTGTCTGCTGTTCTCAATACTAAGTGGTGAGGTTCTAATTCGTTCACATGATTAATACCCGCTGAGCTTAGCATTTCAGCCAATGCATGCAATGTATTACGATGATAGTTATGAACGCGATTCACTTTATTTGTAACATCTAAACCTTTTTGTCTCATTAAGTCTTGTGTTGCAATACCTGTTGGGCAAGTATTTGTATGGCAACTTAATGATTGGATGCAACCTAATGCAAACATAAATCCACGTGCTGAGTTTACCCAGTCTGCGCCAATCGCTAATGTACGAGCGATATCGAATGCACTGATAATTTTACCGCTTGCACCAATTTTGATTTGATCGCGAAGATTCGCGCCTACCAATGTATTGTGAACGAACAATAAGCCTTCACGTAATGGTGAACCAATGTGGTCTGCAAATTCAATCGGTGCTGAGCCTGTGCCACCTTCTTTACCATCCACAACGATGAAGTCTGGCGTAATGCCTGTTTTAAGCATCGCTTTGACAATTGCAGCAAATTCCCAAGCATGGCCAATACACAATTTAAAACCAACAGGCTTGCCATCGCTTAATTCACGCAATCTTTGAATGAATTCTAATAATTCAATAGGGTTAGAAAACTCTGAATGATAAGGTGGAGAGATACAATCTCTATCCATTGGCACGCCACGAGTTTTAGCAATTTCAGGTGTAATTTTATCTTTTGGTAAAACACCACCATGACCAGGTTTAGCACCTTGGCTGATTTTAACTTCAATCATTTTGACTTGTGGTAACAGTGCTTTTTCTCTGAATTTTTCAGGATCAAATTTGCCATCTTCAGTACGGCAACCAAAGTAACCACTACCAAGTTCCCAGATTAAATCGCCACCATTTTGTAAGTGATAAGGGCTGATGCTACCTTCGCCTGTATCATGTGCAAAGTTACCCAATTTTGCACCACCATTTAAAGCTAATACAGCATTTGAACTTAATGCGCCAAAGCTCATTGCTGAAATGTTGAAGATAGAGGCACTGTAAGGCTGTTTACATTCACTGCCACCAATGGTGATACGGAAATCATCAGGGTTTGGCATTGGCACAGGTGCCATCGAATGGTTGATGAATTGGAAGCCTTTTTCATAAACGTTTTGAATCGTACCAAAAGCACGATTAGAGTTATGATTTTTGGCGCGGTTATAAACTAGTTCGCGTTGGCCGTGTGTGAAAGGTACAGCTTCAGAATCTGACTCAATGAAGTATTGGCGGATTTCTGGACGGAAATGTTTAAGGAGATATCTTAAGTTACCCAAGATTGGATAGTTGCGACGAACCGCATAAGTTTTTTGTAAAATATCAGCAAAACCAATGAGAGTCAGTACGAGCGCAACGGCAAAAACTATTTTGCCAAATGGGAAGTTGAGCACGATTGATGCGATGGTTGTAGCAATTGCAATCAAGAAAAGAGCGTAGCGCCCTAAGTATGCAACAGCGGTCATGATATCTCCTTTGATAAATTATGAGAATAGCTTAGAATAAATGGGAGATATCATACTCTATATAGTTTTAAATTATAAGGATTTACCGCTCAAATGTACTTAAAGAATAAAAAGGTTGACAGCGAAAATGACTGGGATTACAAGTCAGTGCCAGCTATCCCTTTGAAAAAACATCGATATAGTACAGATAGAGCCATTGCAAAAATCATTTACTCTAAAAATGTTGATGATGCGGANTGACAGCGAAAATGACTGGGATTACAAGTCAGTGCCAGCTATCCCTTTGAAAAAACATCGATATAGTACAGATAGAGCCATTGCAAAAATCATTTACTCTAAAAATGTTGATGATGCGGACCTAAAACTTCAGTTGAGAAGGGCAAGGCAATTGGCTTATGTAGAGCCTTGGTTTCAAGAGTTTTTGCCAGAAAAATTGAAAGGACGATTATTTATCGCATCTTTGGGGCGTAAATTTTGGTTGATTGGTGCATTGGACTCTTTATCAGGGAATAATTTTAAGTTTTATCAAAAAGAGATTAGGCAAACATTAGAAAACTATTTGAATACAATTTCGCAAAAAGAATGGAGCATTCCTGAATTCAAAGTTCAAATCATGCCAAAGAAGTCACAAGAATCTGTGCCTGAATTTCCTGAAGAGCCTGTGGTGACATTATCTGTGCGTTCAAATAAAAGTTTATTGGCAGATAAAACAAATCGCTCGATTGATGATATCCTAGCTAGCATGATGGATAACGCGAAAAAATATGGAAGATAATACAACCCTCGAAGATCAACAAAAAGAAAAACGATACTGGTTCGAACGAGCCCTAAATCTACTGATGCGTAGAGAACATAGTATTGTCGAATTGAGGCAAAAATTGACGTTGAAAGGTTGTGATGCTCAATTAGTGGAAGAAATCATTGCACAATGCATTGAGGCGAATTATTTGAGTTTAGAAAGATTTGCAGAAGTTTTTGCAAGAAACCAAGCACAATTGGGTTATGGCCCTAAGAAAGTTCAGTTCTTATTGAAGCAACATCAAGTCCCCAGTGATTTAGTATCCATTGCATTGGAAGAAGCCAATTTTGATGAAGCTAAAGCGATTGCATTGCGTAAAATCGGGCAAAAACCTGAGCCGAAATTAAAGGCTGCCTTATATCGTCGGGGTTTTTGATGAAAGCGCCTGATTTTTGGCAATCGAATAATTGGATTTCAACGTTCTTGAAGCCTCTGTCTTGTTTGTATCAATCTTTATCTGAAAAAAATAAGCTCAAAAAGCTGAAAGTACAGAAGAAACTCTCTGTGCCGGTGATTGTTGTGGGTAATATTAATGTGGGTGGCACAGGAAAAACACCTGTAACGATTGCATTGATCAGTGAGTTACAGCAACAAGGTTTGAACGTTGGTTTGATTTCTCGCGGTTATGGTCGCAAAGATGAATCAATCATCGTGAGTGATGAGAAAGTTTCACCAGAATTATTGGGTGATGAGCCTTATTTGATTTATCAAAAAACTAATGTACCTGTTGCTGTTGCTAATCAGCGCTATGATGCAGGTTTGGCATTATTGGCCAAATATCCTGATTTAGATGTGATTGTGAGTGATGATGGATTGCAACATTATGCTTTACATAGAGATTTTGAAATTGCTGTATTTGGCAAGCAAGGTGTTGGTAATGGTAATGTGATGCCAGCAGGACCACTTCGAGAAAGTGTTGATCGTTTAAATAGCGTAGATGCCATCGTGACAATTGATGATACTTTTCACTTTTTGCTTCCATATTCACAAAAATGTTATAAGATAGCGCAGCGCCTTGGTGTGCCATATCAATTAAATAATTTTAAACAAATTCAACAGTGGGAAAACTTCTCGCTTGTCAGTGCGATTGCAGGCATTGCGCACCCGAGTAATTTTTTCAACGCATTATCATCGAAGAATATAGAAGTTAGCGCTTATCCCTTTGATGATCATCATACATACAGTGCAGAGGATTTTGCTAATATGGCAGAACCGATTTTGATGACAGAAAAAGATGCCGTCAAATGCACACAAATTTTACATGACCATGATGCTTGGGTTGTTCCATTAGAAACAACATTGCCATCAGGTTTTATCGAAATGATCATTCAACATATTAATTTTAAAAAAGATATTGAGAAAATCGATCCAAAGAATTTTATAGGAGACAGTGAATGTCTAAATTAACAGAAGAACAAAAAGCATATTTCTTAGATTATGCAAAAAATGATCCAAATTTTAAGGAAGAACAAGAGAAATATACTCAAGCAATTCCAAGTCGCACATTTATTCAAGAAGTTTTAAATGCTGCAAAAAAAGTTACGTTTGATGAGTTGGCTGAGATTTTAAATCTAACAGAAGATTGGCAGTTAGAAGCATTGAGTAATCGTTTATACATTATGAATCGAGCGCGCCAATTACATTGCAATTCACGTGAAGAATTTCTGCCTGTGGGCGGTGAAGATACTGTGGTTGGCTTATTTGAAGGCACAGTGGAAGGTCACGGTTATGTGACAGTGAAGGATCAAGATTCCATCTATGTTTCACCAAAAGATTGTAAAAATGTAATGCACCATGATGAAGTTGAAGTGGTGATTACTGGTGTGTTTCGTTCGAAATCTATGCGACAAGGTCGTGTTGTTAAAATCGTAAAACGCAATTTGCATGAGCTAATTGCACGTATTTCTATATACGATGGTAGCGCAATGGCTGTGCCAGAAAATCGTAAAGTTTCACAGCATTTCTTGATTTTGGAAGATGGATTAAAAGAAGCCAAAAATCATGATCTAGTGAAAATTGAAGTGGATCAAGATGCTTTGAATAAAGGTAGTTTTGTTGCGAAGGTAACTGAAGTTTTTGGTCGTAAAATGACGAAAGATATCGCGATATTGCAAGCGATCATGGAGCATCAGTTGCCGCATGAATTTTCCAAAGCCACAGATTCATTGTTGAAAACAATTTCTGATGAAGTGAGCGAAGAAGATAAGGTTGGTCGTAAAGATTATCGTCATCTACCTTTGGTCACAATCGATGGCATTACAGCACGCGACTTCGATGATGCTGTATATGCTGAAAAAATGGAAGATGGTAACTTTAAGTTGTATGTTGCGATTGCGGACGTTGCCCATTATGTAAAAAATGGCAATGCAATTGATGCAGATGCAATTCAACGTGGTACATCAGTGTATTTCCCTGATCGTGTGATTCCAATGTTGCCAGAGAAGTTATCCAATGGTTTGTGCTCATTGAATCCAGATGTTGATCGCTTGTGTATGGTTTGCGAAATGATCATTGCACCGAATGGCGAAATACTTAAATTCGAATTCTTTGAAGGTGTGATGCGTTCACATGCGCGTTTAACTTATGAATTAGTGGCTGAATTGATTACAGAAGAGAATCCTATTCAAGAGGATTACACTGAAATCATGCCACATATTTTGAATTTATATTCATTGTATAAAGTGTTACGTAAAGCTCGTGATCAACGTGGTTCAATAGACTTTGAAACAAAAGAAACTGAAATTCTTTATAATGATGAAGGTTTGATCGATAAGATCGAATTCAGAATTCGTAACGAAGCGCACATGATCATTGAAGAATGCATGATTGCGGCAAATATTGCTGCAGCGACGTTCTTGGAATCGAATGAATTACCGGCCTTGTATCGTGTACATGCTAAACCGCCTGAAGATAAATTGGGTAAATTGCGTGCATTCTTAGTGGAATACAATTTGGGTGTGGAAGGTGGTGATGCACCTGAGCCAAAAGATTATGCGAAAACTTTGGCAATGGCTTCAGAATTGCCTGTGTTTGATATCATCCAAACGATGATGCTTCGTTCAATGGCGCAAGCAGTTTATCAGCCAGAAAACGAAGGGCACTTTGGTTTATCCTTAACGCATTATGCGCACTTTACATCGCCAATTCGCCGTTATCCTGACTTAACTGTGCATCGTGGTATTAAATATTTAATCAACAAAAATAAAGAAGGCGCTGCTAAGTATCCTTATACTGAAAAGATGATGATAAGCTTGGGTGAAAGCTTATCTGAAATGGAACGTCGTGCTGATAAGGCAGTGGATGATGTGGTTGCTTGGTTGAAATGTGAATATATGCAGCAGCACATTGGTAAAGTATTGAATGGCCGAGTTGCGGGCATTACAAAATTTGGTGTATTTGTTGAGCTAGATGATATTTATATCGAAGGCTTGGTGCATATGTCGAATTTACCAGGCGATTATTATCATTTTGATGATATTCGTTATCGCTTGATTGGTGAAAAAACAGGTATTTTAATCAAATTGAATGATGAAGTTGTGGTGCGTGTTTTAGATGCAAACCCTGAAACTAAATTCATTGATTTTGAAATGATTACATTGCCGAAAAGCGCTAAATTAAGTAAGCGCGAGCGCGAAGCAATTTTAGGTGAAATTGCAGCAGCGAAAGCAATGGAAAAAGCAGCGAAGAAGCAATCTTCTAAAAAAGGTCGCCCTGATAATCGCAAAGTGAAAGAGAAACGTCGAGGTTCAAGTGAGAAGCGTAAAATGGTTGCCAAGAAAGCTGAGAAGCCAGCTAAAAAGATGAAAAAGAAAAAAGTGAGTAAAAAAGTCAAGAAGTAATCTTTTAAATGTTTCGGCATTGCTATTAATTCCTTGTGAAATGTTTTAAAATGCCGAGTTATTTTGTGTCATTGACTAGTGTAAGGATGAAAGGATTATGAATAAGCCGCCCAAGTATAAACGTATTTTGCTTAAGTTAAGTGGTGAAGCTTTAATGGGATCAGGGAATTACGGTATTGAACCTGAAACAATTGGTCGCATTGCTGATGAAATTCAATCATTGAATGCAATTGGTGTGGAAGTTGGCGTTGTAATTGGTGGTGGTAACATTTTCCGTGGTGCAGGTTTAGCGAACAAAGGTATGGATCGCGTAACAGGTGATCATATGGGTATGTTGGCAACTGTAATGAACTCTTTGGCATTGCAGGATGCTTTAGAAGATCGTAATGTTTACGTTCGTGTAATGAGCGCACTTCGCATCAATGAAGTGTGTGAAGATTACATTCGTCGCCGTGCTGTTCGTCACTTAGAGAAAAAGCGTGTAACGATTTTTGCAGCAGGTACTGGTAATCCATTCTTTACAACTGACTCAGCAGCAGCGCTTCGTGCAATTGAAGTGAATGCAGACATCATGTTGAAAGCAACAAAAGTGGATGGTATTTACACAGCTGATCCAAATAAAGATCCTAACGCTGTAAAATATGATGTTGTGTCATATAAAGAAGCGTTGGCAAAAGATTTAGGCGTTATGGATGCAACTGCATTGGTAATGTGCCGTGAAAACAAATTACCAATTCGTGTATTCAATATCTTCAATCCAGGTGATTTGATGCGTACAGTATGTGGCGATGATATCGGTACATTGGTAACAGAGTAATAGCTAATCTATTTGAGTGAATTTAAGGAAATCTAGATTATGATTAACGAAATTAAACAAGATGCAGAACATCGCATGAAAATGTCCATCGAAAGCTTGAAGAGCGCATTGCTAAAATTAAGAACTGGCCGTGCACATACAAGTTTGTTGGATCATATTGAAGTTGAGTTTTACGGTTCTCCAACGCCATTGAGCCAAGCTGCAAACATTAGTGTGATTGATGCACGTACATTGGGTATTACGCCATGGGATAAAAACATGGTTGGTCCAATTGAAAAAGCTATTTTGATGAGTGATTTGGGTTTAAACCCTGCAACAACTGGCACTTTGATCCGTATTCCATTGCCGCCATTAACTGAAGAGCGTCGTCGTGACATGGTTAAAGTGGTTAAAGGCGAAGGCGAAAATGCTAAAGTTGCGATTCGTAATATCCGTCGTGATGCGAACCAAAAATTGAAAGATGCAGAATTATCTGAAGATGAAATTCGCCGTGGTGAAGATGTGATTCAAAAAATCACTGATGCAATGATTGCAGAAGTTGATACAGTTTTAGCATCTAAAGAAAAAGAGTTGATGGAGATTTAATCCTAAATGGCAGCATCTGAATCAAGAGTGTGTCGACATATTGCCATCATCATGGATGGCAACGGTCGATGGGCAAAGAAACGCTTTATGCCAAGAACAGTCGGCCATAAAGCTGGTGTTAAATCAGTTAAGCGAGTGGTTGGAGCTGCCATTGAAAATAATATAGAAGCTTTGACTTTGTATGCTTTCTCAACCGAAAACTGGTTAAGACCAGATGATGAGGTAAGCTTTTTAGTCAAGCTTTTTATTGATACTTTGGATAGAGAACTGACTGCATTACATGATGCAGGCGTTGCTATCCATTTTATTGGTGATACACAGAAATTTCCTCATCTTTTGCAGCAAAAATTACATGCTGCATCAGAGTTGACACAAAATAACACTAAATTAGATTTAATCATTGCTTTGAACTATGGTTCACGGGCAGAGATTGTGTCAGCATGTAAAGCAATTGCAAAAGATATTAAAAATGAGTTGTTCGAGTTAGATGATATCGATGAAATCATGGTGAGCCAGCGTTTGGCTTTGCATGAATTTCCACCTGTGGACTTATTGATTAGAACGAGCGGTGAAGAGCGTTTAAGTAACTTTTTATTGTGGCAATTGGCTTATGCAGAATTCTATTTTACAGAATGTTTGTGGCCAGATTTTACAGAAGTAGAATTTAATGAAGCATTGAAAACGTATGCTGAGCGTGAACGTCGTTTTGGCGCAGTAGAAGAGTGAGAATAATAATATGAAAGAACGAATTATCACAGGTAGCATTATGGCGCTAGTTGCGCTTTTAGCCATTAGATTTTTACCTTCTAATATTTTTCAATTGGTGTTGTTAATTATTTCACTGATTGGTGTTTTAGAATGGAAAAGGATGTTGCCGGTATCAGTTCGTTTACCTTATTTGATGTGTAATACTGTTTTATTGGTCATTGCATATCTGTTTTTGTTCACCAATACATTGTCATTATTATTGATTGTTAATGCTGTAGCAGCTTGTGTATGGTTAATTGTGCCATTGTTGTTATTTATACAAATTAAATCACCTCAGAAATGGTTGGTTTCTAAAGAAGTCACCATGGTTTTATCAACAATCATGTTGTTAGGTTTTTATGTATCCTTGAGTATGTTACATGAATTACCAGGTGGCTACGGTTATGGATTTGTATTGTATGTGATTGGTTTAGTTGCATTAGCAGATAGCGGTGCATATTTTGTTGGCCGTAAATTGGGTAGAAATAAACTTGCGCCTGCAATTAGCCCAGGTAAAACCATTGAAGGTGCATCGGGTGGTATTGTCATTGCAATGATCTTCTCATTGATCATCATGTTATTTTTACCAGCGTCATTCAACGGCTGGCAGAAAGTTGCATTTATATTAATGTCTTTAATTGCAGCGATGTTATCCATTGCAGGTGATTTGTATGAAAGCTTAATTAAGCGCCATGCTGGCGTGAAAGATAGTGGTAATTTATTTCCAGGGCACGGTGGAGTGTTAGATCGTATTGATGGTTTAATTGCAGGCTCTACATTTTTTGCGTTTGGTTTTTATCTTTTTCAAATGAATTTTAGTGCGATATGAAACAAGTTTCAATTTTAGGTGCAACAGGCTCAATTGGATCATCGACATTAACGGTGATTCGTAATAACCCTGCTCAATATCAAGTGCATTCTGTGGTTGCGGATCGCAGTGTGCAGAAAATGTTGGAAATCTGTAAAGAATTTCATCCTAAGTTTGTTGTGATGGCAAATGTTGATGCTGCGAGTGAATTAGAAACGCATTTATTCAGCTTGGGTTTATCGATTGAAGTTTTAGCAGGTGAAGAAGCGATTGCTGAAATTGTGAAAGCGCCTGAAATTGATTTGGTTGTCGCTGCGATTGTCGGTGCCAAAGGTTTTTTGTCTTCATTATCTGCAGTCAAAGCTGGTAAAACAATTTTACTGGCAAATAAAGAGAGCTTGGTGATGGGTGGCTCTTTGTTTATGCAAGCAGTGAAGGATTATGGCGCAACATTATTGCCAATTGATAGCGAACATAATGCATTGTTCCAATCGTTGCCGAAAGATGAGCAGGGTAGAGCAACTTTGGATGGGGTTTCGAAGTTAGTACTAACAGCATCTGGCGGGCCATTTCGCAATACTTCATTGAGCGATATGGCGAAAATTAAAAAAGAAGATGCTTTAAAACACCCGCGTTGGGATATGGGTGCAAAAGTGACAATTGATTCATCAACATTGATGAATAAAGGTTTAGAGTTCATTGAAGCTCATTTCTTGTTCAATATGCCACCTGAAGATATTGATGTTGTCATTCATCCTCAAAGTATTATTCATTCATTGGTGGCATATAAAGATGGTTCTTTATTGGCGCAATTGGGTGAGCCTGATATGACAATTCCTATCGCGCATGCTTTGGGGTATCCTAAACGAGTCTTGTCGGGTAAAAAACCTGTTGATATGACGCAAATGATGGATTTGACATTTGCTCAACCAGATTTAGAGCATTTTCCATGCTTAAGAATTGCAAAAGAGTGCTTAATTAAAGGCAATGCTTATTTGGTGGCTATGAATGCCATCAATGAAATTTTGGTAGAAGCATTTTTACAAGATAAAATCGAATACTTGGATATTCCTAAAAAATTAGAAGAGTTTTTATCTCAGTTGACTGTGTCGAAGCTTAATAGCTTTGAAGAAATCATAGAGTTTGATCAGCTTATTAGACAAGATACAATTGAAAAATTGAAGGCATAATTAATGATTGAATGGTTAGAATCCTTTTTTAGATCCATTGGTGGTTTCATCATCCTGATGGGGCTTTTGGTGACAATACATGAGTATGGTCACTTTTGGGTTGCACGTAAATTGGGTTTTGCTGTGACTAAATTCAGTATTGGATTTGGTAAAAATATTTGGAGTCGACAAGGTAAAGATGGTATTGAATATGCTATAGGTATGATTCCGCTGGGTGGCTATGTCGCTTTTGTAGATGATGAGAAGGATCATTCAGGCCCATTGAATGGCATGCCTTTTAAACAAGGGCAAATATGGCAGAAAACAGCAGTAGTTGCAGCTGGCCCATTAGCAAATATCCTGTTAGCAATTGTTTTGCTGTGGGGATTATTTATGTATGGTGTTCCTGCGTATAAGCCTTATATCGAGGTGGCTGAACAAAATACACCATTTGCAGAGGCAGGTTTTAAAAGTGGTGATTTGATTGTTTCGGTTGATGGCAGTAAGGTCAATAGCTTTGAAATGATGATGCAAAAGATGATTGAGCATCTAGACGATGGGCAGGCAGAAATTATTTATGAAAGAGATGGTAAAACTCGGCAAACTGTATTAGATATTGGTGGTGCATTACAATTAGATGCTAAAACAAATTTATATAAAGAATTGGGTGTTTCATTATATTTACCACCTTTGCCGCCTGTGATTGATGTGATTGTTGCAAATGGTGGGGCTGCTAATAGTGGCTTGGCTGTTGGGGACTTAATTACTAGCATTGCAGGAACACCAGTGGATGAATGGCGTGATCTGTTAAAAGTTGTATCCTCATTAAAAGTTGGTGAAGCAATCAATGTTGAAGTATTGAGAAATCATCAGGTTCAAACATTCAGCATGACACCACTAACAGATGAATCAGGGCAATTAAAATTAGGTATCGCTNCCAGTGGATGAATGGCGTGATCTGTTAAAAGTTGTATCCTCATTAAAAGTTGGTGAAGCAATCAATGTTGAAGTATTGAGAAATCATCAGGTTCAAACATTCAGCATGACACCACTAACAGATGAATCAGGGCAATTAAAATTAGGTATCGCTGTTAACTCTGAGATTTATAAAAATTTGGTTACGAAAGAGCGTTTAGGGCCTATTGATGCTTTTGGAGCAGCCATTACGAAAACAGTAGATGATGGTGCAATGATTTTTAAATTCATTGGACGTATGATTAAAGGTGATTTTCATATTAATACAATGGCTGGCCCTGTGAGTATTGCCAATATTGCAGGGCAAGCTTTGGCATCAGGCTTGGTATTTTTTGTTCAATTAGCAGCATTGTTTAGTATTAATATTGGTTTATTAAATTTATTACCCATTCCAGTTTTAGATGGTGGTCGTTTAGTAGGATTTGGGATTGAGAAAATAATGGGCAAACATCAGTTTCCAGACAGTATCAAGATTAAAGTATTACAAATTGGTGCTGCTATGATGTTTATTTTTATGGCAATTGTTATCGGATATGATGTTGTTCGATGGTTTTAGTCAATAATTAAATGAGTGGTAATTATGCTTCAAATTCTGTATATTGTCGCCTAGTTTGCCTTCTGATTTTATAGTGTTAGAGAATAATAATGGTCCTCAAGAATTGTAAAAAATCGATACTTGCAACAGCGTTGTTTTTAGCAATGCAACTTGTTTATGCACAATCGTATTCTGTACGTGATGTACGCGTTGAAGGTCTGCAAAGACTGAATGCAGGTACTGTATTCTCACAATTAGGTGGGGATGGTAGCGACATTAAACGTGGTAATGTTCAAGATACTATTTCTCGTTTATATGCGACAGAATTATTTGATGATGTCCGCATTAGCCAACAAAATGGTGTATTGGTGATTAATGTCGTTGAAAGACCTGTGATCGATCGCGTATTTGTGAATGGTAACAAGGATGTTTCAACTAAGCAGTTCAAAGATATGCTAAAAATGGCAGGCTTTTCTGAAGGCAAAACTTACAGTGCTGCAAAATTAGCGTCCGTGAAAAATAATTTGCTTAAAGCTTATGAAGAGCGTGGTAAATACACTGCTAAAATGGATGTTAATGTCATTGAACTCCCAAGAAATCGTGTCAATATTGAATTGAATATTTCTGAAGGTAAAACAGCAGAGTTAGCAGAAATCTCTTTCACAGGTAATGAAAATTACGGTGGCAATAAATTAAAGAAACAGATGCAAATTAAAGAATCTGGATTGATGACTTTGTTAACTAAGTCAGATCGTTATGATTCTAAGCGTGCCAATGAAGACATGGAAAGTATTGAAAAGTTTTATCAAGAACGTGGTTATATCAATGCTGAAGTGAATACAAATGTTGCATCTGTCACACCTGATCAAGAAAAAGTATTTGTAGATATCAATGTTCATGAAGGTAACCGTTACCGTGTCACAGACTTTGAAGTTGTGGGCAATACACACGTGCCTTTTGAAGAATTAACTGCATTAGTGGATATTGATAAAGGCAAATACTATAAAAAATCTAAAGTGGATTCAGCTGTTAAAGCGATTCAGGATCGTTTAGGCGATGATGGTTATGCTTTGGCACGTGTGAACGCAATCCCACAAGTGGATGAAGAAACAAAAACAGTTAAAATTTTATTCTCAGTGGATAATGGTGAAAAAATTTATGTTCGCCGTGTAAATATTGAAGGTAACGAGCGTACGCAAGATGGTGTATTCCGTCGTGAAATTCGTCAGATGGAAGGCAGTCAGTTTATTTCAAGTGATGTTGAGCGTTCAAAAGTACGTTTACAACGTTTGCCATATGTTGAAGAAGTCGATGTCGTCACGAATCAGGTGGATTCAGACTTGGTTGACTTAACATATAAATTGAAAGAGCGTAGTGCGGGTAGTATTACATTCGGTTTGAGCTATGGTATGGAATCTAAATTTGGTTTCAATATCAGTTTTGATCAACCAAACTTCATGGGAACAGGTAATCAATTAACTGTATCTGCTGAAACGGATGATGAATCTCAAACATTTAATATTTCTTATACCAACCCTTACTTTACAGATAGTGGTGTAAGTGCAGGTATTTCAGCACATTATAATAAACAAAAAAATAATAATGGTTATACTGCAGATTACTTAATGGATGGTTATGGTTTATCATTCAATTTTGGTTATCCTTTGACTGAGTTTACAAGTTTAGGGGCTAGTATTGGTTATGATCGAGTTAATTTAAAAACAACTCGAGACTCTCCTGTCGAAATTGTAAGTGCATTGGGTGGAAAATGTACACCAAGTACACAGCATTATGGCTATTGTAGTGGCTATGATAATTGGAATAGCTGGAATAGCTGGAATAGCTGGGATAACTGGAAGCCAGTAACTCAGAAAAAGAATTTATTCCGTTTTAGTGCAGGTATTTCACGTGATACACGTGATAGGACAGTTTTTGCAACAGAAGGCTCTGTAAATTCTTTTAATGTTTCAGGGACACTACCAGGCTCTACAGATCAGTTTTATATCTTGTCCGCAAAACACAGTAGCTTCTATCCATTATTCGATGGTGATGATTTTATATTAAATATTCGTGGTGATTTAGCAAAAGGCTATGGTTATGGTAAAACATCGGAGTTACCTTTTTATGAACGCTTTTATTCAGGTGGTTTAAGAACCGTTAGAGGTTATCGCACGAGCACTTTAGGTCCTCGTTATGCAAATGATCAAAGTGCCGGTGGTGATTTGCAAGTGAACGCAACGGCTGAATTGATTATGCGTGTACCAGGTTTTGCAGAAAGTAATAGTTTACGTTGGTCAATTTTCTTCGATGCGGGCCAGGTATATGGCTTGGGTGATCACTTGAAGAAAACTGATATTAATACTGGATATGACAAATTCAAAACTAGTGAGCTTCGTTATTCTGCAGGTGTAAGCATGGCTTGGTTCTCACCGATTGGGCCTTTGGTATTCTCATATGCAAATCCAATTAAATCTAAGTCTTATGACCGTAAACAAAAATTCCAATTCTCTGTTGGTATCCCGTTCTAATTGAGTGAGAGATATCTTTATGACGAAAAATATTAAAGCCATATTATTAATCTTAATTAGTAGTATGGTTTTAAATTTTGCAATAGCACAAGCTACCTCAGTTAAATTTGGTGTNTGCAGGTGTAAGCATGGCTTGGTTCTCACCGATTGGGCCTTTGGTATTCTCATATGCAAATCCAATTAAATCTAAGTCTTATGACCGTAAACAAAAATTCCAATTCTCTGTTGGTATCCCGTTCTAATTGAGTGAGAGATATCTTTATGACGAAAAATATTAAAGCCATATTATTAATCTTAATTAGTAGTATGGTTTTAAATTTTGCAATAGCACAAGCTACCTCAGTTAAATTTGGTGTTGTGGATATGGCTCGTTTGGTCGAAGAATATTCTGGTATCAAAGGTGTTCAAGGGATTTTGCAAGAAGAATTTTCTGCAAAAGATGAAGCATTAAGAGCATTGGCATTGGAAGTAAAGCAAGCTCAAGATTTAACTATGGACATAGATTTAGCAGATGGTACGCGTAAAGAATATGAGCGTAGATTGTTAAACCTAGATCGTGAATATGCTCGTTTAGCAGCTGAGTTTAGGCAAGATTATAATCTTCGTCGCAATGAAGAATTGTATAAGATGCAAAAAGAGATTACAGATACAATTTTGGAATATGCCGAGCAAAACCAATATGATCTGATTTTAGAATCAGGCATGATTTATGCATCCGATAAGTTGCAGCTCACAGATTCAATTTTAGATGTGCTGCGTCAAAAATTAGAGAAATAATATGTTATTGTCAGAAATTTTCGCACATGTTGTTCAACATGTGAATGATCTTGTATTGCAAGGTGATGATGCTTGTGAAATTCAAAGATTGGCAACAATCCAAAATGCTCATCAAGGTGAAATCGCGTTCATCAATAATGTTAAATATCGTCAATATTTGGATGAAACAGAAGCATCTGTTGTGATTTTATCGCCTGATTTAGCGGAAGGTTATCAAGGTAATGCATTAATTACTAAAAATCCTTATTTAGCTTGGGCATATGTTTCTCATTTATTTGATACACGTAGAGCGAGCTTACCTAATCAAATTCATTCTTCTGCAACGATTGCTGAATCTGCCATCATTGGTAAAAATGTTTTCATTGGTGCCAATGTTGTCATTGAAGATAATGTAAAAATTGGTAGCAATAGTGTGATTAAAGCAGGCTCTGTGATTGAAGAAAACACAGTATTGGGCGAAGGATGTTTTATTTATCCGAATGTTACAGTTTGTTATAACTGTGTATTGGGTGATCGAGTGATACTACATCCTGGTGTTGTGATTGGGGCAGAAGGCTTTGGCTTTGCACCTAGTTCTAAAGGTTATGTGAAAATCGCACAAGTTGGTCGTGTAATTTTATCTGATGATGTAGATATTGGTGCTAACAGTTGTATTGATCGTGGCGCAATTGAAGATACATTCGTTGGAAAAGGTACTAAGATAGATAACCATGTACAGTTAGGCCATAATGGTTTAGTGGGTGAAAACACTGTTATTTCAGGATTTACGGGCATCGCAGGTTCATGCACAATTGGTAACAATGTTGTGATTGGTGGCGGTGTTGGTATTAATGGTCATATTAAATTGCACGATGGTGTAATGGTGACAGGCGATACAATGGTGACGCATTCATTAGTAGAACCAGGTGTTTATTCATCAGGCATGCCAGTGACTGATAATCGTACTTGGCGCAGAAACGTTGTGCAACTACAACAAATTGATAAACTCTATCGCCGTGTGAAGGCGTTAGAAAAGAAAATAGACTTTGAAGAATAAGGAAAAGGTGAGATTGTGTCTGAATCTAAAATTATTGATATCAACGAAATTATGAAGTATTTGCCTCATCGTTATCCGTTTTTGATGATCGATCGAGTGTTGGATTATGTAGAAGGTGAAACATTGGTTGCACGTAAAAATGTAACATATAACGAGCCTTATTTTACAGGTCACTTTCCAGTTAAACCTATCATGCCAGGCGTGATGATTTTGGAAGCAATCGCACAAGCAACAGGTATTTTAGCTTATAAAACTGCGGGTGAAGATGCAACGCCAAACTCAATCTATTATTTCGTAGGTATTGATAAAGCACGTTTTAGAAAACCTGTTGAACCAGGTGATACAATGGAAATCGAGGTGAAATTTTTGAAAGCTCGCCGTGGCATTTGGTCATTTGCTGGCGTAGCAAAAGTTGATGGTGCAGTTGTATGTGAAGCAGAAGTCATGTGTATGCGCCAGGAGGCTTTTTAACTCTAATTAATTAGGAGATAAATTATGCCAAACCAAAATTTAATTCATCCAACAGCAGTGATTCATGAAACTGCTGAAATTGGTGAAAATGTTAGCATCGGTCCTTTTTGTATTATTGGAGAAAACAGCAAGATTGGTTCAGGTACTCAACTAATCTCTCATGTTGTGATTGGTGCAAATACTACGATTGGGAAAGATAATACATTTTATCAATTCTCTTCTATTGGTGAAGTGCCACAAGATAAGAAGTTCAAAGAAGGTGACTTTACTGAGCTTCATATCGGTGATCGTAATACGATTCGTGAATATGTATCCATTAACCGTGGTACAACACAAGATGCATGCTTAACGAAGATCGGTGACGATAACTGGATTATGGCAACTTGCCATATCGCTCATGACTGTATTGTTGGTTCAAGAACGATTTTTGCTAACGGTGCATCATTGGCAGGTCATGCGATCATTGAAGATGATGTGATTTTGGGCGGTTATTCCATGATCTATCAGCGTTGTCGTGTTGGACAAGGTGCAATCACAGGGTTCTCATCGGGAATTCATCGTGATGTTCCGCCATTCATTACGGCAGCAGGTTATCGTGCTGAACCTGCGGGTATTAACTCAGAAGGTTTGCGTCGCCATGGTTTTGATGCAGATGCTATTTCTGCGACGAAAAAGGCTTATAAAGCTTTGTATCGCCAGAATTTAACATTGCAAGAATCCATTGATGAAATCAAAGTATTAGCTGCTGATTTTCCTCATTTGCAAAAATTAGTGGATTTTTTAGAAGTCGATACACAACGTGGTATTGTTAGATAATAGAGGTTCTGTGTGAAAGAAGTATCATCATCCCCGACATTTATGATGGTTGCAGGTGAATTATCTGGTGATATTTTAGGTGCAGGATTAATAAAAGCATTGAAAGAAGAGTTCCCTCACGCTGAGTTTTTTGGCGTGGGTGGACCTTTAATGATTGCTGAAGGATTAGAAAGTTTAGCGCCCATTGAAACATTATCAGTGATGGGGCTATTTGAAGTATTGGTTCATTTACCAAAACTATTGCGTTTAAAAGCACAATTGGTGAAAGAAGCCGAAAATCGTATGCCAATCGCATTCATTGGCATTGATGCGCCAGATTTTAACTTAAAAGTTGCGCATTCCATCAAACAGATCGGCATCACAACGTTTCATTATGTTTCTCCATCCATTTGGGTGTGGCGCGAAAAACGTATTTTTACAATTAAAAAATCAGTGGATAAAGTTTTATGTTTATTTCCATTTGAGGTGGATTTATACACAAAACATAGAATGGATGCGACTTGTGTGGGGCATCGTTTAGCAGATGAGATTCCATTAATACCCAATTCCGCTCAGGCTCGACAAACGCTTCAGATCACAGATAAAAATAAAGTATTGGCATTATTGCCAGGTAGTCGAGTGAGTGAAGTTTCAAGATTATTGAAAATTTTCGTGGAAACAGCTCAGTTATTATTAGCGAAAGATCCGACATTAACCGTTGTGATTCCTGCGGCAACTGATCATTTACATGAAACAATTCAACAAGAAATTAATATATTGCCAGAAGAGCAAAAATCATCTTTTATGATTTTAAAAGGTGATTCTCGTTTGGCAATGGAAGCAGCCGATGTTGTGTTATTGGCATCAGGTACTGCAACATTGGAAGCAATGCTATTGAAAAAACCAATGGTTGTGGCTTATAAGTTTTCATCTGTGACTGCTTATATTGCTAAGAAAGTTGTGCGCACACCATTCTTTTCTTTACCCAATATTTTAGCGCGTAAAGAATTGGTGCCAGAAGTATTCCAAGGTGATGTCGTTGCTGATCGCTTAGCGCCAATGGTGATTGAAGCTTTTAAAAAAACAGATGATCCTATGCTCATGAGTGAATATTTAAAAGTTCACGAATCATTGAGATTGGATGCGGATAAAGCGGCCGCACAAGCCATTATTAATAAATTAGTAAAGTCAGTTTAATGCAAATCGATTTATTTCTAACAGAAGATAAAGTGATCCTCATTGCAGGCGTAGATGAAGCAGGGCGTGGCCCTTTATGTGGCGATGTTTATGCAGCTGCTGTGATTTTAGATGAAGATCATGGCATTGAAGGCTTAACGGATTCTAAAAAGATCTCAGAAAAAAAACGTTACATTATTGCAGAAGAGATCAAGAAAAAAGCCAAAGCATGGTGCATTGCATCTGCTTCTGTAGAAGAAATAGATCGCTTAAATATCTTGCAAGCAACATTGCTGGCAATGCGAAGAGCAGTAGCAGGTTTACAGATTGCACCGCACTTAGTACGAGTGGATGGCAACCAAAATCCAAAATTTCCAGCGCAATATCAGTGTAAAACTGTTGTGAAAGGTGATTTACTGCACGAAGAAATCAGTGCAGCGAGTATTTTAGCGAAAACAGCCCGTGATTTATCCATGATCGAACTGGACCAGCAATATCCCGAATATGGATTTGCGAAGCATAAAGGCTATGGTACAAAGGTTCATATGGATGCAATTCAAAATTTAGGTGTTTTAGAAACACATAGACGAAGTTTTGCACCGATTCAAAAAGCTTTGGCAATGCATAAAACATAGAAAAGTAGTAGAATAATTCAGATTTTGTAAAAGTGAGAGCATTATGAATATGCGAGTGATGAATTTTGTTGTTGGTCTATTTGTGATTTTTGGTGTCGTTGCATTGGTTTGGCTCGCTCTAACAGCAAGTAGTACTGATGGCCGTTTTGGTAAGCAAATTACAGTATCAGCAGGTTTTGATAATGTTGGTTCTTTAAAAGTCAAAGCACCTGTGATGATTGGTGGTGTACGCGTTGGTCGCGTGTCACATATTTCGTTAGACCCTGATGATTTTAAAGCAATCGTTGAAATGCGCTTGGATGAAAAATATGAAATTCCTAAAGACAGCGTTGCAATGATTTATACAGCAGGTTTAGTGGGTGAACAATATGTTGCACTTGATCCTGGTGGTGCACCAATGCCATTAGAAAATGGTGATGCTATTCGTTTAACACAATCGGCCATTGTGATTGAGCGATTGATTGGTCAATTCCTAACCTCTATGGGGAATAAAGATTAATCGTGGCTTTGGAAACCTTAGGTGTTATTTTAAAGCGAAGTGCATATCAAGAAGATCGAGTTTTACTCGATCTTTTTACTGAGTGCCATGGAAAAATCTCAGTTTTAGTTAATCGATCACATAAAAGTAAATATTCGGATCAGATTTTCCAACTGGGTAAATGGCATTTGAAAGAAGGTAAGGTTTTCTATTTTTCTGATGATTATGATTCGGTACAGACATCTGCAATTCAAGGCTTGAATATTTGGTCAGGTTATTATTTGAATGAATTATTGGTGCGTTTATTGCCACGAAATCATGCAGATTCAGCACTGTTTACACATTATTGGCGCGCCATAAAAGCATTAGAATTTGGTGATAGCATTTTACAAGAGTGGATGCTTCGTTGCTTTGAACGAACTTTATTGGAATCATTGGGCGTTATGCCAGATTTATGGACAGATAATGATGGTGATGCTTTTGTAGAAAATCTCCTTTATCACTTATGTTCAGAAAGTGGCTTCAGTAAATTCAAAACAAAAACTCATCATTTCCCAATTCTGGGTGACAACATATTATTAATCAATGAGATCACAGATAATAATGACCATGCACTCATTGATAAAGAATTATTACTGATTTATAAGCGCATGATGCGCTATTTATTACAACCGTTATTAGGTAACCAACCTTTACAATCTAAGGTTTGGCTACAATCCCTACATTTAAGACAGCAAGAACGAGAGAAAAGGAGTTCCTCATGATGGATTTTGCCCGCAAACTTTTATTAACCATTCCTGCTGAAACAGCACATAATTTGGCAATCGCAGCATTACCATTATTGCCAGTGCAACAAACTTTGCCAGATGATCCCATTACAGTGATGGGATTAAATTTTAAAAATAAAGTGGGCTTGGCAGCAGGTTTAGATAAAAATGGTGAAGCATTGTCAGCTTGGGCAAAAATGGGCTTTGGTTTTGTGGAAATTGGTACAGTAACGCCATTGCCACAAGCAGGTAATCCTAAGCCAAGAATGTTCAGAATTCCTGAGAAACAGGCAATCATTAATCGTATGGGCTTTAATAATAAAGGTATTGATTATTTATTGCGTAATTTAGAAGAGTATCGTTTAAATACATCAGGTGGCCCATTGATTGGTGTGAATATCGGTAAAAATGCTATTACACCTATTCATAAAGCAACTGATGATTATTTAATCTGCTTAAAGAAAGCTTATCAATTGGCTGATTACATTACGATTAACATCTCATCACCAAATACAAAGAATCTACGTTCATTGCAAGGTAAAGATCAATTGCAACAGCTTTTAGAAACATTGAAAGCAGAGCAAATTGTATTGGCAGAAAAATATCAAAAATATACACCATTGGTTGTGAAGTTAGCGCCAGATATGAGTGAAGAAGAGTTGTTGGAATCTGTTGAAGTGATCAAAGCTGTAAAATTAGATGGCGTGATAGGTACCAATACCACATTGAGCCGCGTAGAAGTACAGGGTTTTGCGAATGCAGATGAAGCAGGTGGTCTAAGTGGTGGTCCATTGACAGAACGCTCAACTCAGGTTGTGAAAACTTTAACAGCACATTTACCAGAATCTATTCCTGTGATTGCAGCAGGTGGCATTATGAATGGTGACGATGCTGTCGAAAAGATTAAAGCAGGTGCAAAGCTTGTGCAAATCTATTCAGGTTTCATTTATGGTGGTACAGGATTAATTGAAGACGTTAATAAAAAATTGCTTGATTATCAATTATAAATAGTTTTTTAAATGGCTTTAGCTTGAGCTCTCTAATCTTTCGTGATATTTATTAAGATACCCAAAAGGTTTCCAATTACGTTTACCACAAGTAAACAGTGTCTTTATCCAAGACGATCTTAATAAATATTGACTAAATTGAAAAATTAGAGAGTACTATGACGGTTCGAAAAATTACAGCCATTGGGTTTATGTTGTTCGCCATTTTCTTTGGCGCCGGAAACTTAATTTTCCCACCTAATGCAGGGTGGTTGAGCGGTGGGAGCTTCACTCCTGCTATTATCGGTTTTGTTATCACAGGTGTGGGTTTACCACTTCTAGGTATTATTGCGGGTTCTTTCTCTGAAGAAGGATTCATTACAGAAACTAAGCGCATCAGCGTTGTCTTCTCTGTCATTTTCATGGTGGCGATTTATCTAACCATTGGGCCGTTTTTTGCAATTCCAAGAACAGCAACAGTGTCATATGAAATGGCATTGGTGCCATTAATTAAAGCAGATGGCGGTATTTTACATGGTCTTTTCCTAAGCATTGCTGAAGGCTTAAAATCAATGTTTTATGCGAATGATGCATCTGTCACTGCATTGGCTATGGTGGGTAAAGTAGGCTTATTCTTCTATACAGTTTTATTCTTTGCATTAGCATTTTGGTTGAGCTATAACCCAACTAAAATTGTTGATCGCGTGGGTCAAATTTTAACGCCAGCATTATTAGTCACAATGATTATCTTAATCATTATCTCATTTGCTAAGTTAAATGTTCCAATTGCAGAAATTGATGAAGCATATCAATTAGCACCATTTGCAAAAGGCTTCGTAGAAGGCTATCAAACAATGGATACGATTGCTGCAGTTGCATTCTCTATCATTGTATTGAAAGCTGTACGAGCATATGGCATTGATAACCAAAAAGACCTATTTAAATATTCTTCATACGCTGCATTAATTGCAGGTGCTGCGTTGGGTATTATTTATATCGCTTTAGGTTGGATTGGTAACCATTTCCCAATTGATGAAGTTGCATTTGCAGCCGCAGGTCAAGATCGTGGTACATACATCTTAACGGAAGTTGCTAACTTAACGATGGGCATGTTTGGTAAAGTCATTTTGGGTATCATCGTTGGTTTGGCATGTTTGACAACAGCGATTGGTTTAATCGTGTCTATCAGTAGCTATTTCCATAGCTTATTACCAAAAATTTCTTATAAGCAATTTGCGATCATTTTCACTTTGATCAGTTTTGGCTTGGCTAACCAAGGTTTGGCACAAATCATTAAAGGTGCAATTCCTGTATTGTTGATTGTTTATCCAATCACAATCACGTTAATTGCATTGATCTTCATTGATAAATTATTAGTGCCATTGGATAGAATTGAATTGCAGATCACAACTTATGTTGTATTGTTTGTGAGCATTTCGACAGTATTCTTCCCAACAGCAAGCTTTGTACAAATGTTGCCATTGAATGATATTTCTATGGGCTGGGTTGTACCTGGCGTGATTGCATTCTTTGCATCCATTCATTTGAATAATAATATTTTACTAAAGAAAACACGAAAAGATCTTACAAAATAAGCTATATATTTTGATATGAGTTAATATGAAAACCCGCAATAAAATGCGGGTTTTTTATTATGTATGATCAAATCTTCACTTTTATAAAATATAAGGTTTTATATTAATTTGGATGAGAATTTGATTATTTAATATTTTATTAATGAATTGATGTAAGGAATCGAGATGACTATTTCTTTTAGCCAGCAGATTTTTAACAGAGTAGAGCCACTGTGGCAATCGTACTTAACACATCCTTTTGTAAAAGGCATTGGTGATGGCACTTTGGATAAAGCAAAATTTATCCATTATATGAAGCAAGATTATATTTATTTAATCGATTATTCACGCTTATTTGCAATCGGTGCATCTAAGGCAAATGATTTATCAACCATGACATTATTTGGTGAATTATTGCATGGCACATTAAGCTTTGAAATGGATTTGCATCGCCAATATGCTGCGAAATTTGGCATTTCCGCTGAAGAATTAGAAGCAACAGAGCCTTCAGCAACAATGACATCTTATACAAGCTACATGTTAAGCCAAGCATCATTGGGTGGCGTTGAAAATACAATTGCTGCTGTATTAGCTTGTGCTTGGAGCTATAACTATATTGGCAACGCATTGGCAGAAAATCCTGCATCGAAAGAGCATGAGTTTTATGGTGATTGGGTGAATACCTATTCTTCATCTGAATTTACAGAGTTAGTGAATAAATGCATTCAGTTGATTGATAAAATTGGTGAAACTGCATCACCTGAAGCAAAGAAAAAGCTAGAAGATATCGTCGTTAACACAAGTTACTATGAATATATGTTCTGGGATATGGCTGAAAAACTCTCTATGTGGGATGTGCCTGTCACTGTATAAATATTTTTGCCAATACTAGATTTTAGTATTGGCTTTTTATAAAAATTCTCTGAGTATTTTGTGATTGGCAGTTTTTTTCGCAAGAGAAGTAGGGTATGATATTGCGCTTCTCTGACCATCTTTATTTGAGAGTAATGTAATGTCCTCGATTATTTCGTTATGTGGTTCACTGGCGCTATCCGACTTTAGATTGGATAAGTTAAGGCAAAATGCGGCAAGATTAAATTTACCGCCCGATATCAATATATCCGCCACTTATTGGTATTTTATAGAAAGCAAACAACCTCTAAACTCATCTTCTGTAGCATCTCTCTCGGCTATTCTAACAGCCACCGAAACAACACCTCCTCAGCTATCTTCTAGCGAACATCTCTTCTTAGTCACTCCTCGCATCGGCACTATTTCATCTTGGGCTTCTAAAGCAACGGATATCGTACACAATTGTGGTTTCAATGATATCTCGCGCATTGAGCGTGGTATTGCATTTGTGTTGAAAGGTGATTTAACAACGGCTGAGTTGCAGGCTTGGTCAGCATTGTTATATGACAGAATGACAGAATCATTATTAACGTCATTCAAAGAAGCAGAGCAGTTGTTTCATCATACAGAAGCACGTACATTTGAATCGATTGATATTCTTGGCAAAGGTATTGAAGCGCTTGTCATTGCTAATAAAACATTTGGTTTTGCATTATCTGAAGATGAAATTGAATATTTGTATGAAAACTATCAGAAATTGGGTAGAAATCCAACTGATGTTGAATTGATGATGTTCGCACAAGCAAACTCTGAACATTGTCGTCATAAAATTTTCAATGCAGACTTCGTGTTGAATGGTGTTCAGCAACCTAAATCATTATTCAGAATGATTAGAGATACGCACGCTAAAACGCCTGAAGGCACAATTGTTGCTTATAGCGATAACTCTTCAATTATTGAAGGTTACACAATTCCTCGTTTTTATCCAACATCACAAAACTGTGTTTATAACTATAATGAAGAATTGACACACATTGTAATGAAAGTGGAAACACATAACCATCCAACAGCAATTTCTCCATTTGCAGGTGCATCTACTGGTGCTGGCGGTGAAATTCGTGATGAAGGCGCAACAGGTCGCGGTGCTCGTCCTAAAGCCGGTTTAACAGGTTTCAGTGTTTCCAACTTGCAGATTCCTAACTATGTTCAATCATGGGAGCAATATGATCAAAATGGTGGCTATGGCAAACCTGATCGTATTAGCAGTGCATTTGATATCATGATGGATGGCCCATTAGGTGGCGCGGCATTTAACAATGAATTTGGTCGTCCAAACTTATTGGGTTATTTCCGTACATTTGAAGCGCCTTATCAAGGTAAAGTGCGTGGTTACCATAAGCCGATCATGATTGCAGGTGGTTTAGGTAACATTCAAGCGAAGCAAGTGGAAAAAGGTATTTTCCCAGCGGGCGCTTTGTTGATTCAATTGGGCGGGCCGGGTTTATTGATCGGCTTAGGTGGCGGTGCTGCTTCTAGTATGGAAACAGGTGCGAATAGCGCAGATCTAGACTTTGACTCAGTACAACGTGGTAACCCTGAAATCGAACATCGTGCACAAGAAGTGATTGATCGTTGCTGGCAGTTAGGCGATGCAAACCCAATCATCTCTATCCATGATGTGGGTGCAGGCGGTTTATCTAACGCATTCCCAGAATTAGTGAATGATTCAGGCAGAAGTGCAATCTTTAATCTTCGCGCAATCCATTTGGAAGAAGAAGGTTTAAGTCCAATGGAAATCTGGTGTAACGAAGCGCAAGAGCGCTATGTTCTAGCAATTTTGCCAGAAGATTTGGATCGTTTCCGCGTATTGTGTGAACGTGAACGTTGCCCATTCTCAATCGTGGGTACAGCGACAGATGATGGCTTATTAAAAGTTAAAGATGAGTTATTTGATAATGAGCCAGTGGATTTACCATTGGATGTATTATTGGGTAAGCCACCAAAAACAACACGCACAGATCATACTGTAGAGAGCCCAATAGTGGCATTCAATGCAGATAAGATTGATCTAGTGGAAAGCACATACAATGTATTGCGCTTGCCAACAGTTGCGAATAAGAGCTTCTTAATCACAATTGGTGATCGTACTGTGGGCGGGTTGACTTATCAAGATCAAATGGTTGGCCCTTACCAAGTACCAGTATCAGACGTTGCTGTCACAGCGATGGGCTTTGATACATTGCATGGTGAAGCAATGACAATGGGTGAAAAAGCACCTTTAGCATTGTTTGATGCGGCAGCTTCTGGTCGTATGGCTGTGGGTGAAGCAATTACTAACATTGCTGCAACTAACATTGGTAAGATGAATAAAATCAAATTGTCTGCCAACTGGATGGCGCCATGTGGTTTAGAAGGTGAAGATGAGAAACTGTATCGTACAGTGGAATCAGTGTCTAACTTCTGTCAATCATTGTCATTATCGATTCCTGTGGGTAAAGATTCATTATCAATGAATACAGTGTGGGAAGACAGTGGCGAGAAGAAATCAGTTACAGCACCTTTGTCATTAGTGATCACAGCATTCGCACCAATTGAAAATATCCGCAAAACAATCACGCCAGAATTACAAAACGTGAAAGACAGCACATTGTTCTTGATTGATTTGGGTAATGGTAATAGTCGTTTAGGTGGTTCTGCTTTAACGCAAGTGAATGGTGAATTGTCTGATGTTTCTCCTGATGTCGAAACAGCAGATTTAGATGGCTTCTTTAAATTGATGCAAACAATGATTGCCAATGATCAAATTTTGGCTTATCACGATCGTGGCGATGGTGGTTTGGTTTCAACGATTACAGAAATGATGTTTGCAGCACAAAAAGGCGCAATATTAGATTTAACATCTGTATTGGCAGCACAAGCAGAATTCTCTGCACATGAATCAGTTGTCAGAGCATTGTTCAACGAAGAGTTGGGTGCTGTATTACAAGTGGATAATCGCTTTGTGGCAACATTAACTGATTTAGCGAAATCATTTGGCATCGAGCATTTAGTGCATTCAATTGGCCAAATTTCAGATGATTACTCATTGGCAATTTCTGCAAGTGGACAATCAATCTTGAATGAACAAGGGATTGCATTACAGAAAGCTTGGTCTGAAGTGAGCTATCACATGCAACGTTTACGTGATAATCCAGTTTCCGCTGATAGCGAATTCCAGTTGATTGTTGAACCTGATTTGAAGAAATTGTTCGCGAAAACGACGTTCAATGTGAATGAAGACATTGCAGCACCATACATCAATAAAGGCGCAAAACCTCGCATTGCTGTATTGCGTGAGCAAGGTGTGAATGGTCAAGTGGAAATGGCGGCAGCATTTACGCGTGCAGGTTTTGAAGCGCAAGACGTTCACATGAGTGATTTAATCACAGGCCGAGTTTCTTTGGAAGATTTCCAAGCATTGGCAGCTTGTGGTGGATTCAGCTACGGTGACGTTTTAGGTGCAGGTCAAGGTTGGGCGAAATCTATTTTATTCAACCAAACATTACATGCACACTTTGCAGCGTTCTTTGATCGTGAAGATACGTTGAGCTTGGGTATTTGTAATGGCTGCCAGATGATGAGCCAATTGTCAGCGATCATTCCAGGTGCTGAGCATTGGGCGCGTTTCGAGCGCAATGCTTCTGAGCAGTTTGAAGCACGCTTAGCATTGGTTGAAGTTGCAAAATCACCATCTATTTTCTTGAATGGCATGGAAGGTTCTGTGATGCCAATCGTTGTGAGCCATGGTGAAGGTCGCGCTGTGTTCCAAGATGATTCAATGAATCATGCGGATGTTGCATTGCGTTATGTGGATGGTTTAGGTCAAGTCACAGATCGTTACCCGTTGAATCCTAATGGTTCACCGAATGCAATCGCAGGTTTAACATCAAAAGATGGCCGTGCAACAATCATGATGCCACATCCTGAGCGTGTTTATAAGCGTGATCAGTTAAGCTGGAAACCTGAAGGTTGGGATGAATTCAGTGGTTGGTACAGAATGTTTGCTAATGCACGTAAATCATTCAACTAATCATTGTATTTGATTGAAAAATTAAGCCGCACTGAGAAATCAGAGCGGCTTTTTTGTGAGTTATAAGTTTTATCAGTTATTTTATAATGTTGAAATAAGGATATAAGGCGTATCTTTAAAATTAAAATCTGCAATTCTAACCATGCCAAGTTTGGCATGTGCACGAATGGAGCGAATATTATCTTCATTAATGAAAGCTATAGGTTTACCATGATTTTGGTAGCAAAGCTCATCAAATAGTGATTTCAAAATATTTCCACCTCTAAAGCTTTCAGTAATACAAAACAGGGCCATATAACCAATTATTCTTAACTAAATTAGGAAATTGTTGATTGATATGTGCAACAAGTGGTGGAAGTTCTGTATTAGCCATTGGAAAACTGAATGCAACACCTACGATGGCATCATCTTTTCTGGCAATAATAACAGCAAGGGATGTTGAGGCCATTGTTTTGATCTTTGCTAGAGAAAAATCACCAAGTAGCCCTCCATTTTGTGATGCAGAATAAGCTTGCAGTAATTGTGTAATTTGAGGTAAATCTTTTTCTGTCATTTGTTCAATAATGATATCCATATTTGTCTCCTGATAGAAAATGCTTCTTTGGCAATTGAATATTGGCCATGCAATATATGATCAATACTTAATTTTGTGTCATAGTCGTAAATATCGTTATAATCTTCAGGAAGTATATCATTGGCTAATAGGATTAAGCATGGAAGAAATAGTTTTGGGTTTTGATTTTGGTGTCAAAAATATTGGTTTGGCTGTGGGTAATCGCTTAACCAATACAGCACAACCCATTGCTATTTTAAAAGCTAATGAAGGCCAGCCTGATTGGGATGAAGTTGAAAAACACATCAAAGAATGGACACCAACATTGTTGGTAGTTGGCATGCCATATACGGCTGATGGTACAGAAACTGAACACATGAGAAAGATCCGTAAATTCATGAATCGTTTACATGGGCGATTTGGTTTGCCAGTTGAAGAAGTGGATGAGCGTTTATCATCGAAAGAAAGCGAACAATATATGAAACCATCGAAAAAAGGTAAGAAAGGGCAATTGGATGCCCATTCTGCGGCGATTATTGTGGAACGCTATTTGAATGGTGATTTAATCTTTTCTTTATAGTTTGCAAGTGAAACATTAAGTCTTATTCTTAAAAGAAATATATAACAAAAGATGGCTAATGATGAATAATAACCAAATATTAGGATTATTTTTAGGTACAGCTGTAGGTGATGCAATGGGATTACCGAGAGAAAATTTATCACCTAAAAGATCTATTAAATTATTTGGTATAAGTATTCAGCCTGCATTAGTAGCTATTCCAAAATTAACACGTTTTTCAGTATGCAGTGATGATACAGAGCATTTATGGATAACAGCTGATGCTTTAGTTCGTAGTCAAAGCTCACCAGAGCTATTCAGTCAGCTTTTATCACAAAATATGAAAAAATGGTTTTTAAGCTTTCCTGTTGGTGCAGGGAAGGCTTCAATTAAAGCCTCTGTGAAATTATTATTGGGCGTTTCCCCTAATCGATCAGGGATTTATTCAGCAGGTAATGGTCCTGCTATGAGAGCACCAATCATTGGTGCCTTTTTCGCAAATGATGCTGAAAAGTTGGATCAATTTTTAGAAATTTCGACCAAAATGACGCATACAGATTCGCAAACAGAAGAAGGTGCTTGGGTGATTGCACAGGCGGCAGCTTTAATCATGAGGGAAAAACCAAAAATAGCACCTACAGAAAATTTCTTTAATATAGCTTTACCTAAGATCCATTCTGAGCAATTAAAAAAATCACTACAACTGGCCAGAGATTATCTAATAGCAAAGCAATCATTTGAGGAGTATTTGATTGCAATGAATTTGGATAAACGAGGAGTTTCAGGATATATCGGGCATACAGTTCCTGCTGTTATTTATGCATGGCTTTATTATTTTGGTGATTATCAGAAAGGCATCGAAGCAATGATATTGGCAGGTGGAGATAGCGATACAACAGCAGCAATTTTGGGTGCATTGATGGGAATGTCTATAGATCATCAAAAAGATATTCCAAAAGAGTGGATGAATGGTATTTATAATGCTCCAATTTCATTGAATAAATTAATGCAAATGTCTGAAGCAGTGAGTAATCAGAATATAGCAGAGATTCCCAAAATATCTTGGGGATTACAATTACTCAAAAATGTAGCATTATTAGTTATTGTATTACTGCATGGATTTAGAAGGTTATTGCCACCCTATTAAAATGTTTTCAATAAAGGATAGAGAGATTTTGTGTAGAATGCTGGGCTATATGAACAAAAGGATCAAAGCACAATGTTAATTCTCTCTGAATTTTTGACTCAAATCCCTAAAGCTGAATTGCATTATCATTTGTTAGGTGGTGTTCGTATGATGACGATGCTCGACTTGGCAAAGAAATATGATGTACCACTCACGGAAAAAGAAGCCAAGAGTTATTACAGAGCCTATGCGCATGAAAATGAAGTGATGAAAGGTGGCATTGCTGCTTTGCATTTTTTATATCCTTTATTGAGAGAAACTGTAGATTATCAGCGTGTTGCACATGAAGTCTTAGAAGATGCAAAAAATACGGGGATTCGTTATGTAGAGTTCTTTTGGAATCCGAATGATACCAATTTGCCTTATAAAGATGTCACGATTGCTTTGGCTGAGGCTTTTGAGCAAGCTGAAAAAGAATGGAATATTTCGGCTTATTTGATTCCATCCATTAACCGTGAAAAACCACCAGAAGAAGCTGTAGAAATGGTGCAATGGATGATTGATTATCCTCATGAGCGAGTATTAGGGATTGGTATTGATTATCGTGAAGATCATGCACCTATTGAAAATTTCTGGAAAGCATATCGTTTAGCAGAGCAAAATGGTTTGAGATTAACAGGGCATTGCTCAGAATTTGGATTGCATTGGCGCAATGTGGAAACAGGTTTAGATTTAATTAATCTTGAGAGAATTGATCACGGTTATACAGTGATTGAAAACCCTGAATTAACGGCTCGTTGTACACGATTAGGTATTCCATTTACAGTTGTACCAAGCAATACATTTTTTATGAAAAAGTGGCCTGATCATAAAGATTGGCAGAAAAATCATCCAATTCGCCAAATGGCACAAGCAGGGATGAAGATCATCCCTGCAACAGATGATTGGCATATGCATGATACAAATGGTGTGAAATGCTACGAAGTGATGATCAATGATTTTGGTTTTGATTTAGATGGCGTTCGCCAATGTATTTTAAATGGCATTGATTCTGCATGGCAATCAGAGTCATTGAAGCAAGAATGGCGCTACCATTGGATGAAAGAATTCGATGATTTACGCGCTCAATTAGTTGAAGAACCAAAAATTGATCCTGAATTGCATGTTCAATATGGCCCTAGAACTTAATATTCATCCGCTAAAATGAGATAAAAATAAAGCCATCGTGAGATGGCTTTATTAATATGACTATTCGTGTCTCGCGCTACGCGCGAGATCACTTAAGTTCATGAGTTTTTAAAAGTGATATAAATATATTAACCAAAATAATAATAAGATAAGATTAAGCAGACAAAAATTCCTGTGAATACAGGAATAGAAGTACGTTTTACAATCTCAATTGGGCTAACTTTTAATGTAGAAGCTACAACAATAATCACAGCTGCAACTGGTGAAACAGATCTAATTAGATTGGCTGTTAATTGCATTGGTAATGCAACTAATACAGTGCTGACACCCATTTGTTCTGTAATTTCAGGAATGATTTTGATGAAAGAGTGGAATACGGCGATTCCGCTGCCGCTGATGAAACCGATCAATGCAGCCATACCAGAGAAGAATAGCATTAAGATTGATCCTGCTCCTTGAACATCATTCAAACTATTAGTTAATAAGCCAATTACACCGATAGATTTTAAACCTTCTACAAATAAGCCAGCTGCGATGATTAATGAGACCACTTGGTAAAATCCTTGTCCCATGCCTTCAAAGAATAAATTAAAATCTTTGATACTTTGTTTAATATCACCTTTACGAATCAACTCCACAAACATTGGGAGAATGATTGAAATTAAAGTAATTTCGACTAGGCCAAGGTTAATTGTTGATTTTTGTGTTTCAGGATCAATGAAGCCAAGATTAAATATGAGCAACAAAATAATAGGCATGACTGGAAAAATAGCATACCAAGATGGTGGCAAAGGAGCATTTTGTTCATCTTTTGTGTGTGGAATTTCGAAGGGAACATGTACAGTGCCTTGTCGCTTATCCATATAACGCTGCCAGAGTAAATGAGCAACAGCCATTGCAATTAGCGCAGGAATCGATACTTTTGCATGGAATTCCATGACATATTCTAAGGATGAAATACCTAATCGCTGTGCAACAACGACATTATCAGATCCTAGCGGTGTTGGGGTAATGGTTGCTGTTGTGGCAATCACTGCACCAGCTGTTAATGGTGACATTCCTGCCATTCTTAATGCTGGATATAAAGTAGCCATTAACAGGATTGCTAAGCCTGCAGCGCTTGGTAATACCATTTGTAATGCATTGCCTAATAAGAAAACTATTGGAACTAATATATAAACTGATTTAATTTTTTTGATAGGCTTAGATAATGTATGAACCATTGCATCATTGGCACCAATATGATTCATGTAGTTAGCAAAGCCAAACAGCACCATGATTGTTAAACCAACGATGCCCATTTGCATAGTGAATACATTGGTTGCCATTTTGAATGGATCTAGCCAAACAGAGCCCGTTGAGCCTTCTTGAAAGATAGGTTTGCCAATAATTACCGTTGCATATAGCAGGGCTAAACCTGAGAGAAAGAGAACAATTTTGGCATCATAGTTTTTGGCAATGAGATAGCCAGCAATGATTAAGAAGGTGACGCTTATGAGAATTTCGATCATGATGAGCTTTGTGAAAAAGATGAAATTTTAGCTCATTGTGCTTTAGATTCACATGCAAAATGACGATTTTTTAATAAATTTAATAGAAAAGCTCTCATTCAACTTATTATTCAAATTTGAAACCATAAGTTGAATGAGTAAATGAGGTATTTTTTACTTTGCTACTTTTAATGATGGTGCATTCAATTCTTTTGAATCATGCCCATGATGCTGGTGTCCGCTAGTATCTGTCCATAAATATTCACCTACTTCACAATTTTGAATCACAGGAAAATAAAGCGCTTCACTATTATTTGCATTGTCAGCAAAATAGCCTGTGATTGTGAATTCATCATAATATTGATCAGGCAACGAGCCTTCCCAAGTGATAGATGAAACTCCTTGGGTTACATCCTTGCCATATTGTTGGTACGTTTTAGCATATTGAATTGTTTCTGTTGAAAGTGTCCAGCCTGATTTGGACATAGGTTTAATACCAATCACTCCTTCAGGAATTTTGATCGTCACTTTAGTGGTTGGAGTGCCTTCACAGCCATGTGGGATGGCAAAAGTTGCTTTAAAGGGTTTGCCTTCTGTCATTGGTTTAGCATCTATAAAACTCACATGTGCTGTCGCGATTTGAGATAGTAATAGTGGGGTAATGATGAAAGAAGCGAATTTAAAATTCATACAAAAATCTCGTAATGTAATGGGGATTTTGATTGTAATTTATATTTGATATCTTGTATATACAAGTTTTGTGTAAAAAGCTATTAAACCTTATAATAGCTTGCTTAATAAGATGTCTTTATTGAGATAAAATTGTATGTAAACTTTTAAGTGTCGCAATCACAGCATCTGGGCTAGCAATAAATGTTGGCTCACCTTTCATCATATAGACTTGATCATTTGTAATGGCAGATAATCCTTGTAGGCTGCGCCAATTTGGGTGAATTTTTTCAGTTGTAATGGATCGTGATTGATCTAATTCTTTATTCTGATCACCTTGCAATAGGATAATAATGTCTGGGTTCAACATCAGAATGCCTTCTTGAGACATGATTGGTGCATTCAGCTCGCCTTGATAGGCATTTTGACCGCCAACAGCTTCTAAAATATCTTGATGGAAACTTTTACCTGCTGCGCGCTGAGGTAATTGAGTGAGATGATCATCACCTTCATATGAATAAAGTATTAAAACTTTAGGTGATTTATTTTCTAATTGGGTTGTTTTGAGTGTTAAATTAAACTCGTTTATTTTCTGATTGGCTTCGGCAGTGATATTACAGATTGCACCAATATTTTGAATGGCCTGTTGGATCTCATCTAATGAGGTAAATGTGAGCAATTTTGTATTAAATTTTAATGTATCAAATTTACGTTTTTGTGGACTATCTTCTGTGAGGTCTGCAAAAATAATTGTGGGGGAAAGTAGGGTGATTGCTTCGTAGTTGGGATCTAACATGCCACCAATTTGTTGAATGTGACTATCTTTTGGCAAGCGATCATATCTTGTACCTGCAACAATATTTTTTTCTAATCCTAATGATAATAATGTATCTGTGATGGTTGGTGATAAAGAGATAATTCTTTGGCATTGTTCGCTGACTGCTAATGCAGATGTACTGAATAGTGAAGCAGAAATGACCAATAACGATAAGAGCTTTTTCATTGTAAAATTGTAACCTTATTAAATCTCGCAAGATTAAAAAGAGGGTAAAACCCTCTTTTTTACTAATATTACTTCAACTTAGANGAATGTGACTATCTTTTGGCAAGCGATCATATCTTGTACCTGCAACAATATTTTTTTCTAATCCTAATGATAATAATGTATCTGTGATGGTTGGTGATAAAGAGATAATTCTTTGGCATTGTTCGCTGACTGCTAATGCAGATGTACTGAATAGTGAAGCAGAAATGACCAATAACGATAAGAGCTTTTTCATTGTAAAATTGTAACCTTATTAAATCTCGCAAGATTAAAAAGAGGGTAAAACCCTCTTTTTTACTAATATTACTTCAACTTAGAATGAAATTTTGACACCAATCGCACCATTGATGCGTTTCTGGCCGTAACCCCAAGCAGTATAATAATGTTCATCCAATAGATTATTCACGCGAGCATAGAAGCTAACATCATCATTGAGTTTGTAATCAGTTGCTAAATTAACCATCCAATATGATTTAAGGTTTCTTTTACCATCTAAAGCTGTGCTGTTGTATTTTGCTTCAGCAAATAAGTTCCATTGTTCAGTTGGTTTGAAGTTAATATGTCCACCAACCATATGTTTTGGTACGCGACTTGCCTTAGTGCTAGTTTTGATATTATTATCAATTTTGTAATCACGAGCTTCTGTATAAGTATAGTTCAGTCCAAATGCTAATTGATCATTGAGTTGAGTATTGCTTGAGAATTCAACGCCTTTAAATTCAGATTGATCACGGTTAATGTACGTGCTTGCCCAAGTAATTGGGTCAGAAACCCAAGTAATTCTATTGCGAATTTTTTGTTGGAAATAAGTAATGTTAATTTCTGTGTTATCAATCGGATTAAGTACTAAACCAATGTCAAAGCCTTTACTTGTTTCAGCTTTCAAATCAGGGTTGTTGCTGCCCCAAGTTGTGTCATATAAATTATAAAGTGACGGTGCTTTGAAACCCGTGCCATAGCTACCTTTGATTGCAATATAATCATTGATATTAAAGCGAGAAGTTAAGCGATACGTTGTTTTATCACCAAACTGTGAGTTCTTTTCATGGCGTAAACCAACAGTATTAAAGGATTTATCCCCAAAATTTAAGTGCTGATCGATGTATACACTTTTTGTATTAATATCTTTACCGTTAGGAACACCATCTGTTTTCATGGATTCTTTACTGTAAGATGCACCAAATAGTGTTTGGAAATTAGGATCTAAAATTAATGTATTTTGCCAAGTATAAGTTTGGAGCTTGCCATTGAAGAAGCTACGACCAGTCATTGAATTTGGATCGTTGAAATAGTTACGTTTAGTTTTACTACCATCATAAATCAATGAGCTTAACCATTTTTCATCAAATAGAATTGTATTGATGGCAAAGCGACCTAACCAACGTTTAGATTCTTGGTAGTAATCAAAATCATCTTTAACCGCTGAAGTGCCATCAGGATATTTGCCAAAGCCATCTAAATCTGTACGTTGTTGATCATAGCGAGCCATTAAATCAAAGTTGATCCAATCTAAAGGTGCATAATTTACATAGAATGAGCCATTACGGTTTTTAAAGCGATCACGTTCTGTATTACCTAGTTTTTTATCAGCAACAGAAATACCACGTTCTTGATTCAATCCTAAAGCGGCAGAATACATTAAAGTATCTGTTTGACCTTGTGTTTGAATCGTTGTTTTAACGTGTTCGTAACTGCCACCTTCTAATGTGACTGTCGTACGTTGAGGTCCACCTTTTTTGGTGAATACTTGAATCACGCCACCCATTGCACTGGAACCATACAGTGTACTTTGTGGGCCTTTTAATACTTCAATGCGTTCTACATTCAATGTATCTAGTGTGCTGAAGTCAAATCCTCTATTGCCATCTGCAGGATCGTTAACAATAACGCCATCCACCATGATTAGGATGTTGTTGCTGTTGATACCACGAATAAAAGCATTGCTTGTACCATTAGCACCATTGCTGACAATATTGACACCAGGTAATCTCGATAGTGCATCACTCATACGTTGATATTGACCATTTTCTAGTTGTTTTTCAGAGATAACATTGATGGTTGAACCAACAGTATCCAATTTTTGATCTGTACGGTTTGCTGTGAATACAATTTCGTTATTATCAGAAGATTGTGTGACACCTTGTTGATCATCATTCGATTGTGCAAATGCTAAAGGCGTAACAAAAAAGATAGCACCAAGTGCCACATACAATGGGTTAAGTTTCATAGAACACCTTATCCTAGTCCGCGAGGAGATTAATAATTTTTTTACACAAAGGTATTCCGACTTAGCTCAAAAGCATTACGATGGCGGGTCCGTGAGAGAATTGCACTCTCTTCCCCTTTGTGGCTTTTTTGATTATACAAGAATTAATTTTTTTTATCTTTGATTAAGATTAAGATAAAAAATGGTGCGCCTAATAGCGCTGTAATCACACCAACAGGTAATTCAGAAGGAGCAAATAATAAACGAGCTGCAAGATCAGCAACGACCAATGTTCCTCCACCTAAAAAGATCACGGCAATCCATAAATAGCGATGATCATTACCAATCAATTGTCTAGCAATGTGAGGAATAACTAACCCAACAAAGCCAATGGGACCGCTGACAGCGATCATTGTTCCCATCATTAAACTCACTAAAAAGAATAATGGTACAAATGTATATATGGGCTGTATACCTCTTGTAATCGCAATAGTATGGCCTGCATTCAATAAATTAAGTTTTGGTGTTAATAGAGCAATAATCATTGTGCTGATGATCATCACGATGACTAAAGAGCCAATTTCACTATAACCAACGTTGGCGATTGTGCCCATCATCCATTGCATTAAACGATAGCTATCTTGTGGTCGCCCAATGGCTTGCATAATCATCACTAAACTACTGCAAAAGAAGCTCAAAATTACACCAACGAGTAGCAGTCGAGAAACAGATTCCAAAGCATTTTTATTCAGTGAATAAATTAAAAAGGTAATCAGCATTGCCCCAATGAAAGCTGTAAAAGAGAGGCCAGAAAATAACCACAGAGAGAATGAAATACCTGAATGGATGTAAATTGCAGCGCCTAATGCGCTGCCACTTGCAATGCCTAACGTAAAAGGTTCTGCTAAAGAGTTACGTAATATGGCTTGAAAAACCATACCAGAAAGGGCAAGCATTGCACCAATTAGCCATGCGGTGATTACTCGTGGTACACGAATATTCCAAAAGATATTATGAATGGCAGGTAGATCTTGCCATAACATTTTTGGAGAAATATTTTCCATGCCAATGAAAGGTGTGATCAGAAATACAGTAATGCTTAATAAAGCAAAAGCTGTAATCATCCATAAGCGGTGCTGAGGCGTGATAACTTTTACCAAAATATTACTCCTTCTTCACTTGTGGCTTCGGTGAATCGATAGTTGTATAGCGAGAAAAGATTATCAGTATTAATCACATCTTGTGTTTTGCCATAGAAAATTTTTTCGCCATTTTTGATGGCTAAGCAGTGAGTAAAATAATGTGTAACTTCATTCACATCATGAGTCACTGAAATGATAGTTTTATTCATTTCAGTGGAAATATTGTGAACTAATTTGAGTAATTCGTGGGCTTGTTTAGGATCTAAAAAGTTTGTAGGCTCATCCAAAAAAATGATGGGCGTTTCTTGGCAGAGAGCACCCGCAATAAAAGCTCGTTGCCTTTCACCACCACTTAAATGTGAGAGGGGTGTATGTTTATATTGTATGAGTTCAGTTTTTTCTAAAATTTCATGAATAGTATTATGCTCTTCTTGAGTGAGAAAAAAACCAAATTTTTGATAAGGGAACCTAGCATAAATGCACCAATCCCACACAGAAATAGTTAGATTAGGATGTGTCTGTGGTACATAAGCTACAAGCTTTGCGAGTTTTTTTCTAGATAACGCTTGAATATTATGATCAAAATATTTTAATGACTGAAATGTTGCAGGAATGAGCTGTAACAATGCTTGTAAAGCGGTACTTTTACCTGCCCCATTGGGGCCAATGATTGCCACTCTGCTACCTGATTCAACATCCAATGATAAATTATTCAAACGAATTTTATCACTGGATCGAACGGATAGATTTTGGACAGATAGGGCAATCATCAAATATTTTATCCTTGAACAGATTATTTAATTCAAACGAAAACGAATGGGCTGATCAAAATGGCTGGACGATTTTTTACCATTCACCACTTTCGATTTCACTTTGAGTGATTTAACAGATTCTAACGCACATTTATCTAAACGAGAAAAGTTAGTGGATTGAATAATTTCTGTTTTGGTGGAATTGCCATTGGCATCTACATGAATTCTGACAATTGCTAAGCCTTGCTCGCCGCGCCTGCGGGAAATTAATGGATAACAGCGTTGTATATTGCGAAGTATTGTTTGATCGCTATTACCATTGGTAAAGCCAGCTGGGCCATCTATTGAATTTTTACCTGTTCCACTGCCAATTGCATTGCGATTGCCTGATCCTGTACCTTTTTGATTATGTGTATTATTGGCAGGTTTTGCTGATTTTACTGTTTTCTGTGTGGTTGTTTTCTCTGGTTTGGGCACAGTTTTCTTAGGTTGTATGTGCGGTTCAGGAGCCGATTCTGATTTTGCTTCAGGCTGAATGGTTTCTTGAATCGCAGGCTCGGTTTGGATTTCTGGTATAGTTTTTGGTTCTTCAATAGGTAATTCTGTTGTATTTGGATATGTCCAATCGCTTAATTCAACTGTAATCACATAAGCATCATTTTGATGTAGATATTTGGATTGGAAAGTTGTTGATTCTGAATTTAGTTCTGTTAATCCTTCTGATGAAAAATCAGTCATCAATAACTCATTCTCTGTATGTATGAATACAAGAAAAAGTGCACTATGACAAAAAATTACAAACAGAATGCTGAAGAATTTCATGAATATTTATAATAATTGGAAGAATGGTTTATAAGGTAGAAAGGGATCGTTAATAATAAAATTAATGATTAAATAATACGCACTAGTGCCAAACAAAATCACAAAGCTGAGTGCGAGTAATGTATTGAATTTTTTCCATAGAGAATTGGCAGAAAAGCTGATTTGTAATGGTGAAAAAATCACCAAGATAAACATTGCTAGATAGCTATAAATCACGCCATATAATGGAATTTCAATGGAATAAAGTTGATAAGGCAGGGCGGTGATTGCTTGGGTTACTTGATCCCATGAGAAGTTTTGTAGATATTTTTTAAAGGCAAAAATGCCTTGCCCTAACGGGATATTGAGTTCTAATAAAATTAGGTAAATATTGAAGCTTAATAGTGCTAATGCTGCAATGAATATGCTAGGAATCAATAAAAGGAATAGTTTTAAAAATAAGTGCATTTTGAATGCAAATATTCTTATATATATAATGAGTACAAATAGTGCAATAAATATGGCAATGGTTAAGAGAATTAACTCTCTTTGTTGATAAATCGTAAAATAACTGTTGACCTGTGTGAAACTAGTTTTGAAGTTTAATTTATATTGGTAATAGAATAAAGCTGCGCAAGCAATCATTGCAATGATCAGCCAAGCACAGAGCGATAGTGCTAGAAAGCGTGAGAATTTTGTTTTTGATTTTTGGTCACGATATTTCACCATATTAGCTCTTTCTATTGATGATTGGATCAATCATTGTAGACGAAGAATCATCAACTGTTCTACCAAAAGATAAAACAGTTGAGTGATATTTGATCAAGTTTATTTAACTTTCCATTTTAAAACTTGTTTTGCGCCTAAAGGGATCAAATGTTCGTTCTCCAAATATGGATATGAATCTGGTGGCGTCCAATCTTCGCGTACAAGTGTGATTGTTTCTGTATTTCTTGGTAAACCATAGAAATCTGCGCCATAATGGCCTAAGAATGCTTCTAATTTATCAAGCGCATTCATGCGCTCAAATGCTTCAGCATAATGAGAAATTGCAGTCAGGGCAGAGTAACAGCCTGCACAGCCACAGCTACTTTCTTTAGCACTTTGTGCATGTGGCGCACTATCTGTACCGATAAAGAATTTTGGATTGCCACTGGTTGCTGCTTTAATCAAAGCTTGACGATGTATTTCACGCTTTAAAATTGGCAAGCAATATAAGTGTGGTTTAATGCCACCGGATAATAATGAGTTACGATTAAATAAAAGATGTTGTGGCGTTAAAGTTGCACCGACATTGTCATTTGCGCCTAATACAAATTCAACAGCATCTTTGGTTGTAATGTGTTCTAACACAATTCTTAAGGTTGGAATTGCTGCATGTAATGGTTTTAATTCTTGTTCAATGAATGTTAATTCACGATCAAAAATGTCAATTTCAGGATCACTTGCTTCACCATGAATCAATAAAGGCAAGCCAACTTCAGCCATTTTTTCAAAAACTGGATAAAGATTCTTCAGTGAAGAAACACCTGCTGTAGAGTTTGTTGTCACGCCAGCTGGATACAATTTAACAGCATGAACAATACCAGAAGCTTTGGCATCTTCGATGATTTCAGGTGTTGTATCTGGTGTTAGATACAATGTCATTAAAGGTTGAAAGTCAGAGCCTTCAGGGATATGCTTTTGAATGCGTGCATAATAAGCTTCAGCATCTTGGCGATTTTTGACAGGTGGCGTTGTATTGGGCATTACAATCACGCGTTTGAAGCTTTGTGCTGCATGTGGCACAGTGGTTTTTAATGCATCATTATCGCGTAGATGAATGTGCCAATCATCAGGAAAAGTGATAGTCATTTGATTTGACATGAAAAACTCCTAAAACGTTGAGGGAAGTCGTAAATTTTGTAAAAGCTTTTTTTAAAAAAGGTATTGCATACTATACTATGCCTTTTTTCGGATAGGAATGAACGAGAGGAGGGCAGATGAAACAGCTCTATATTAATGGAAAACAAGCGTCTTTGTGGCAAAAAGTATTATTTGCATTGGCGACGATTGGCTTTTTAATTTTAATCATTCCATTAGGACTTGGAATTTTGGCAGTTGGTGCTATTCTAACTGTCGTTTTTTATTTATATCTTTATTTTAAGATTAGAAAGATAAACAAAATGTTAGGTGCTCAAGAGGCACAGATGTATCAACAGCAAAATAGCGCCCAAAATGCTAATCAAAAGAGAGAGGGAACTATTGATGGAGAATATAAAGAGTTGTAATCAGCTTAATTTTTGATTAAAGAGCTTACATATGTCTTTCTATTTTCTTAAATTTGTGCTTTGATACTGCACTGAATTTACAACGCAAGATGGAGATGTTTTGAATGAATAATAATAATAAAAATCCAACCGTATTTAAGAATTTTACACCTTACGTTTTAGCTGAAGGTGAAGATTACATGAATGATGCACAGAAAGAACATTTCCGTGCAATCTTGAACGGTTGGCGTGCACAGTTGATGCAAGAGAGTGAGAAAACTGTCTCTAATATGCAAAATGATGGTGCAACAATTTTGTCTGATCCTAATGACCGTGCAAGTCAGGAAGAAGAATTCTCATTAGAGTTACGTACACGTGATCGTGAAAGAAAGTTACTCGCTAAAATTGAGAAAACATTGCACAAACTAACAATTGATGATTATGGTTATTGTGAAACTTGTGGAATTGAGATTGGAATCAAACGCTTAGAAGCTCGCCCAACAGCTGAATTATGCATTGATTGCAAGGAAGTTGAAGAACAAAAAGAAAAAACTGGCGTTTTGTAAAAAAAAAGTTGACACCCTGATTTTTTTTGATATTATGCAACACCTCAGTTAGACGAACTAACTTCAAAACGGAAATGTCCCTATCGTCTAGAGGCCTAGGACACTGCCCTTTCACGGCGGCAACCGGGGTTCGAATCCCCGTAGGGACGCCAATTTAAAGTTGGTGATTTTGAAGTTAACCGCACCAGATTTTATCTGGGGCTATAGCTCAGCTGGTAGAGCGCTTGCATGGCATGCAAGAGGTCGACGGTTCGAAACCGTCTAGCTCCACCAAAAAGTACGATGTCCCCATCGTCTAGAGGCCTAGGACACTGCCCTTTCACGGCGGCAACCGGGGTTCGAATCCCCGTGGGGACGCCAATTTTAATTAATTGGCTGATTCGATAGTTGTAACTCTGTAGAGTAGAGTATAAAAATTCTAATATACGTCCCTATCGTCTAGAGGCCTAGGACACTGCCCTTTCACGGCGGCAACCGGGGTTCGAATCCCCGTAGGGACGCCAACTTATCTCTAGTGAGTTGGTGGATTCGTAAGCAGTCACTCATTGGTTGAGTATAAATACCTAATTTGTCCCTATCGTCTAGAGGCCTAGGACACTGCCCTTTCACGGCGGCAACCGGGGTTCGAATCCCCGTAGGGACGCCATATTTTAGAAGCCTGCACATCGTTGCAGGCTTTTTGCTATGAGGAGAAATAAACATGCATGAAGATGAATTTGATTATGGTCCAAGTAAGAGTCAATTGAAGAGAGAAGCAGATGCGAAGCAAGCATTGGGCACGACTTTAATTCAGTTATCTAAAGGTGATTTAGAAAACTTAGACTTACCAATTACATTATTTGAAGCTGTAACATTGGCTCAAGAAATGCGTAATGACTCATCATTGAAACGTCAAAAGCAGTTGATTGGTAAGTTGATGCGTCAATTTGATGATGAAGATTATGAGCGCTTATCTAAACGTCTTGAAAGATTGCGTTCAGGCAGTGAACAGCAAAAGATGATTGAGAAATGGGTTGAAAATAAAGTTGAGCGCTTACTCAATCAAGATGCTTCTGTGAATGATGAAATTCTTGAGCAATTAGAAGAAGTTGATTTCCAATATATGCGCCAATTGACACGAAACTCTATCAATGAGATCAAGAAAGGTGGTAAATCTCGTAGTAGAACTTTGTTATTTAGATATTTGCGTGATAAATTTCAAGAAAAGGCATAGTGAAAGTTACAATTATAGATATAATGTCCCACTACAATAGTTTTTCTGCAAGTTAGATAATGGAATATAAGAATGGCCAATAATTTTAAAATCATGGTAGTTGACGATAGCAGTACTGTTCGTAAAACAGCAGAATTAATCTTATCTAAAGAAGGTTACGAAATTGTTTCAGAGATTGATGGTTTTAATGCTTTGTCTCATTTAGAGGAAGTGAAACCTAACTTAATCTTTATGGATGTTATGATGCCTAACTTAGATGGTTATGACACATGTCAGATCATCAAAGGATCACCATCAGAGCTTTCTGAAACGCCAGTGATTATGTTAACCAGTAAAGATGGTGCATTTGATAAGGCACGTGGACAATTGGCAGGTTGTGATGCTTTTATTACTAAACCATTTACTCGTGATGATTTAATCAGCGTAATCGAAAAATTTAAACAATAAAGGATTTTTCAGTGATTGAAGAGAGTGAAGCAGTGATCACTGCTAGCCAGCCAGTTTGTAATCCTTATGAAAAACAAAGAAAGCAGCTTTCTGTGAGTTTCTTTGTTTTTGGCATTTTGTTGATAGGATTCATCGTTTTCGCATTCATTAGTTTGCCGAAGTATCAAACGAACCAAAATGTTGAGCATTTGTCTCAAGCATACGATGCTATTCGAGATATAGATAACTATATCAGTGTGCAGACGCAAGGTGGTCGTTTAAATGAAGCACAATTGAAAGAGAAAATTCAAAGTGTCACAGATAGTTTGAATCGAGTCACTGGAGATGATGCTCATAATGTTCAATTGATTTGGGGCGGCTTTAAAAAGCAACTCTCAGAACAAACTATCACTTTGGATACAATGAATGATGCCATTCAGCTAAAACTGAGAGTGGATAGTGCAAGTCAGTCGTTGTATCAAAATCTTTCATCAGTATCGAATCAGTTGTCAGAAGCACGCTCAGTGAGCTTAGAAACGGTACGCTATATTGATCAATTGGCAAACTCTGTCGTGCGTTTACACGCCAATATTACGCGTGTAATCAATAGTCAATCACAAGTAGAAATTAAAACAATTTCAGAACTGACAGATAGCTTATCTGTTGTTCAAAAAGGTCTCAATGTATTGATCATGGGATCTCCTGCAGATGCTGTACAAAGCATTCAAGGAACTTTAGAAGAAGAAAATATTATTGAGTCACAATTTGTATTCAATCAACTCGCAAGAGATGTTTCTAATCTTGTGAAAGATGCGAGTGGTATTGTGATGCTCAATCAAATGAAAACTCGTTTACAAGAAGAAAAAGATCACATTCAGAGTTTATTGCAGTCAACCATAGATCATGCTTATGCAACACAGCAGGAATACATTAAAGTTACGAATCAATCAGTATTCTTAATTTCATTGGTAGCATCCATTGGCACGGTTTTATTCTTCATCATTTTCTCATTCTTATTTTTAAGATTGAACAAATCACGTTTATCACTTGCTTCAGAGAAAGATGCAAGAGGACAAAGAATTGATGAAGTAATGGCAGTTGTGGAGAGATTTGTTGTATTGCGTAATCGATTATTGCCTCAATTAGAAATTGTTGCATCATTGAATAATGAAAGTGATCGTATTCTGAACAAGGGTCGAGAAGTTCGACAATCTGCGACAAGTTTTAATCATCTTGTGAAAGATATGGATCGCACTTACGAATATTTAGAACAAGCTTTTACACATGATTTAGCATTATTGAAACAAGATGGGCAGAGCCTGAATTTAGAAGAGTTGAGAACAACTTTAAAGCGACAATTACAGTTTTTTACAAGTCGCAAAGAAGAGTTGATGAACATGAAACAATGTTCTGTGTTAATTGATGAGTTTTTCTCGAATGTTGTGAGTAATACTAACGATTCTGTGATTGCTTATCGTGAAGTTGAGCAAGAATTAATGTTAATTATTTCAGAAATTGATCAGTTAAATAGAGACCTGAAGGAATAATAATGAGTGAAAATGTAATTAAACTAACTGATGGGGAAGTGGTTGAAGAATTAAAAAATATTGTGCAAAGTCTGCGCAGTACATTGGAAACATTATTAGAAAATTCTGATGATGAAGAACAAGAAAAAGATAATATCAGTGTCGCACTAGAAGAGATCTCTAATATTTTTTCTGTGTTAAATTGGCAAAAAGCGAATAACTATACACAGCAAGCATTGGAGCGAGTGCCTGAACTTTCTGCTTTTGGTGAAGATGCAGCTGAAAATTTTCTCTTACGCTATTGTTTGATTTTAGAACAAAGTATTGAAGATTATGCAGATTCGGGTGTGATTGTAGAAACTGAAATCGTTGCTGATTATGATGCAGATGCAGAACAAGCTTCAAATGAGATCAATGTAACTTTATTGAAAGTATTGCGCACACTTTATCAGCGCCAGTTATTACAACTCATTAAAAACTCTGATAAAACTGTGCCATTGAACACGTTAAATGCATTGAGCCGCGATATTACTGCAGCTTTACCCACATTAAATGCAAGAGATTGGCTGTTATTATCTTTCTATGTGCAAGCTTTACTCAAGAATCAACAAAATTTCGGTGTGGATACACATAGGATTTTAGCGCAATTGGATGGGCGTTTATCTCTATTATTGGCTAAAAAAAATATAGATGCTGATGTGTGTGATGATCTTGTGAAAGTGATTCGCACTTTGGATCAAGGTTCAGATTTCATTGAAAATAATGTCTTAATGCAAGATGTTTACTCAATTTCTCCATTGGTTTATAAGCGTTTTGGTTCAGCGCTTAAAGATGAATTAGTAAAAATTCATGAGCAGTTAGAGCGTATTTATTTAGATCATGCTCAGCGCTTACGTTTAGAAGATTCTTTGCCATTTTTGGAACGTTTATCCAATGTTCTCAAATTCATGGGATTGAAACGTTTATCATTATTGACAGATGATTTAGTGAAAGCATTCCGTCAATTGATTGCCAATCCCGTTGATAATGTTCAATTCAATGAGATTGTGAGCCAGTTTTGGGTATTAGAAAGTTTCTTGTCTGATTTATGGGTTCGACGTAGTCAAACAGTGCCATTGTCTTACAATGAAACAAAAAACTGGGCTTATATCAGCGCAAAACAATCTGCTGTGAAATTATTTGTTTCCCAATATCGTAAGATTCGTGAGCAAGCAACGAGCACTCAAGATGTGACTGAATTGAAAAAATTACAGCAAAATTTATTTGATACAGTTAAAGCTGAGTCAGTATTATCAATTGCGCATGGTTTAACGCGCTATTTTGTTGATGAGTTTATGTTGGAGGCTTTGTCTAAAGAGGATTTATTAGAAGCTACTTTAGCCATTGAATATATTAGCAACATGAATTTTGAAAACCGTGAAGTAGCGGATGATGTTATTCGTGGTGCGAAAGAAATTTTGCAAAAACATCAGCAAACTGCTGAAAGTATGGCAGAAGCACCAATATTTGATAAAGATGTGATCGAGGCTTTTACGGATGATTTACATAGCTTAGAAGCAGAATTTAATGAGCGTATTAACCAGCCAATGGATCACAAATCTTACGAGGATTTAATTCGCATCGCACACACATTACGTGGGAATGCGAATGTTGTGAAATTATCTGATGTTGTTAAATTAGCTACAGCACTAGAAAATAATATGCGCAACAATACAGAGCATGATGCAGCGAAGATGGATTTATATCGTCAGGCTTTTGTGGGAATCATTGAACAATTTAAAGCATTCTTGAAGCAACAAGGTTAGGAGTTTTAATGTCTGAAATGATCAGCTTAAAAGATGTTTCGCTATCGTTTGGACAGCGCATCATTTTTGATAATATTTCTATGTCTATTCCTAAAGGAAAAATTACAGCGGTAATGGGGCCTTCAGGCACAGGTAAGACAACTTTATTGAAATTAATGACGAAGCAAATTTTACCGCAATCAGGTGAAATCACTGTGATGGGTAAAGATTTAGAGCAATTATCACGTAATCAACTGTTTGATTTAAGAAAACAGATGGGATTGCTGTTTCAATCGGGTGCTTTATTTACTGATATGTCAGTGTTTGACAATGTGGCATTTGCACTACGCGAACATACAAAATTATCAGAAGAACTCATTAATACATTGGTGTTATTGAAGTTGGAAGCAGTCGGCTTACGAGCATTAAAAGATGCTAAGCCATCTTCATTATCTGGTGGTCAGGCGCGCCGTGTTGCGTTGGCGCGTGCAATTGCATTGGATCCACAATTATTACTATATGATGAGCCATTTACGGGGCAAGATCCTATCTCGATGGGCGTATTATTGCGTTTAATTAAGGATCTGAATGATGCTTTAGATTTAACCAGTATTATCGTTTCACATGATGTGGAAGAAGTTTTAAGCATTGCTGATTATGTTTATATTTTAAGCGGTGGCAAAATTATTGCGCATGGTACAGCAGAAGAAATTAAAGCAGATCAGAATATTTGGGTAACACAGTTTATTCAAGGCTTGTCAGATGGCCCTGTGCCATTTAATCTGCCAACGACTGCTTTGAAGGATGAATTATTATCATGAAGTTTATTGAAGCCATTGGACAAAAAACAATTCAGCTAATCAGCGCATTGGGTGACAGCGTTGTATTCTTTTTTGCCATCATTCGTCATTTTACTTATTTGTTCCAAAAGCCAAGCTTATTTATTCGCCAAGTTTATCAATTGGGCATTTTGTCTCTACCTATTATCTTGTTATCAGGATTATTCATTGGTATGGTTCTGGCATTTCAGGGCTATGTAAATTTAGTGCGCTTTGGTGCAGAAGCTTCTGTCGGCACAGTGACGGCATTGGCATTATTTCGTGAGTTGGCATCTGTTTTTACAGCACTGTTATACACAGGACGAGCTTGTTCATCATTAACAGCAGAAATTGGTTTAATGCGGGCAACAGAGCAGTGGTCAAGCTATGAAATGATGGCAGTAGATCCTTATCGTTATATTTTATTACCACGATTGATGGCGGGTATTATTGTTGTGCCTATCCTGACAATTTTCTTCTCAGATATTGGCATTTTAGGCAGTTATTATATCGCCGTAGATGTTTTGGGATTAGATGGTGGTGGTTATTGGTCACAAATGCAATCTTCTGTTATTTTCTATGATGATATTTTCAATGGTGTTATTATTAAGAGCATTGTATTTGGATTAATATGTAACTTGGTTGCGCTACGTGAAGGACTAATCGGTGGTGCAACATCGAGTGGCATTGCAAATTCAACAACAGCAACAGTTGTGAAAGCCTCACTATTGGTGTTGGCTGCAGACTTCTTGTTAACAGCTTTATTGTTTAGATAAAAATAATTTTCGATGTTGTTTAAGGGATAAATATCATGAGAACGATAATAAAAATATGGCTCCAAGCCATGCTAGCAGTTGCGTTATTATTTTCTGTTGCTTCGGCGCAGGTAGATCAAACGCAAGCTGATGAAGATATTTTCTTATATAAAACGATTCCAGGTGATAGTTTGTGGAATATCGCTCAGCGCCATTTACATAATATTAAATTATGGACAGAGTTAAAGAAAATTAATCATTTGCCCAATGATGATTACATTGAGCCAGGCACTTTGATTAAAGTGCCAAGAAAATGGTTGAAAGTTAACCAATCTACGGCGACTTTAGTGAATGCAATTGGTGGGGTTAAAATCATCAATGGTGAAAAGCAAACTTTAGAGTTTGGTAAAGATTTTACAGAAAAAGATAGTTTGATTTTATCTACGGGCGACACAATTGTAACAAGTGATGATGGTTTGGCAACAATCTTATTTAAAGATGGTTCACGTTTATTATTGCAAAGTAACAGTGAATTAATTTTGAATGATTTAATTGCGTTGGGTGATGGCTCATTGAGCGATATCAAGTTGCAATTGGATAAAGGCCGTTTAGAAAACCGTGTGTATTCAAGCCCAATTTCTAATACAAACTATGAGGTTAAAACAGCAACTGCAACAACATCAGTGCGCGGTACAGTTTTCCGTATGGGTTTGGAAGATGAAGACAGTGTAACAGAGGTTGTTTCTGGTAAAGTTGCAGCCAAAGCACAAGAAGGCGAATCTGCTGCCGAATTATTGGCAGGTCAAGCGATCATCATTTCTAAAGATGGTGATGCAAAGCAAGTTGAAATGTTACCACCACCAGTATTTGCAAATTTCCCACAGTTAATTGAAGCTGTACCAGTTAAAATTGATGTGGAAGCTATTGATGGCGTGATCGGTTATGCAACAAAGATCATTCCTGTAGGCAGTGATGAGCAAGATGCTGTTTCAAGCATGCGTTCAGAAGGTAATGTTTTGTTAGGTAATGATTTACCAGATGGTCGCTATCAAATGATGGTGAGTTCAATTGATCAAAATGGTGTAACAGGACAACCTGCAACATATGAGTTTATTTTAAATGCACGTCCATTTGCAGCAGTATTAGCAACGCCTGCTCAAGATGAAAAAGTTTTATTGCGCAATTTGACGTTCAATTGGGATAAAGCAACTGATGAAGCAAAGACTTTCTATCTACAAGTGGCAAGAGATGATAAATTTAGAGACATCGTTATTGATGCGGATAATTTAATTGAACCAACTTATAAACCTGAAGATTTGTTATCGGGTATTTATTTCTGGCGTGTGGCATCTATTGATGCAGAAGGCATGCGTGGTCCATTCTCTGCAACTAAAGATTTTAGAATCTTGTTGGAAGATCCAAATCTTGAAAAAGCTAATGTTAAAACTGTAGATGTTCAGTTGGAATGGGCACCATTAGAAGCAGGGACTCAATATTTAATTCAAATTTCTGATAGTACAAAATTTGAGAAAATTATTTTAGAGCATTCATTAACTGAGAATACAGTTTTTGTAGAGAACTTAGCACCAGGTACTTACTTCTTTAGAATCCAATCCACAGCTGGCGATAATTATTTTAGTGAATGGGGATTGCCTCATCAGTTTGAAGTCTTAGATATTCAGTCTGTTTCTGCAAAGATTAAGCCTTAATATTCAAATTCATTTGATGAATAGTAATAAAAAACATATTGCTAACATAAAAGCCCAATCGAATATTCGATTGGGCTTTTGTTTTGTATTCAATGATAGTAATGACGGTTTAAAAGAAGTTTATCTACATCCTTCCAAAAGGAAGGATAAACAGATTCTACNGAGAACTTAGCACCAGGTACTTACTTCTTTAGAATCCAATCCACAGCTGGCGATAATTATTTTAGTGAATGGGGATTGCCTCATCAGTTTGAAGTCTTAGATATTCAGTCTGTTTCTGCAAAGATTAAGCCTTAATATTCAAATTCATTTGATGAATAGTAATAAAAAACATATTGCTAACATAAAAGCCCAATCGAATATTCGATTGGGCTTTTGTTTTGTATTCAATGATAGTAATGACGGTTTAAAAGAAGTTTATCTACATCCTTCCAAAAGGAAGGATAAACAGATTCTACTATATTGATGATTGATTATGATCTTTCTAGCGCTTCGATTGGTGCTAATTGTGCAGCACGACGAGCAGGGAAGTAACCAAAAATCACACCAATGGCAGTGGATGCACCTAATGCCACCATAATGGAAATTAACGAGAAGCCAACGCTTAAATCAAGATCTAATTGATTAATGCCATAGCCAGTCGCATAAGCAACTAAAATACCCGCACAACCGCCTAATAAGCACACTAATACTGCCTCAATCAGGAATTGCATGGAGATATCGCTTTTACGCGCACCAACAGCCATTCTCATGCCAATCTCTTTTGTACGCTCTGCAACAGAGACTAACATAATGTTCATGACGCCAATTCCACCAACAATGAGTGAAATCATGGCAATAGAGAAGATTAGGAAGCGCATCACAAATGTTGTTTCTTCTACTAATTCTTTAAAAGAATCTGCGGTGAAAATGAAGAAGTCTTTGGCGCCATGTAGTTGTGTCATTAAACTTGTGAGTGTTTGCTCAGCCAACTTCATATCAATGTTATCTTGTACTGTGACAGTGATATTGCGTAGATAACTTTGTCCTAATAAACGTTTCATGGCTGTTGAATACGGAATGAACACTGTTAGGTTGCTATATCCTCCTGTTTTTTGAGTTTTAGATGTTGCAATACCAATTACGCGCATAGGCAAACGATTGAGTGTAATCACTTCTCCAATAGGGTTTGTGCCATCTGTAAATAACTCATCACGAGTTGCTTCATCAATTACAACATCGAGGCTGAGTTTTTCTTCACCTTCCTCATCAAAGAAAATACCTTCCGATGGTGTATAGCCTTCAGTGTCAAAATATTGCGTACCAACGCCCATAACTGAAACGTTTTTTTCTAGGCTGCCATAGCGCGCCAAAGCATTGGTGTTCACAACTGGTGTAACATTTTTAATAAAGGATTGTTGACTCAAGAAATTAACATCATTGGGTGTTAAGCTTCGTACTCTGCCTGAGCGAGCATCACCAAAGCCACTGCCAGGATAAATCGTTAATGTACTTGTTCCCATGGAATTAATATTGCTGAGAATCTGATTCATGGTGCCTTGCCCAAGTGCAATCACAAGAACAACAGATGCAATACCAATAATGATCCCCAGCATGGTTAAAAATGTTCGCATGCGCTGCATGGACATTGATATCAATGCCATTCTGAAGGCATTAATGATGCGATCCAGTAAGAGTAACCATTCTGTGCTGCGCTGTTTTTTCAATTGTGGTAATTGAACAGGGGCTTCTTGTGTTTCAGGAATCGGTGGTGGTGTATTGGTGCGATCCTCAATTACTTCACCATCTTTCAATTCAATCACCCGAGTTGCATGGTTGGCAACATTCTTATCGTGAGTCACTAAGATGATTGTATGCCCAGCTTGATTCAGCTCTTGAAGGATTTTTAATACTTGCTCGCCACTTTCACTATCTAACGCGCCTGTTGGTTCATCGGCTAGTATAACTTCACCGCCATTCATCAAAGCTCGTGCAATACTTACGCGTTGTTGTTGTCCGCCTGATAACTGCGTTGGATAATATTTGATGCGCTCTTGTAATCCTAAAGCGCTTAATAAAGCTTCTGCTCGAGATTTACGTTGTGCAGGTGAAAATCCAGCATACACAGCAGGAACTTCCACGTTACCTTCAGCATTCAATGTTGATAATAAGTGGTAGCGTTGAAAGATAAAGCCAAAATGTTCACGGCGTAACTTAGCTAATTGATCATCCTCATATTGGCCAATATTCTCACCATGAAATATATAGTCGCCAGATGATGCTTGATCTAAGCAGCCCAAAATATTCATGAGTGTTGATTTGCCAGAGCCTGAAGCACCAATGATAGCAACCATTTCACCAGCTTGGATGCTAATATCAATACCTTTTAGTATTTGAACGGTTTGATCGCCAGATTTAAAGGATCGAGTAATATTTTTGAGTTCGATTAAAGCCATGATATTACCTCATGCGTGGCATGCGATTTGGACCTGCTTTAGCATCACCAAAAGATTCAGATAAAATCACTTGTTCATCACCATTTAAGCCTGCAATAACTTCTGTATAAATATTATTGCTGATGCCTAAAGTGACTTTTTTAGGGGCGATTGAACCATTGCTTTCTTGTACCCAAACATAAGCTTCTTTACTATCACGTTTTTTACGATCTTCGCTTGAGTTATTATCATTGGGTAAATCAAAGGATGACGGCTTAAATCGTGTTGCCATTGTTGGAATGACTAATTTATCCTTCACGCTATCCACCACGATGTACACTTGTGTTGTCATATCGATGCGAAATAGATGCTCTTGATTATCAACCTTTAAAATACCATTGTAATAAATGGCTTCTGTGCTAGCTGTTGTTGCTGTATTGCCTGTTGTGGTTTGGAATTTTTCAGGTGCAGGCTCAGTAGATTCTAATAGAGCAGGGTAACGATTTTTAGGTTCACCTAAAATCGTAAAATAAGCAGTCATGCCAGATTTGATTTTTGTAATGTCCGCTTCAGAGATCTGTGCCTTGATGTTCATCGTATCTAAATCAGCAATTTTTACGATGGTAGGCGCAGTTTGTGCAGAGTTAACGGTTTGACCTTCTTTCACCACAGTTGCCACGACAACGCCATCAATGGGTGCAATAATTTTTGTATATGTTAAATCTAGCTGTGCTGTATCTAAAGCAATTTTTGCTTGAGCAATTTGTGCATCCAACGCATCTAATTCTGCCTCTAATACTAATAAATTAGCTTCAGCAATATCCACTTCAGATTGTGTAGTTGCTTTCTGGCGGATCAAATTCTGCTGACGTTGCAATGTAATACGAGCATTCACAATTTGCGCTTGTTTTGCAACTTTAGAAGCTTCAACATTTTTTAGTCGAGCTTCACTATCTTTAACCGCATTTAATTGTGGTAAATCATCAATTTCAGCAATGAGTTGCCCTTTTTTAACTGCATGGCCTAAATCAACATGCAACTTTTTGATTTGCCCTGAAACCTGAGCGCCCACTTCAACTTGTTGAGATGCTTCGAGCTTGCCATCAGCCAAAATAGTGACTTCAAGATCCTGCTTTTTAACAGACTCGGTTAAATAGCTAATAGGAACTTCAGTGAAGTATTTTTGATAGACAGTAAAGCCGACAATTGTGAGTGCGATTAATGAGAAGATCGCTGTTTTAGTATTTTTGATTTTCATGAAAGAGAATTGTTCTTAAATAGGAATTGCGGACATTATATAGAATTAACCTTTGTAAGTTGTATAGAGAATGTAAAGGTTGTGAGGAATTGGCAAATTATGGAAAGTATTCAATAATTCTTGTGCGAATCATAGGTTTATCATTCGCTTTCTCTTCTTTTTGTTGAATCCAATTGCCATTTTTATCCAATTCTAAATTAGTCACAAACACATAATTTTCTTTAATTTCAGGTTTTGGATCATTCATATCTACATATTGATATTGGGTGATTTCATCAGGTTTTGTTGTGCTGTCCATGAACAATTCATGACGAGTTGCTTTGCCTTCTGAATCAAAAAACGTGTCAATGACTAAATCACCATCATCAAATCGAATATGATTTTCGGCTAACCAAGTTGTTGTTAATTCTTGGCGCTGTTCTTCACCTTCAGCTTCGTAAATGAATGCAATATTACGAACTTTACCTTGGTAAGGTTCAAAAACTTGCTTCAATGAATCATCGTAAATGATCTCTGTAATGAAGCCTTGCTCATTAAAAAATGTTTGAGTTTTTTGTAGTTCTTCGCCATCTTCACGAGTTTCTTGCACAGTGATTTGTTTGACAGGCTGATTTAAGCCCGCAAAATGCCAATCATTTTGGATGGTGAAATCATCTGCAAAAGCTGTATTTAAAAGCAAAGATCCTGCTAATAACAAGGATAATGATGTAGTGGTATTTTTCATGGTGGCGATCCTAAAAATTAATAGTTTCTTCTGTATTTATTTTTGCGATTTTTGATGGATAAAATAATGGTCAATAAAAATAGCGCGCTAGCCACAATGATCCAAGGATTGTCTCCATATTTGACATAAGCAGTTAAACCATTTTTACCTGTAATGGATGTGGATAATGTTGTGGCTTCAAATTGTGGTGCTTGTGCGATCACTTCGCCATTGGCAGCGACAAATGCTGTTAAACCTGTGTTGGTTGCACGAGCAATTGGGCGTGCAAATTCAATTGCACGCGCTTGCACGATTTGCAAATGTTGCCAAGGGGCTAAAGAATCACCAAACCAAGCATCATTACTGATATTCACTAAGAATCCACTTTGATTCGCTTGATAACGTAAAGATTCACCAAATACAGCCTCAAAGCAGATGGAACCTGTTGTTTGCGTTGAAAATTGCGAGAATGTGAATGGTGCTTGCTGAGGTGCACCTTTGGTAAAACCTGCCAATGGAATATTGATCCATTCATAGAAAACACCAAAAACTTCTGGAATTGGAATATATTCACCGAAAGGTAATAATCTATATTTATCATAGAACTGATCTTGCGAGGGCGATTGACCTAAATGTAAAAATGTATTGAATTCTTGTGATTGCTGTGCGCGTGGAATGCCTAAGAGAATTTCTGTATCTGTGTAATCTGACCATTTGCGGAGATTTGCCATCAAGCCATCCATGTGGTGATAATAAGCAACCACAGCAGTTTCTGGCCAAATCACTAAATTTGCTTTGGTAATGACGCTTTCTGTGAGAGATAAATAAGTATTAATAGAAGCTTCAAATTTATTCTCATCAAATTTTTGATCTTGTGTGATATTGCCTTGGATTAATGCAATATTAACGGATTCAGATTGATCTCGAATAGGATCACTTAAATATTGCTGTAAACTGAATGTGCTACCTACAATGATTAAGGCTGAAGCAATAATTCCAGTAAGAGAGCGTGCAAATGATCGTTGGCTGAAGGCAGTGATGATCAATAATAAAGCGCCTGCAACCCAATAAACTACAAAGCTACTGATTAAAGCGCCAAATACAGGGAATAAATACTGAGCAAATATCGTTGGTGTTAATGTATAGCCCATTGCTAACCAAGGGAAGCCTGTAAAAACATGAGCACGCAATACTTCTAATAAAACACCTGCGGTTGGGAATAGCAGCAAATAGCGTGTTGTAATGCCCAAATTAAACTTTTTGGTGAGATAGCCCAATAAACCATAATAGATGGCAAGGTAGCTCGATAATAGGACAACTGCTGCGATCGCTAATGGTAATGGCGCACCACCAAATTGGTTAACACTAATTCGTACCCACCAAAGCCCAACGGTGAACATACTCAAGCCAAATATGTAACTCAGCCAAAAGCTTCGTGTATTAGAAGCTTTTTTGATGGTTAATTGCCACGCCATTAATAATAATGGTACTAACCACCATTGATTAAATGGCGCAAATGCTAATGGCATTAATGCACCTAATGCAATGACGATGATGAGTTGAATCAGTAAATTGCCAGATCGCTTCATTGATTTAATCCTAGTGATCGATAGATTTCATTCATGATATTTTTGTATTGTCCCGCCCATAAAACATCACCTAGAAATCGGTGCTGATTGCGTGCAGGATTCAATACTTTACTATGTTTTCGATTGGTTAAATAGATAATTTTTAAATCATATTTGGGATCAATCACAACGACGCAACCTGTCCAACCTGTATGTCCATAAGCTTCTTCAGATGCATAATGACCAAAGTGATAAGCCATATCGCCACCTTTGTTTAAACGCCAGCCTAAACCAAAGCTGGGATCATCCGATTGGCTCTGTAAAAATTCAGGTGGAATATTCATGAGTTGCAAAGCAGAGTAGAGCGCTTCACAATTGGCAAATAAGCCTGCATGCCCAGAAATTCCATTCATGCAGTGATAAGCTTTTTCATCTTGTACTTCGCCATGAATCGTTTCAGTGCGGATATTGTCAAAATGAATGAATCCATCACGTGTATTGCCATGTAATTCTGTTGGGGCGATTTCTGATTTTGAATAGCCGTGTTGTAAAGGTTGATAGCAAACACGTTGATTGTGTAATTCAGGAAATGTTGCTTGAAAAAGTACATCAATTTTTGTTTGTAATAGATGCTCTAATATAAAGGTGAGCAGCATGAAATCTACATCTGAATATAAAGAGCAGGATTGTGGTATATGAATCAACGGAGCTTTGAGTAATTTTCCTAAAAACTCATCACGATTTTGGCAGAAAAGTTCTGTGTTATAGTTTTTATCATAGAAAAGTGGATTCGGTTCAAAGCCTGCTTCGTGTGCCAAAAGCATTTTAATCGTAATATTGGCTTTATCAGCCAAGGATTGATCTTCAAAATAGTGCGGAAAAATTTCTTTTAATGTTAAATTCAAGTTTATTTTGCCTTGAGTTGCATAAACTTGATACAAAACTGTTAAGGAAAATACCTTAGTTAGGGAAGCAATATCATATAAAGTGCTTAAGTTGGCATCGCCATACGCAGAATGTTTAATGATTTTATGGTTTTTTACGATCAAAACTTGAGCAGAATCTAAACCTGATTCAATGGATGAATTAATCATTTGATCGAGATTACTTAATAGCATTTCAATGGCTTCCATGGGATGTGTGTCGTATATTTTAGATCACAAAACATATAAAAATAACATGTGATTAAAAGTTAATCATATATGATACTTGACCAAATGAAACGAATAGTGTTTAATGCTCACCTGCTTAGCGATGACACATCGCATAAATGGCTCGATAGCTCAGTTGGTAGAGCAGCGGATTGAAAATCCGCGTGTCGACAGTTCGATTCTGTCTCGAGCCACCATTTAAGCAGAAGCCAAAAAGGCTCGATAGCTCAGTTGGTAGAGCAGCGGATTGAAAATCCGCGTGTCGACAGTTCGATTCTGTCTCGAGCCACCATTTTTTGAACAGTAAAATTTCCCGAGAAAGTTTGTGTGTTTAACCTTAACGATTTGGAAGAAGTTTTGCTGTTTTTGTGTTACAATTTTAAAAGTTTCAAATGGGGGCGTTCTTGGATTCGACGGGGATGTTGAAGTTTGAGGTGCATGTCGAGAAGGTCGAGAGTCTCGTAAAAACGCGGCAAACAGTTATAATTGCAAACGATAATAACTACGCTTTAGCAGCTTAAGCCTGCTAACTGAAATTAAGACTGTGTTCGTTCAGTTCTAATTTCAGTCAACTTAAACGATCTAGAGAGATGTAAGTCCAGGTGCTCCCTCTCGAAATTTACTGGAACAGCTGCGCTTTGTCCTGCCGATCGGATTAAAGCCAGTTAAATTAAAGATCCGGCTAAACATGTAGTACCAAGGATGGATAGTTTTCGGACGCGGGTTCAAATCCCGCCGCCTCCACCACATTGAAGTATCTTAGAGGATCAGATAGTTTTATAAAGCGCATAATATCAACGGTTTATAAGAATATCAAGTATCACTAGGTTGCATAAAAAAGCATAACATCTTAATATTATTTAGTACTAAATATTAGTACCAAATGAATTAAGGTGTTTTTTTTATGTCTAAATTAACTGATACTAAAATCAAGTCTTTTAAAGTTCCTAAGGATGTTGGTAATCATCTTGATGGTAATTATTTGTATGTGGTGGTTAGTCCGAAAGGCTTGAAAAGCTTCAAAGTGGTCTACACATATTTTGATAATCAGAAGAAGCAGAAACAAAAAACTTGTGTGATTGGACGCTATCCTGATATGTCATTAAAAGAAGCTAGAGATGAAGCTAAAATAGCAGTAGATACTTATAAAAATGGTGATGATTATGCTCAAGTCTTAAAAGATAAAAAGCGAGAAGCAAAAACAGATAATTCTTTTAAGTATTGGTCTAATGAATGGCTTAAAACTAGAATTAATAAGATTGATGAGAAAAGCTATAAGAATACAGAGGGGCGTTTGAAGAATCATATTCTTCCTACTTTTGGTAAAAAGAAAATTACAGATATAAAACCTAAAGATGTTATCGCTTTAATTCGATTGATAGGCAGAGATGGGGCAATTGAAACAAGTAAGCGTTGTAAACAAATTATTAGCCAAATCTTTAATTATTGTATTATCCATGAGGTTTGTTCTATTAATCCAACCATTGGTATTGATTCTGTTTTGCAAAAGGCAGCATCTAAATCAATGCCAACAATTACTAATCCTAAAATGATAGGGCAATTGTTGCGAGATATTGAAACTTATAAGAATCGAGGAAGAGTCGTTACTTGGTATGCATTAAAAATGATGCCATATTTAATGCTTAGACCAAATGAGGTTTATGAGTCAAAATGGGAATATATTGATTTTGAAAATAAAATTTGGAAAATACCTGCTGAACAAATGAAAATGAGTAGAGATCATCTTGTGCCATTATCTGATCAGGTGGTGGTGTTATTGAGGGAGCTATTTGAGATTACGGGTCACGAAATTTATATTTTTCCTAGTAATACAAAATCAACCTCCTTTATGAGTAATAATACTGTAAATATGGCTTTAAAACGCTTAGGATATGAGAGAAAGATAGTTCCTCATGGCTTTCGAGGAATGGCTAGCACTTTGCTTAATGAACAAGGGTATAATTCAGATTGGATTGAAAAGCAATTAGCCCATGAAGAAGGTAATTCTATTCGTAGAGCTTATAATCATGCAGAATATTTGGATGATCGTAGAATGATGTTGCAAGAGTGGGCGGATTATTTGGATGTATTGAGAAGCCAATCAGTGAAATAGGTTATTTAAACAGCACTTTAAAAATTAAGTGCTGTAATTTTATTCATTTGTTTATTTTTTTCGTGTATGTAATGAAAAATTTATAATCTCTGAAAGATTAGGGTTTTTGGCTTTATTGAAAAAGTCATCTTTACCTGAAGCAAATAATTTTCGATCAAACTCTATGCATTTTTCCCATAATTCTTCTTGTGTCATTGTACATGTTATTCCATCTGTATCTATTAGGCTTGGGTCTTCTTTAATTAATTGCATTAGAGCGGCATTTCTTTTTTCGGGTTTTGATTGTTTTTTAGGTTTGTTTATTCCTAATTTAGTAAGTTGTTCATTCGAGATATAGGCTTGATTAAAGTGTAAAGATATGTTAAAATACTCTATTGGCAGAGTTAGATATGATTGTATGTCTTTTAGGTTTCCTTTTAGATACTCTATGTTTTCATTAGTTGGTACAATGATTTGGCGATTAGATATATCTGTCAATGCAATGTTATTTAAAAAGACAGAATTAACCTGAATCGATTGTTCAGTATAATCAATTTTGTAGTCATTAGATATTAGTACATCTTCAGGGCTAATTTCATAAAAATTATTATCTCGAGCTGTGAAAGTTAATTTACAGTTAGGGAATAGTTTTATTTTTTTCTTAGAGACTTTTAAGGATTTATCAATATAAAAATACAGCATGGGACGTTTTTTAATAATTTCTCTAAAATCCGCCCTAGTGGCTATTTTGTCTAATAATACTGAGTTACTTAAATCTATATTGTTTATTTGAAAAGGGCTGATTGCGTCTATAATCAACTTCCATACATTGATTAATGCATTATATAAGCTTTGTTTGAATTGATAATTACATTCCCAATATTGAAATGGAGTATTTGGAGTGATCTTTTCTTGTAAACAAGATCGTATAAACTTAATTTCATCAGGATTGATGCCTAATTTGAATTGTTCTTCTTCTGTAGCGGTTGCGCCTAATAATTTTTTGAATTCATATATCAACTCATCCCATTCACATTGATTTTGATTGGGAAATAAAGCGTAATTATTTATAATGAGCTTTCTAATTAAACTATCAATATGAATGCATTCCTCGATCTTATCAAACTCTATATAGTCATGATTAATCACATTTGGCAATGTTGTTAAATTATTAATATCTGCCCAAATTTTTTTAGGAAGATTATTGTAGAAGTCTTCAAAGTTATCATCCATAAATGATTCAAATTCGTTATCTTTATCAGTCATATTATTCCTATCTTTAATGTAGGGGAAAAAAATCCCCCACATTATCCCCTATATCCCATCTATTTAGTGAACCTTATAAATTATAAAATTGATTCATAGTTTTCGAAAACTGAATTTTAAATTTTTAAATTATTTTTGAGGTAATTATGAATAGGATTTTACGAATGAATGAGGTTGTAGAAGTAACAGGATTGTCCAAAGCAACAATCTATCGTCACATTAAAGAGGGGCGATTCCCTAAACAGGTTCAGCTATCAGCTAGGGCTGTGGGATTTAAATCTAGTGANCACATTATCCCCTATATCCCATCTATTTAGTGAACCTTATAAATTATAAAATTGATTCATAGTTTTCGAAAACTGAATTTTAAATTTTTAAATTATTTTTGAGGTAATTATGAATAGGATTTTACGAATGAATGAGGTTGTAGAAGTAACAGGATTGTCCAAAGCAACAATCTATCGTCACATTAAAGAGGGGCGATTCCCTAAACAGGTTCAGCTATCAGCTAGGGCTGTGGGATTTAAATCTAGTGATATTTATGCGTGGTTAGATGGGCTTAAAAAAGCTGCATAGATAGTAGTTCCTAGTTTGGTTTGAAGATTGTTAGTTGTATAAATATTAGATAAGAAATAAACAAGATAATCCACGCTTCTGTTCGCTGGTTCAATCCTTTATTTGAAAACAAATGAATTTAAATTAGCTGCTCTTAACCTGAGCGGTAATGGGTTCTTATTGTCTAAATTCTACTACTAACAATCTTTCTTACCTCAATGATTATTAATATTGTATTAGATGAGAATTGTAAGAATGAGTGAAGCATATTGTAAAACTAAACAAAGGGCAAAAAAAGAAACCATTGAATGGTTGCATGCTCTTGCTACTAGAAATGAATGTAACTACGCATTAACTATTAATCCAAATGATGAGAATCTGAGTTTAGAGATCATAAAAGAAAGGATGAAAAAATTAGATAAGAGAATATTGAGTACATGCTATAAAAATCGAAGTAAAAGAATGGAGTTCTTTTTTATTGCGACTTTTGAACATAGTTATGTAGATTCATATCATGTTCATTTAGTGCTTAGAATTCCTGATGGTACAGATATAGCATTTAAGAGTCATATAAAGGATGCAATTAAAGGTTTATTCCCAAAGGCATCATGTGACTTAAAAGCAATTTTTGATCTGTATGAGTGGGTTTCTTATATAACCAAGCAGCAATGGCATGATAACTTGAACAATAACTATTGTTTCAGTAAAACAGGTGGTGTTCCTAGCAAGTGGGTACGCTAAATTATAAGCCCGCATAGTAGCGGGCTTTTTTATTTTAGCAGGTTATTTTTATATTAAAAAATCTAATCCAAGTAGTTTTAATTTTTCTTCTTCAGTTAATAAGGTAGAAGGTTCATTTAGCTTGTATAAAAGGAAGTTTATCATATCCAAACCTCTTCTTTTAATTTGTTCTGGTGTCCAGTCAGGTTCTTTTGCAATAATCTGAGCGCTGATAGAATCATGTATGTAACCGCGATTAATGTACTTATCCTCTTTCTTTGATTGATCAACTTTGTATTTAAATGGATCATTATTAAAACTAGCATTATCAGAATTAGTCAGTGGTAACAAATTTCCTAAGCTGTTACAAAATCTTTTTTTCTGTAACAAGGTAAAATCTTTAAATGCGTCCCAATCACCATTTAAATTATTTTCACTTTCATAAGCACTTTGTGGATATATGTGCTCGATAGTTTTTTTATTAATAAAATCCTTCCAATTTAATTCAGATATTGCAGTATTTGTCTTATTTTGAGCTCTTAAATGATTATCATATTCGAAGAGTAAATATTTTAAACCAACCCAATCATAATAACTATTAGCAGACTTCGTGAGGTCGGCTATCCATGTTTCAAATAGATTAAAGTTATAATACTCTGATGTGAATTCATTTATTTTATTGATAATGTATTCTAGGTCTATGGTTTTATTGTATAGGTTACCAGCTAGGGAAAATAGTTTACTATCACCAGTATTGGATTGTCTTCCTGTAATTAAAAAGACCTTGAGAGAAAAGTTTTCAAGTGCATTGATCACATCTAAAAATACTGAATTAGATGGATATTGTAGCATCGTAGATAGGATCAAAGGCTTGAATGCTGCTCTAAATCCTACTCTATATAATCTGCGTAATCCTTCTTTAATGTCAGGATCATCAATAAATTCTACATTGTGAATTTGATTCCAAAAATTAGAGCTTTGTTGTAAAGATAAAACATAGTTATAAATTTCTACTTCAGTAATTTTTTTTGCATATACTTGATCAATAGTGAAATAATCATTAAAGAGTTGATTTGAATATACATTTGCTTCTGATCTATCGTATTTACCAAAGTACATAATCCAATGTGCTTTGATGAATGCATCATCATCTAAGGGGTTATTTTTATTAGCACCTAAAGATTGATAGATAGTAATCCATGATTGATTGATAGAATTGATTAAACTTGTCTTTATAGAAGGGGCAATATCTAGTTTATCTGCGAGATACATTAATCTGTTTTTAAGTTTTTCTAATTGAGATAAAGGTTTACCTCTATTATTCATTGTTTCGAATACTACATATTCGTCTAGTTCATCGGGTAACACATATTCATTTAATCTTAGATTTGTAGTAACTTTTGTGAATAGTTTTGTTAGGGCTAATTTTTTATCATCATGCTCTTCTAGATAAAAACTAACAGCTTGTTCAAAAAATTTATAAGCTTTTAATAAATTTTCTGTATAGATGCTCTCTTTGCTATCATCTAAAATAAGATCATTTAAACCTAGAACATATTTTTTGAAAAATTTATCGCTTGGATTGTCTTGGTCATAACCAAAAATACATGCTTTGGATGTTGAATGAGTAATATAAAGATATTGAAAGCCCGCATCTTCCTTGCGTATACCATAATAATGGTCATATTGTTCTGCATATTTTATTAATACAGCAATTAAAATTAAGATTGATGTAATTCGTTGCTGACCATCTACAATAGCAAACTGTTGGTAATTAGTTAAAAGAGCAGTATCAGGGTCATTATTTTCCATTTTTACTAATGTTAGTAGCCCTGTGTAATGCCATTTATTATCAGGAATGTTTTGAATATCATTCCATAGATCTATGAGTTGTCCTTTTATATCTTTTAAGTCATCTTTTTTTGTAGGAAATTTATTATTTCCCCATGAGTATCCTCGTTGATAAGAAGGGATTCGTAAGATTCTATCTTTAAAAATAGTGTGAATAGATTTTAATTCCATATTTATTATGACTCCTAGATAAATAAAAACAGCCTACTTTCATAGGCTGTTGTTTTTGTTAATCCTTCAATAAATCCAATTTAGGTAAACCATTCACAATCTTCTGAGTTTCTAAGCTCACTGTAACCACACGCAAGAATAGCTCTAATGGATAGCGTGCATTCTTCATTGTTTCGATAGCCCAATCATTCGCATCATTAGTAATGCCTGAATCTTTATGAGTAGTAACAGATTGGCGTTCCATAACCCATTCAAGGGCAGGCTTGCCATTAACCACGTAGTCATAAGCTTCTTCAGGGATATTTTCAATCGTAATGAAGTTGTTATAAATCACTGTAGATTTATCATCTACATTCTTATTTGTTTCTTCATCTTTCTTCTTACCAAACTTCATCTTAGTAACGTAGTAATCGCTATCAGAACCGCCTTTAATCGCTTGTTTGGTTACTGTATACCCATTCTTACCAGTAAGCTTTGCTTTGTCGAAAATAGACACTGTTTCATAGTTCAAATGAAGCTCAGCTAAATCACGACCAGCATTAGAGAAGTGAGTAAAATCTTTGTATGTTTTAACTCTAGGAATTCGTGGTAATTGCTTAGTTAAGTTGTCAGCATATTTCTCACGATATTCTTCACTATGCAATAAACCATAGATGTAATAGAACAAATCTTCTTTGGTGATTGCATTGTCAGGATAAGCATCTTGGAAGTGTTTTAATGCTTCATCAGTAATAGCATCTTTACGAGTATATGCGTCCTCTTGAGTTGTTTCATTACCTTGATCAAACAGATCATGATACCCTTTGGTTAAATCTTTCTTTTCATATAGATATAATGGAAAACATTGCCCTTTAGAAATCATTTCATAATCAGGAATGAGATCGCTCATCATGGTTGAAAATTCTTTAGTTGCTCCACGCCCAGTGATAGAAAAAATAAGATTTGTATGTGATGCAGTTGGGAATAATTGCGGGATTTGGTAAACACGCTCATTTAGATTTCTATCGAAATAACAATATTCTTTAAAGTAAGGTCTATATAGAGATGGACGAATATTATCTTTATTAAACGGTAGTTCTACTCTCTTATTAAAGTATGTTTTTAAGTTTCCGCTCCAGCTGATTTGAGACGGATTTTTATTGATATTAATATCCTCTACATCTAAATTAGCTTTTGTTGCTTTTGATAGCTCTTCACTATACACAAGAAGCATATTTTTAATATTATTTTTTACTGTAGACTCTGATGTATTATAGCACCATGCATCTCTACTAGTGAGTAGCCCTTGGGAGTAGTTTTGAAAAATATTAAGGCTATTTTTATCTTTTTTATCACCTAAACTTAAGTAATTATCAAAATTAGGGTCACGTTGGTTAATCCAATCACCAAATTGATCAGGGATAATTTCAGTCCATTTATTCTCTTGAGTAATGCCATTTAAGCTTTTAAGCTCTTGAATAATTTCTAGTTTATCAGGGCGATTAATGTAATCACCAATATCATGGAAGAATATTTTTCCATGTTCTTTAGTATTAGAGTTTTTAACTAATAAAGAAATTGCAATTGGTGCTCTGCTACCTGAATCAAATATTTTTCCACCTTCTTTACGTGATCTTTCTCCTGATGTTCTTTGATTTCCTCGTAAATGAAATATGTACAAAGAACTAAATTCTTCTACTAAACATTTACGTAATCCATCCATAGAATTACTATCTACAAAACTTGCATTGGTCACGAATCCAATTACACCACGATCTTTAATGCGGTCAGATGACCAACGAATAGCACGTATATAGCTATCATATAAGTTTTTTTGTAGAGTGGCGGTAGATTTAGCAGCATATGTATTACTAATGATTTCATCTAGTTTAGGATAAGCCACATTCTTATTGCCATCGTTTTCACTTTCTTGACCTGCTGAATATGGTGGGTTGCCTATGATGACGTTAATCGGTAATTCCTGTTGGCGTTTACGGCGTGAGCTATTTTCTTCCAAGAGCACATCCACAAGATCAGCTTTTTCATTCATTTGGAATGTATCAGTTAAACAGATGCCTTCAAATGGCGCGTAGGGGATGTCTTTCTGAGTATCATCATTTTCGCCATGAATGTTATTGTTTAATATTCCATGATAAGTGGCTTCAATATTGATAGCGGCGATATAGTAGGCTAGCAATACAATCTCATTCGCATGAATTTCATTTTTATATTTGTAGGGTAGTTTTTCTTTTGGAATGATACCGCTTTGCAATAAGCGAGTAATGAATGTACCTGTACCTGTGAATGGGTCTAGGATGTGAACATTATCATTGGCTAAGCTTGTATTAAACTCTTGCTTTAATACATCTTCTACAGAATGGATGATGAAATCCACTACTTCAATAGGGGTATAAACAATCCCTAATCGTTCTGTCATTCGTGGGAAGGCATTTCTAAAGAACTTATCATAAAGTTCCACAACAATACGTTGTTTACCTTCAGCACTTTGAATGCCTTCAGCTCTCATTTTTACTGATTCATAGAAGTCATGCAATGTCTTAGATTCTTTATCTAATCTATGCTCTTGTAAGCGGTCTAGAACAGCTTGCATAGCCTTAGACATAGGGTTATGCTGTGCAAAGCTATATTTATCAAAGAGCGCATCAAAAACAGGCTTAGTGATGATGTGCTGTGCTAGCATCTCAATGATTTCAGCATCAGTGATAGAGTTATTTAAATCATCTCTTAATTCACGTGCAAATTCATTAAAAGCAGCTTGTTCATTGACGTTCTCAGGATTTTCTAAAATACCTGTAATACGATCTATATGCGTTCTAGCGATCTTAGCAATGTCATTAGCCCAATCTTCCCAATGAAAGCGATTGCCACATTTTTTAACGATCTTAGCGCATAAAGCTCTTTCAATAGCACCTACTTCAAAAGTGAAAGTATCTTGTATTGGTTGTGGTTCTGCTGAGCCAATGGATGAGCCACCTTTAGCTTTACCTGCTGACTTCTCTTTAGCTGTTTGTTTAGTTGCTTTACGATTTACTTGATCTACCATCGCAATGACTTCCATGCGATTACGATCATTACCGTTGAACTCCATTTTATTGATCATGGCATCAAAGCGGTTGTCATGTGACCTTAAAGCATTCAATACTTGCCATACAACTCTATAGGTTTGGTTATCATCCATAGCTTTTTCAGGTTCTACACCAGCAGGGATAACTACAGGTAAAATGACGTAACCTAATTTCTTATTAGGTGCTAAACGCATTACACGACCCACAGATTGAACAACATCTACCTGTGATGATCTAGGTGTTAAGAATAGAACAGCATCCAAAGAAGGTACATCTACGCCTTCAGATAAACAGCGTACATTAGAAAGAATACGGCATGTATTATCAGGTGTTGCTTCTTTTAACCAATCAAGCTTACTTTCTTTTTCACTAGCATTCATTCCACCGTCAACATGCTCAGCTTCACATTTCATTGATAGGGCGATTGGTAGTTCTTTATCAGGATTTTCTAATAATAACTGAGCTTGTTCATATTTTTGATACTCTTCTACGACAGCACCAAACATCTCAGAGATTTGGATAGAGCTAACCTTATGAGCTTTACCTTTATATTCTTTATTGATCACCTGACAGAAAGCAACCGCACGTTTCATAGGGTCAGTATCATGATCATCAAAGCCTTGCTTAGATAGTGCTTTCCAACAGCCTACAATCTTTGCAGCATCATCTACTTTTAAAGAGTTATCATCATCTTTTAATAGATTCTGTAATGATCTGCTGATTTGTGATTCTTCAACAGCTAATACCACAACTTTATAATCAACTAATAAGCCTAATGAAACAGCCTGTGAGAATGTGATAACGTGTAAATCTTCACCAAATAAAGACTTATCATCCATTGAACATAATTCTACATTCTCAGTTTGTTTAGCATTCTCACCATAGATTCTTGGTGTTGCTGTCATGTATAAGCGTTTTTTACCTGCGACATAATCATTATTGTGAATGCGTACAAAAGTAGATTCATCTTCACCTTCAAATGTAGCGCCTGTAGTTCTATGTGCTTCATCACAAATGATTAGATCAAACTCTTTCATTTGGAAAGCTTTCTGTGCTTCATTAATTACGGCGATTGAATGATAAGTAGAGAATACTACAGTCATTGCATCATTGTTGTGTTTAGCTTCTAATGTATAGCCTAATGATTTTGCATTTGTTGTAGCAGGGTATTGTAGATCACTCATGCCAGCAATAACTTGATCATCATCCTGACCATGTTTTTTACCCACGTCACTATCTGAACATACAGCAAAGCTTCTCAAAGGAATGGATGATTCTTGTGTCCATTCTGTTAAGGATTGAGAGAGCAGGGATAAGCTAGGCACTAAGAATAAAACTCTTTTACCAATACCAGCCATTTTTTCAGCGATCTTTAAGGATGTGAATGTTTTGCCTGTACCACAAGCCATGATCAACTTGCCACGATCTTCTGTAGCTAGCCTACGAATAACATCACTGAGCGCACTTTTTTGATGAGGTCTTAATTGCTTTAATGGCTTTAATGTAGGCTTTAGTTTTTCATGGTATTGAGACCAATCAATTACGCTATTTTCTAAAGCATATAAATCTATTTTAGATACAGGAGGGTTTTGATTTTCTAAGGAATCAGCGGCGTTTTCTGTCCATTGTGTTGTGGTACTAACAATGATTCTTTGTGAGAAATAGTTTTTGCCTGAAGCTGTAAAGAAGCTATCAATATCCTTCTTTGATAATTTGTAATCTTCAGCATAGTTTTTGCATTGGATAGCATGGAATGATTGATCTTCTGTGACTGCAATTAAATCAATGCCAGTATCTTTTTTATTGGTAATACCTAATTCTTCACCATATTTTTCTACCCAATCAGCGTAGGATAATACATCAATATATTTCTCTTTATAGAATGGTTCTGTCTTAAAGTATTGAACGATTAAATTCTCGAAACTTGTTCCTTTATCACGTTCTGTCAATGTTCTATCACGAAACTCTGTTAGTAGCTTTCTTAATGGTGTTGTCATATTAGGCTCATCATAAACATAGAAATAATGAGGCTTATCATACGGTATTAAGCAGCATTTATCGAGTTGAAAAACTAGGATTGTGGTNTCTTTATAGAATGGTTCTGTCTTAAAGTATTGAACGATTAAATTCTCGAAACTTGTTCCTTTATCACGTTCTGTCAATGTTCTATCACGAAACTCTGTTAGTAGCTTTCTTAATGGTGTTGTCATATTAGGCTCATCATAAACATAGAAATAATGAGGCTTATCATACGGTATTAAGCAGCATTTATCGAGTTGAAAAACTAGGATTGTGGTTGCTGTAAAAAAGTTCTACAAAATTTTTTAGATGGAATTTTTGGCTTAAAATCAAAGAGTAAGATCATAATGTGTATAGGCTAAAAAATATTCCCGCAAATTTTTTGTGTTAAAAAGCCAATGCCAGTAGTGGAACATATATTTAATTGTAGAATCATCGGTGTTATTTACAATGATTCAGAGAGGGAGTTTAGAGCAAAATATATATGTATCTTTAGGTCAGATTGAAAAAATTTGTTTAAATTATACCATCAGACTATATAAGGTGCAGTTTAGTCATTGTCACAATGATTGATGTTATGTATGGTAAGCATCGAAGTTACATAAAAATTTTATTGATTCATTTTTGGATAGTGAGTTTTAGATGAAATTACATGAATTAAAAGCAAAACATAAATTTAATCAAAATACTTTTTACAAGTGGATGCGTGATTCAAATTTAATAAAGAAAACAGAATTAGGTTATGTAGTTGGAGATGATGCATTGGCAGGGATGAAAACATTAGTGACGCCTATGCTTAATAAAGAAACTGGTGAGTTGAGAGATTCTTGTCAGGTTACAATTGATGATGAGCAAGCAGATTTGTTAGTAGAACTGTATTTAAATTCAGGGCTGCCCAAATTGTATTCTCCTGCTAAAAATGATACAGATAATAACTTTGCTCAAGAAGAGTTAGAAGAATTAAGAGATAGAATTGCTATTTTAGAAAATCAGGTAAATATTTTGACTATACAGCTAAAGCAATTGATGAAATAATTTTTATAAGTGGGATTAACAAATTGATATGAATTTAGTTCAATATTATTTTTATTAGTACTGAATTTTAGTACTAAATGTAGATTGAATTCACTTTATATATTTGTTATCAATGTGTTATTGTTTTGGTTTAGAGTCCGCCGCCTCCACCAGATAGTATAAATGGTAGTATATTAATTTTACTCAATAGATATACTACTATTATGGCTAGAATCATCGTACCACTGACGGTTAAGCAAGTGAAAGATGCTAAACCACAAGAGAAGCTTTATAGATTATATGATGGCAATGGCTTGCAACTTTGCATTCACCCAAGTGGGAGTAAAGTTTGGCGCTTTGATTATCATGATTATAATAAAAAACGAAAAACATATACTATTGGTGATGCAAATTTAATTACATTAGCAGATGCAAGAATAAAGCGTGATGTATTAAAGCTTCAGTTAATTAATGGTGAAACTATTCAAACTAGTAGCAATCATACATATGAATCCGTTTTTATGGATTGGTATGAGCGTTGGAAAGTGAACGTTAGTGAGCGGCATCATACTCGTGCAATGAATATATGGTTGCTGATGTATTTCCTAAGATAGGTAATATGAAGATCCATGAGATTGAAGCTAAGCACATTGTGGATGCGCTTTTGGCTGTTGAGGCACGAGAAGCATTAGCTCAATTAATTAAAACTAAATCATTTATAAAGCTGACATTTGATTTTGCGGTAGCACGAGGTTTATGTAAGTATAATCCTGTTATTCAGGTATCTACTCAGGCATTTAAAGTAAGAAAGCCTAAAAATTATAAATCTGTAGATCAAGATAAAATCTATCAATTTTTTGCAATATTTCAGAATGAAAAGATTAATTTGTCTGGTCGATTGTGCACTGAATTTATATTGAGAAATATTACAAGACCAGTAGAATCTGCGGCAGCCAGATGGGATCAATATGATGAAAAAATGAAATGCATAGTCATTGATGGGGAGGAAATGAAGATTGATCGCACTCATTACATCCCTTTATCTTGGCAGTCTGTTGGAATTTTGGACTAAATTAAAGCTCAAAGCCAAGGTGGAGAGTATATCTTTCCTGGTCGAAATTTTTCAGGGCATATTAGTGTTTCATATCCTTTGGCGCTAGCCAAAAGGCATGGTATTGATACAACAATTCATGGGTTAAGGCATTTAGCTTCAACAATTTTGAATGAAACAGGTTTGTTTGATAAAGATGTGATTGAGTCGTGTTTAGCACATGTTGATGATAATAAAACTCGTGCTATCTACAATAAAGCGAATTATATCAAGCAAAAAAGAGAGGTTTTACAGTGGTGGAGTGATTTTATTGATTAATGCTCAACTCAAAAAGGTAATGCTGATGCGTTGGATGAGATATATTTAGATTAAAAATAGTTTTGTGCCAATTTTTTATTTTTATTTTGTGGTTTGTTGTGATTTTTATGAAATCTTTGTTTTTTAATTGATTGATATTTAATATTATATTATATTATATTTTATTTTTTGATAAATTTTTAATTAGCTGTAAGAATAGTTATCTCTTGAATTTATAAGGTTTGTACTACTATTATAGCTAGGTTGATCATACCGCTAACGGTTAAGCATGTGAAAGATGCTAAACCGCGTGAAAAATTATATAGATTATATGATGGTAATGGATTGCAGCTTTGTATTCATCCCACTCTGAACAAAAAGATTAAGGAATATGGGTTGCGAGATGAAAATCAAAATTAACCATGAGATTTTAGACTTCAATTTGAATGAAGTAGTGCGCCAAGCAAGAGCTAGCAAGTATGGCAGTGCATCCAACAAAAAGAAGCTCGTACGTGATTTATATTTTCAGATCAAGCCACAGGTTAAAGGAGTATTGAGTGGTAAATATCACATCAATGCTCTTTGGCTTGCAACTGAATTTGAAAGACTATTTAATGGTCTTCTGTATTTAATATCTATTTGTTGTATTAAAATAAGTCATTAATTTATTTTATAAGTATTTTTGTTGACGGGGTGATTAATATAGTAGATATTGAATCTGGAGATGCTGTTAGTTTGATGTGTAAAAGACCTCATAGAAATATGGGGTCTTTTGTTATAAGCCATCTAGTATAGTAAAGATATTTAATTGTTGAGTAAATTATTCAGTGTATTTTTATATATACTGATAGTAATCATATAGTTTTATATTTGGTTGTTAATTTTAATTGTAATAGTTTAATCTATATGGGCTTAGAGAAATCTGAGTGGATAATTACAATTTAGTGGTATTACTGCCCCATTCAGTTGGGGTTTTTTTATGTATTAAAATAAATACAGCTAGCTCAGATAGTATTTGTTCTTAAGTGTAAGATTGACATTTTTCTAGTAAAGTTATATAAAGTAAGTGCTAAACAATTAGCTCTCCTTTGGTAAAAAATCCCTGCTTCGACACTCCCAGTCCTCCCAAGCAGGGTTTTTTATGCCTGTAATAAACCCTATTAGCTCAGTTGGATAGAGCAGCAAGCTTCTACCTTTTGTTGAAATTCATTTTCATCGATATCAAAGCCATGCTTGCATGTTGTGCATGAAACAGTAAGCCTGCTAATTGATTCAGCAATTATTTTGGCGCATTTAGGGCATTTGGCATTAATGAGATGAGCTTCTAAGTTTAAGTTATGCATGACACTCTC